>NZ_BDHH01000057.1 GCF_001748365.1 Fusibacter sp. 3D3 | reverse complement strand
AGCGAAGGAACCGCCGTCCAAAACATCAAAATGACCGCCAATAATGGACAGGCCATAGACGTCCTCTTTAAAAAGACAGGCAAATATCTCATAGAAGTGACAGGGACAAACACCTATGGCATGACCGACACAAAGCAGAAAATCATAGACGTATCCATAGATGAATCCCCGATCATGCTGACCGATGCCAATGAGATCGTTTACAGGGCTGAAAATAAAGTGGCCCCGATTAAAGCCTATGACCACTCCTACTCAACAGATGGTGATTACCTCAATGAGAGAACATGGCGCTATAAATTTGATTCAGATAATGATGGCATATTCACAGACGAAGCCCCAGTACAGCTCAAAACAACAACCACCCAGTGGGATAGAGCCTTAGAGTTTGAAGCTTCACACGTAGGGCGGTATGAAATCACCCTCACCACCAAAGAAACCTTCGGGCAACCCACCCTACCGAGTTTTTTAGTGGCAAGTGATTACAAGACAGGGACCACCACAAAAGTCATCACAGTGGACAACATCAAGCCAGTGGCCACCTTCCTCGATATTCCCGATAAGAAAATAGACATCACCTTAGTCACAGACTACGAAGGTGATGACCTTACAACCCTAGAGAACCGAATGAATCAGTATGTATCGGATAGCTATGACGATTATAAAAAGGTACAGTTTAACATCGTATCAGGAAAAAAGATCATCGGAAAAGACATCATGGAACAAGCAGACTTTGAAGTCCCTCTTAAATACACAACGCCTTATACCGTTGCTTATGATGCATTTTATTCTAGAACAATAACAGCAACAGATGAAAATGCTGTAACCGCAAAAATTGTGATTTATGACGATTATTATAACAATGCAAATGATATTATTTTTACTTACACTAACACATTTGATTCTAACGTAAAATCAGTTAAAACGATTTTATATGCGGGATTTGTACTTTTAGAAAATGGCGATCTTTGGATGTGCGGAACAGATCAAACAAGATTTTCTGATCTTGGATTTAATAGCCGGTACTTATCTTCTTACACACCTTATATGAGCGGTTTTAGAAAAGTTATGAGTGATGTTAAAGAAATCAGAAATGACTATAGAATGTATAATGGTAATGTTGATGGCCCCCAATATGGCATAGATAATATTTATGCACTTAAAAATGACGGTACGGTGTGGGTAAATGGGTGTAATATGGGAGATGCGAATAATGCTAAGTAGGATCC
>NZ_BDHH01000056.1 GCF_001748365.1 Fusibacter sp. 3D3 | reverse complement strand
GTAAAAATACTGGAAAGTGGTACGGCTATGGCTTGGGCCTAAATGGATTTGGTATGTCAACGGGTTTTGTCAATGTGCCACCTGCTTCTATATCAGGCGCTTACTCATATACAATACAAACGATGTACAATACAAAATACGTTTTCGAGGGTTCAAACCAGATCGTCGAACTGACCAACTTATCTCATTTAGATGCGCAGATAGGCGGTATAGAAAAAATAGAACCCAATAAAGCCTATGGAAAGGATGGACACCTTTACACATTCAAAGAGACACCCACAATCCTAGAAGGTGAAGAAACGTTTACAAATGGGTTAAATGTGCCTGAGGGCATCCAGTATGTCGTTAAATATTCGGGTTATGGCTATGTAACAGTCATCTATCCAAGGCAAGTCACACATTCTGACTTTACCTATTCTAGAGGAGAAAAATGGCAAAATACGATTAATCTAAGGTCAATACCATTTGTTTATACATCTGTTGATGAAATTGATGCAAGTCAAACAAGCAGCGCACCTTATTTAAATTTAATTCCAAAAGTGGATAAACTCAAAATCTCTTCTCGTTATGAATATGCATCAATATTTACAATCAATTCGGTGTCAAAGTCATTTTGGCTATCCCCAACGGATCAAACCCTATTTGATTATAAATATCTTGCTTATAAAGAGATGTACACCTATTCTCATAAGACTTATAATCCTTGGGTTAATGTTGATCGTGATGACGACGATGGGAATGATCGTTCGGGTCCAGGATATGATTATTATTTTAATGTTACAATTGGGTCTACCGTTGCTTTAAAAGAATCACCTTATCAAGTCGGTTGGAAAACCTATGGCATAGATGCATCTAAAATCAAAACAAGTACGTATAGAACAGGCTCGAGTAAATACCTTCTGTACCTTGCAAAATCGGATTCTTTTAAAAAGGTATCTCAAGATTTAGAAGATTTTATAAAAGCGCATGACATCGCTGTGAGAGTCTCCACAAAAGCCTCTTATGTTGATGATACTTCCATTTCAGCGACTGAAACCAATTTGAGAAATCTGATGACAGCAAATCCAAAGGGCAAACAATATTCAGAGCATGCTATTGATGCAATGCTTGAAGACATCATAGCCGAAAACAAAATTCAAATTGCACCCGATGGTGGGACTTACGTGATATTAGGCGAAGACACCATCACCTACGACAAATTTTACCGAGACCTTGAAAACGACTCGAAACTCTCAGAGCGGTCAAGTGCCCTTCACGACAAAGACTACTTTGAAAACACAATGGGTTTATCCGCCTATCACAATCAAGTATTAGCCGTACCCCTGACCACCTTTGACAAAGTGGGCAAATTTACCATCGAATACTAG
>NZ_BDHH01000055.1 GCF_001748365.1 Fusibacter sp. 3D3 | reverse complement strand
ATAAAGCTTTATAGCCTTAATATTGTCTTCTACAACTTCGAGTGTAAGTCTTTTTAATCCAATGTCTTCAGGATGCCTGAAATAATCAACAGTGATCAAGGTAGCCAATTTACATCAAATGCTTACATTGACTTAATAAAGAGTTACAACTACACAAAAATTAGTATGGATGGCAAGGGCCGTGCTACAGACAACATCGCAATTGAAAGGTTTTTCAGGTCATATAAATGGGAACGCCTCTATTTAGAGTACCCAGAAACAGTGACAGAGGTAAAAATACTCACAAAGAAATATATTGAACACTACAATTTTACACGTGGACACCAGAGTTACGACTATAAAACGCCAGCTGAAATCTATTATGATATTTCACAACAAGCGGCCTAAAATTATGAAAGGAGTCATAACTATAAATTATGCATTTTGTGTCTTGACAACCGTGTACATTATAAGTTTCCAATGCTCTAATTTTCGCTATTGGGTTAATTATATCATAATTTTTTCAGTGTTAATTATTACATCAATATTACTAATATTCAATTGATTTTGATTTCGTTTGATCTGTCTTCATTTTTACATTCTAGCGCTTTTCTAAATTCTATAGAATATTTGCATCCAAAATTTTGCCCATGACAATTGTATTTAGGTAGGTGTCATTTCCAATGAAATGATCTGCAATTTTTGTTCCTTCTATTTTAAAATCATATTTTTCATAAAGCTTTATAGCCTTAATATTGTCTTCTACAACTTCGAGTGTAAGTCTTTTTAATCCAATGTCTTCAGCCCATTTTATTAATGCTTCCATCAGTTTTGACCCTACTCCAATGCTCCAATAAGCTCTATCGACACCAATTATTATATCGCTAATATGTTTAATTCTACTCAATGCACTCGAGCTGGAGATGATCATGCCAATAACTGTGGTATCAGCTACTGCGACTAGATATAGTGTTCTCGGATCACTTAACATCCCTTCAATTCTTTTCTCTTGCTCGAGAATATCGTCATTTACTTCATCTAATTCTCGAAGCATATACTTTGTTTGAACAGACAATTTTTTCATCAAATTTATGATTTGATTTGAATCCGTTTTTTCCACTTTTCTAATATTGATTTGCTGCATATTTTTCCTCCGATTCATAATAGCCCCCCTTATTGAGCCATTAACAGTGTATTATGCTTCTGAAGCAACTCTAAAGCGCTACTAGAAATAAGTTTTTCATCTATATTTTGCCATTCTGTAACATATTCTTGTCCAAGTAGTGACATACTCCCACCACTTAAGAAGTGGGGGCTTCTCGTTCGAGTAGCCTAACGGCTACAGCATAAGCGAGCTATCCCCGTGCGTCCCACGGTTCTAGAAGTTCGTTTACGCTAATAATATGCGCATACCTTCATTTTTGATATTTATACTTGCATTGTAATCCCTGTCCATTGTCATTCCGCAATCTTCGCAATGATATGTGCGCTCTGAAAGCAAAAGGGTATTTTTTACTTTTCCACACTCGCTACACATTTTGGAACTTGGAAACCACTTGTCGATTTTAATCAGTTGTTTACC
>NZ_BDHH01000054.1 GCF_001748365.1 Fusibacter sp. 3D3 | reverse complement strand
GTGCAGGTAATGTGACCTTATATGCGAAGTGGACAGAGGATCCAAAGTATACGGTGACATACGATGGCAATGGTAAAACCGGCGGAATTGTACCGGTTGATGGTTTAACGTACTACAGCGGTGGCTCTGTAACGGTTCTTAGCAACACGGGTACCCTTGTGAAAATGTACAGTACGTTTGCAGGCTGGAACACCTTAGCGGATGGCACTGGTACGGACTATGCGCCCTCTGCGACGCTCACTATGGGTGCGGGCAATGTAACCTTGTATGCGAAGTGGATAGCGAATCCACTCTATAATGTAACCTATGATGCAAATGGTTCAACGGGTGGAGCAATTCCAACCGATCTTGCTTCATATTATGAAGGAGACCCTGTAAACGTTCTCGGGAACACAGGCACACTTGTAAAGACAAATAACACCTTTGCAGGCTGGAATACTGCTTCAGATGGGACAGGTACAAATTATGCACCAGCTGCAACGTTTAACATGGGTGCAGGGAATGTGACCTTATATGCGAAGTGGACAGAGGATCCAAAGTATACGGTGACATACGATGGCAATGGTAAAACCGGCGGGAATGTGCCGGTGGATGGTTTAACGTACTACAGTGGTGGCTCGGTAACGGTTCTTAGCAACACGGGTACCCTTGTGAAAATGTATAGTACGTTTGCAGGCTGGAACACCTCAGCGGATGGCACTGGTACAGACTATGCACCAGCTGCAACTTTTAACATGGGTGCAGGTAATGTGACCTTATATGCGAAGTGGATAGCGAATCCACTCTATAATGTAACCTATGATGCAAATGGTTCAACGGGTGGAGCAATTCCAACCGATCTTGCTTCATATTATGAAGGAGCCCCTGTAAACGTTCTCGGGAACACAGGTACACTTGTAAAGACAAATTACACCTTTGCAGGCTGGAATACAGCTTCAGATGGCACGGGTACGGATTATGCACCTGCAGCGACCTTTGCAATGGGTGCAGGTAATGTGACCTTATATGCGAAGTGGACAGAGGATCCGCCTTCACCGTCAACTTATACTGTAACATATAATGGCAATGCTTCAACTTCAGGAAGTGTACCGGTAGATAGTAGCGCTTATCAAAATGGCAATATAGTAACCGTTCTCGGCAATTCAGGTTCTCTTACAAAAACAAATTACACTTTTGCAGGCTGGAATACAGCTTCGGATGGCACTGGTACAGACTATGCACCCGCAGCGACTTTTGCGATAGGCCCTAATAATGTGATCTTATATGCGAAGTGGACTGCTAATCCGCCTTCACCGTCAACTTACACGGTTGCCTATAGTGGCAATGGCTCAACTTCTGGCAATGTCCCAGTAGATAGTAACGCGTATCTTATAGGTGATACCGTGACGGTTTCAAGTACCACAGGCAGTATGATAAAAGCAGGACATACTTTTGTGAATTGGAATACGGTATCGGACGGCACGGGCACAAGCTATGCACCATCGTCAACATTTGTCATGGGATCCAATAATGTCATACTCTACGCTCAGTGGAAGTTGGATTCAACTTTTAAAGTCATCTACAATGGCAATTGA
>NZ_BDHH01000053.1 GCF_001748365.1 Fusibacter sp. 3D3 | reverse complement strand
CGTTTCCGCTATTTCCAAAATCACCTATCGTCACAATCGTTGCGAAAGGGAAGCAACGATTGCGCCAATTCTCACTGTGCGCTTGTCATCATTCTTGCAAAAGTGACTTATTTTTTTAGGGCAAGAATGTCGCCAAGCGCCCAGCGAGAACGGTGACTTCGGAAATAGCGGGAACGTTATCACGAAACCGCACAAAGAAAGTTGAAAATTTAATATGATCAAATAGATGATACTAAGACATACCGTATAATTGTCTAAAAATCATCACGATTATAAAAGAAAAAAGAAGTATTGGGTAAATGTGATCAGAGGAAAGATAATGGCGAGACCCTAAGGTGCCCCGCCATTAAAGCACGATGTATTTTAAAGACTAAGTGCATGCGGCATCGTATAACAGAGGATTCTCAAAATGCCTTTATTGGCATGCCTCATGCAAGCCTGAGGCAAGAGTCACGCCAATTCTCAGCTAATCGCTTGTCACCGTTTTTGTGAACTTGGATCAAAAACGTCGCCAAGCGAACGCCGAGACCAAGGCACTTCGAGAATCCCCGAGACGTTATCAGTAAGCTCATAAATAAATGATATTAATAGAGTTGTAATCAGTTACAATATTTTGGAGGGATGAGATGTATAATAAAATATATGAATGGGGAAGAAAACAAAAGAGACTGAGTATTTTTATCATAATGTACATAATATTCATGTTTTTCACTGGAATAGTTATGGGAATTTGTTTTGAGAACAACAATCTTTGGGATGATGGTATTAAAAGATCAAAACAATAGAGAGAATATAAAAAAATGGAAAGAACTCAATTAGGAAAATTTATGAGCCAACCGATAACACGTCACTTACCGGAAATCGTTCTGATGTCACATCCCTTGCGAGGCAAGGACTGCGCCACTTTTGCCCTAAGGGTCAAAAGGAACGACTTCGGTAAGTGCGGGAACGTTAGCCGCCATCGCACGAACACATTAGGAAGTATAATCAAAACAGACGAATATATTTGATTAAAGTATGCCATATTCAAACTGTTATAATTCATTTTGAAAAGATCAGAAAAGACGGTTTGGTCCATTGTGATTAAGGGCAAGATAATGGTGTGACTCTAAGGCGCCCCACCATTAATGCACGATACCAAATGGAGACTAAGAGCATGCGACAGCGTCTAACACGTCTATTTCCAAAATCACCTATCGTCACAATCGTTGCGAAAGGAAGCAACGATCGCGCCAATTCTCACTGTGCGCTTGTCATCATTCTTGCAAAAGAGACTTATTTTTTTTAGGGCAAGAATGCCGCCAAGCGCCCAGCGAGAACGGTGACTTCGGAAATAGCGGAAACGTTATCACGAAACCGCACAAAGAAAGTTGAAAATTTAATATGAGCAAGTAGATGATACTAAGGCATATTTTATAATTGTCTAAGAATCATCACGATTATAAAAGAAAAAAGAAGTATTGGGTAAATGTGATCAGAGGAAAGATAACGGCGAGACCCTAAGGTGCCCCACCGTTAAAGCGCGATGTATTTTAAAGACTAAGTGCATGCGGCATCGTATAACATAAAGTAATGTTTCTAAATCACACAAAAAAATAAGCCTCAAGGAGGCATAAAATGTGATTTAGGAACATTGTGTTGGGCGAAGCCGCGTCACCATTATCTTTGGGTATCCAATGATCTGCTCTTTAGGTTTTTTAGAACAGATTTTGAATAAACGCCTTACAAAAGGTAAAAATGAGATTGTGAATCCATAGAAAAATTGATACAATGACATAGATTCCCCCTCCCCATGAA
>NZ_BDHH01000052.1 GCF_001748365.1 Fusibacter sp. 3D3 | reverse complement strand
TTTTTTTTTAACCAATCTACATCCATAGTGAGTTCACCAATTTTCTTCACCAGATGTTCTTTTTCTTCTTCGTGTTCTTGTTTCAACTTGTCTATATCTTCGCCTTTCTTATCGAAGACCACTGACATATTTGATAAGAACTCTATTTTCCAGCGACTGAGGATTGGCTGTGCAATTTCATATTTTCTTGATAATTCAGATAATGTGTTTTCTTCTCGAAGGATTTCTAGCACTATTTCTACTTTCTCCTGAGGGGTCCATGTTCTTCTTTTTCTACTCATAACTGTATTATAACTTAAATTTGATTTTTTGTGTCCAACCCTATGTGTACATTATACCCCTTCCATACCTGATATAATAAATTCTAACTCGTATGACGTTTTCAAATCATCTTTTATCTTATTATCTATAGATTTGATGTGTTTTTTAGAAATCAAATATATGATATTCCTAAAGATAAAACCATTATTTTCAGGAAGAAGTGCCGTTTTAGAAATATCAATATTCTGTCTTAGAAATAAGAGTAATCCTTTTAACGTTGTGTACATTTCAATATCATGATACGAGTCAATTAAATTTTCATATGTGCTTAAAAATGCAGTTTCAGAAAGATAATCAATCATATCATAAATATCTAAAAAGTGATCATAAAATGTTTTTCTGCTGATTCCAGCTAACTTACTTATTTCGGTAACAGTAATTTTATTGACACTCTTTGTTATAATCAATGATAAAAAAGCATCTTGAATGGATTGTCTCGTTCTTTTATATCTAAGATCATGATTCATATCCGTTTTCATTGGTTTCACTCCTATTATACAATTTCGTATGATTTGTAACTTAAGTTACAAGGTGAAAAATCTGTAAATTGATTAAACGATAAGTCAATTGTATTATATAAAATATGACAAAGCAATAAACGCACTGTCAAAACTATAGATAAAGGAAGTAATTAGTATGATAAAAGACCCATTATTAAAAAATTTAAATTCTGCCAATCCGGGTGGGGTAGCCCCTGTAGTGAATTTCAAGGAGGCTTTCTATCCATGGAAGGGTTACCATTTAGATTCTTGGTTTTTCATTGGAGACAGCACAGCAGCTGGGGAAAACTTAACATTTTTAATACACTTTTTAGTTTTGAAAGAAGGAGGACCTGAATTTTTAAACACAGTATTTTCTGTAACGGATAAAAAAACGGGTTGGTATACTTCTAAAGATGTATTCCTTCCATTAGAGGATAATGTAAAGGTAGAAAATGAAAAACTTATTATTACCAATGATTACTGCTCTATGAATGCAGATTTAAACGAAATGGTGTTGACTGCAAAAAATGAAGAGTGCTCCTTAAAAGTAACGGTGGAACCAAAGGGATATGTACTTTACAATGGGGGTTCAGGATATTTTCCTATTCTAATAATGAAGGAAAACCATCACTATTCTCTACCATATTTCACCATGAAAGGGGAATTGGTGAGAGACGGAAAAACGATACCTCTTGAAGGAAAGTGCTGGTTTGATCGTCAAATTGATAACCTATATTATAAACTTGATGAGAATGGACAGCCACTAAGTCCTGGAAAGTGGACTTGGCTTGGAATTTCCCGAGTTTTGCAGCAAAATAATACATAGGTATCCCTAGACTAAAGTTGTTTTAACTGGTCTAGGGATTTTTTATTTTATTTTTCTTTCATTTTATTATGGATTAAAGTGATTTGTTATGGTATAATTGTAATATCTTTGTTTAGGAGTAATAATATGTTTCTACGTAAAATTAATCAAAAACACACAGGACGTGTCTATCTTTCTATTGTTGAAAGCTATCGAGATAAAACAACTAAAAAAACTAAATCAAGAACCATTGAAAGTCTAGGCTATTTAGATGAACTAGAAAAAAAGTTTAAAGATCCCATTGCTTATTACGAAAAAATCATCTGCGAAATGAATCAAAAAAAAGCTTTTGAAAATTCAGATATTCTTGTTAAGTACAAATCTAATGACAAATTAGAAGTCGGCACCAACAACCGTAAAAACTTTGGCTATGCCGCTTTCAGCGCCATCTACCACACACTTGAAATTGACAAGTTTCTCATCAATCGCCAACGTTCAACGAAGATTGAGGCAAGCACCAATAACATCATGAAG
>NZ_BDHH01000051.1 GCF_001748365.1 Fusibacter sp. 3D3 | reverse complement strand
AAGCGCTTGATAGATGAACATATGATTCGATACGTTATAGACCACGAAATGCTCAAAGGAGGACGATAAGGATGAAAGCGCCTATTTTCCTCTCGATGGAACACTTGAATCGTTATGAGAATCTTATAAGAAAGGACCGCATGAGTCATCAGGATGCTGAAAGATCCGTCTTGTTCTATCTGATTTCAGGTAATCAGGATTTGTACAAGAAATGCGATGCTATTTATGATTTCAAGAGGCATCAAATACATCTATGTCTCACAGAAGGTTCAACAGACTTCTCATCGGGAAGTACAGCCTTGATCCGTTTAGGTTTCAACCTATACAACGGATACGAAGATGGAGAAACATCACCATATCATTTGTTTTATCGCTTAGATGAACCCAATAGAATTCTTGCAATGAGTGCAATAAACATGCGATTTTCAATCTACTAACACCAAAGGGGCTATGTCTAGCCCCTTTGGTAATTCACTTGACAGGAATATGAGCAAGTGAGTGTCAACTCGTAAGAGCAGACGAGAGACAGGTCAGGATAGCATTAACAATAGATGGTGACCTTGAGAGCGAGAAAACTAAGGAATATGCATTAGCTAGCTGCAATCATTGTGAGCATCCATCGTTATTTTATAAAGAAAATTTCTTGGGGCTTGGATTAGAATTTTTTCAATTTGATACTTGTGCATACCCAAAGGATGAAAGAATCATTCTTTATGAATTGCCTAAGATAGTAGAACAATCCTATGCCGAAGCTGTGAAATGTGAAAAAGCAAAAGCATATATCGCATGTACTGTTATGGTTGGAAGAGCTCTAGAAGCAGTTTGTAAGGACTTTGTTCCTGAAACAAAAACAATTCATCATGGTTTAAAGAAAATGAATGAAAACGGATTTGTTAGTGAAGAAATTCTTGAATGGGCAAATGAGTTGAAATATTTGAGAAATCATGGCGCTCATGCGAGCAATATTGAAATTTCAGACAAAGACTCAAAAGACGCTTTAGATTTTTTACAAGCAATACTAGAAATTCTCTATCACCTAAGACCCAGATTTAATGATATAAAAAACAGACATAGCAAGTAATTCGCATGCTTCGTCCAACACGTCAGTTACCTAAATCACTCTGATGACACAGTCCTTGCGAGGCAAGGTCAGTGCCACTTTTTCCCTAAGGGTAAAAAGGAGTGACTTCGGTAATCCCCGAAACGTTATAGGCAAGTTCGATATTGAACATTATCATTTCAAACACATCAAATATGATGTATAATGTAAATAAGACAAATAAAAGGCAGATATTATGAAAGTACACACATACCATACAAATGGTGGAAAAGACTTAATAAGAGAATATTTAGATAATCTACCAAAGAGAGAAAGCGTTGAAGGCTATTTCATAATAGAATCATTAGAAGCAGAAGGGCTCTCTTTTTTAGAAAATCTGAACACAAGACAATTGGAAAGAAAATTATGGGAAATAAAGTATCCAAGACATAATCGTATTTTTTATGTATTAGTGGATGATGCCAATATATATTTTTTACATGCTTGTAAAATACAAAAGGTTAAAGCTGAAAATTTTGAACTGGACAAAGCTAAAAATAGGATGAGAGAAATTGAATAGGAGGTACAAAAAATGTCATTCAAAAAAATTGATGTAAAAAGAACAGTGAATGAATTGAGAAAAGATAATGAGTTCAATGAAATATATTTGGAAATAGAAAAAGAATATGAATTAATTCGACAAGTAGTAGATACAAGAAAGCAGATTGGAATGACTCAAAAGAATTTAGCTGATAAAGTAGGTATTTCCCAGCAAGAAATATCAAGATTTGAGAGAGAAAAACATATTCCGAAACTTTCTAATTTTATAAGGATTTTAGATGCGCTAGGTTTAGAAATGAAGATTGAAAAGAAAGATAGAATATCTCAATAATCAGCAATAAGTAATCGAACCATCCTATAACATAAAGTAATGTTTCTAAATCACACAAAAAAATAAGCCTCAAGGAGGCATAAAATGTGATTTAGGAACATTGTGCCTAGCGAAGCCGCGTCACCATTATCTTTGGGTATCCAATGATCTGCTCTTTAGGTTTTTTAGAACAGATTTTGAATAAACGCCTTACAAAAGGTAAAAATGAGATTGTGAATCGATGGAAAAATTGATACAATGACATAGATTCCCCCTCCCCATGAAAGTACATTCAATCATTTGGACGTGTAAGAATCTATTAAGTTTCAAAAGCTTAACCTGCACCAATATGTGGTGTAGCCTCTTGCATGACAGTATCACAATTAGAAGGTTCTAAAGGGCATTTTGAACACCTAGAAAAATCAAGGCGCATAAATTTGACTAGAAACTCAAGTGCAGTATAATCACTGGATTTTTTAGAAGGAATAATCTTCATAATGCGCTGGCAGTGAG
>NZ_BDHH01000050.1 GCF_001748365.1 Fusibacter sp. 3D3 | reverse complement strand
CCCTCTTGTGTGTTGCTAAATGGAAATGCAGATTTACTGAGTTCTCTGCCTCGGGTATCAATCGCTCTTATATAGTGTGTTTCGCTGCCGATATCGCATCCTAAAACAAGCATATCATCACTGATAAAAGTCAATTTTTCGTTTTTATCAAACTTGCCTTTTGTTTCCAATTCATGCCATGTAGATGCTTTAAGATTATTTTTTATGGCTTCCATTTTTTTTAAAATTTCTTGTTGTTCAAAAATATTTGCTGCTATAACTTGATTTTTTTTCTTTTTGCCTTTAAAATTCATCTTAGATACCTCTCGTATTTTTTTGATTTTTTACTAACGGTCTGGTCAGTAATAATCTTAATTTACTTGAGGTATTTTTCTTTGTCAATCGCTTGACCTATTTAAATTATACAGGAAGCTTTCTATTGTTGAGGATTAATCGCTTGGCATTGCAACATGCGATGCGGTGTATGAATGCGGGAATTCCCCATCAACATATCTATTCGCAATAAAACTCAGATCTACATATTTTTCCCTTGATATTCTAACACTCCAAATCCAGTCTTTTCTGCAATATAAACACTTTTAGTTTCATCATCCCACATCAGCCTAAGATTTTTTAATTTTTCTTTAATATCACTCATTTTTAGATATGTACTTCCATCGCAATTATATGCCTCTACATTACTCTTTGCACCATTAATATAAATTGGATATTTTACTTTTACAAATTGCGGGGCATTCGTTTCTGCATATGCAGTCGTTGAAATAATACTTATCACACCTGTCACTATAAAACAGCTTTAAAAGCCTGCGATAAAAAATAATAATATTTTCAGAATATTCTTTTTGATGATAATCACCTCCTTTCTTATCGAAGACCGCTGACATATTTGATAAGAACTTTATTTTTTAACGACAGAGGACTGGCTGTACAATCACATATTTTTTTGATTTTCAAGAAATGAAGAACATACAAGAGGAGGAGATCGCCGTTATCAATAGGCAACTGCAGCTGGAATAAAATCAAAATATATTCTGTTATAGAGAATTTCGATTCATTAAAGGCAATCATGTTCAAAAATGTTATGCCAAATGGATTGCCAATGGTAGTACATTCCCTAGCTCTTACAATGTAAATTTAAAAGCTGAATTTCAATATGAAACATTGCAAGCTTATCTAGATAATAAGCCCACTAAAGTTAATTATATGGACGTCATTTTATAATAAAGAAAAATGTAAGCAGTTGGGATCAAACTAATTTGCCACTTTAATTTAAATCCACTAATAAAAAAATAAAAAAACATTATGAGAATACATGTAAACACCATTAAAAAAGTATTTTTATTCATAACTCTTCTCCTTTACAAAATAAATTTTAGCTGATTTCAGAACTATGCAATCATTGAAAACACTTGCTTTTGTTTATAAAAATAGCATATTACCCTCCATTTCGGAGGTGTAAATAGGGTGCGAACCTGTTGATAACTCTACACACAAAGAAAGGAAGGAAGGAAGGAAGGAAGGAAGGAAGGTAATAATGCTAATTTCTGCTTCTAATCAGGTTTCCCTGTTCGATCTTGACGCTGAGGTTGATGAACTTACTTCATGCAAATCAGATCAACTTTTTTCTCTTTTTAATCAGTTTACAAATATGGATGATATCATTCCTGCAGCCTTCTATAACACATATTACTCTGACGTTGGGAAAAATAGAGATTTTCCACTTGAAGGTATGCTTAAATCACTTGTCTTTTATAACCTGATTGGTCTACCTACCTTTTCTACTCTCATTTGTATCATCAACATTTCAAGTGACTTTATAAACTCTGTTTTAAACACTTTGAAAATAGCTTCTGCTACAGCGTTGTCATATGGACAGCCCTTTTTACTTAATGATTTGGATGTTAAAAGTCTCTATTAGACCCTCGATAACATTATTTTTAAACTCGCTGCCACGGTCTGTATTATGCCGAATTCGGTATAGCAGCGACTATGCCGAAGAATTAATTAACTTGTTACAATTACTTGAGTTGATGTCTTTTATTCAGTCTAGTATTTTCGGTTTTTAGAAAAAACAGATCTGAGGTTTATCTAATTTGCTTCAACCATGTTGATTTATACTTAAAACTGACCCAGGTTTAACGCTTAAAATTGACCCACTAACAGGGTGAAAATTGAGTTCTATATATTTTGATTATACACTGAACCTTGAAAATTTAACACTGTGAATTGACCCACCTCTGAAAAACAATTATAATCCTTTATGCATGTCTAACATGCAGCAGGAGGAAAAAAGAGGTGAAAAATTTGGAAGATTGGGCAGCTGTACAGCGCGTGTACAAGCAAACAAAGTCCAAACGAGCTACGGCCAGACTACTTGGCATATCAAAAAATACAGTTAAAAAGTTACTGGCATTATCAGAACCACCTGAATATCAGCGAACTGAGTATGAAAGTAAGATCAACTCTTTCAAAGAACAGATTATTGAGTGGAGATGTGAACCTTGCCAATTCAACGGAACAAGAATTTTTAGAGAACTCAAAAAGAGAGGCTATATGGGAAGTATCGGTCCTATATATCGC
>NZ_BDHH01000049.1 GCF_001748365.1 Fusibacter sp. 3D3 | reverse complement strand
AGAAAACTGAGAGGGATGAGGTGCTCTGGAAAAGCCTAGAAATTTTCTAAAATCACTTGAAATGTTGATGATAAAAATGAGAGTGGAAATGGTAGGTAGACCGAGCAAGTTGTAAAAGATAAATGCTTTGAGCATACCTTCAAGTGGAAAATCTCTGTTTTTTCCAACATTAGAGTAGTAAACACTGTAGAAAGATTTTGGAATAACATCATCTGTGTCAATAAACTGGTTAAAAAGAGAAAAAAGTTGATCTGATTTGTATGAAGTGAGTTCATCAAACTCAGCATCAAGATCAAACAGGGAAACCTGATTAGAAGCAGAAATTAGCATTATTACCTTCCTTTCTTTTGAGTATGAGTTATCAACAGGAACACACCTTATTTATACCCAAAATGGAGGGTAATATGCTATTTCTATAAATAAAAGCAAGTATTTTCAATGCTTACAGAGTTTCGCAAGAAACTACAATAATTTTATTAAGGAGGAAAACATGAGCATTATATTTAAAAGATTCAAAGCAAGAAAGTACATAGGTTTATTCATGGCTTTTATAACCCTCATCGGTACAACAAATATACCAGTTAGTGCCGTTGACACCGACACCGAACACCCTGTGGTCTCTGTACAACGTACTTTCCTACCGGCTATGCCTCGCCACGACTATCTCATTTCAGTTGATGCTGAAGATAATAAAGGCATCGAAGAGGTGACCATCACCTATACTATTTTTGGTAAAAATACCGACAGTGAAGGTAAAACCTTCTCCGATCAACAAATGACTAAAAACGATACAAATGGACGATATGAGTATAATATTCTAGGTGAGCAAATTTCATATCTGGCTGGAGGATTCACCTTTTATATTACTGCAACAGATGTAAATAGTTTAAAAGTCACTACAGAATCACTAAGTGTATCGACTACCGAATATGTTAATGCAACTACCGTCACACCTAGTAGTTATTATGAAAATCCTCGTGTATATGGTGTTCCAGCTGCTGAAATCTTTAGCATTGATGGTTATATTAGTAACGATACTGAATATCCTGTGATTATCGTGCCAACTTATTTTAGCCCTGCTCGACCCGGTTTTGATTATCGCATTTCAGTCATTGCCCAAGATAATAAAGGCATTCAAAAGGTTACTGTCGACTATAAGATGGGCGAAAAAAGCTTTAACACTCGAGAAATGACTAAAAGTACCATAAATGGCAGGTATGAATATAAAATTCCATATACCGAACTTTCACCACATGGTACTCATTTCAACTTTACCGTTACTGCAACAAATATGGCAGGTTTAAAAACAACTACAGATGGGTCATCAAACGTTTACATCAACGCTAGACCTAATCACGTTCCTAAGGTCGACGATTATAAAGTAACTGTCTTCACACATACTGGTAATAGCAACGCTAATAACTATACTGAAAATCCTTATGACAAGCCTGTCCCACTTCCCCAAAATAGCGAAGATGATCATATAGACAAAACTTATATAGAAAGTGCCCCTGTTACGATTAAAGATGTCTTAGCACTTAAATGTGGCACAGAAAATATCACTGTTACAGGACAAATTGCTTATTTTGCAAAAGAATATGCAAATCCAGTGATTCAATCCGTTATTGATGGGATCCCTTATTCTCTTTATATCTATGGAGCTACACCAACGGATGCCAAAATTGGGGATCAAGTAAAACTAACAGGCACTTATATCATCGAAAGAGGATTTCCAATGCTTAAGTTGATCACTGCTAGAGAAATAATAGGTTCTGATACGCCAATGGCACCAGAGATCCTTACGATCGAGGACCTGAATACAAAGGGTTTAGACATGCTAGGGCGGTTCATTAAGGTAAAAAGCGTCAAACTTGGAGCTTACAATGCTTATGGATTAACCGAGATCACAGATGCAACGGGTACTATCAACATTTACAAAGCTGCTGCCTTTTCAACATTAGTAAAGGAAGGTGATGTGGTTGATTTATATGCCACAATAGGTTGCGTCGATTCAACTGTACAATTATACACTGGAACAAAAGAATCTAATGGTTACACCATCTATGAAACAATTACAGACACAACTCCCCCTACGATTACCGTACCAGATTATTACAAAGAAGTTCGAACAGGCAATCTACCTTTTATTATCCCTGCCATTGTTAAAGACAATAAAGGTATTCAAAAGGTTACTGTCACCTATATAGATCGTTGCGAAATAAAAACCAAAGTTATCCACAAGCAAAATTGAAATATCTAAAAAAGTTCAAAAAAAAAGCGCAACAGAATAAAGACTTACTCAATTTCGCAGTAAGTTATTCTATGCAACCATAGTTTTTATAGACAAATGACCAATGTTTAATTTACTTTTATGAATGATAATGAAAGCAATCAATTGTGTGATGCCAGCTAAAAAGATGTTTGATTTCAGGGTTAAGGTTTTATTGACTTTGGAAATATTGATTTGCATAAAGGATTTAAGTTGTGCGATGGTTCTTTCACAAACCGTTCTTATTTTGTAAAGATTGATCCATTCATTACTATTTCGAGGCATAGCAGCATTGAATCTGAAATTATGGTGAACAGTGATGTTTTTAATTCTTCCATATGGTGAATTGGTACAAGGATTATCACAATCAAGAATAACGGATTTTACTG
>NZ_BDHH01000048.1 GCF_001748365.1 Fusibacter sp. 3D3 | reverse complement strand
ACAAGGGTACCCGTGTTGCTAAGAGCCATTACCGTKSCACCGCTGTAGTACGTTAAACCATCCACCGGCACATCCCCGCCCGTTTTACCATTATCGTCGTACGTCACCGTATACTTTGGATCCTCTGTCCACTTCGCATATAAGGTCACATTACCTGCACCCATCGCAAAGGTTGCTGCAGGTGCATAATTCGTACCCGTGCCATCTGAAGCAGTATTCCAGCCTGCAAAGGTGTTATTTGTCTTTACAAGTGTACCTGTGTTCCCAAGGGCTGTTACGGTTGCACCGCTGTAGTACGTTAAACCATCCACCGGCACATCCCCGCCCGTTTTACCATTATCGTCGTACGTCACCGTATACTTTGGATCCTCTGTCCACTTCGCATATAAGGTCACATTCCCTGCACCCATCGCAAAGGTTGCTGCAGGTGCATAATTCGTACCTGTCCCATCTGAAGCAGTATTCCAGCCTGCAAAGGTGTAATTTGTCTTTACAAGTGTGCCTGTGTTCCCAAGGGCTGTTACGGTTGCACCGCTGTAGTATGTAGAACCATCCACTGGCACATCCCCGCCCGTTTTACCATTATCATCGTATGTCACCGTATACTTTGGATCCTCTGTCCACTTCGCATATAAGGTCACATTACCTGCACCCATTGCAAAGGTCGCTGCAGGTGCATAATTTGTACCCGTGCCATCTGAAGCAGTATTCCAGCCTGCAAAGGTGTAATTTGTCTTTACAAGTGTACCTGTGTTCCCAAGGGCTGTTACGGTTGCACCATTGTAGTACGTTAAACCATCCACCGGCACATTACCGCCGGTTTTACCATTGCCATCATATGTCACCGTATACTTTGGATCCTCTGTCCACTTCGCATATAAGGTCACATTACCTGCACCCATTGCAAAGGTCGCTGCAGGTGCATAATTTGTACCTGTCCCATCTGAAGCAGTATTCCAACCTGCAAAGCTATGATTCGCCTTCACAAGGGTACCTGTGTTCCCAAGAACCGTTACAGAGCCACCCTCAGAGTAAGTATTTCCATCAACTGGGGCACTCCCCCCTGTTGAATCATTCCCATTATAAGTAACTGTATACGAAACTCCTGTAATCGCTGATGAAAAATCCAGATCATCAATAGTAAAATCTAAATGAGTTCCTATCATTCTAACTTCATCGATATTTTGCCAATCCGAGTTGCCAGAGACATTAAACTCAAGCGGAACCTCCTTTTCTAATGGAAACGCTATCTCAGCAATCTTCGCCCCATCTCTATACGCCTGTATTTTTAAATCATTCATAAAGGTTGTAACGACAGGATTTGAAAAATACTCAGCGTTAATCATAAATGAATTCAGTTTAAATTCAGAAGCATCCTGAGTTTTAAAAGAAGCTGCTGTAAGTGTATTACTATCTGTAGACGCATAGTAAAGCGCATTGTCCCCAGATCCTGCAAGCAGAAACTGAGTTGGGTCATTTACAATCCAAATATCCCCAACACCACTATCATTACTTGTATATACTATGCCATTTAACAGATAATTTTGTGTTCCAGTGTAAAATATGCCGTCACCATCAAACGGCCCCATCACACCATCGAAGTTCTCATCTGTTGGAACCGCATAGGCGTTCCCATTAAAAGTTAACAATAACAACAAACACAGTACAAATACCTTTTTGAACTGATTATACTTAGTTCTCATCATATCATCCTCTCATCCTATTCTATTTTTCAAATCACTTTACACATCTCATTGCATTCTCATCTGGAAATTAAATACCCGCATTTTTCTAAAAAAAACGACCTCTAGATAAAAAATTCAAACTCACTTAACCATTTCCCATTAATTTTAACAACCTGTAAAATAATAGCTCTATATTGTATAGTGTACAATATTTTAATATCTTTGTACACTACCCATCGGGTGATATAAAGCATAAAATTCTATTATTGGGTTAGAGTATCGAAAAGTCAGTTTCACATATAAACAAAAGCCGCTTTCAAGACATTTCTTCAAATGCATCAAAAGCAGCTTTCAGTTTAAAATTCTACACGGGTTAGAGTGTCAAAAGTCAGTTTCGCATGAATCCTCTACCCTATGCTGTATTACTCGCTTTCCGTAAGCGCATTATAGGGAGAGGGTTACTCAACTTTTGATTTTTGGTGATCCAAAACCTTTATTCTGTAAATCAGATTAAATTAAGCACTTTCAACAGTTCTCTTATCAATACGGTTAATTCCGAGCGCCGTATAGCTTCTTTAGCCCTAATCATCTGGTCGTTGCCTTTTACGATGCCCATTTCAGTACAATTCGCAATAGACTGAGCTGACCAATCTGAAACAGCTTCATGATCTTTGAACTTTGAGAGCACAGCATTCATTTTTTCATCATTAAAAACATCAAGTTGCTCTTTGTCTACGATTTTTATTGCTGCTGCAACCATGACAATAGCTTCTTCTCTCGTGATTTTTTGATCAGGTCTAAAAGTACCATCTTCATATCCTTTTACGATACCATATCGACTGGCCGTACTGACATACCCTGAAAACCACTGATCCTTATTTACATCTGAGAACTCTTTCTGATAGACGCCAGCTTTCAGTCCCAATCCTTTTACCAAAACAGTTATAGCTTCTGCTCTGGTAATCGCTCTGTCAGGTTCAAAGCGCRTATCCGTTACACCCGCCACAATCATTCTTGAGGACATGTCATCAACCGCTGTACGTGCCCAATGGCCTTCTATGTCTTCAAATGTTTTTTCATTGAATATGAG
>NZ_BDHH01000047.1 GCF_001748365.1 Fusibacter sp. 3D3 | reverse complement strand
GCCATAGGACTTATGGAGTCAAATTTATAATTGAGCAAAAAACGAAATTCTTCTATGGTTTCTCGTTCAAGAAGATGCGCTTCATCAAGAATGCATACAACTTTCTTTTTCTGGACGCCCCGCRGGATTTCCACTTCCKTTTGGAGTTGTCGTTTGGCATCACCACGGTAGAACCTTGATTCGATGCCTAATTGATCCAGTAGCCCTTTATAGAACCATCGTGGAGTAAGTTTTGAATCTGAAAGGTATAGGAAAATATAGTCTTCTTTTGAAAGCGTTGAGACAAAGGATCTGATTAGCGTTGATTTGCCACAACCAGCATCAGCAGTGACAACAGCAAATAGTTGTCGGTCGGCTGCATAAGTCAATCTCCCAAGCGCATCTACCACATAAGGTGACTCATAAAGACTGTTTGGAGGAAGATCACGTGTAAATGGTGTGTTTGTCATTTGAAAGAAGGCTTCATACATCGCTACGCGCCTCCTTTCGATAAGATAGCCTCTCGGAATAACCCAAGCGTGTTTTTTCAAGGCTTTAAATAAACACGTATATTTTCATCCTCCACTTTTCAGTAGGAGGTTTTTTCTTTTTTTGCTTTTGAAAATGGAAATTATTCAATGAAATAATTTGATGTTTTTAAAACTTTTTTCATCAAAACACTTGACATTTGAAATTGCGCCTAACAATGAATTTGAAAGGGTTTTTACCTTTAATTCAATGCTTAGGAGGCCATTTATGAAACCAGAAACCATCTCTCATGAAGCTTACCAAAACTTTCTTTTAGAACAGCTTAATATGCATTACAGTAACGGTATTTTAGTCCTCGTTAACAAAGATTGGGCTTTAATTCTAAAATTATGGCTCACTGATCTTTCTTATGTTTCAACTTTGCTTTATAGTTCTTATTCTCCTAAAGGACCTAAACCAAGAGATCCAGCCTCAATGTTACGTTCTTACTTAATTTTCTTATTAACAAGGCCTACCATTGGCATCACTGAGTGGGTAGACGAATTACATCGTGTTCCTTTGTATGCTATTCTCAGTGGGTTTGAACCAGGTGATGTGCCAGGCGTTGGTACTTTTTATGATTTTTTTAAACGCCTCTGGAATAGTGATCAACCTAATAAAAAATCTAAACTCAAACAGAAACTTAAACGGAAAAAGAAGAAGAAAAAGTATAAAAAAGGTGAAAAAGCACCTCTTAAAAAACCCGGTGTTGTTAAGCGATTAGTTGATCGATTTCTCAAATATGGTTCTGCTAAAAAAGATTTACCAACTGATCGATTGTTTGATCTGTTTCAGTCTCAATTTCTTTCTATTTCCGCCAATTTAGGCTTGCTTGGTGACCTTGAAAGTCTTAGTATTGCTGGCGATGGAACACCTTTTGAAACCCAGCGTTATCAAAGAAGCAAAAGCACTTGTGATTGCTTTTCAAAAGGCATTACTGCATGTAACCATCCTAGAATCTATTCCCAACCAGACTCTAACTCCGGCTGGGATAGTTCTAGGGAAAAATACTTTAACGGCTATCATTTGTACATGCTATCTGCCTGTGATAGTCACTATGACTTACCGCTTTATCCAAGCTTGAATCCCGCTTCTAGACACGATTCTATTAGCTTGCTTATTACATTAAGGGATTTCTCTCAAAGGTATACCTTAAGTCCTGTTCAGAGAATTCTTCTTGATGCTGCTCATGATGCTAAAGCTATTTATGAAGTTCTTGACATTAACGATGTCGATGCCTTTATTGATCTTAATCCTAGAACCAAACATAACTTTAGCACAGATTGTGATATTTCTATTTCAGATAAAGGTATTCCCTTATGTCCCAAGGGACTTCCTATGAAACCTAATGGATTTGAAGAAGCTAAAAACAGAAAAAAATGGCGGTGTGCTCTTACAAAAGGTAAATGTAATTCTTGTGATAATCCCTGCTCTGATGCTGCCTATGGGCGTACTTTTCACACGTATCCCAAAGATGACTTGAGGCTATTCACTAAAACACCTAGAGACTCCGATACCTGGAATCACATTTACAAAAGGCGTACTTCTGTTGAACGGTCCAATAAGCGCGAAAAAGTTGATTATCACTTAGAATCCGGTAGACATCGCTCTACTAAAATGCATTCTATTCGCCTTTATGGCATTATGATGTGTCAACACATCGATGCTTGGCATTCCCACTTGAAGAAGAGCTTTAATCTCAATGAACTTATCTTCGCCTAATTCTTATCTTTTTGAAAGTAGAATAGGTCTTTTTGTCGTGCGCATTTTTTTATAAGAATACATTTTATAACTTGATAGACAGATATCTCGACTGATTTCCAGTTAATTTATCCCTTTTCTTTTGGAAATCTAGTTTTTATTCCGAGAGGCTATTAAGAACCGAAGGACAGAGCGTTGGCTTTCATCTGTTGGCTAGTTTTGTGTTGCTTTTGCAATCCTTCAAGGAAACGTGATGTTTCCGGTTCTTTTGGAAGCATACAAAGAGGGAGCTCTGGTTTCACGTCGCAAAAGTTGCCAATTCGAATAGGCTTCGCTTCGAACGATTCTATACCCGGATAAGAAACCGTGAGGATTTCTGGAACCATCGGATCATAGGAAATCTCAACAGTAGCACCAATCAAAGTAGTACTGGTTTCATATTTGAGACCACCTACACTGATACAGGCTCCTTTATCCACGACTCGTGTTTCATGATGTAAGAATGCTTCCCCAACCAGACCAGCATCCAAGAACGTTAACAATCTGGAATCACGGTWCCACTCCTGTCTAGGACTGA
>NZ_BDHH01000046.1 GCF_001748365.1 Fusibacter sp. 3D3 | reverse complement strand
ATATTCAGGTTTCACTGGATCATCTAAGTAGGCAGCTGCAATGATTCGATCTTCAAGTCCAAGCGCTAGAAGCGTCTCTATTGAACTCTGGTAGATTGCAACAATGCGCTCAGGCGCTTTGTCAAAAGTAATTTCAACCGGTTCTTTCGCCCAGTTATAAGTTTGAATGGTTACTGGGTAATAGGCTTCTGTCTTCTGCACAAGATCGGTGCTCTCTGTATTTGTCTCTTGAGCCGTTTCTGTTGCGTTGTTTGGTGCCACTTCCTGTGAGTCTTTTTTTACTTCGTTACCACAACCAGTTAACAACACTAACATCAAGCTCAGTGTTAAAACCATCAACTCCATTTTTTTAAATGCTAATTTCATCTTTTTCTCCTCTTGTATCTGGGAAACGCTTTAAAACAACCCGTCGTGGTACAAATACCATTTACTTTTTCACAGATCCCTATGGCAATCATAAAACCTCCCCTTTTATAATCGTGTGTGATTCAAGACATAAAAAAACACCCTCTCGGGTGTTCAATGATATTTATTAAACTGAGCTCTACTTCATTCTGATGACAGAACAATTTCGCTAAATTCCAATAAAAATCCCCATCCCCGAGAAATTGGTTTGCATTTTGGTAGGTCTCCTGGCTCGCTTTCATCCTCACATATACCTTCCCGATTTCTCAGTGGCTTTATATGCTCGTCTGGCTTACAGTAGTGGGTGCTGCTCAGGCTTTTACCTGATTCCCTTTTTCACATTTTCATGACCAAAATACTTTATGTAGTTCTTTAACAACATATTATCACTATAATATTGTGTTTGGCAACACAAAAATAAACTTTGGGTATTTAGGCCTAAGTTTATTTTTAAATGACTTATTTTATAGGATTTATTCATATGGCTTATTCGTATAGATTTTTATATTGCCTCATCTGATTTTGAACCATAATAATGGTTATAGTGTCAAAAATTGGTCTCGCATAAAACCTCATTTACGAAATGAAATTTAATTTGATCGTACTGTTTATTTGCATAGTAATATTCGGCGTAGATGCGCATAACATAGGGAGAGTCCGCACACTGGTGTATTGATTCTACTCTCCAATGTATCACCCTCTGCATTTATGAATCTTTCCATTTACAGAATGTCTCACTCTGATATTTATATTCATTCGTCTATTTGAGAAAGAACATTTCTCATTTGCTCAGCACTACTAGCTTCAACAATGTAATAGACCTCAGATGATTGATAAATGATACAATTATCGGAAAAAAGCAAATGAAATATTTCATGGTTAACCATGAAGTCTGCTTCATAACTGACATTCTGAGGATAATTCCATTCAAGGTGCCTTTTCTTCTTCTCAATCTTAAATAGTAAAAATGCATTTTCAAAACCTTGAATATCCTCAGATTTTGTAATTTTTGCACCATTCACTTTCAAATCTCGAACAGAAGCATCAGAAGGAATAAAATTATTTTTCTGAATTTCAGAAATTGAATAGATTCCGCCAAGCAAAAGTACCGTTAGAATAATAATCATTTTTTTCATAAAAATATTCCTTATCTAATAATTAATAGTGAAGTGTATAGCCGCCAAAACGAGTAGTTAATTCCTCATTTCTTGGATTAGTAATAAAGTTTACAGCTATTGGTGCAGGATTAAAATAATTTGGTGAAGTGATTGTTTTATTAATTAACTTAGTTTTGGTAATTGTATTATTATATGTTGATCCTGCATAATATTGCAGGGTATCAATTGATGTTAAGTATACATTTTCTGAGACAAGCCCAATTTGCCATCCATTTCCAATGTCAGCATAAGTATATTTAGTGCTCACATCATATATAACCCTAATTTGAACAAAGTCTTGAGAACTTCCGGAGAAATTTGTATCTTCTACATAATCGTAAAATGCTAAAATCAAGCTGATTCCACCAGCAAGATATGACAGTGGAACTGTCGTTAGACCCAAACCAGTAACTGCAAATGTTGTAGCTGCATTTGCAAAAGATTTAGCTTCTATCCCAGATGCTATAGTTTTGTTTCCAGTATCTTTATCAAATCCATATATATAGTAATCGCGCATTGGCGTCCCATTATATGTGTAATCTTGATAATAGCTTCCTCTTAACAAAGGTTTATAAGGTATTACAAGTGTCATCATACTATCAATTTCATTGTTTGCTATTGCTTCAAAACTGGCAGTTTCAATATCACTGAGTATTTCTTTTGGGATTGAATATCTAGGCAACGAATACTTAATATAGCTTGTATTTGTAAGATTAAATTCAAGTAATTGAACTTGTTGTAAAAATTCAGTTCCAGTAAGTGAATAATAGTTTCCATTACCACCCATGTATATCCCTGTATCAAGTATCAAAACAGCTTCAGTACCATTTTTCTTATTTCCCAAGATAGTTTGTCCATTATTATTTGTTGTTATGAATATCTTCTCATTCACAGTCAAATTGTTCTTTGGCACAGCACTAGTAACATTAAAAGAGCAAATTACTGTAAAAATTAAAACTATTGAAATTATTTTTTTCATAATCTAAAATATCTCCTTCTTCTAAGTATGATTTTTATACGAAAATTTAAGATGGTATGTGACTTAATTATGAAGAGTTCATACGAGCACCTCCAAATGTATTTTATAGGAATTCAATATAAATTATTTATAACAAACTATATCTATGCTATAAATACTAATATTGCGCGATGTAAATAACCTGATTTTGAGATATAAATTTTTTGTCAATTTTTAACCAAGATACACATGTCCCCAATTTTTCCTCGTAGATCCTTAGCAGCCCTGAGACATTTCAATTTTATAGTAATTACAATCAATTAATATTTCATTAGAATAAAATTTCGCATATCGCAACACTGACATTTTTCGTTTAAGGTTTCCTCTATTTTATTATGTACTATTTCTAAATGCATTTCAACATTTTGGCCTATTTGGAACAAAATACGTCCTAATTGGAACAAAAATGATATTAATGCCCTATTATAATCTCTGTTTTCATATCTTCAACGATTTGGTTTGCCTTGTCTTGAACGTTGAAGATTATCCCCCTATTTAAGATATCTTCATATTCATTTTCGAGTGAATTCGGCACTACTGCACCACTATTTTGTTGCATGTAGGTGTTGATCCCACGTTCATGCCAAAACGCCACATCACCGTAGTTCTTTTCTGCAAAAGTGAATACCAACTGGTGATAAAATCAGGATTCATACCGATTATTTCTTCTTTTGTAGGGCGACTGTCATAATATTTTATTTTTGCAAACGCGGCTTCATATTCAGGTTTCACTGGATCATCTAAGTAGGCAGCTGCAATGATTCGATCTTCAAGTCCAAGCGCTAGAAGCGTCTCTATTGAACTCTGGTAGATTGCAACAATGCGCTCAGGCGCTTTGTCAAAAGTAATTTCAACCGGTTCTTTCGCCCAGTTATAAGTTTGAATGGTTACTGGGTAAT
>NZ_BDHH01000045.1 GCF_001748365.1 Fusibacter sp. 3D3 | reverse complement strand
CTTTTATTTTGACTGAGATAGGGTTATTCAAAAGTAAATAATGTGCGGGATAACATTAAATGAAGGTAGACAGTGGTCGTTGAAAGCTTAGAATGACCAAGCAGTTTTTGAATAACGACAACATTGGTTCCGGCAAGAAGCAGATGTGCCTGAAAGCTGTGTCTTAAACTGTGAATCGTGGCTTTTTTAGGAAATCCTAAGAGATCACACTTGGTCCTAAACACCATTTGAATGGTCCGCGTCGTCAATGGTTTGCCTTTTGAGAAGCTTTGAAAAAGGTAATCTTTAGGGTGATATTGCTTGTAGTAAATTCTTAAAAGATCAAGAGCACTTTTCGAAAGAAGCGTGTAGCGTTCTTTGAGTCCTTTGCCATCTCTGACGCGAATGCGCATCGTATCTGAATGAATATCAGAGACTTTAAGGTTCATAAGTTCCCCAACGCGCAAACCCGAAGAGTAACAGACTACAAGCATGGTTTTATGCTTAAGATTTGTGACAGAGTCAAAAAGTGCGTGAATCTGTGTGGGTGTTAAAGCAATTGGAAGCTTAGACGGTTGTTTTACCCTAGGAATATCGACCATATTCCATTCACGACCAAGAGTAGTTTCGAAGAAGAATTTAATGGCACTGTAGTTTGAATTTACATAAGATCGACTGAGCTTTCTACTGGTAATTGCATCATGTAAAAATTCGCGAACATGATCATAGGTGAGATTCTCAGGTGGCAAGTTGTGAAATTTCGAAATCTTCTTAACCCCTTTGAGATAGACAGTGACAGTCTTTGGACTGAAACCTCTGAGTTCCATATCCATTTGCATTTTAGATAATAATTTAGACATAAAAAATAGCTCCTTTTCTTTTAGATTCAGAATAAGAATATCTAAAGAAAGCACTATATGTCTAGGGCAAAAAGATTTAAAAAGTCACCGCGGTAGCGGTTTCGTCCAACACGCCACTTACCGGAAATTCATCTTATGGCACAGCCCTTGCGTAGCAAGGACTCCGCCACTTTTGCCCTAAGGGTCAAAAGGATGAACTTCGGTAAGTGCGGGAACGTTATGGGAAAGTTTTTACTTAGATAGTGTGAGGATTGAAAATGGTTATTAGAACATATATGAAATGTGAAGTATGTGGTACAGTTACATTATTAAGAATACAAATTGGATTTAGAGAGAGACATCCGATTCGATTTTCATGCGGAAAATGTGGAATATCAATGAGAGGGACTGTCGAGATTAATAAAGAAACTACGAAAATTGAAATAAACGTTGATAACTGCACGAAGATAGATGAAGAAGTTAATTATGATTATTATTTGGAAGTATCTCCAGAATTATTAACAGAGAAATTGAGAAAAGCAAACTGTGGATCAGATAATGATCTGATTACCCCATTTTTGAAAAATATAGAGATAGTTGGAGATGATAAATTTCTAGATAAATCAAGCAAGTTGCTTCGTTTTTTTGATTATAAAAATGAAGAGTGGCCAAAGGTAAGAAGAATAATCGAACTATATCTGCAAAATAACATGAAATATGTCATTAAGGAAATTCATTCCATATTACCAGTAAAACAATTTCCATGTGATTCTGGACTAGAATTACATAGAGGGGTACATACATTGTTCATTCATAGTATTTTATCAATATGTGATGAAAACTTTGTATCACAAACTTGTAGATTTATAGATAGTGAAAACATGAATTTATTAAAAAGTGTTTCAAAGGAGTATAATCAATTGATTATATCTCTTGAAAATGAAAACTATTTTATCAAGTTAGAACATTCAATATTAAAATTAACATGTGATTTTTTCCAAGTATATGATTATATTCAGCCAGTTCTCTTGATTTCATCAGTATATCAATTAGATAATACAGATGAATCTACCCTAGGATTATCAACTTGCGATTTTAGTGACTTAAAGCAATTTTATATTGATACTTATGAGTTTTTAGCTGAGAGTATGTTATTACCAACTCTTCTAAATAATTTGAAGTATAGAGGTAGAGTTGAAGAATTTAATAATTCATTGGCAATTGATTCAATATCAAAATACAAAGCTTCTTCAAAAGGTAAAAAGATTGAATTTTGTAAAATTGCTGAGGTCTATAATCGATTATTTAAAATTAATCTAAACAACAAAATTAGGAATGCAATTGGACACAATTCATATAAATACGATGGCAAAACACAGTTAATTGAATTTATTGACCACAAAAATCCAGATAAAAACATTAATATGTATCTGATTGAATTTGCAGAAATTTGTCTTTATATGTATCATTCTGTTATTAATATTCAAGAACTATTATACAAAACAAGAAAAATGTACTTTATATCGCGAGGCGATAAAGCTGTTAGTGCAAAGGTTTTTGGTGCTGTCAAACAAGAAAAAATTGGAAGAAATGAGCCGTGTATTTGTGGAAGTGGTTTAAAGTATAAAAAGTGTTGTGGCAAATAACGTAAAAACCATCCCATAACACGTCAATTACCGGAAATTCATCTGATGACACAGCCCTTGCGTGGCAAGGACTGCGCCACTTTTGCCCTAAGGGTCAAAAGGATGAACTTCGGTAATTGCGGGAACGTTAGCCGCCATCGCACGAACACATTAGGAAGTATAATCAAAACAGACGAATATATTTGATCAAAGTATGCCATATTCAAACTGTTATAACTCATTTTGAAAAGATCAGAAAAGACGGTTTGGTCCATTGTGATCAAGGGCAAGATAATGGTGTGACTCTAAGGCGCCCCACCATTAATGCACGATACCAAATTGAGACTAAGAGCATGCGACAGCGTCTAACACGTCTATTTCCAAAATCACCTATCGTCACAATCGTTGCGAAAGGGAGCAACGATCGCGCCAATTCTCACTGTGCGCTTGTCATCATTCTTGCAAAAGAGACTTATTTTTTTTAGGGCAAGAATGCCGCCAAGCGCCCAGCGAGAACGGTGACTTCGGAAATAGCTGTCTTTGGTAAAATAGAATTAAGCAAAACGGCAATCAAAAATGACAAAAAATAATTGCCAGTACAATCCCAATAAACTATCCTTTTAGGTAGACAAACACTTAAAAGGGGTGAAAGGACGTGCTGACAATTACTCAAATCAATTATATACGAAAAATGTACTTCGATAAAGGACATTCTGTCTCAGAAATTGAAAAAAGAACAACACATTCACGTAACACCATATTGAAATACATTGAGAAAGAAGACTTCAACGAAAAGCAGCGTTGCCAAAAGGAAAACCGCAAATCAGATTTGGTTCGGCCATTTGTGCGCCAAATATTGCTTGAAGACAAAAACAAACGAAGAAAACAACGTCATACAGCCAAGCGCATCTATGAGAGAGCACTGGATGAAATACCTGAACTTTGCCAAATTAAAGAACGGCAAATGCGGACTGTTGTCGCTGAAGAGCGCAAAGAAATTTATACAGAAAACGTATGCTTTTTAGATCTTGAGCATCCTGGCGGAGAGGCACAAGTAGACTTTGGTGAAGTCGACATTTATGAAGATGGCAAGCTTGTTAAAGCACATGAGTTTGTAATGACGTTTCCATCAAGTAATGCAGGCT
>NZ_BDHH01000044.1 GCF_001748365.1 Fusibacter sp. 3D3 | reverse complement strand
CAATAGAGCAGATCGTATTCAGTTTATTTGCCCTAAAAGATCTCTTACAATGTCTGATTCAGTAAAATCCGTTATTCTTGATTGTGATAATCCTTGTACCAATTCACCATATGGAAGAATTAAAAACATCACTGTTCACCATAATTTCAGATTCAATGCTGCTATGCCTCGAAATAGTAATGAATGGATCAATCTTTACAAAATAAGAACGGTTTGTGAAAGAACCATCGCACAACTTAAATCCTTTATGCAAATCAATATTTCCAAAGTCAATAAAACCTTAACCCTGAAATCAAACATCTTTTTAGCTGGCATCACACAATTGATTGCTTTCATTATCATTCATAAAAGTAAATTAAACATTGGTCATTTGTCTATAAAAACTATGGTTGCATAGAATAACTTACTGCGAAATTGAGTAAGTCTTTATTCTGTTGCGCTTTTTTTTTGAACTTTTTTAGATATTTCAATTTTGCTTGTGGATAACTTTGGTTTTTATTTCGCAACGATCTATTTTTAGTTTTTATTGTAATCAGTTCAAGAAATAAGTCGACTAAATCTCTTATACCTATTAAGAACCCATTTCCTTCTGAAATGTAAACCATTACATTGACAAATTTAGAACTAATTATTGGTTAGGGTGTCAAAAGTCAGTTTCGCATACCCCATCTACCATATGCTGTATCGCGTACTCCCCGTAACCGACATCATATGGTAGATGGGGGCTCAACTTTTGGATTTTGACACTCTAACCATCTTTATTATTTTATGAAATCTTCATTATTTTAATATTGCAAATGATAGTATATACATTGATGTGCTTGTAATGTCAACTAACAGCTCATGTCCACCTTGATACTGGATTTTTTCCTTCCAAAGTGGTCCCTGTAATCAGTGATCTAATTGTAAGGATAGTCTGTGAAAAGTCTGATTAAAGTAATAGCATATTCTCTTTGCCTAAATAATTTGTAAATATTCAGGGAACAACTTGCAATTAAAATTCCAATGTGGTGAATAATTCTTTGCGTTGGACTATTAATCCCAGAATTTCTTGGAATAATATGAGGTCGTAAGTATGATATTAATCTGAACCTATGAAAGCTTCTTTATTTTTTATCATATTCTATTAATAACGATATTTGCTTGCAAAGGGACACTTGTAAATTTAAAAAAACGCTTTAAATTAGTAATAAAGCAATCTCATTTTTAATAAAGGCGAGAATTTAACGGATATAAAAACTTTATTGAGGTCAATCTAGTTGGCATTTTCGTTTACGATCATCAAATTAAATAGTTTTGTTAGGAAATTGAAATCAAAAAATATGGATAATTTTTATATAAAATGGTATTATATAGATAGTCTCTTCGTATAAAAAGGAAAAAATATTTCAAACTGGATTGTCATAACCCCGTAACGCTTGATCAAGAGAGCGTGCTATGTGTATGATGATGTGATATACCTTAGGTATCGCAACACACCTTATGGAATCAGTGGTATAATTTACTAAAAGTTATTATAGGAAAGTATCCTTCGCTTTGGTTGCTGTGATGAAAATGAAAATTTTTTTTAGAAGAACAGTAGAATGAACATTAAAAAAACATATTTAGGTGATTACGGATTTTGAGAGATTATTTTTTGTTGGAGGATTTCAAATTATGAGTATTGGTTTAATATTATTTTCTCTGATAGTAATGTTACTATTAGTTATAAAATTAGAATTTCGAAAAAAAAGAATGAGTCGAAAAAAATTTATTGTTAGACATTTACTATCATCAACCTTAATGATTTTATTGGGATGGTGTTATTCGGCTTTAGGTCAAAATAACTTGTTGACACTTCTCTGTGCATTTATTTTGGTTATATTGGGGGTCTATGTATTAGCTTTGATTATCTATAGGTTACATGATATTGATTATTCTGGATATTTAACTTTGTTGTTAATTCCTAAAATGGTTTTAGATATATTTTTTATTGAAACTGGAATGGTTTTCCCGCAGATGGTATTAAGTTTGATATTTTTAATATTTTTAATTTTTTTATACTTAAAGAATGGAACTGCTGGAACCAATAAATACGGAATAGATATATCAAAAATAGATAGTTGCAAAATGAAACCTGAAGTTATCCACAAGTAAAAATTTAATATTTGAAAAAAACAAAAAAAGAAGCACAACTTAATAAAAGCATACGCAATTTTGCAGTAAGCTTAACGATGCAACCATAGCTTTTATAGCCAATCGCCCATTTGAATGTTTACTTTTATGAAGGATAAGGAAAGCAATCAATTGCGTAATACCGGATACCTGCTAATAAGATATTTGATTTCAAGGTTAAAGTCTTGTTGATTTTGAAAATATTGATTTGCATAAACGATTTATGTTGAGCAAGGGTTCTTTCGCAAACAGTTCTTATTTTGTAAAGGTTTATCCATTCAGGGTTACTTTGAGGCATTGCAACATTGAACCTAAAGTTGTGGTGAACCGTGATATTTTTAATACGTCCATAAGGCGAGATGGTACAAGAATTGTTACAATCAAAAATAACTGATTTACGGTTTAGAACAATCCGACGTTATAATCGATCTTTTGGGGCAAACCCGCAAACGGGCAGAAGAAATCAAATATCTTGTAGATGAACTATATGCTGATAATGAAAAAATAATTCTTGTAATGGATAATCTCAATACACATAAACCATCGTCATTATATAAAGCGTTTCCACCAGATGAAGCAAGAAGAATACTTAAAAGACTCGAGATTCACTATACACCAAAACATGGAAATCGGATAAATATAGCAGAGATAAAACTAAATGGTATGATTTGGCAATGCTTATCAAGAAGAATTGAAAATATAGATTTACTTCGAAAAGAACTTCTTGTTTGGGAAAGCAAACAGAACAACACCTACGCTAAAATCAACTGGCAATTTAAAACCAAAGATGCAAGGACAAAACTGTCTTCGCTCTATCCTGAATTTTAAAAAGCAAAACATGAGTTCGTTAATGAACATGTCAATACACTAGACAGAATTCTTAGGGTGAATTTAAATAAACTAATAAGCCTAAGGAGAGTCGAAATGACTAAAAAAACTAGAAGAGAATTCACAGCGGAATTCAAAACTCAAATGGTGCAATTGTATTTGCAGGGTAAAACAAAGGCCTCGATATTAAAAGAATATGATTTAGCCCTTTCCTCTTTGGATCGCTGGATATCTCAACATCAGAACTCAGGTTCATTCAAGGAAAAGGACAATAGAAACGATGCTGAAAAAAGCTTGAGTTGTACTAATGCATTAATAGAATTTTGATTTTTAGGCATAGTATTTTGCTTGTATATGATGTTAGGAAGAGACATTTCTACTTGAATAATAAAAATCTAACATTCATGTTGGATATATTTTGGTGCTGAATAGATTGGTACGAACAATAAGCTTAATATCTAGAAATGATATGAGATCGATTGGTTTGTTGATTGTCAAGTAGAATTGACCCACTTTTTCACTTAAATCTGACCCACCCTTGAATTATTAATAGGTGGATCAGGTTTCTTTATAAATTCTAATATTCACACTGTGAATTGACCCACTTGTTACTGGGTAATGATTTGATAACCTGCACTTTTTAAAGAGGTCTGGTCAATAATCATTGTCTTTGATGATGGTTCAAGTATGATATACTTGCTTAACTCAAGCAATCGGTCTCCCAATAGCTCTTGAATAAGCTTTTCCATCGCTTCAGTACGATTACCTAGCATTTGGTTTTTCTGGTGATACTCAGGTTCTATGGATACAGGGGAACAGAGTTCTTCCATGCTCAAAAAAACATTGTCTTTGTTGGATTTTTCTTGGTACATAAAGCTATCCGTGTCTTTATCATATACAAATTTCGGATGATTCTTTATTCTTTTTATGATAGCTAACGGATATTTAATGCCGTGGTCACTAATAAGTTCATAAGCAGCCATACGACCTTCATCATTATACTTCTGGGCTATGCTGATCAATTCAGCGTCTTTTATTTTACTCATGGCTTGCTTCCTTTCGTTTAAAGAGGGATCTCATCAGTTGCAG
>NZ_BDHH01000043.1 GCF_001748365.1 Fusibacter sp. 3D3 | reverse complement strand
CCACCATTCACATCCATCATTTCTTCCATTTCTAATTCTTTAAACATCTKTWATACCTCCATAAAATATCATTTTTCTAATTTCTCATTACTAATGCATGCGTTATGTAACTTATAATTGATTTTTAATCTGCARCAATATTTTCTAGAATAATTGCCACAAGATTAATTTTATGGTACCAGATGGGAAATAATCTGTCAATARCAAAAACAAAAAAAGTAAAAAATAGAACAAAATGCATATAGCCTATTGTAAAACCAGGCGGGCTATGTTATCTTGAAAATGGGTATAACCTATTCACTCTTACACTATATTACAATTTTTATGTGTCCAACAAGTGTTCATTGCATTAAAATTCTCATAAATCGCATCGGAGGGTTTCATGTTTTTTATAAAAGAAAAGTTTCATTGCGTCAAGCAATACGACACAACGGACTGTGGTGCAGCATGTCTTGCCACAGTTTCAAAACAATATGGTCTTAAAATACCAATAACGAGAATTAGAGAAATCGCTGGAACGGATAAGCAGGGGACAAATGCCTATGGCGTCATTAAGGCAGCAGAAGAATTGGGCTTTTCAGCAAAAGGGGTCAAAGGAGATAAAGAAGCACTTTTTTCTGAGTTTCCATTACCTGCAATYGCTCACATAGTCGTGGAGGGTTCGCTGCTACATTATATGGTGATACATAAAATTGCGAAAGATAAAATAATCGTAGCAGATCCTGCCAAAGGCTTGATAACCTATGAACTCGATGACTTTATGAAGTTATGGACAGGCGTTTTAATCCTCTTAGTCCCTGATGTGAAATTTGAAAAAGGAGACATGACACAAGGTATTTTTAAACGTTTTTTTGGTTTGCTTGTACCTCAAAAAAATTTAATAATACATGTATTTTTAGCATCTCTACTCTATACATTCTTAGGGATATTAGGGGCATTTTACTTTAAATTTCTATTGGATGATATTTTACCTTATGGCTTATTACCTCTTTTGGTGTCGGATGGACACCAAAAGAGGTTGATAATGTAAGAGAAAATTACTATTTTTTTTCTTCAATGGAATTATGTCGAAATTTAAATCGATCATCTCAAAAAATCTATAAGTGATAGAGATGAGAGAAAAATCACAAAAAAAGTATAATTGGTAAAAATGGAATCGTTACAAAAAATGATATTATCTTCTTAAATTTATAGTTCATAGTGCATGTGGATAGATTGATGCAACTCATATATGCAAAATAGACTTCAAATCATAAGATTGAAATCTATTTTGCATATGTAAAACTAGTAGTAATTAGAGTCATTGTTAAATTTTTAAAAAAAAGTTATATCTATTTACGTATAATAGGGACACTCTGGTAAATTAATTCCACCATCTGGTATAATAACTCGAGTAAAGAAGAAACACAAGTTACCACCATTTGTATCCATTGCCTCGTCATCATTCAGTAGTGTGAATCCATCTAAATTAGCCAATGATTTGTTTATAATGTCAATTTTTCCCATATTTACCTCGCTTATGATTTTTTTATTTAAACTACTACTAGTTTTACTAATTCACTAATGTTATATCTAAGATTACTACAGGTTCTATTGGTATATATACGGTTGTGAGGGCATCCCCCCATACATAAAGGCATAACATTACAGTTTTTACATTCTTTGTCAATGGTTGGATCAAACTTCATGTAGCTAAGAAACAGGTCTTGATTATTGATTAGATTAGTATTTAAATTACCAATTGAGTGATCTATATTACCAATATCGTTCCAACATTTGTAAATGAACCCTTTGGAATCAAAAACATATGCATAGACCTGATCAGCAAGACAATAGTTTCTTAATCTAGTTGGCAGTTTAACTTTCTTTGTCTTATTTTGTTTTAATCGAGTTTGATGATAATTCAACTCAATTTCTGCAAATTCAGGTACATCCAAACATTTATCATGATACTCTGAATTTCCGTATGCTTCTATTCTTCCAAAACTCACAGGGACATTATCAATTTCATAAGATTCAAAGTCTTTTAAAACTTCACTAATGCTATTTATATTGCTTTTTTCTTGATTTAGTCTTACTGTTACAGCAAATTCATTATCCTTTAGTAACTTTATATTATGGATTAGAGTCTTATAAGTTCCAGAACCATCAGATAAAAATCTTTTTTGATTATGATATTCTTCAGAGCCATCAAGAGTTATTTGGATAGTTCGTATTAAATTATTCTTCAAAATAGGTAATATATCTTGTGAAACTAAATAGCCATTTGTAATTAGATTTGAATTATACGTACATTTTTTTTCTTTACAAATTGATATAAAAGATTCAGTTAATTCGGTTATAGTATCTAAAGCTAATAATGGTTCACCACCAAACCACGTTATTTCTAATTTGGTTTGGTGGTGAAGTTTCTTTGAAACGAACTCCTTCAATTGTGTAATTACTGTTGAGTCCATTTTTCCAAATTCTTTATTCGTCTCAAAACAATAACTACATGAGAAGTTACAGTTCATTGTAGGAGCAATGGTTAAAGAAAGTGTTTTTTCATCATATCGGCTTTTATATAAATTATGCTTTATATAGTCGATTTCTTTTTGATTGCTTTCAATTAAAAATCCTTCAGAAATTAATATAGAATGTAAATTTTCAAAGTTATCATCAATATGATTATTTGGATAATTTTCATAAAATTCAAAAGCTGCTTTATCAAGTTTACAAATTGCGCTAGTTCTTGTGTTAAAAAGGTAATATATTTCTTCACTATTTTCTAATAAAATGGTGAAGTTTGATTTTACATATTTGATGCTATTACTTTCTTTCATTTTAACAAATTCTCCTTGAAATAAGATTTTGAAGCTATTCTTGAATCTCTTCAATAATTTTGTGCAGTCTAAATAACACCATTATATAAAAAGAAAAAAAGTCAATAATTGGATTATCCATTAAGGTACTATAACTTCTTTCTTCATCACGAAAAATTTTAAATATATCAATATCAAAGAGCTTTTTTATTTCCTTAAATAAAGAGACTGAATAAAATACCAGAAAAATTAGAGAACATAGTAAAATAAAAAAAACAATTTGAGCGATTTTGGGACTGTTTGGAAATAAAATTAGCTTAAAATAATAATCACATACAAGAGCAAAGTTTCCAATGAGTAACAAACCACCAATTATTTTCATTATGGCTAATTTCAATAATATTTTTTTTTTCATAAAAAACTCACTTTCAATTAGTTTTATTGGGTTGGAGACAATACAGGGATATAATTCCAAACTTGAATTGTTTAATAGAGTACGCGATCGCCGCATTAAAAAAAATTCACAAATTAACTATAATTGCCACAAGATTAATTTTATGGTACCAGATGGGAAATGATCTGTCAATAGCAAAAACAAAAAAAGTAAAAAATAGAACAAAATACATATAGCCTATTGTAAAACTAGGCGGGCTATGGTATCTTGAAAATGGGTATAACCTATTCACTCTTACACTATATTACAATTTTTATGTGTCCAACAAGTGTTCATTGCATTAAAATTCTCATAAATCGCATCGGAGGGTTTCATGTTTTTTATAAAAGAAAAGTTTCATTGCGTCAAGCAATACGACACAACGGACTGTGGTGCAGCATGTCTTGCCACAGTTTCAAAACAATATGGTCTTAAAATACCAATAACGAGAATTAGAGAAATCGCTGGAACGGATAAGCAGGGGACAAATGCCTATGGCGTCATTAAGGCAGCAGAAGAATTGGGCTTTTCAGCAAAAGGGGTCAAAGGAGATAAAGAAGCACTTTTTTCTGAGTTTCCATTACCTGCAATCGCTCACATAGTCGTGGAGGGTTCGCTGCTACATTATATGGTGATACATAAAATTGCGAAAGATAAAATAATCGTAGCAGATCCTGCCAAAGGCTTGATAACCTATGAACTCGATGACTTTATGAAGTTATGGACAGGCGTTTTAATCCTCTTAGTCCCTGATGTGAAATTTGAAAAAGGAGACATGACACAAGGTATTTTTAAACGTTTTTTTGGTTTGCTTGTACCTCAAAAAAATTTAATAATACATGTATTTTTAGCATCTCTACTCTATACATTCTTAGGGATATAAGGGGCATTTTACTTTAAATTTCTATTGGATGATATTTTACCTTATGGCTTATTAAACTCACTTCACGTGATTTCGATAGGGATTATACTACTTAATGTCTTTAAAATTATATTGAATTCATTTAGAAGTTATTTGCTCCTTTATTTGAGTCAACGGATAGA
>NZ_BDHH01000042.1 GCF_001748365.1 Fusibacter sp. 3D3 | reverse complement strand
CGCTTCGCTTGGTCAACCCCTCAGCGGCAAAAATTAAAATTTTTACCGCTTCGGCGTTATAACCTCACACTCAATCTTTTATCACGAAGTCATGATTGAATCGCGAGTGGTCGGCAGATTGCGATAAACGGTCACATTAAATTTAACCTGACTATTCCACTGCAACAACTGAACGGACTGGAAACACTGGTCATAATCATGGTGGCGAATAAGTACGCGTTCTTGCAAATCACCAGAAGGCGGTTCCTGAATGAATGGGAAGCCTTCAAGAAGGTGATAAGCAGGAGAAACATACGAAGGCGCATAACGATACCACTGACCCTCAGCAATCTTAAACTTCTTAGACGAATCACCAGAACGGAAAACATCCTTCATAGAAATTTCACGCGGCGGCAAGTTGCCATACAAAACAGGGTCGCCAGCAATATCGGTATAAGTCAAAGCACCTTTAGCGTTAAGGTACTGAATCTCTTTAGTCGCAGTAGGCGGAAAACGAACAAGCGCAAGAGTAAACATAGTGCCATGCTCAGGAACAAAGAAACGCGGCACAGAATGTTTATAGGTCTGTTGAACACGACCAGAAAACTGGCCTAACGACGTTTGGTCAGTTCCATCAACATCATAGCCAGATGCCCAGAGATTAGAGCGCATGACAAGTAAAGGACGGTTGTCAGCGTCATAAGAGGTTTTACCTCCAAATGAAGAAATAACATCATGGTAACGCTGCATGAAGTAATCACGTTCTTGGTCAGTATGCAAATTAGCATAAGCAGCTTGCAGACCCATAATGTCAATAGATGTGGTAGAAGTCGTCATTTGGCGAGAAAGCTCAGTCTCAGGAGGAAGCGGAGCAGTCCAAATGTTTTTGAGATGGCAGCAACGGAAACCATAACGAGCATCATCTTGATTAAGCTCATTAGGGTTAGCCTCGGTACGGTCAGGCATCCACGGCGCTTTAAAATAGTTGTTATAGATATTCAAATAACCCTGAAACAAATGCTTAGGGATTTTATTGGTATCAGGGTTAATCGTGCCAAGAAAAGCGGCATGGTCAATATAACCAGTAGTGTTAACAGTCGGGAGAGGAGTGGCATTAACACCATCCTTCATGAACTTAATCCACTGTTCACCATAAACGTGACGATGAGGGACATAAAAAGTAAAAATGTCTACAGTAGAGTCAATAGCAAGGCCACGACGCAATGGAGAAAGACGGAGAGCGCCAACGGCGTCCATCTCGAAGGAGTCGCCAGCGATAACCGGAGTAGTTGAAATGGTAATAAGACGACCAATCTGACCAGCAAGGAAGCCAAGATGGGAAAGGTCATGCGGCATACGCTCGGCGCCAGTTTGAATATTAGACATAATTTATCCTCAAGTAAGGGGCCGAAGCCCCTGCAATTAAAATTGTTGACCACCTACATACCAAAGACGAGCGCCTTTACGCTTGCCTTTAGTACCTCGCAACGGCTGCGGACGACCAGGGCGAGCGCCAGAACGTTTTTTACCTTTAGACATTACATCACTCCTTCTGCACGTAATTTTTGACGCACGTTTTCTTCTGCGTCAGTAAGAACGTCAGTGTTTCCTGCGCGTACACGCAAGGTAAACGCGAACAATTCAGCGGCTTTAACCGGACGCTCGACGCCATTAATAATGTTTTCCGTAAATTCAGCGCCTTCCATGATGAGACAGGCCGTTTGAATGTTGACGGGATGAACATAATAAGCAATGACGGCAGCAATAAACTCAACAGGAGCAGGAAAGCGAGGGTATCCTACAAAGTCCAGCGTACCATAAACGCAAGCCTCAACGCAGCGACGAGCACGAGAGCGGTCAGTAGCAATCCAAACTTTGTTACTCGTCAGAAAATCGAAATCATCTTCGGTTAAATCCAAAACGGCAGAAGCCTGAATGAGCTTAATAGAGGCCAAAGCGGTCTGGAAACGTACGGATTGTTCAGTAACTTGACTCATGATTTCTTACCTATTAGTGGTTGAACAGCATCGGACTCAGATAGTAATCCACGCTCTTTTAAAATGTCAACAAGAGAATCTCTACCATGAACAAAATGTGACTCATATCTAAACCAGTCCTTGACGAACGTGCCAAGCATATTAAGCCACTTCTCCTCATCCAACGCGTCAGTTTTTGACAGAATCGTTAGTTGATGGCGAAAGGTCGCAAAGTAAGAGCTTCTCGAGCTGCGCAAGGATAGGTCGAATTTTCTCATTTTCCGCCAGCAGTCCACTTCGATTTAATTCGTAAACAAGCAGTAGTAATTCCTGCTTTATCAAGATAATTTTTCGACTCATCAGAAATATCCGAAAGTGTTAACTTCTGCGTCATGGAAGCGATAAAACTCTGCAGGTTGGATACGCCAATCATTTTTATCGAAGCGCGCATAAATTTGAGCAGATTTGTCGTCACAGGTTGCGCCGCCAAAACGTCGGCTACAGTAACTTTTCCCAGCCTCAATCTCATCTCTCTTTTTGCGTTCTGCTTCAATATCTGGTTGAACGGCGTCGCGTCGTAACCCAGCTTGGTAAGTTGGATTAAGCACTCCGTGGACAGATTTGTCATTGTGAGCATTTTCATCCCGAAGTTGCGGCTCATTCTGATTCTGAACAGCTTCTTGGGAAGTAGCGACAGCTTGGTTTTTAGTGAGTTGTTCCATTCTTTAGCTCCTAGACCTTTAGCAGCAAGGTCCATATCTGACTTTTTGTTAACGTATTTAGCCACATAGAAACCAACAGCCATATAACTGGTAGCTTTAAGCGGCTCACCTTTAGCATCAACAGGCCACAACCAACCAGAACGTGAAAAAGCGTCCTGCGTGTAGCGAACTGCGATGGGCATACTGTAACCATAAGGCCACGTATTTTGCAAGCTATTTAACTGGCGGCGATTGCGTACCCGACGACCAAAATTAGGGTCAACGCTACCTGTAGGAAGTGTCCGCATAAAGTGCACCGCATGGAAATGAAGACGGCCATTAGCTGTACCATACTCAGGCACACAAAAATACTGATAGCAGTCGGCGTGTGAATCATTAGCCTTGCGACCCTCGGCAGCAAGAACCATACGACCAATATCACGAAAATAGTCACGCAAAGCATTGGGATTATCATAAAACGCCTCTAATCGGTCGTCAGCCAACGTGAGAGTGTCAAAAACGATAAACCAACCATCAGCATGAGCCTGTCGCATTGCATTCATCAAACGCTGAATAGCAAAGCCTCTACGCGATTTCATAGTGGAGGCCTCCAGCAATCTTGAACACTCATCCTTAATACCTTTCTTTTTGGGGTAATTATACTCATCGCGAATATCCTTAAGAGGGCGTTCAGCAGCCAGCTTGCGGCAAAACTGCGTAACCGTCTTCTCGTTCTCTAAAAACCATTTTTCGTCCCCTTCGGGGCGGTGGTCTATAGTGTTATTAATATCAAGTTGGGGGAGCACATTGTAGCATTGTGCCAATTCATCCATTAACTTCTCAGTAACAGATACAAACTCATCACGAACGTCAGAAGCAGCCTTATGGCCGTCAACATACATATCACCATTATCGAACTCAACGCCCTGCATACGAAAAGACAGAATCTCTTCCAAGAGCTTGATGCGGTTATCCATCTGCTTATGGAAGCCAAGCATTGGGGATTGAGAAAGAGTAGAAATGCCACAAGCCTCAATAGCAGGTTTAAGAGCCTCGATACGCTCAAAGTCAAAATAATCAGCGTGACATTCAGAAGGGTAATAAGAACGAACCATAAAAAAGCCTCCAAGATTTGGAGGCATGAAAACATACAATTGGGAGGGTGTCAATCCTGACGGTTATTTCCTAGACAAATTAGAGCCAATACCATCAGCTTTACCGTCTTTCCAGAAATTGTTCCAAGTATCGGCAACAGCTTTATCAATACCATGAAAAATATCAACCACACCAGAAGCAGCATCAGTGACGACATTAGAAATATCCTTTGCAGTAGCGCCAATATGAGAAGAGCCATACCGCTGATTCTGCGTTTGCTGATGAACTAAGTCAACCTCAGCACTAACCTTGCGAGTCATTTCTTTGATTTGGTCATTGGTAAAATACTGACCAGCCGTTTGAGCTTGAGTAAGCATTTGGCGCATAATCTCGGAAACCTGCTGTTGCTTGGAAAGATTGGTGTTTTCCATAATAGACGCAACGCGAGCAGTAGACTCCTTCTGTTGATAAGCAAGCATCTCATTTTGTGCATATACCTGGTCTTTCGTATTCTGGCGTGAAGTCGCCGACTGAATGCCAGCAATCTCTTTTTGAGTCTCATTTTGCATCTCGGCAATCTCTTTCTGATTGTCCAGTTGCATTTTAGTAAGCTCTTTTTGATTCTCAAATCCGGCGTCAACCATACCAGCAGAGGAAGCATCAGCACCAGCACGCTCCCAAGCATTAAGCTCAGGAAATGCAGCAGCAAGATAATCACGAGTATCCTTTCCTTTATCAGCGGCAGACTTGCCACCAAGTCCAACCAAATCAAGCAACTTATCAGAAACGGCAGAAGTGCCAGCCTGCAACGTACCTTCAAGAAGTCCTTTACCAGCTTTAGCCATAGCACCAGAAACAAAACTAGGGACGGCCTCATCAGGGTTAGGAACATTAGAGCCTTGAATGGCAGATTTAATACCAGCATCACCCATGCCTACAGTATTGTTATCGGTAGCAAGCACATCACCTTGAATGCCACCGGAGGCGGCTTTTTGACCGCCTCCAAACAATTTAGACATGGCGCCACCAGCAAGAGCAGAAGCAATACCGCCAGCAATAGCACCAAACATAAATCACCTCACTTAAGTGGCTGGAGACAAATAATCTCTTTAATAACCTGATTCAGCGAAACCAATCCGCGGCATTTAGTAGCGGTAAAGTTAGACCAAACCATGAAACCAACATAAACATTATTGCCCGGCGTACGGGGAAGGACGTCAATAGTCACACAGTCCTTGACGGTATAATAACCACCATCATGGCGACCATCCAAAGGATAAACATCATAGGCAGTCGGGAGGGTAGTCGGAACCGAAGAAGACTCAAAGCGAACCAAACAGGCAAAAAATTTAGGGTCGGCATCAAAAGCAATATCAGCACCAACAGAAACAACCTGATTAGCGGCGTTGACAGATGTATCCATCTGAATGCAATGAAGAAAACCACCATTACCAGCATTAACCGTCAAACTATCAAAATATAACGTTGACGATGTAGCTTTAGGTGTCTGTAAAACAGGTGCCGAAGAAGCTGGAGTAACAGAAGTGAGAACCAGCTTATCAGAAAAAAAGTTTGAATTATGGCGAGAAATAAAAGTCTGAAACATGATTAAACTCCTAAGCAGAAAACCTACCGCGCTTCGCTTGGTCAACCCCTCAGCGGCAAAAATTAAAATTTTTACCGCTTCGGCGTTATAACCTCACACTCAATCTTTTATCACGAAGTCATGATTGAATCGCGAGTGGTCGGCAGATTGCGATAAACGGTCACATTAAATTTAACCTGACTATTCCACTGCAACAACTGAACGGACTGGAAACACTGGTCATAATCATGGTGGCGAATAAGTACGCGTTCTTGCAAATCACCAGAAGGCGGTTCCTGAATGAATGGGAAGCCTTCAAGAAGGTGATAAGCAGGAGAAACATACGAAGGCGCATAACGATACCACTGACCCTCAGCAATCTTAAACTTCTTAGACGAATCACCAGAACGGAAAACATCCTTCATAGAAATTTCACGCGGCGGCAAGTTGCCATACAAAACAGGGT
>NZ_BDHH01000041.1 GCF_001748365.1 Fusibacter sp. 3D3 | reverse complement strand
ACCATCACGAAAAAGAAGACCAGTTTAAAGTTGAAGCGTTATAAAGCATCAATAGATGAGTCTTTTCTAACGAAAGTCGTATCTGAGCTGTAGAAAAAAGGCTGAGTTATACCATTCGTAGGGTAAGTCGGCTGTAGTGATACAAACGGTTTATTAGTTGTGCCCTCAAAACTGTAAAAAGGATTGAGCTCTGCATTAAAACATAAGTCATGCCACATAATCCAATAGCGCAATGCTATTTTTTTAAGACTTTGAATAAAAGCCTTGATTATGGTAGATTTTCATGCGATAGCCGTGTGTGATCAGCAGATCGTTATAGCAAGCCTAATTTTATTATTGTATAATGAATTAGAGTGTCAAAAGTCAAAATTTGAGCAACCCTATACCCTATGATGCGCTTACGAAAAGTAATCGACCAGAAGTAGGGTAGAATGGCGTAAAGGGGATCTAATATGATCATAAAACCGTTTCACCCGTTTCCAATATTGGAAACTGAGAGATTGAGCTTAAGAGAAATCAGTGATGAAGACGACCACGATTTGTATGAAATTTTAAGTGATCCGGAAGTCGCGTTATATGATTATTTTTATCCAGTAGATTCTATTGAAAAAACGCACCTATTTATTAGGCGGTATCACAGCGAACTCATGGCAAACGATGAGATCACTTGGGGGATCTATCTAAAAACGCCCAGTAAACTTATAGGCACATGTTGTCTAGGGAACTTTGACCAAGATACTTTAAGAGCTGAAGTCGGATATGCGCTTTTACAAAGCGAATGGCGCAAAGGCTATGGGACTGAGGCGGTTGGTAAAATCGTTGATTTTGGATTTGAACAGATGGCTCTCAATCGGATAGAGGCGACGATTACTCCTGGAAATGATGGCTCAGTGAGATTGCTCGAAAAGGTAAATTTTCAAAAAGAAGGTCTGGTTAGACAAAGAGACCTTATAAAAGGGCAATTAGTAGATGGCATTATCATGGGCATACTCAGAGAAGATCGGGGTTAAAAATGGATCAATTTGAACATCTGAGACCAAAATACAGATCAAAGCTCAGAGCAAGTTTTGGACGTAAGTACTACACTTATATGCGTTATATGGAATGGGTTGTCCATCGACATAAATTTGCGAGGCAAAATTCAAAGACTCCTTTAGAATTTTGTATCATCAAGCATCAGACGCCCTTGTATAGAACGTTAAAAAATGTCGATATGTGGTTGCAACACAATAAAGTCAACAATTTAAAAATTGCGATTAAACAGATAGATGGGATTATCATTAAACCCGGAGAGACTTTTTCCTATTGGAAACTCATCGGGAATCCCACTGCGTCAAAAGGCTATAAAGAGGGCATGATTCTACACTATGGGACTTTTAAAGCGGGGATTGGTGGTGGTCTTTGCCAACTCTCCAACCTGATATACTGGATGGCGTTACACACGCCACTGACAATCACAGAAAGACATCGACACAGTTTTGATGTCTTCCCAGATGCGAATAGGACGCAACCTTTTGGAAGTGGTGCCACTTGTGTTTACAATTACAGAGATTTGCGCATTCTGAATGATACGGATGAAACTTATCAAATTAGACTTTTCATAGAAAAGGATCATTTAGTCGGCACTATTTTATCAAACTGGCCTCAATATTTTAAGTATAGTATCTATGAAAAAAATCACAAATTTACACTTCAATTCTGGGGCGCTTATGTGAGACATAACGAAATAAGAAGAGTTGTAAAAAACATGAACCATGATAAAATTACAGATGAGCATATCTGTGAAAATCATGCGCTTATGATGTATGAGCCGCTGCTAGAGGGAGGACCTAAATGAATAAAATGGAGCTTGTGAAAAAATTGAGGCAACTAAAGAAGCAAGAGATCGCCATTAGATTTAATTATAGACCAAGACCCGAGGGAATGGCTTTAGTTTGGGATCAGTTTTTTTCTGCAGACCAGCGTTCAAATCAAGTGGCTTATCCCCTTACTGCGCTGATAGACATGTCGCATGAGGACCGAAAAGAAGTTTTTATCTGTTATTTTTTTGCAGTCTATCATCAACATTATAAAGAGAATGGGCTCCCTCTGACGCAATTGTTCGATCCTGTACATTTAGAGGCACTGGGATTGGTTGCACCGGTTACAGAAGCGCAAATTAAGAAGCGTTTTAAAGACCTTGCCAAAGTTCACCATCCTGATAAAGGTGGGAACTCTAGCATCTTTGTAGAAATATTAGAGGCTTACGAGAAATTGAAAGAAAAGTTTTAACCTATTCTAATTTCTGCCCATTTTTTACTTTTAAATCTAAGCAATAGAGCACTTGTAAACAAGAGAATGGATATAATTTCAGCATGCCATAATCCTGCGACACCATGTCCAAGGTGAAGGATAAAGACATATGAAAGCGGTACAAAACACAACCAGAGTCTGGCTATGGTGTATATCATGACTTTCATAGTATCGCCTGCCCCTCTAAGTGCACCACTCATAACAATCATGAAGTTTAATCCAGGTTGGTTAATGGCTAAAAAAGGCATGACGGGTATTCCGAGCATAATGATTTCCATTTCGGGTGTGAAGAAGGCTATGAGTGTTCCTGGTAGAGTGATGAATAATAGAGCGCTTAAAAAACCCCAAGTCATTCCGAGAATAGAAGCAGTATAACCCACCTCGCTGGCGCCCTTTGTATCTTTTTCACCGAGAGATTTTCCAACAAGTGTTGCAGTTGCAATAGAGAATCCAACAGCAGGCATAAATGAAAGCGATTCAATTTGATTTAAAATTCTAAAAAGAGCTTCTGAACTCGTTTCAAGTTTTGCGATGAATATACCAACGACTACAAATGCAAGTTGCATTAAGGCCTGTTCAGCACCTCCGGGTAGGCTAATTCTAAAGAGTGGATTGAGAATTTTCGAATCCATCACAATCTTGAATTGCAGTTTGAAGTGATGTGCTTTAAAGTATAGATGATGAATGTAGATGATGACTGCGACTAATCTAGAAAGAGAAGTTGAAAGCGCAGCACCGGCGATCCCGAGCTCTGGGAAGGGTCCCCATCCTGTGATTAAAAAATAGTTGCCAATCACATTGAGTATGTTCACAAATGCAGTGATCTTCATGGGTGTTTTTGTATCGCCCGAGCCTCTTAAGATGGCTGCAAATGAAAATGATAAGAACATTGGAACAAAACCAAGCAGAATCACAGTGAAATAAGTTACTGAATCCGAGAAGATCGCGGGTTCAATATCGTAGATTGTAAAAATTTGATTTCGAAAGGCATATGAAATCACTAAAATGATGAAACCGATTAATAAATTTAAGATGACATTTTGTTCGGCTATATTTTTGAGCTTTTCATAATTTTTTTCACCAAATGCTCTAGAAATCATAGCGATGGCACCTGTGTTAAATGCAGAAAAAGTGAATATCAAAAGATACATAATTTGATTTGAAAAGCCGACTGAAGCGATGGCATCAGAACCAATAAGTTGTCCGAGCATTATCAAATCTGCTACTCCAAGAAGCGTGTTTAATCCCATTTCAATAATAGCAGGCAAAGAGAGCGATAGAATCGTGATAATCAGTATTTTTTTTTCTTTTATAAATGGAACAAACTTACTCATTATAGGCTCCTCATAATTATTTTGATAGTCGAAAGGGTACATATAATTATAGCGTATGATCTTATTTTGAAAAAGTTAATATTTCATTAGAAAGTGATGTGAAAGCCCCATGGGGGATTGCGTTTATAGCCCTTGAGGAGATGTCCCCCACTTCTCTAAGTGGGGGTTCATATTCCTAATTCAGTGGGAGTCCAAACTTCCACTGAATGCAATCCGATAGGATTGTGCAAGTGTTACGAAGGTAGCGAAGCGGACTGAGTATACGCTTTGATTTTTCTTAAATATAGAAATAGATGGAGATAAACATATGAATAAATACGATTTTTTTATGGCACCTTTTGAAAATAATGGGTTGAAAGATTTGAGAAGCACACTCATTTCAAAATCAAGCGGAAAATGCTTGGAACTTGGCATTGGTAGCGGGGCAAATTTGAAATTTTATGATTCAGCTCGAATTACACATTTGACAGTATCTGATATAGATGAGGTTGTTAAGATAGAGTCTAAAATTGCAGAAAATCTAAAGTCTTTTATTCAGTCGAGTCAAGATAAGACGATTGAATTGGCGCAACTGGAAGTGATGCAACTTGATGTAGAAAATTTGCCGTTTGATAACAACACATTTGACACGGTTGTTTCAACTTTGATATTCTGTTCTGTCCCTGATGTTATGAAGGGGTTGTCTGAGATAAAGCGCATTTTAAAACCAACAGGACAGTTCATTTTTATCGAACATGTTTTATCAAAATCGCCAGTGGCATCATCGATCATGAATATGTTGACACCTGCGTGGAAAAAGGTAGCACATGGCTGCCATCTGAATAGAGATTTTGAAAGTGCATTAAATGAAAGCGGTTTTAAAGTTCAGAAGCACCAGTTTGTCATTAGAGATATTTTTTATGGTGGGATCGCCATTCAAGTTTAAATAAAGGTATGATCTTTAGAATTAAATCGATGAGGAGTATTTGTGAACCAGAAAGATGTGTTTCTAAAAAGATTGAAAAAATCAAAGCCCTATATTACTTTCTTATTGATTTTTACGCTTATTATATTTTTGGCATACCTCTCTCCAGAGAAAGATTTGTCTATTGCTAAAGGCAATATTTTGGATTTAAATGATAATTGGCAAGTTTCAACGGATAAAATTTCAACAGATAGTAGTACATCTGGCCATGTGGAATTGCCTTATACGATTGAAAATGTTGGTTATGATCAAGTATTTAAAGTTGAAAAGACTTTGGATGAAGCTTTTCCAGATGGGATGTCACTTAGAATACGTGCGTCTATGCAAGATGTTTCCGTGATCGCAAAAAATAGAATCATTTATCAGAGCGAGAGAACACGTGAAGGCAGATTGGTATTTCCAGAAGTCAGTATGTGGCATTTGGTAGAATTACCAGATAGCATGGCTGGAGAAGTATTGACTATTGAATACAAGACAAAAATCAATACTTTTTTAGGGGTTGTCAACCCTATCTATTATGGTGAAAAAGAGGCCCTTATTTATGATATTGTGCATAAAAATATAACGGGATTAGGCGTTGCGGTAACAATGCTCATTACAGGTGTATTAGCCATCATTGCCTCTATCATCTTAAGTCGTATAGGGGATTACAGATTGCTTTATCTCGGACTGTTTTCTATATCCGCCAGTATTTGGATGATGTCTGAAATGCGTGTTTTACAATTGGTAACGGGTAATCGGTTTATTCTTGGAGGGATAAGTTACTTGATGTTACCCCTGTTTACAATCGCTCTTGTAAGATATCTAGGGATTGTTGTTTTGGAGAAATACAGGTGGTATACCCAAATTATAGTGCGACTATTTTTCGTCCTGTTATTTCTATCAATTGTGCTTCAAATGACAGGGCGAGTTCCTTTTATTGCCATTACTACAATTACCTTAATTTTGATTGGAAGTGTTATTTTAGGGACTCTTGCTGTGATGAGTTATGAAAGTTTTGTTTTAAAAAATAAAAAATCAAGCCTTTATCTGATGCATTTAAGCGTTCTCATCGTTACAGGCTTTTTAGAAATCGGTGTCTTTTTTAGTAAAGAATTTGATTTGTTAAATCTTTATAGCAAATTGGGATTTGGTGCCTTTATGGCCTTTCAATTTATAGAGAGCATTAAGTATTTTAATAATTTATTAGTGTTAAAAAACGAGTCCAAATTGTTAGAAAAGATGGCTTATACAGATATTTTAACAGGTGGAGATAATAGAGCTGCATTTGAACGCGACTTAGACGAGCTCCTCAACCGAGCACTTGGAAACACATTTAGGTTGGCGCTTTTAGATATCAATAATCTTAAAAACATTAACGACACATTTGGGCACAGTGAGGGCGATCTTGTTATTAAGCGGACTTATGATGCCATTCAAATGGCTTTTTCGGAATTGGGCAAGTGCTATCGCTTGGGTGGTGATGAGTTCGCGTGCCTCATGGAGGATGTAGATCCGGTAAAATACAACTCGGCTGTAGCACAGCTTGATAGATTACTTGGAAAAATAGAGCAGGAACTGTCTTATAACTTTAGTATAGCAATTGGACACGGCGTTTTTTCGTATATAGATCATGAAACCAATGTTGACTTTGGCGCATTTTTCCACAAGGTTGATTTGGCTATGTATGAGCAGAAAAGAGCGGCAAAAGGCCAAAATAAGCAGATAGAAAATCAAATTTCGTAAGTATTAATCTAAAGAACTGAATTGTTCAAATAATATTGACATACGGTCAAATAATATTGACACGGCTATCGCATGAAAAAAATGTAGAGTATTTTAGGAAAAGTGAATGCGAAAATGCAGAAGGAATAAATGGTAATAATTACAAAAAGGAATTAAAGAAGTAATGTCGAATTCAATACTAGAGGAAAAAAACTCTGGAGGAGAATTCATATGGACAAAACAATGTTTAAAAGTGCATTTGAAAATGTAAGCGATTTTAGACAAGAGTGGAAAGTAAAACATAAGCTGATAGAAATAATCTTTACAACAGTGATTGCAACGATTGCAAATGCGAATACCTGGATAGAAGTAGAATCCTT
>NZ_BDHH01000040.1 GCF_001748365.1 Fusibacter sp. 3D3 | reverse complement strand
TCTGGAGTAGGTTCCATGTTTACAAGCTTAGCATTTGTCTCGGCATTAGTATCGGTTGTTGTGTTTATAAAATACAATAAAGCCCCAAAAAACACATCGATAGATGCAGCTGAATTATTTGTATCAAAACAGGGTTAAGCCCCTTTTTGAATAAAAAAAATAAGGAGGACAAGTATGATTCTATTTACAAATCACAAATGGAATCGAATCATCAGCAAGATTACGTTGGTGGCATTTTTACTCATGACAATGAGTTCCTATGCGCCATCAAGTATGTCGTTTGCGGCATATAGTAAATCAAGCTCGAAGATTTCAAAAAGTACTCGAAGCAGCTATGAAAAAGTATCGCGTAGCACAAGCAAGAGTACAAAAGAACCCAGTAAGGTGAGTAAACCAAGCAAACCGAGTAAGCCAAGCTACAGTAAGGCGAGCACAAGTAAAAGCACCTCAAGCAAACCCTCGGCAAGCAAATCCACGACAAAAGCCACCAGTAAACCATCAAGTAGTGGTGCAAAGTCGGCTTCAAGCAAGGTAACCCGAGCAACAAGTGTGGTAAAGAAATCACCACCAGCACGCACGCCTTCAAAACCAGTGAGTAAAAGTTTTGCACAAAAGGCCAAGGAAACCATCAAAAGCACAGTAAGTCGCGTAACAAGCACGGTGAAAAATACGGTATCAAAAGTCAATACATCTGTGAGAAACACGTATCAAAAAGCAACGAAAACAATATCAAGTACGGCTAAAAAAGTCGTCAGTAATGTCACAAGTCGATTTAGCAGTTCGACAAAAAATGCAATCAAAACAGCGATAGGTAATACCACAAAGAAAATAGGTAAAATAGTAAGTAACACGACGAAATATGTAAATACAGCGGTAAAAAAAGTATCGAGTGTTGCCCAAAAAGCAACCCAATCTGTGGTGAATAAAACTTATAAAGCAACAAGAAGTGTGGCATCSRGTATCAAAGCATCATTTACAAAGCTGAAATCCACAGTAAGCACGGCAAAATCAAATGTGAGCAAATTTGGAGCAACCATTAGATCRGGTGTRAGTTCATCAYTAGATAAGATGAAGACCTCAGTCTCAAGGTTTGCACTCAAATCGCGGCAAACGGTGACAAGTTTTGCAAAAAACACAAAAAGTATTGTCACAAAGAGTTATAATAGTGTTAAGCAATTTGGCAGTAATGTGGCTAAAAGCGTAAGCAGTCAAACCCAATCAGGGTTCTCAAAAGCATTTAGTGGCATAAAGAGTTTTGGAAATAGCATCAGTAAAACAGCAAAGAGCTTTGGAAGCCAGTTTAAAAGTAAGGCAGAGAAGGCATTTAGTAGTGTAAAATCATTTGGAAGTAAGCTAAATTCAGGTGTAAAGAGTGCCTTTAGTACAGCTAAGAAGTTTGGCAGTAGTGTCATCAAGAGTACCAAAACACTTGGATCAAATGTTGTAAAAGGTGTTAAAACACTTGGTAGTCATATTGGGTCGGGTGTGAAAAGTGCCTTTAGTACAGCTAAGAAGTTTGGCAGTAGTGTCATCAAGAGTACCAAGACACTTGGATCAAATGTTGTAAAAGGAGTTAAAACACTTGGTAGTCATATTGGCTCAGGTGTGAAAAGTGCCTTTAGTACAGCAAAGAAGTTTGGCAGTAGTGTCATCGAGAGTACCAAGACACTTGGATCAAATGTTGTAAAAGGAGTTAAAACACTTGGTAGTATTATTGGCTCAGGTGTGAAAAATACATTCAATAGTGTAAGGAACTTCGGAATAGGAGTTGCATCAGCTGTAAAAACGAATGTAGTTTCATTTGTAAAGAATAMGCTTCCATCAATTGTAGAGGGAACAAAAAATTATCTAGCAAAGTCATTGAATCAAATTATCAAAGGAAATTTCACTGATGATGTGACCTTATTAGGAACTGTAGGTCAAATTGCAATTGGCCTTTTAGGCGTAGATTTACCAGCAGATTTAAGAGATGTTGGTTATGACCTTACTCATTGGGAATGGTCATGGGGTCATGCAGGTCAAACGGCATTAGATGTTGTGGGACTAATTCCAGTAATAGGCGCAGTAAAATGTGCAGATGAAGTAGGAACGGTAGTAAAAAACAGCGTAGATCCAATAAAAAATGCGATGAAATCGTTATCTGGTGCGGGATTAGATGATGTAGCTAAGAAAAGTCCAATAATCGCTAGGTTTGATTTGCAAATGTTTGCTGGGAAAGAAATAAAGCAAATTGATGGTGTTTTTGAGGGTGGGACAGCATCGACTAAGTTATATCACTCAGCAGGTGAAAACGTAGTAGATCTTATCAAAGACAATGGATTTAGGACTGATTTGCCAAATCCTCAAGCAGCATTTCACAATAATCGATTTGGTAGAGGTGTATACTTGGCTGACTCCCCAGCGACAGCTTTAGCAGAAAGACCAGGTGGTGTTATCATCGAGGTAGACGCTATGTTAGGTAAAAACTTAAATGTTACTCAAAGAGGAATTGTTGATTATGATATGGCTCATTCGATTGCTAGAGGTGCTAGGAAACATGGATTTGATTCCATTACGTTTAATTCTGCACAGTTAAAAGACGGGATAAACACAGTTATTTTCGATCCTACAAAAGCTATTCCGAGACGATAAGGAGCATTGATAATATGGTTGAAAAATTCTCATTAAAGCGATTAGAATGCAGGTGTACGGTCTGTGAAAGTAGGTTTGTTTCTGACAATTCTGCAGACAACGAACTAGTAAAATTGTATCTTGAAAATGATCTAAATCCTAAATGGATTAAAATGTATGGAGAACGAGGCTATTTAAATCTAATTGAGAAACTAGTCGAAGAAGGCGCTAGTAAGCAGGTGACCATGAAAACAGTTTCTATTTTGGAACAGAAAATAAGCGATATTCTTAAAAGAAAGGTTACATTTGACAAGGGATTTAGAATCTGTCCAGCATGTAGTTCCAAGGAGGTTAGCATAATCAACGAGTATACTTTAGAAAGCGACAAAATTGACTTTCTTGAAATTGAAATTTAGGCTTAGTCATTTGACCACCTATACAATACCTGAATAACTGTGTTAAATAGCGGTTTTACAGCTTTACCGACCACCTATCTGACACACAAAGGGTTATTTCGACCACGTACTAAAAGCCTTTAAAACGTCGGTACTACCGGCGATTGTGAATCGGGGCGACCACGTCCCTTTATCCCCCACCGAAATAATATTCGAGCAGTAACTGGTTTTCCCTAAAAAGGCGAAGTGGAACGCTCGCCAAATTCGCCCCAAACAGGCGTTTCTCATCCCCAGTGGTATCTTTACTCTACATGGGATGAGTAAACGCCACACAGGGCGAACGTGTGCGACAGGTGGGCGAATAAATTCAGACGCCAGTAACGGCAATGGGTTAGTCTCAATCTGGCTGAATGGCAGCTCGCAAAACAATCGGTCACAAAGCCCCAAATTCGGCTTTGATTATCCTCAGTGGCATCCTTGCTCGACTGAGGACTAGAAAATGCGACACAGGGCGAACGTGGGGCACACAAAGGTGAGATTATCTCTTAGCCTAGTGGTGCCAATGGTTTAAGTTTAAAAACAACGTTACTTCGCAGCGAAAAGTTCTGCCCTCAATCAGCTAGAATAAATGTCATCTCTGCTACCCCCTCGGTTCATGGTGAACCCACCCTTGACGGTTATTTTTGTCTGTGGTAAACTGGGACGCAACTGGGGGGTTTAAGGGGGGCGACGGTTTCTCCGAAATCCTAGCTGGACTGACCAGAACTGAATCAATAATTATCAATCAACAGCAGAGAAGAAAAAGGTTTTAATACTTTTCTTTCTCTGCTGTTATTATTTTTTGTAAATTTTTGAATCATAGTGTTTTCAACATTTTCCTCAAAGTTTGACTTGTAATCGAGTTGAGTCAGAGTTAATATCACACACACGACTTCGAGAAAGTAAAGTCTATTTCCAGAAGTTACCTGTTTCTGACAGGGTGTACTCTTGCTATGGAGACTGGTTCTCCTAGACCCAATAATACTTACCCACTGGGTACCGCAAAGAAGTGCGGACACGAACAGAGTGAGTGGCTTTTGCAAAGCAAAAGTACTGACTTGTCCCCTTGGTCGTCACAGGATGTAATTCCAGGAGAGAGACTTATCAGTTGAGGTTGTAGTTCGGTTGCCAAACAGGAGGACGATGTTGAGTGAACAAGCGTAAAGAAGACCTAATTTATGTGGGCATAGACCTGCATAAAGAATCCCACACCGCAGTCATTTTAGACTGTTGGAACACAAAACTCGGCGAGATTACCTTCGCCAATACACCAGCTGAATTTCCAAAGCTGATAAGAAAAGTGAACAAATTCTGTACTGAAAACAAAGAACCTGTCTATGGTTTAGAGAACGCCTACGGCTATGGTCGAGGGCTAGCAGTCTGGCTTATTGGCAAAGGCCTGATGGTAAAGGATGTGAATACATCCCTTGCTCATAGACAAGCTAAGTGCCGAGCCATGTATAAAAAAAGTGACAGTGACGATGCAGAAGCCATCGCACTTGCCACCATTAACATGCTGTATACACTGCCAGATGCTTGTCCAAATGATGCCTATTGGTCACTTTCCCAAATGGTTAATCGCAGAGACAACATCATGACTCAGCGGATTAGACTTAAAAACCAACTCCATGAACAAGTCTGCATGGCTTATCCAAGCTATAAGCAGTTCTTCGAGGACATCAGCAGAAAGACTGCCCTGTTCTTTTGGGAACACTACCCGTCTGAGCAATATCTCAGAGGTAAAACTCCTGAAAGCCTTGCAGAAGAAATGAAAGACGTTGGTCACAACAGTTTCTCTGTGAGACGCTGCAAAATTGTTTTAGATGCAGTGAAACGTGACCATACCAAAGCCAAGGAATACCAGAACTATCGAGATGTGATCACGAAGGGGCTTGTCAAAGACCTTCAACATTATGACGAGCAACTTAAGGCTGTCGACAAGGAACTGGAAAAGCTGTATCATGACCTTGGCTGTACCTTAGCCACAATGCCCGGTATGAACATTACCACGGCTGTTAAAATCATGTCCGAAATAGGTGATGTGAATCGCTTTCCAAACCCTGCAAAGCTAGCACAATTTGCTGGCATAGCCCCAATCAATCTGTCATCGGCTGGTAAGGGCAAAGATAAGGCATCCAAACAAGGCAATCGCAGACTTCAAGCGACCCTTTACTTTCTTGCGATCCAAATGATTCAAGTATCCACCAAAGGAAAGCCCCGAAACCCCATATTCAGAGATTACTACGACCGTAAACTGGCAGAAGGTAAAAATGCTAAGCTGGTCTTAGTGAGCATTGCCAGAAGACTGGTAAATATCATCTATGGCATGCTAAAAAATAAAACCGAGTATCGACTACCGAGTCTTGAAACAGGTGAAGGTGCAGAATAATGATACTCGAAAATAACAGAACATGGTAAAATGTAGGCAGTAGTGATTTTTAAAGAACAGAGTGCTGAAAAGCACCTACTTTTTTAGGAAACAGCCACCGCCCACTTCAACATAAGCAGTTGGAGTGTATGTCAAGGGTGGGAGCGGTAAGGGCCCAGTAATTGTTGGTGAGACAATGAAAAGAGTAGAAGCCGCTGCTGAGAAGTATACTGATGCCAAAATATTGAACGATATGCCAGAGTATTGGAATATGGGGCTCAAGGATTATGAGGTTACTTCCAAAATGATGGAATACAATCGTAAGTGGATATTGGATCAATTCAGAAGTGGACGTGAAATCATTGACATCGGACTAGATGCCAATAGAAAAACACCGAGTATTTTCTACGAAATGGAGCAAAACATGATTAAAAACTACCAAAAGCTTCATCCTGAATGGAATGCACACACTAAACTGCAATGAGGTGAAATATGATTACTCGTGAAGGATATAATAACGCTGTAAGAAAATACTTCAACTTTCTCGTAGAAAGATATAATTTTTTAGAACTAGAAAAAAAACAGAAAATTCAATGCTTTATGACATTGAATACACTGATACGAATCTTATTATTTCAATTTCATACGAGATTAGGGGCGATGGAGTGAACGTTATCATTTTCAAAATCTTAGACGGTATAAGATCGGATTATGATGATTATGAGAATACAATTCATCTCAATCGAATTATGAAAAGTACTTATAAAGAAGAAGTAGTTGAGCAACTCATGGCTAGTAAATCTCTATTTGGGCATTTTGAAAAGCCTGAATCAGATGTTGAGGGAGAATTGCTGAAGAAAGCAGAATTGCTTTCAAGTGTAATGAGAACAACTATTTTGAACAAATAGCTAGTTTAGCTTTTCAGCGACCACAAGAGCACCTTAAGAACGGCTTTAAATTGGGAGTTGTGGCATCGCCGACCACCTAGCTAACACACTAAAGGTCATTTCGACCACGTCACAAGCATCTTGCAAACGCCGGCATTGCCGGCGTTTGTGCTTTGTCGCAGGCGCAAGGCGACCACGCGGCTTTATCCTAGTGTGTCCAGCTAAGCTGAACGCTTTCTAGCTGGTGAAAGTCCAGTCACGGTAATTGCCAAGAAGCCGTGTAGTCAGTCCCAGTGCGTCGCAGTAATGCGGGGTGCTAAGCGGGATGATGGCTCATAGTTATGAGTCGACAAAGATACAGGTTGCAACATTAAGTGAACACTGCCGTATCGTGAAAGTATCTTGCGGGAGCAAGTAACCTGCATTCCCGCCAACACCTAACTATGTTGGCGAATCAATCCCCAATGCTTCATAAATCTGCTTCTGCTTTGAAAGTACCTCTCCAATGCGTAATGAATAGCCTGGATTTTCAAAGCATTCAATGATATCTAACTTATCAAGAAGTGTTTGAAGCGTGTATTTCTGAAATATTTTCGCTTCGTGCATACGTTTTTTTATATATGCCAAATAGATCAGCGCAACAAATCCAACAAAGAGTTTACCATCAAGGCTTTTTTCAGATGAAACGAGTAAGCGGCGAAGATTCAATCGGTCCTTTATATTGGCGAATGCTTTTTCAACAACATCTTTGTTTCGATATAGTTGTAAGGCGGTTATGGCGTCCATTTTTTCGTTGGACAACAGTGTGAAATACCCGTAGTAACGCTTTGTTTTTCGGACAGCTTCATCATTGACGGTTACTTGTGGTCCGCGGACGGGTGTTTTTTTAATCTCAAAGTATTTTTTATAGAAGTTTTCATGCTTTGGAATGCGTTTGCCACTCAACACTTCCTTGCGCATAGACATAAGTTTTCTGTCAAAACTCGTTTCATCTTCAGCGTACTTTTCAATGGTGGGGGTTGCATTATCTGGAGTAGGTTCCATGTTTACAAGCTTAGCATTTGTCTCGGCATTAGTATCGGTTGTTGTGTTTATAAAATACAATAAAGCCCCAAAAAACACATCGATAGATGCAGCTGAATTATTTGTATCAAAACAGGGTTAAGCCCCTTTTTGAATAAAAAAAATAAGGAGGACAAGTATGATTCTATTTACAAATCACAAATGGAATCGAATCATCAGCAAGATTACGTTGGTGGCATTTTTACTCATGACAATGAGTTCCTATGCGCCATCAAGTATGTCGTTTGCGGCATATAGTAAATCAAGCTCGAAGATTTCAAAAAGTACTCGAAGCAGCTATGAAAAAGTATCGCGTAGCACAAGCAAGAGTACAAAAGAACCCAGTAAGGTGAGTAAACCAAGCAAACCGAGTAAGCCAAGCTACAGTAAGGCGAGCACAAGTAAAAGCACCTCAAGCAAACCCTCGGCAAGCAAATCCACGACAAAAGCCACCAGTAAACCATCAAGTAGTGGTGCAAAGTCGGCTTCAAGCAAGGTAACCCGAGCAACAAGTGTGGTAAAGAAATCACCACCAGCACGCACGCCTTCAAAACCAGTGAGTAAAAGTTTTGCACAAAAGGCCAAGGAAACCATCAAAAGCACAGTAAGTCGCGTAACAAGCACGGTGAAAAATACGGTATCAAAAGTCAATACATCTGTGAGAAACACGTATCAAAAAGCAACGAAAACAATATCAAGT
>NZ_BDHH01000039.1 GCF_001748365.1 Fusibacter sp. 3D3 | reverse complement strand
CGTGTACGTAGGACGTGTGAATGATAAATTCAGTCTAGACAATATCAACGTGATACCTTTGATGCTGTATTGAACTTTGAATTCTCTCAAAATATATTCTGCTACAATTCCAGCTGTCCAATTGAAATTAGCTACAAAACCAACATCGGCGGGGGTTTTGTTTAAAATGAGGTCTTTTATTGTAGCCTCTTGCTCTTCGGTTAACCGACTTGGTCTACCTTTGCGTGGAGCATCTGGGATTGAACTAAGACCTATACTACGATACTTTGTATATAATCTTGAAATCGTAACAGGAGTCAACTGTGTTATTTCAGCGATTTCTCCGACCTCTTTTCCTGTTCCGTATAAATAGATAGCTTGAATTCGACGATATTCACGTTTTATTTTTGATGACCTCATTGCTTCTAAAAGTTCTTTTATTTGTTCTTGAGTTAGTGGCTTGCGTTTATTCATAGGGTTCATCCTCACATAGTAGTTTTGGTTATGATATATATCGGATGATTTTTATAAAATTTTAATTCAATTTATATAGTTGCCACAGCACTTTTTATATTTCTTTCCTGACCCACAAGGGCACGGATCGTTCCTTCCTATTTTTTTACCCGTTATAATGGGCTCATGATGATATTGTAAATTCGTCTTTTTTATTGAATTGGGCGTTCGCTTTTCCCTTGCATTAAATAACTTTTGATATAAGATTCCATATTCAGGAACGACAGGCTTCTCATCACTGATCAATCTCCATTTATTCAGTGTTTCAATTGCATTAAAGCTCTTCTTGTATTCTACCGTTTCATCACGAGAAGCATTGTGAAAATTAACCTGATAATCCGACCAGTTCCCATTAACTGTAGGATCATAAAATTCAGACTCCACAGAGCGTTTTCCCACTGATAATAGCGCCTCCCTTTTATGCATCAACACAATGCTGGAAATCCTAGTTGCTAACTCAGGTTGGTCATTTAGTAGATTTTGCAAATAAACTTTTAGGCCTTCAATATCATTCAAATTTTCGATGTAATATACAGATAAAGCTCTTAAATAAGCTAACTTAGAGAATGTGCCAACATGTTCTCTTCCAATTACACTTTTTAAATAACTTAAATCCCCATCGAAACATCTATACAATACAACTGGGTATTCTTCCGTAATCGCATCGCCTATACGTAAATCAATGGATTCTTCAGAGCAAGCCACTAAATCGATAAGATCTCTTGAAGATCCTTTTTCTTCCCATTGAGCCAGTATAAACGGAAGATATAAGGCCAATAAGCCATTATTCAGAGCGTAGTGATCTGGCGCCTTAATGTAAGACGCCATTTCTTCTAAAATTAGCGGTAATGCTACTTTTTTATTGTTTTCAATAAACTTAAGGTAAGACAATGGAACCGCTTTGGTTTTTCTTCTAAGCTGGTCGATGACATTACTTACAGTTGTATCCTCTCCTAACGCAAGCTCTTTTTCAAGTTCAATATAGTCTTCAAGTTCTTTTTTCTTCTTAGCAATCGTCAAATTTGTTAGGCGTTCAACAATGATTTCGCTTTCATTGATTGTAACTCTATTATAAGCTTCATTTAATATCTTAAATGCCTTCTCAAAATCCAGTTGCTCAGACTTTCCCATCCAATATTCATCTGAATAGCCTACGTATCCCCACACATCATCGGGATATGCCTCAATCAATTCAGTATAATACCGCTCTCCCACATCTGGCTGACCTATTAGATAATAAGTTTCAGCTAAAGACCTTCTTTGATTTGCCTCGTTTAATGCGTCTTTTATATTCAAACTAAGCAAAAATGTAAGCAATTCAATTTTTAGACTTCCAAGCTGTTGCTTCTCATCTTCACTGCAACTTACAAGCCTATTTCTAAGAACTTCATCATAGTCTTGAACCCAATTATATACAAACTCAGTGCCATTAAGCAATTCATCAAAAGTTTTTAAATCACTCCCTTTATGCTCTGCAAAATAGGCTTTAACTTCTTTAAAAACCTTTTTCCATTCCTTAATTGCTTTATCTGGCTCTCCAGCAAATTCATAAACATACCCCTGTTGCATTGCTAGATTCAGTTTCTCGAATGCTTCATTAATCGGCTCTGACTCTACCCCTAAAGATTTACTATTGACTGTTTTAGATTTCATAATACATTTTCTCCATTTTTCTTTATATTTTATGAGCTTATTTTTTTCCTCTGCCATTTGGCACCCTAACCAACCATTCTTTAATCGCCTATTGAGCTCATCACTTCTTTTACATAATCTCTTAAATCATCACTAAAATCTAAAAGGTCATCCATCGTTATTACGCCATCATTGATTAGTCGTATAATATCAAATAACATCTGTTGCTTACTTAGATTTAAGATCACCCCTGGCTTATTTTTATCCAGTTTAATGCGCTGTTCCAACGCCCAGAACTTACTTGACGCTGGCAAGTTATCCTTTAACAACACTGTATATTCCATAACGAGCTTTTCCATATATGACTCTTGCCATAAAACTATCCTGTCCCTAAAAAGTTTCCAGTCTTTTTTTGAAGGTTCCAAATTCATCCACTCCCTTGTCAACAGTCTATTTTTATTTTATTTTCTATTATACTCTACTTCCGTTTTGGTGTCTAATGCCATCAAGACTCTATTCGATTACGTCCTGATGTCTTTGCTATATATAGTTTTTTTATCTGCTTGTCTAAACAACTCGTCTTTTTTAAAACAACTATAAAGTCCTCCCCACCATATCTACCCATAAACGCGGACTGAGTATACGCTTTGATCCCTTGAATTAATATGACGCCTGTGTCCATCATGAGGATAATTTGGTTCATTGAGGACATATTATATGATTTATCTTTTAGTTTATCTTTGCGCTTAAACATTTGCCCAGCCTTTATTTTTTAAAATTTGCACCCAGATCACACGCCCTGTTGTGAAAATCAAAAGAGCAAGTGCTGCATAAAGCGTCAAGATTACGGCCTCATATTCATGATTAAATCCAGTCGCAGAGGTATGTTTTGACCAAATCCCCATATAAGCCCAAATCACAGTCAAACCATAAGCCCCGCATTTACTCCAAATCAAGGTTGTGCATGCGATTAACGTCGCAACAACCAAAATGATCACCATCCATACTTCTTCAGAAATGCCAAACTGATGCCACTGAATACTCACAAGGTAAGTGGTGATATTGGCAACTGTAGCCACCGTGATCCAGCCTAGATAAACCCCCACAGGCGGTTTCATCCATTTGAGCTCTGATTTAGAAAAAGACGTCTTGACCAGTTCATTCATCATAAGTATTAAACTCACTAAGATCACAAGCATGATGAGCACACTGACGCCGATGAACTGATAATGCCATGCCAAAATCCATGTGGCATTTGCAAACGAGGAAACTATAAATAAAGTCATAATACGACTCACCCCTTGATTTCTAAGAGGGTGGTTGAGGTACTTGGTTTGTCTCACTAAGAAGATAACCAGAATGCCTAGGAGCAGATAAATTAGCCCCCAAATGGAAAATGTATACCCTGCTGGTGCAAACAAGTTTGGATACGCATCTGAGATAGCCCCTGTGTTTTGCCCATTGATCGGCAATAGATTTGCCAGCATATTCATGATAATCATCGTCAGATAGGATAGAACAACCCATATTTTTTTCATCTTTGCGCCTCCAATTCTAGCGTACCTTTCAAGGTTAGTTTCAATATCTGCATCAATAGAATCTGCAATTAGAAAGGCATAAATCAAGACATTTGCAATTTGATTCATGTGCCCTCCTGTTATCTGCTTTTACCTTTTGTATAACTATACCCTGTAAAGTGCTCTTAAAATATAATAATGCGTATTTCCCAAGGTAATTCTCTGCTGAGAGCCTACAATAAAGGTGTCGGATACCCCAAACGGAAGTAACTCCTAATTTAACAGAACAATTTTAACAAAATAAATGGATACAGTAAAGACCAAGAGCGTTACTTCCAAAAAAAGTGTCTGATACCATTACTCTTCCTAAAAATAAGATTCCTCAAATAATTTCGTTTGTTGAAACGACTTTTATTGAGGAATCTTTGCTCTTGATTTGAGCTTTGTTTAAATCATCTTATTTCCCGACAGTCCCGTTTTAGGATATATTATCTGCCATATCATCAATCTATTGCATAATTTCATAAGTGAGTTGACCATTTTTATAGGTCACTTTAAAAACATGCCCTTCTCCAAATTCAGTAGGTACTATATCGGTTTCAATTTTTTTATAAACAGCATCAGCATCAAGTTTTTCAAAACTAGAACATTCAATAAAATAAACATTATTGGTCTCTTTTTGAAGGGGGCCAATTATAAACACGAGCTCATCTGTTATTACCTTGTCCTCAATTAGCCTAGCATGAAGTTCTTTTAATACATCTAATGATTCCTCATCTGTTGCATCATATATAGGAAATTTATTGGTTTCATACAAAATATTAACACCATGAATGAGATTACCAAGAAAACCTTTTGCCATCGCAAGTTGATATGACAAATTCTCCATTGATTGATTTGTCTCTAAAGCAGCTGATTCATTCTTTTCTTTAACTAGTTGAAGCTCTTCAGCTAACGCTTGTGACTTTAGGTAGTAAAAGCTGCTTATAAATAAGAGTAGAATAATGAGAAATCCAAGTCCTAAATTTTTTTTTATTCTCACAGGTTCCTCCTATGTGTAAATCAGTATTTGTTAAAGACCATTGCTCCACTTCATATTGACTATGTGTATAAGTTTTATAGTAGATGGTTTTGTTGCACCATATGAAAGAGGATAAGTAGACATTTTTTCGATTGCTTGTATGGGCACTTATTTTTATCTCTGCATACTCAATAGTGCTATCACCATCTTCATCAGAAGCACTTGTAATAAACAAAACGTTACCACTAGTACCATCATAATAAACATAATTCCCTGGTTTTATTACACTAGCCGCAGCTGAATAGCCACTGATGCCATAGTCATTGCTCGTGTTACTATAATTCCCCGTTATCCAATTATAGAAGTAACTCGTTCCTACAATAAAGGTGTCGGATACCCCAAACGGAAGTAACTCCTAATTTAACAGAACAATTTTAGCAAAATGAACGGATACAGTAAAGACCAAGAGCGTTACTTCCCAAAATAGTGTCTGACACCGTTACTGAGTATATCTTTTTTTTAGTTTGTAGGCTTGACATGAGCAATTGTTTTTTTATGCAACACTAGTGAGTTAGAGTGTCAAATCCAAGTATATATTTTCAAGAAGTTCAATCATCTCATTGAACCCAATTACATGAATGCCTAGATTCTTCAAATCTGGTCTATCTTGATCAACCAATTCAACAAACTTTCTGATATCCGCTCTAATCAATTCAGAAGTTTCTACTTTACTAGAAGGGTCAACATTTGCAAGAAGCCTAAACACATCATTCTTATGTTTTTTGACGGTTTTCAAATCCACGTGTTTTCCACTTTCCAATTGATGTTTCATATCAATCCACGCTTTAATCTTAAACAAAATTACAGCTTCAATTTCAATAACCGAATATCCATACACCGTTCGCTTACCTCTAATTAATAAATCATAGTAAACATCATTTAGTAAAATTGCAGACAGACTTACAATACTCTCATCAATATGAATTGGTGTAATCCCAGTATTAAATTTTAATTCAAAATCCACTGATTTTCGACAAAACAATTCAATCACTTCTGGATACTCTGATTCTAGCGGACTTCTAAATCGATAAAATTGATCTTCACCCATATTTTTATCTCGATGTTCATAACCGCCATCTTCAATAAATTGCCAGAACCGCTCGCCAAAAGAAGCATCTAGTGCTTCAATGATCAAAACAATATCTAAATCTTTAGTTGCTCTGAATGGCGCCCCCAATTCATCCATGAGAATATCACAAGCCGTTCCTCCAATAAATACATACTGGTTTGTGTAATCATGAAAGTATGTCTTGAATTTTTCTAATCCCTTAACCATTTCTCACCTCTCAAGAGTTCTTCAAGTGCCTGTTCAACTCGCTCATCGTTTTCGTCTTTCAACGTTGCATACAAAGACATAGGGTCTACGTGCCCTTTATTTGCAAATAAATTAGGCTCATAATCCCATATTTGAAGTTCCACTAGCTTTTCATCTTTCACAATATCTCTATTCTTAACTATATCTAAATTTAATTGTTCTAGTACATGTTTGCTTATCGCTCTCACTGAATAGCCTGGTGGATTTATCATAGACAGTTCTGAAAGTGCCTCTAACCCTGCGACTAAGGTCTTTTCAGGCACACTTTTTACATAAACCACTTTTTTTATAGGTGACTTAATAAATTGCATTCCTTTTTCAATGTATTCAGAATTTGCGATTTTAGTATAAATTTTACTTCGACCTGTCTTCCCTCCAATTTTGTAAGTGACCAATTGAACATCATGCAAATCATTTAACGCTCTCGAAGCTGTCATCACATTAAAACCCAAACATTTAGAAAATTCTATAGTGTTTAATATTGTATCGTTATTGTACAAAAAATAAAGATAAGCCAACTGTGTTGATGTAGAAAACTTGATCAATTTTTTCTTCACATACTCCGGTGCCTTCTTTAAGTTGAGACCTAAAAACGGTAAAAACATCTGCCCATCTTCTATAACAAATGCGATACGATTTTCTATCAAACTCTTTCTTCTATAACGTGTAATGTCTTTATAATAAAGCACAACTTGTAAATTTGTTAATTCTTCAATTCTCATAATATGCTTTTTAATCGCGTCAATTCCAGACGTTTCCTCTATAATCTCAGCAATAATACAGGTTGTCTCTAATAGTGTCATAAAATAGAATCTATAAATATTTCTTAAAAACACTGGGATTTTATCTGTTTCACTCCACTTTTTTATTTCAATATTATCATCAATATTTTCCTTCAAATACGGTTCAACATCCAATAACAATATAACCACTTCCTTCAATATAACATTATATATTTTAAATATACCATTATTCATGTTTTATTTCAATCAATTTTTGTTGCATTCTAAAAAACTACCTTCTATTCTGCCATGTAGGCAAAATTACAATAAAGGTGTCGGATACCCCAAACGGAAGTAGTGCCTAATTTAACAGAACAAATTTAGCAAAATGAACGGATACAGTAAAGACCAAAAGCGTTACTTCCCAAAATAGTGTCTGACACCATTATGACACCGTTACTAGCGTCCTTAACGCAAACCCCTTTGCCTTCTCTTCTCTTCTCTTTTCTTTTCTTGAATCCAATGGAGCTCAAAAGATTTATCATAAATAAAGTCACCATATCCCCACCCAATACCAGATGAGCTTGATATAAGATCCACTATTCTCTCTCTGAATTTCAAATACAAATCCTCTGTCCCCTTAGAATTCAACTGATCGACAAATTGTCCGTAGACGTTGCACAATCTATCATAAAATGGCCCATCAATATCGCCAAACTCGTTTGTGAATTCATCACCACACTCGACATAATATAACATTAAATCTAGGACCATTTCAAAGTTCCCTACACTTTTAAACTCAGAAATCATAGCTTTGGCTGATTTAAATGACGGCATTGTTCTCATATTTTTGGGGAAGAATTCAGAGTACATTTTTTCCTTATATGACTCGAGTAACTCTTCTTGATATTTTTCTCCGACAAATTTTACATTTACAATCTCTTTTACCTGATCATTCGTCTTATAAAGGCTTGAAATAAGCTCGCTGAGTTCAGAATGTTCCAGTTTTTTTAATTCCTTTTTCAATTCGGTTATCGTCATTGGTTTAATCATTGTAACCCTCACTATCGATCAAATTAAGATCTGTCATTTTAGTTAACTCATGAAGCTTTTGTCGAAGTAGCTTCTTATCAATCAATTTCAACGTATACTCTGATACTAACGTTGGTGATAAACTTCTGGATAAAAATTCATTTTCACTAAATTTTCTGGTTTGAGGCTCCAATTTTTCTGTTGAAAGCATGTATCTTTCAAAATAGCCGCTATCCAATTGTCTTTGTAACGCTCTTGCAGAATAACGTTCTTTTATACTTAGCCTAATGTAAAATTTCCTTTTTTCATCCGACTTTGATGAAGACAATATCGCAAGATGATTCGACCAGCTGATTTGTGTCAACAGTGTTGACACAAATTCCTTGTCTCTATAGGTTTCATAAAACTGCCTCTTTCTATAAAGTCCTCTTCGATTATAGATCTGTTCTTTCTTGGTTTTTCAACAACTTCATCAATCTCTAAAAATTGCTCTAAACGTTCTTTCCACTGAGCTGCTAGGTAAAATGATGCTTTCAGTGTCTTCATAGAAAAAACTACTTTCATTATACCATAGGGGTAAAATTGAAAGTAGCTTTTCAATAAGCATCACACAATCTACACCACCTGATTCGACCGCCTGAGTACCTGCATCGGCATTTTCTCATCGAGCTTATAGGTGATGCTGATCGGCGACGAGCCTTCTCGGAACACATTATTGCCCTAGAAGATAGTCAATCATGTTGATGACTTTAATCCCTTGATACGACTTAATATAGTTTCTGTCCATGGTGAGCACGATTTTCTCATAATTATCCGGTATCATCATGAGTGATCGAAGCTCTCGTTCTCTGACGATTTCATTATTCATTGATTCTGTCACTTGAATATAAATTTTTTCTTCAGGTTTTTCTGCGACAAAATCTACTTCAGTTTCACCGTACTTACCGAGTGTTTTTAGCAGCTGCTTTCCTTTAATATCATACCGATTAACACCGTAAAAAATAAAGGCGCTCTTTAACATATAGATATATTTATCCACAGTCTTACCAGCCACATTATCTGTATTTTTACTTCGTTTATCGAGGAGATCTCCTTCAGAGGATAATACATTCCCTATACTGTTGGGGGATGTAAGGCTTCCAATATTGTCAGCCAGAAAAAGTACCAAGCGATTTAAGAGCGATTGGTCTGTTACACGATTCCTTTCCAGTACATCCCGTAAGATGACCGTTGAATATATACCCTCCAACGTTTCATTAATCTGCGCAATAGTGACATACTCCCACCACTTGAAGAAGTGGGGGCTTCTTGTTCGAGTAGCCTAACGGCTACAGCATAAGCAAGCTATCCCCGTGTGCCCCACGGTTCTATGAGTTCGTTTACCCTAATAATAAGCGTATACCTTCCGTTTTGATATTTATACTTGCATTGTAATCCCTATCCATTGTCATGCCACAATCTTCGCAATGATATGTCCGCTCTGAAAGCAATAATGTTTTCTTCACTATCCCGCAAACACTACACTTTTTAGAACTTGGAAACCATTTGTCAATTTTGACGAGGTATTTTCCTTGTTCCATCAACTTGTAATTAAGCATAGACACGAACATCCCAAACCCATTATCCATAACACTTTTACCAAAATTCAACGCTTGTGACATCACCTTCATGTCCAAATCTTCAATACACACCGCATCAACAGCATCGGCAATCTGCTTTGACTGCTTGTGTAAAAAGTCTTTTCGTTGGTTCGTCACTTTCTCATGAATTTTCGCTACTTTTATTCTTTGCTTGTTACGATTTTTACTGCCCTTTTGGCACAACGATAGCTTTTTTTGTTCGCGTTTGAGTTGTTCTAGCAACTGTCTGTAATATCTAGGATACTCTGCTGATATGCCATCGGAAGATAGAAAAAGTGCTTTCATGGAAAAATCTAACCCTAAGAATGTTTTAGGCTGAACTGTTTCTATAGTCACTTCATATT
>NZ_BDHH01000038.1 GCF_001748365.1 Fusibacter sp. 3D3 | reverse complement strand
AATCCCATACGAGTCAAAGGATCAGTTCATTCACGATTTTCTTCTGAAATTACTAGAAGAGCGGCAAGTGAATATCATCGACAGAAACATGAAGCAAGCTGGTTTTCCTGGTAAAAAGACACTTGAAAGTTATGATTTTTCTAGGGTTATTTTTCCAGAAAAACTTACTCTTGAAAGTCTTACTGAACTCGATTTTTTAGAAAACCAACAAAATCTCATTTTATATGGGAACATAGGTGCGGGAAAATCGCATTTAGGTGTAGCACTTGGTATTAAAGCTATTCAGCACCAAAAGTTGGTGTATTTCTTTACTGTCCACGATTTAGTGAATCGCTTGGTTGAAGCACGAGAAAATGGAACGCATGGAAGGTTAATGAAAAAACTTGAAAAGGCTCATTTACTCGTGCTAGATGAGTGGGGCTATCTACCACTGCATCAAGAAGGTGCTAGACTGCTGTTTGAAGTGGTGAGTATGTGTTACGAACGAAAAAGCATTATCATAACGACGAATATAGAGTTTAGTCACTGGAAAAACTTTCTATTCGATGAAAAACTTACTGCAGCGATCATTGATCGGGTGATACATCACTCTCATTTACTATTCTTTGATGGTCCAAGCAGACGGAAACAAGAAGCTCTATTAAAATAATAAGACTATCGGATTGTACTGTTCAAATTATTTTGCCATTTTCGTCAAAAAACTATTGCCAAATACACCATGGTGAGCTAATGGATAAACTTATATCAATACCGGAACAACCAGAGGTAATTCCATATGTGACGTCTTACTATAAAGAAGATTGGGGATTTTGTATTCAACATAATTCGAAAGTAAATCTAAGTGAAGATAGATATCATGTGAAAATTGATTCAACATTAGAAGCGGGAGTTCTGAATTATGGTGAACTTATTATCAAAGGAAGATCAACTAAGGAAGTTTTGTTGTCTACCTATATTTGTCACCCATCAATGGCAAATAATGAATTATCGGGTCCTGTAATTATGACAGCACTGGCTCAATGGTTACTAGAACAAAAAGAGTTAAATTATACTTATAGGCTTCTTTTTATTCCAGAGACAATAGGTTCAATTAATTATATATCACAAAATATTACCGAACTTAGAGAAAATGTCATTGCGGGATTTGTCCTAACGACTATTGGTGATAGTGGAGAGTTTTCATATGTTGCGTCTAGGTATGGGGATTCTTTTTCCGATGAAGTAGTAGAACATGTTTTTTCAAAACTTGAAAAATATAACAAATATAGTTATCTTGAAAGAGGTAGTGATGAAAGACAATATAATTATCCTGGTGTTGATTTAGGGATGGTTACCATCACAAGATCTAAATTTGGTACATATCCAGAGTATCATACATCTGCAGATAATTTGTCATTATTGTCCGCAAAATCACTCTTAGAGAGTTTTGAAATGGTTAAAGAAATACTTTTAGAAGTTGATCAGACTATAGATAGAGTACCCTATAATAAAACAGTTTTCAGAGCGATGAAGAAAGATAATCTTGTAAATACAGTTTGTTGTGAACCTCAACTTGGAAAAAGAGGCTTATATCCAGCTTTAAGTATGAGAGGTTCTGCTTATAGTGTAATCAATATAATCAATGTGCTTGTATATGCAGATGGTTCGAATTCAATTGAAGAAATTTCAAAAATTATTAATTTGAGTAGTGAAGAAACTTTAAAAATAGCAGAACGAATGCTTGAAAACGGATTGTTAAAAAAAATTTGAAACTAGCATGCCATTAAATAAAAGAGAGCTACTCGAAGGGTTTTATTTGTTGAATTTTGTTGATGTGATATAATTAATGTATGGTGTGAGCTGTGAAATCAGCGTAGCTGATTTCCTCTAGCGAGCGGAATGAAAGATTCTGCACGCTTTAGTAAGCTGATAAAATATAGCGGGAAACCCGTCGAGGTAAGGTCTAACCAACCGCCTTGTACCGAGTCCTTGGAGCCGAAGTGGTAACATCAGGTTTAAGCGTAGGACAGGGAGCAACAGAGCCGAAACGAAAGCGAAGTGATTGAGCTGGGAAATTATTATTTAGTTGGATTAGGTCGATGCGTTTATACTCGTAGCAGACAATATTGCTTAACTCGATAGGGTGAGAGTTGAGGAACTACCCCCAGTCTGAGAGCTTGGCGAGGTTGATGATAAGTAGTTTATCGGAACAGCTGAGGTCCTGTCATATCCTTAGCAATAAGGTATGGAAACCAAACCAAAGAAATGCGATAGGAATTCAAAAGTATGGCAGGAAGTCCGATTCGCTCATAGTACCGTAGAAACCTGTGAAAGCAGATGGAGGGAAGGGGCGGACACTTTGTAGCAAAGTGAAGAGCCGTATGCGTTAATAGCGCACGTGCGGTTCTGATTAGGGGCTTGGATGCGTAAGCATCCTTGACCTACTAAAGAATTAAAGTAATTTTAATTGGAGGTTTTAATTGAGTATAATTCTAGATACAACATTACGGGATGGAAGTTACTCCAATTTTTTTCAATTTTCAATTTCCGATGTAGTAAAGATTGTTACAGGATTAAAAAAAGCTGGGATAGGATATATCGAAATCGGTCACGGGGTTGGACTTGGTGCGAGTGAAAAAGGGTATGGTAAATCGCTACATACTGATGAAGAATATATAAGCGAAACAAAAAAAAATATTGATGGAGCTAAATTTGGCGCATTCTGTATTCCCGGAATTGCTGAGTTAGATGCGCTAAGGATGGCAGCTGATTATGAAATGGACTTTGTTAGAATTGGAACTGATGTTACAAAAATCAAGTCTTCAGAGCCATTCATTAAATTAGCGAAAAAAAAGAATATGTTTGTATCGGCCAATTTCATGAAATCTTATGCTTTAGATGCTGAACAATTTGCCATGAAGGTTTTGGAAAGTGAGTCATATGGCGCTGATTTAGTCTATTTAGTTGATTCCTCTGGTGGGATGATTCCAAGTGATATTGAGAAGTATTATAATGAAGTCAGAAAAAAAACGAGTATTCCTTTAGGGTTTCATGGTCATAATAATTTGGGAATGGCTATTGCAAACTCGATATACGCGTACGAATTAGGCTTTGAATTTATTGATACAAGTTTACAGGGATTAGGAAGAAGTTCGGGTAATGCTCCAACTGAGCTCCTGATAGCCCTCCTTATGAAAAAATATGATGTAAGAAAATATGATATGTTTAAGTTGTTGGAAATAGGAGCAGAATATGTTCGATCTTTTATTAAGATAAATGGATACCGTGCATTGGATATAATCTCGGGGTACAGTGATTTTCATACAAGTTACATGCCTTTTATACATGATATATGTAGTGAAACAAATGTAAATCCATTGGAGTTGATTATGAAATATAGTGAAATTGATAAAGTTAATATGGACTTGGAACGCTTGAGACAGATTGCGAGTAATCTTACTGAGAGCAAAAAGGACTTAAAAATATTTGATTTCAAATCATATTATGGAGGTGAACAAGGTGTTCAGAAGTCATCTAAATAGCATATTTGTTTCTCATTGTGATGATAGTCTATTTTATGATGTTGAGAGAAAACAGTCTATCTCGTATTCAGTTTTTTTATGTGATGTTAAGAAAGTGATTGAGAAAATACAAAATAGCTATGAAAAGAGCCTTGATATTGTAAGTGCTCTAAATAATAACTACACAACTCTAGTTCTATATTTTGCGGCTTTTATGTTGGGAAGAAGATTAATATTAATCGAACCACTGAAAGGGAAGAATGAGTTTCATAAAATGTTAGCAATATCTAACAATCCAGTTATATTTTGTGATATTGTTGGAGTAGATAGTCTTCATTTTACATCCGAAGATATTAATAAATGGATTAAGGAAGAATTGAGTCGAAATTCTCAATATTTCAATTTGGATATTGAAACATCTTTAATTCATCTTTCAGAATTGGTGACATTTACTTCTGGAACAACAGATGTTCCAAAAGCGGTGTTGCATACATTTGACAATTTAGCACAATCTGCCATTTCTTTTTCTAAGCAAATGGAATTTGATCATCATAATATATTTATTCATACATTTCCTATGTGTTATATGGCTGGGGTATTGAATTCATTTGTTTTACCACTTTTTTTGGGCGGAAAATGTGTAATTGGTGAGAGATTTGGAATCAATACAGTTTTTAGTTTTTGGGATAATGTTATTTCAAATGATGTGGACGTCATTTGGTTTAATCCAACAATGCTTGAAATCATCACAAAAATGTTTAAAAATAAAAGTGAAGAAATTTCGAAATATTGTGTAGATAAAAAGGTGTTGGGAATTGTTGCAACAGCGCCATTAACGGAAGAATCGTGGAAAAATTTTGAAAATATTTTTTCACTTCCTCTATACAATTCATATGGGTTATCGGAGACACTTTTTATTTCAACGAATGCGCCAAAGTTTAAAAATTATTCATCTGTTGGAAAGATTCTTGAAGGTGTAGATGTAAAAATACTTGAAGGAAGTGAAGTTGGATTAAAAGTAAAGTGGAGATGTATTGGGTATCTTAATAATAACATTGAAAATAACTTAGAAGGAAATTACTATAAATCAGGAGATATAGGGATTGTCAACAAACAGATGCTTCATATTACTGGACGTATAAAGGACCTTATCATCAGAGGGGGACTAAATATAAATCCATTTGTCATTGAACACATTTTGAAAAAAAGTATTGGGTCAAATTATGTTATTATTGGCGCTCCTGATCGAATTTTAGGAGAAAAAATATTAATGGTTGTTGAGGGGAATAAACTTGATACGTCATTAAGAACCTTGAATAAATTGCTTGAGCAGGAATTAGGAAATGAGTTCAAAATCGATGAAATTAAAACGATAGACAAAATCCCAGTTAACTCCAATGGGAAACTCGATCGAAAAAATATCTTGGAGAAGTTAAATGATATTAAAAATTGATCATATCACATTTACACATCTAAAAAACAAAGGGTTAAAAGCTTTAAATCCAGAGGGCTATAATCTTGTTTTTCATGAAAAAACACTGCCTAATACTACTTGTAAAATGGATTTGCTAGAGTTTAATCAAAGTGATCATGGGATCATTTTTCTCAAAAAAGAAGATTGTATAAGTATTGAAATCACAGAATATGATTTTATTGGAGAGGGACACTATTATACGGCATCAAGGGACTTTAGAGTCTTAAAATACAGTGTAGATGATCTTGAAACTGCAAGCTTATTTTGGAATTGTTTTGGATTTAAATTAATAGAAGGCTCTGAAACTAGATTGATTTTATGTTACAAAAGTATTATTGATAACTCAATGCTAACTTTAGAAATAAAAAAAGATGAGTGTAGTAAACGATCTTATTTAGACTCTGAAGGATTTTGTTGCATTGCTTTTATAACAAGTAGTATTGAAAAAGAGGTAAAAAAATTAAGAGGCAAAGGCTATCCGGTTTCAGAAAAATCCGAATTAGTTGTAAATGGACAACTGATGGAAATGGCATTTGTTTGTAGTCCAAGTGGCGAAATTGTAGAGTTAATTGAAATTAGGAGGAACCCCAAATGAAAATTGTTGATTTAACATTTCCAATTCAAAATGGAATGAGGAAATTTGATGCAAGTTGGCATATTGATACATCTGTTGAACCTCTCGGGCGTATAGAGACCGTCGGAAGAAATACGTCAAAAATTATAATAGGATCACATGCAGGGACTCATATGGATTCACCACTTCATTTTATTGAGAATGGTAATTCAGTGGATAGATTAAATCTTGAGACTTTAATTGGTCCAGTTAGCATATTTGATTTTTCTGATCTAGAATCTAATATAAAGGTTACAAAACAGATGCTAGAAAACCTAAATTTGAGTGATAGAGTAATATTCAAATTTGGTTGGAGTGATAAGTGGTATAATGGTGACTATTATTCAAATTATCCGTTTTTTAGTGCAGAGGCAGTGGAATATATGATTCAAAATAAGGTTAAATTGGTTGGACTTGATACGCCATCGCCAGATGACAGTAGCATAAAGTTGTTATCAGACCAGGATAGTTGCATTCATAAGTTATTGCTGAGAAATGAAATCGTTTTAATAGAATATCTTGATTTGAGTAAAGTGGATGAATATGATGGCTGGAATATTATTGCGTTGCCTATGAAACTTAAAGACTGTGATGGATCACCGTCAAGAGTAGTGCTTATGAAAGAAGAGTGATGAAATGGATAATTATATATATAAATGGTTTGCAGATAAGCTGGATGTAAATGTTGAGGAAATTATTAAAAATGAAAACGATAATTATTTCAATTTAGAATGGATAGATTCTTTTGATTTTATGAATCTTATTTCTGATATTGAAGAAAATTTTAATATCGAATTTTCAAGTGATGAATTTCAAGACAGAAAATTTTCGACTGTAAGAGGTCTTACACAGATTTTAGAGGAGAAATACCAATGAAACAAGGCATGACTGTAGATGATATTTTTATAGCATTTAAGGAAAGTGGTATCAAGAAAGGGGATATAGTCTTTTCGCATAGTAATATTGGTTTTTTTGGCCCCTTGCAAGGTGTAAATTCAAAGAATGAATATTGTCGGATCATTTATCAAACATTAATGGATATTATAGGTAAAAATGGGACATTTATATTACCTTCATTCACGTATTCTGGATTTAATCAGGAGATATTTGATAAAAGAATAACTAAAAGCAAGATGGGAATATTATCAGAATATGTTCGAAATTTACCCAATGCATTAAGATCGGAAGACCCTAACTTTTCTGTTGTGGCGGTTGGGAAAGATGCAGAATATTTTATAGCGGAAGTAGATAACTATTCATTTGGGGCTAAATCTTTTTGGTCAAAATTCATGGAGAAAGATGGTTTGTTTTGTAATTTCAATTTTGATTCAGCATCCACTTTTATTCATTTTGTTGAGAAGTCATTAAATGTAGATTATCGATTTGATAAAGGGTTTAAATGTAAAATTATGAAAGATGGAAAAGTTGAAGATGAAATATTTTATCATTATGTGTATGATCTTGAGATTACAGAAAATAAAACATCTTTTGAGAAGTTCCATGAGTATGTTATAGAGAATGGTTATGCAAAGCAAGTTAAGCTTGGCAAAGGTGAAGTTGTAACTATCTCAGCTAAGCAAACGTATGATGTTGTTAAAAATCAAATTGAGATTGATCCATATTTTTTAAGAGTAGGGGAAGTTTCTTAGCGGTTTGCAAAAAAAATAATATATCCTGAATTAGTCTATGATTGCAGGTGTTGAAGGACAAACCTTTATTTTGCACTTTATGAATATTCTTTTCAAATAGACCACCTATTCCGGTGGGTGTTGACCACCCAATCCGGAAAATGGAACCAGAGGTTCCGGTGGTGAGATCAATTTGATTATTGATTCTGTTTAAGCCCATATTCCTAACGCATAGAGTGATCATCTTTTCCTATTTTATTATGGATTTCTATATTGTAAGAATCATGAACAATTCTATCGAGTATAGCATCAGCTAAAGTAGCTTCACCAATCTTTTTATGCCAACCTGCTGGAGAAAACTGTGAACAAAAAATTGTAGATGTTTTTTTATGACGCGCATGAACAATTTCAAGAACATCACGTGCTTCATTTTCAGTTAGTGATACAAGCATCCATTCATCAAGAATTAATAGTTGAGCTTTTTTATACTGATTGAAGATCTTCTTGTAATTGCCTTCACCTCTTGCAATGGCAAGTTCAGCGAGTAGTTCTGGAAGCCTAATATATTTTACAGAATAAAACCTCTTGCAAGCTTCCATACCAAGAGCGCAAGCTAAATATGATTTTCCAGCACCTGTGGCACCCATAATAATGATATTATGTGTATCGTAGATATACTCACAGGTAGACAGCTTTTGAATTTGAGCTTTATTGAGCATTCTATTTGAAGTGTAATTAACATCCGAAATTGAAGCATGTGGTTGATCAAATTTTGCAAGTCTTATCAATCGGTGAAATTTATTGTTTTTTCTACTTGTGTATTCAATATCAACTAATAATCCAAGTCTTTCTTCAAATGACATGTGATTCAAAGCGTTGTCACTAAGTTGAATACGCAAGGCATCAGCCATTGCTGTAAATCTCATTTCGATTAATTTATTCATTGTAGATTCATTTGTCATGTTTTTTACCTCCATAATAGTCTGCGCCACGGGTAAATCCAAAGGCGTCAGTTTCTTCTATAACGTGTTTTGGAGTTTCATTGGTTAACTTATCCTGTCCTGTTGTAAGAATTGATTTGACACTCTTATAGCTAGGATGAGGCGTATAATATAACGCCCTAGAGCAAGCGGCTTCAAGTCTGATAACTGAATACTTATCGGCTAAGGTGTTGAGTAATGGATTTTGAAAAGCTATGGCATCAGATTCTTTTCACAGCAACTGAAGCTTCTTTTGATGTACCGACAGTTCCTCAGAATAATAGAACACCACTGTGGTTTAATGTTCATACAAAAGAATCACATTTGTACGTTGATAATACATCTGATAAGAAACCATCTGTTCGACTAAGTGGAGCCAGAAGAATCACTAAAGATGATTTTCTCAATGTAGCTGGATACTATGAACGTTGGAAGAATGGAGAAACTCACCTACGTCAGGAAGTAAGAGAGCAATCAAGAAATACCGCTTATATTTTTGGATTGATATCTCAATTCTCAAAAGCGTGATTATAATTTGATTGGATGGATAAACTAAATTATGGCGCCATGCTTTGGCGTAAACGAGGTGTTGCAAGTGAAGATAGAAAGTTTGAAGAAAATAATCAGTAGTGGTGAAAGCATCACTGTAGAATTCAAAGAGAGTAAAAAGAAGTTAAATAAGGATGTGTATGATTCGGTATGCGCATTTTTGAATCGTCATGGTGGGCATCTATTCCTTGGGGTGAAGGATAACGGTGATATTGTAGGAATCGATAAAGATGCTGTGGATCAGCTGAAGAAAGATTTCGTTACATCACTTAATAATCCACAAATGCTCAATCCTGCTTTTTATTTGGCAGTTGAAGATGTTGAAATAGATGGGAAGACGATCCTGTACATTAATGTACCTGAGAGTTCTCAGGTGCATCGTTGTAAGGGGAAAATCTTTGATCGAAATGAAGATGGAGATTTTGACATAACAAATAATACAAATCTAGTTGTTGATTGTCAAGTAGAATTGACCCACTTTTTCACTTAAATCTGACCCACCCTTGAATTATTAATAGGTGGATCAGGTTTCTTTATAAATTCTAATATTCACACTGTGAATTGACCCACTTGTTACTGGGTAATGATTTGATAACCTGCACTTTTTAAAGAGGTCTGGTCAATAATCATTGTCTTTGATGATGGTTCAAGTATGATATACTTGCTTAACTCAAGCAATCGGTCTCCCAATAGCTCTTGAATAAGCTTTTCCATCGCTTCAGTACGATTACCTAGCATTTGGTTTTTCTGGTGATACTCAGGTTCTATGGATACAGGGGAACAGAGTTCTTCCATGCTCAAAAAAACATTGTCTTTGTTGGATTTTTCTTGGTACATAAAGCTATCCGTGTCTTTATCATATACAAATTTCGGATGATTCTTTATTCTTTTTATGATAGCTAACGGATATTTAATGCCGTGGTCACTAATAAGTTCATAAGCAGCCATACGACCTTCATCATTATACTTCTGGGCTATGCTGATCAATTCAGCGTCTTTTATTTTACTCATGGCTTGCTTCCTTTCGTTTAAAGAGGGATCTCATCAGTTGCAGTATCTGACGTTATGTTTGCACCATGTAGCTTTGCAAGATAGACTTCCTGGTCTTGTGGCGTTAATTTTGTAAGATTCTCGATAATCTCTTGTTCATA
>NZ_BDHH01000037.1 GCF_001748365.1 Fusibacter sp. 3D3 | reverse complement strand
GTGTAGCTCAGGTAAGCACAAAGGGAGAACCAAGATTAGTCATAGAGGACGCAAACGGCTGAGATATTGGTTATTCCAGGCTGCTAAGTGTGTAGTGGTCCATTCGGATGAGTTCAAAGAACTTCATGCGTACTATACGACGAGGCTTGAGAATCCACTTAAAAAGATGCAGTCGCTGATAGCCATTGCTTGCAAGGTACTTCGTGTGATATACACAATGCTTACAAACGGCACGGTGTATGACCCTAAGAAGTTGAAAGCGGATATAAAGAGACCGACTAAACTGAAAGCAGTTGCTGCATAACAGAAACAAGAAAATAGTATTGTCAATCCAGACCCTTGCTGGGATTCAGAAAATCTGGATTCGAGCAGGGTTCTGGAAAGCAACCCGATTGAGATGAAGTCGCTATAAGTGCTTTATCAGCAATATGACTAACTGAGAGAATCAAGGTATAGCGTCCAYTGAATATCAGATCCTTGAAGATCAAATTGGTCAGTAAAATCAAAATCTAAAAAACAAGAGCTGTAGCTGGCAGTAGTTATTTCCTTAGGGCAAGACCCTGTTAGAAAGCTTAGCCGGCACTCAGTGTATGAACAGGTGGGACGAAGGAAGTTGGGACATGATCCCATTAGACACGGAAGGTTCACCATCATAGCTAAACAGAGGAATCACGGCCTTTATAGAGTATTACAAGCGGATGCTTATTAAGCTGTACCCATTTTAGCTATTCAGTACATGATATCATGACTGTTCTACACTTTTAGCTCTGGTTAGCGAGGTAACTATTTAAACCAAAGCCTTAAAAATCAATGATTTTAGGCTTGACAATATAGGAAGGATCTATTACAATGAATGGGTGAAGCTATTACGATAGAGCCTTTAAAAATAAAACATGTGATGACATGGCGAAAGAGCGTATAAAATGAATGGACAGAATAGGTCAGATATCAAGATTGGCTCTAAAGTCAAGATTGTATTAAAAGCAGATCAACGTACTGGAAAATTGACTGAAGGTGTTGTTAAAAAGCTTCTTACCAATAGCAGTTCACATCCGCATGGTATAAAAGTAATGCTTGAAGATGGACAGGTGGGACGCGTACAGGAGATTTTGGGATAGTATTGTTAGGAACCAGAGAGATTCAAACCTAAATGATAAAAACGCACATGAATGTCAAAAAGGATCTGGATTTGAAGAAGGGAGTTTTAAATTGAAAGCATATAAAGGTGTTATTTTTGACCTAGACGGTACATTGCTCAATACACTAGAAGATTTGGCAGATGCCGTTAATCATACTATGAAGGCACATCATTTAGAAGAAAAGACCAATGAAGAGGTTCGAGAATTTGTAGGGAATGGCGTTAAGCGTTTATTAGAGCTGTGCGTGCCAATGGGCGTGGATCATCCAAAGTTTGAGTCTATATTAGAAACTTTTGTGACTTATTATGAAGCCAATTCGAATCATAAGACCAAACCCTATGCGCATATAACGGATTTATTAGAAGCGTTGACTCATAAAAACTTTCAACTGGCAATCGTTTCAAATAAAATTGACAATGCCGTAAAAGGGCTGAATGCGCTTTATTTCAGTAATTGGATCAATATTGCTATTGGTGAGACCAAAGAGATTAAGCGAAAACCAGCTCCAGATATGGTTCATGCATGTCTTGAGAAAATGAAACTTGCTCCAAGTGATGTCGTTTATATAGGGGATTCAGAAGTGGATATTTTGACTGCGGGAAATGCAGGCATTGACTGCATCAGTGTGAATTGGGGCTTTAGAGATTCGAAATGGCTTATGGATCATGGCGCTAAGTGTATTGTAAGTGATGTCAAAGCGCTTGAAAAAGAAATTTCACTGACTTCTATAGATTGAGACTAAAATGTAGATACTTTTTTAGTTACAGGGAGCCAAATTTCACTTGTATAGTCCAGTTTAGAATTGTCACCAATTGTGTAATATTCAAAGTCTATACCTTGTATTTGCTCGTAATCAGACTGTGGTAGAAATTCACTGTATATACGTTTCCACATGTGCTGAATTGATTTTGGCATAGGCCCCGTACAGGTGAAGACCGCCCAAGTTGCTGAAGGCATATGGATTTTTTGACATGAGTCGGGTACGTTATTCATCCGAGATTCGACACCAATAGCGTAGTTAAAATAGGTTTGATCTTTGGGTGAACTGTCACATATGCCGAAAAGGCCATCTCCAACCATAGGAGATGGTTTTTTATTGGGGCCATGTTTGGAAGAGTGCCCATAGGAATGCTTATAAGACAACATCTGTAACTCTTTAATCGTGTGATCTCTATAACAAGCCATCCAAAAATGGGGGATCTCGACTTCATTAATAGGATCGTCGATTAGAAAGCGTTTAACCTTTGCAATGACGTTAAAAGCTTCTTTTTCTTCAATTCTATAGTTTAGAGTGTCACCACCCTTTAAGGTGACGTGTATAGAGAGGGGACTGTATGATTTTAATTTTGAACCGGATTTTTTAGCGGCTGTGGGTGTAACCCCATGAAAACGTGTAAAGGCTCTTGAAAAACTTTCAGGGGTATCGTAGCCATATTTAAACGCAATGTCTATAATCTTCATATCAGACATTGTGAGTTCTATCCCTGCAAGGGTTAGACGTCTATTTCGAATATACTCGCCAACGGTGATGCCTGTGAGCAGATTGAAAGTGCGCTGAAAGTGAAAATTTGAAACATATGCTCTTTTAGAAATTTCTTTAGCGTCGAGCGTATCTAAAATGTTGGCTTCTATGTAGTTGATTGCGTTTTGTATGCCTTTTATCCAGTCCATATATAATCCTTTGCAATTTGGCAGATTTATAAGTTGTTTTTATGCGTTATATCTTTTTTATTTTAACCTTTTAGAAGCAGTATTCAGTAAACTCAACATCAATATATAGGCTATGAGTGAAACGATAAATGAGATGATAAAAAGCAAGGGCAATAATGACGTGAATATAAAACAACTAGCCACTAGCAAATTTGAGGCTAAATATAAATGCCAAACGGTGTCAATCTCTGATTCTAAATTAAGAAATTCAACTTGCCTTACTTCTGATTTAATACCATTACAGAGGTAGAAAACCATTAACAAATTGAATAATACAGTAATTAATCCTAAAAGGATACTCCAAAGGCTAAATGAACTGCCATAGACTTCATTTATTGGAATAGGGCTTTGGTATAGACTCAAAACAGATATGAAAATCATTGGGAAAGCAAGCCCTTTGGCCTCAATAAAAAATTTATTCTTATCCTTTAATAGCGTTAGGCCTTGGTAAATTAGAATATAGCCAATAAAGTTAGGTAATACATCAAATCCTGCGAATCGTAAATCAAAAAGAAAGATGAAGCCGTAAAAAATTTTACTGTAGCCCATGGTATGTATGCCTCCTAGAGTATTGTTATGCTGAGTCTATAAGTTTTGTTCGTCCTGAATCTGAATGAGTTCGTCTGATGCCGTTTTTATTAAGCTTAACATCATTAAGAATGATATCGTTGGCACAACAAAAACAAGTATAAAAAGCAACAGCGTTAACTCTGTAAATAAAAAGCTAATAGAGATCATTATAGTTGATCCTAAATATAAATACCAAGCCGTACTCGCACTTGATTTCAATTTTTGGATGTATTGAATTTTCAATGTTCATAGATATATTTTATGTGCGAAGTTTGAGTACATTAGTCAATATGTTTTCTAACGTTCCCGCAATTACCGAAGTCGTTCCTTTTGACCTTTAGAACAAAAGTGGCAGAGTCCTTGCTTCGCAAGGGCTGTGACATCAGGACGATTTCCGGTAAGTGACGTGTTAGGCGATGATTATTTTATTTCATTACCATTCTGATCAATCATTTTAATATTTTCTTTTGATAAACCTTCTATAGATTTTAGTACCAGATTAAGAATGCCATCAATTTCTTTTTCATCAATAATTTTGTCTGAATCCATATCCAATTTAATATTAACGTCTGTAACTTCATCTGTTTTATTAATCTCTATACTTACATCATTTAACTTGTCAATCCCATTTAATATATTTTTTTCTAATGTTAAAGCTGTTGTCTCTATATACAACCTTTTCTTATCCTCTACTGTTAAATCTGCATTTGTTTTTTCAAATTCTTCACTCCACACAAATTCTGTCGAGTCTAAACCATCACTTTCATTGCTAAATAGCTGTATTTTCGGAGCTATCCATATTATGTATAAAGCTATGGATATTAGTAGTATCATGAATAATAATAAAATCATTTTTTTTCTTCTCGTGTTCAATTAGTTCTCCTTTCACAAGCTCAAAGTATTCTAAAATAATTTTAGCCAACGTTCCCGCTATTACCGAAGTCACTCCTTTTGACCCTTAGGGCAGAAGTGGCGCAGTCCTTGCCTCGCAAGGACTATGACATCAGATGAATTTCCGGTAATTGACGTGTTATACGGCGTTATTTTTTTTTCTTCTTTTTTTTCTTCTTTTTTTTCTTAATCTCATGCTTCGAACGTATTTCTTTAACATTTTTTTGCCATTTAAAATCTAATTCTTGTCTGACTTTATCAATATCTGTTTCTTTTGAGCAACATGAATTTGTCAAATCAGCATATTCTTTGCTATACCTGCTATCAATTAATCTTGGATGATGATAATTATACGCATGAGAACATCTCATCAATATTGCTAACTCATTATCTTCACTCAACAAAGTATATGGAAACATATGCTGAATATACAAACTTTCACTTTCTAAATCATTTCCTTCTAAACTTGAACTCCACCCAATAAGTAAAAAAATTCCAGAACCAAATTTCACCAAATACACTAGATGCTCTTTAAACTCATTATATAGTCTACGTTCATTATTTAACTCAATTGCCATGTTCTCATAATCAAATATAAAAATACCGCCTAAGTTGAAAATGGGGTGTCTATTGATAGACATTTGCATATTGTTAAAAAACCAACTTGGTGCAACTGAAGTATTTACAGTAAATCCAGCATACAAAGAAAACTTTCTCTTTGGAAAAGCCTCGTCCCCTAACATATATAATCTATTTTCATCAAAAAAAACATCATCAAATTTATTTGCCCTCGCATCATTATATGATATTTTCATTATCCATCTTGCTAATCTATGATAATCATATTCAAATTCTATATAACTATCTTTATCAATATTTTCATTCATAAAATATGCTTTTATTAAATCTTTTCCATAGTCATCTAAAGGTCCTAATTTTTCTCCATTACACGTTTCACATACATCTTTAATTACTGCATCTCCTCTAAAAGCTTTATCCATAAAACTGTTATATGATATGTCACATTCTGGGAAAAAGTCTATTATACATGCAGGGATAATATGCTCTCGTGTAATTTTCTTCTCTTTATTGCAATATGTACATTTCATACTATACTCCTAAAAATAATGTCGTATAACGTTCCCGCACTTACCGAAGTCGTTCCTTTTGACCCTTAGGGCAAAAGTGGCACTGTCCTTGCCTCGCAAGGACTGTGTCATCAGAACGATTTCCGGTAAGTGACGTGTTAGAAGAAGTTCTGATTATTTCTTGATATAAACAACCTCTTTATCATTTTTCGAAACTTTATACTCAATTTTAGATATGTCACTTATACTTCCTACTCTAATAGGTGTACATTCCAAATAGTTTAAAATATCTGGATCATGTGTATTAATTACAATTCTCCACTCATTTTGATGTTGTAATGAACAATCTTTAAGAAATAACTCTGCTGGAGGTTGCTTCATAGTGATATAATTGACATCTCTTATTCTAGCATCGTAATGAATTTTTGAAAAAATTACATCTTTTTCTTTTATCCCAATATTAACTAATGCTTTAAGAACTCTTTTTTCAAATTCATGAATATATCTGATATAAATAGTACTTTTCCATGTTTTGTCAATCAAGTTGATTTTCTGATTTTCATTTGAAAAGTCTTTAAAATAATTTTCACTAATTACATGTTTCACATTATTACATGTACAATTCTGATTGTCTACTAAGTAAAAACTCGTCGCTGGCGATAGTAGTGTACTTCTTTTTCTATAATGTATAAAATTACCGCTTCTCTCTGTTTCAACATCACTATACATATTTTTATATGCAATATTAGAAGTTTTATCATATGAAAAAGTACTGGCAAATATTGCTTCAAATTGATCACCTTTTCCATGACCGTACTTTTTTTCATCATCAATCCATTTTTTAGCGGTGCTAAATTTAATTTCACCTTTCGAATATAATAAATATCCGAATTGTGCTTCTAAAATTTTAATCAACATTAGTCCATTTAAATTTTTACTCATTAATAAGTCCTTTAATAATCAGAATTTCTGCTAACTAATGTATTCCCGAATCCCCAATATTATACCATGAATTGGCGATTTATTACAGCCAAAATAGGACAAATCAAAGCATTTATTATCATGAAAGGCGGGGAGTGCTATGGTAATCTTAAGCATGAAGAAAATATTTTTAAATCAAGGAGTGGCGTAAAATGTTGGAAGAAATTCTTGAGCATTACAAGCAAGTAGGGCCCTATTCGTATGCGGGTCCATATCAAAAATATTATGAATATTTACCAAGCGCATCAAGCTTGACAGATGACATTTCAGAGCTTGGCAAACTCATCTGTTCACAAGTGATTCATCGTGTCACTTTAAAAGAGGGGAACACAGGTGCAAATACCAACTTGATCTATGGAGACATGACGAAGTTCCCATGGTACAGGTTGCGCTGTGAGGATGATGTGCTATTAACAGCAGTGGCAATGACCGCAGAGTTATTTCGGTTAGATGAAAGGGGTTTTTTTAAAGAGCGTGCCACAGAACATAAAATCGTTGTCACATGCAGATATGTATCGGTACTCATGTCGGCTATTTTAAAAGCAAAAGGCATACCCTGTCGGTCAAGATCAGGATTTGCACCTTATTTAAACAACACTAAAAGTATGGATCATTGGATCAATCAATATTGGAATGAAAGTGAAAACAGATGGATTACATTTGATGCGGATGGCTTTTTTGATGATAAGGTCTTGGGGTTTAGCCAATATGATATACCTTCTGAAAAATATGATTGGGCGGCAAATACATGGCTTGACATTAGAAGTGGGAACGTGGACGGAAAACACTATGTATATGCAGATTCACAGGGAACACAGGGTTTAAAAGCAGTTATCAGAGCCGTATTTTACGATTTTCATGCACTGATGAATCATGAAATTTCATATAATTTTCAGCCGAGCTATATCGCGGATAAATTTGAAAGTTTATCAGAAGCTGATTTAAGTGAAATAGATCAATTGGCAAAATGGATGCTAGAGCCAGATCAGAATTTTTATGAATTGCGAAATCTATGGTACACGAAACAAAAATATCGCATACTGAATAGTCCTTTGGTAGATTGTGGAAAGGAAGAAACGCTATGAAAGAATTTAAAAAATCGATTTTTGGCTATGTAGATTGTATCCAGCTTTATATTCCAGACATAGAGAAGGGCATTGCGTATTATTGTGATGGTCTTGGGCTTAAATTAAATGATTAAATTAGGAAAAAAAGGGTAGATGTAAGATATAAATACTATGTGAAATGTATTATAAAGATCTCAAGAAAATCCATTAAGGAGGGTTGAGATGACACATCTTACGACTATAATTTTTATCATGCTATTTGCAGGCGTTTTTGGGGGCGTTGTTAATTACTTAATGCTTCAAGATAAAAGCAATAGCGCAAAATTGTTAAAAAATAAAACTTTTTACAAGTCCATATTTTTAGGCGTTGCAGCTTCATTTTTAGTGCCCCTTTTTTTAAATACCATATCCAGCAACATTATTGAGAGTTCTGAAAAAGACATCTATCAACTGCTTGTTTTTACTGGATTTTGCTTGATCGCGGCGATATCATCGAAAACGTTTATCAACTCAATTTCAGAAAACATGATTAAGGAACTCTCCAATAGTGTTAATAACATGGAAGAGCAGGTAGGTCCCCTCATTGAAAATGCCACTGAGCGAGATGTCAATGAAAATGGATTGCTTTCTAACAACTTGGCAGATGATTCTGCACGAAAGGTAGAAGTATCTGATGATGACATGCATACCATGGAACAACAAGTCTTAGGTAGTGTAGCAAATGGTAAATATGCTTATAGGACTAAAGGGGGGATTTCGAAAGAAACAGGAATCCCAAAAGCTCAAACACATCAGGTTGTCAATCAGCTCATCCAAAAAGGTCATTTAAGCCAAAATGGATCAAATCCAGACACAAATATCTACATAACGAAAAAAGGCAAAATGAATTTAAAATGAATCTATACATTTCGATTAGGCCGCGAAAGAAATCAAGATAAAGAGGACATGCTTCGCAAAAAAAAAGTATCATCTCAAATCATGAGTACAGTCATGTGTTTGGGATGTTTTTTTATTGGGCCTCATTCAGAATTGTCAGATAATTTTTTTGAATATCAAAAAAAACGTTGACACCGAAATAAAACGAAAGTAAAATGAAATAAAACGAAATAATACGAGCTTTATATTGAAAAAATATGAAAAAAAGTGAGTCTATTTAATTATAAATGACGATATCAATAAAAATATGGGTATGAAACAGAATGGAAAGAAAAATAAACGAAAACAAATCGGGAAATTTAAAAAAACAATTAGAGCATATAATAAAATCCTCGAGGAGACCATTATGTTTGCAGAAGAAAGAAAAAGAGAAATACTGAGAATATTAAGTGAAAAGGGAAAAGTCAGAAACTACAATCTTTCTCAGATTTTTTCGGTCTCAGAACCAACGATTCGAAAAGACATCAGCGAATTAGATGAGCAGAAGTTGCTGATCAGAACTCATGGGGGGGCACTGGCGATTAACACCAATCAGGATGAACCTACATTTGTTGAGAAAAAGGACAAATACCATAGAGAAAAGGATACCATTGGACAGTTAGCAGCATCAATGATCAAAGATCATGATATCGTTATTCTGGATTCAGGTACCACCACTGTTGAAATTGCAAAATATATTACAGCGAAGCATATTACGATTATAACCAATTCTCTAAACGTGGCCCAGAGTCTTGAAAACAAAAATGACATCGAGCTTATTGTCACAGGTGGGATGATGCGATGGAACACCATGGCAATGGTGGGGCCGATGACTGAAAAGGCCTTATCTGGAATCCAAGCTGACATTGCATTTGTTGGCACGAATGGCATTTCTGAAAAGGGATTTTCAACACCCAATTTGATTGAATCTGAAACGAAATCTATGATGCTTGGTAAAGCGACTAAGAAATTTATCGTGTCAGACAGTAGTAAAGTGGGCAAAACGCATTTATCGATATTTGCAACACTGCTAGAGGTGGATGGCATTATAACGGATGAAGGCTTGGATGAAACATTCATAGAATACTGTGAGTCAATGGATGTCGATGTGTTAATGAGAGGTGGTGATCCTAATGATTTTAACGGTGACGTTAAATCCCGCGATTGATCGGACAATTGAAATTGAAAATTTGGAAGTTGATAAAGTAAATCGTAGCCTTAAAGTGCGTAAAGACATCGGTGGTAAAGGCATCAATGTATCTAAGACCATCTTGGCTATGGGTGGTGATTCTCTAGCCACAATGATCGTGGGTGGCCCGAACGGCGATTTTATATTGAGCGAAGCTAGCAGATTAGGTTTAAAGACAAAGGTGATTACAAATGAGGGAAACACCAGAGAAAACATTAAAATTGTAGATGTTATGAATAAAACCTACACGGATATCAATGAACCTGGACCGGAAGCAGAAAATACGGTTGAAATTGAAATACTCAGTTTTATCGAAAATGAGCTGAAAAAGAATGATCTTCTGGTTCTTTCAGGATCTTCTCTTAAGGGATTAAGTGATGATATTTTTAACAAGATGGTTGAAAAAGCAACCCAAGTAGGGGCATATACCATTGTGGATACAGAGGGCGAAAAACTCAGAAAAGCGATTGAGAGTTGCCCAAGTCTCATCAAACCCAATATTCATGAATTAGAAGACTTATTTGAGACAGAAATAAAGACGATAGAAGAGGTTATATCTTATTCAAAGAAACTGATTGAAAAAGGTGTTCAGACTGTAGTGGTATCCATGGGCGAAAAAGGCATCCTTTGGATAAGCGAAGATAAAGTCTATCTAGGTGAAGCATTGAAGGTAGATGTTAAGTCCACAGTGGGTGCTGGAGATGCAATCGTGGCAGGTATAGCGAAGTGTCTCAATGAGAAAAAGAGCGTTGAAGAAACGATAAAAATTGCAATTGCAGCTGCATCTTGTGTAATTTCAACAGAAGGCAGTAAAACGGGCAACATGGAGGCGTTAGAGCATTATATTTCAAAAGTCAGCGTCAGTGAACTGGCGTAGTGAATAATAGGAGGCATTATGATTAAAACACTTTTAACAGAGGACTTGTACATTGAGCATTTGAAAGCAAGCGATAAAAAAGAAGCCATTTTAGAGATGATCGATAAGCTTGAGCAGTCGGGAAAGCTTGTAGATAGAGCGTTGTATACTGAAGCTGTTTTCAATCGTGAGTCAGAGTTCAGTACTGGAATTGGAATGGGCATCGCTATTCCTCATGGAAAGAGTTCAGGGGTCAAAACACCATCTCTTGTCTTTGCGCGCAGCAAGGAAGGTGTCGACTTTGATTCTATGGATGAAAAGCCATCATTTTTATTTTTCCTAGTAGCAGTACCCGAGGAGAGTGGAGATGAACATTTAAAAATTCTGAGTACAATTTCTAGAAAATTGATGCATGAAGATGTGAGAAAAAGTCTAATGCAGGCTTCAAGTTATGAGGCGGTTATTGAAATCTTAAATTAGTGACTGGGGAGGTTAATGTTATGAAATATGTGGCGGTTACAGCGTGTCCGACAGGCATAGCGCATACGTACATGGCAGCAGAAGCACTTCAAATAGCTGCAAAAGATTTAAATGTGGATATGAAAGTTGAAACTAGGGGTTCTGTGGGTGCAGAAAATGAGTTGACAGCAGAAGATATTAAACAAGCGGATTCAGTAATCATAGCGGCGGATACAAATGTGCCGATGGAGAGATTTGACGGTAAGAAAGTCATCGTGGTATCTGTAAAAGACGCTATTAAAGATGCAAAAGGGTTAATAGAGCGTGCCAATAATGCGGCGGTGCAAAAGTCGGATTTATCAGATCAAGTTTCTGCGATTAAATCAGCTAAAAAATCAGAACAAAAAGGAATTTATAAACATTTGATGACTGGGGTCTCCTTTATGATTCCTTTTGTAGTTGCAGGCGGTATTTTAATTGCAATATCTTTTGCATTTGGAATTGAGGCATTTAAAGAAGAAGGCACGATAGCGGCGGCACTGATGACTATTGGTGGTGGTAATGCATTTGCATTAATGGTGCCGATTTTGGCGGGTTATATTGCATTTTCAATTGCGGATCGACCTGGCCTTGTTCCTGGGATGGTGGGTGGTATGCTTGCAGCATCTATCGGCGCTGGCTTCCTCGGTGGTATTATCGCAGGTTTCTTAGCGGGTTATGTTATTGTAGGTCTAAAAAGCATTATCAAATTACCTAAAACCTTGGCAGGCCTTATGCCTGTGTTGATCTTACCTGTGTTAAGTACTCTGATCGTGGGACTTGCAATGATCTATATTATCGGTGCGCCTGTTACAGCGATCAATGTGGGATTAAACAATTGGTTAAAAGGGATGAGTGGTACGAATTCAGTTATTCTAGGTCTAATTTTAGGGGGTATGATGGCACTGGATATGGGGGGCCCTGTTAACAAAGCGGCATATGCTTTTGCGGCGGGCTCGTTGGTTGCGGGTCAAACTTCTCCAGTAATGGCTGCTGTAATGGCTGCTGGAATGGTGCCACCACTTGGAATCGCACTTGCGACAACGCTTGCAAAAAATAAATTTACAATAGAAGAGCATGAAGCGGGTAAAGCCGCTTATGCCCTTGGCATTTCTTTTATCACAGAAGGTGCAATTCCGTTTGCAGCAGCAGACCCTGCAAGGGTTATTCCTTCAATCATGCTTGGTTCCGCGATAACGGGGGCGTTATCCATGCTGTTTGGATGTGGGTTAGCAGTACCACATGGTGGTTTGTTTGTACTTTTTATTCCCAATGCTGTGGCGAATTTACCAATGTATCTTATCTCAATAGTTGTTGGAACGGTCATCACCGCATTTACACTAATGACGCTTAAAAAAACAATATAACTTTGCACGGCTATCGCATGAAAAAAATGTAGAGTATTTTAGGAAAAGTGAATGCGAAAATGCAGAAGGAATAAATGGTAATAATTACAAAAAGGAATTAAAGAAGTAATGTCGAATTCAATACTAGAGGAAAAAAACTCTGGAGGAGAATTCATATGGACAAAACAATGTTTAAAAGTGCATTTGAAAATGTAAGCGATTTTAGACAAGAGTGGAAAGTAAAACATAAGCTGATAGAAATAATCTTTACAACAGTGATTGCAACGATTGCAAATGCGAATACCTGGATAGAAGTAGAATCCTTTGTAG
>NZ_BDHH01000036.1:2500-19225 GCF_001748365.1 Fusibacter sp. 3D3 | reverse complement strand
CACTAAATCAACGATCTGCCAGCGTAATAAGTCGACGTTAGTTTATGTGCTCAATATTGGAGCTAGAGTTACTGAAGACAAAGCTATAGCATCAGCAGCCGTTTTTTCTTTTGCAATTTGCAATCAACATGATCATAATAACCTTAAATAATTTTTTGCCTTTCATGACATCTCCGATCGTTTAATATGTGTATAACCCTTATGGTGTTACGTTGTGTACCACGTACACAACGTAGCATTCTTGTAAAAAGAAAACCACCGGTTCTACCGGTGGTTCTAAAGAGCTTTAGCTTTGAGTCAAAAWAGCACCTCCTTCTGATAAAATAATAATGGTTCGCCAACCMTATTAGCTCAGAAGGAGGATCCGAAATGGATAAGAACAGTTTAGCACATACTCAATGGAATTGTAAATATCACGTGGTGTTTGCACCAAAGTATAGAAGACAAGTAATCTATGGAAACATCAAAGGTGATATAGGGAAAATTTTAAGAAAGTTATGTGACCAAAAAGGTGTAGAAATATTGGAAGCAACAGCGTGTCCAGATCATGTTCATATGGTGCTAGCAATTCCACCGAAGTATAGCATTTCAAGTGTGATGGGATATTTAAAAGGAAAAAGTTCTTTGATGATATTTGATCGTCATGCAAACTTGAAATATAAGTATGGAAATCGCCACTTTTGGTGTCGAGGCTACTATGTAGATACTGTTGGACGAAATGAAAAAGCGATAAGAGAATATGTAAAAAATCAACTACAAGAAGATATCGCAAATGATCAAATAAGTATTCAAGAATATATTGACCCGTTTACGGGTAAGCAAGTCGAAGAGGGCAAAAAGAAATAAAAAGCTGCTTTAGCAGCAGCCAGTAAAGGTAAGCAGTTGGCGAACCGATTCAAAGAGCCTTAAGGCTCACGCGAGTAACATGCCCTTATAGGGCTGAGCAAACTACCCGCTAAGCGGGTAGTTTTGATTAAAACAACAAGATTTGAGCCGAAAGCTGTGAAGAGGGATGTTCAACCTCAAACAGCGTCAGCGAAAATCGGTTTGAGGCATCGAAAGATGGCTCAAATGTTGTTGCGTTTTTTATTGTGACTTTATCAGTTTAACAGGATATAGAGCATTTGTGTACTGAAAAAGAAAAACTGTTTGACATTAGAGTAGGTCCAAAGTTTATATTCAATATAGAGCTGTTATTAAACTTATTTTATTGGGGGAAATTATCGTATCAACTCGAGAGATTTCGATGAGGATATTCTAATAAAATTAAGTATATTAAATATGAGGAGAATACAATTATGAGCAACTATAACGCAGTACTGGCAAGAAATACAGAAAATGCACCCAAAGGTATCGGCCCCTATTCTCAAACAGTAGCTTTCTCTCACTACAATAATCTTTCAGCTCAATTACCGATCGATCCTCAATCGGGTAAAATAGTAGCTGGTGGTATCCAAGCGCAAGCTGAGCAATGCTTTAAAAATATCAAAGCAATTGTAGAAAGCATAGACCATGTGATGAGTGATGTGGTTAGAATCACTGTATTCGTTAAGAACATCAAAGATATTGACGCTGTTGACGCGGTTTATAAGACATACTTCCCAACTTATATACCGACACGGACGACAGTGGCAGTGGCAGCTTTACCAATGAATGCTTTGGTGCAAATTGAAGCACTTCTTTCACATGGTGAAGGTACAATTCCAAACGCACCACAATCAGGCGATCTTATAAAGCTTACAAATAACACGACAAATGCGCCGACAAGTCCTCTATCTACACAAACGGTTTCGTTCTCTCATTACAACAATCTTTCTGCACAATTACCGATTGATCCAAAATCAGGTAGATTAGTAGTAGGTGGTGTAAAAGAGCAGACGGGTCAGTGCCTAAAGAATATCAAGGCGATTTTAGAAAGTATCGACGTGCCTTTTGACGATATCGTTAAAATTAATATCTTCCTTAAGAAACTCTCGGATATTGACGCTGTAAACGAAGTCTATACGACATTTTTCCCGGACTCATCTATTGCAAGAGCAGTCGCTTATGTCCCAGCACGTACAGTTGTTGCAGCTGTAGCTTTACCAATGGATGCATTGGTGCAAATTGAAGCAGTGGTGTCACACGGAGATGGTACGCCGCCACAGCTTATTGAAGACAGACACGGCCTTATCATAGAAGCAAACAATACGGTAAATGCACCAAAGAGTGCCCTATCGACACAAACAGTTGCATTTTCTCATTACAATCATCTTTCAGCTCAATTACCTGTAGACTCTGCAACAGGTAAAATGGTAGCTGGTGGTGTAAAAGAGCAGGCTGGACAGTGCTTAAAAAATATCAAAGCAATCGTAGAAAGTATCGACCATGCTATGGCAGATGTGGTTAAAGTCAATATTTTTCTCAAAAATATCACAGATATCGAAGCAGTAGATGAAGTTTACAAAACATTTTTCCCAGGTGGTGTGCCAGCAAGAAGAATAGTTGGCGTATCTGCGTTAACAAACGATGCATTAATCCAAATTGATGCTGTAGTAGCAAATGAAGAAGGCACACCTCCAATCGCATAACAAAACCTGTACCCGTTATCAAAAAGTAAAGTAATTCAAAATGTCACTGTGAAGTGGCATTTTTTTATGTCTCAAATGAAGCCGTTAAATTGAAAAAAATATTCAGAACACTTGTTCTTTTTGTAAATCAGATATAATATAATTGGAGATTGAGAAACGAATGTTGTTTTCGAATAAATTGAAGATCTAAAATATCTTGGAAAGTATTGAGGAGGGTAAATATGGAGTTCACAGAGGTAGTCCGTAAGAGAAGAACCATTAGAGATTTTTCACAGGAGAAAGTAAGCCCTGAGATTATTGAAAAGGCACTAGAGGCAGGACTTAAAGCGCCAAGTTATAATCATCTTAAGGAATGGAATTTTGTTTTAGTAAAAGATATCAATACACGGTTTGCTTTGACTCAAACCGAGAAGATGATTGAAGAAGCTACGGATGAGTTAAAGCAAACTCTTCAAGGGTATGAAGCACTTGTTAAGCAAATGTATATGGATGCAGTCCCAAAGCAAAAAAAGATGATATTAAGTGCACCTGAACTATTGGTAGTGGTATATAAACCCAAAACACAGGTGAGCGTCAGCGAGAGGGTATATGATTTGAATTGTCTCGCTTCTGTATGGTGCTGTATTGAGAATATCCTGCTAAGCCTTGCGGATAGTGAGGTATATGGCGTAACTTTTATTCCTCAGAATACTTTTGCGATAAAGAAGATTTTAAATGTGCCGGAGCCACTAGAGGTAGCTGCGATAATTCCATTTGGATATAGGGTAGCGGATTCTAAAATCTATCCTCAGAAAGAAGTTAAGTTAGTTGAAAGGTTACATACGGATACTTGGTAAGAGATATATCATGAGTGCTAAAGTTTCCAACTTTCAAATACCCGGCCCAAAAAGTTCCAAAGTGTCGAATGGATAAGTGAAATGATTGTTTACCAGTGGCTTTCATTCCAGAAACGATTATACCCACAGTAATCTGAATTTAAGATTTTTGTGGGTTATTTTTATATTAAAGCTTGATTCTTTTATAGGGTGTATTGCGTTTAACCATCTCTATGAATTTTGAAAGAGAACATGCCATTATCTAAGGATATTTTTGCCAATAGGGGGACTGCACTAAAACCAAATGTTGATATCAATATAAATAAATGGCCTCTATACAGATGACACCTCAATGATTTCATAATGGAGCCCTCCTAAGTAAGATAATTGCATAATTCCATTCTGAATGTAACATATGAATAATTGACTGTCAATTCAGATTTTTTACTATAGAAACCTTATAAACGAAGGGGGTTATCCAAGTATTAGTGTATAATTCTTATATGTTAAATTGATATTCTCTATTTGTTGTTGACGAAATTCAACAAGCACTTGGAAGGACTGGAGAATGGTTTTCTATTGAGCACTTTAAGAATTCAACCGCCACTTATCATTGAAAAGTATGAAATTGACGAGGCTTTAAAAATTCTAAAGTCTGCCATTATCCAATATGAGTTTAATGAAATTAATGATTCTGAATTAAAAAATATTGTAGGTTGGTAATTTATTCTGGAATACTGCCTTAAAACAGATGATTGTTTTAAGGCAGTATGGTTGTTATACCTTAAAAGACTCGACGACGTCGACCAGTTGTTGCATACTGCCCTTAACACTTTTATTGAGTTTGACAATATTCTGTCCTTCATTTGACATATCAGAAATATTGCCTGCGATATCTATGACACCTATAGCAGACTGTTCATTCGCTTGACTAATTTCACTTACCGCACGAATCGTCCCCATGAGCTCCTCTAGCAACTGTTTCGATTGCAAGTTAAAGCTTTGTGTAATTTGATGGATGTAATCCGCATCGTGTGCGTATTGTTCCCCTGTGTTGACAAACCGTGTATAATCCGCGATGACAGTACCATCAATAAACGACAACATTTCAGTTGCGCCCTTGTTTAATGATTCTACTGATATCACAATCGTCTTGGCAATCTCTTGAATTTGTGACGCTGCATGTCTGGAATTTTCAGCCAAAGCTCGGATTTCATCAGCGACTACAGCAAATCCACGCCCCGCTTCTCCGGCTCTTGCGGCTTCAATCGCAGCATTCAAAGCCAATAAATTCGTCTGTTCTGTGATCGCTAATATGGTGTCCGATAGCGAAGAGATTTGAACAACTGTTTTTGATGATTCTATGGCTTCAATCAGTTGCTTATGCGTAACGCTGTAGACTGCATCTGTGTTTTTCTTGGATGCAATTGCTGTGGAGATGAGTTCTTTCGCGCGCTGTTGTATCTCCTGTGCAGAAAGATAACCCGTATCTGCGTCACTGGCAAGTTTTTCGATGGCACTGGAAATCAAACGATTTATATCACTTATTTCACTGAGTGAAGAAGTGGTTTCTTCCATCGAAGCTGACATTTCTTCTGTGGTTGCACTCACGGATTCAAGTTTCCCACTTAATGCAGACACATCTGCGTGTACTTGCTCGATGGTTGAGTTTACAGTGGTCGTATTTTGTTGTATTGAAAAAATAAGCGCTTTCAAACTGGCCACCATTGTATTGAAAGCTTCATAAAGGACGCCAATTTCATCTTTTTGGTTTGTAACAGGGGTTTCAATTTTAAGGTCCCCAGTTGCTAAAGCGGTTGCAGCAACACTTAATCGTTTAATGGGCATAACAATTCTCTGCGTGTAAATCAGACTAATTGAAATTGAAATTAAGAGCATTACAAATGAAATGATCATAATGGTATTTCGAATCTTAACAATCGGCGCTACCACCTCACTTTTCGCTATATTAATCCCCAAGTAGAGTGGATTCACAGTCAATGCGTTAAGTTGTACAATTTTTGTTTGCTCGTTATAGCCATTTAATTGGTGTGCATGATATGCATTTTCACTTCTTATATTCCAATAGTAATCCATTTCAGGTAACGCCGTATAGGTCAATTCCTCATCTGCATCTGCAGTTGCCTTAATAAATACCTTTGCTTTGTTGTCAACAATCTTAGAATCAGCGATGCTAACGCCTAATTCAGTAAACATATACGCCCTACCCGTTTCGCCTATATCAACCCCTTCAATGGCGAGCTGCACATCATCGAGTAATTTTGTGGCATATAAAACCCCTTTAGCTTTACCATCGGTCCCTATGATGGGCGCCACTATGACCACGGATAATTTACCAGTTGTATTAGACAAAAGCACATCTGAAATAGCAGGTTTCCCAGTTTCCATGACCTGTTTAAAATAATTTCGTGAAGCGATGCTACCTTCTTTGCCTTCATAATTCCAGCGCGTGCCTTCTGCATTTGCAAAGGATAAATTTGCAAAGTATTTACTGTAACTGCCATAAATACGTGCTAACTCTGGAACAATGACATCTGGATCTACAGTTTCTAAGCCTTGCAATTGAGCAATGCCTTCTACTAAACGCACATGTTCTGTAAAGTAGCTTTCGATTTCATTTTTGTTTAAATCGAGTAGTGCATCCAGTTTTTCGTAGGAAAGAAGTTGGATGTCTTTACTCGAGAAAAAATAAACCGCTAAACTTGTTGGTATCAATGTAAATAGAATCAACCCCACAATCAATAAACTTAGCTTTAAACGCAAACTTTTCATCTCTACACTCCTTTAAATACCCCCAAATTCCGCCATACAATGAACGGTATGGTATTATTACCCCGAATGCAAACAAAAGAACATAAAACTTATTTTATCCCTTAATGCCATGAAGACTTTAAAAACACTGTATTCAATTGGAACTTTTTGCCCATTTATTGCGTCTAATACATAAGGAAACCATTAACCAATGACATATACGAGACCTACAAGGAGGCCATTTTGAAATATAATTTAGTTAAAATAGGCACTATTGCAATGTTTATTTTTATTCTGAGCGGTTGTGCTGTGAATAATCCCCCAAAAGAAGCAGAGGGATCAGACGCCAATAGCGCCTCTCAAGAAGAAGTCATCAATCAAGAGGAGGCGTCAGATGAAGAGGTTCAGCAGGTCAAAAGTCCGTTGATTCAGAATCTAGAAAATCTGTTATTAGATGATGCTGACAGTGTTATGGTGGCAGCCTATGTGCAGGATCATATCAAAGAAGCATCCCCTGAAGAAGCAGACCAAATGATTGAAATACTGCTTCAAATGCAAACCGCACTTATTCAGAAAAGCCATGAGGGCCTTCTGTATGATTCGGCGTATATGGAGGCTTTGAACAACACTATGGGTGGTGTGTTAGATCCCGAAAAGATAAATGAGATTGAAAATGAAGCGGTACGATCTTTTTATCAATCGGTAGTGGACAGTGAGTTGACGATGGTTAGATATGAAGAAACCCCTGTTTTGGAAACGAACTGGGAGAGCATACAGGCTTATCAGGCCACTTTTACAGAGCCATTCCAAATGGTGATTGATTTTCAGGACTATAATAACTTATTGCGTGCGGAAGACGTAGAGGATTTGGTTAACAGAGTTTATGCGATGGAAGAAATGCTATTAAAATCGTCAAATGGCTTTGCAAAATCTGAACTCACTGAACTCTATAGCACGTATGTGAGTCGGATACTCGCAGGGCCAGAGGGATCATATCTTTATAGATTGGGCGATGCGTCGGATGATTACTATAAAAAAATGGTGGTTGCCATAGAAGGTCATGAGAAAAGTGGCTTTGCAAAGGAGACCCAAGTGATGATGGCAGAAGAGACAAAGACTTTTAATCATTTGATTGATATCGTAGATGCTTATAGATCAAACAACCCTTATGGTGAGCATCGTTGGGAAAAAAGCGTAAAAGAAGAGGGTGATGTTAAAGTGGTGACACTCTCTTATGAAGGAGAAGATGCGTCCGTATCAAAACGTATTAATGCTATACTTCAATCAGCAAAAGCAGAACTTATAGAATCATTAGGCGCTTCTAATTATCAAATTGATATGTATAAAGCGTATCAGTCTGGTGATTATGCGACGATTCAAATATACATTAATTATATAGCAGAGGATGGACAAGCTGAATATGATGAAAAGGCTGTCAATCTCGATCTGAAAAACGGGATACTTTTAACCCTTAATACCCTGTTGAAATCAGGCGAAGATGGACTGCTAGATGAAGTGAATACCCTTGCAGAGTCTGATTTTGAGACTATACCCAACTTTTCATTGACCACAACAGGCTTGTTATTAACGGAGCCAAAAGAGAGTTCGCCTAATATCGATCATGCTGTAATTACGATGGATCAACTCTTGAAAAATAAACAGCATAAAAAATAAACAGCATAAAAGAAAAATTGAAGACTTTAATAGCAAGATTGATTAAAACAAGGTTCATAAAATCTGTGATACTTACTGGACAGACTATGACAGAAACCTGCTTTATATCGCCTGTACAAGAGCGATGCACCAGCTAACGCTACTGTATACTGGAAAATTATCTGACTTAATCGCTCGACAGTAAGACTTGTAGTGCTATAATAGGATCATAGAGTCTATAAAAGAAAGGTGATGGCCATGGATCATGCATTACTGCTTAAAATCGAATTCGATAACGGTAGGGCGCTGACGGATGAAAAAATAAGCACTCTTTTATCCTCATCGGAAGTAATCAAATCCCTTACGAGTACGTTCTCTAAGAAATCTTTATATCCTATATGGAGATTATTAGCGCTTTCAGAGATTCCATATGTTGAAAGACTAAAATATACTCAGGATTTGGTTGAATATATTGAAGATACATATGCTACATCTGATGGATTTTCAATAACAGGAAAAGGTGAAGATTTGCTGCCATGCTATAATGCAATGCTAATAGAGGTCTATTCAAAGCTTGGGTATGCCGACAGACCTGTTGTAACGCATGCAGTTGAATGGATTAAGAAGTATCAGATATTCGAAAGGAACGAAAAAACCGTTTGGACGGGTAAGGGCATCCAGAAATATGGCGGCTGTATGAAATCAATCCCTTGTTATATTGGACTGGCAAAAACGGTAAAAGCCTTAATATACTATTCTAAGACAGTTCACGATGATCAAGTGATAGAGATTATATCAAAGGGAACTGAATATTTGCTACAACATAATCTGTATCAGAGATTATCCAATAGCGCGCCAATCACAAAGCACATCCTTGATATTGCGTTTCCACAATCTTATCAATTGAATATCATTGAATTGCTCGATATTGCCTATATGACCGAGCACATGAACCACCCAAGCGTGAAATCTGCAGTAGACTTTATAAAAGAAAGAAAAACAAAGTATAATGATTGGAGAATCAACTATATCTATAAGGCGGACGGCTTTATAAGTTTTGACAAACGCGGGCAAAAAGGAGAATGGATTACGTATCTTTTAGAAAAATACCTTAATCAAATAAATTGAACGGTTTTATGAGTATCCAGTGGAGGCAGGCAGGCATGAAAGAAATGGATAACCCCATAATAGTTGAGTTTCCTTTGAAAGGAGAATGGTTGGCACCTAACACGCCGGGCAAAAAGATTCCAAGCCACGGAACAGATCAGTTTGGAACACGATATGCTTACGATTTTTTACAAGTAGATTGGAAAAGAAAAGGCTGGCCCAGTTATAGCGTTCATTGGATACGGTATCTTTTTTTAGGAGTGCCACTAAATAAGTTTTATTGCTGGGGGCAAGACGTATATGCGCCTTGCGATGGGATAATTGTCAAAGCAGAAGAGGGTTACAAGGAAAGAGCTAGAGCGCATTTGATTTCAGATTTGTTTGTTGCAGTAAAGAGCGCGTATGCCTTTAACCCTAGAAAAGGAAATATACAATCCATTGCTGGAAACTACATTATTATGGCATGTAGGGACGGTGTATACGCCGGATTGGTTCATCTTCAGAAAGGTTCAATTAGAGTTTCAGTTGGACAAAACGTGAAAAAAGGTGATGTTTTAGGTAAAATAGGGCATTCAGGCAATTCTTTTTTCCCGCATTTACATTTTCAACTGATGGATAGTGATGACATACTTTCAGCAAGAGGGCTACCTTGTGCATTTGAGCAGTATGAATTATTCAAAGACGGTAAATGGGAAAAGGTCTATAACGGAATCCCCACAGATCAGGATAAAATACGTTATTAAAAGAAGGAGGCTCACAATGAAAACTTTAATTTTATATACAACGACCTATGGTCTTACTAAAACCATGGCCGAGAAATTAGCTGAAAAGATTACTGGAGATGTTGACTGCATTAACTTGATGAATCAGACACAAGTAGATTTGAAGGCTTATAAGCACCTTATCTTTGGGGGGTCAATTTACATGGGGCAGATTCAAAAAAAAATGAAACAATTTTGCACTGAAAATGAGCGCGAAATATTGGAGCATCCTGTTAGCCTATTTCTGTGTTGCGGTGTAAATGAAAACTTCAAGACAAATCTAGAGAATGCATTTCCTAAGCGTATTATAGACCATTCTAAGAATAAAGTATCATTTGGAGGACTGTTGAACACAGATCAAATGAAATTTATGCATAAAACAATTACAAAGCTTATGGTCAAGAGCAGTGAAAAAGAGGGAAAGGCACTTCCAAAGCCAAATTTGGACGCAATTGAGGGATTAGCGGAAACCTTAAATGCGGATATTGCTTAAAATTTGCAGAAAAACAGTTGAGAAACACCTTGCTTAAAGCTGTGAAAATCAAGCAACACAGATCTATTCCAAAAGATTATAAACTTAAATCTGTAACTGTGAGCAAGACTCCAACTGGAAAATATTTTGCCAGTGTTTTGTTTGAATATGAACAAGAGATAAAAGCCGTTCAACCTAAAACATTGTTAGGGTTAGATTTTTCCATGAAAGAGCTTTTTGTGTCATCTGATGGCATATCAGCAGAGTACCCTAGATATTATAGAAAATCACTCGACAAGCTTAAGCGTGAACAAAGAAAGCTATCCTTGTGTCAAAAAGGAAGTAAAAATCGTAACAAGCAAAGSATAAAAGTAGCAAAAATTCATGAGAAAGTGACCAACCAACGYAAGGATTTTTTACACAAGCAGTCAAAGCAGATAACCAATGCTGTTGATGCTGTGTGTATTGAAGATTTGAACATGAAGGGGATGTCACAAGCGTTGAATTTTGGTAAAAGTGTTATGGATAATGGGTTTGGGATGTTCGTGTCTATGCTTGATTACAAGTTGATGGAACAAGGTAAACAACTGATTAAAATCGACAAGTGGTTTCCAAGTTCCAAAATGTGTAGCGAGTGTGGAAAAGTAAAAAATACCCTTTTGCTTTCAGAGCGCACATATCATTGCGAAGATTGCGGAATGACAATGGACAGGGATTACAATGCAAGTATAAATATCAAAAATGAAGGTATGCGCATATTATTAGCGTAAACGAACTTCTAGAACCGTGGGACGCACGGGGATAGCTCGCTTATGCTGTAGCCGTTAGGCTACTCGAACGAGAAGCCCCCACTTCTTAAGTGGTGGGAGTATGTCACTTGGGGAAATATTATAAAAATAAGAGATGGTCTGGGGACCATCTCTTTAATTGTGTGTAAACTATAATTTGTAAGTGGTAATCTCCTCGCAATAGGAGCATTCATATTTTAATCGGCCATTTGCGCTTACCAGTTTAAACTCTGGAATTGCATAATCATCTGTATGTGTGATGCATCTCGGATTAGAACATTCAATTCCACCCTTGATGACTTTCGGTATTTCAACTTTTTTCTTATCGACCAATTTGCCATTTCGAATGACGTTTACAGTGATGTTAGGATCAATTAGTCCGAGTAGATTCAAATCGACTTCAAAAGTATTTTCAATTTTGATGATATCTTTGTGTCCTAAGATGCCACTTTTTACATTCATGAGTAGAACCACAGGATTTTCAGTTTCAGCGAATAATTTGTTGAATACTTTTAAACCATTTCCAGCATGCATGTGATCTATAACAATACCGTTTTCAATTCCGTTAACCTCTAACATAAGGACCCACCTCCAATAATTTAGTGATTAATGCCATTCTTACATATACGCCTAATTCTGTTTGTTCAAAGTAAACGGCTCTTTCGTCATCATCCACATCGTAAGCAATTTCATTTACACGTGGCAGAGGATGCATGACAATCATATCTTGTTTTGCATTTTTAAGTTTGTCTCTCGTCAGTTTGTATGAATTTTTAAGTTTTAGATAATCTTCTTCATTAAAGAATCTCTCTTTTTGAATCCGTGTCATATAAAAAATATCAACTTCATTGATGACGTCTTCCATGTAGTTAACTTCAATAAGCTCCACATTGAATTTCTCAACAAGTTGCCTTTTTAACGAAGATGGCAGCTTGAGTTCATCAGGGGAAATGAGATAGAATTTTTTATTGCCAAAACGTGCCAGGGTTTTAATAAGGGAATGAACAGTTCGACCGTATTTTAGATCACCACAGAAAGCAACACTGTGACCGTCGATTTGACCTTTGTATTTTTTTATCGTAATTAAATCGGTAAGGGTTTGGGTAGGATGTTGATGACCACCGTCACCACCATTAATGATAGGAATACTTGAATATTGAGAAGCAAGCTTAGGTGCACCTTCTTTTGGGTGTCTCATAACGATAATATCAGAATAGTACCCCATGACACGGATGGTGTCGGCGAGGCTCTCACCTTTTTGAGCGGAACTGGTATTGGCATCAGCAAAACCAATGACATTGCCGCCAAGCCTCATCATAGCACTGTCAAAGCTAAACTTTGTCCTCGTGCTTGGCTCAAAGAATAGTGACGCTAAGATTTTACCTTCGCAAACTTTGTTATACACTCTTGGATTGTCGTACATATCAAGTCCGATATCTACTAAATCACTTATTTCTTCTAGAGTGAGATCTTCTGGTTCAATTAAATGTCTCATGTTATCCTCCTTTTGATTTCACAGAATCTGATTAAAGTATGGAACTAAAAAATACCTCCGCGAGACGCGGAGGTATAAAATGCTTGTAAAAACATCGATACTTATTCCTTTTCAACCTCTCGGGCTAAATTAAAGGGCTATTCAATTTTCTCAGATCATCATATCATAATCAGATTCAAAACGTCAATGTCTAAAATGATTACTTTTTATTAAAGTATTTATGCTATTGACATCCTTATAAAGGTGTGATAGATTTAAGAAAATTAATAACCTTTAATCAGGTACGAGATACCTGCAAGGTCGACTATATAGAATTTATGGTGTGAGTATACCCTTTTGCAGGTGCAGGAGGGTTTTTTTGTACCCTAAACAACTTGAATTATCCTTAAAGCGTTATATGAAGAAGTTAATTTAGAAGGAGGCTATACGTGAATATACTCATCCAAAATGGGATTGTGATTAATCCTAAAACTAATTTACATGACAAAAGGGATATTCTCATTACAGGCGACATCATCAGTCAAATAGAAGCTCATATTGATGCAAACGAAGATATTGAAGTGATAGACGCAACAGGCCTCGCGATCTCACCGGGTTTTATAGATCTCCATGTTCATTTGAGAGAACCTGGATTCGAATCGAAAGAAACTCTTAAAACAGGTACGATGGCAGCAGCAAAAGGTGGTTTTACAACAGTGGCCTGCATGCCGAATACAAAGCCGGCTCTAGACAGTGCAGAGACAATCGCCCGTTTATTGAAACGCATTGAAGAAACCGCTGTTATTAGTGTATTGCCAATAGGCGCCATCACAGAAAATATAGAAGGTCAAATTCTTACAAATCATGAAAGTTTGATTAACGCTGGTGTGATTGCGCTATCAGATGATGGGAAAACAACTATGAATGATGATTTTATGCGAATGGCATTTGACAATTCTCGGAAATTTAACGTACCAGTGATTACACATTCAGAAGATCATACGATAACATCACAATACAAAGATGAAGTTTATCCAATCGAAGCAGAGTACAAAGTCGTTCAAAGAGATGTCGCACTTTGTAGAGAAAAAAATGGAATTTTACATGTTGCACATGTCAGTGGAAGTGAAGCCCTAAAAGCTATAAAAGAAGCTAAGACGGAGGGCTTGAGTGTAACGTGTGAAGCAGCACCTCATCACTTTGCACTGAACACCTCCCTTATTGACCCTAAGGATCCGTACTCAAAAGTGAATCCGCCCATTAGAGGCACAGAAGAACAAAGAGCGGTAATAGAGGGCATCAGAAGTGGCGTAGTGGATATTATAGCCACAGATCATGCACCGCATGAAACGGCTTCAAAAGAAACCACATATGGAAACGCAAGTTTTGGCATTAGTGGCATTGAAACAGCATTTCAAGTTGCCTATACCGAGTTGGTATTGAAAGAAAAGATTGCATTAGATCAAATTATAGCAATGATGACGTCTAAACCTGCTGAAATTGGAAGGCTAGAAAAAGTGGGCAGTATCGAAGTGGGGTATAAGGCCAACTTGACAATGATAGATCTTGATGCTGAAGCGGTAATAGAACCTTCTAGCTTCTTATCTAAAGGCAAAAATACACCGTTTAAGGGCCTTAGAGTAAAGGGTGCAGTTGTAAAAACTATATATGAAGGTAAAATTGTCTATTCAAAAATATAAAAGAGGAAGTGCGATATGTTAAGTGATAAGCTTATTGAAAATATTATAAAAAAAAGAAGTCCCATTGTAGTGGGATTAGATCCACGATTTGAAAGTTTACCAGCAGATCTGAGAGAAAAACATCTCAAAAAAGAGGGGAATACACTTAAGGCTGTATCGAGTGCACTTATCGAATTCAATAGAGGGATCGTGGATGCCGTCTATGATCTTGTCCCCGCGGTAAAACCTCAAATTGCCTTTTATGAGCAATACGGTATCGAAGGCATGATCGCTTACAAAGATGTCTGTGACTATGCCAAGTCTAGAGGCCTTATCGTTGTTGCAGATGTTAAAAGAGGCGATATTGGCTCCACATCAAAAGCATATTCTAATGCACACTTAGGTAAAGTCAATATCAATGGAGAAATGATCAGTGCTTTTGAAGCCGATTTTGCAACGATAAATCCATATTTAGGCAATGATTGTATGTCAGAATTTATGGATGATGTGAAAACTTACGAAAAGGGGTTGTTCATACTCGTTAAAACATCCAACAAGACATCCGGTCAATTACAGGATTTAAAATCAGGAGATGAAACCATTTATGAAAAAGTGGCTGATATCGTAAGCAAGTGGAATGACGAAATTTGTGGAGAAACGGGTTATTCACCTATCGGTGCAGTTGTTGGTGCGACATATCCAGAGGAGCTCATATCCCTTAGAAAGCAAATGCCTAAAGCCATCTTTTTAGTCCCAGGATATGGTGCACAAGGCGGAGGTGCTCAAGATGTGCTTGGGGCATTTAATGAAGATGGGCTAGGCGCTATTGTCAATAACTCAAGAGGCATCCTATTTGCATATCAAAAATCCGATTTAGATTACAAAGAAGCTGCTCGTGAAGCTGTGATCAAAATGAGAAATGATATTAATGAAGCACTTGAAAAAGATCAGAAGAAATATTGGTAGGATGAATAATTCAATTGATAAGCTCTAAATATTGAAAATTTATGGACAGGAGAAATTGGATGAAATTTCAAGGATTGGTAAAAGTTATCCAAAAAAAGTTTGTATCAGATGACGTCTTCAAAATCGTAATTGAAAAACCCGAGCACATGGGAGAAGTGAGACCGGGACAATTTTTCAATTTTAATGTGGAGAGAATGCTTTTAAGACGCCCTATATCGGTGAGTGCCATTGGTGAAGAAACTTTAGAATTTACAATTAAAATTTTGGGTAAGGGCACTAAAGAACTCAGTTTACTAAAGACATTAGATGAAGTTGATATAATGGGACCGCTAGGAAATGGTTTTGATACCTTGAATCACAAAAAGGTATTACTAGTAGGTGGTGGTATTGGTGTTGCTCCAATAAAGGGCTTAGGCGAATTTTTGTCGAAAGACTCAATTGAAATGAAAACATTGCTTGGATTTCGAGATACACCTTATATGATCGACGATTTTAAAGCTTTTTCAAATGAGGTAATCACAGTATCTGAAAATGATAAAGACTACAGATTAGGGTACATAACCGTACCTCTCGAAGAAGTTTTGGCTGATCCAAAAGAGAAAATTGATATGATTTATGCCTGTGGTCCTTTAGTTATGCTCAAAAGTGTACAAAAAATATGTGCTCAATTTAACACGCCTGTTCAATTACTCATGGAAGAAAAGATGGCATGTGGTATAGGGGCTTGTTTGGTTTGTACCTGTAAGACTAAAGAAGGGGATTTTGGATTTAAACATTCAAGAATGTGTTTAGAGGGACCGATGTTTTATGGAGATGAGGTGATCTTTGATGAGTAGTGTGGATATGAGAGTAGACCTAAACGGCCTTAAATTAAAGAATCCTATAACAGTGGCATCGGGAACCTTTGGTTTTGGAAGAGAATATGCGGACTATATAGATTTAAGCGATATTGGTGCAATTTCTGTTAAAGGGCTGACACTTGAGCCTAGACAAGGGAATGAAGGCATTAGAATTGCCGAAACACCTATGGGTATGATCAACAGTGTAGGGCTACAAAATCCAGGAGTAGAGCAATTTATCAGAGAAGAAATTCCATTTTTGCGTCAGTTTGATACTAAAATTATAGCCAATATCAACGGCAATAATATAGATGAATATTGTAAAATGGCTGAAATTCTATCTTATGAGGATGTGGATTCGCTGGAACTCAATATTTCTTGCCCAAATGTAAAAAATGGTGGGTTGGCTTTTGGGACGAACCCTTCTGTGGTCAAGGAAGTTGTAAGTAGAGTGAGAGCAGCTTCTAAAAAACATCTTATAGTGAAACTATCTCCAAACGTAACCAATATTAAAGAAATTGCTATGATTGCAGAACAAGAAGGTGCAGATTGCATATCGCTGATCAATACACTTTCGGGCATGGTAATTGATATTAATAAACGAAAACCTGTTCTAAAAAGAGGAAGTGGTGGTTTATCAGGCCCTGCGATCAAACCAATAGCTGTGAGAATGGTTTATGATGTTTATGATGCGGTTAAAATTCCAATACTTGGGATGGGCGGGATTTCAAATAGTACGGATGCAATTGAGTTTTTTTTAGCGGGCGCAAATGCAATTGCTATTGGTACAGCGAATTTTGTTGAGCCCAGAGTTACAAAGCAGATATTA
>NZ_BDHH01000035.1 GCF_001748365.1 Fusibacter sp. 3D3 | reverse complement strand
CTACCGTTCATCCCTATGAGATAAAAATAACCGCTCGTGGAAGTTGTTTTCACATCATTTGTGGTCACTACGCCCATGGTAACTTCTTATGTATTCCTACCCATGGCGTGGCAACTGAACTTGCGGCACTAACCGATACCTTCTGGAACTTAGAACGCCTTACGAATTATCATCCGAATTTTTCAAAAACAGATGCCATCAGCATTATTTATGCCTTGAAGGCGATTAGTTCATATATAGATATTTAACTCAAATCATAAGCGAGGTCACTCGCTTTTTTTCTTTGGATCATTTAATATGCACTAAATATGAGGCAGTTTATTTAATGTGCTCATTAGGCCGCTAATAATTTGCTTCTGATCCCTAGACTAGGCACGATTTAGGATTAAACAATGCGACTGATGGTGGTGCTTTTAATTTGACGGATAACAATTTAACTACCGCTGACGTGACTAAAGCCATTAGTCCGTTTGATAGTTTGGAGGTTTTTAATGCCTAATCTCCAAGATATTTTTGTGCGTTTCTTTGAGGACTATTGTCAAACCCACAATCCCTCATATGATCAATATAAAGTCATGAATGCTCTCATGGCTTGTCGTACTTCTAAACTGGGGGGACATCATAATGTTTGCACAAATTGTGGTGAAACTTCTATTGCTTATAATTCTTGTCGTAATCGTCATTGCCCACTTTGTCAGTCTTTCAAAAGAGAAAAATGGCGTGTTGATCGCAACTCTGAACTTTTAAATGTCCACTACTTCCATGTGGTTTTTACTGTCCCTGAAGAACTCAATCCAATTTTCTTTGCCAATCAAGCTTTGATGTACAATTTGATCATGAAGTCTGCTTCTAAAACGCTCTTGTCTCTAGCTGCCGATAAAAAGCATCTAGGAGCTCAAATTGGTCTAACTGGTATTCTCCACACATGGGGTCAAACACTTTCTTATCACCCGCATGTTCACTTTATTGTACCCGGTGGGGGGCTTTGTACTAAAACCATGCGCTTTAAAAAAACCCGAAAAAATTATCTAATTCATGTTAAAATACTCAGTCGTGTTTTTAAAGGCATTTTTATGAAAGCCTTGAAAAAACTTTTTTACGAAGGTCAATTACAAGGTTGGAATACAAATGAATGTGCATCCGCTTTGGACTTTCAAAATAGAATTGATGCTGCCTATTCAAAAGCTTTTGTAGTTTACGCCAAAGAAAACTTTGACTCACCTACTCACGTGGTTAACTACTTATGTCAGTATACTCATCGTGTGGCCATTTCCAATCACCGCATCCTCAAAGTCACTGATGATCACGTCACTTTTAGATATAAAGACAATAAAGACTCCGGAAAAACCAAACAAATGACACTTACTGGCACAGAATTCATACGCCGGTTTTTAATGCATGTACTGCCTTCTGGCTTTGTGAAAATTAGACATTATGGCATTCTCGCTGCTAGAAACAGGCCCACAAAGCTTGCTCACTGCCAGCGCATTATGAAGATTATTCCTTCTAAAAAATCCAGTGATTATACTGCACTTGAGTTTCTAGTCAAATTTATGCGCCTTGATTTTTCTAGGTGTTCAAAATGCCCTTTAGAACCTTCTAATTGTGATACTGTCATGCAAGAGGCTACACCACATATTGGTGCAGGTTAAGCTTTTGAAACTTAATAGATTCTTACACGTCCAAATGATTGAATGTACTTTCATGGGGAGGGGGAATCTATGTCATTGTATCAATTTTTCTATGGATTCACAATCTCATTTTTACCTTTTGTAAGGCGTTTATTCAAAATCTGTTCTAAAAAACCTAAAGAGCAGATCATTGGATACCCAAAGATAATGGTGACGCGGCTTCGCCCAACACAATGTTCCTAAATCACATTTTATGCCTCCTTGAGGCTTATTTTTTTGTGTGATTTAGAAACATTACTTTATGTTAGACGATGGATTTTATTATCCTATAACTGAATAAGCTCATTAATATCATACTTATAGCTCATACTCGTATTGGATAACTTCATTTCATATACTGTAACATTTCGTTCTTTAAATATATTAGAAATTTCTTCCTTGTATTTTACTCCAATTCTTATACCTAAATATACATTATTTAATTTAATACCAATTTTTGCGTAATCAACATTTTTCCCCTTTTTAAATCTTGAGTTTCCATTATCTCTATTAATATCCTAAAAGTTTGATTTAATGTACTCAAATCCAAATAAGTACATATTTTTTTGACTGAACAGCGCTTAAACTATTGATTTTACTGCATTTCCTATTGATTTTTAAATTGAGTATATGTTATAATTTATATATACTCAATTAGGAGGTGCCCCAAATGCCAGCAAAAGCATCCGGCGAGGTCAAAACTCGCATCATTCATAGTCCTCAGAAGAATGGAGATATCTACGTTCTTGAGCGAAAAACCGTTTATGATCCAGTGAAAAAATATAATAAAGTTCTTTCCACTAAGTTGGTATCCAAAATTCCAAAAGGAACAGAAATTTCAGTACCAACAAGACCAAAGCGAACAATAAAGTCAAATGAACATGAAAATGTATCAAATGAAACTCTGAAAAAAACTACTTTTCAGACGAATCAAATCATTGCCTCACGTAAGCGAGTTGGCATGATGAATATTATAGACCATATAGGCAAGGCTTCAGGAATAGATGCTACCCTATATGCAAACACTGACATCGGAACTGCGCAGAAGATCATATCTTTAGCGAGATATCTCTTGGCATCAGATGGTCAAAGCCTACCAGGCATTGCGACTTGGCAATATAATCATCCTTTGCCTTATAGAGAAGGTATCTCCGAAGAGGTTTATCACAGACTGTTTAAGGACGTAGGACTTAATGAAAGTCTGCAGCAAAATTTTTTCAAAGGCAGATGCGACGAGTTGAACGGTGGTGCTGGCATCGCTTATGATTCAACAACTTTCTCCACTTACTCAGAAAACCAGTTGGAAGCTAGATATGGTTTTAACAAAGCAAACGATGGATTGAAGACAGTGAAATACCTTGCTCTTTATTCGATTGAGAACAGACAGCCTATTGCCTTTACTAAACAGCCAGGGGATCTGTCTGATGTGTCAACTATCAGTAATGCACTAAGTCAACTACTTGCACTTGGTGTATCGGGTGCTGAGATTATAACCGATAATGGTTACTATTGCGAACAGAACATATCAGAAATGTTTCAGGCTCACTTTGATTTTATTACGCTTGCCAAGACCGGCCTTAAGTGGATCAAGTCAGAGATTAATAACCACCAAAATGAATTGGAACGCCTATCAAGTGTTTGTCCGTATGATCCGACGACACACGGTATCACTGTCATGCTCATGCGTGACTTTGTCAAGGTACGTAAATATTCCAACAAAAAAACCGGAGTAGCACAGGGAGAGGAAGAAACATTTTCTCGCCGTGTTTATCTTCACATTTACTATAATGCAGCTCGTAAAGTTGATGAGGATCAAGCTTTTGAGCGAGGTCTACTTTCCCTCAAGAAAAAACTCGAGGAAGGCACATCAATAGAGGATTTGAATGATGCCGCTCAGACGCGGGTGAAAAAATATTTAGTCATCAGGACTTGGGGCAAGAAAATGGTCATTAGTTTTAATGAAAATGCATGCGCCCAGGCCAAGAAAAATCATGGGTATTTCACATTGGTTTCCAGTAAAGAAAAAGACACCTTTGTAGCTCTTTCTAAGTACAGAAAGCGGGAATATATAGAGGATTATTTTCGTTCATCAAAGCAACATGCAGATAGTATGCGGATCAGAGTTTGGGATGCGGATACACTCCGAGGAAGGATGTTTGTACAATTTATATCGCTTTGTTACTACGAATACCTTAGTGAGACTGTACGAACGATGAAGTTATCTCTTGGTGTGCCAAATGGAAATCACGACCACGATCTTAAACAAAACCTTGATCAGGAGAAAAAGCTTAAAAGCTGGCTTGATAACACGCCAATTTATCTACAGCTACAGTGGTTTGATGCTATAGAGGGAATTGAAATATCCTCAGCATTACAATCAAAACGTTGGACTACCGAGATGACAATAAGGGATAACCTGTTTATTCAGAGGCTTGGGCTCAAATCGGGATTTTAATTTGAGTACAGCTTATCTAACTTTTAGGCTTGGAAGGCTCTAGAAGTTTTTGGTGATTTAACCGTTTACGATCGAACGGATGAGAATAAAATCATTGAAAACATTTCAGATTGTGAAATCGTATTTACGAATAAGACGCCACTTACAGAAGCGACCCTAAAAGCATGTCCAAGCATTAAATTTATAGGTGTATTGGCCACGGGCTATAATGTTGTGGATGTTCAAGCGGCCAAGAGCCTGAAAATCACTGTTTGTAATATCCCTGACTACGGAACGGATGCTGTTGCACAGTATGTATTTGCCTTATTATTGGCAATGTGCCATAGAGTCGAAATGCATTCAAGATCCGTTTTTGAAGGGGAGTGGTCTAATAGCACGGATTTTTGCTATTGGAAGTCACCACTCGTGGAACTGGCTGGAAAGACCATGGGGATCGTTGGCCTTGGTCGAATCGGTAAGAGAACTGGCGAGATTGCAAATGCATTTGGCATGAAAGTGATCGCCTATGCCAGACATCCTGATTTAGATCTTGTGAACGAGAGCTTTGGTTATGTGACACTAGATGAACTCTATGAACAATCTGATGTGATTTCGCTTCATGTGCCACTCGTTGAAAATACGCACGGCATGATTGATAACGTAGCCATTTCAAAGATGAAAGCGGGCGTTATCTTAATCAATACCTCTAGGGGACCTTTGATTGTAGAGGCTGATCTTGTGGCTGCATTGAGATCGGGCAAAGTGAAATCGGCGGCACTTGATGTGGTTTCGGTTGAGCCTATTGAAAAGGGGAGTGTTCTTTTGGATGCCCCAAATTTGATTATCACACCTCATATCGCTTGGGCACCTCAAGAAGCGAGGGCAAGGCTATTAAATATAGCGGCAAATAATCTAAAGGCATTTTTAGAGGGCGCACCCACGAATGTTGTGAATCAGTAACGCTGTAGAGGGCCTCTGTTATTATTAGGATGTATAAAGAGATACACCCTCAAAGCGTATACTCAGTCCGCTTCGCTACCTTCGCAACACTTGCACAATCCTATTGGATTGCATTCAGTGGGCGTTTGGACTCCCACTGAATTAGGCATATGAATCCCCACTTAGAGAAGTGGGGAACATCCCCTCAAGGGTCATTATAACTGGGTTTTTACATGGGTTCTTACGATTGACTTTAGAATTAGATTTAGAATCTATATTGTCCGACCAGTTTATAAGAACCGGGTAAAGCATACTCTGCTTTGAGTGCGTCCATATGCCAACTGCCTCTGATACCTGAATCATGGAGTCCAACTTCAAAGTAGAACATAGCGATACCGGCATCAATACCTTGAATAAAAGGGGACAAGTCATCTGATTGATCCATGACAAGGTCTATATGATTCTCACAGATTACGAAATACCAAGGTTGTCTGTTGCCATATGACGGTGCAAGACGCATATAGAAAAGCGCTTCGTGCAAACCTCTCATTTCAAGTTCTCTAATTTCTGGGGTATTTCCCCAGGTGTTTAAATAAGCGAGTTCAGTGATGGATTTGCGAGAACTCATGGGTTCTTTTGTGTGGTTGGGATTGATATCGGGATAACCTAAGTCTGTAAGTGAAGATAAGCTGTTGCTTCGAGAAGCCGCATAGATTTCGCCACCTTGAAATTCTTTTTTGGCATAGCCTACAGCGATTAATGCCACTGCTTTTTTTGAAGTTTCAATTGATAAAATTTGCTTGAGCTGGTTACTGTCTCTCACTTCAAGCCAACAAGAACCGATGTCTTTTTTAAGGGCGTTGAGGATAAACCATTCGCCAACATATCCTGCCATGTTGAGACTAAAATCATCTTGATGGCTAAAAAGTGCATAGTAATGCGGTGCAGTGATCATTTTACCAAAGTAGCCCGAAACGGTTTCAAGTTGTGGCGCTAAACCAAAGCCATTTTCAATAAACCTGAATTCAAGACTAGATATTTTTGAAATTTCAGGTTTCTCTAGTAACAGATTACTCAAATACTGTAGAGCTTCATTAGATAATTTTTTATGCTTATATTCTCTGACAGAATGTCTTTTTTCTGCAAGTTTTAAAGATTTCATAAATAGGCCTCCTTGTTAAATCGGTAATATTATATTGGTAATAGTATGCGTCAATACATTATACATTTACCCTTATTATGGAATGTTTAATCGTAAGTGTAATGAAATGTAATTTTAAAAGAAGGCTTTAAATAATATGTTATAATAAGGATGTGTGGCAATAAAAAATATTTTTTGGATCAATAAGTGATTTGTAGCATTTAAGGAGGTCTGATGTATTCAGTAGAAAGAATAATACGATATGAAAGAAAGGCTCAAGGTATTTCACAAGAAAAATTGTCTGATGGCATTTGTTCAGCAAGTTATCTCTCTAGAATTGAAACAGGCGATGTGAGACCGAGTTCTGAAATCTTAGAAAAATTAATGGAGCGTTTAGGAAAGCAGATCTCAAAATATACCCAATTTAAAAGCGAGACAGAATTGAAGGTAGAAAATTTGAAATATGAAGCGAGACGATTTTATACGATGGGAAATTATTTGATGCATGAGCGCTGTATTGAACAGCTTCAATTGTTAGAAGATGATGAAGAGACACTTTTCAATAATCAATTTTTGAGACTTCATCAGTATCTTCTAGGTAATAAAAATGAATGCTCAAGTAAAAAAAAGCTTGAAGAACTATATGACATATTAAAGCTTACCAAAACTGAAGTTAGACTAGAGCATATATCGAATGAATTGTTAACGCAGGATGAAGTGATCTTAATAAACAATATAGCAATTCAATATAAAGATTTAGGAGAAATGGATATAGCAATTAATCTACTTATTGAATTGAGACACTATTTAGAAAAACCCAATATTGAATTAGAACAGAAAAGAAGAACTTATCCAGTCGTTATGAGCAATTTATCAAAATGGCTATCAAGAATCTCCAGATACATAGAATGCATTGAGGTTTGTGATAAAGCTATTGAATATTGTATAGGTTGCGATAGTCATACAATGCTTGTAGATGCTTACTTCAACAAGGGCTATGCTCTAGCCAACTATGGCATGGTAGAGCAAGGGCTAAAATCTATGAAACTTGCTTATGATATTTCTATAGCGTTGAAACAAGACGAAATTACTCAAATTATCAAGCAGTTTTTAAAAACTGAGTACGCGTATGCTGTTGAAATTTAACTTCCAGTTTTGTCGGGGAGTATATAATATGTATTGGTCATAATTGTTCCGGAAGTTATAATGCATGTGAGTAAGATAAGTATGATATGAATCCGTATTTTTTTCATGTGACCTCCCTAAAATAATTGATGTGATCATAGAGAATGTTACCATTAATTTGGTTTTAATGACATTAACTGCGAGGAAAGTTTTTATTTCCATACGGTTAATGGCTTGTGGTTGAGCCAAATGTTATGATGCTCGTGGGTTCTCTGTGGTTGGATAAATATAATTATGAGAGATTAGTTTAAATTAGGGAGGAAACATATGAACATGAGTAAATTGGCTAAAAAATCTGGAAAATTAACATTAACATTTTTGATTGTGCTATGTATTGTATCTTTAAGTTTTGCATCGACATATTATTCGAATTTAACTATAAGTGGAAATTCAAGACACTATGGTGCAGGGAGATCTTATGATGCTGGCACTATGAAAATAGGCGTGAAATTTGATACTTTAAATAATCCTCAGTATTCGAATACGATTTATGTTGGATTAGAAGAAAAAAGTGGATGGTTATACAATGCAGTTTCCTCAACCGAAAAAGATTTTCCTAAGGACACATTGGTGACATCAAATTTTGGATTTCATAAAAATGGCACCTACAGATTTAATTTTTGCACATATGGCTATAACCTGTCGGGTGGAACTGCAAATTATGTAATAATGGGTAATTATTAAACACAAATTGCTTAAAATATAAATATATATTCACCAAGGAGGACCCTTCAGATGAATTCAGAAATTATAAGAATAGAAAAAATCGAAAAGCATTATGAGAAAGTCAGTGCACTTAAAGAGCTGTCCTTAACATTTTACAGCGGTAAGTTTTATGCCATAATGGGCGTCTCAGGATCAGGTAAAACAACTTTGATTAATATCTTGGGATTACTTGATAATCCTACCGCGGGCAATTACTATTTATTTCAAGAAGATACGAAAAGTTTGGATCAAAGACAGAAATCTTTGATTAGAAATAAGAAAATAGGGTTTATCTTTCAGTCTTTTTATTTGCTCTCGCATATGACTGCCGTTGAAAATGTCATGCTTCCCATGTATTTAGATGAGGCGATGACCTTAGAACAGATGCAAGAAAAAGCAATTCAAATGCTTTCAAAACTGGGACTCAAGGAGAGAACGGATCATTATCCAAAAGAACTCTCTGCTGGTGAACAACAACGCGTGGCAATAGCAAGAGCACTTGCAAATGATCCCGATATTATCATTGCAGATGAGCCAACAGGAAATCTAGATGAAAAAAATGAAGAAACAATCTTTAAAATATTGAAAGCAATAGTGAAGGAAGGTAAAACAGTCATCACAGTTTCCCACAACAAGGAAATCTTAAAATATGCAGATGAACTGGTTTATCTTGATCAAGGTAGATTGGGTGAACGTGATGCCTAAACCTAAAAATTTAGTACATATTGCATTTCTGAACTTACGAAGTAGGAAAAAGAATTTAATTTTTACAAGCATCCTGATGGGAATAGCTGTGATGGTTTTGCTGAGTAGTTACACATTTCTCAGTGCCATGGAATCGGTTAAAACAGATCTTGTTCAAAATGCCCCTTGTTCTAGAATGCTCTTTTTCGGGGTGCCTCACGCAGATGTGGATATTGACTTGGAAAAACTGAATGATGAAATTGATAAGGAGAAAGTTTTAGAATCAAATATCCTTCATTTCAGTGTTGATGGTCTATTTAAAAATACAAGTAAGTACATTCGAGCCGATTTTTATAACGATGCATATGATGCGTATATGATTAAAGGAAAAAAAATAACCAGAACCGATCATCGAAAAATTATATTGCCGAAGTATTTTTCATTGGACGATACGGATATGAATCAAATGTTTGGAGGTATTTCTGTTTTTGAGGATTACTCTGATGATATCGGTAAGGAGGTTGAAATAACTTTTCTAAGTAGTGAAGAAGGCAAGGCTGTGACAGAGATTTTTGAAATAGTTGGTGTATATGATAATGCAAAAAGTTTTAATAGCCCAAATGAGGTGTTGATTTCAGCAAATGATTTAAAGCATATAAGAAGTGCAATTTATGACGAAACTCAAAGAGGCGATTCATCAAGTCTTTTTGTAATCGCAAAAAATTATGATGATTTACAACTCATAAAAAATGAAATTCATCATATTATGGACCGTCGGATGGGAATCTTTGGAATGGGTAATTTTGATATTTTAACTGATTTTATCATGTTTTCAAAATTTGTTTTGACCATGATAAGTTTAACACTTCTAGTGGTGGGGCTGATATACATCTCTGTGAGCACTCTGAAGAGCATTGATGAGAGAGCCACAGAGATTGGCATCTTAAAAGTACTTGGATATCAAATCGCTCAGATTAAACGCATTTTTTTATTTGAGAATTTGTGGATGAGCTCAATTGCTTTAATAATAGGACTGTTTCTGTATTTTGTTGGTCTTGTAAGTGCTAACTATGTATTGAGTACCTATGGAAATCTTCAAATCAAACAAATACATTTTCTCATTCACCCATTTGTGGTCTTGATTTCAGTGGTTTCAATTCTTTTAATTATTTCACTTTTGACTATGAGCAAGCTCAAACATCTAGATCAAGAAGTTGAAATTGATCTCATTAGAGGACAATAAGATGAAGCAGAATGTAATTTTAAGAAGGCTATTAAAATTGTTAAAATGGTTTAGAGTTAAGAAATCACATGGCATAATTCTTATGACCTTATTCTTGGCGCTTATGATGACCTTGGAATTTTTATCTCTATACAACGATGATTTTGAAAAGAGTATTAACGCCAATATTGAGAACAGAAGTTTTAAAGTGGTGATACCTTTAGAGCAAGAAATTGAACCTGTAAGCACTTTCTTAGAGAAATCAGAAATAGTTCAAGCTTATGATATTTATAAAGATGAAAACTTTAATCTGTATGTTGTCACTTTTGTGCTCCAAGATTATTGGCAAAAAGAAGCCATAGAAAATCAGTTATTGAGGATTAATCCTGATGTATCCTTTTACGGCAGTAATTTTGATTTGGAATCGATAATGATTTTTCATTTTGGATCGAATCTAAAAGTATTTTTAAAAGTGGTTATTCTATTTTTGATTTTAATCATATTTTTAACTTTTGTAAAATGCAATAAAGCGATTAAAGACGAGCTGTTCTTATTGAAGGCACTGGGATATCAAAAGAAGCAAGTGCTTGTTATCTTGATAGGCCGGAGTTTGCGTTTTTTAATGGAAAACTTGATGCTGGCATTGTTGATAGAGATCATTCTGGTTAGAAATGTGTTCTTATTTTTAATTTCTAAAGAATCTCATTTTTCTGATATCAGCATTAAATGGTTTTTAAATATGAGCAATACCGCATATTTGACATTGTTTTTCATCGGATTAACAGTTCTTTATCAAATTATTTATGAATATAACCCTTGAGGAGATAACCCCCACTTCTCAAAGTGGGGGTTCATATTCCTAGTTCAGTGGGTGCGCAAACGCCCACTGAATGCAATCCTAACGGATTGCGCAAGGGTTACGAAGGTAGCGAAGCGGACTGAGTATACGCTTTGATCCCTTGAGGAGATGTCCCCCACTTCTCAAAGTGGGGGTTCATATTCCTAGTTCAGTGGGTGTGCAAACGCCAACTGAATGCAATCCTAACGGATTGCGCAAGGGTTACGAAGGTAGCGAAGCGGACTGAGTATACGCTTTGAACCCTTGAGGATCCGATAGGATTGTGCAAGTGTTACGAAAGCAGTGAAGCGGACTGAGTAGACGCTTTGAAAGGGGACAAGTTTTGAATACAATAAAGAGGCTCAACTTAATGGCATATATATTTGACTATAGAAGCTGCAAATATTTATGGGTTCAGGCTTTTATCGTTTTATGTGCTTATTTTGTTCTATTTTCTATCTTCTATTATTTTACATGCGATTTTTATACACAGGTTAATCAAAGTGATGATCATTTTAACAGAACACTTCAAGTTGAGATTACAACAATTACAAAGGTTACAGAAGCGCAAATAATAAGAGATGTTATCAGTATGCCAGACGTAGACGATGCTTATTATACGAACGTTGAAGGCAAGATGGACATTTTAAATATCTTACTTAAAGATTTCAGAAATAGAGATGATGTGCTTTACAGTTTGCCAAGCTACTTTGATACAATTAATGTTTTTACACATCAGATTGAAGCTGATAAATCAAAATTGGTTTTTTTCAGGAACAGTGGCATGCTGACAGTGGGCATGGTGGTCTTAGCCGTTATGCTTTTCATGAGACATTTTTCTAAAAAAGTGGTAATGACTTTAGGGTCTAATATGAAACTTTTATATATCTTGGGTTATCGGGATAAACTCTTATGGCGATTATGGGTAATCCCTGTAATTTTAGCACTGTGTATAAGTTTAATAGGTGCATTACTCATTCAGTATATTCTTGTAATGCCATTTATAAAAGCTGTTTTTCATGAAATCAGCTTTTTAGATCGATATGGACTTCATTATGATTTTAATCTAAATGGCATTGGATACGCTTATCTTTTGGGGCTGTTCTTCATTTTATTTTGGATCAAAAATAGAATTACAAAAGAAATTCGAAACGGGGTTCTCATTTAGAGGACCGTTTTTTATGCCAAAAGGTATTTTCATATGACAATTGAGAATGAACCCGCCCTAATGGGGTATAAATAATTCATATTGCAGTAAGGGGAGAATACAATATGAAGAGAAAAATATTTGTTTTTATACTGATCCTGATAATACTTGTAAGTCAAAAGAATGTATTTTTCACAGATATTTTTTTTGAAGAAGAAAGAATGCCTAACTTCGAAGAAATTGGTAGAAATCAAGGATTACTGGACCTATCTGTATCGAGCATAATTCAGGATAAAAATGGCTTTATTTGGTTTGGGACACAGGGGGGGCTTTCCCGATATAATGGGAAGGATTCTGTTGCTTATCGCAACAATCCGTTTGAAACAAAGGGGCTTATTCACAATTTAATTCAGACGATGTTTTATGATGAAAAAGAGCACGTCCTTTGGCTCGGGACTTATCAAGGCATTTCTAAATTGGATATTGAGCGTGATCAGTTTACAAACTATACGGTTGAAGACCAAGGCCTATCTAATAATGTAGTCGTGGCAATTGGCAAAGATAAAAACGAAGACTTTTGGTTTGGCACTATGGATGGTCTGAATAAACTTGATCCAGTGACAGGGAAATTTATCACTTATCCAGTAGAAGGTAAAGTGGTAAGAAGTCTTTTTTTAGATTCTAAAGAACGACTTTTGGTGGGCACTTATGAAGGCCTTTTTTATTTTGATGAAGTTAAGGACCGCTTGATCAAAGTTGAAATGAATTATCCATCTACCTATGTAATGGCGATAAAAGAGTTTGATGAAGGCACGCTCTCTTTAGGGCTGTGGGATGGCGGCGTAGTAGAGATGGACCTAGATTTTAAGGTGATCAAGCAACATACATTCGAGGATAATCGTGTATATACGATTCAGAAGACAGAAGATCAGACCCTTTGGGTGGGGACTTGGGGCGGTGGCTTGTTCAGCGAAAAGAAAAGTCATATCTATCACTTCCCAGGAACAGGTAAAAAAGGAGACCTTGGTCATTCGGTGGTTTATGCTTTGACAGAGGATAGATCTGGCATCCTTTGGATAGGCACTAATGGTAATGGGGTGTACAAGACAAATCCGAGAAAAGTCAACTATCTTGAATTCTCTAATGATCCAGATGATCCCATGACATTGGATGCAGGTAAAATCAATACGATTTATAAGGATTCAAAAGAGCGGTTGTGGATTGCAGTTTACAATAAAGGACTCAATGTATATGATGAGCAGAAAAAGGAGATGATTAAGTATAATACAAAAAACACAGCATCTAGAAGGCTAGAAAACGATCAGATTATGAAGTTGGTCGAATACAATGGCAATCTTTTAATTGCATCTGGAACGGGGATTGGCCAATATGATTCAGAGGTTGACAGCTTTGTTAATACTCAGATACTTCCTGAAAATACAATTACGTATGTGCTCCATGTAGATGAGAGAAACCACTTGTGGGTGGGAACATATTTAGATGGGGTCTATGAATATGATGAGACGTTTAAGAAACTTAATCATTTCAACGTTGAGAGTATTGAAAATAGACTTACAGATAATTTGGTTTACGATATCATAAGCGACGCTAAAGGTCGTATTTGGATTGGGACTAATAATGGTCTCAATATTTATGAGCCCAAGACAAATGTGATGAAGTCCTATTTCAAAGAAGAAGGCAATTTCTCCGCACTTGCAAGTAATACAGTACGCTCAATATATGAAGATATAGAGGGGACCATTTGGATTGGAATGATTGGTGGTGGTATTTCAAAATACCAAGAAGAGACGGACTCGTTTAAGAGCTTCACAGAAGCAGAGGGGCTTGTAGACAATACGGTTATCAGTATGAAAGCATCTGAAGATGGTCGCATATGGGTAGCAACGCATAATGGAATCTCCATAATAGATCCCCAAACGGAAAAGATTATTAATTTAACACTTGCAGATGGTATTGGTGGGTATATGTTTACAGGGGATGGCTTTGTGGATAAAGAGGGCTATCTCTATTTCGGAGGGACTCATGGAATCACTAAGTTTCCCCCCGTGACTAAAATTATCAGTAACACAATGCCGCCAATTTACATTACGAATATCGCGGTATACAACACACCAATAGAACAAAATGTTAAAATATTAAATAATAAAAATTATGTTTTAAAATCAAATGAAAATTACATCAGTTTTGATTTTAATGCATTAGATTATGAGACTTTGTCGCAAATTCAGTACAGTTATAAATTATCAGGTGTAGATGCGGATTGGGTTGAAAGCGGAAATCGAAATTATGTTTCTTATTCAAATTTGGAATCTGGGAATTACAAATTTTCTGTGCGAATTAAAACCATTCAAGGCGAATACTCTAATCCAGAAATAGTCACTTTTATAATTCTGAGACCATGGTATAATACCCTATATGCATATGTGCTCTATATGTTGATCGGAGCCTTTATTCTATTTAGCCTTTTTAAAATTAAAGAAAGTCAAATGGTCACGGCTCGTAATCTAGAACTTGCAAAACTCAATGATAAGCTTGAGTCCGTTGTGAGCGAACTTGAATCCGTATCCATAAAAGATGCGCTGACAGGAATTTACAACAGACGGTACTTTAATATGGAGTTGAATGATTATCTTCAACTTGCCAAGAGGAGCAACAGTCATATCTCTCTTCTGATGATAGATGTGGATGATTTTAAAAAAATTAATGACCAGTATGGACATGTCTTTGGAGATCATTTTTTAATTGCATTTGCGAGTCAAATTCAAGAGATTATACCTAGGAGCACGGATTTTTGCGCGAGATTTGGAGGGGATGAGTTTGCAGTGGTTTTAAATGATACAGACCTTGAAGGTGCTAATATTGTTGCAAATAAAATCTTCGAAAAGGTGCATAAGATACGTGTAGAAACTCAAGATCAGGTTGTATTAATAGAACCTAAAGTCTGCATTGGGGTCTCCTCAATTAAACCAGGGAAGGAATTGAATATGGAGCAATTTATTTCTAGCGCAGATGCTGCTCTTTATGAAGCAAAGCGGACAGGTAAAAACAAGATAGTGATCAAAGCTTAAAAATAAATGAATGTATAAGAAATGGAGTAAAGGTGTCGAAAAACGATCAAAGACGAACTCAAATAGACTATCAAACGATATTTAGTAGGGCATATCAATTAATGGATGAGCCCATAATAGAGGGGAATTGCGGTGAACTTTGTGGATATCACTGCTGCAGGCGGCAAGAAAAAACGGGTGAAAGACTTGGCATGTATCTTTTGCCACTCGAATTTGAATATATGCAAAGTGGGCAGGTTACTGATTATGAGATTCACAGTTGCCTCATATATGATATGCCGCCTAAAATTAAAAAAATGATATATATTTTTTGTCACGAATCTGAGGGGTGTCTTAGAACTTTAAGGCCTGTGCAGTGTAGAACTTATCCCTTTGAGCCGCATTTAGATGAAAGTGGTTTTTCACTCGTCATTGAAAAAGATCAGATACATGCATGTCCGCTATTAAATCGTATTTCAGAGTGGCGACCAGCTTTTATAGAAGGTGTTTATAAGGGGTGGATAGAGCTGCTCAATATTCCGATCATCAAATATCATATCCTTTACTTTTCAAAGGAAAGAAATGAACTAGAGAATATAAGCAAACGATATACCGATAAAGGTTGGGAATGTGATGTATCAAATACCTGGAGCTTGTATCAGGGTTGCGTTTGTGGATGAAAACGCCTCTTCACATTCAGACGATTTTGTGGTTAATGGCAAAACGGAACGTGGACATGAAGCTGTTTTGCACGCATCAAAAATTATCGCTGGGACGGTCTTTGATCTTATCACATCAGAGACTTTGATTAAAGACATCAAACTCGAATTTAAAGAGCAAAAATCAAAAATGGCATCTTATTAGAGTCTATAAAATCAAGAACCAGCCCTAGTTTAATGAAGGTGCTGGTTTTTTTAGATTGAAAGCGTACACTAGAAGATAGTGGGTATTAATGGACTAGTCAATAATCTAACGAATTGAGGCGTACAAAATGAAAAAAATGCATTTGCTTTATAGGATTACTAGCATTTTGTTACTGGTAATTTCATATGTAATTTATAATAGTCAACTATACATACATTATGATGTGCTCCTTGATTATTTTATTCCCATTGGAATCATTGTTATAAGTGTCTATGAACTTATTTTGATACAAGATAGAAGGCTTAATTTATCAAAGGTATTGCAATTTCTGATGCTATCCACTTTGTTGTTTTCAAGTCTTTATCATATCCAAACCCATCTCATCAAAACGGGAAATTCAACACTCTTAATTGGTGAATTCATTATTATGGCGCTTATTTTAATTTTTGATAATGAAGAATATAAGAAAATGAATACAAAAGGGTTAATTCCGTTCTGCGTTGCAGTGACACTTGCATTGACTTTTGACTTTTGGATTTCTTCGCAAATTGCTGCGAATCCTCTTTCAGATGCAGTTGTTAACATGGCCATAAATGCAGAAGGGATTATTTTTTTAGTGCTCTTTGCTTTTTTACTCTACAGAGGGGTTAAGTATAAAGGGGTGAGATACATCGTAGAACGTGGGTTTATATCTGCTATATTGCTATCGGCAGTTGTGATGTCCTATTTTCCTATTTCGAACGATAGAGTCGGTACGGAGAACTTACTCATTTTTATGAAATGGTTTGCCTATATGCTGATTATTGATCTTGTGATCTCAAATCTAAAGGAAGATATGTGGCTGGCAAATGAATCTTACATGATGGATTACTTTGAAGCCTTTAAAAAAAATGTTAACGCCTTTATGCTCATTCAAAAAAAAGATAACGTGCGATATATCATAAAGAATCTAAACGACAAAGCGCAACGATTGTTGCAATTGAAGAAAGATGGCATTGAAAATTTTACTCTAGATGATTTTTTTAATTTGAACATCGAATTTGTTAGGTATTTAAATGAAGCAGGCACCTATTTGCTCTTAGATCAGAAGGTAAGGCGGAGGGATAAAGCCGAATTTTATGCGGATATTCAGATTCAAACCATCACCAAGCATGAAATTATCTTTAGTATTGTGGACGTACGAGATATTACCAAACGGAAAGAAATATTAAAAAAGATTGCGATTAGGGAATCTGTCTTTAGTAATGCAGTGGAAGCGATTATGATTGTTGATGATCACGATTTGATTGTTGATATAAATCCAAGTTTTGAAAAGATTTATGGCTATAGTCGTTTTGAATGTATCGGCAGTAGACCGAGTATCATTAAATCAGGGGTCTTAGATCGGAAGTTTTATGACCGTATGCAGTATGAAGTTCAAAATAAGGGGTACTATCAAGGTGAGTTTATTAATAAAACTAAAATTGGAGAACTTGTAACGCTCAACCAAAGTATTTCTAGGCTTTATTTAGAAGATACAAATGAAATATATTATGTATCTATTGCATCGGATATCAGTGAAAAGAAAAAATCTGAAGCGCTCATTTTTGATCTTGCTTTCAGGGATAATGTGAATAAAATTTTTAATCGCACCTATTTGCTTCAGCATGAAGCGTATTATCCATATCAAGTGGCCTCACTTGTAACGATAACGGATTACAAATTGCTTATGGGCTATTTTGATAAAGAATTTTTAGATTTATTCATGAGTACCATCGTTCGCAAGTTGGAAATGTCGGTTGATGAAGGCAATTTATTCAAGTGGAGCGAAAATCAAATTTTGGTTCTTATTCAGGTGGATGAGGCAGCTCAATCAGATTATGAAAAAGAATCCATTGAAGCGATATACCAAGCATTAACCCAAAATGTCATTATTCAAAATCAACAGATTCATCCGGAAATTACGGTGACTTGGATTCGCTCTAAATTAAGCCATCAAGATATGCGAAAAGATTTGCATTATCTGGATGCGACGTTGGCTTATGCGATTAAACAAAATGTGAAAGTGCTGGAGTATACTCAAACACTTGAGGGCGAGTTTGAAAGGGCAAAACAGATTGAAATTTTGTTGAAAGATGCCATATTAAATAATGAATTATTTGTGCTCTATCAGCCCATTGTGGATATTCAAGATAATGTCATCAAGGGTTTTGAGGCTTTGGTTAGATGGCAAAGTCCAATACTTGGGATAGTGCATCCACTTGAGTTTATTGGTGTTGCAGAAGGCAATCAATCCATTTTAAATGTTGGTTTTTTCGTAGCAAACAAGGCGTTAAAATTGTTAGCGGATATTCAAGAAGCGATGCCTGATGTTTTTATGGCGATCAATGTGTCTGTAATTCAGCTTATGGATCAACATTTCTTTGAACAGATTAACAATTTGGTTAAGCGATATGGCATATCTCCGCCTCAAATCTCAATTGAAATTACAGAGTCTCAGGATCTTTATAATCTGTTTAGTGTGAGCAATAATCTTTCGAAATTTAGAGAAGCAGGCTATTTGTTGTCAATAGATGACTTTGGGACAGGTTTTTCGACGTTATCGCGCATTAATAACATAAATCCGGATTATGTAAAAATTGACAAGGTGTTTTTTGATGATATTGAGACCTCTATTCGATCGACCCTTTTGACGAATGGCATTATTGCTTTTACAGAGCAAATTGGACTCAATGTCATAGCAGAAGGCATAGAGACGATAGAACAACTGATCTATCTTAAAAACCAAAATGTTAGATATATACAAGGGTTTATATTCAGTTATCCAATCAGTGATGTACAAGTTAAAAATCTCATTGAGTCGCCTATGGAAATTGAGCGCTTTTTCTCAGAAGAGTTCAACGAAGATCTAAAATTACTTCAAAAATTTGATGACAGTATTGTCAATGATCATATGAAACTAAAGGATTTAAGTTTTATTGAATTTGATGATACGCTTAAAATATTGAGCTGTAGTCGATCTTTTATGGAACTTGTGGGGTATGATTTTGAGAAAATTCTAAATCAGCCGATCACAAAATTTTTTATCTTGAAGGAAAGAGAAGAATGGGAGGATCTGTTCACAAGAACTACCCGTGCTTTTGTGAGTCATGTGGAAACTTCACTCGGCAAAGAAATTAGCGTCATGGTGAACAGCAGGGTGGAATTTGATAAGAAGCAGGATAAACTCAAGGTGTACTGTATACTAAAAGACCTTTCAGATCAGGCGAATGTAATTCAACAATTTTTACTGGAGCAAGAATCTTTTATAAAATTCTTTGAATATTCGCCTCTTCCGAGTATTGTTTGGGAAGAAGATTTTAAAATTGTCGTAGCAAATGAAAGGGCTTATCACCTCTTTAGAAATCCGGAGAAAATAACGGAAAATCCAAATCTAAAAAATGTTCTCAATAAGGATACTTTTAAAGATTTTAGTTATTACTACAATCGATTATTTGCAGGTTATGCTCAGGAATTTATGATAACGATTGTCGATGACAATGGCATTCTGCGTGAAACGCTATGGCACAATGCCCCTTTATTTGATGATAATGGAGGCGTAAAACAAGTGCTCACGATTATACAGGATTTAACCGAATTGAACCGGCAGACTGAAATTTCTAGAATATTGAGTAACGCAGCAGATTTATCAGATCGCCTCATTATTTATACGAATGATGTCTATGAAATTCTCTTTGCAAATCAAAAGACGATTGAGATGTTTGGGCTGTCCGAGTATGGTTACAATGTGTATTCTATTAAAGAATTAGATATTAAATTAATCGACCAGAGAAGTGAAAGCATAAATATTGAATCGCTTGGGTATGAGTCATGGTCAGGTGTGGCACAAGTCAAGGATATAAATGGAAATATCCGTATTTATGACGCCGTAAGAGATGGTTCTTATTATTCAGATCCCAAACTCATCAAAGGCTATATGTTTACTTTTAAGGATAAGCATGATGATTTTAAAGATCACCAAGAAATAGAACAACTCCGTAGAGCACTTCAAGAGCAAGATCGCTTGGTATCTGTGGGTAAGCTCATCGCTGGAATCGCACATGAAATCAATAACCCGTTGAGCTACTTATTGAGTAATACTCAATTCCTTCTTGAAACTGAAGCCCCTTTAGAAAAAGTGCTTGGGAGTGATTCGGATCTGCTTGAGGATCTTAAGGATGTTTTTAACAGTTATAATGAAGGCTTAAATGTGATTAAGACGATTGTTTCTGACCTCAAGAGCTATTCGAGAAAAGCAGATGAGACTGAGAAGACGAATTGTGACATCAATGTGTTGATCAGCCAAACGCTTCGAATTGCTCATAATGAAATCAAATATACAAGTGTGGCTAGATTGGATTTAGATGAACAGTTGCCTCTTATAAAAGGAAACGATTCAAAACTTCAACAAGTCTTTTTAAATCTGATCATCAATGCAAATCATGCCATTGTAGCACGATATCAAAATGAGATGGGCGAAATTACGATCAAGACAAAACAGGCACCTGATGAAGTGATATGTACGATTGAAGATAACGGTATAGGCATGACTGAGGAAGTTAAAGCACATATCTTTGAAGCATTTTATACAACTAAAGAGAAGGGTATTGGCACTGGACTAGGACTTTCTGTTTCCAAAGAAATTATTGAGGAATTCCATGAGGGCAAATTATCAGTGGAAAGCACAGTCAATGTCGGAACCAAATTTATAATCACGCTGCCCATAGCAGAGCGAGACTCAAAAGAGAATCTTGTAGATTAAGAGTGGACGTTTATATTGATGTATGATAATCTTTAGATATTGGACAAAACTTTGATCAACTGAAGACGAGTTGTCATATAATGATGAATTCGTCTTTAGTTGATTTAATGATAAAGTAGGAGAAAAGGAAGGCAATTTGGAAAATCAATTTAGTAATTTAGGGATAACAGAACCAATTGTAAAGGCACTAGAAAGCATGGGCTTTATTTCACCGACAGATGTTCAGACCAAGGCGATCCCACACATCTTAAATTCAGAAGATTTAATTGTGATGTCAAAGACGGGAAGCGGTAAGACAGGCGCATTCGGCATACCTGTATTACAGTCTGTTGATAATACCACAGAAGGTCCACAAGCTCTTATTTTGACGCCAACGCGAGAACTTGCGGTTCAAGTGGATAGTGATTTAAAACGGATGTCTAAGCATTTAAAAGTCAATACCACAGCGGTTTATGGTCAACATAATATTGTTACGGAAATGAGTGTGATTGAAAAAGGTGTTTCAGTGATCACAGGAACACCAGGACGTGTATTTGATCATATTAACAAAAAAACAATCTCAACGAAGAACATTCGATATCTCATTCTGGATGAAGCAGATAGAATGCTTGATATGGGCTTTATCGATCAAGTGGTTAAAATTATCAAAGCGTTGCCCAAAGATCGTGTAACCATGCTTTTTTCGGCTACGATGCCAAATGAAATTCAAAAGATTTGTAGAGAATACATGAAAGAGCCTATTACAATAGAGCTTGAATCAGATACAAAGACCGTAGATAGTATAAAACAATTTTATTATCGCGTTAATCCAGATGAGAAAAGAACTCAACTGGACAGACTTTTAAAATTAGAACAACCCGATAGTTGTATGGTTTTTTGTAATACGAGACATGTGGTGGATAGAGTCAATGATTTTCTGCTCAGAAGAGGTTATGTGGTGGATTCGCTTCATGGTGCTAATACTCAGACCAGTAGAACAAAAACCATTCAGAAATTTAAAAAGGGCGAATTGCAAATTTTGGTAGCCACAGACGTTGCCGCACGTGGTCTTCATATTGATGATTTAACGTTGGTCATTAATTATGATGTGCCTTCTGAAAAGGATAGTTACGTTCACCGAATCGGTAGAACGGGACGTGCAGGAAATGGCGGTAGAGCAATAACCCTTGTAACGACTTCAGAAGTTAGGAGTCTTTATGAAATTGAAGAGCATACGGGTGTTTTAATAGACGAAGAAGAGCTGCCGACGGATGAAGCGGTCAGAGAAGCGGTTAAAAATGCATCTGGAAAATGGGTGGGGATTATACCGACGGCGCCAAAATCCAGAACGCCACATACTCAACCTCATCGTGCTCAATCGCAACATTCTGACCGGAATTCAAGCAGAATGGGGAACTCTCCAAGACCAAAGCCCTCAACTTCTAAGGCATCAAGTGTGAGAAGAGCATCAGAATCATCCGCAACTGTGGGTCAGCGTTCAGAATCAACTCATAAAGAAGTGAGTTCTAAACAGGTACATCCCGTTAAACAAAATCATGTGAACAAACACGTAGAGCATCCGAAACATACAGAACAAGTTGGTGTGAAAAAGAAAGCAGTAGTCACCATATCAAAACCGGTTGTAATCTCGTCAAAGCCAAAGGCGCATTCAAAACCAGCTGTTGAAGTGACACCAACACCGAAAAAAACATTTATCAAGAAAATTGTTGAACGTATAAAAAAAGTAAAATAGCATAGCAAAAGTTATAATCATTGTCAGCCAAAACCATGTTTTGTCTGACCCGTATTCGTCTAACCGCAAAGCGCAGGTTAGACATTCCTGCTCTTTGCTGGACGAAGACTAATGATTTATATAACCCTTGAGGGACATCTCCTAATTCAGCGGGAGTCCCAACTCCCACTCCGATAGGGATTGCAAGGGGGTTACGAAGGTAGCGAAGCGGACTGAGTATACGCTTTGGTAAAGAGTGTTCATCTGAGCACTCTTTTTTAGATTGGAAGGGCATTGTTCAAGTGTGGAATTGTTAAGAGAACCATTAATTGATTTGTAAATATAACAAGTTGGTTCAAGTTTATTTTTAGGAATCAGATTAGTATTACTTGCTCATTTTTAGGAAGAAAAAAGGCATGCATTTGATATATAATAAAAAGCATAAGAAAGTTATTTAACCTAAAAGCCGAGAAGTCTCCTTCCTCTTAGCCTTCCTTGCTCAGGGAGTGAGAGCGTAGGTGGGAGATGAATCGGTGGTTTTTGCCTTTGAAATATGCTGCAGAAAATGCTATAATGTAATCAGTAGTAGTATACAAAGGAGGCTGGAAATAAATGAAAATGGATAATAATAATCATTCAGTGTTTTTGATGTATTATCATCTTGTGCTAGTAATCAAATATAGACGAATGGTCCTTGACGATGCAGTATCTGAAAGAGCTAAAGAAATATTCGAATATATCGCAAAAAATTACAATATAACATTGCTAGAGTGGAATCACGAAAGTGACCATATTCATATACTGTTCAAGGCACACCCAAATAGTGAATTATCGAAGTTTATTAATGCTTATAAAAGTGCGAGCTCAAGGCTACTCAAAAATGAATTTCAGTCAATTCGTCAAAAATTATGGAAAGAATATTTTTGGTCAAGAAGTTATTGTTTACTTACAACTGGTGGCGCACCCCTTGAAGTCATCAAGAAATATATAGAAAGTCAAGGTGAAAAGCATTGAATAAAGCGTTCAAATTTAGAATATATCCAAATTCAGAACAAGAAGTGCTCATAGGTAAGACTTTTGGTTGTGTGCGTTTTATCTACAATAAAATGCTAGGCGATAAAATAGAATATTACAAGAGGACAAATCAAAAACTTAAAAATACCCCCGCACAATATAAAGCAGAATTTGAATGGCTAAGAGAAGTCGACAGTCTAGCAC
>NZ_BDHH01000034.1 GCF_001748365.1 Fusibacter sp. 3D3 | reverse complement strand
ACCATTCTTTTTTTGCCTCTACAAAGGATTCTACTTCTATCCAGGTATTCGCATTTGCAATCGTTGCAATCACTGTTGTAAAGATTATTTCTATCAGCTTATGTTTTACTTTCCACTCTTGTCTAAAATCGCTTACATTTTCAAATGCACTTTTAAACATTGTTTTGTCCATATGAATTCTCCTCCAGAGTTTTTTTCCTCTAGTATTGAATTCGACATTACTTCTCTAATTCCTTTTTGTAATTATTACCATTTATTCCTTCTGCATTTTCGCATTCACTTTTCCTAAAATACTCTACATTTTTTTCATGCGATAGCCGTGGCATAATGTATTCTCCTAGTAACCCAAATGCGAGTGAAAAGGTGAGTGCTGGAAGAAGCCAAGCGAAGCCGTACTTTGCAAGTGGCAAGTATTCTACAATCTTATAGACGGGTTCGAGTAGCGTATTGATAAAACCTAAATTTAATGCTTTAAACGCATCGACGGCACCTACTAAACCAGCGCCCCAAACAGCGCCTTTGTGCATTGCCGCATAAGGTAAAAAGCGGTCGAGCAGATTGAACACAATCAGCACCATAGCAATCGGATAGACAAAGACTAAAAGTGGTACTGCAATTTCTACGATCGTATCCACACCCACAACACTCATCACAGTACTAAAGATACAGACGAAGATAACGGTAGCTTTGTAAGGTATTTTGCCTCCTGACACGTGTTCAAAAAAATCACCCGCAATAGCGGTCAAACCGATTGAAGTTGTCAGACAAGCTGCTGATACGGCAACTGAAATTACTAGAAGACTATTCGGTCCTAACGCAGCTTGAGTAATTTTTAAAATAAGTGCGGTTCTGCTGATCTCTGGCGTGACACTTGTGCTAATGGTTGCACCTAAGTACATGAGACCTCCGTAAATCAAAAGGAGAATTGTGCCTGACATAAGCCCTGCTATTGTGGTCATTCTAAATTGTCTTTTAGAATCCGTGTAACCTTTCTCAACTAATGAAGAGAGAATAATACCACCTACAACAATCGCTACAAGTGTGTCCATGGTCTGGTATCCTTGCAGAAATCCGTAAGAAAAAGCGTTTTCAAGCTTAGATGCAACTGGCTGTGCAACAGGATGAAGTATGCCCCCCACAATGATGGTGCCAATAACAACTAAAAGTATGGGTGTCAATATTTTGCCGATCTTGTCGATAATACCAGACGGTTTGATCACGAAGAAGAGGGTCACTGAAAAATAAATTATAGAGACCAAAAGCGGATTAACGGAACCCAGTGGTGCCACGCCAATTTCATACACAGTTGCGCCTGTTCTTGGAATTGCTAAAAGTGGTCCAATCGCTAGTACCACTATAGAACCAAATACAACTGCGAATTTTGGCCCAACTTTTAAGGCCAGTTCGCTAATCGTTCCACCCGCTTTAGAGACAGCTAAGACCCCAAGAACCGGTAAACAGATACCCGTAATAAAAAAGCCAAGTAAACTGAATAACCATTGATTGCCACTGGTTAAACCGATAGCAGGTGGGAAAATTAAATTGCCAGCACCAAAAAACATTGCAAAAAGTGCTGCCCCAAGTACAATTGAATCTTTCGTTTGTCGCTTCATGAAATACCTCCCTATTATAGTTGCCTTATAATAGAGCAAAACATATGCCAACACGGTAAGACAGAAGAAAAAAGCTTCGCACAGCAGTTTGCTGTTAATAAAATAACACGAAAATAGGTTGAATTGTCATTTATTTCAGATAGAAATAAGACTAAAACGAAACAGTTGTTACGGATTGGAAATCATTAAAATGTGCTTTGAAAAAGACCAAATTTCAATAATTCAGATGAGAAAGTGTGAACGGAATGAGCCCTAATATAATTTAAAAATTCTGATTATTGACATGCTAGATAAAATAAAATTCAATTTATGGTTGTTAAATATATATCAAATGCTATAAGGCGATTTTAGAGGGAAACTTTTCTTGATAATAAAAAAGCGCGAAATTAAATTCGCGCTTGGTGGAAAAAATATTCGCAGGATTACTTTTTTTCGATTTCAAAAATCTTGATTTTATTTTGAAGCTGTCTTCGTGTAATTTTAAGGATTTCAGCTGTTTTAGTGACATTGAATTGATTTTTTTCAAGGAGCGAGGTAATATAGCGCTTCTCAAGGGCGTTTCTGAAATCTTTGAGGGGCTGGTCATCAACATTGGGGGTCAGAACATCATTTTTTAAAAAGAGATGCTCTGCATTGATGATTTCTTCATCGCTGAAGACGACAAGTCTTTCCATGATATTTTTGAGTTCTCTCACATTGCCTTTAAAATCATAGGCAAGGAGGTGTTCCCAGACTTCATCTGTGATGGTGTGTACGGGTTTTTGCATTTGCTCAGATGCAATTTTGACAAAGTGTTCTGCAAGGGGACGGATGTCTTCCTTGCGCTGTCTAAGTGGGGGAATGGCGATCTCAACCGTGTTGATTCTGTAGTAAAAGTCCTCTCTGAAACGCCCTCTTTCCACCATGTCTTTAAGTGAACGGTTGGTAGCGGTGATCAATCTAAAGTCCACAGGTCTGTTCGTATTGCTGCCCAGTCTTTCGATGGACCTTGTTTCGACAACTCTTAAAAGTTTAACTTGGATGGAAAGTGGCAGATCGGCGATTTCATCTAAGAAGAGTGTACCGCCGTCAGCAGCTTCGAAGCGACCAATGCGTTCTTCTGTGGCACCTGTATAGGCACCTTTTTTATGGCCGAAGAGTTCCGATTCTAAAACACTTTCTGAAAGCGCTTGACAGTTCACGGCAACAAAAGGCTTACCAGCCCTTTCGCTTTCGTTATGAATGAGGTTGGCAAAGACTTCTTTACCGGACCCAGATTCACCGATGAGTAAAATGTTAACAGGTGTTTTAGCAGCTTTGATCGCCATGTTGATCGCACTTTGGTAGTCTTTGTTAAGCGTTTTGATCATCGGGTTATAGACTGAATTTATCACGTGACCCGCCTTTAAAATCGTCTTGATTTCATCGATGAGCGATTCTATAGGATTGCCTTTGACATAATAAGAAGAAGCGCCTATTTTCATTGCTTGAACGGCATTTTCAACGGTGGCATACGCAGTCATCAAGATGACTTTTGTCCCGTAGTGATTCTCTTTAATGGCTTCAAGTAATGTGATCCCATCTGTTTTTCCAAGCATGAGGTCAGTGAGGACGAGGTCGTATAAATTTTTAGAGAGTTGTACCAGTGCTTCTTCTGCAGAATAGGAGACTGTGACAAGGTAACCTTCCAGCTCTAATATTTCTTTTAAGCCTAGTGCGTAATCTTTTTCATCTTCAACGATCAGGATGGGATGATTCATGAGCAATCTCCTTTTGTTCCGTATTTAGAGTCAGTTTGAAACAAGTGCCAGAGCCACTCGTTTCATCGACACTTATGTGGCCGCCGATTTTTTTGGCTTCATTATAGGCGATGTAGAGACCAAGACCCGTGCCTTTGCCCTGTGGTTTCGTGGTAAAAAAAGGATCGAAAATCGTATCGAGGTGTTCAGGCGCAATACCAAGACCTGTATCTTTAATCGTGATGATTAGAAAAGGCGAAAGGGATTCAGCGACTATGGTAAGTGTGCCACCATCGCCACCCTCTGCCATGGCATCTTTAGCGTTATCAATGAGATTGATGAGTATGTGCTTTAGGGGTTCTGGATAAAGTGAACTTTCAAGTTCAAAGGGAACCTTTAAAACGACCTTAATATTTTGGTCTTTAAAGACTTTTTCATTAAGCTTTAGGAGATCTGAAATAAAGGCTTTGATGTTTAAGGTCATGCGCTCATAATCGGAAATCCTTGAAAAGTTCAATAAGTTATCTATGATTTTATTGGCACGAGTAGTGGCATTTTCAATCGTTTCTACAGATTTAAGCGCCTTTTCATCAGTCGACATTTTTTTTAGCAAATATGCTGAATTTCGGATGATGCCAAGTGGCGTTCTTATTTCATGAGCAATACCAGCTGAGAGCTGACCTATAGCGGCCATTTTACTGGATTGACGCAATTGTTGTTCGCTGAGTTTCAGTTCGGTAATGTCCTCGAACATGAGCAGGATACTATTGAAATGCTTCATATCTGGCTCAAGTGGATACGCCTGTACAGCAAACAAGCGGTTTTGAAACTGGACTTCACGCCGGTTGATCTCTTGGGTTTCTAAACAGGTTTTAACAGGGCAATCTGTGCAAACTGTACCGAGAAGCCCCTCTATCGCGTGACAGTGCTTGCCAATGACGTCTTGGCGTTTTAAGCCAATAAACTGACAAAAGGTGTGGTTGGTTTCTACCACATGGCAGTTTTCATCCACAAGAAGTAACAAATGATTCGTAAGGCCGTTAAAAGTGGTTTCGAGAATATTATTCGATTGCCGCAGTGCATAAGTTTGACGAGAAACTTCTATTTTGAGCTCAGAGTTCCATAAGTAAAAGAACAAGCTGATTAAAAGTATAATCAACAAGGCGTATTGTATAAGTTTCGTGATGGACTTTGAACTGTCATCTTTTGTAATTAGGGGAGACCATTTTTTGCTGATCAGCGTCATGGTTTGTTTGCGTTCAAGGCGCTTTATACTTTTGTTGAGAATGCTCAGGAGTAGCGCATTACCCTTTGGCACGCCGAAAACGGCTTCTCTTTCATAGAGTGAAGCGTCAAGCATTTTAAAACGGTTCGCGAGATTTTCATTTACAATATGGTAGTGTAATACGGATTCTTCGCCTAGAACTGCATCTACTTTGCCAAGCGTGAGCGCTTCTACTGCCTGCTTTAAATCGTTGTATTCACAAATCGTGACGTTTTTATAAGTTGCTTTGACATGCTCGATGACATAATCGTCTTTTATGGCGGCTATCGTCGTACCCTCTAGCTCATCTAAAGTATGGATTTTATCTTGAGAGCGGTTGACTAGGACGGAGCCACTTTGATGATACACCGGGATGGTGAAATCGAAATATTCAGAACGCGCTTTTGACGGATGCATGTCACAAATATCTATGGTGCCTTCTTTTAGAGCATCTAGGGCTTCATGCCAGAGCATGGGATGCGTTTTGATATTGACACCAATTTCAAGGGATAGAGCGTTTAGATAGTCAATGATAACGCCTTCGTACTGCCCTGATGCATCGTTGACGCTTTTTAAAGGGGGTGCGTTGTAGTCGGCGCCGTAGTTGAGGACGCCTTTTTCTTTTAAATAGGTCAATTCTTCATCCGTGAGGTTCTGACCATCGAAATAATAGCTATAAATGCTGACGCCGTATTCAACTGTATAATAACTATTCACGAGCAAAAAGACGATGATGCTCGCGAGTGAGAACATAATGATTTTTTTGATCATACACACTCCTTATAACTTAACCATGCCTATCATATCAAAAAAATGACTTTGTGCATACTTTAAAAAAGGGTTTATTTTATCTGACAAACGATTTTTATACCCCAATTCTATACTTTGCGGCTGAATTATAGTAAGATAACAGTATGTAAAGAGCGCTTGTATTGTAAACATAAAATCAGGGAGGACAGCAAATGAATTTAGAAATTTTCAATCAAATTCCGTTGTATCGATTTTTACAGTATTGTGAGAACGCTGTGCCTGAATCAGAAACTAAAACCATTTTAGACTGTGGTGCTGGAGGTTGTAGACCGCCACTTAGTTTGTTTTATGCTTACGGTTATAAAACCATTGGCATTGATTTAGAGTCAGAACAAGTTGAAAGTGCGAATGCGTATGGACATCAAAATCAACAGAGCTTAAATATTATTGAAGGGGATATGACAGACCTGAAATTTGAGGATGCTTCATTTGATTTTGTTTATTCTTATAATTCAATTTTCCATATGAAAAAAGTACAGATCAAAAAAGCAATTCAAGAAATGAAACGCGTATTGAAACCGGGAGGGCTGATGTTCGTTAATTTTTTATCTGTGGATGATTTTAGATGTGGTGAAGGCCCTGATTTAGGGGATCATCAATATGAGCAAATGGATGACGAACCCGTTATTCATGCCTATTTTGATTATGATGAGGCAGAGCCGTATTTTGAAGATATGACGTTTGTTTTAAAAGAAAGACGTGTTATTGAAAGAATTTATGAAGGCGAGCGTATCCAACAAGGGTTTATAGATTATATTCTAAAAAAATAAGTTCTAAAATGCAGAGGAGGAAGACCACCATGACACTAAAAGACATTGAACTGCAAACGGGTATGGATCAGGCTAATATACGTTTTTATGAAAGCGAAGGTCTGATTACCCCTAAGAAATTAGACAATGGAGATCGGTATTATTTAGAAGAAGAATTGCAAATTTTATTGCGTATAAAATTGCTCCGCAGTTTACATATCTCTCTTGATGAGATCAAGGCACTTAGATATGGCAATAAGGGGTTGATGGAAACCCTTTCAACTCAAATAGAAATTTTAAAAAGTGAAACTCAAGCCGTTATGCCTGCAATTGAGGTGTGTCGTACTCTACAAGAGGATCAAATGACTTTTGATGAACTGGATGGACAAAAGTATCTTGAGCTTATGCAGCAGATCAGAGGTTATCCAGAAAGCGGATATGTGAAGGCAGATGAGGATGAATTGTCTCAGGTGTTTCATCCATGGCGCAGGTATTTTGCCAGGATAACAGATATCTTTGTATACAGCTCAATTTGGATGGCGGTATTAATCTTTGTCCTTCATGTGAGTATGATCAGAAGAGGATCGCTGTGGGATATATTTGACACTTTTGTGGCGGTTGGCATCATGATTTTTGTAGAACCTTTGTTACTGAATCGGTTTGGAACAACTTTTGGGAAGGCTATATTTGGACTTAGGATAGAGACTTCTGAGGGTCAAAAGCTTTCTTATAAGGCGGGGTTTGATCGAACTTGGCATGTTATAGGGGCTGGATTGGGTTATAATATCCCAATCTATAGTCTTGTAAGACTTTGGAAGAGCTACAAGCTGTGTCAAGAGAAAGAAGCACAACCTTGGGATCGCTACATTGCTTATACCATTAAGGATACAAAGTGGTATCGGGGCATGGGCTATATCGGCGTCAACGTTGCCCTATTTGTACTTTTGGTTGTAATGATGATGAGTCAATTACTGCCCCCTAATCGAGGCGATTTAACCCAACTGGAATTTATAGAAAACCATAATTACTATGCGCACTATTTTGGGATGAGTTTCGGCAATAAAGTTTTAAATAAGGACGGGGAATGGGTGGATAAAGTTGCTGAAGAAGGGACGATCTATTATGACTATGGTTATTTAGAAATGCCTCAATATGTATATTTGATGGATAACGGGGTTGTAAAAGGGGTTTCCTTTGAGGTTATGATCGATGAACCTAAACAAATTCTATCTTCTTACGATGCACATTTACTTTTATCCTCTCTTGCTTTCGCTTGTGCACAAGATGAAATGACTTTGTTCTCTAAATTGCAAGAGCGTATTGCAAGCCAAATAGACGATCACACTTTTGAAGATTTTCACTTTACAGAGGCTGGGATTGAATTTGATTGTCAGATAGAATACACAGGGTACGAGGATAGGGCTGCTCATTTTTTATTCTCAAATGAAAGTGCAACAGAACACGCCTTTAAGCTTATATATTCAATGAGACAGGTTGACTAAAGTGACTAGAAAAAATATTTTAAGGATGCTATTAAGCGCCTTTGCCGTGTCGATTGCATCCACTTTTCATTTAGCGATGTTTACGGAAGGCTTTATTATCAGCTTAGCAGTTGTGATATTGCCATTTTTACTCTATCTAAATTTTGATATTAAATCTTATTATATCTGCGCAGCGGTGGCTGTTATATCGCCATTGATTAGAGGCATAATCCTTTTGAGCGAATATGAGGTAAGCCATGCATTTTGCTTAGTCCTGCCAGAGATGTTTTTTTATGTAGTTTACGGGATTGTTTTCTATCTAGCGTATCAGAAAAATCAGCTTAAAACTTTTAATCGATTACTTGTGGTATCGTTTTTTTGTGATTTGAGTTCAAATTTTGTTGAAATCCTTATTCGAGTTGGTTATACAACGATCACTTATAAAGAATTTAGTATCTTAGTTTTGGTTGCCTTCATGAGAGTATTCATATTGTCCGTGTTCATTATTTCAATAAAGTATTATCAATCTTTTTTAAATGAACAAAGTCATGAATTGCGTTATAGAAATTTGCTCTCTATGGCCTCAACTTTCAAAAGTGAAATTTATTATATGAAAAAAAATATGGATCGAATTGAATCAGTAACACAATACACTTTTAGCGCTTATAAAGCCATAAACGAAGCGCATGGAGACCCGAAAACTCAAGAAGTTCTTTTAGAAGTGGCAAAAGATATTCATGAAATTAAGAAAGATTATTTACGGGTTATACAAGGGATCGAACAAATATATCCAAAGCAATTGGAACTTGAAGAAATGTCTGTAAGTGAAATTTTGAAAATTCTTGTGGCAAATACAAAAGAGCAGTTACAAAGTGACAATAAGAACATCGCAATTCACCTCGCTTTAAAAGATGATTTTAATGTTAAATCGCATTTTCTCTTGATGTCTGTGCTTGGAAATCTTATTCAAAATGCAACAGAAAGTATGACGCATCAATCAGGTGGTTATGTTGAAATTATCTGCGAACTGCGGGCTTATAAGGTTTTACTGTCGGTAAAGGATAATGGAGAGGGGATTCAACCTGAAGTTTTGAGTCATATTTTTAACCCAGGTTATACAACCAAATATAATAATAAAACAGGTGATATGAATCGCGGTGTTGGCCTTAGTGTTGTAAAAAGTATTGTAGAGGAACAATTTAAAGGCACTATTTCTGTGAAGTCTAAAATTGAAAAAGGCACTAAATTTATGATTAGTATCCCTAAAGATTTATTAGAAGGGGGACTTTTATGAGATTTTATATTGTGGATGATGAGATTAATATCTGTTTGATTTTGAAGCACATTATTGAAAAAAATAAACTTGGTGTTGTTATTGGATATGAAATGGATAGCATTAGCGCCCTTGAAGAAATCTTAGAGGATATGCCGGATATCATTTTAGTAGATTATCTCATGCCTAAACTAGATGGAAATTCACTCATTAAAAAGATTTCAAAAGAAAATTCAAAAGTGCGCTTTATCATGATTTCTCAGGTGAGTGATGTTACGCTCAAAGAAGATGTTTATAGTTCTGGAATTGAGTTTTTTATTCAAAAGCCCATCAATGTAATTGAAGTTGAAAGTGTGATTAAATCAGTCGTTGAAATGGTTTCATTGACTCAAAAGTTTGAAGTCTTAAAGGCTTTTATTTCAGAAGAATCCGATCAGACGGCTCAGCAGCAAGATAAAATTCAGAACACTTGTCATAATGAATTGGAGATCATTAAAAGAATTTTAAGTGATCTTGCAATATTAGGCGAAAAAGGTGCTTTGAATCTAATGGCGATTTGTGAATGTAAATTGGCAGTACAAAAGGGTTGTGCTTTTACAGTTAATGATTACAGTTTGCAAATTAATGAAAACGTAAAGATTGTAAAACAAAGAATAAGGCGTGCTATTTTAGTGGGACTTAGAAACTTAGCACATATTGGAATTGAAGATAATCTCAATGACTGTTTTCTAAAATACGCGAATAAATTATACGATTATAAAGATATTTGGCTTGAAATGGAGTTCATCAAGGGTAAAAAGAAAACGGGTGGCAGAGTAAATGTCGATAAATTTATTGAAAATTTAGTTTTATTATCAAAAATTTCATAAACCCTTGAAGCACAATGAAGCATCATGAAATCCCTTATCTATACTGTAAGAGTCGTATAGGTAAAGGGTTTTTTTGTTGTTATGAATTTTATAGCAGGGGGTGATTTGTAGGTTAGTCTGTAAAATTATGAAAATGTAAATAAAAAAAATATCATGTAGGGGGAGAATATGGACTTATTAGAATTATCATGCAAAGTGGCTGGAATTTTATGGAGTAAACCTTTAATTTATCTGTGTCTAGGCGCAGGTATCTATTTTTCGATTTTAACAAGATTTCCTCAAATTCGATTGATTAAAGACATGGTTAGAGGATTATTGAGTGGTAAAAGTTCTGAAAGTGGTGTGTCTTCTTTTCAAGGATTTGCAATGGCTTTAGGTGGACGTGTTGGCACAGGGAATATTGCAGGTGTTGCAACAGCAATTTTTTATGGCGGTCCTGGGGCTATATTTTGGATGTGGACGATTGCCTTTCTAGGGGCTGGCTCAGCTTATATAGAGTCTGCTTTGGCACAGGTATGGAAGGCAGACATCGCAGGGGATTATAGAGGGGGTCCTGCTTATTACATTGAGAAGGGTTTAAAGAATAAAGCTTTCGCCGTTATTTTTGCAATATCAGCCGTTATTGCCTGTGGCTTTACGGGTCCTGGCGTTCAAGCTTTTAATATAGCGGATTCTGCTAAAAATGCATTCGGCATTGCGCCGTTGTACACGGGTCTATTTGTTTCTGTACTCTATGCGATTGTCATCTTTGGTGGCGTAAAAAGGATTGGTAGATTTGCTGAAATAGCAGTGCCTTTTATGGCGATTAGTTACATTATCGTCGCTTTAGCGATGATTTTTATAAATTTCAAGATGATTCCAGAAATGTTTTGGCTGATTATCAGTTCCGCATTTAATTTAAATGCTGTCTTTGGTGCTGTCTTCGGCATGGCGATTATGATGGGGGTAAAACGAGGTGTATACTCCAATGAAGCGGGTCAGGGGACTGGTGCGCAAGCGGCTGGGGCAGCAGAGGTCTCGCATCCTGCTAAGCAAGGACTCGTTCAAGCGTTTTCTGTTTATATTGATACACTTTTTGTTTGTAGTGCAACGGCATTTATGATTTTATCGACAGGCGCTTATAATGTAGCAAACCCAGCAGGTGGTTTTATCGTTGAGAACTTACCGAATGTGATGGTGGGGCCTGCGTTTACACAAGCGGCTATAGATACGATATTTCCAGGATTTGGAGGGCCATTTATAGCAGTTGCATTATTCTTCTTTGCATTTACAACGCTACTGGCGTTTGCTTATTATGCAGATTCCAATATCGCTTACTTAGCCAAAAACAGTAAAAACCTCAAATTGATTGAAAACGTTGTCAAGGCTACGATTGTGGTCATGGCACTTTATGGGTCCGTAAGAACTTCTGACTTTGCTTGGAACTTAGCAGATATCGGTGTGGGGTTAATGGCATGGATTAACATCATTGCCATCCTGTTTCTTACAAAACCAGGCGTTGCAACCCTTAAAGATTATGAAGCGCAAAAGAAGATGGGGTTAGATCCTGTCTTTATACCAGAGCGAATTGGTATTGATAATGCTGAAATTTGGCATTCAATTGTGGAGCGCAATTACAAAGAACAAGCGATTGCGCTGGAAAAAGCGACACAAAATAGATAGATAAATGTACGGTCTCCCCACAATCTACACACACCCTTCGGGCTAGAGTCCTCGCTTGCGCTGCGGATAGCCCTTCTGGTGTGTGTAGGGTGAGGGGGGGATTTTTTTTTTATAAAAGAGGACCCGTATTTTGAAATTATGGTAGAATATAATTGACATATTTATTTTTAAGGAGAGGCTTGAAAATAAATTTTGAAAAGTAGATCTTGCTGTTTTTTTACCAATGATAAGGAGGTTCCATGTTATCTGAAAAAAGTTGGCGTATTTCCCTAACTCAACGCTGTAATTATAAATGCTTTTTTTGCCATGAAGAAGGTTCGGTTATGTCAAAAGAGAGAACTGTTATTGATGAGGATGTATTGTATGAGATGATTTTGGAGGGCATCCAAAATGGATTTGAACAATTTAACTTTACAGGAGGAGAACCTCTTTATGAAAAAAAAATTATAATTTCATTGCTTAAAAAACTTGCAGCAGAGGGTAAAACGCCTGAAATCACAATTGGAACTAATGGGACCATGATTGATGATCTGTTATTAGATGCAATGAAAGCTTATCCAGGTAAAATAAAGTTCAACTGTTCCATGCATGCTGTTGATGAGGAAACTTACTTAAAAATAATTTCATTAAGTCAAAAGGGTATTTTTAATCATGTTGTCGGGCATATTCAAAGAGCAGTAGAAATAGAAATACCAGTGAAGCTAAATTTTGTTTTATTAAAAGGTATAAACAATTCAAAAGAGTACATACAAAAAATATTTGATTTTGCAATAGAAAAACGAGTTCAAACTTTAAAGTTTTTAGAACTGCTTATTACGGACAAGTTGATTTATCTCTATGATTACTATTATGAAGTAGATTCAATAGCAGCTATGTTTCCTGATGATTTATATCTGATCTCAAATGAAATTAAAAGAAATGTCTATAGATATAAAGACACAGATTTGATAATAGAACTCCAAAAATGTCCGTGCAAAATGGGATGTAATACATGTCAGCAGGTAGCTGGAAGAATGCTGACTTCTGATGGGTATTATTTTCCTTGTTTTACACTTGTGAACAATGCTATAAAGTTAGATCAGTATACTCAAAAAGAAGCCTTTGCCAAAGGAGATCAACTGATTAAAACGATGGGTAGACGCTACAAGAATGGCAGCCCACTTATTATCCAAAAGATTCAACATATCAAAAAAAAGAAAGAGTACTATTACGAAGTGAACTCTACCGATCAAAATTTTGAAAGTTGGTGTGGGGTACTCAAAAATAAAGGCGCAAATTTAGTTATGAAGAGAACTTTTAAAGAAATTTATTTTAAACCTCAAATGCCTAATGAAGATTGGGATAAAAATCAAATGATTTTTAAGGTTTATCAAAACACTTATAATGGCTATAAGCATAATCATGTATTAGCATTCAATAAACTCATAGAAGAGGGGGGGCATATCTATACTGAAGTGACCTATTTAACTGAAAAGGAAGATGCTCGGATTGATGATTATGAAGAATTCGTCAAAAAAACATTTGAAAAGAAGATGGAAATCACAATGGAATGTAATTGGGAAATCAACTTTTTTGAGTATAAAGGGGTCCCATTTAGTGTAGGAGAGCACTTAGAAAGTGGTATGTGGACACTTTTATGTGAACAACCTTTTAACAGTGAAGAACTTCTTGGATTAAAGTCTTCAAATGTTAAAACAAACTTGATATCTTTTTTAGAAAAGCTAAAATTAAAAAATTAAAATAAGGAGATTATGATGGGCGCATTAATGGTAATGGAAGTATCAAAAAAACAGCATTATATTTTTAAAAGCAGAAAATTAAAGGATCATATCGGGGCTTCGCTGATAATTCGTTACATAACTGAAGAATTGTTTGAAAAAGAGGGGAGCCTTAATATTTCTGCCCTAGGAGGTCTTTTGGTCTTTAAAGGTGGTGGGAAAAGTTTGTTTTCATTTAATTCGACTGAACAGGCAGAGACGTTTATTGAAGCATATTCAAAACATGTTTTACAGGTCTATCCTGGAATAGAATTATTTATGTCTTGTGTCGATTACGATGAGAAGCAAGACTTTATAATTCATAAAATAGATGCACTATTTGAGAAATTGTCTCTTAAAAAATCGTATCGTAGATTTGCTTTTTCTCAAGTAGATTATGGTGTTAATCGTGTTTGTAAAGAAAGTAAAATGCCTGCAAACTACCTTAAATATATGGGAAGAGAAATTGTCAGTGCTGAAATTGCTAAGAAAATTGAGTTTGCTCAAAAAATGGAATCTGATCATGAATCCTTAAATTTTTTCAATCGATTGCTTCCTGAGCATTGTCAGTATAAAAGCCAACTTCAGGATAGAATAGATTCAATGAAAAAGATGATTGCAGTTGTTCACATTGATGGAAATAATATGGGGCAGAGGGTTTTAGAGATCAAAAAACGGTTTGAAAATTCGGACAGTCAATCTAATAAAACCTATTTGAATGAACTCAATCAGTTTAGCACTTCAGTAGAAGGTGCATACATCAGTGCTTTTAAAGAAATGCTTGAGCTTCTCAAATTAAATTTAAAAGAAAGTGCACAAAAGGGAACTGATGAAAAATTTGAATTACCAATCAGACCGTTAATTTTAGCAGGTGATGACATCTGTTTTATAACTGAAGGGGATTATGGAATTGAATGCTCTAGAATATTTTTAGAAAAACTTTATCAAAAAAAAGATTCTACGGGGGGAAATCTTACTGCCTGTGCAGGTATTGCAATCATTAAAGCTAAGTATCCCTTCTTTAGAGGCTATGAATTAGCAGAACAATTGTGCAAAAATGCTAAGAAATCTTTGGCAATTCATAAAATTGACGCTTCTGCATTGGATTGGCACGTCTCTTTTGGAGAAATAAGCAAATCAATTTGGGAAATTCGCGAGTTAGAATATGTCACGGATGAAGATAAAACGATTAAATTGAATCAAAGACCTTATGTATTAAGCAATACGGAAACCGTTGAATCCATTATGACAAAATATGAATCATTTATCGAATCCAAACGGACAGTTGATTATGTAACTAGGACCTCTAGAAATACAATAAAATCGTTGAGAAATGCTTTGAAAACAGGAACAAATGCTACAAAAGACTATTTTGAGATTTATCATGTCATCAAGGACAAAATGATGGCAGATGAATTTATTGATGGCGCATCAAGAAGTTTTGATGCTATTGAAGTAATGGATTTTTTTAAATTGTTGGAGGGATAGAATGCAATATGTAATGAAAATTGAACTTTTATCCGAGACAGTAATTGGCTCAGGAGTCTCAGTGCCCGGTAGTGTAGACAATGATATCATTTACAATGAAATAGGATTACCTTATATCAAAGGAAAAACCCTAAAAGGGAATCTAAGAGAATCGTTTGAAAATGTTCTTCAATGGTTAAAGTATGATCAAAATCAGGTGTACACGTTATTTGGAATGGAAGGTGTGTACAACCCTGAATATGGTATATTAAATATTTCAGACGGTAATTTATCCGAATCAGTCACCCATGCGATTCAAATTGCCATAAATGAAGAAACTCTATATCTTCAAGAGGTAAAATACGCATTGACAAATGAACGCTATTTTACTGAGATTGAAGAGGGTGTGGCAAAAAGTAACAGCTTAAGATCTGTTAGAACAATAGAACCGGGAATAGAATTTTTTTCTAAATTGCAGATAAATCGGACATTATCAGAGCTAGAAGAATGTCTATTAGCAGCCTCAATAAGTATTATTAAAAATATTGGTTTAATGAGAAGCAGAGGAAAGGGAAGCGTTGAGTGTACCCTTTATAAGAATGATGAGAACATTACAAGGCGTAGTATTGAAATACTAGAAAGGAGGCTAGGATTATGACCCAATATATTGAAATAGACATTGAACTTATAGATAACGTTATTGTTGGTGATTTTGCTGGACAAGAAGATATGTTGTCTTCCTTAAGTTATCTTTCTGGTTCGGCAATACGTGGCGCTTTGATTTATAAACTTCTAGAGGATCAAAGGTATTCTGAAGATGTGGTATTCAATAAAATAATTACAAATGACGTCATTTTTTTTAACGCCTATAAAATAAATGAAGGCAAAAGAGGGCTTCCGGCACCAATGTGTTTTGCGACGAATAAAGCAAAACAGAGAATACAAGAAAATGCTGAAATTTATAATATTTTATCAGGTGAAGAAACTCACAGCGATGAGCAAAGAGTTCGAATAAGCGCAGGCGATTTTATTGGAAATAAAGGTACTGCACTCTATTCTGTCAAAGTAAATAAAAATGAATCTTTGCATATAAAAACAAAAGAAAGAGCCAATCGCGAATCTGGTAAAAAATCAGAAATGTATAGGATTGAATCTATTGAAAAGGGACAATGTTTTAGAAGTTACATTGCGGTACCTTCAGAAGAAGTTATGGAAATTATTTTATCCATTCTTCATAAGGAGATGTCTTTATTTATAGGGGCATCAAGAGGTAATGGCTATGGTCACTGTAAAATAAAAGGAATCAACATATTAGAGCATAATCCAGAAGATTTTTACTTGAAATCGAATCAACACTATTTTTATGTATATTATATGTCAGATTTTATATATGTAAATCAAATGGGAATCCATACGGGAATGTTCAGTGACGGGTTTATCAGTGAGAAACTTGGCGTAACTTGTACCCTGTGTGGCATTGCAACAGAAACCAAAATTATTACAGGATTCAATTCTAAAATTGGTGGGCGATTACCACAATTTATTGGAGCGAAAATGGGAACTGTTGTGAAATATGAATATACTGGAACATTAGAACTTTCAAAAGTACATGAATTTACAAATTCATCTTATGGATTAAGAGTACACGAAGGTTTTGGGCGTGTAGCAATCGTATCTGATTTTAATTATCAGTCAATACTTTATGGGGACAATACGAAACCATGGGCTGATCAGAAACTTGAATATAAGCTGTCTGGTTCTGATCAGAGGGTTTTGTTAAATATATCTAAGTCAATCTACTTATCTAGATTAAACATCTTAATAAAAAAGTCAATTCACAAATCGGGTTCGATCCCTTTAACGAACAGTAAAATGACTCAGTGGCAAATGATCTTTTCACAAATGAAGGCTGCTCAATATCAAGAGGGCATTAAATCTTTTGAAGATTTGAAGGCACATATTTATAAATCAAATAATCTTGATAAGAACCAAAAAATGAGCAGATTTATTGAACACATAATTGTGCAAGGCATAACGATAAATGATTTTGTTTTAAAAAGCAATTCACTTGAGTGTTTTCGGGAAATGAATATTTTGCCAGATAGAGTGATTCTCGGAGATTGTTCCTATGAACTACGAGATGAAGAAATCTACCAATGGAATCTTTATTATCTTGAACAGCTCTTGTATTTCAAGAGAATTGAAGAGAAAGGAGCCAAATCGTATGAAGTGGTTATCTGAATATCAAATTAAGATGGAAAACACATCCATATTGAGCATCAAAGATGGCGATGGTGATCTTTTAATACAGAGTACAACACAAAAACCATTGATACAAGGTAATAGTATTGCTGGTGGTCTGAGAGCCCTATTAAGTGAAACATACGAATGTGATATTATTGAAAAAATGTTTGGAAGTTCAAAAGATGAAACTGATTTTGGTAAAAGTAAAATTACCATTTCAGATGCACATGGTGCATACCTTCAAACTGAATCCAGAACACACGTTAAAATTGACTCGGCCTTGGGAATAGTAGATGTCAAAAATAATAGAGGGCAATTGATGACACAATCATTTCTTGTGCCTAATATTGAATTTGAATGGCAGTTAAAGATTGAAGCAGATTCAAAAGAAGAAATAGAACTTTATGAGACCATGGTGAATCAAGGACTTGCATCAATTCAACAAAACTTAATAAAATTCGGTTCAAAGAAAACATCTGGTGCGGGTGCTTTTAAGATTAATGAGGTTAAAAAAAGAAAAATTGAGCTTACAAATCCCAAATCGCTTATTGGATATCTCAAGAATGAACTGCCATTTGACAAATTGGATATGGTGTTGTTTGATCAATTTCAGCCCGTTTCACATGAAGTGTTTTCTGTAGGCTTATGCACAGCCTCTCCGTTGCTGATTGGAGGCAACAGTTATTATGATTCTGAAAAACCGGATCGAATGAATATCAAAAATGGCCGAGGAAAGTATATCATACCTGGCAGCTCATTAAAAGGCGTTTTTAGACAGCATTGTGACAAACTTTCAATTTATTTTCATTGCCCCGAAATTGTGAATGAATTATTTGGTTCGGATAATGACGATATACAAACTGCTGGTAGAGTCTACTTTGATGATCTTATCATGAAAAATGTGAATGACAAGATCATTAGCAATAGAATCCATATAGATCGATTTACAGGTGGCGTTATGGAGGGTGCACTCGTCAGTGAACTTCCAATTGTAGGAACCTGTGATTTAAAAATCATCATGCATGCTCTTCCTGATAAAGATAAAAATAACAAGGCTGTGGGCTTAATTTTATTAGCTTTAAAGGACTTAGCAGATGGCTCATTAACTTTAGGTAGCGGTTACGCTATAGGCAGAGGTAGATTTTCTGGTAAAGTAATAAAACATAATGATACCATTGCGATTGATTTTGAAAAAAATGATAATACTTATGCTCTTGAGTATGTAAAAAAACTGAATACACAGGAGGGAAGAGTATGAAGCGTCTTAATTTGGAAACTTTTATAGCCAATAAAGTGTATCGAGAAGAAAAATATCAATATGTATTACTGTATTATTTTGATCGCATAATATTTGAACCTATAGAGTCTATTTCTGAAATTAGTTTAGAATATTTAATTCAAGGCTGGGTATTTGGACCCAAGCATCAAATTCAAATTTACAAAGATCATTCTGGTTTAAATGCATTTGAATTTGATGCGAAAAGGGATGGCGAGAATTTTCTAATGACTGAAGAGCAAATTCTCGATTCAAGATTTAAGCATCTAGGAAAGGCAATTGTCGTTAATAAGTATTATGTAAAAGATGAAGATGGTCAAGTCTTTATGGATTATCAGCAATTAGTAGACGTCGTGAGGTGATGAATGATGAGTAAAATGGGAAACCTATTTGATCAAGATATGTTGAAAAAGTTAGGACTAGATCAAAACAGTATCAAGGCAGTAAGCAAAGAAGAGATTGACGCCACTGTTAAATCACCCTACAATTTTGTCCGCTTTGATGAAAAGTTGGGTGCTGTAGCGGCATATTTAGATCAACTCCCCGCACATAATAGTATGGGAAATGGCATCTTTCAAAATGGATATGTGGCATTAGAATTAACAACGACAGCACCGCTCATTATATTGGATAATAATAAAGAAATGATGAAAAATCATCAAGGACAATATATTATTCCTGGAAGTAGTTTTAGAGGTCTTATTCGCCAAAATTGTCAAATTTTGAGCTTGTCTCACATTTCAGACGACATAGAAGGAAATAGGAAGTTGACGTACAGAGATTTGGCTACACGGTCTTCATTAAATGGAGATTATAAACGCATTTTAGGCATAAAATTGGATGGCAAAGTGAGTGTAGCGACTCATGTAAAAGCGGGGTATCTCCTACATGATGAAAGAGGCTATAGGATACAACCAGCAATTGAGCAAAACGGTAAAACTTTTTATCCGATTCATGAAGCTCAATTAAGAGCTTTATCTAATAACAACAGAAACATCCAGTTTATGTACAAACCAGGGAAGAAAATGTCAGAATTCCATGACTTTAAATCATTTAATACCTATTATAAAGAATACTTTTATAAAAACTTTAACAAAAATAATGATTATCAAGCCTATTTTAAAATGAATATAAGTTTTTCATTAAATGGGAACTCTGTAAAAGACATTGATTTTAATAAGGGGGACAGTGCGTTACTTTGTTCTGGGTTTATGCAAAGGAAGGCAAGACATACACTGGTGAATGCTGCAGATCATAATCAAGAAGCAATTGAAATCAGTCGTGATGATATTCTCTCCTATGAGGGATTTCTGAAAATGAATAAAATTGATAAAGCCTATTATGAACTACCTGAAAAAGGAAAAATTAAACCTTGTTTTTATATTCAATACAATGGAAAGCTTTATTTTGGTTTCACGCAATATTTGAGGCTTTTTTATGATCAACCTATAAAAGCAGGGATACCAAATCTGGGCATGATCAAAGAAGGCTATGATTACGTAGAGTCTATTTTTGGATTTTCAAACTCAGCACGTGAATCTGGCTATCGATCAAGAGTTAGTTTCTGTGATTTGACTTCTGAGCATGTAGAAGAATCAAAAAAAGAAATTTCTGTTGTGATGGGAACCCCTAAGCCAACTTTTTATAAATACTATCTTCATCAAAATGAAGCTAAAGGAACCACTTATAATCATCATAATTATCGGTTACGAGGTTATAAGCAATACTGGCTGAAATCGGATCAGGATCTATGTCCAACAGTGAAAAATGATAACCTTTTAACACGGTTTAAGCCAATAGAAAAAAATGCTCAATTCAAAGGTCGGATTTATTTTAATCAATTAACACAAGAAGAGATTGGTCTGCTACTTTGGGCAATAAAGGTAGAACCTAACTGTGAATATAATATAGGATTTGCAAAAGCCTATGGTTATGGCAGTTTTAAAGTATCGTCATTAACCCTTCATATTGAAGATGATGAACTTAAATACAAGGCTTGTAGATTGAGTGATTATACGAGAAATTATTCAGAATCAGAACAAGCTATGTTTACAAATGCATACAAAAAAGATTTGGAAAAGAAAACAAATAGAAAAATAGAAAATATTTTGTCTATTCAAGAATTTATAGGCATGAAAACTTACAAAGTAAAATTAAATGAGAAGCAAAGGTTTGTGTACTTATCTTTGGAAGAACATAAAAATGCAAAAAAATTACCAGTGATTGAAGAATATCAAGATAAATATACGACAAAGATAAAGGAGTGAGTTATTATGGAGAGAATTCTTTTTAGTTTTGTTGGCATGACTGATCCTATTAAAGGCTATCATGATGGGCCTCTGATTCATATTGTAAGACATTATCGACCGCAAAAGGTATATGCTTATTTTTCAAAAGAGACGGGCGATATTGAGCGAGAATTTGGGATATACAGTAAAGCAGTTCATTTAGTTGATCCAGATTGTATAGTGGAATCCCTTTTTTATGATGTTGTGGATGTTAGTGATTTTGATATCTTTTCGAAACATATAGTTGACATTTTTCGGTTAATTGAGAAGGAGAATCCTTTAAGTGAAATCTTGGTGAATATGACTTCTGGGACGCTTCAAATGATTTCTTCTACGTGTTTATTGGTTTCACATCTCAATATGAAATTCAGACTTATTCAAGTTAAAACACCAGAAAAATCTGCGAATAGAGACAAGCATCTACACTTTGATCCCAAAGTGGATCCTATTGAAGATTATTATGAGGGAGAGAATTTGGATGTGCTTGAGGGAAGTCCAAGTAGATGTCATGAGCTTCAAATATTGTCATATAAAAAGACTGTTATCAAATCACAGATCGAATCTCTTATAAAAGGATACGATTATGATGCTGCTGAAAAATATTTGATTAAAAATTCCAATCTCTTTGAAGCCGAAAATTATGAAAAAGCGATATCTCTTTTAAAACATGCAAGATTAAGGATCAACTTCGAATGTAAAGAGGCTGAGAAAATAGCCCAGAAACTTAACCTTAAAAAGGCGCTTTATCCAATTGATGATATAAAAGTTAAAATGATCGTTGAATATTATTTGATTATGAATCTTCAAAGGCAAAAAAAGGATATGAGCAGCTTTGTGCTTAAACTCTCACCACTTTCGGATGAAATCGCACGCTATATATTGATAGAAAAATTTGGAATCAATATCAGCCAAATTGCAATTAAAAAGAAGGATATCTATAAATTTGACCAACAGCGATCTGAAAATGAATTACCTGGGATCAGTGCATATCTGGATGAGAAATTTAAAGAAATGAACTTAGGCGTATTTTTGTGGGATAGACCTTTGAATTTTGCATCGATGATCAGTTTTGTTGAATATTTGCAAACATACAAAAAACCTTTAAATCATCCTGAGGTATTTCCGGAATTAAAGAAATGGCAGAATATTTCTAAAATTAGAAATATGACCGCACATACACTGACAGAAACAAGTGAACATTCTATTGCCACAGTTTATGGTGATAATTCTAAAAAATTGTGTTCAAGGATAGAATTTGTCCTTAAAGATATTTTTAAGGGGAAACTAAAAGAAGAAATATTTGCAATTTATGATAAAATAAACGAAATGATTCTAGAAGCTTTATAAAAATAAGGGCTAGGAAATCTCCTACCCCATGCACTGTTCAATTCGTTCAACTATTCTCTTTCTTATATGCTGAGGTTCTATGACTAGAATATGGCTTCCAAAAGATAAAATATCTTTAATGAGTTCAGCTTCATCTAATAAATAGTATTGCAATTCTATGATGAACTTATTTTTTTGGGAATCAAAATAGGATTCTTTTTCATAATGGGAAAACATTGAAAAACACCTTTCCATTATATATGAAATGTTATCAATTTCCAGAATGATTGGAGATTGTGATTTGCAGGAGAGAACCTCTGCCTCAATGATTTCCTTTGAATAGTCAAAATTATTCTCTTGAATCCATAAAGTCTTTAATTGACTGATATTGACCTTAACGGGTTTGTGATTCGTAAGAGAGAACATAAACAATCTGAATTTTGCGTTTAGTTTTGAATATTCAATTTTATAAGGTATAGAGGATTGTGATTTGAAATAGGTGCCGTCTTGAGCAACATAATCATAACCAATGATTTTTTGGCCCAAGATGGCCTTTAAAAGCGTTTGAAATGTTTCTATAAATTCTACGGAGTTTAGAGGATCATCGGTTTCGTGTGTACTCTTAAACTCAAAATTGCTGAGCTTAAGATTTTCAGGAAAATCAGATAAAGCTTGATCTAAAGTGTTGATAAGATTCTCGGGTAAAAAAAGTTTTATTTCAGGGGCGGTTAAGATCATTTTTAACCATTCTTTTTCTTGGAGACTGGGGATAATAGGGACCATTTTTTTTGATTTTGGGCTATATAATCCATCATTTAAGTCAAAAATTTCGGATTTGGAATCAACAATATCATCAAAAAATAGATTCTCGTTGAATCCCATCTTTTGAAGTGAATCTTCCAATTCTTTTTTAGTATAAGATCCTTGATTTAAAATGTCATTAATGATAAATGTTGTAACAGAAAACATTTTATTTTTATAAATGTTATAGAGATTTATATTTCTCAAGAGCCAACCTCCAGTCCGCTTTAATTTTAGAATTCAAGTCATGTTTATCGCTTTCTTGAACCTCAACTTTTTCACAGAAACTTTTAAACCATGGAATCATCTCATTGGGATCATTAACCTCAATTTGGTACAAATAGGTTGATGGATTAATTTGTTCTAGAGAGCCCCATTTACCTTCTTTACGAATCCTACGGAGGAGGTAGGTTTCTGTTTTAGAATTGATAAAAAAGAGTGCTTGTACAGATATTGTATCATGGTGAGAAAACTTTGTAGAAGTACTCCAGCTTTTGCCTAAAAAATTTTCTGAGGTAATAGAAATCTGTGTCGGCAAGTCTTTTATTTGTGTGATTTTATTAATTTTGTCCAGTCGCAAGAGCCTTTCGCTTTTTTGACCTAGTATCGTGCAGTGTGTGTAAACTTTACCACTATATCGGTCTGAGATTATTTTAAGGGGTATAATGATGAGTGTTTCTCTTTTATAATTGAGTTCTACGGATTGATGTTTTTCAATGGCGATAGATAAGAGATACATAATCTCATTCTCTAAAATTATATTTAAATGATTATGCTTAAATATAAAGGGTGAAGAGGACTGAAAATCAATGTTGTAATTGCGATTAAATTTGATGTAAAATTTCAAAGTATTTAAAAGAAAATGCCCAGGCATGGATAATGGCATTGTATTACTAAAAAATTCAATACAGTGAAACAGTTGAATCAATTGAGAAATCTCTAGATGTATAAAGGGGTCATCCGGAAGTTTGTAAAGAATTTCTGATGAATCTTTTATTAAATTGAGATACGCATATTCAGACATGCGTTTTAGTTTTCGACGAATTGTTTGAAGATCAACATCTGGGGGCATTTGATTAAGGATTTCATTAAGATTGAGACCTTCAGGGTTAGCATTTAATATTTGCAAGGTTCGAATGTATAACGTTATATCAATAGGTTTGTAACTCTTGGTATAGTAGGTTTCTGTTAGATAATTAGAGCATTTAAAGTAATCGTAGTAAAATGAAATGTATTTTCTATGATTGATGTACTTTTCTAAAATATATTCTTGGGGCAAAAAAACTTGAAGGCGTCTGCGTTCGTTATCATATTTGCGACTACTAATTTCTTGTTCGATAAAATCTTCACGAGAATAGTGCCCATATACAAAGAAAGTGCGCAGTGTCGTTCGGAGCGTATCATAATTTTTTATAAAGTCTTGGTAATTGCTTTTCCCCATGGTCATACCTCAATATTTTTTTTAATTATACCATAATTTATATTTGGAGGGGAATCATGTTTGGTGATTTTAAAATAGCACTCTATGAGTTTGAATACACAGCACTTCAAGATACACAGTTAAATGATTATCATGGGTCAATGCTTCGCGGTCTTTTGGGTAATCAGTTGAGAGCTTTATTTTGTAATGTTGAGAGCTCTCAGATCTGTGAAACGTGTTCTTTTAACAAAACTTGTTTATATGTGAAATTGTTTTATGGCATCAATAATCAGTTGCAATCAGATCAAAAGCTGAGTTCGTATAAATTGCCAAATCCATTTGTCATTAAACCCGTTATGCAAAATGTATGTAAAATAGAACGTGGCGGAATTTATAAATTTCAACTGTTACTTATAGGGGAGAGCACTTTACAATATGTGCCTTATTATATTATAGCTGCAAAGGAAATGACGACTTTTATTTTTAAAAACACAACTTTTCATTTCAAAATGACTAATATTCGTGATGTGGTCTCAAATCAAACGATTAATATGTCTCAAATTTCAAATGGTCATAATGGTTATCGAGTAGATGAGATAAATCCATTGATTGTCAGTGGCAATGTATGCGCGTTTAAAATAAAAACACCCCTTCGGATTCAAGTTAAAGGCAAACTGATCAATCAAATCTCTTTTGAAGTTTATTTTAAAAATGCGTTGAGACGAGTTACAATGCTATATGAATTATATCATGAGAAAAATATGAAGATGGATCATCTTAAAATGATAGAATTATCAAAAGCGATTCGATGTCTGGAGAGTAATCTTAAGTGGACAAAGGTTGAACGGTATTCTGTTTATAAAAACGAAAAAATAAGCATGGGCGGATTGATGGGAACGTGTAGCTTTGAGGGTGATTTTGCGCCTTTTATTGAAATTATGCAGTTAAGTTCATTAATACATGTGGGCAAGTCCTGCACCAATGGTGATGGGTGGATTGATATTGAATTTGTTAAGTGATCTAAATTGTTAATGCTATCCTGACCTGTCTCTCGTCTGCTCTTACGAGTTGACACTCACTTGCTCATATTCCTGTCAAGTGAATTACCAAAGGGGCTAGACATAGCCCCTTTGGTGTTAGTAGATTGAAAATCGCATGTTTATTGCACTCATTGCAAGAATTCTATTGGGTTCATCTAAGCGATAAAACAAATGATATGGTGATGTTTCTCCATCTTCGTATCCGTTGTATAGGTTGAAACCTAAACGGATCAAGGCTGTACTTCCCGATGAGAAGTCTGTTGAACCTTCTGTGAGACATAGATGTATTTGATGCCTCTTGAAATCATAAATAGCATCGCATTTCTTGTACAAATCCTGATTACCTGAAATCAGATAGAACAAGACGGA
>NZ_BDHH01000033.1 GCF_001748365.1 Fusibacter sp. 3D3 | reverse complement strand
CATAGTCACCTTGCCATTTTTTTCTTCATCATTATACTTAGTAACTTGTTCCTTGGCATAAGCCAAAGGATCATCTGTAATCTTTAGCAGTTCAGAATGTTTACCAATTCTAGCGATATTCTTTGTTGTGGTTTTATTACCGTTACGGTAGCCCTTTTGCACAAAGTAGGTTGGGTCTTTTGATTTCTTATCATAATTTAATTTCATAGCCTATTATATCACAATATACAACTCCGTACAACATATAAAACTGAAAAATTTGACAAAAAAATAAGCCTTAAAGGCCTAAATACAGCATTCTATAAAAAAATATCATTTACAAGTGTCGAAAACCCGAATATGTTTTATAAAGCTTATCAAGATTTTACACGATATTATTAAATTCTGACCAGCTTCATAAGGAGCTGGTCTTTTGAATGCTTTAGGAGTGCCCTATTTTAGAATAAGCGCATGGCGATTGCTTGATGCAATTGATATTTGGTATAATAGGAATGGTAAGAAGACATTGGTAGAGTATGATGTTTAGATCAGGAAGGAACGCGTATGAATATTGAAAAACTCAAAACACTAGAAAAGCATTTTTTTATGGCTTATCCCATGGGGTTTGATACGCCTGAAATGCTTGAAATTTCAAAGAAACACAAAGTTGAGAAGATGAAAGATTATGTAAATGCACATTTTAGATCTGAATGCTTTGAAGATGTAGAACGCGTCTTTGCAGACTATATCAAATTAATATCACAGTCTTCATTGGTTTCCATTTTTGAAAAAGCGAAATTTAAAGATCTTGCGAAGACATTTACTTTAGAAGAAAAAGCAAAATTTATAGGTGGTGTCCAGGCGTTTCTTTATGGTGACCAAGAGCTTGGATTCACAACGCAAATTGAAGTCTTGACCCGTTATAAGATTGCAAAGTGGCCAATTTTAACAGTGCTTGGCGTCTATATAAGACCAGAGTTTGAAGTCCTGATAAAACCCACGACAGCAAAAGGGATATTAGTATACTTTGAGGAAGATTTAAAATATGTATCTAAACCAACTTATGCATTTTACAGTCAGTTTAGAACCTTGATTAACGATATAAAAAAACATACAGACGATTCACTACAAGTGGATAATGCTGCATTTTGTGGATTCCTGATGATGAGCATGGATGATCATCAAGCGGGTTTCTAATTTTGTCTAATGCGATTTAAAGTTGTTGTTAAATAGAAAAGTATCCCTACGCACAAAATGACGAAAATCGGAAAGACAATCATATGTGTTTTATCAATAATGATCCCTAAAAGGGGTGGCAATATAGCAATGCCCGTGTAAGCAGATGCCATTTGAAATCCAATTATGGATTGTGCTAGATTTTTGCCAAAACGCTGAGGTGTTTCGTGGATCATTGCGGGGAATATAGGCGCAAAACCAAGTCCGATTAAGGCAAAAGAGATCATTACAGTAAAGCTGTTGAAATTTAAAAAGAGTAAAGCTGAACCTGTCATGGCAATGCATATGCCCAATAAAATAAGTTGTTTGTTGTTGAGCTTAAAGGAGATAAAGCCTGCTATAATTCGGCCCACTGTAATGCCACCATAGTAGAGTGCAATCCACCTTGCAGCAGCTTCAAATGTCATGGCTCTCACTTGTACTAAGTAACTGCTCCCCCAGAGGCCCACGGCATATTCCGCTGCGCAATAAAACACAAAGACGAGTAGGGCATATGGGACGCCTTTGACTCTGATGATCTTAAAACCTGAAAGCTCAGAAGGTTCATCTGAAATGTGATCTTCTTGAAGCTTTGAATTGATGGATGCTTGTTTTTTCCAAAGGGGAAGGCTTAAAAAGATAATGACAGCTAAAAAGAGCTGAATCACTGCGATCGTTGAATATCCTGTGCGCCACGAGTGTGTGTTCAATAGAATATTGGACATAATAATAGGACCAGCAGTTGCGCCAATACCCCAAAAGGAATGGAGCCAATTCATATGATGTGCCTTGAAATGAAGGGAAACATAATGATTTAGTGCCGTATCCACAGAGCCAGCGCCAAATCCAAGCGGCAAAGCCAATGCAATTAGCCAAAAATAAGAAGGCGCATAAGCGAACCCAAGCAGAGCGCCCCCTGTTAAAACACCGCTAAAAAAGGTGATACGACCTTCACCAAAGTGTTTGATCAGTTTACCACTTAAAAGACTGCTGGTGATCGTTCCGAAAGTAACGACTATGGAAACCATACCGACAGCATCTAAATCGAGCGCCCATTCAGATCGAATTAAAGGCCATGAGACACCCAGTAATGCGTCTGGAAGCCCTAAGCTGATGAAAGCTAAATAGATAATGATGAGCAAAACAAATGTAATCATGAGGATGTCCTTTCTTTAAAAGTAAAATCAAAATTATGGCAAAGAATACGTTGGTGCTCTCTATAGAATGAAATGAAGACATCAAAAAGACCAAATAGAGCTCATCTGTTTAAGTTTGAACCTAAATTTGGTCTTTTATCTCATTGGGCATTGCCTAGGTGGAATCAAAGCGGTGAGGTCTTTAAGAATCTTTAGTGATTACAATCATGATGATCGCATGCAATTTGATTGTCTGTAAGTTTGCCGATAATATAATCAGAAACCACTTGATCTACTTCACCTGAGCATCCCCTTAGAACATTGATGTTTTGACCTGAAAGGACATTGACAGCGCCCTGGCCCATGTTACCTGCCAGCATGAGTTCAACGCCGAGGTCTTTAAGTGTGAAGGCGATGTTGGATTTACAACCACAACCTTGTGGTGCTTCTAAAACCGCTTTTGAGACGATCTCTTTGTTTGGACCAAGTTCTACTATTGTATAATATTCGCAATGACCAAAGTGACTATCAATCATACCGTTTCTCGTGGGTAAAGCAATTTTCATGTTGAATCCTCCTCTGTATTTGGGTATAGCTTTATCATATTGATTATACCGCGTTTATAGCATATGTCAATAATTTGAATGTAAAATGCATTAATATGTCGTGAGTTTGTTGAATTCAATTAAAGACAAGTGTTATAATGATAAGGCATAATAGGAACTGGTGTCTGGAGGCATTTATGACGTCAAAATCAAATTTTAATGATAAACTTTATATAATGAATTGTGATATGCCATCAGAATTATTTACGGTAAAGGGCATTAAAAAAGAATACCGCGCACTGGCTAAGATATGGCATCCAGATGTATCAGCCGTTAAGGAAGCGATTTTTATAATGAGTAAGATCAATGCACTTTACCATGAAGGGCAGTCTTTGATTGATCAGAATAAATTCTATGAAAAAGAGCACCTTATAAATAAAGATAAAAATAAAGATAATAAGAGAACTGATTCTCGTAAAGCTTCAAAAAAATCAAGCGATTCAGTGCATTGCGAAGATTTCAGTGAACAGATCAGAAGAAGTAAGCATAAGAAAAGTATTGAACTCAAAAGTGTTGACGGCAAATGTGTCCGATTTAAATATCTCAAGAGAGTTCTGATTGATTTAGGCTACATGTATGTTTCTGAGCAATACGTCCTACTTGAAATCACAAAGCTTAAACGAAAAATATTTATGGATTCACTTGGACTAATTGAGAATAAAGGAGAGGGTTACTTTAGAATTGAAGTTCCTGATGTGATTGATACATTTGACACGGCAAGCCATGGCTATCTCGTTTTTAAAAAAGAAAAGGGGGTCGAACCAGTCGTTATTTTAGAGACTGTTTTGGGATACCTAAAACCACTTGGAAATCGCAAGATTTGTGAGGGCATATTTTATGATCTTACAGCACTTAAATATATGGGGCTTACCTCCACTGGTATTGATAAAGATTTGTGGTTCATCAATGTAGATACGGGCAAATTGCATAATTATGGTTTGTTTTTCTATTTACATGAATTCAGTTCTAAACTTAGTAGAGCGCCTAAAGAGGTGTCGGATGTTTTAAGTCAGCTGAAGCCATGCGATAATGAATCCCTTGTGATTGACCTTGTAAGGAATGCAATCGTCACTTTGAATCATAACAGCGGACTTAAGGTAGATGATTTTCACGATTGGATCACAAATCTTAATAGTAACTCACTTGAAATGTCGCTTGCAGAGAGTCAAGTGTTTAATCGCGCCATTGAATCGGTCACAACACATGGGTTTAATTTAGAGACTTATTATCAATCGATTTCACACAATTAGATTTGAAAAGTAGAATTATAAAAGAGACGAAAATATAAAAAAGGAAAGCTAGAGGCAGCATGATGAAACCAAAGAAGAGTTGTCTAAAATGTCCAGTCTGTGACACTGAACTCTATGTAGTAGAACAAATGAATCTTTACAAATGCGATCAAAATCATGCGTTTGATAGGGCAAAAGAAGGTTACGTTAATCTGCTTTTAAGCCATAAGAAAAAAAGTAAAAATCCTGGAGACTCTCAAGAAATGGTAGTTTCACGGCAGTCCTTTTTAGCAAAGGGCTTTTATGAACCCATATCAGATGAGATCAATAAAACCGTAAAAGCTTATTTTAAGAGTGTGGCTAAAACGCCAGAAACTTTTTTGGATTTAGGATGTGGTGAAGGCTATTATCTTAAAAGGTTGATACAGAGTTTAGAACATGCTCAAACGGCATATTACGGACTTGATATTTCAAAGAGTGCCGTTAAGCTTGCAAGCAAAAACCATAAAGAAGCGCATTGGATTGTTGCAAATAGTTTTTTTACACCTTTTAGCGATCATTCCCTCTCTGGAATATTGTCTGTGTTCAGTCCAATTGACATGAGTGAGTGTAAGCGGATGCTCAAAGAGGATGGCGTGCTCATCAGAGTTTTTCCTGAAACAAATCATCTGATGCAATTAAAAGAAGTCATTTATCCTGAGATCAAGGTAAAAGAATATGAGCAATATCTCAATGATTTAGAAGGCCTTGAGGTTGTAAGTGTCAAAAATGTTGCTTATGACATTACGCTTAAGAATGAAGATTTAGTACAATTATTATTGATGACGCCTCATTTTTGGCGTGTTAAAGAAGAAAATAAAATAGCCTTGCTCAAAATGGATACCATTGTGGTAACTGTTAGTGTAAGCATAGGCGTTTATCAACAGTCGAAAGGGCGTTTATAATGACAGTAAAGAAAAAGGGTTATAGAGGCAAGCAGAAGAGCGAAACGTTATTTTCAAGATGGAAGAGTGATCCTTATAAAATCATTATTGAAAAGATCATAGAGAAGCGTTTCATCTCCAAAAAAACGCCTTTAGTGGAAGCAAAATATGATTTAAGGGCTGCTAACTTAAGAAAAATGGAACTGGTGAAGGTTTCCTTTAAAAATGCTTGTCTCAGCCAAGTTTGTGGCTATCAACTTAAGCTTGATCATTGTGATCTGAGTGAAGTTAAAATTGAAATGGGTGATTTCGAAGGTGCTGTTCTTAAAAATACGAACTTATCAGACAGTTATCTTTCCAAATGTAACTTTAGCAATGCCGTTTTAGATCATATTGTTTTTGAAAACAGCACTATAAAGGACTGTAAATTTGATAACGCCACCATTATGGTCATCAATATTGAAAATGCTTGTTTAGAAGATTGTGATTTTAGTAGTATTCCCAACATTGGCGAGGCCCTCATTTTGGGAACCCCCAAATCCGTTCAGAGCGTAAAAATTGATATGGATTTATTAAAAGAAAGCGCCTTTAAATCCTATTTAGAAGCCTTAAAAGAAGATTGATATCGTTTCAAAAATATGTTAAAATAAAACTAACCCCCTCTATATAGGGGTGCAGGAGGTTTTATGATCAATATCATTATTTTTGGAGTTGCCATAGCGGCGTATTTTGTATTTAAAAAATTAGCAGAGCCTAAAGTTGATAAAATCAACGGTGAGACACTTAATCAGATGTTAAAAGACAAAACCATCAAAAGACAATTTATAGATGTTCGTACTCAAAGTGAATTTAAATCTAATAATATCAAAGGCTTTAGGAATATGCCACTTCAATCCTTAAGCAGTAGGGCAAAAGAGATTGATAAAGAAAAGCCAGTAGTGCTCATGTGTGCTTCAGGGCATAGAAGTATGCAAGCTGCTAAGATATTAAAACGGTTAGGCATTGTAACAATTGTTAACTTATCTGGAGGTCTTTCAGCTTATAGAAGATAGTGTTTTGAAAACGAATGTCGCAAGACGAAGTGCAATGAGATTAAGGTGGTGTTGTGACCCACTTATTTTCGTACAAAAATCCTCCTACTATGTTTATTCGACATGGGTAGGAGGATTTCCTTATGGTGCTATTAAGCAACTTCTGCCGTTTCAGAAACAATTCTGACAAGGTTACATGATAAATCTGAGATGCGCTCTAAATTGTTGACAATTTCGAGATAGTAAACGCCATTTTCAGTACTACATTCGTTGTTATTAAGTCTAGCGAAGTGATCGTGACGTGCTTCACGTTCTAGTGTATCGAGTTCTTTTTCAAGTGCCATGACTTCATCGATCATTGTTTGGTTAGGTTTATCAAGTACTTTCAATGCGATCTCATAAGTCATTCTTGTCTTATTGTACATAATTAATAGGGCATTCTTAGACTTTTCGGTGAAGACAATATTTTTTTCGTGAACCGAAAGCACAAGTTCTGCAATGTTATCTGCGTGATCTCCAATGCGTTCAATATCATTGATATTATTAAAAAGACCATCAATATAACGTCTATCTGTATCTAAAATTTCTCTATTAGATAATTTCACAAGAAACTCTGTAATGACGGTTTCCAGTGTATTGATGTCTTTTTCAAGGACAAAAGTCTTTTTGACTTTATCGAGCTGCCCCTCGAAGAAACCATCCATTGCAAAAGACAAACTTTCTTTGGCAATATACCCCATATTCAGGGCTTCGTTGATTGCACTTTTTATAGCAATAGTAGGGGTTTCTAAAATACGATCATCAATGAATCGCGTAACTTTAACTTCTGTTTTGTCTTCATTTTTATCAGGGACTACCCACATGGCAACTTTAACAAGGAAAAATGCAAATGGAAATTGAATCACAACATTTGCTAAGTTAAAGACCGTATGTGCATTTGCGATCTGTCTGCCCACGTCTGTTGGATCCCAGAAGGTAACCAATTTACTAATAGGTCCAGAAAGCAATATGACAAACAGTAAGGTTCCCACCGCATTAAAGGCAAGATGGATAATTGCGGCTCTTCTCGCATTTTTACTTGCCCCAATACTAGAGAGCAGTGCAGTGGTACATGTGCCAATATTATCGCCGTATAAAATTGGGAGAGCTGCCGCAAGTGGTAAAACCCCTTGAGAAGCAAGTGCAATGAGCATTCCAATAGATGCGCTTGAACTTTGAACGATAAAAGTCAATGCAAATCCAACTAAAACGCCTAAAACGGGATGATGACTTAAGGAAAGGATCATCGTATTAAAAGCTTCCAGTTCTCTTAATGGTTTTAGAGCATCTTTTAGAAATTCCATTCCCAAAAATAATATGCCAAGGCCAATCAATATTTCAGCAAGTGTTTTTCGACTGTCTTTTTTAGTGGTCATCCATATGATCATACCAACTCCTATGGAAATTGGTGCAATATCATCAATGGACATAGAGACGATTTGACCTGTTATGGTGGTTCCAATGTTGGCACCCATGATAACACCAACAGCTTGTGTTAAATTCATAATGCCAGCGTTTACAAATCCAACCACCATAACCGTTGTTGCACTTGAACTCTGAATGACACCTGTGACGAGCATACCGACGAAAACACCCATAAACCGGTTCGTCGTCAATACCTCAATAATACGTTCAAGTTTTTTCCCCGCAGCTTTTTGGAGACCAGCTCCCATCATCTGCATTCCGTAAAGAAATAGGCCTAATCCACCTATTACGCCAATAGCAATCGACATTGCCCAATGCCTCCTTATGAAAATCTCAATTTTTAATCTCTATAGAATTGAATAAAAAATAATTGCTTATCTATTCTAACAGAGCCGACAAACGCTTGCGTTAATTATAAGTTAAGTCTATGTTAAATCCAAGTAAAGTTTATGAATAATTCATTAATAACCCCTCATTGTATTTAAAGAAAAACAAGGAAAATACGATGAGGGGTCATTTTGAAACTTATATGTGATTTTTTATGAATTGAAATGCACCATAGACGCCAGCATCATCGCCAAGTTTACTGGTTTCAAATTTAACAGAAGTCAATAGGCCAGGCATCGCATGTCTTTCGGCTTCTTTAAGCATCAGTGGCATCATTTCACTACCGAGGGATTCTATAATCCCACCACCAAGTATGAAGAGATCCGGATGGAACATGTTGATAAGACTCCCAATAGCAATCCCTAGATATTTTGAAGCGTATTGGATTACTTCCACTGCTAAAGGATCGTTTGACGCGTAAGCGTTTTGCAAAGTGGAACTCTTAATCACCGCGCCATCAGTATCCCTAAAATCCTTAAGACTTGAGAGGCGCCCTTTTGAAAGCTGTGTTTCAATATATCTTTGCATCGCTGTTTTAGAAGCATAGGCTTCGAGACAGCCTTGAGCACCACAGCCGCAAAAAGCACCATCAGCATTGACGACTATATGTCCAAACTCTGCGGCAGCGCCTTGCCCAATATACAATTGACTGTCTATGATAATGGCGCCGCCAATACCAGTGCCTATAAATAAACCGAGTACATTTTTATAAAGCGCATTCGAAATAAATTTATATTCTCCGAACATAGCAACATTGACATCGTTGCCTATTGAAACGGGAACATTGTATTTTTTTTCAATTTTAGATTGTAATTCAAAATCTTTGAAGGGAATATTCGGGGAGAATTTAACGATCCCATCCGTCGTGATAAGTCCAGGGACACCAACGCCAATGCCTAGAATTTCTGAATGTTCAATTTCAGGAATTTCTTTATAAAGGGCATCAATGACTTTAAAAATTTGATCCAGTACGACTACAATGCCTTCTTTTGCCTTGGTTTTCTTCTTGCTCTGGGCTATGGGTTTATCGTCTTCACCATAAAGCGAGCCCAAGATTTTTGTACCACCAATATCTAATCCAATCCATCTATTCATAAGTTACCTCCATATGAAACAATTATACCATTTATACAGATAGATCAATCATGATTGCATTTAAAAAAGTATCCTTGCATCATCAGAAGAGGCGATTGGTAAAACTAATCAAAAAAATTCTATTCATTTAAGGTTACAATTAATAATCAAGAAATTTGTTAGAATAGATTGACATTTAAATGTAAAAATGATATTATTTGAATAAAATATACGTATAATTATAAAAAATCCAAAAAAGAGAAAAAAGTTTGAAATTAAAAATAAGAAAGAAATATATTGCTATGCTACTGGTCTTAACACTATTAAACTGTTGCTTAGGTGTAAATTTTGCTTCAATAAATAGCTATGTTGTCAAGGGGACGGATGGGGCAGAGTATATTATAAGCATATTAGCAAATTAAATTATTATTTATAGTGAGTGAGGAAATGCATTGAAAAAGAGCCATGAAAAGATTATTGAGCAGTATTCTATAATTAATTATATCTACACGATTACGCTGGTGACTGTGTTTACTGTATTGCCATTGTTAAGTATCTTTTACCTAGTTCTAGATGAAGGCAATTATTTAAAGCAGATTTTAATGTACATATTATTCATTTATTGTGGCATTGCTGCCTTTGTAATTTTTATCCTTAGAAGATGTCCAAATTGTTATAGAGGCTTTTCAAAATATGTATTCAACCCAACTTTTTGTCCATACTGCAAAGTAAGACTGAAAGATGAAAGGAAGAGCAGAAAGTAAAATTGGTGCGAAAATACACCTTAACTGAAAGAGACTAGAACAAGTCGATAAAGATTTGTTCTAGTCTTTTTTTTAACTCTTTGTGGCTGGGTTTTTAGTTTTTAAAACTGTGAATAGGTGCGGGAATTCTACCTCCTCTTGCGATAAAGGCCTCACTGGAGAATGGATTCACTTTCATAATGGGGCCTGTACCCAATAAACCTCCAAATTCAGCTTCATCGCCAAGTGACTTTCCAACGACGGGTATGATTCTGACACCAGTCGTTTTATTGTTAATGACGCCAATAGCGGCTTCATCAGCAATTATAGCAGAGATCGTACTGGCTGGCGTATCCCCAGGAACAGCGATCATATCAAGTCCCACTGAGCAGACACAGGTCATAGCTTCTAACTTATCAATGGTAAGAGCCCCCATTTTAACGGCAGCAATCATACCTTCATCTTCACTTACTGGCACGAAGGCCCCACTTAACCCCCCTACATGTGAGGATGCCATAACACCGCCTTTTTTAACGGCATCGTTGAGCATAGCGAGTGCAGCAGTTGTACCATGACAGCCACAAACCTCAAGTCCTATTTCCTCAAGAATTCTTGCAACACTGTCGCCTACAGCAGGTGTAGGTGCTAGAGATAAATCAATGATGCCAAATGGAACACCCAGTTTCTCTGAAGCTTCATTTGCAACGAGTTGGCCCACACGTGTAATTTTAAAAGCAGTTTTTTTAATCGTTTCAGCTACCACATCAAAGGGCTGTCCTTTTACTTTTTCAAGCGCTACTTTTACCACACCAGGACCGCTAATGCCAACATGGATGACACATTCAGCTTCTGTAACCCCGTGAAAGGCACCTGCCATAAAAGGATTGTCATCTACTGCATTTGCAAACACCACGAGCTTGGCACATCCAATACTCTCGTGATCTTTTGTGAGTGCTGCAGTTTCTTTGATAATGCGGCCGAGGTCTCTAACGGCGTCCATATTGATTCCAGCTTTAGTAGAACCTACATTGACGGAACTGCATACGCGATCTGTAACAGCAAGAGCTCTAGGGATGGATTCGATCAGAATCTTATCGCCTTTTGTATAGCCTTTTTGGACCAAAGCGGAGAAGCCACCAATGAAATTGACACCAACCGCTTTGGCAGCGGCATCAAGCGTTTGGGCAAAAGCGACATAATCTTCATCGTCACATGCTTGTGCAATCATTGCAATAGGGGTTACAGAGATGCGTTTATTGATAATGGGAATACCGTATTTTTCTTCTATATCCTCGCCAACCTTAACAAGGTCTTTAGCGAGTGTCGTGATTTTCTTGTAAATTTTTTGACGTGCAATTTCACCATTTGTATCGCAGCAATCCAAAAGAGAAATGCCCATTGTAATGGTTCGAATATCAAGTTTGTCTCTTTCAATCATATTAATGGTTTCTAAAATATTGTTGAAATTATTCATGTGACCTCCTTTATTATTTACACCGTGTGCATAGCTGAAAAAATAGCGTCATGTTGGACTTTTATTCTCAAATTCATAGCATCTGCAGGGATAGCCAAGTTCGCTTTCAAACCCGCTAAATCTGTTGTTAAATCACTCAAATCGACAAACATGACCATTGTAAAGCACCCCCTGACAATGGTTTGATTGATATCAAGAATATTGACGCCATTATCTGAAAGTACAGTGGCTACCGCTTTGATAATGCCTTTTTTATCCATACCCATTACTGAAACATATGCATTCATTTTTTGCCCTCCAACTTTTGGTTGATTTCTTGATTATAAAATTAAATTTTTGACTATAAAAAAGAGGCTAATTCAAATTAGCCTCTGGAGAATTTAAGCACATCACTAATTCAACTCTATACAAAATTTCAAATTTTGCATAAAAGAAGATTAATGCATCTGCCTCTGTCCCTTGTACCTGAGAGTTTCACTGTAAACAGCTTTCCCCTTCGGCGCTCATAAAGAGTCTCTCCAGAGGTTCGTCCAACAACGGTTTTATAAAATAAGATGACTTATTTCACAATTCCACGATCTTCATCCGAGCCTATTAAATTAAGATGAATAATAACACAATCGTAAAAGAGTTGTCAAGGGTGTGCATGAAAATTTAGAGACAATTATAAAAAAATAAAAGAATGATCATTCATTTATTATTGACGATAAATGAATGATCATTTATTATATAATTATGAGAATAAAAGATGAGAAAAAATACGATTCTATTTTAAATGCTTCAATGGAACATTTCATGTCAGACGGGTTTGCAAATGCATCTATTGCTAAAATTGCGAAAACGGCAGGCGTATCGCCAGCAACCATATACATTTACTTTGAGAATAAGGAGGATTTAATAAGTAAGCTTTACCTTAAAATAAGGAAAGAAATGAGTGTATATGTACTTGCTGAAGTGAATTTGGATGACTGTATTGAGGCAGCGTATAAAAAAATATGGCTAAACTACTACCACTACTGTTTAGCTTATCATAGAGAATTTGACTATATTATGCAGTTTACGAATTCTCCTTTTTCAAAAGATTACCATACCGATTATGGCATGTGTTACTTTTCTAAAATCTATGAACTCTTTAAAATTGGGAAAGAAAGAAAGGTCATAAAAGATATTTCAGATGAAATTCTGTTTGCTTTTACATTTTATCCTGCCTCTCAACTTGCCAAGCGTAACCTCTGTTGCGGAACGAAGTTGTGTGAATATGGCGTCAATAAAGCCTGTGATGTCGCTTGGGATGCTGTTAAAATTAATCAAGTCAAAATCTGTTATAACCAATGATCATAAATAAAAATTATAGGATAAGGACACTAATGATGAAATCAAGTAAAACAATTTTAAAAGACTATTTTAAGTCGGGCGAAAAAGCGGGTAAAAAAATAGGTGTTGAATTTGAGCACTTTTTAATATCCAAGACGGATTTGAGAAGTTATGAATATTTTGAAGAAAATGGGCAAAAGCAGTTAATGAATCAGTTGGTTTCAACGGGATGGGAAGTACAGTACAGTGAGGGAGATGACATCTTTAATGCGGTTAAAGCGGGCAACATGGTATCGTTTGAACCCGGTGGACAGGTTGAAATCAGTATAAAACCTTTTGAACGTATTCATGATATTGAAGTCGAATATTTGAGTGTGAGAAATGAAATTGATGCGCTCCTAAGTGATGATCAAATGTTGATTTCTCTGGGTTATCACCCTAAAACGAAGATCGAAACATTACCGTTGTTACCTAAAAAAAGGTATCAATTCATGTATGACGAACTTCATAAGCGCGGCAATTTTGCAAGAAATATGATGAAGGGAACGGCTTCAACACAAGTGTCAATTGATTATGAAGACGAAAAAGACTTTATTAAAAAGTATCGAGTGGCCAACTTTTTAGCACCATTTATTTCGCGTTTATTTGATGCTTCACCTATATTTGAGGGCGCAGTGTATGCGGCTAAAAATTTAAGGGTCCGAATTTGGGACCATACGGATATCAATAGATGTAAAATGCCAAAAGGGGCTATGGATCAGCAATTTGACTACGACGCTTATAGCGACTACATCCTCAATTCAGAACCAATTCTGATGATCGAGGGTGATCAGTCTTATTTGACAGATCATCAAACGGTTGCCGATCTCGATCACGATAAACCATTGAGTAAGGTTCAGTTGGTTCATGCATCCACAATGGTGTTCCCCGATGTTAGAGTAAAGCAATTTTTAGAAATTAGAGTAGCAGATGCTTTACCGCTCCCTTACAGTCTTGCGGTACCTGCCCTTATTAAAGGTATTTTCTATAATACAGACAACCTAGATAAATACTATAAGCTGAGTCTAAATATGGATGACGATGGTGTTTTAAAATTAAATGACCAAATTAAAGAAAGCTATTCATTTGAGATGGGATGTCTACACCTGTCGATGACTTGTGATGATTTTATTGGAATGCTGATTTTAGATGCAACAAATGGATTGGATTCTGATGAGATGGAGATCTTAATGTACTTTCAAGAAATGATTCAAAAGTATGAATCCTACTCAGAGTATCTCAAAAAGATCTATTTAGAAGATCAAGCTTTATTTAAAAAAGTGATCACAACAGGAGGAGAGCATGTTCAAATACAATGAAGAACTTGTTGCTCTTGCGAGTGCGCATAGAGCAATTGTGGATGAAGACTACAAAAAATCATATGAAGCCGTGGGTCATTCAGATGTAGTGTACAAGGGAAAGCAATTGCCTTATTTGTATTTTCCAGCGGTATATTCAGAAGAAGATGTTCTCAGATTTGAAACCATGACAAAACGGATATTTGACATTGTCAATAAGTCTATAGACATTTATTTTAATCATCCAGAAGTGAGACGTGTTTGGGGATTTGACCCCCGACTAGAAGAGCTCGTTCTTTTGCCACATCGCTTTAAAGCCAAAGTGCCAATGGGTAGATTTGATTTTTTTTATTATGAAGACGGCAGTTATAAATTTTGCGAACTCAACACAGATGGCACTTCGGCAATGAACGAGGAAATGCCACTTACGGATGTATTGATCAACACTTATGTTCTAAATAAATTCAAAGAAAACCATCAGGTCAAGAGATATGAACTCTATCAATCTTGGGTGGATGAGGTTAAAAGCATTTACGAAGAATATGTACAAAATGGTGGAGAACGTTCGAAAAAACCGCATCTTATCATCATGGATTATATGTCTAAAGGGTCCCCACATGAATTTGAGGCTTTTAAAAAGTGTTTTAACGCAAATGGCTTTAGATGTCAGATTGTCAGTCCGGACGAACTCACGGAGGTAGAGGGCACGCTTTATTATAACCGTGAGAAGGTGGATATCATCTACAGAAGATTGGTCACAAGGGATTTAATGGAGCACTATGATGATCTAATGCCTCTCATTAATGGGATTAAAGCCAATAAAACCTGTATTATTGGCTCTATTAAATCTCAAATTGTCCATACTAAAAAATATTTTGAAGCACTTCATCATCCATTAGTGAGAAAATATTTTTCTAAGGAGGATCTCGACTATATTGATGCGCATATTCCATATACAAGCGCCCTAAACAAAGCAGATTCATTTGAAAAATTTATAGAGCATAAAGACCAATATATCATTAAGCCCATTGACTTCTATGCATCAAAAGGGGTATATGCAGGTAAAGAGTATGATCGTAAGACGTGGTCAGAAATGTTAGAAAAGGCATCGGATGAAGGTTATATTATTCAGGAATTTTGCCCTAAATCTGTGAATCGAAATTTGGACTTTTCAGGAAATGATACTTTTGAAGTGGCTGATTATAACAACATTACGGGGGTCTTTGTCTACAATGAAAAGATGAAGGGTATTTTTACCCGCGCAGGATTTAATGCGGTTATATCCGATTTAAATGATGGCTTCTCGCTATCGTCAATCGTTGCGAGCGCAATCTAATTTAGGCAAAAGGAAGGACCTTCTCATGATAGAATTGATAATTCTGCATGAGAAGGTCCTCTTGCGTATAGATTAAAGCTGTGATCAATCATAGATCAATTTTTGAATGGTCAAATTATGTGTTTCAAGTAAATCGATATAACCGTCAGCGCCACCATTGAGTTTTCCATTTTTAAAAGTTCTAACAATGGGACGAAGGGGGTGCGCTGGATGATTTTTGAGTATAACAGCTTTTAAGCCATTTGAGAGCAAGACATATGAACCCGCGGGGTATAATATAATACATCTGCAAAATGTACCTGCAAGATCAAAATCAAAGAGTGTTCCCGCAGAGCCCATAATGTATTCGACAACTTCATGATGGGGATGTGCAAGTCGATAATCTCGGTCAGATGTCATGGCATCGTAAACATCGGCAAGCATTACAATTTTGGCATGTGGATGAATTTCAGATCCCATCAAACCACTAGGGTATCCAGACCCGTTTAAACGCTCATGATGTTGTCTGAATGTGCATATATTTCCTTAGGCATATTTTTATAGCCAATATTGATGAGCATGGAGGCAATGGCAATATTCCTCAAATCATTCATGTTGAGACCTATTTTTGCCCCTAACATAATAGCCAAAACAGCGGTATTAATAGCGTGTTCGTATAAATAATAGCTTTCGGATTTGATGTCCATAATGGAAATGGTCAAATCTTGAGATCCCAATATTTCATCGATGAGACTTTCCGATACTTGATCGAGTGTGTCGATTAAGGCTTGCCCAGAATCTCCAAAGACAAGTTGTTGTTTTTGTTTGGAAATACTCGAAAAAAACGTGTCCACACATTCTTTAACGTCGTAAACTGCTTTTTTCCGAATGGCGGGATTTATAATGTCCTTAATTTCTTCTTCAAGCAAATCTTCTTCATCAGGATTTTTAACATATAGAGATTTAAAGCCCAATGCCTTGATACGCTTGATGCTCGTAGAATTCATAATCGCATTTTTTCGCAATAGTATTTGATTGGATATGTTGACAATGTTCTCTGCTAGAACTTCATTTTCTTTTAAATACTCAATTGGTTTAAATCGCATTTATAGTCATCTCCTTTAAAATATAATTATAATTCAAGAAACAATTGCAGTCAAATCTTGTGTAATAGTATGGTATGAATCTTGTGTACTTGACAAGGTTCATTTTTTTATATAAATTATAGTTAGTATTCTAACTATAAAAAGGAGCAAATATGTCAAAACTACATCTCATGTCCAAAATGGGCATCGTCTATCTAAACTGGACAAGAAAACTTCAAAAGGACCTCGTGCCTTTTAAGATTACACTTAAGCAGCAGTTTGTTTTAAGAGCGTTAATGAAAAAGGAGTACCTCTTACCTTCTCATATTGCGGATATGCTCTATTGCGATCGCCCCACAGCAAGTGTTATTATCAAGAACATGGAAAAAAACAAGTGGATTGTTAAAGAAAAGGACCCCGAAAATGGGAAGCAGTATTTTATCAAGATCACTGAATTAGGGGCACAGAAGTTTAATGACCTTAGAGGTGCGTCTGGACCCGAAGCGATGGTTAGACACGATCCTTTGAATTGTTTAAGTGAGAAAGAAAGAGAGACCCTAGATGTGTTGTTGACAAAAGTCATGCGAAATTTATAGTTTTTTCAGAGTTCAAATTATATTAGGAGGGTTATTATGTGGTTTAAATGGAAAGATATTAGAGTCAATTATGAAATTATTGGAGAAGGTAAACCTTTTTTGATGATTCATGGCTATACACCAGATCACAGATTGATGGTGGGGTGTATGGAACCTGTTTTTGAGTCTGCAAGTCACTATAAGAGAATTTATGTTGATTTACCTGGGATGGGGTTATCCGAGAGGGGTGAGGCTATTAAAAATTCCGATGACATGCTTGAAGTTTTAAAATCGTTTATACAAGATACAATTGGAAATGAACCTTTTTTAGTTGCTGGGGAGTCCTATGGCGGGTATTTAACACGTGGTTTAATTCACAGCATGTCAGATCAAATTGAGGGGGCGCTTTTTATATGTCCATTGATCAAAGCGTATAAAAGAGAAGTGCCTCCTAAAGAAATCCTCTTAAAAAATCCAGCGTTATTGGATCAATTATCAGATCAAGAAAGAGAAATGTACGAGTCTATAGCAGTGGTTCAAGATGAACAAACATGGCAACATTTTAAAACCTATGTCATTCCGGGGTTGTTAAAGGCCGATATGGTTTTTTTAGAGCGTTTTAGGAATGAAGGATATGGGTTCACCTTTGATGAAGCATTGGCTTACGATGTATTTAAAAAACCAGCACTTTTTTTAAATGGCAGACAAGATACGAGTGTGGGTTATAAAGACGCTTGGGGCATTATGGATCAGTATCCTAGAGGCACTTATGTGGCACTTGACAGGGCTGGGCATAGTCTTGAGGCAGAACAATCCATTTTGTTTAAAGCGCTTGTGAAAGAATGGCTTTTCAGATGCGAGGAAGCCACAGACAACCTTTGAACCTTCTTCTGGTGAATATGAAATAAAAAATAATTATACTTTTGATTTTTGGGTAGAAACTGTAAATATGAATCAAAGTTTGATTACAGTTATTGGAGGTCGTGATGAATAAGGAAAAAAGCGCAATCGTCTATTATTCTTGGACTGGAAATACTAAAATCGTGGCGGAAGTATTTAGTGACTTACTGGACATTCCAATTGACCCGATTATTGAAAAAAAAATTAGAGTGAGTGGTAATATCCCATTAGCTGCATTGAGCGCAATGCTGGGTCTAAGAAGTACAATAGAGCCTTTAATGATTGATCTAAATGCTGTCACAAATCTATTTGTTGCGGGTCAAGTATGGGCAGGACATTCAACGCCAGCGATTAATAGCTTTATTCATCGTACTGACTTTAGTGGTAAAAAGGTTTGGCTGATCATCACAGGTGCTGATGAAAACAGACCTGAAAAAGTGATTCAGAAGCTAAAAAGCAAAATAATCAATAAAGGTGGAGAAGTTGTTGGTATTTACACCTTAAAAACGCGTGCTTTAATTGGCAATAAGGATATTGTCACGCATGAAGAAGTAAGAGAGCCCATTAAAGATTGGTTAGAGCAAAGTAATCTGTTATAAAAATAATCTGTTATTCAAATGATGGGGGAGGTGTCGTGTCGTTACAATGAAAAGATTAAATAGGAATATAGAAGAAGTATCTCTAAACGCATTTCCTGCAGAGTTTGTTGAATTGTACGATGGCTGGGTTATTAGAAGGTCACCCAATTATCCCAGTAGACGTATTAATTCCGTCAATTTATTGACGATGCCAAGCGATGAGACTCTAACGTATAAAATAGAACATTGTGAGACTTTTTTTAAAAAGCGCTATTCGGAACTATCAATACTGGTATCGCGTTAAATCCTTTTGAAAGATCAAAAAATCGTAAAATAGTTCTAATGAATACAATTTATTGTGTTGAATTAGGGCTATTTTTTGTTGCTTTTCACCAATAAGTCACGTTGAAATGATGGTTCTAGAAAGGGTTTTGTGTTAATATAGTCTTTGTGGGAGGTGTAATATGATTAAAATTAAAAATTGGGTGAGCCCAAAAACCATAGATGAAGCTTATCAGATTGCAAATGAGAAAATTAATAATCGTGTTTTAGGCGGTGGTGCATTTTTAAGATTAGCGCATGATTTAACCATTGATACAGCAGTTGATTTGTCACTTCTAGGTTTAGATCAAATCAGTGAGACAGAGCGGTATTTCGAAATTGGGGCAATGACAACCCTTAGACAGCTTGAAACAAGTCAACCTTTAAATAATGCTTTTGAAAATATATTTAAGAAATCTTTAGAAAACATCGTAGGGGTCCAGCTTCGTCATATCGCCACAATTGGGGGGACTGTATTTGCAAGGTATGGGTTTTCAGATCTTATAACCGCTTTGATGGTGCTTGAAACTTCACTGGTATTTCATGAAAGGGGCGAAGTCTCGCTGGTTGAGTATCTAGAAATGCCACGTGCGCATAAACGTGATAAAAAAGACATTTTGATTCAAATTAGAGTGATGAAGCAACCTATAAAATGCAGTTTTCAAATGCTTAGAAATTCAAGTAGTGATTTTGCAATCCTCAATGCAGCTGTTAGCAAAGTGGACAGGCACTATAAGATCGCAATAGGGTCAAGACCCGGTGTGGCTTGTTATGCACTGGAAGCGATGACGGTTATAAATGATACAGCAAGTATAAATCAAGATGATTTAGAAAGATTAAAGCTCATGCGATCAGCTGTATCTGGTAACCTCGTATTTGGAACAAATCGCTTTGGCAGTCAATCTTATAGAAAAGCCATGAGTGAAGTGCTTGTTAAGCGCGCTTTTATGGAGGTAAATCATGAAAATTAGAGTGACATTAAATCGTGAGATCAAAGAAATTGAAATCAGTCCAGATGATTATTTGTCAGAAGTTTTAAGGGCTAATGGCTGTAAAAGTGTCAAGCGAGGTTGTGATAAAAGCACTTGTGGAGCGTGTACGGTTTTAGTCGATGACAAACCCGTATTGTCATGCACCTATTTGGCAGCCAGAGTTGATGGAAAGACCATCACCACGCTTGAGGGAGAACAAGAAGAAGCTGTAAAGCTAGGGCAATTGATCGTGGCAGAAGGCGGGGATCAATGTGGATATTGCACGCCTTCCCTTGCACTCACAACGATTGCCATGAAACGTGAACTCATAAGTCCAACAGAGGCTGAAATTGTACACTACATCACAGGTAATCTTTGCAGATGCAGTGGTTATGTGGCGCAACTCAAAGGGATTAAGAAATATATGGGGGTGGAATAATGAAGATCGTTAATTCTGCCGCACCTAAAAAAGATGGCATGAAACTTGTGACGGGGGCACCCGTTTACACAGATGACTTAGCCCCTAAAGAGGCCTTGGTGATTAAGCTTTTAAGAAGTGAACACCACTTTGCAAGAATTAAGAATATCGATACCTCTAGAGCTGAAAAAGTCCCCGGTGTAGCCTGCGTGTTGACGCATAAAGATGTTCCCAATAAAAGGTTTACAAGGGCTGGTCAAACTTATCCAGAACCTTCCCCACAAGATTGGAAGATGCTTGATGAAATCGTCCGGTATAAAGGGGATGAGGTGGCGATCATTGCAGCTACAACTGAGGCGATAGCGCTTAAGGCGATGAAACTCATCAAAGTGGACTATGAAGTGTTAGAGCCAGTATTAGATTATAAGACAGCCATGGCACATGCCAGCATCGTTCATCCAGAACCAGATGCTTTTACGCATTTTGAATTTGGTTTTAAGCCTGAAAAAAATATCGCGTCAGCTTATTATGTTGAAGTGGGTGATTATGAAAAGGGCTTCGAGGAAAGTGATGTCATTTTGACGAGAAATTATGAAACCCAAGCCACGCATCCAGCCATGATGGAACCTGTAGCCACTTATACCTATCTGGATCATACCGGTAGACTTGTGGTGGTATCCTCGACTCAGATTCCCTTCCATGTGAGACGTATGGTTGCGAGCGCCATGGATTTACCCATGAGCCAAGTGAGAGTGATCAAGCCGAGAATTGGCGGTGGATTTGGGTGTAAACAGACATCAGCCTCAGAATTTTTCCCAGCGATGGTAACCCTTAAGACAGGTAAACCCGCTAAGATTTTTTATACAAGGAAAGAGATTTTTCTGGGTACCACAAGAAGGCATCCTTTTTACTTTGAAGTCAAAATTGGTGCTACGAAAGCGGGTATTGTAAAAGCATTTGATGTTAAAGCGATCTCAGATACTGGCGCATACGGTGAGCACGCGGGGACTGTTATGAGTGCCTGCGCAGAAAAGATTATGGCCTATTATAAAACAGAGGGCTATCGGTTCGATGGAAAAGCAGTTTACACCAATCATGTATCTTCTGGGGCATATAGAGGCTATGGAAAGACACAAGGCGGGTTTGCGATTGAATCCATCATGAATGAATTGGCACATGAACTTGGCATGGATCCAACAGAATTAAGGGAAAAGAATATTATTCACCCCGGAGATCATTTAAGACTTGGGACAAGTCATGTGTATGATGAAGAGGTCACAAGACAAGATACTTGTGAACTCGAATACTGCCTCAAAAGAGGTCGAGAAATGATCGATTGGTATTCTAAATATCCGTCCGTTAAAGTGAGTGATACTAAAGTGAGAGGCGTGGGCATGGCGCTTGCCATTCAAGGTTCTGGCGTTCTCAATATAGATTCTGGGAGTGCCACTATAAAATTAAACAGTGATGGGTTCTTCACACTTTTAATCAGTGCAACCGATATGGGGACGGGTTGTGACACAATCTTAGCTCAGATGGCTGCAGAAAGTCTACAAGTTCCCCTTGATCAGGTTAATGTCTATTCAGCAGATACCGATGTGACACCCTATGATGATGGTTCTTATGCTTCTAGTTCAACTTACGTGACTGGAACGGCAGTGAGAAAAGCCTCCGAAAAAATGATTGAGACTTTAAAAAGTGAAGTGGCATTGATCCTGTCGGTACCGATAGAAAAAGTGGTCTACCATGAGGGCGTATTTAGCGTAGATGATTCGACCTTAACTCTAGAAGCATTGGGTTATAAGCTCAACCGCAAGCAGATCGTCGTCACAGATAGTCATGTATGCGATAAAGAGGCGCCGCCTTATAAGGCGGGTTTTGTTGAAGTTGAAATTGATTTAGAGACGGGCAAGATAGATGTGCTGGATTTTGTTGGCGTGATTGATTGCGGAACCCCTATTAATACCAATCTTGCAACAGTGCAGGCACAAGGTGGTATGCTTCAAGGGATTGGCATGGCTCTCTATGAAGAATCAGAATATGCAAATAGTGGAGACGAGAAAAATGCCAGCTTTTTAACCTATAAATTGCCTTCGAGAAAAGATGCCCTGATTACTCGGGTGGAATTTGCACCAAGTTATGAACCAACAGGACCCTATGGGGCAAAATCAATAGGAGAGATTGTCATTAATACGGCGTCACCAGCGATTATGGATGCGATTTTCAATGCAACTGGTATACGTGTGAGAAATTTGCCAATAACACCTTCCAAGTTTTATGAACTTCTGAAGCAAACGGAGTGAGCATAAGTGTACGCGTATGACGGAAAAATCTGTATAAATAATTGTAAAGCATAAAATTAAGCAGTAAATTAATTAGAATTAAATGCATAGGGTTGACAGACCTTTGATCAAGTTGTATTCTTTACTAAAACTATTGAAATTAAGCCATTGTATGTCTATGCGATAAGTATGAGCATGCACGCCTGACAGGCGATATCAGTCAAACTCTATTTGTTTAATGTAAACACTCTTATCTCATGATGGATAAGAGTGTTTTAAAATAGTGAAGGTACAATGGTCAATATTAGGAGGAACCACATGGCATTCGAATTAGTAAATAAAGTATTGTCACCAGATGAAATCAGAAATTTGCTTCCTGTCCCAAATCACTTAGCAAAAATTAAAGCAAAGCGTGATGTAGAAATTAAGTCTATTTTCACGGGTGAGGATAAACGCTTTATTTTGATTATTGGACCTTGTTCGGCTCATGATCAGGATGCAGTCTTGAGTTATGTCACCAAACTCGCAGAAATTCAAGAAAAGGTTAAAGATAAAATTTTGATCATCCCTAGGGTATATACGAATAAACCAAGAACCACAGGTGAAGGGTATAAAGGCATGATGCATCAGCCTGATCCCAATGAAACGCCTAATGTTACAGCTGGGATCAAAGCAATACGCAACATGCAACTCAAAGTGCTAGAGAATACACATTTATCTTCGGCAGATGAAATGTTATATCCGAATAACCTCGGTTATGTGGAAGATCTTTTAGGGTATATTGCAATAGGGGCAAGGTCAGTTGAGAATCAACAACATCGATTGACTGTAAGCGGTGTGGATGGCGCAGTAGGATTAAAAAATCCAACAAGTGGTGACATTGGCGTTATGCTAAATTCTATAAAAGCTGCTCAAATTCCACATGAATTTATTCATGAGGGGCATGAAGTGAAGACTTCAGGGAATCCTTTAGCGCATGCAATCCTAAGAGGCGCTGTTAATCAATACGGTAGAAATATTCCTAATTATCATTATGAAGATTTAAGGTATGTTTCTAAAAAATATGAAGAACGCGGTCTTGCAAATCAAGCTGTAATTGTGGATTGTAGCCATGCGAATTCTATGAAACACTATAAGGAACAACCGAGAATTGCACATGAAGTGATCCGAAATATGAAGCACTCTGAAAGTATCTGCAAAATTATAAAAGGTCTTATGATCGAAAGCTATTTAGTGGAAGGTACTCAACCTGTGACGGGCACTACTTTTGGTCAATCGATAACAGATGGATGCCTTGGATGGGATCAGTCGGAGAGATTGATTTTTGAAATTGCAGATCAGCTTTAATCCTCTAGAAAGAGGAGTTTATCTAGTGGAAATTCAATGAAGAGCACTTCTTTTATTTGTGCTCTTTTTTCATGCGGCACATCAAGCTGGATATGATAATCTTCTGGACCATGAGGGGGCTGATTAAATTTCACATAAAGAGTTGATTGTGTGGGCATCTCCACAATATCTGAAATCCAGCCTTTAATCTGATTCGGTGAAGTAGGATTTTCTGATGGATCCACACATTTCAGGTGATGATTGCGGATGCCAAGAGTGGAGCAGTTTGTAGAGGTAAGTGGTATTGCTTCACCCATCGGTAACGCTATGCCCCAATCCTTACAAAATAGTGTGTTTGATGCGGTTGATTCAAATTTAGAGAAATTCTTACAACCTGTGATTTTGGCAGATTCCAGAGTTAAAGGATTATTGAATAAAGTACTCTTATGACTGATGTTGTCAATTCGGCCGTGTTTGATAACCGCAATATCATCGCAAAGATAATAGGCTTCATCCATCTGATGCGTTACATAGAGTGTTTTGACCTTAAAAAGATCAAGGTATTGTGCCATTTCCTTTATCATTTCTTTTCTTAGGTGTTCATCCAGCGCTGAAAAAGGTTCATCTAATAAAAGCATATCTGGATTGGTTGCAAGAGCACGTGCAAGTGCTACGCGTTGTTGTTGACCACCAGAAATTTGAGACGGATACTTATACTCAAGACCATTCAGGTGAAGTTTCGAAATAAGGTTGATGAGATTTGTCGCTTGATCATCACGTTTGTGGTGTAATCCAAAGGCGATGTTTTCTTTTACCGTCAAATGCGGAAAGAGTGCATAATTTTGAAAGACATAGCCAATTTTACGGTCCCTTGGTTTTAGATTGATGCGAGAGGTGCTATTGAAAAAAGTCTTCCCATTGATTTCGATATGGCCTTCATCGGGTTTTATAAGTCCAGCAATACATTTGAGCAACATGCTCTTACCTGAACCTGAAGCGCCTAATATACCAAGGATGGACGCTTCTGTGTGAAGTGATAAATCGAGGTGAAACCCTTGTAATTTTTTTTGGATATCGATTTGAATGCTCAAAGAGTTACCTCCTAGTGCCAAGTTTTTTAGTAAATTGATATTGGTTCCAATAATTCATGGAGACCAGTGTAACCAGTGAGATTGAGAAGATGATCATAACCCATATAAAGGCTAAATTCATATCGCCACTTTGAGTTGCAAAATAGATGGCTACTGGAATGGTTTGGGTTTTACCTGGAATACTGCCAGCAACCATCAGTGTGGCGCCAAATTCGCCGAGAGATCTCGAAAAAGATAATGCCGTTGCGGCGGCAATACCAGGCCATGCAAGCGGCATGGAGACTTTCGAGAAGACGGTCCATTCAGAGACGCCCAAAGTTCGAGCGGCGTCCGCTATGTTTGGATCAAGCTGTTCAAAAGCAGAAAGAGCCGTTTTATACATCAGTGGCAGTGAAACCACCACGGATGCAATGACCGCTGCATACCACGAAAATATAATTTTAACATCAAATAGATCAAGAAACTTACCTATAGGGCCATTTTTCCCGATAAGGAGCAAGATCATAAATCCAGCAACCGTAGGGGGCAACACAAGGGGCAATGTAATAATCCCGTCAATGAGTGCTTTGAATTTGCCTTTATATTGCCACATGCACCATGATAACGAAAGGCCGATGACAAATGTGATGGCAGTTGAAACACAGGTGACTTTTAATGAAATCAATGCTGGGGTAAAATCAAATGACATTGCAGTGCCTCCATACGATTAATAGTAGATGATCTTATCCTTTATTGTGCAGATAAAAAGCCGTATTTTATAAAAATAGCCATGGTATCTTCTTCACTCAAAAAGTTTAAGAAATGAGTTGCTTCATCAGGCTGTTTACTCTCTTTTATAACGACAGCAGGATATAGGATCGCTTTATGTGAATCTGTTGGTGCGGCAGAAAGCACTTTTACATTTTTAGAATTAACAGCATCAGTTGAATAAACAATGCCAAAATCCACATTATCAGTTTCTACCCATGTGAGGACTTCCTTTACATCTTTTGCGAAAACGGCTTTGGTATAGACGTCATCTTTAATGCCCAGTGTGGTCAAAATCTCTGCTCCATATTGACCTGCAGGGACACTTGAAGGTTCTCCAATTCCTATTTTATCATAGTCTGCGCTTCCTAGGGCTTCAAATTTCAAATCTGCAAGCGGTGAATTAACATTTGTGACAAGAACGATTTCATTTTTAAGCAGATCAATAAGTGTATCCTCTAGAATTAAGCCTTTATCTTTTAAGAGATTTGTGTATTTAGGAGAAGCCGATAAGAAGACGTCTACTTCTGCACCTTGTTCAATTTGCTGCTCTAAGCTGCCTGAACTGGCGAAATTCAACAAGAGTTTTTTGCCTGGATACTGTGTTTCATAAAGTGATTTTATCTCAGTTAAAGCTTCGTTTAAACTCGCGGCTGCAGAAACTGTAAGTGTTACTGATTCAGGCGTGTTCTTTAAATCTGAAGTGGGTTCAGCAGACGTGTCATTTGCAGCGGTTGCTTTTGATTGACATCCGCTGAGTATCCATAAAGTAACTAACATGAGTGTGATCAAAGTGCGAAATGATACTTTTGATGAAGGGGTCATAATCTTTTTCATAAATACCTCCGAGTTAATAGAATGATGCGCAAAAAAACATAAATTACCATTAGTTGTGTTTTGTTCTGTATTGTTCATTGTTAGCTAATATCATTGTCTTTCATTATAAAGTTTTATATAATGAAAAGCAATACGAGAACTGTTGATTTAATATTGCGACGGGAGCGCTTGTCCATTAATAAACTGTCGATGAATAAAAGGGGAGGTAAAAATGAATTCTGATATCTTATATACACCAGAAGAGATTGCCAGTATTCTTAAACTCAAAAAGAATACGATTTATGAGATTATTAAACGTGGTGAACTGGAAGCACACCGCATTGGGAAAAGTCTTAGAATTTCTCAATCACAATTTGACTATTATCTGCTCAAAGTCAAAGGGTCTGAAAACATTTATACAGGTGAAGTTATCATCGAAAATCAAGAAACTGTTGTTTTGGTGGATCAGATAAAAATTCATGTGACAACAGCACACGAGGGCGTTGTGAAAATAGCCATAAAACCAGAAGATGTGATTTTGAGCATGGGCACATTTAAGTGTAGTGCACGGAATCAACTGGAAGGAAAAGTACTTGAAATTATAGAAGGTGATTTAAGTGTCAAAATCATATTGGATATTGGCATCCAGCTTGTGGCAGAAATCACAAAGACCTCTCTTAAAGCGCTTGAGATTAAAAAAGGGTCAACCCTCTTTGCAGTCTTTAAATCGGTGGCGGTAAAAGTATATAAATAAGAGGCCATTCATTATTTCAAAAATGTCTATGTTAGAATGACATATTTTTTGGTATATATAATTAGAGAACAATAAAGGAGGTACATGATGAAGTTAAAAAGAGAGGCCTATGAAAAAGAACTTTCAAGGCTACAAGTAGAACTCGTCAAATTACAGGAATGGGTTGTTCATAAGGGCTTAAAGGTCGTGGTGATCTTTGAAGGACGAGATGCAGCAGGAAAAGGAGGGGCTATAAAACGGATCACTGAAAGTTTGAATCCTAGAACTTGTAGAGTGGTTGCATTGCCCAAACCCACCGAAAAAGAAAGCACTCAGTGGTACTTTCAGAGGTACATTGCTCATTTGCCAAGTGCAGGCGAAATGGTGCTCTTTGATAGAAGCTGGTACAACAGAGCGGGTGTAGAGCGCGTAATGGAATTTTGTTCAGATGAAGAATATTGGGAATTTTTAAAGTCAGTGCCAGAATTTGAAAATCAATTGATCAGATCGGGCATTATTTTAATCAAGTATTGGTTTTCTGTCAGCGATGATGAACAAGAAGCGCGTTTTCAAGCGCGGCTTAACGATCCAACTAAACAATGGAAATTGAGTGATATGGACTTAGAAGCGCGATCTAAATGGGTTGAATACTCAAAGGCAAAAGACATCATGTTCCAGTATACGGATACGGAATCCTCGCCTTGGCATGTGATTGATTCTGATATTAAGAGAAATGCTAGGATCAATTGTATCTCTCATTTGTTATCCCTGATTCCGTATCAAGAAGTTGAGCATAAAAAACTTGAGTTGCCAAATAGACAGGAGAATACGGGCTACATAAGACCGCCGATTGATTCTCAAACCTATATTCCCGATGTTGCAAGTGAGCTTGCAACATCAAAAAAAGAAAAAGATGCGTATAAAGAAAAAAGAAATGAAGCAAATGATGAAGCAAATGATGAAGCTGAAGCCTTTGGAAAAGACTCTAAAAGAAATCGACCTACCAAAAAAGATCGAAAACGCAAAAAGAAACATTAATCCCTTCCTTATTCCCAAAGTTGACTTATCCATGTATAATGAGGAGAAATCAAAAGAAGGAATAGAGGCATGAAAGAGACTCATAAAAAAGGTTATTATTTAGGAAATCTTTACCCAATCGTCGTACGGGTTGACGCGTGTACAATAAAAAATAGTATAGAGTTTGATGGCGATCAATTTATAGTGAAGACATCACCAGAAGCAGATTTTGATCTTGAATTGTTGCTTAAGCAGTTTTATATAAGAGCGCTTAATAAGTTACTTGATAAAAGATTAAAGCATTACCAAGCATTGATGAAAGTTAAGTACAAGTGTTTTTCGATTGAGACACATCCTCAAAGGTGGGGAAGTTGTAGCAGTACAAAGCAACTTACTTTTCATTGGCAACTTGCAATGTTTCAGCTTAAGGCCATTGACTATGTCATAGTACATGAACTTTGCCATACGGTTCATCTCAATCACGATAGATCGTTTTGGAGATTAGTCGGTAAATATTGCCCAGACTATAAGCAGATTATGCCGATGCTTGGCACCGAAAAAACCAGAACATAATTGAATGACAAGGATAAAGAAGGGACTGTCAAAGAAATAGGCAGTTCTTTTTTATTTGTACTGTTATGAAAAGACAATACAAGTTATAATAAAGTAATGAATAAAATGTAATATATAATAAGAGGAGGCTTTTTATGAATCAGTTAACGCCAATTAAAAGATTAGTGACAAAAAAGGATTTTGAATACATAGTGATGGGGGGGGCCCTTTTCGGAAGTGGCGGTGGTGGCCCTGTTGCTGCAGGCATGCAAATTATACAAGACATTTTATCTTATAATAAGCCAGTGGAGATCATTCAAGTGAAGGACCTTGCTGAAGAACGCAATCAAAGTGGTGCAGTTGTGGCATTTATGGGCTCTCCTTCTGCAGGTGCTGGGGGCATAGACCTTGAAACACCGACCAATGCTTTTAATGCACTTTGCAATTTTAAACCATTGACATATGCAATGCTGATTGAACTTGGTGGTGGCAACAGTGTAGTGCCAATGTCTGTGGCTGTTAGAAAAAACATACCTATAGTAGATGGCGATGGTGCAGGGCGGGCAGTGCCGAAAATTCAAAATACCACTTATGCTCAAGTGATTTCACCTTCTCCAGCGGCATTATCCAACGGCAAACAGTCAGGACTTCCAACGGTTGACAATATTATCTTGCTTAAAGATTTAGAACCAGACGAAATGGCTGATGCCCTTGAAGCCTATTGTCTCGAAATTTTATCCATGCCTACATTTGGACAAATGGGTGGACTTGCAACTTATATGATGGATTCTAACGATTTGCCAAATGCAATTATTTCGGGCACATTGACACTGTCCTATTATGCTGGAAAGGCAATCGTAGATGCGCTTGATAGCAAAGTAGATCCAGTGCCAAGAGTGGTTGAACTACTAACGGACCAAGGGAAAGCATGCTACACTTTTGGCATCGCCCAAATCACACAAATTATTAAACCAACGGATGCAGATGCGGATTTGGATCTTGGAAAAGTGATCTTAGAAGACAGTAAAGGCAACACTATGATTTTGGATTATGAAAATGAAAATTTGTTTGCGACTTTAAATGGGGAGATATGGGCAATGGCACCAGATTCTATCTGCTATATCGGAAATCAAGGTGCAATGAGCAATGTTGAAATACAAGTAGGAGACCAAGTGACCATTCTTGGCATCTCGGCGGATGCAAAAATGCGCGTAAAGAGTATCGTAAATAGTTTTATGCATGAATTAAAAGTGTTAAATGTTTATGATGGGGCATATATTACCATAGAAGTACTACACAAGTCCTAGTGAATAAATAAAAAAGCTTGGATCTATGGGAGGAGAAGTTAATCTATGGGGGAAAAATTGCGTTTTCGGATTCTGATGACAATACTGCCAGTAACGGTCATTTTGCTTATAACGAGTTCGCTTTATCATTATAATATCATGAAGCGCAATATGTTAGAGTATTATGATGAGACCAGACAAAACGTTGAAGCTCATATTTTAGATATCGTTAATCTAATTGATTCAGGCTATAGAATGCTTGAAATTAGATTGGAATCTGATCTACAAGAGAAAGCACAAGCTTTTTTAGAGCTTTATACAGATGCTGACGGCAATTTAGACCTTGTGGATGTAAATCAACTCAAATTAGAACAGGGCAGTGCGTATGATTTTATGGTGATTGATTTGAACACAGTCATCATAAAATCTACGATTGAGGAAGCGCTAAAATTCAATTTCACAGATTTTGATCCCAGTTTAGGTGTGAAAATTAATGCCATTCGAAACGGGGATGAAATATGGTTTGAACAAGTTAGGACCAATGTGGGGACAGGGAAACTCAGCAAATTTGCCTATATGCCCACAAGAGATCAGAATTATCTGCTGGAGGTCGCGTATAGTGTAGATGGATTCGATGCCGTTACGGAAGAATTACGCCCCAACAGTATCATCAAGAAAATGACTGAGATATCACCTATGATTGTGGATATTAAGATGTTTGATGCCTATGGCTATCAAATTGTGGATAGTGGTTTCAATTATGAACCCACAGAAGAGAGTCTTGAAATTGTAAGAAGGGCAAAACTTGAAAAAAATTACGAAAGCATTGGCACCGATAAGCTCAGAAAAAAATACCTCTATATTGATCTCAATCAAAATAGGGAACGTACAATGGCAGATACAGATCGCGTCATTGAAATTATTTATGATGAGAAACTCTTAGAAGCACAATTGACAGAGCTCTGGCAGACGACTGTATTAGGAATCCTAATCGTATTGATTTTTCTAATCTTGAGTATTTTCTATTTTAGTAGAAAGTTGACAAAACCAATTGAAGCGTTAAAAGCTGTTTCAAAGCAGATCACAGCAGGCAACTATGATGTAAAAGTAGATATTGATTCTAACGATGAGGTAGGTGAGCTTGCCAAATCGTTTAACATAATGGTACAGGAAATTAATCGCAGCTTTTTTAAAATCGAAAATCAAAAGCTTGCCCTAGAAGATTACAATAGAAATCTAGAAAACATGGTGAGCCAAAGAACCACTGAATTAATAGAGCGCAACCTAGAACTTGAATCTAAAAATCATGAACTTGAAATCGCTTGGATTAAAGCAAATGAAGCAACAGAATCCAAAAGTAGTTTTTTAGCGATGATCAGCCATGAGATTAGGACACCGATCAATGGCATAATCGGCATGGCATACTTGATGCTTAAGACCAAACTAAACGTAAAACAAAGTGATTATACACATAAAATCAGAAGCTTGGCAGAAAATTTACTTGAAATAATCAATGATGTACTAGATGTATCAAAGCTTGAGGCAGGTAAGTTAAGCTTGGAACACATGCCCTTTAAACTTGAAGAAGTCTTTGAAATGCTGTCAAATCAACTGGGATATAAATGTGCTGAAAAAGGTTTGACGCTCATCATTAAGAACGATGTCAATATGCCTGCTATCTTAATTGGGGATTCACTAAGAGTTAGACAAGTCTTATCCAATTTGGTCAACAACGCGATCAAATTCACTGAAAAGGGCAAAGTAATTGTTTCCGCAAGTATTTTAGAATTAAAGGAGACACAGATTCGGGTCCAATTCGAAATAAAAGATACTGGCATTGGTATTGCGCCGCAAAAAATAGAGAAACTCTTTGTGCCCTTCCAGCAAGCAGATGCCACAATCACGAGAAAATACGGGGGTACGGGGCTTGGTTTATCGATTTGCAAGCGATTTGTGGAATTGATGTCTGGAGAGATTTGGGTTGAAAGTGAAATCAATCAAGGCAGTTTATTTTATTTTACAGCCTTATTTGATTTAGAGCATAATAATAATGAAAATACTGCTGACCCTGAATCGACTAGAGACTTTAATCGCGTGGGGAGTAATGTCACAAAGCGTATTGATACCGATGCAGAAATTCGTATTTTACTGGTGGAAGATAATCTGATTAATCAACAAATTGTCAGAGAGCTTTTAGAACATCCCTTATTTTATGTGGATACTGCAATAAACGGTATTACCGCTATAAATGCGATCTCTCAGTATGACTATGACCTAGTGCTTATGGACATTCAAATGCCTGATTTAGACGGTTTAGAAGCGACGAAAAGAATTAGAGCTCTTAAATCAAAAGAGAATTTGCCCATTATAGCAATGACGGCTCATGCTATGGAGGCAGATCGCATTAAATGTCTTGAAGTTGGCATGAACGATTATATGAGTAAGCCCATAATGGAAACCGCATTTTTCAATATAATAATGAAATGGATCCCTAAAAAATTAGAGATTGTTGAAGTTGAAACAGAACTCTACTGTGAGCGAAATGAAATATCCAGCAAGCTTCTCAGTTTTCAAACAAAAGCGCCCATTGCAGCACTACATGGGAACTGGAATTTATATCTAAAGCTTTTAAAAGACTTTTATAATAGATATCAGGATGTTGAAGCTGAACTGATATCCTCAATTGATGAAGGTGAGTTCAGTGAGGTGAAAGGGATCATTCATGGGATTAGAGGAACCTCTGGAAATTTAGGGGCGATGGATTTATTCATTGTATCTCAATCGCTTGAAAACGACCTCAACAAAGGCAGTTTGGATAAAAATAGTAACAGTTTAAAAGCGTTTTCAGAAGAATTCAAGAGGGTAATTTCTGACATTGTGAATTTAGAAAATACCTTAAGTGAGGGTCCTGATGAAGCTCATGAGCACATAAGTATTTTAGAGAACAATTTAGAGTTGGATGCCTTGCTGGAAATCGTCAAGAAGCGTTTAAAAGAAGGCAGTTCCGAAACAGAATTGTATATACCCTCACTTAGAAATGCCATGAATCATAAACCTTGGATGCATCTGGGTGAAATCTTAATCGATCAAATTGAGAATTATGATTTTTATGAAGCATTAAGAACGGTAGATGAAATTGAATCGGAACTCAATGGTCGTTGAGTGTTAAAATTTGCTTTTGACACTCTAACCGATGATAAAAATTAGGAGTACATCAATGGCTAAAGCAGATAAGAAAACCATATTGATAATAGAAGATGAGACGATTAATCTAAATATATTAGTGGAAATATTGAGAGATGAGTATACTTTAATACTCGAAAAAAATGGCACACGTGCTATTGAACGTGCCGAAAATCAAATACCAGACCTTATATTGCTGGACATCATGCTTCCGGATTTAGATGGCTATAGTATTATCACAGCGTTTAAGAACAATGATCTGACAAAAGAAATCCCAGTTATCTTTATATCTTCACTTAATGAGGTCAAAGATGAAGAGAAGGGCCTGATGCTTGGCGCTGTGGATTATATCGTGAAACCTTATAACGCTTCCATCATAAAGGCAAGAGTGCGAACGCATATGAAACTGGTCACACAAAGAAAGTTACTAGAACGCATCGCTATGCTGGATGGCTTAACTGAAATTCCAAATCGAAGAAGTTTTTCAGAAAGATTTGCTCAGGAGTGGAATCGCGGTGTAAGACACAACAAGCCCTTATCTCTCATTATCGCCGATGTGGATTATTTTAAACAGTATAATGATTACTATGGGCACGGTACAGGCGATGTGGCGCTCAAGTCCATTGCAAATGTATTTGTAAATGTGCTCGGGCGTTCGGCTGATTTCGCAGCGAGAATAGGTGGTGAAGAATTTGCTATTTTATTGCCAGAAACCACTTGGAAAGGTGGTTTTGAGGTTGCAGAGAAAGTGAGAATGGCTGTGGAAGAACTCCATATTATGCATGAATGTTCTCCTGTCAAGAAGGTGCTCACAGTGAGTCTTGGGGGCATAACACTAATTCCAAATGCGTTAGGGTGTCATGTTTCGATGTTTGAAATGGCAGATCAACAACTGTATGAAGCAAAAGCGTGTGGCAAAAATATGACGAAATGGCATAAAAGTAAGGTGGATTAATTTCTAATTTGAACACTTGCAGAATATAGAATAAAAATGTATTTTTGTAAATTTGCAGGGTACTTCTTCAAAATTGCCTAGCAAAACCGTAGGAATTGTGATATAATCCCGTTTTCGACAGTTTGAAAATAAAAAGAGGTTACAAATGGCTTTAAATGGCTGTTTGTGACCTCTTTATTAGTGTTGACTTTGTTGTACGGAAATCTTATCCTAAAATTTTTTTAATTTTTTTGTTGAGTTCTTTTGGTTGATAATACTTTTTATTCAGTTCTAAATCAAATACAGTGTTTAACGCCGTGCAAACTTGAGAGCATGTGTAGGTTGACATATAACACATATCTTCGATATTTGCTATTTCCATATTTTTTAGAGTTTCAACAATGTTTTCAACAGAAAAATGAGTTTGATTCAAGTCTAGTTTCTTTTCTAGCAAGCGATAGATTAGAAGAGCTGTGTAGCATATCATAAAATGCGCGATGATTCTTTCTTTGTTCTGATGAAACACAGGACGGGCTGAAAAGTTTGTTTTCATAACGCGGAAACAGTCTTCGATTTTGTATCGTTTAGAACTGATTTCAATAATATCTTTTGCAGAATCATCAAGATTAGTAGCTATTGCGTAATAACCATCGTATTTTTCTTCTGCCTCAATGGCATCTTGGTCAAGCGCATAACGATCAATAACTTTGTCGCCCATTTTGGAAGAAGACGTTCTTTTGATAAATCGATTAACATCATTAGGTCCCTTTT
>NZ_BDHH01000032.1 GCF_001748365.1 Fusibacter sp. 3D3 | reverse complement strand
GTGTTACGTGAATGTGTTGTTCTTTTTTCAATTTCTGAGACAGAATGTCCTTTATCGAAGTACATTTTTCGTATATAATTGATTTGAGTAATTGTCAGCACGTCCTTTCACCCCTTTTAAGTGTTTGTCTACCTAAAAGGATAGTTTATTGGGATTGTACTGGCAATTATTTTTTGTCATTTTTGATTGCCGTTTTGCTTAATTCTATTTTACCAAAGACAGCTATTTCCGAAGTCACCGTTCTCGCTGGGCGCTTGGCGGCATTCTTGCCCTAAAAAAAATAAGTCTCTTTTGCAAGAATGATGACAAGCGCACAGTGAGAATTGGCGCGATCGTTGCTTCCTTTCGCAACGATTGTGACGATAGGTGATTTTGGAAATAGACGTGTTAGACGCTGTCGCATGCTCTTAGTCTCAATTTGGTATCGTGCATTAATGGTGGGGCGCCTTAGAGTCACACCATTATCTTGCCCTTAATCACAATGGACCAAACCGTCTTTTCTGATCTTTTCAAAATGAGTTATAACAGTTTGAATATGGCATACTTTGATCAAATATATTCGTCTGTTTTGATTATACTTCCTAATGTGTTCGTGCGATGGCGGCTAACGTTCCCGCAGTTTCCGACGTTCCTTCCTTTTAACGCCTTAGCGGAAAAAGTGGCGCAAGACTTGCCACGCAAGACTTGTGACATCAGAAGGAATTTAGGAAAATGTCGTGTTAGGCGAGGTTTTAAACTATCTTATAAAATATTTGAAAGTTCCTCTACTGTTGGGTGTATTATTTTATTTGATAAATCCATTTTTTCTTCCGAAATTGCTTTAAATATTTCCCGGTTAACATACTTCCTCAAAATCATATACTCATTTTCAGTTATGACCTCTCCGTGCATTGCTTTGTTTCTAATCGGGTGAACATCTTTCAATAACTTAAACAAATCACCATCATAATTTAGCAATTTAATATTATTATTTCTAATGTGATTTTTCAAATCTTTCCACATTAGATATTTATGGGCGCTGTTCTTAATTTTTAACAAACTATTTAATTCTTGCTCAAGGACACCACAATATTGTTTAACCGGAATACTATAGCTCCCTTTAGATTTTTCTGTATTTAAATACTCATCTTCATAAGCATGAGCTGATGCCAATTCAAGAACAGATGATTTTAACAAGCCATAATTATTAACATCATATATAGTACTATAATGGTCAATTTTATCTGAAGACTCCCAATCAAAAAAAATATTTTCGCACATAGCTTCTGATACATGAAATGCCCATTTTTCAATACTTCCATCAGTGCTAACAATTAGAGAAATTCCATTTATATATTTATCTAATCCAACTACCAATACTTCATAAGCTAATAAAGCAAACGTTCTCATAGCTTTATAGTCACATTTTACATAATCAGATTTCCACATATACTCAAAAATATTCATTGATGCAATCTCATTTATTATTTGTTTCTCTGTATCGCTTAAATAATTATCACAATAATTATCATTTATATAATCTATTAGATTGTCTACATCATCATAATTATTATAGATTGTATTAATCTCTTTTATCGTGTGAAAATAGAAGTCATTTCCCATACTAACAATGGAGATTAGTGTTCTATTTAAATAAATAATTAACTCATCATTTTTTATGTCTTTTGTTAATTCACCAATTAAATGCTCTAGTGTTGCAAGTGCATAGTTTTTTATACCTTTTAGGTAGTCGTCTTTAGGAATAATAATATCATTTTCAATTTTAAATAGTTTATCTATTTCTGTACTTGTATCTATCCATATTTCCATATTTATCTCCTAAAGTTTAAAATTTTGTCTAACGTCTCGGGGATTCTCGAAGTGCCTTGGTCTCGGCGTTCGCTTGGCGACGTTTTTGATCCAAGTTCACAAAAACGGTGACAAGCGATTAGCTGAGAATTGGCGTGACTCTTGCCTCAGGCTTGCATGAGGCATGCCAATAAAGGCATTTTGAGAATCCTCTGTTATACGATGCCGCATGCACTTAGTCTTTAAAATACATCGTGCTTTAACGGCGGGGCACCTTAGGGTCTCGCCGTTATCTTTCCTCTGATCACATTTACCCAATACTTCTTTTTTCTTTTATAATCGTGATGATTTTTAGACAGTTATACAGTATGTCTTAGTATCATCTATTTGCTCATATTAAATTTTCAACTTTCTTTGTGCGGTTTCGTGATAACGTCTCGGGGATTCTCGAAGTGCCTTGGTCTCGGCGTTCGCTTGGCGACGTTYTTGATCCAAGTTCACAARAACGGTGACAAGCGATTAGCTGAGAATTGGCGTGACTCTTGCCTCAGGCTTGCATGAGGCATGCCAATAAAGGCATTTTGAGAATCCTCTGTTATACGATGCCGCATGCACTTAGTCTTTAAAATACATCGTGCTTTAACGGCGGGGCACCTTAGGGTCTCGCCGTTATCTTTCCTCTGATCACATTTACCCAATACTTCTTTTTTCTTTTATAATCGTGATGATTTTTAGACAGTTATACAGTATGTCTTAGTATCATCTATTTGCTCATATTAAATTTTCAACTTTCTTTGTGCGGTTTCGTGATAACGTTCCCGCAGTTACCGAAGTCACTCCTTTTGACCCTTAGGGCAAAAGTGGCGCAATCCTTGCATCGCAAGGACTGTGACATCAGAGTGATTTCCGGTAACTGACGTGTTATGTGATGCTAGCAATCATTTCATTGCAATGTATTGATTTTTCGTACAAACTATCGTACAATTAATATATGGAGGTGATATTATGATCGCTATTTCTAGTTCAAAAGTTCGTAGTAATTTTAAAGAAATTTGTGATAAAGTGATTAACGATGTTGAGTCAGTAATCATAACCAGAACAAGAGGTGATAATGTTGTACTTATGTCTGAAGAAGAGTACAACAATATGATGGAAAACTTTCGAATATTCAGCAATTCTGATATCTATAATAAAATTAAAACTGGTATTGACCAAATTGAAAAAGGTAAATCTTCAAAAAGAGATTTAATAGATGAATAAACTTTTTTCTGACGATGCTTGGAACGACTACCTCTATTGGCAAAACAATGATAAATCGAAAGTTAAACGTATAAATGAATTAATCAAAAGCATTGAACGTGATGGGTATTCATCAGGTATTGGTAAACCAGAACCTTTGAGATATAATCTTAGTGGCTATTGGAGTCGAAGAATTAATGATGAACATCGATTGGTTTATAAATCTGATAAAAATAATATTTATATTGCCTCTTGTAAAGACCATTATTAATATGGTCTTTTTTATGCCTTTGATTGCTAGTTTCATATAACGTTTCCGCTATTACCGAAGTCACTCCTTTTGACCCTTAGGACAAAAGTGGCGCTGGCCTTGCTCCGCAAGGGCTGTGACATCAGAGTGATTTTGGTAATAGGCGTGTTAGGCGTTGTGCTTTCTTTTCTATACCGTTTGAAACTGATCCTTTAGACTCATAATTGCTGGTCTAAGAAAGCCTTAAACCCACCACATAACAAATCTATGTATCAACCAAAATCCTAATTTCATTTCTCACAGTTACACTTAAAACCTCCATTTAAATTATATCCGACTCGAATACTTTTATGAAACCTATCAAATTAAAACTGAACATCTAACACCTACTGCCAAATGTGACTCAGCTTCCGGCCTTTATGAAACCGCTAAATCAAATTTACTTAGAATAATCATGCTTGACTGGCTTTCTTAATAATTTCAAATCGTAATCAGATCATGCCAATTCCATATTATATTTAATCCAATAATGACCAAGACTTGATGCACGCTTGCACCTAGATAGCGTCAATTTATTTTGAACCAAATCAGCTACTCGATAAAGGCTTTACTCAAAATTTATTTCGATAGCGTAAACCAAAACCCCCGCATTGCGCTTAACGTTTCCGCTATTTCCGAAGTCACCGTTCTCGCTGGGCGCTTGGCGGCATTCTTGCCCTAAAAAAAATAAGTCTCTTTTGCAAGAATGATGACAAGCGCACAGTGAGAATTGGCGCGATCGTTGCTTCCTTTTGCAACGATTGTGACGATAGGTGATTTTGGAAATAGACGTGTTAGACGCTGTCGCATGCTCTTAGTCTCCATTTGGTATCGTGCATTAATGGTGGGGCGCCTTAGAGTCACACCATTATCTTGCCCTTGATCACAATGGACCAAACCGTCTTTTCTGATCTTTTCAAAATGAGTTATAACAGTTTGAATATGGCATACTTTGATCAAATATATTCGTCTGTTTTGATTATACTTCCTAATGTGTTCGTGCGATGGCGGCTAACGTTCCCGCGATTACCGAAGTTCATCCTTTTCACCCTTAGGGGAAAAGTGGCGTAGTCCTTGCCTCGCAAGGGCTATGACATCAGATGAATTTCCGGTAATCGACGTGTTAGCTGTTGAAGCAGTCGTTTTACAGATCATGCTCAATTGATTCTCCACAATGTGGACAAATAATAGTTGTCTTTTCAATGTCTTTTTTAGTAATCAATTCTATAAACCCAGAGCTAATAATTCCCGTAGGTAATGCTACTAGTCCAATACCTAATATTGCAATTATACTTGCAAATAATTTGCCCATTGCTGTTATTGGATAAATATCACCATATCCTACCGTAGTAAGCGTTGCAATTGACCACCAAAATGATGCAACTATATTCGGAAATGAATCTGGTTGAACCTCTGATTCAAAATAATACATCATTGTTGATGAAATCATTATCATAAAACCCATAACAAATACGGTGGCTAATAGCTCATCTTTCTTTTCTTTTACTACCCCAGTTATTAAGCCCAATGCTCTTGTATATCTATTGATTTTTAAAATTCTTAGTAATCTAGAAATTCTAAACATTCTTAAAAATCTTAAATCCACTTTTATTAACATTGGTAAATAGAATGGTAATATCGCAAATAGATCGATCATTGCCATCGTTGAAAACATATATTTGAATATTGCTCCAACTTTAGTTTTTGAAGAAGGATATCGCAAATCTGCTGTCCAAATTCTTAAAGCATATTCGATTGTAAATATAACTACCGAGATTATTTCAAAAGTACGAAATTGATAATAGTACAAGGAATAAATTGAGTTAAATGATTCTAGAACTATTGAAATTGTGTTTGAAATAATTAGAAGTAAAATTATAGAATCAAAGTATTTGCTCGCTTTGTCACCTTTTTGTGCTTTTTCAATTATTTCGTAAGTTCTACTTTTAACCGATGAATACTTCTCCATAATTTTCTCCTGATTTTTTGACTGCTTTTTCAGCTAACGTCTCGGGGATTCTCGAAGTGCCTTGGTCTCGGCGTTCGCTTGGCGACGTTCTTGATCCAAGTTCACAAGAACGGTGACAAGCGATTAGCTGAGAATTGGCGTGACTCTTGCCTCAGGCTTGCATGAGGCATGCCAATAAAGGCATTTTGAGAATCCTCTGTTATACGATGCCGCATGCACTTAGTCTTTAAAATACATCGCGCTTTAACGGCGGGGCACCTTAGGGTCTCGCCGTTATCTTTCCTCTGATCACATTTACCCAATACTTCTTTTTTCTTTTATAATCGTGATGATTTTTAGACAGTTATACAGTATGTCTTAGTATCATCTATTTGCTYWTATTAWAYTTYCWAMTKTSTTYGTGCGRTKKCGTGMTAACGTCTCGGGGATTCTCGAAGTGCCTTGGTCTCGGCGTTCGCTTGGCGACGTTCTTGATCCAAGTTCACAAGAACGGTGACAAGCGATTAGCTGAGAATTGGCGTGACTCTTGCCTCAGGCTTGCATTAGGCATGCCAATAAAGGCATTTTGAGAATCCTCTGTTATACGATGCCGCATGCACTTAGTCTTTAAAATACATCGCGCATTAATGGCGGGGCGCCTTAGGGTCTCGCCATTATCGCACCTTTAGATTACTATTAACCAATACTTCTTTTTTCTTTTATAATCGTGATGATTTTTAGACAATTATACGGTATGTCTTAGTATCATCTATTTGCTCATATTAAATTTTCAACTTTCTTTGTGCGGTTTCGTGATAACGTTTCGGGGATTCTCGAAGTGCCTTGGTCTCGGCGTTCGCTTGGCGACGTTTTTGATCCAAGTTCACAAAAACGGTGACAAGCGATTAGCGGAGAATTGGCGTGACTCTTGCCTCAGGCTCGCATGAGGCATGCCAATAAAGGCATTTTGAGAATCCTCTGTTAGACGCTGTCGCATGCTCTTAGTCTCAATTTGGTGTCGTGCATTAATGGTGAGGCGCCTTAGAGTCACACCATTATCTTCACCTCGATCACAATGGACTAAACCGTCTTTTCTGATCTTTTCAAAATTTGTTTCAACAGTTTGAATATGGCACACTTTGAATAAATATATTCGTCTGTTTTAATTATACTTCTTAATGTGTTCGTGCGATGGCGTCTAACGTTTCCGCTATTTTGTATTTGGCAATAGTTTTTTGACGAAAATGGCAAAATAATTTGAACAGTACAATCCGATAGTCTTATTATTTTAATAGAGCTTCTTGTTTCCGTCTGCTTGGACCATCAAAGAATAGTAAATGAGAGTGATGTATCACCCGATCAATGATCGCTGCAGTAAGTTTTTCATCGAATAGAAAGTTTTTCCAGTGACTAAACTCTATATTCGTCGTTATGATAATGCTTTTTCGTTCGTAACACATACTCACCACTTCAAACAGCAGTCTAGCACCTTCTTGATGCAGTGGTAGATAGCCCCACTCATCTAGCACGAGTAAATGAGCCTTTTCAAGTTTTTTCATTAACCTTCCATGCGTTCCATTTTCTCGTGCTTCAACCAAGCGATTCACTAAATCGTGGACAGTAAAGAAATACACCAACTTTTGGTGCTGAATAGCTTTAATACCAAGTGCTACACCTAAATGCGATTTTCCCGCACCTATGTTCCCATATAAAATGAGATTTTGTTGGTTTTCTAAAAAATCGAGTTCAGTAAGACTTTCAAGAGTAAGTTTTTCTGGAAAAATAACCCTAGAAAAATCATAACTTTCAAGTGTCTTTTTACCAGGAAAACCAGCTTGCTTCATGTTTCTGTCGATGATATTCACTTGCCGCTCTTCTAGTAATTTCAGAAGAAAATCGTGAATGAACTGATCCTTTGACTCGTATGGGATTGTCTCATAAAGGTCAATGAGATTGCTACTTAGTTTTAACCGCTGTTGTAGCCTTGTAATGGCTTGTTTCATGACACACCACCTACTAACAGCATATCATAATCATCGAGGTGTATGGCGTATCCTGGAAGCATTGGAAGTGTATCYGTTGTTCCTTGTAGATAAAGGGCCTTATTTTCACTTAATCTGTAGTACGTTGTCCACAGAGCGCTAGGTGAATACACTGCCTGCTTAATATTTTCTTCAAGTACCTTGCTGGCAAAGTCAAAATCTTTTTCAAGTAAACAAAATTTGAGAAATGACAACGCCTCACTTACTTCCTCTTTCTTTAAGGTGCAAGTATAATTTTGCCATACATCGGGCAAAAGACTATAAAAACCTGTGTATTTAAGTGCCTTTGGCCGTCTTGAAACCAGTGTGATGAAATCGATCCAGTGGGTAAATTTTTTATCTTTTTCAAATGAACGCTTGTGTCTTGTGATTTCACGATAACCTGAATCATAAATAATCAGCTCATTAGCATAGTATTTGACGATTACTTTTTCACCTACTTTACTAGGGGATACAGAATATTCATTGGAATTTACTTTTATATGCCCATTCTTATAAACATGATTTATTGTTTCACGGGCATGATCGTAAGCTTTGGTATTAACAGTGTGCATGTGTTCTTTCTCTCTATCAAAAAGCATTTGGATAGTTTCAGGCTTGTGTTTGTAATGTGCCCGCTCATTGTCTTTATCACAGCGTACCAGCAATTCTTTATTAAATTTATCTAAGTGATGTACTTGGGGCTCAGGAATAAACAAATTGTTTCTAAAATAACCTACCTTGTTTTCGACTGATCCCTTCTCGTTACCTGAGTTCGGGTTACAAAAGTTAATTTCAAAGCCATAATGCATTGCAAATTTCTGAAAGCGTGGATTTGCCATTACGATGCCATGTTCATCTTTTTGCCGTAACGCAGCGGCAGCCATTTGATCAAACCAGATTTTATAGGGCACCTTGCCAATGTGATTGAATATTTTCTCCATACTATCGCAGACTGCTTCCATTGTCTCACTTTTRGTTATTTGGCAAAAGCCTGCATTACTTGATGGAAACGTCATTACAAACTCATGTGCTTTAACAAGCTTGCCATCTTCATAAATGTCGACTTCACCAAAGTCTACTTGTGCCTCTCCGCCAGGATGCTCAAGATCTAAAAAGCATACGTTTTCTGTATAAATTTCTTTGCGCTCTTCAGCGACAACAGTCCGCATTTGCCGTTCTTTAATTTGGCAAAGTTCAGGTATTTCATCCAGTGCTCTCTCATAGATGCGCTTGGCTGTATGACGTTGTTTTCTTCGTTTGTTTTTGTCTTCAAGCAATATTTGGCGCACAAATGGCCGAACCAAATCTGATTTGCGGTTTTCCTTTTGGCAACGCTGCTTTTCGTTGAAGTCTTCTTTCTCAATGTATTTCAATATGGTGTTACGTGAATGTGTTGTTCTTTTTTCAATTTCTGAGACAGAATGTCCTTTATCGAAGTACATTTTTCGTATATAATTGATTTGAGTAATTGTCAGCACGTCCTTTCACCCCTTTTAAGTGTTTGTCTACCTAAAAGGATAGTTTATTGGGATTGTACTGGCAATTATTTTTTGTCATTTTTGATTGCCGTTTTGCTTAATTCTATTTTACCAAAGACATCTATCACTTCTTGTGTTAGAGCACTAGCAGAATATCAATATAGATATTCCTGTGTGTAGTTTAGTTCTATTATCTGCATAAGAAGATTGGTTACTGCACATTAATCGGAAGAAAATATGCAGCAACATTTTTTCTTTATGCATATTGCATTTGTTATATGCATAATTTAATGGTACAATAATGCATATAAATATGTATTGTGCAGAAAGAGGTGGAATATGCGTGCATTTGACTATAGTAAGATTCCAAGTGAACTACTTTGTAGCGAAATCATTAATTTGCTTGCAGCAATTCATGAATATAAGGGCAAGCAAGAGCTTTTCATTGAAGCAAAACCAGATATTTTAAATGCGATGCTTGAAATTGCAAAGGTTCAAAGTACAGGTGCGTCCAATCGGATTGAAGGGATTTATACTTCAGATGACAGGCTTCAGGCCATTGTAAAAGAAAAAGTTGAACCAAGGAATCGCTCAGAATCAGAGATTGCAGGTTATCGTGAAGTTCTTCAGTTGGTTCATGAAAACTATGATTATATGAATCCTAGAGTCAACGTCATTCTGCAGCTCCACAGAGATCTTTATCAATTCAATCCGATGTCAATAGGTGGGCGATTCAAGAATTCGGATAATGTCATAGCTGAAATCATAGACGGTAAGGAACGTGTTCGATTCGAACCATTGAGCTCATTTGAAACACCTGATGCCATGGAAAGACTTTCGAGTGCTTTCATAGAGGCTATTAACTCAAAACAACATGATCCACTGTTGTTGATACCAATGTTCATTTTTGACTTTCTCTGCATTCACCCGTTCAATGATGGTAATGGTAGGATGAGCAGACTGCTGACGCTTTTATTACTTTATCGCTCAGGCTATATTGTTGGTAAGTATATCAGCTTGGAAATGATTATTGAGAAAACGAAAATAACTTATTACGAAAAGCTTGAAGATAGCTCAAGAGAGTGGCTCGAAACCAAACACAGCTATTTGCCGTTTGTGAAATACTATCTAGAAATCGTTCTTAGCGCTTATAAAGAATTTTCATCAAGAGTTGAACATTTGCATAACAGAACACTTTCAAAGACTGAAAGAATCAAAGTATTATTTGACAATACCTTAGAAAAATTATCTAAGAAAGATATTCTCGAAAAATGCCCAGACATCAGCATGTCTACCGTTGAACTTACGCTTTCCGACTTGTTGAAGAATAGCTATATTATAAAAACTGGTGTTGGTAGAAGTACTGCATATATTAGAAATACAGATTACCGATAAAGTTGAGCAACTTGTTTCTCCTGACAGTTAATATATATTTGTAATCAGAGCGACTCCCCTCCGTCAAGGCCCCAATAGGTTCCAACGACATCATTTTTGTCTACTCAAGGCATGTGGAGTGTGTTGTCTTGATGTCAAAAATGGAGAAGCAGAAAAACTGAAAAGGCTTGGAATCAAAAGGTTTTAGAGATTAAAAAATATCTAGGTAATTATTTGGTAGATACTTTTAAGCTTGAAAACCTTTATTTTTTCTATAATTATTATCATTTCATATATCGTTACTATTAACTTACCAGAGTTATTCGTAGGAGCAGAACATTGGTATAATTTGTTGTTTCAATTCTCGATAGGCTATATTATCAACTTTATGTTTTATATAACACAAGTCTATATTCCAAATAACAAGAGAGATTTAACTGTGCGTCAATGTATTTATGCTCGCCTAAATAGAATTATCCTAGATATGAAATCTAACATCTCATGTCTTGCACAGATATATCTTAGAAATCACACGGGTGATGAATATACAGAAGATGAATTAAATCAACTATTAAAGCTTAGATTTTCAGACAAAGTCAAAGTGTTAGATGCTAGGCGGATTACCGGTGATAATTTTGTATATTTTACGGTTGGAGAGTGGCTTCTAGAGTGCATCAGAAAAACCGAAAATGGGATTGATAGCTTATACAAATATTATGCGAGTGATATTTCTGTTGATCTTATGCTATCCCTTGAGGACGTTGTAAATTCAACTTATCATACAAGTATGAAAACGTTCTTGGCTGTTTTAAAGGATGTTATTTTCAGCTCATACCACCCAAACCTCCAAAGAGAGCAAATAGCCTCTCGGAATAACCCAAGCGTTTTTTTTCTATCTGGTTCATGTACGGTTGAAATTGCAGCATTTAATGAGTTCTCAAAATTTATTACTGATGAAGAGATTCAAACAAAATATGACAACATCATTTTTGATACTGCACCTACGGGTCATACACTCAGGATGTTACAATTACCTTCTGCTTGGGACAATTTTATTAGTGAGAATACACATGGAGCATCCTGTTTGGGTCAGCTTTCAGGACTTGAAAGTCAGAAAGAGGTTTATAAAAAAGCTGTTGCAACCTTGTCAGATGACGACCTAACAACTCTTGTGTTGGTTTCACGTCCAGAAATAGCACCGTTGGTAGAGGCAGAAAGGGCATCGGTTGAACTCGCAGATATTGGTGTCAAAAATCAGATGCTCTCAGCAAAAGCAAGCAATGAGATTGAATGGATCAACAAGGTTGACACGCATTCAAATGGAAACTTTGCCGTAATCCCTTGGAATACTGATGAAATAAAAGGTGAAAATTTAAAAACTTTATTATCTTAAAACGAATGGTATGAATCTATAATGATTGAAAATAAATGATTGATAAAAAATAATTGGAGGTAATGAAAATGAAAATTACAAACGAAGCTAAAACAATGCTTGAAGGAGCATTCGGATCAAATGACTGTGACTGTTTAAAAGCTGTGTTGCAAAAATCATGCTGTGGAACTTCTCTTGTATTCAACTTAGCAAAACTAGAAGATGGTGATGAACCCACTTCCATCAATGGCATATCAGTATTAATGGAGGATGATGTAAAGGAAAGATCTGATACTGTAACAATAACAGTGGAGAATGGAGAGTTAGCAATTCAAGATGAAGCATCATCAGGATGCTGTTAAGTTCCCCTGCCTTTTTAGTAAATCCTCTTGGTATATTTAAACAATCAAGGGGATTACTAAAAAAGCATTGACATAGTATTTTTTTAAGAATAATATATGCATATACGTATAAGCATATATAAAGGTGGAATTAATAATGAAAATAGGTATTTTACCTTGCCAAGGAGCCTGTAATGTAGGTGTGATGACAAATAAAGTAGCCCTTAATCTGGTTGATAATGAAACGGTTAACATGGTTTGCCCACTCGGACTTCCCTTGGGAATCCAAAATATTATTGATGGGTTTCTCTCAGAATAGAAGGGCTAACGATGATTGATTTAGCTGAATTTTTTAAAGCACTATCTGATGATACAAGACTTCGAATTATGGCGCTGCTTTTTCAAAAAGAAATGTGTGTTTGTGAAATATGTGATGTAATTGGTGAATCGCAACCAAAGGTGTCTAGACATTTAGCTAAGCTCAGGGATGCAGATTTAGTTCGGGATGAAAGGCAAAGCCAGTGGGTGTTTTACTACTTAAACATAGAAAACAAAACAGCATCTGAGATCATGAGTACAATAATTAGAAATATTGATGAACATCCAAATTTGTGTAGCGACAAACTAAAACTGAATGAAAAAGTGAAACAATGTAAATTATGTGAAAGAGAGGGTAAATAATAATGATGGATAATATGATTAAGGTAAATAACACAATTAAGGACATCTTGATTCTGGAGCGCAAGCCTGTAGGAGTTAAATTCGTAAAAGAAAATGATTTGTCAAAACTAAAGGATCGATATGATTCTTCTACTAAAATGAGATACTGTCAAGCACTGATGAGAGCTGGTAAAGGCGAAAAAATAATGATAACGTCTGATAATATAGCATGCCCGGCATCAGCGGCTGCATTTGGTTTAAAGCCACTGCCTGAAATGTTATCTTCTGGACAGATGCTTTATAATATGGGTCTTTTTGCAACACTTGAAGCTGGTGCAAAAGCTATGTCTGGAATGACTAGACTTGGTCAGGGTGAGTACACTGCAGTAGTATTAAGTCCGTTAGAGACGATGGAAGTGCAACCGGATGTTGTGGTAATTGAATCAAAGCCGGAACATCTCATGTGGCTTTCCTTAGCGTCCATATATGAAACAGGTGAAAGACTAGAATTCAATTCAGCAATTTTCCAGGCAACCTGCGTTGATTCAACAGTAATACCGTTTACATCAGGGAAATTAAATTCTACGCTTGGCTGCTATGGTTGTAGAGAAGCTACAGACGTTACTGACGGAGAAAATCTGATAGGAATTCCTTATGGAGAACTTAGTAGTATTACAGCCAATTTGGAAAAACTTTCTTCAAAACCTATGAAAAGAGCGAGAGCTAAAGAGGCTTTTCATTCTTTCAGTGGTTGTGGAGAAAGTTAATAACGAATCGATAGGGAGGTGTACTAATGGGTTTACACATAAAAACAATCGAACTTGTTGCGCTTGGTGCTGCAATAGGTGGTAATTGCATACCCTGTTTAGAATGGCATTACAAAAAATGTGTTGAATTGGGTATTCCTAAAGAAGAAATAAAAGAAGCGATAGAAATGGCTAATAAAGTAAAGCAAGTTCCGATAAAAAAGATCAATGAAGTTGCAGATAAACTATTGAGTGAAACGGGTGAATAAGTTGCCTTTATTAGTAGCAGACTAAAAATTGTGTATTGGAGGAATAAAAAAATGGAAGAATTAAAGAATGAATTTGACTCACTTAGCAAAAATGAAAAATTAGATTTTATTAAAGAAATCATGCCCGAGTTTTGCAAAATATTTAGTGAAAATCCGCAAGCAATGATGAAAGAAATGATACCCTACTGTAAAGATATGATGAAAGATTGCAATATGGACATGTCTATGATGATGTCAATGATGAATAACATGAAATAAAAGTCAATCTTGGCAAAAGAAATGTGTGATGAATATGATTGAAAAATCTCTTAAAAGTCCAGAAACTTTTTATCGAGTTGAAGAAAGGTCAGAAAAGTGTTTTTATGGGTGTGAACAGGAATGGTATCATTCAGATTGGCAAAAACAATCAGGCTGTGGACCTACCACAGCCTGTAATCTCTTGTCGTATATGGAGGCTTCAAGTTTAAGTAGTAAAAAGCAAATATCAATTAGCAAAGAATATGGACTGTTTCGGATGCAGGAATCTTGGGAGCATGTAACTCTTACAGAAAATGGAATTCCTACAACAAAGATGTTTTGGGTTCATTATTGATTTTTTCATGGCGACTTGAAGCGCAATTTGGCATATTATGCCTCATTGCTGAGGTGTTTCATTCAATAAGCAGCCGAGCTGCCTTCCGAAGGTTGTGAGCGAAGATGCCATACCCACACCAAATAGAGGTTCCACTATGACCTCTCAAATAACTTCTGCGCATTCCGAAAGAACGCTTTAGGCAGCTGATGCGCGCTTCAACACCCACTCTAAAATTTTGAAGTTTCTTAAATTTATTTGTATTCTCATGTTCCTGCCGGCTTTTGGTTTTTTTACCCGGCTTTGGCACACTGATGTATTTAACGCCCAGTAAGGACAATGCATCTACGAGTAATGTTTTGTCTGAAGGATTGCCCTTGTGAACACTATAGACTGTTACAATACCTTTGACATCTTCTTCAATTTGAAGAACGTGACCAAATTCAACACGTTTACCAAGTTTTCCTTTTGAAATGGGTCTGGCGTCTGTATCTATTATACTTACGACTCTGCTTTCAGGTTTACCACCTGTGTTGACGAGTTCCGTTTGATTTATGACGGTTTCAACAGCCTGAATTGTTTCCAATAAAACATGCTTCAGTGATTTATCTTTATTTGATTCTGCAACGAGTTTTTTCATCATGGTATTTGCTTGCTTCAGAGTTTCTTTAGCCATGTTGGCCATTGTACCCGTTATAGATCTTACTTCCGTGATTGTTTCATTTGTTCTACGACGCACAATCTTATTGATACTCAGCAGTTTATGTTTCATTTCTTTCGTTTTTTTTTAGCGGATTTTCCTTCCTTTGATGACTTTGGTTTTTCTAAGTTCCAAGATGAAGTTGTCGTTTAACTCTCGAATGATTTCTTCGCCATATTTTTTCGTGATCTTCATCATGGCAGTATCAGTCGGGGCATCCATTTCCAGAGGAATATGGCAGAATCGTTTGTACATCGGCGTTTTAGTCACGATTTCTGATAAATCTTCATAGCTGATACACAAAAAGAATTTAAGAACCATCATGCGAATAAAGACGCGTACTGGAACCGTTGGTCTTCCTAATAAAGTGTTGAATTTAGAGACAATAGGTTCTTCAAAAATCGGATTTAATAAAAGTTTATCAATTTCAACAAGCTCAGGTGTTAATTCAAAAAGTATTTTAGGGAGAAATGCTCCGAAAAGTGTTGGTTTTTCCCAATCTGGATAGTCTAGTATAAGCATAATATTGTTCCTTTCTAGGTAAGTTTTTATACTATACTTATTCGACAAATCCTCGAAATATCCTTTTTGAAATGCAAAAAAAATAAAATAATTTTGACTTTATCAGGTCAATTTAATTAGAAACTGCTCGAGTGATTTTTTCATAAGCCCAACACACAGAACGAGATTTGATTCAGTGTGTCGACTGCAAGAGATTCCGGTAGAAAAGAGAAGTTCGATTCTACTAGCTGTATTATTTTTACTGACCGCTGATGATAAACTTTGGTCTGCAGCTAAGAATCCTATTTATATCGATAGTTTTGATTTCCAAAAAATGAATCTAAACGGCATCAATACTGATAGCTATGCCATCTACCAAATGGCAAAGACCATCTACACGGCAAGGGAATATATCAGAATGGATGAAATTGCCGATAAGTTTTTAATAGGTGATCAGGCATTCAAAGCAATCATTCATTCAATACTCATTGCCAAATACGGAGCGACAGTGTTCCAAGTAAAGTTTAAATAAAGCTACTTTCTACAAAAATAATTTGTAGGATGTGTGGCTTTTTTTAATGCGACGAAATGAATAGGAGGGAATAGATTTGAACAGTGAAATCAGGGAAACAAACAACATGGGAGGTATTTAGCACGATATTCTACAATTCGAAACAGATATTGCAATGAAAAAGATGGTTGCATCAAAACAAGCTATAAAATGATTGCAACAACCAATTGTTTGCATTTAGATGGTTGAAATGCAAATAAAAATAAAGTATAATCATTTTAACGGTAAAACTGAGGAGTGATAATGTGGAAAATAGAGCAGGCCAGAAACTAAGAGTGGGTAGTGGTAACGCAGAGTATTCATGCTTTATACCTGCACCACTTCCACCTCAGAATCCATCAATTCAATATGATGATGAAATGATTTATTTGATTTCAGAAGCTAATAGATATATTGGCAGACTAGATGAAGTGACAGATACCCTAATTTCGCCAAGCTATTTTGTCTATATGTATGCAAGAAAGGAAGCAACATTATCCTCTCAGATCGAAGGAACAAGAGCAACGTTTTCAGACTTGATTAAGGCAGAAGCAGGTATGTCTGATGAAGTACCCAATGATGTAAAAGAGATTGAGAACTATGTGAAAGCGACAAGTTATGGCTTTGAACGATTGGAAACGCTACCGCTTTCGTTAAGATTGATTAGAGAAATACATGGCATTATTATGGAAGGTGTTCGTGGTGAAAACAAGACGCCTGGAGAATTCAGAAGATCTCAAAATTGGATTGGCGGTTATTCAATCAGTACAGCAAGTTATGTTCCCCCTTCAATTGAGTATTTGAATACCTGCTTGGACAGTTTTGAAAAGTTCATGCATGAAAATGATCGTATGTCATCACTGGTAAAAGCGGCTCTAATCCATAGTCAATTTGAAATGATTCACCCCTTCTTGGATGGAAATGGGCGTGTGGGAAGACTGCTCATTGCATTCTATTTAGCTGCCAATGATATTTTGCACAAACCTACTTTGTATTTGTCAAAATTCATAAAGAAAAATCAACAGGCCTACTATGAATGCTTATCTAATATTCATGCGAAGGGTGATTATGAAACTTGGATCAAATTCTTTTTAACAGGAGTCATTGAAACGGCTCAAGAGGCAGTGGATATTGCAAGAAGCATTACAGCTATACGGGAAGAAGATTTGAAAAAAATCAATGCAATGGGGCGAACCAGTGAAAATGCCCTTGTTATTTACGAAGGCTTATTTGATAAGCCAACAATCAGCATTGAAGAAGCTACAAAGAAATTGGATATTAGCGTAGCAACGAGTGGTCGATTGCTTGAAAGACTTTGTGAAGAAGGTATTTTAAGTAATTTCGACAATCGAACACGTAAGAAGGTTTTTATCTATAAGCGATATATTGATGTGTTCAATAAGGACTGATTCAGAGTGACTCCTTCAACGAACCCTTGAAGCGATAATAATGATGACATAATATTTATGCATAAAAATAGAGAAAATGAGTATAAAGCAGCCTTTAAAGCTATTGCGATGAATAATTATACAAATAAAACGCATAAAAACAGTGGGCGTGTTTCTGCATACGCCGCATGTAGAATCCATAGTCCTGTTGCAACGTAAAAACGGCTAATTTGAATGACTAGAAAATAATATGCAATAATCAAGGATATGAGAGTAGATGCTTTCATGTCCTTTTTTATTTCGCAGATTTGAAAATCATGATCAATATAGCAATAAGGGGAAGCAGAGATGAAAAAAATCCGCTACATACCAGCCAAGACAATCGAATATAGAAAGCTTAGAGTAGCGGCTTATTGTGGGGTTAGCACCTCGGGACCAGTTCAATTTGGTAGCCTTGAAATACAAATTGAAACTTATACGAACATGATTGAAAGCTGCTCCGATTGGATTTTAGTTGGTGTATTTTATGACATTGGTAGTGGTTTAAGGCGTACGGGAAGAACAGGACTTGACGATTTATTGAGAAAAGCTAAAAGGGGCAAAATCGATTACATAATAGCTAAGTCCATCAGCAGAGTTTCTAGAGATACATTGGAATTACTAAAAATTATAAGGTTTCTAAGGGAGCGAGGGATTAATATGCATTTTGAAAATGAAAATTTGGATTCAATCAAACAAGAAAAGGAATTTGAAATTACGCTTCGCAGTATGCTTGCACAAGATGAAAGCAGAAATATCAGCGAGAATATTCAATGGGGATTTCAGAGGAAGTTTGAAAAGGGTGATATTTTCAAGAAGTATAAGAACTTCATGGGTTATTCCTGTGTTGATGGTGAAATTGTCGTTGTGCCTGAACAAGCTGAAGTTGTGAGAAAGATATTTGGATTGTATTTGCAAGGATTAACACTTGGACAGATTAAAATGTATTTGGAATCGATGGACATTAAAACGGTCACTGGGAAAGATCAATGGGATACTACTACAATTCAGAAAATGCTTAAAAATGAAAAGTACATGGGGGATACATTGCTTCAAAAAACATTTGCTGAAGATTTTATGACAGGCAAGAAAGTTAAAAATAATGGTCAGAGAACACAGTATTTTGTAAGTGAAAGTCATCCTGCACTTGTTACCGCTGAAGTCTTTGGTAGAGTTCAAGAAGAAATGGCCAAGCGCTCAAGGGTTGTTCATCATGAAGATGGAACAGTCAGCCCAAGTGATAGCAAGTACAACGGGAAATATCTTCTGGGAAATTTGTTGGCGTGTGGCGATTGTGGTGCTTCTTATCGGAGAAGAACTGAAAGAGGGAAAGTTGTTTGGAGATGTGCTACTAGAATTGAAAAAGGGAAAGAATTGTGTGCAACGTCACCGACTATAAATGATGAGTGGATTAAGAGGAAACTTGCTGATTTATTTGTTTCTGAGGTTTATGATGAAAATATTGTAATGGAAAAAGTTGTTAGTATTAGCATTCATCATAATCATCTGGTTATAAAGATTAAAAGTGATGAGAATCATATGATTATATCTTATTAAATATATAAAACGTTGACAATATACTTTATAAGATATATTATGAACTCATAAGATCAAATCAGGAGGTTCACAATGAGCGACTTACAATCATATCTCGATAAAGCACTAAAAGAAGTTCAACTGGTAGAAACGGATGACAAACCAATATTTCTGGATTATGATATTGAATCAGAAGTATGTGAATTAATAAGCACTGTTCGCACACAACTTGGTATTACTCAAAAACATCTGGCAGAAAAATCGGGTGTTTCCCAAGCCAATATCAGTAAAATTGAAAACGGAAGCTATAGACCCAGTATCGCAACACTTAAAAAAATTGCTGATGGTCTTGGTAAACGTTTAATAATTGAATTTGCAGACCGTGAGGAGGTGTTGTAATGGCTATTCATATCGAAAGTATAAATATCGGGCATTTTCGTGGAATCCATAATCTTGCAGTTGAGAATCTAAATCATGTTAATATCATAGCGGGTGACAATAACAGTGGAAAAACAAGTGTGTTGGAAGCGTTGTTACTACTCAGAAATCCAAATGACTTTACTAATATACTGAGGCTCGCACGAATGAGAGATACAACTGCATTCTTTAGTGGCACGCCAGTATATGAAAGCTTTATCAATTTATTTCCTCAGGATACATCGAACAAAGAAATAGCACTCAATGCGGTTTGCAAGGGCGAAAGTGTAGGCTATAGGTTATTAGGTGAGCAGAAAAAGATCATGATGGATCCTGAAGATGTTATGAAAAAATTATACCCGCCTAAACGCAGTCGCATGATGCGGGACATTGACACAGATCTTGTTGAGGTGGAGGCATTTAGTGGTGAGCTTATATACGAAATCTCAGGACATAAGAAAAGCTTAGATGTCGAAATTGATGCATATGCTTCAACTTCAGGAAGAGAAATCAAGAAAAACAGCTTTTTAAATATTGTTTATCTTTCACCAACAGATCATGTTCGAGGATTCGTATTTGATCGTATTTTACGAAATGATGGTTATAAAGAAATATGCTTGAGAATACTACAATTATTCGATTCTGAAATTATCGACTTGTTAATTTTGAAAAATGAAGAAAATGGCCGGTCTACTGAATACATCAAGCACACAAAACTTGGTAATATGCCGATATCAACATATGGCGATGGCATTAAAAAGGTTTTGTCTTTAGCTAATGCTATTGCTCAAGCAGCAGGTGGTGTGCTACTCATTGATGAAGTTGAAACGGCTATTCACTCAAAATATTATGATGACATTTTTAAATTTTTAGTAAAAGCTTCAATGCAATTTGATGTTCAGGTTTTTKTAACAACACATAGCATCGAAGCGATTGATGGATTACTTGCTACACAAGATTATGAACRGCAGGAGCAAAGYGACGATATTAGTGTGCTTACTTTTAAAAAGGATAACARAGAACTGAAAACCTATTCTAGGGTTCTAACGGGAAGGCATGTTTATGCAAACCGTGAACAGTTTGGGTTTGAGGTACGCCTATGAATAAGTTGATTTTATGTGAAGGAAAAACAGATGCTATTCTGCTTATTGGTATCGCAAAGAAAATGAAAGTCTTTTGATTTGTGGTGTGGGCGGAAAGGATAATTTTAGAAGCTTCTTTAGCGATAAAATTCAGTCAGCAATGGTCGATTCTGGTGCTTTGGAAACTCTTCTATTAGAAGCAATTTCAGAAAAGGAAGAAGATAGAGCGATTGTTGAAAGAAGCATTTCCTATATAGATGAAATTCATCCAATTGCCAGCAAATATTTATCCAAAAACCGATTAAAACTCAAAGCCTGCTTAGGTGTAACTTGGGCAATTCAATATCCTGAAAAGCTCTTTTCTTTTATTGATGAACAAATTCGTTCAGTGAAGTGGGAAGAGTCCAAAGTTCTTGAAAGATGTTTTGAACAGCTTAAAAGTATTTAGTTAATTTGACATTGATAGGTATACGAGATATTAAAGCGAGGAAAAGAAAATGGAATTTGTTGATGATTATATAGCTTCACTAGATGCGCCTAAAAAAGAATGGATTACTTCAATGGTGAACTTCATGCGAGAAGTCTTCCCGGATGTGAAAGAGAGTTTAAGCAATAAAATACCAACTTATAATGGGGATGGTTACTTCATAGCATTTGCTGCCCAAAAGAATTATTTTACTTTCCACACTGACGATATGATGGTACTTTCGTTGATAAAAGAATTAGTGCCATCTGCATCCATGGGTAAAAGGTGCGTCAAAATTAAATACCATAACGAAAGTGCGGTTGAATGTATGATGGATGCTTGCAAAGAGATTGTGGATTACCGTAAATCCATGCAGTCGCCAAGAGTATCCGATATTAAGGCATTGAAAAAATGGTCAAATGTACCGCTAAATGTACAAGAATTACTTGTTGGAAATGTATTTTGTTCAAAATGTGGCGTTACAACAATTGTGGATTATGGTATTCATGATGACCGATTTGGAGTAGTTTTAAACGGTTTCTGTCAAAAATGCGGTGGCCGAGTGGCAAGGATGGTTGAGGATTGCTGATTTAAACAAAATAGAATTGTACTGAAAGTGTTGTTAACTGGCTACAAGTTGTAGCCAGTTGAATTACTTTTCATTTTATCTTTTAGTTTACTTTCAACAGTCCGATTTTTTCGGACTGTTGATTCATCCTGCCGCCAAGGCCCCAATAGGTTCAAACGACATCATTATTGTCTCCTCAAGCCATGTGGAGACGATTGTTTGTCTACAAAGGAAATCTATGTAGAAATCGTTGAATTTACACACTTTGTTAAGTTTTGGACCTTTGAAGTGAAACCTGATTTTTCAAGAGAAAAGCGTCTTGTTGATCGCATGAGTGTTTCGGCTGGTGTCTACCTGGATGTAGGGTACACAAAGCAATTTATAGATGAAAATGAATAATATAGTTAAGATATTTAGGGATGCTTATATAATGAGTGTCCCTTTTTCTATGAAAAAATAGGAGGAAAAACATGGCAGAGATCATCGCAATAGCAAATCAAAAAGGTGGCGTAGCAAAAACAACCACGTCATTAAACTTAGCGTATTCACTTATGAAACTTGGTAAGAAAGTCTTGATGATCGATTTTGTGTATTTACTTATCGGTAGTCGATGCAAATTTAAGGCTTGAAATGGGCAGTGAACGCATATTATTTGAAATCCTAGAACCTTTAAAAGCAGATTACGATTATATCATCATCGATACATCTCCATCACTGGGTTCTCTGACCATAAACGCACTGAGTGCAGCAGACAGTGTCATTATAACAGTTAATCCTCAGCTCCTTGCCATGATGGGATTACAAGACTTCCTAAAAACCACGAAAAAAATTCAAAAGAGAATCAACGCGAAGCTAGAGATTAAAGGCATTCTACTGACCATGTGTGATTCGAGAACCAATTTTTCAAAAGTTTTATCAGAGCAAATGAGTGAAGCTTATGATGGTGTTGTTAACATATTTGAGACACCGACATACCTATGACGGTGAAAGTTGGTGAAGCCATTTACTACAGCAAGAGCATTGCTGACTATTCGCCTACATCAAAAGCAGGGATTGCATATGCAGATTTTGCAAAGGAGATGTTGGCTTATGAAGAAAGATAGTCCAAGACGAAAAATCGCAGATGCCATTGATTTTCTGACCGATGGCAAACCCGAACAGCAAATTGCAGAAATATACATTGAAAACATAGTCGAATTTTCTGACCATCCTTTTCATCTTTATGAAGGCAAACGTCTTGAAGATATGATAGAGAGCATAAAGAACAATGGCATATTAAATCCAGTGATTGTTAGATTAACTACACCTGGTAAATACGAGATGCTCGCAGGACACAACAGAATGAATGCGGGAAAACTTGCAGGACACAACAGAATGAATGCGGGAAAACTTGCAGGACTTGATAAAATTCCAGCTTTTATTAAAGAGAATTTGTCAGATGAAGATGCCTATATCTATGTTATTGAAACCAATTTAATGCAAAGATCTTTTAGCGACTTGTATCCTTCAGAAAAAGCAGCGGTTTTAGAAATGCAGTACGAAAAAGTCGCAAGCCAAGGCAAGAGAACAGACATTATGAGTGAACTAAAAGCCCTTGAAAATGGTGAGTTATCAGAAGTAGATGAGTCAGGTACCGATAGTCGTGGAAGACTTGCTAAAGAATATGGTCTTTCAGGCAGAACCATAGCAAGACTGCTTAGAATCAACCTCTTAACAGAAGAATGGAAGCTTGCAGTAGATAACGATATCATCGCATTAATGGCTGGCGTGGAGTTATCGTATATACCTGAACCACTTCAAAATCATTTATACAAAGAATGTAAGGATATGGCCATAAAAATCAGTTTGAAAGATGCCAAGAGTCTTAAAGAAATGGACCAATCAGGGTCGCTAAATGAAAATAAAATAAGCAAGTTTTTAATCAGTAAAGAAAAAGGTGTGATTGCAAAAAAAGATTATCAAAGCATCAAAGTCTCAAAGGAGATCATTACTAAATACTTTGATGAATCATCAAGTAAAAACAGCATTGAGTCCATAATTGAATTGGCACTAAAAAAATATTTTGCAGATCAAAAGGGGTGATGAAAAATGCGGAGTCTGAATTTAGACTATTATTATGGTAACGAGTCAGAACAATTTTCGTTTTTTCGGATTCCGAAAGTGTTGTTCACTGATGAACGGTTTAAAGAACTTTCAGCTGAATCAAAAGTCCTATATGGTATGCTACTTGACCGTATGGGGCTTTCCCGTGTGAATGGTTGGCTAGATCAAGAAAACAGAGTGTATATTATTTTTACCATTGAAGAAATTCAAGAGAGTCTCGGTTGCTCAAGACAAAAGGCAGTGAACCTGATGGCTGAACTGGATGATCAAAAAGGAATCGGACTTATTGAGAAAAAGAGACAAGGTTTAGGCAAGCCCAATCTTATTTTTGTGAAAAACTTCATATTAGAAAAGGCTGAATCTATTGAAAACACAGACGACTTCCAGAAGTCTAAAAATCATACTTCTGGAAGTATGAAAAATAGAATTCAAGAAGTTCCAAAATTAGACTGTAATAATACTAATCTTATTCATACTGATTTTAATGATATTGATTTAAATCATATCCAATCTAATCATATCTTTGAGACGGATGGGAAGGATATGATCCAAAATAGAAAGCACTATGAAAGAACCATAAAGGACAATATCGAATATGAACTGACCTATCAGCAAAAGCACACGAGTAAACAAGATGTGGGCAATATTATCGATATCATGGTGGATGTGTGTATCTTGCCTGATGATGCCACCATAAAGGTCAATGGGATATCTATGCCCATTGGTATCGCCAGAGAACGGTTTATGGAGATCACGTCCATGCACATCGATTATATTATTGACTCCTTGAAGGAAAATCCATCGGATGTACGCAACATTCGGTCGTACTTGATAACCACGATTTTTAACGCACCAACAACCTTGTCACAATATTACCGAGCGAAGGTGAATCATGATTTTAGCAGTGGAGCATTTTATAAAGGCGGTGACACATGCAAGAGCAGGTGAACGAGAAGACCATTGCACTTCAAGTCAGTGCAGTTAAGCTAACAGCGATTGAGCTTAAGAAAATTATTGCCCTTTATTTGAGAAGTAGAAGGCAGAGCAATCTCAATAAAAAGGGCATTAAGTCAGTCAAACCCCTTGGCAAAACAACCTTAGAAAAATTGAGCAAGAAACATGACGGGTTAAAAAATATTGAAATCACAGAAAACAATATCAAGGACTTTGAAAAAGTGGCTAAAAAGTATAACCTTGAATACGCTTTGAAAAAAGATGATCAATCCATCCTTGCAACTTATTTTGTATTCTTCAAAGGTAAAGACCTTGATGTCATTGATTTTGCATTTAAAGAGTACTTGAAATCAAGTTTAGAAAAAACAAAGGATGTAAAGCCATCACTAAAGGCAGCGCTGAAAGAAATGGTTGAAAAGGCGAAAAGCCTAAACAAAAACAAAGCCAAGAAACCACAGAAGGAGCAGAGTCTATGACAGCAGATACAAAAAAGTTGATACTAAAATGGCTGCCATATGGACTGATCTTTTATGTTTTTAATCAATTATCGGAACTGTTTAATGCGATAGATTCTGAGTCATTAATCGATCATTATTCGCAGCTTCTGATGCAATTGGATAAGATATATGACTGTTGATGAGCTTGCGGTGATGGATTCAAGTAAGTGTGTGTTGCAGCTCAGAGGTGTAAGACCTTTTCTTTCAAGTAAATTTGATATTACAAAACATGAGCATTATAAGTGGCTTGGTGATTTTGATAGAAAGAATAATTATGACATTGAGAAACAAATGAAGACGGATCTTCGGTTCAGAAGAAATCAGATGGTTGATATGATGGAAATTGATATAGATGAGAAATAATGGAGATTTTATCTTTCGATCAAGTCTTCTTGAAATTATGAAAGAGAAAATTCTGATTTATCAATGAAGTCTTTCTTTTCAGAGCATGATATATAGGGTGTTTTATATACTCCTCGCTATACTTAAATATGTTTGTACAAATTTGTTTAAAGCGCGTTAAGTTGCGCTTTAAACAAATTGAGTGTATTTAAAGCGCAAGATTACACGCTTTAAATAGTGAGGTTAACAAACTATAGGTAACATCGAAATTTAAAGCGCAATAAGATGCGCTTAATGTGTTTCATAGTAATTAAAGTGCAATTAATTGCGCTTTAATTACTATAAGTGTATAATGAACATATAGATATCAAGTAGAGATGAGGTGATTTTATGAATAAATATTTATCTTCCCAAGTAGTGTTATCAGAAATAGGTTCACGGCTTAAATCCTACAGAATAAATTCTTCTTTGACTCAGAATGATTTAGCTGAAAGGGCAGGTGTTTCTAGGCGAAGTATACAATATATAGAAAGTGGGGGAGATGTTAAATTCGGTTCTATAATAAAAGTATTAATGGCATTAGGATTAGATTCTAATCTGGATATGCTAGTACCAGATTTTACAAAACGGCCTTCATATTATTTGAATAAGAAATCAGACACTCGTCATCGTTATCGAGCGAGTAAAACAGCAGTTGATAAATCAAAAAATACATTTAAATGGGGAGATGAATCTAAATGATAAAAGTCGCAAAAGTAAAGTTGTGGAGCACTTTAATAGGCATCTTTTATTTAAATGAAGCAACAGGTTATGTCACGTTTGAGTATGATAAAGACTTTCGTGGCAGTGGCATTGAAGTTTCACCAATTATGATGCCATTATCAGATAGATTGTATGAGTTTCCAAGTTTGGTAGATTCATCCTTTGGTGGTGTTCCTGGTTTAATGGCAGATTCATTACCAGACAAATTCGGAAATGCTGTTATTGATCAATGGCTTGCATCTCAGGGTAGAACGAGTGAATCTTTCAATGTAATTGAAAGGTTATGTTATACAGGTAAACGTGGGATGGGAGCGCTTGAATATGAACCAGATAATAGTGAGAGTAAGGATGTGGATGAGGCGTTAAGTATAACAAAAATGTCGGATTTTGCATCTGCAATTTTAGAGAAAAAAGAAAGTTTACTCTTAACTTCGGATGATGATGTTAATTATCAGCAACTATTAAAACTAGGGACATCGGCTGGTGGTGCGAGAGCTAAAGCCATTATTGCTTACAATGAGAAAACTGGTGAATTTCGTTCTGGTCAAGTTGATTTGGATAAAGATTTTGAACATTGGCTTGTGAAGTTTGATGGTGTTTCAAAAAATGGGGATCACGATATTAATGATGAACTTGAATATACGCTTATTGAATATGCTTATTATTTAATGGCAACAAAAGCAGGGATAACAATGAGTACATGCAGTATTTTGTCTGATAGTGATCGTAACCATTTTATGACCAAGCGATTTGATAGAATCGAAGGGAGCAAAGTACATATGCAATCCTTGGGTGCAATTTTGCATATAGATTATAATATACCAGGACTGTGTAGTTATGAAAGAGCAGCATTAACTGCTAGACAATTAGGATGTCCAAGTAGTGATGTTGAACAGTTTTTTAGGAGGATGGTCTTTAATGTACTTGCGGTAAATCAAGATGATCACGTTAAGAACATATCTTTTCTAATGAATAGAAGAGGTGAATGGTCCCTATCACCAGCTTATGATGTTACCTTTGCATACAGCCCGGGAAATAAATGGCTCAAAGCGCATCAGATGAGTATAAATGCTAAAACCGCTGATATTACAAAGGAAGATATGATTAAATGTGGTAAATCGATGGATATAACAGCTTCAAAGTGTCACAGAATGATAGATGAGGTATATAGTATCGTACAAGAATTTGGTGTTATAGCTCGGAGTGTAAATATTAAAGATAAAACGATTAATCTAATAACAAGTGTGCTTCAAAAACAACAGTCTCAATTGAAGCTATAGGTGTGAATGCCCTTGGGAGATATACGACATATTTCGAGTGTGAGAATAATTGCATTAACCCTGCAAATGAAATTTACCGATAAGGTAAAATTCTAAAAAATGACTAAGTCCCTTTTGTCATTCTTAAAATAAAAGTTTAAAGAACACTCCTGGCCAACTTGTCCAGAAGTCAAAACTAAATAATCACGTTAGTTAAGCACTTGATTGAATATAAAATTCAACAGGTGCTTTTTCTATATAAAAAATTGCCTTAGCCGAGACAGTTAAGGCAACAAAAACAAAACAGGAGGAATAAAAATGGCTTTTTTTGATTCAGCAATTGACACATTAGTAACACTGGTGACAGCACTGGGGGCAGGACTTGGCGTATGGGGTATTATCAACTTGCTCGAAGGGTATGGTAATGATAACCCAGGTGCAAAATCACAAGGAATTAAGCAATTAATGGCTGGTGGCGGTGTCGTATTGATCGCTACTCAACTTGTACCACTATTAAAAGCGATGTTTTAGGAGGGGTAATCTGTGTTTGGAGTATTCGATAAGATAGAAGAGTTTTTCAACAATCTTCTTATTGGAATAATCGAGCAGAACTTAACAAGCCTTTTAGTTGATGTGAATGACAGAGTCGGGACCATAGCTGCTGAAGTGGGTAAAACACCTCAAGCATGGAATGGCAGTATCTTTACGATGATTAAAAATCTATCAGATACTGTCATTGTTCCGATTGCTGGGCTTGTTATGACAGGAATATTATGCTACGAATTACTATCAATGCTTATGGAAAAAAACAACTTGCATGAAGTGGACACTTGGATGTTTTTTAGATGGATGATGAAAGCAGTGATTGCCATCTATTTCGTTACCAATACGTTCAATATTGTCATGGCCGTATTTGATGTTGGCCAGCATATTGTCAGTGCTTCAGCAGGTGTAATTAACACGAGCACGAGCATTGATATTTCTTCATCGATTACTTCAATGGTTGATGGATTAGAGTTATTATCAACAGCTGAACTTGCAACAATCGCACTGGAAACAGTCTTAGTAAAAATCAGTATATTGGCAATATCCATTATAACCCTTGAGGAGATGTCCCCCACTTCTCTAAGTGGGGGTTCATATTCCTAATTCAGTGGGAGTCCAAACGCCCACTGAATGCAATCCGATAGGATTGTGCAAGTGTTACGAAGGTAGTGAAGCGGACTGAGTATACGCTTTGATTCACCGTCATTCTATACGGTAGAATGATCGAAATATATCTGGCATGTTCTATAGCTGCCATTCCACTTGCAACCATGGCCAATAAGGAATGGGGGCAGGTTGGGAGCAATTATCTAAGAAGTCTGTTTGCCCTAGGTATACAAGGCTTTTTTATAATGGTATGCGTAGGTATTTATGCCGTTTTAGTAGGCACCATAACCGTTACAGATAATATTCACACAACGATTTTTTCAATACTGACTTACACGGTTATTTTATGCTTTGCACTGATTAAAACCAGTGGCCTCGCAAAGTCAGTGATGAATGCACATTAGGAGGAACGTTCATGGCATTTGTATCGGTACCAAAAGATTTGAATAAAGTTAAAACAAAAGTGGCACTTAATTTGACCAAAAGACAGCTCATATCTTTTTCCATTGCAGCTGTCATTGGTTTTCCAGTCTATTGGTTTTCAAGGGGAACCATTGGGAATGACTTAGCGATATTCTTAATGATCGGCTGTGTACTTCCGTTTTTCTTTGTTGCGATATTTGAAAAAGATGGCATTGTATTTGAAAAGTACATGGGATATATCATTAGGCAAAAGTTTATTTACCCTAAAGTAAGGCTTTATAAGTCACAAAACTTTTATGCGTACTTAAATCATTCGGAAGAAAGCGAGGGCATGGAACTTGAGAAAAAAGCAAGCAGAAAAGCGGGAACAGCAACTCGCCAAAAACCAAAGGACATTAAAAAGCAACAAGAAAACCTTAAAAAAGATAAGGCTCAAAATAAGCAAACAAAGAAAGTGAAAAAAAACAAACGGAAAGTGCCAAATACTGTTCAAGACACATTGGCATACAAAGCCATTTTCCCTGATGGCATCTGTCAGATCAACAACAGAAAGTTTTCTAAGACCATACAATTCTTCGATATCAATTATTTGTTGGCTCAAAATGAAGATAAGACACTCATATTTGATAACTACTGCGACTTTTTAAATTATTTTGATGCAGCCATATCGGTCCAGTTGTCCTTTGTAAACATGACAGCCAATACTAATATATTCCTTGATGCCATAAGAATTGATGAGCAAGAAGATGATTTTAATACCATTCGTAAAGAGTATTCAGATATGCTTCAAAATCAGCTTGCAAAAGGCAACAACGGACTTGTAAAGACAAAATACATCACCTTCAGTATAGAAAGTGATACCTACAGAAAGGCAAAACCAAGACTCGAACGGATTGAGATGGACATCATCAACAACTTTAAAGTCATGGGTGTTAAATCCTTTGCATTAACTGGTAAAGAGCGGGTTGAACTGCTTCATAGAATTTGCAACCAAGACACCAAGGAACAACTCAACTTTGACTGGGATCTGGTCAAAAACGGTGGCATGAGCACCAAAGATATCATTGCACCCACGTCATTTAATTTCGCTGATCCCAAACAGCTAAAGGTTGGTAAAACCATTGGTGCAATCTTTATTCCCTTTACCACTCAGGAACTTTTCATGGATGGTCAGAGCTTGTATTACGGTCTTAACGCATTATCCAACAACATGATTATGGTGGATCGGAAGAAACTTAAAAATCCTAATGGACTTATATTAGGAACACCAGGCAGTGGGAAATCTTTTAGTGCCAAACGAGAGATTACTAATGCCTTTTTAATTACAAATGATGACATCTTTATATCAGACCCTGAAGCCGAATATTATCCGCTGGTTCAAAAGCTAGGGGGGACAAGTCATCAAACTCTCACCAAACAGTAAAGATTACATTAACCCTTTAGATATAAATCTAGACAATGGTGAAGATGATCCCATAAGAGATAAATCAGATTTTATTCTTTCGCTTTGTGAACAAGTGGTGGGTGGTCGATACGGTCTAGATGGTGAAGAAGTCTCAATCATTGACCGTTGTGTTAGAAACATGTATGAGAGGGTACATGGAGAAGCCTTTTAAAGAGAATATGCCGATACTAGAAGATTTTTATAACATTCTACTTGAGCAAAACAATGATAAGGCAACAGGCATCGCAACAAGGCTTGAAATTTATGTTTTAGGTTCCATGAACGTCTTTAACCATCATACTAACGTGAACATTGATAATCGCATCGTTTGTTTTGATATCAAGGAGCTTGGTAGTACCTTGAAGATGCTGGGCATGCTCATTGTTCAAGAAACGGTTTGGGGACGCGTGGCCATCAACAGGAACTCAGGTAAATCCACAAGATATTACATTGATGAATTCCATTTACTCTTAAAAGATGAAGCAACAGCAAAGTATTCGGTAGAAATTTGGAAGCGATTCAGAAAATGGGGTGGTATCCCGACAGGCATTACTCAGAATGTTCAGGATTTCCTTGCCAGTAGAGAAGTCAGCAACATTGTAGGTAACTCAGATTTCATTTATATGCTCAATCAAAATGCTGAAGATCGAGCAGTACTGGCGAAGCAGCTGGATATTTCAAAGCACCAATTGTCCTACGTGACCAATTCCAACGAAGGAGAAGGACTTCTGTTTTTGGCAATGTGATTATTAACTTCAACGACGACTAGCCAAGAAGCCTATGATTGGGTCATACTAAAAATCATTTTGGAAACCAGCGATTTAAATCAAATCTTCACTGCCCAATTAAATGAAGATGAGGAAGATTTTTATGAGGCACTTATTTCGAGTAAAGGAAATTTCATTAGTTTTCCAAGTCCTATAAAAGAGGATTGGCAAAATGCGGTTTCCAGTCCATTTGGCTACAGACTAGACCTGATATCAAAAGAAGTGACCTTTCATGCAGGAATTGATATTGCAAAACCAACCGGTACTGAACTTGTCTCAATTATTGATGGAAAAGTCATACAAACGGGATATGATGCCAATGGGTATGGTCATTACATTGTCGTTGGTGTTTACAAGCCAACTAAATGGATGAATACTACAATTGAAAATTTTCCGGATTTATTGGAAGATTGTACGGATAGATACGGATTCGTAGGTGAAGAAGCATCTGAAGAGGTTACTCGCATATATATGAGGCGCAGAGTGCCAAGTTCTTATAGAAAAAAAGGGGCTTCAAATCCGATAAGATATAATTATTAAGGTGAACAACTATGAATGTTAAGACGATATTTGATGTAAAACCAGACCAGTGGGGTTTACGTGGAGACCCATCAGTGTTCTATCACTTCTTGTGTTAGAGCACTGGCAGAAAATCAATTTAGATATTCCTGTGGTAGTTTAGTTCTATTATCTGCATAAGAAGATTGGTTGCTGCATATTAATCGGAAGAAAATATGCAGCAACATTTTTTCTTTATGCATATTGCATTTGTTATATGCATAATTTAATGATACAATAATGCATAAAAATAYGTATTGTGCAGAAAGAGGTGGAATATGCGTGCATTTGACTATAGTAAGATTCCAAGTGAACTACTTTGTAGCGAAATCATTAATTTGCTTGCAGCAATTCATGAATAKAAGGGCAAGCAAGAGCTTTTCATTGAAGCAAARCCAGATATTTTAAATGCGATGCTTGAAGTTGCAAAGGTTCAAAGTACAGGTGCGTCTAATCGGATTGAAGGGATTTATACTTCAGATGACAGGCTTCAGGCCATTGTAAAAGAAAAAGTTGAACCAAGGAACCTCTCAGAATCAGAGATTGCAGGTTATCGTGAAGTTCTTCAGTTGGTTCATGAAAACTATGAGTATATGAATCCGAGAGTCAACGTCATTCTGCAGCTCCACAGAGATCTTTATCAATTCAATCCGATGTCAATAGGTGGGCGATTCAAGAATTCGGATAATGTCATAGCTGAAATTATAGACGGKAAGGAACGTATTCGCTTCGAACCATTGAGTTCGTTTGAAACACCTGATGCCATGGAAAGACTTTCGAGTACTTTCATAGAGGCAATTAACTCAAAGCAACATGATCCACTGTTGTTGATACCAATGTTCATTTTCGACTTTCTCTGCATCCACCCGTTCAATGATGGTAATGGTAGGATGAGCAGACTGCTGACGCTTTTATTACTTTATCGCTCAGGYTATATTGTTGGTAAGTATATCAGCTTGGAAATGATTATTGAGAAAACGAAAATAACYTATTATGAAAAGCTTGAAGAAAGCTCAAGAGAGTGGCTYGAAACCAAACACAGCTATTTGCCGTTTGTGAAATACTATCTAGAAATCGTCCTTAGCGCTTATAAAGAATTTTCATCAAGAGTTGAACATTTGCATAACAGAACGCTTTCAAAGACTGAAAGAATCAAAGTGTTATTTGACAATACCTTAGAAAAATTATCTAAAAAAGATATTCTCGAAAAATGCCCAGACATCAGCATGTCTACCGTTGAACTTACGCTTTCCGACTTGTTGAAGAATAGCTATATTATAAAAACYGGTGCTGGTAGAAGTACTGCATATATTAGAAATACAGATTACCGATAGAGTTGAGCAACTTGTTTCTCCTGACAGTTAACATATATTTGTAATCAGAGCGACTCCGTGAAGGACCAATAGGTTTAAGCGACATCAATTAAACTTAGCCTCTTTTTAGTATACTTATGGAAAAATATTGATAAAACGCGTATAACAAAAGAAAATTAAGTTGGGAGAGTGAATAATGAACTCTGAAATTGTAATGTACAAGACCGAAGATGGTTTGACTAAAATAGAAACTACATTTGATAATAATACAGTTTGGCTCTCCATTGATCAAATGGCAGAATTGTTTCAACGTGATAAATCCACTATTTCTCGTCATATTACCTACATTCCGCTGAACTAAAATGAAAGTAAATGATTAAAAAATCCATAAAATTCCAAAAAGGATTTTATGAATTTATAGCGAATACTAACATAAGAAGACTTTAAAATGGAGGTTATCGTATGTTAGTAGATCCAAATATAGTTGAAACATATAGTTGCGGAAAAGAAGGTTTTATTGTAGCACTCTGTGAAGCTATTGGTATTCCTAGACTTATCGACAGTGCTCTTGAAAGTCCTGCTGGTCGTCCGCCCGAAATATCGTATGGGGTGCTGGCAATGATGATGATGGTAAATATGTGTGACGATCATCATCCACTATATCGTCTTAATGAATACTACAAATATAAAGATCTTGAAGGCATATTTCATCAGTCGGTCGCCCTTGATCAAATAAATGATGATAGATTTGGTGGATTTTTAGATCTATTCTACAAAGCAGGATGTCAAAAAATATTTGCTAAAGCATCGGCAAATGCACTGATAACCTATGGTGTACAGATCAAAAACATTAACTTTGATACAACTTCGAAAGTCATGTGGGGTTCATATGAAACAGCCGAAGGTATCTTGGGCAGTATTCAAATTGATTTTGGTCATAGTAAAGACAAACGCCAGGATAAAAAACAAATCAAATACGGTATAGGCTGTGCCAATGGAATTGTCGTTGATGCAATTGTTCTTTCAGGTAACAAAGACGACAAAACATACAACACAGATACACTTGAACGTTTGAATGATGTTCTTGAAAATCTTCAAGTTGAAAAGTCTGATTTTTACTATATAGCTGATAGTGCCCTGTTTTCTGAAAAAAATTTAGATATGGCAGCTGACCGTTCAATTAAGTTAATTACACGCATGCCAGATAACGTGCTCCTTGCCAAAGATGCAATTGATGAGGTTGTAACACATCTTGATGGCCTTGATACGATTACAATTAAAGATTACAAGGGTCAATCCTATGATTATAAAGTCCTTGAAAAAACCTGTGATTATAAAGGACACGCATTAAAAATTGCAACCTATTACAGCACAAAATATAAAACACAAAAAGAAAAAACCATTCGGAAAAAAGTAAGTAAAGAATTAGATGCCTTAGATAAACTATCAAAAGTGCTTTCAAAACGAGCATTCGCCTGTGAAGAAGATTCAAATTTGGAGATTGAAAAACTCAAATTGAAAGATCTCAAAAATTTCAAATACCATAAGATAGATTTTACAATAGAATCCAAACTCAAACGTAGACGTGGTCGACCTTCATTGGATCCAAAAGCTGACCTTGTTGGCTATGAGTACTTTTTAAAACTAAATAGCTCTCAAGATGAAGCATTCATTCATTATGAAATACAGAGAGAATGTTGTTTTGTACTCTGTTCAAATGATCTTGTAATCAATGGTGAAGAAATTCTAAAAGAATACAAAACTCAAGACAGTGTTGAAAAGAAGTTCAAACAGTTGAAATCACCACAGTTTGTAAATTCAATCTATTTGGAATCACCAGAACGCATTGAAGCATTTTCATATTTGATGCTCATTTGCATGTTGTTGCTATCCACAGCTGAGTATGTTGTCCGCAGAGGCTTGTGTGCAGATCAAGAT
>NZ_BDHH01000031.1 GCF_001748365.1 Fusibacter sp. 3D3 | reverse complement strand
GCGTCAGATGTGTATAAGAGACAGGGATCTCTTGGTTTAGGTCCTTTAGGAGAATAAGAACTATAAAGCAAAGTTGAAACATAAGAAAGATCAGTGAGCCATAATTTTAGAATTAAAGCCCAATCTTTGTTAACGAGGACTAAAATACCGTTACTGTAATGCATATTAAGCTGTTCTAAAAGAAAGTTTTGGTAAGCTTCATGAGAGATGGTTTCTGGTTTCATAAATGGCCTCCTAAGCATTGAATTAAAGGTAAAAACCCTTTCAAATTCATTGTTAGGCGCAATTTCAAATGTCAAGTGTTTTGATGAAAAAAGTTTTAAAAACATCAAATTATTTCATTGAATAATTTCCATTTTCAAAAGCAAAAAAAGAAAAAACCTCCTACTGAAAAGTGGAGGATGAAAATATACGTGTTTATTTAAAGCCTTGAAAAAACACGCTTGGGTTATTCCGAGAGGCTATTAAATTCTGAGGAGGGTCTATTAGTTGCAAGTAAAATTGCGGATAAGGCTGGCATTACCAGATCGGTAATTGTCAATGCGCTCAGAAAGTTTGAAAGTGCTGGCGTAATTGAAACCCGATCATTGGGCATGAAGGGGACTTATATTAAGGTTTTAAATGACTGTCTTTTAGTAGAGCTTCAAAAACTTAAAAATTAGCAATTCAAGCATGTGTTAAACCTATTTAAAAATCTTTGGGCGTGCAAAGGCACTACCCTTTAATAAACGAATGGGACGAGAGTGATCCTCAAAACTTTTTTATAAGTTATGAAGATCACTCTCGTCCTATTTATTATCAAAGAATGAAATTTGTTAAAGTATAAATTTTTAAATCACAATTATTATATAAGAAATAAGTCCTAAAAAATATGAATATAGGTACCAATCTCTTAAAAACGCTTTATTTTCTACAATATATGGGTTAAAATAAAAACTATAGATGTACATGTAGTAGAATGAGATATATGCTTTGAAAATTAATCAATTTTCAAATTCTAACCGATAGATATCTTATAAAACTGTAAAGGGGTGTAGGCATGTTTAAAAGTTCATTTAATTATTTTAATTTGATTAACAAAGCACTTGATGGTTCATGGATGAAAAATAGTGCCATTGCAAGCAATCTTGCAAATGTTAATACACCAGGCTATAAAAAGGAAACTGTTAACTTTGAAGATGTTTTGAGGAGTGAAATGAATTTGAATACAGGTGTGCCTATGACGAAAACAGATGCGCGTCATATAGACCCTTATAATTCGGGGACAATTACTTCTGAAAAAGTGAATGATACAAGTTACAGAGTTGATGGCAATAATGTCGATGTTGATGTTGAAAATGCTGAACTTGCAAAGAATACGATTTATTACAATTCACTGGTTACAGAGATCAATGGGCAGTACAACCGATTGAAGTCGGCTCTTAGGATTAATAAATAGGGATGCGATATGTTGATTGAGTAGAAAGATCAAGAGAGGTGTATTTTATGAGTTTTTTTAATTCTATAAACGTAAGCGCAAGCGGACTTACTGCTGAGCGCCTAAGAATGGATTTGATATCTGAAAATATAGCGAATGCAAATACCACGAGAACGACCAGCGGGACGCCTTATAGAAGAAAAATTGCCATTTTTAGAGAACAACAGCCAGATGCGTTTGCAGAGGCGCTTGGGAAGGCAAATGGTCAATTTGCAACGAGCAAGGGTGTTGAAATTGCTGGAATTGCTGAAGATCAATCTCCCTTTAAAAAAGAATACAACCCAAACCATCCCGATGCCGATGCTGATGGGTTTGTAAGTTTGCCTAATGTGGAAGTTGTAAATGAAATGATCAATATGATATCGGCATCAAGAGCCTATGAAGCGAATATAACCTCTATAGGGAATACGAAAAGTATGGCAATGAAAGCATTGGAAATCGGTAAATAGAGGAGGTCTATAGATGAACATATCACCACTCAATAATTCTATCATACAAAAAGATCAAAAATTAATAGATGTCAATAATGCGATTCATGATAAAGGTATTAATTTTCAAGATTTATTGGTGGAAAATTTGCAAAAAGTAAGTGACTACCAATTAAATTCAGAGAAAATGGATACGCTTTTTGCTTTGGGAGAGGTGGATAACATCCATGATGTAACCATAGCAAGTATGAAAGCGGACTTGACCATTAATTTAGCGGTTGAAGTGACAAATAAAGTGCTTTCTGCATATAACGAAATTATGAGGCTACAATTGTAAAAAAAAAGATAGATTATCACTTTATGGGGTGCATTAATGGGAGATTTACTAAATAAAATCCGCGAGAGGATTACCACTTTCTATTCGGGTTTAAATCGGAACAGAAGAATTTTGTTGATATCAGGTATTTCATTAGCTGTTCTAGTGGTTACTTTTTTGATATTGACATTGACGAGAACTGAATACGTTGAAATTGCTCGTGGTGTGACACCTGTAGATGCACAAGCTATAACAGCTAAATTAGATGAACTGGGGATTCCTTGGAAAGATGAAAATGATGCCTCAGTCATTCTTGTGTCTAAGAGCAATGTTTCTAAGGCGAGAATGGAACTTGCAGTTCAAGCACAAGCGGGCAATTTTAGTTGGTCAGATGTGTTTAGTAGCGAATCCATCACAATGACTTCGCAGACGAGAGAACAGATGTATATTCAAGCCACAGCAGCAGCTGTGGAGCAATCTATTGAAACGATAACTGCTGTTGAAAACGCTACTATAATTTTACAAATACCAAAGGACAGCAATTATTTTATGGCAGACAAAGTGATGTCCAAGGCTTCTGCGGTATTGACTCTAAAAAAGGGTTATGCCCTTGATGAAGCTCAAGTAAACGGTATCGTCAATTTGATGGTGAGTTCTGTGAAGGACCTTACACCAGAAAATGTTACGGTAATCGATAGCACGGGTGTTCAACTCAATAATCCTGAAAACAATGAATCCTTTTCAGCGAACAGTCAATTTGAACTTCAAGTTAAGACTCAGTATCAATTTCAAAAGGATTTAACTGTATTTCTTGAAAAACTTTATGGTATGGGAAATGTTGAGGTTCAACCTCATGTTGTACTCGATTTTAATCAGCAAACAGAAACACAGAGAGTTTTCAGCCCACCAATAGATGGCGAGGTCAATGGAATGCTCAGAAGTGCCACAAAGATTACAGAAAACGTTGTAAATGGTGCAGGTGCTGTAGGGGCTCCTGGAACAGATACCAATGGCGGGACGGTTACCTCTGCAGTGGAATCAACAGACAATGGTTCGTCTTACCAAAAGGCAAGCGACACACTAAATTATGAACTCAATGAAATTTATAGAGAGATTATAAAAGCACAAGGAACAGTCAGTGATATGTCAATAGGAGTGGTTATCAATTCTAAAGCGCTTGTAGATGGTGCTATGACGGATGATCACTATAATGAACTGATTGATTTGATCGCCATGTCCGCAGGGACTGGAAAAGAGAATATTCGGATTGTTGTTCGAGAGTTCCCGGACCCTATGGCGAATTATGATGTTTATACCGGGACGGATACAACGGGTCTTATATTTGGAGTGCCACTTTGGGCGCTTGTGCTCATTTTGTTGGTCACTTTGGCCGCAATAGTTGCTGCTGTTATTATAATGAGAAGAAATCGTGCTAAGAAGGCCGCAGCTGAAGAAGCTGAAAGACTTAAAGAACAACAGGTCAAAACACAACTTGAAGAAATTGGATCTGAGGCTGAAGACAAAGGCAGTCCAAAATATCATATTGAAAAATTTGTGGACACCAATCCAGAAGCGGCCACAGCTCTACTTAGAGCTTGGTTAAATGAAGATTAGGAGGCAGCATGGCAACCAAAAAAGGAAAAATGGCAGGAAAAACTAAAGCTGCGATACTCCTAATTGCACTTGGTCCCGAACGGTCAGCGACGCTGTTCGGTCATATGCATGATGATGAAATTGAAGAATTGACACTTGAAATCGCGAATGTGAGCAAGATCACACCTGAAGAAAGAGAACAAGTGCTCGAAGAGTTTTATCAAGTGTGTTTAGCGCAAGAGTTTATTTCAGAAGGCGGGATCAACTATGCCAAAGAAGTACTCGAAAAGGCCATGGGTTCGCAAAAAGCGCTTGAAATTATCAACAAGCTTACTTCATCGCTACAAGTCAAACCTTTTGACTTTGTTAGAAAAACGGATGCGAATCAACTGCTTAACTTTATACAAAATGAACATCCACAAACCTTGGCACTTATACTGTCCTATTTAAATGCCAACCAAGCAGCTCAGGTACTCTCTGCGTTGCCGCAAGAAAAACAAGCGGATGTCGCTCAAAGAATTGCCACCATGGAAAGTACATCACCTGAAATTATAAAAGAAGTTGAACTTGTGCTCGAAAGAAAACTTTCATCTATGGTCACTCAAGATTATTCCGCAACAGGCGGGATACAGTGTATTGTGGATATCCTTACCTCTGTCGATCGAGGCACAGAAAAATATATTCTTGAGACGCTTGAAATTCAAAATGCTGAGCTCGTGGAAGAAATTCGCAAGAAAATGTTTGTATTTGAAGATATCATCAATCTGGATAGTGTTGGTATTCAAAGGTTTATTCGTGAAGTGGATAATAGTGAACTTGCTGTTGCGCTTAAAGGTGCAACGGATGAAGTTAAGGAAATTATCTTTGCAAACATGTCCAAACGTATGGCTGAAATGCTCAGAGAAGACATGGACTTTATGGGACCAGTGCGTTTAAGAGATGTTGAAGAAGCACAACAAAAAATTGTCAATATCATCAGAAAACTTGAAGAAGCAAATGAAATTATTATCGCTAGAGGCGGAGGAGATGAGCTGATTGTCTAAAGTTTTTAAGTCCTCAAGAGTTATATTAGACGATAAGGCCTTTGTGCTTTCCGCAAAAATTGAAAAAGCTGTTGATGTTAATGAGACAGAAAAGGAAATGAAGTTGGCTGATCTCGTTGAGAGTGATCACGCGGTGACAACAGATCGAATCATTGAGGAAGCGCGAAGAGAAGCCGAATCTATTTTAAATGAAGCCGATTTTGAGGCAGCAGAAAAGTTGAAAATTGCTCAGCAGAGTAGTGATAATATTGTTTCTGATGCATATGACCAAGCAAAGGGCATCATGGAACAAGCTCGAAATAAGGGCTATGAAGAGGGTTATGAAGCTGCAATGAATGCCAGTAGTGAAGCCTCTAAGGCGGTAATTGAAGAGGCACTTGCCCTCAAAAATGAGTGGTTGAGCGCCAAAGAAACCTTAATGAAAGAAACAGAAGCAGAAATCATCGATATCATACTCGAAACGCTTTCAAAGATATTGAATCAAAAAGTTGAAGAGGATGTTCATCTGGTAGAAGCGCTCATTGGAGAAGCGATTAAGCGTGTGAATAAAACAGAGAATTTGACACTTCGAGTTTCGAGCGAAGATTATAGCCATGTGTTGAGTATAAAACCTATGATTGTTGCTATGACTGAAAAAGTAGATGATATTGAAATTAAGCAGGATTCATCGCTTAGAAATGGAAGTTGTATTATTGATACGGATTCTGGGAGTATTGATAGTAGCATTTGGACTCAATTTGAGCAGATACAGAAGATTTATGAAGATCTTTTGAAAAGTGAGTAGGGCAAAATCATGATAGATTTAACGAAGTATAAAAATGCTCTAATGGATAATGCGTTGCTTAAATATAGTGGAAGAGTTGCAAAAATCATAGGCTTGATGATTGAATCGATAGGACCAGCTGTTGAAATTGGAGAAGTTTGTGAAATATATCCAATTAAATCAGGCGTCCCTTTAAAGGGCGAGGTCGTTGGATTTAAAGATGATCGAGTCCTTTTGATGCCGCTTGGAGATATGGCGGGCATTGGACCAGGGAGCAAGGTAATTTCAACAGGTCACGACTTGCAAGTAGATGTTTCTGATGATCTGCTCGGCAGAATCCTCGATGGACTTGGAAACCCCATTGATGGACGCTATAAACCTAAAGCAACTTATAAATATCCAGCCAATAACAACCCGCCAAATCCACTAGAGCGTGATAAAATTGAAGATTCTATGCCGCTTGGCATAAGGGCGATAGATGCTTTGCTCACGTGCGGACGAGGTCAGCGTATCGGTATTTTTGCGGGGTCTGGTGTGGGTAAAAGTACTTTGCTTGGGATGATAGCAAAGTATACAAAAGCAGATGTCAATGTGATCGCTCTCGTTGGAGAGCGGGGGAGAGAAGTTCGGGAATTTATAGAAAACGACTTGGGTGAGGAGGGGCTTAAACGGTCTGTGGTCGTGGTTGCGACTTCAGATAAACCTGCTCTTGTAAGGGTGAAAGCAGCGCTGATTGCCACTTCCATCGCAGAATATTTTAGAGATCAAGGCAAAAATGTTGTATTGATGATGGATTCTGTGACACGGTTTTCGATGGCCCAAAGGGAAATCGGACTTGCAATAGGTGAACCGCCAGTTACAAGAGGGTATACCCCTTCAGTCTTTGCTGTACTGCCTAAATTGCTTGAAAGAGCAGGTAATTCATCTATCGGGTCCATAACGGGCCTTTATACAGTGCTGGTTGACGGCGATGATTTTAATGAACCTATTTCAGATGCGGCAAGAGGCATTTTGGATGGTCATATTATATTGACGAGAAATTTGGCCTCATTAGGGCATTATCCTGCGATCGATATTTTACAAAGTGCCAGCAGGGTTATGCCCAATATAATAGATGAAGAACATCTCCTAGCGGCGATGAAGTTTAAAGAAATTTTGGCAGTTTACAAAGGTTCAGAAGATCTTATTAGTATCGGGGCTTATGCAAAGGGGAGCAATCCGCATATTGATTTAGCCATAAGTAAAATTGATGACTTTAATGGATTTTTAAAGCAGAAAACCAATGAAAAAACGGATTTCAATGAAGTCGTTCAGGCGATGAAGGATCTTGTTCAATAAAGGGCTTAGGGTTATTAAATGAAAAAATTTAAGTTTAGATATGAGAGCGTTTTGAAAATGCGCCTTGATCAAGAAGAAAAGCTTAAAAATGATTTGGCAAGACGCGTTCAAAAGAGACAAGCTATCTTAGATAAGATGGAAAGGCTTAAAGAAGACCTAGAGACCTATTCCGGTTGGGTTCAAGAAGGACTGATTAACGGTCGCCGAATGGATTATCGTGAAATTGATCAAGGTAAAAAATATTATAGAAAACACATACAGGATCTGAAGCATGCACTTCGTCAGGCTGAAGCTGAAATAGAGCATGCAAAAGCTATTCTGATTGAAGCCATGAAAGAACGTAAAGTCATGGAAAAGCTCAAAGAAAACGATTTTCAGAACTATATTGAAGCCTTTAATATAGCCGATGCAAAAGTTATTGAGGAAATTGTAAATTATAAAAACAACAAGAAAGATGGTGATGAATAGTGCCCGTAAAGCAACCGGTCCAAACGATAGTTGAAAGTAAAGTTGGCGAATCAAAAAAAACCAAAAATAAACTGGGTTGCCTAATTGTCTTGCTCATATTGTTCATTACACCAGTCTTTGCAGTGGGAACACTCTATTATTTTAATAAGGACTTTAAATTGAGTGCAAATGGTGTTATGTCACAAGTACCTGGTCCTATGGGGCGTTATTTCGAAAATTTTCCAACGCAGTCAGAAGAGATGGAGAAAATAAGAATTATTTCAGATTATATGTTGTCGATTACTGAGGATCGTGCAGTGGATAAAATGTTGGTCCTCAAAGGCGAAGATTCCAAAGCGTATGATGAAGTGGTTAAAGATATGATTCGAATAAATCCAAATAGAACCAAGAACATTCTTGAGGCAATAAGAGGGCAGTCGTTGAGTACAGATGCTGTGATTGCAACCGTTCAAAAAATTGAAGACGAAAAAACAGCCGATATAAAGACCAAGGCGGATTACATTGCGTCTTTGCCAGTGTCATCGGCAATCGCAGAAATACAGAAGGTTATAGCGGCATCCATCAATGGCTATAAAGATGCCGCTCAAATTTTCGATAGTATGGACGATGGCGCTGCAGAAAAAATGCTCTATCAATTAGATGAAATTGAGAGAAACAAGATTTTTTCTTTTTTAAGTGAAGATAAAAATTTTAGTATCAAGCAAAAACACAACGAAATCACGAGAAGTGAGACAGAACTTACTCAAATAGCAGGTGTTTATAAATCTGAAAATCCAGATACACTGATTAATACCATAGGAGATACAACGGCGTATACAGTGGATGAACTTGCGATCATCTATAAAAATATGGGTCCCATGAAGGCTGGAGAGGTGCTTGCGAAATCTCAAAATGATACTTTTGTGTTTCAAGTGATAGGCAAAATGAAAGAAAATGAATTGCTCAAAGAAAATGTGGATAATATTACATCAGATGTCTTAAAATCATTAAAGATTTATAGAGAATTTGACGATAATGTTGGTGAGTTGGTTAAAGTCTATTCAAAGATGGGAACGGATAAGGTTGCAGACATCATAAAGAATATGATGCTTAATGCGTCTCCCTCAAAAATTTATGAATTAGACAATGGTGATATGATTTCTATCAGCGATGAGACCTTGATGCTTGAAATTTTAAAAAGTTTTCCAGAAACCAAGAAAGCAGAAATTTTATCATTGCTTGATAAGACTTTATCATCTGAATTAACACGCAAGCTAGCACTACCACAAAATTAGGAGGTGACTATGTACACACGAGAATTGCAAAATAATATGTCGATTCTCAATGTATTTAAACAAACTGGCCAAGCAAGTAAATCAATTAAGACCACACCCTTTAGTGAGATCATGGGTAAGCAGTATCAAAATAACGTTTCAGTTCGAAAAGATGCAACTTTGTACAATGAGAAGCAGACAAATGAGGTGAAACAAACAAAAGTAAAACCAGCGACAACCAATCCGTATTCTAAAAAAAGTGAATCCGTTGATGAACCTAAAAAAACGACAAGTGATGTTCCAGATCAGAAAACGGATACAGTTCAAAAAGAACCTAATGTCAAAGCAGTGGAAACGGAGCCAACTGAAAGTAAAGCGGTTGTTTCGGATGACGAACACTCTATCAAAGAGGCATTAGAAAAAAAAATAAAAGTATCTGAAGAAGAATTAAATCAGTTGATGCTGTTGCTAGATTTAAATTTAACGGATTTGCAACAACTTGTAAATTCTGAAAGCATTGATGTGAGTCTACTTCAAGAAATTTGCACCACTTTAAGTCAACTTGAAATTGCTTCATCATTGGATACAAATAATGGTCCTGATAAAACACTTGTTGATCAATTATCAAATCAACTTAAAACCTTAATGGAACCTTTACAAAATCAGAAAATTGAAAGTAATGCAGGTGAAGTCAAAAGTTTTAAGGAAGTACTTGATAAAATAGAAACTTTGTTAAAACAATCGGATCCATTGCCAAATGAAAAAACAGTTGCCAACGAGACTCAATCGAGTCAAGCGTTTAAAGCAGAAACGCCTGTATTGCTTGATAAAATCAAGGCATTGATGGATCAATCAGAGGGTGATATGCCTGAAGCTGAAGTGAAAACAGCAATGGTGAAAGAGTCTGTACAGCCTAGAGTCCAAACAGATACAACGGTTAAAGCGGAATCGGTAGAGACAGTTGAACCCGTCAAGATGGTGGATACAAGTAATCCTAAGAGTTCAGAAGAGCACACGGCAAAAGATGAATCTGGAAAATCGGAAACCTTAGTATCCGTTTCAAAAGAGGGCGATTTAGTGGTTACAAAAAGTGATTCAGAATCAAATTCTATATTAGATCAAATCACACTAAAACAACCGAGTTCAATTACAAATGGGACTCAAAATAACGTTTCATCTGCATTAAGATCCAATATATTCGGTCAGATTATGGATGCTGTTAAAGCAAATGTAAAATTGGATGATAATGGCTCTCATATGTTGGTGAAATTAAATCCAGAACAGCTTGGCAGTGTGGAGCTTAAAATATCAATTCATAAAGGCGTTGTACTTGCTGAAATAAATGTTGAAAATGAAATGGTGAAAGCAACTGTTGAATCTAATCTTGATGACTTGAAGCATTCACTTTCTCAAAAAGGATATCACTTGAATCAGATCAATGTGTCTGTTGATTCGGGAAAGAAAGAACAAGAACAACAATTTGCATTTAATAAGGGCAACAAATCCAAAAGAGGGATAGCGCTTGATGAAGTGGATGATTTGAAAGAATTGATTTTAGAACACTCCAATTATCAAGAGGATCTATACGAAACCTCTACGATTAACTATTTTGCATAGGAGGTGGAAAAATGGCATTTCCAATTAGTGGTGTAATTACATCCGGTCAATACGAAAAATTGAACAAGATCAGTGATAATGAGGATAATACCAAAAGACTTGCAACTCAAACGCTGGATAAAGATTCATTTCTAAAACTGATGATGACTCAGCTTCAAAACCAAGATCCGCTAGAGCCCATGGACAACAGCCAAACGATCGCTCAAATGGCTCAGTTTACTTCAGTGGAACAGCTGACCAATATCAGTGAAGCGATGGAAACGAATATTTCCATTAGTACGACAATGGCGGAGCAATTGGTGAAGTTGACAGCTGCAATAGAAACTATGAATACAAAGGGTACAGGCAGTTCGGAGGAAGTGAAAACGGCTCAAACTAAAATTATTGAACAAAATGAATCCATGGTCAATGAATTGATCAAATTAAACAAAGCGCTCTCGAGTTATTTCGGCACAACCGATAACTCAACAAGCGCAGACTTGCTTGCCAGCTTGGGAAAATAATTGAGAAGGTGTTACTGTGAATAATTTTAAAGGCATGAACAATGATTATATTTTGAAGAGAACCCAAATCAATGGCGTTGAACCTTCAAAAAATGTTCAAAACACACAAAACAAGAGTATACCTGAAGGACCGAGTTTCAATGAGGTTCTCAATAAAATCAAATCAAATGAAGACGTTAAGTTTTCAAAACATGCCATCGATCGGCTGAATTCTAGAAACATAAACCTTACGGACCAAGAGATCAATAGAATTAATACAGCTATTGATAAGGCTGGACAAAAAGGGGTCAAAGAAGCGTTGATCATGATGGACAACAAGGTATTTATAGCGAGCGTTCAGAACAAGACCATCATCACTGCAGCCGTTGATGATCAATTAAGAGACAGTGTTTTTACAAATATAGATGGAGCAGTAATCATATAAAGCTGGACCTTTTTAGGAAGCTTTCATCCTCTGAATGATAGAAGAGGATACCTGCTCATATAGGAGGTTATTCGTTATGATGAGATCAATGTTTTCTGGTGTGTCGTCCCTTAAGTCACACCAGTTAAAAATGGATGTAATAGGTAATAATATAGCAAATGTCAACACCGTGGGATACAAAGCTTCAAGCGTTTCTTTTTCGGAAATGTATTCGCAGACCTTAAAGGGGGCGAGTTCATCAACGACAAGTAGAGGCGGGACAAATCCAATGCAAGTTGGACTTGGGGCTAACGTTGCTTCAGTTGCCGTAAATCATACAAAAGGGTCCATCCAAAGAACGGATGTTGCGACGGACATAATGATAGATGGCGAAGGCTTTTTCATGGTTACAAACGACGCCACTGCTCAAAACAAGTTTTATACAAGAGCTGGCAATTTCCAAATGGATGAGCAAGGCTATTTGGTAACTTCTGATGGGCTTAGAGTCCTTGACAATGAATTTAAACCGATTCAAGTGAATATGTCGGATTCAAAGAATGCGTCAATGAGTACGAATATACTCATCAACGGCAATATTAGCACCACTGAAGCTGGTTATAATACCACTGTGGATGTCTACGACTCTTTGGGCGATGTTCATACGTTAAAGATTGATTTTCCAGGATTGCCAATTCCAACAACGGGTGCTATAACTTTAGGCACGAATCCTAGTACTAATGATCCAGCAAACGATCCTCTTAACGTTGTAAATGGCGTTGTAACGGCGGCGCCTCATAATTACACGTATAGAAAGATGACCATTACTGATTCTACTGGAAAGCAGATAATACCTGAGCTTACCGGCACTCCTCCTGCTGCAACGCAAGATGTCTATGCAATGTTTAATGAAAGAGGTGAGATTGTCGACTTGATACAAACTGCTTTTGGTGTATTGCCGACGGCTCTTCCTAATGATGATGCAAAATATGCTGTATCTTTAGGCATAAAAGTGCCAGGTGCTTCAGATATTACTTTGCCAATTGATCGCTCCATGTTCTTTGCCGGTGGCGATGTGACTAAGGACAGAATTGCGACTCAAAACAGTCAAGTTTCTGATGCTAAATCCGTTCAGCTGGAAGGAAATGCAGCGGGAAAAATTTACTCTTTTAACATATCCGCGAAAGGTGAAGTTGTCGGCATCTATACAAACGGTGAACAAAAAGTGCTTCAAACGATTGGATTAGCTGCATTTGATAATCCAGGCGGTTTAATGAAGCTCGGTGGCAACTTGTTCCAAGAAACGCCAAACTCTGGAACTGCCAAGTACGGCAACCCTTCATCGGGCAGTTTTGGTGATTTAACACCTGGCGCACTTGAAATGAGTAATGTCGACTTAGCGGCTCAGTTTACAGATATGATCACGACTCAGAGAGGGTTTCAAGCGAACTCCAGAGTCATTACAACCAGTGATGAAATTCTGCAAGAACTTGTAAATCTAAAAAGATAGTTATTAGCTACCCGTAGCAATCCAGATGCTACGGGTAGTTTTAGTGTTTTACAGTGAGTGGGTTGGGACATGGAGGGGTATAATGATAAAAGTGACTAAACTAAATGGGGATGTTATTTACATAAATTCAAATTTAATAGAATTTATTGAAGAGACGCCAGATACGATGATGACGCTGACCACGGGCAAGAAAATTATATTAAAAGACAGAGTAGAAGCTATTATTGATCAGATTGTTGAGTATAATCAAAAAATTAATAAATAAGTGGTGTGATCATTTGAATTGCTAAGTATGAATGTTTATTATAAAATAGATAATATAACCCTTGAGGAGATGACCCCCGCTTCTTAAAGTGGGGGTCATATGCCGATCCAGTGGGAGTCCAAACTCCCGCTGGATGCAATCCGATAGGATTGCAAGGATTACGAAGGGAGCGAAGCGGACTGAGTATACGCTTTGATTCGAGAGATTAAAATCAAATTTAGCAATTTAAATGCGTTATATTTTAAAGAAGAGGTGTACAATTTGGATATTACAACAATAATTGGGATAGTTCTTGGTTTTGCATTGGTGGGATGGGGTATATTAGGCAATAGTGAGCTGAAAAATTATATTGATGCACCTTCACTTGTAATCGTTGTAGGGGGCATGGTCGCTGGATGGCTCGTTGCTTTTCCGATGAAGGAAGTTGTGAATATTGGCAAGGTATTTAGCAAAACGATTAAAAATAGTGAGTTTGATATTGACCAGATTATCACTAAAATCATTGAACTTGCCAATGTTGCAAGAAGAGAAGGCTTGTTAGCACTCGAAGAGGCAGTGGCTGAAATTAAGGATGATTTTTTGCAGAAAGGCGTTATGCTCATCGTGGATGGGACTGATCCTGAACTTGTTAAAAACATATTAGAAACAGAAATTGATAATTTAGCGGAACGCCATGCGAAGAATAGATCACAACTTGAAGTTATGGGTTCGCTTTGTCCTGCTTTTGGTATGGTAGGCACGCTGATTGGTCTCGTGGCCATGCTTCAAAACTTGTCGGATCCTTCCTCTATTGGACCTGCCATGGCCGTTGCCTTACTCACAACCTTCTATGGATCGTTGTTTGCCAACTTGATCTTTATTCCGATGGCAAGTAAACTCTCCCTTAAATCTAATGAAGAAATATTGATCAGAAACGTTATGATTGAAGGTCTCTTATCCATTCAAGCAGGAGAAAACCCTAGAATTATTGAAGAAAAACTAAAAGTGTTTTTACCACCATCTGTTAGAAAAACGGTAGGAACTCAGGAGGCGAATTCAGATAATGGCTAAGGATAAATGTCCAGAGTGTAAGCAAGGTGCGCCAGAATGGATGAACACTTATGGTGATATGGTTACACTGCTCATGTGCTTTTTCGTATTGCTATTTGCATTTTCATCTATAGATGCTCAAAAATTTGAAGCGGTTATGATTTCTTTTCAAGGATCGGCGGGTGTTTTAGAAGGTGGCAAAAGTTTATCTGAAGCCCCTATGATCTTTGATGCTATGCCTGAAAGTCAAACTTCAAGTGCACAGGTGATCGAACAAAACAAATTAGAAGCGCTTAAAGAAAAAGTCGAGCAATATATCAGTGACAACCAGATGCAAGCTGAAGTAGATGTTCAGCTAGAAGATTATGGATTGATCATTAGATTCAAAGACAATGTGCTCTTTGACTCAGGAAGCGCAGTTGTAAAAAGAGAATCCCATGACATTTTAACTTTTCTTGGAAATTTACTTAATTCTGAGGAGTTTGTAAATGAACAAATTAGGGTAGAAGGTCATACGGATAATGTGCCGATTAAGACTGCCATTTACCCGACTAACTGGGAGCTTTCAGCAAATAGAGCGACAAATGTGGTCAAATTTTTTATTGAAAATGCGAGTATGGTTCCCGTGAGACTTTCTGCTTCAGGCTATGGTGAATATCATCCCATCGCCACCAATGACAGTTCGGAAGGCAGAGCGGCGAACAGACGTGTCGATATCGTTGTCGTTAAGACAGTGAACACGAATCAAAATGAAGAGAGTCAAGGAGGACAGTAGAAATGAATAAGAAAATTTTGATTATAATCGCAGTTGCAGTTCTACTCGTGTCAATAATTGGGGTCGTCTTGGTTGTGTTTGTTTTAAATAAATCCGATACAGAACCAGAAATTGTCTATTTAGAGTATAAATTGGATGAGGGTTACTCGAATCTATCAGATGTAGACAGTAACAAAATTATTAAGTACAAAGTCACGATTGAATACACCAATGCAGATGTTTTAGCTTTACTTGATAAAAATAAGACTAAAATTGTCAATAATATTGATGAAATTATGAGAGCTACGTCTTCTGAGGATATTGATAAACCCAACGGGAAACAGAGAATAAGAGATCGCATTAAGGAAATGGTCATTGAAGTTTTAGAATCAGACGAAGAAACCATTACAGATGTCTATATTCAACCTTTTATCGTACAGGGCTAAAATATTTATAAGATATGCCGATAATTGTAATGAGAGTGTATTTTTTATATTAAGATGAGTTTTGATTGTAAATTTGATAGGAAAAGGAGGTGGGGGATATGTCTGATGTTTTATCGCAAAATGAGATAGATGAGTTACTGTCTGCGCTGAGTACAGGAGAAGTAGATGTAAAAGATATTGAGGAAGAGAAAAAGGAAAAGAAAGTTAGAAAATATGACTTTTCACGTCCAGATAAGTTTGCGAAGGATCAGCTTAGAACTCTGGAAATTATTCATGAAAATTTTTCTAGACTCCTCAACAACTTTTTGTCTGGTTATTTAAGAACCTATATTGAGGTGGACGTCATCTCTGTGCAAAGTTTGATTTACACAGAGTTTAGCAATTCCATATCTAATCCTGCAATTTTAGGTATTATAGATTTTGCACCTTTTAGTGGGCAAATTATTATTGATGTCTCTTCTGATATTGCTTATTCAATGATAGAACGTGTTTTGGGCGGTACTGGGAAATCACCTTCAACGAATAAGGAGAATAGGTCTTTAACAGAAATTGAGATGACATTGCTCAGAAATATTTTGATTAAATTCATCAATTTACTAAAAGAACCTTGGGGCAATATCGTTGAACTTAGACCAAAACTTGAAAACATAGAGACGAATTCACAATTTGCTCAAATTGTGTCTCCCGCTGAATCCATTGCATTGGTCACTTTTAATATTCATATTGGAGATTCAGAAGGCATGGTCAATATTTGTATCCCGCATTTTGTCATAGAGCCTATATTGCCAAGTTTAAGTTCAAGATTATGGTTTGCAACAAGTAATAAAAAAGAAGTCACTGATGAAGAGCGAGAAGCACTTGAGACAGGTATTGGCAAATCCGTTATCAGCATGAAAAGTATCGTTGGAGGATCCAATATAACCGTCTCTGAACTTTTAAACCTTCAAAAAGGAGATATTATTCTGCTCAATAAAAAAGTGGATGATCCACTTGAAATTTATGTAGAAGATAAATTAAAGTTTCGTGGTAAACCAGGTATTAAGAAAAAAAATGTGGCTGTAATGATTACAGACGTTGTTACGGAAGGAGATGAAATCGATGACTGATATGCTTTCGCAAGAAGAGATTGATGCTTTATTAGGCGGTGGTGATAGTACATCTAATAACACAACAGTGGCCAAATTAACGGATGCAGAAATTGATGCAATTGGTGAAATCGGCAATATAAGCATGGGAACAGCCGCAACAACTCTCTTTACCTTGTTAAACAAAAAAGTAACCATTACGACACCTAAAGTATCCGAAACAACTATGGAAGAACTTGCTGAAGAATTCATAAGTCCATCTGTTCTCATAAATATTACTTATAAAGTGGGTATTGAAGGCGTAAACTTTTTGATTTTACATGAAAAAGATGTTAAAATTATAACAGATTTAATGATGGGTGGAGATGGTACTAACATCTCCAATGAATTAAATGATCTGCATTTAAGTGCGATTAGTGAAGCGATGAATCAAATGATTGGCTCTTCCTCCACATCTCTCTCGGAAATGCTTGGTCAAAAAATTGATATTTCTCCCCCAGAAGCTTATCATGACAAGATTTCTGAGTTAGATTATACTCAATTTGGGGTATCAAAGACAGATCAAGTGGTTAAAATCGCTTTTAGAATGACTGTTGGTGATTTGATCGATTCAGAAATTATGCAGGTCTTACCGATTGAAGTTGCAAAACAAATGGTTGCGACAATTGTCAAAGGGAAACCAGAGCCAGAGCCAGCTGCAGCAAGTAAACCTGTTCCAAAATTGGAAGAAGAAAAGGTTTCGCCAAAACAAGAAGCACCAAAACCTCAATATTATTATGAAGAAGATGACAGAAAATCAAACCTTTCAAACGAGAAAGTCAATGCGATTCCGTTGCAATTCGAAAATTTTGATGGCAATTCTGCTCAAATGTATTATAATAATGATATAGAACTTATTAGGGATGTTCCACTTGAAATCACCGTGGAGCTTGGAAGAACTGGTAAAAAAATCAATGAAATTCTTGATTTCGGAGTAGGAACGGTTATTGAACTAGATCGACTTGTAGGGGAACCTTTGGATGTTCTAGCCAATGGTAAGAAAATTGCCAAGGGTGAAGTTGTTGTCGTGGATGAAAATTACGGCATTAGGATAACGGATATTATTATTCCTAGAAGGGTCAATGAATAATTATTAAGGAGGAAACGCTATGGCTAATACAATATTAGTTGTTGACGATGCAGCATTTATGAGGATGATGATCAAGGATGTCTTAACGAAAAACGGTTATGATGTTGTTGGTGAGGCAGAGAATGGTCAAAAAGCTATTGAAAAATATAAAGAATTAAAACCTGAGCTCGTGATCATGGATATTACGATGCCAGAAGTTGATGGCATTCAAGCCGTTAAAGAGATTAAGGCTTTTGATCCAAATGCTAAGGTTGTTATGTGTTCTGCGATGGGCCAACAAGCTATGGTTATTGAATCCATTCAAGCAGGCGCAAGAGACTTTATCGTCAAACCGTTTCAGGCAGATCGTGTTATTGAAGCAGTCAAAAAAGTGTTAGGATAGGTGATTTATTTGTTTGGCAAATTTACCTATTCTGCCATTCTTTTAAAAAGTTACGAGACAGATAATTTCTGGTTTGCAGTGAAGTATTTTATCGTGATATCAATCTTAATATATTTTTTATGGATATTCTCTAAGTTTATAACTAAAAAGAATTATATCTCTTTGAAAGACCGTAAAGTTAAGGTGTTAGAACGTGTAGCCCTTTCAAATGATAAGTTTTTGCTTTTAGTGGAGCTAGAGAATATTTTTTATTTTATTGGAATTGATAAAAATGGTATGTACCTTATGGATAAGCGAGATGATCTAAAAGTAGAAAGCTTTATAAAAGAAGAGCAGATTTTAAATCATAAATTTTCAGAACATTTGGAGCGATTTTTAGTTAAGAAGGATAAAAAAAATGACGGTCAGTAAGGGTAAGTTAAGCAAAGTTGATTTTAAGCTAAAATTATTAGTTTTGGTATTTTTAATATTGTTTGTCCTATTTCCCCAGTTTTTATCCTTTGGAGAAACAAATATAGGCATACCGGATATAAATGTATCCATATCTAGTGAAAATGGTGATGTTCAAGTTGCAAATAGCATTCAGATTTTGTTAATGCTTACAGTGCTTTCGTTAGCACCTTCAATTTTGATGATGATGACTTGTTTTACAAGAGTCATTATTATTTTAGGCTTTATAAGGCGAGCGTTGTCATTACAATCAACACCTCCAAATCAAATTTTGGTGGGACTTGCATTGTTTTTAACTTTTTATATCATGTCGCCTGTTTTTACTGATGTTTATGAAAATGCATATCTTCCTATGCAAGAAGGCACTATAACTTTAGAAGAAGCTGTCAATGTAGCAAAAGAACCTTTTAAAGCGTTTATGCTACGTCAAGTGAGAACTAAAGATTTGGCGCTTTTTTTGGATATTGCAGATGTGGATAATGTTACAACAAATGAAGATATCCCTATGACGGCGTTGATTCCTGCTTTTATTATTAGCGAGTTGAAACTTTCTTTTGAAATTGGATTTCTTATTTTTATTCCCTTCATTGTGGTAGATATGATTGTTGCGTCGACTTTAATGGCGCTGGGGATGATGATGCTTCCGCCTGTTATGATCTCTCTACCCATAAAAATTCTTCTATTTATTATGGTGGATGGTTGGCATCTTATTATTGAAAAGATAATCTTAAGTGTGAGGTAGGTGTTGTAAGTGACGGAAGAAATGGTTATTGATTTATTTTCGGAAACCATAAAAATCATTCTTTTTTTATCAGCACCTATGTTACTTGGCGGCCTACTGATTGGACTGATCATCGCTATTTTTCAGGCGACAACGCAAATTCAAGAGGCGACACTTGCCTTTGTCCCTAAAATTGTAGTGGTTTTTGTGATCATGATTTTAACGGGTTCGTGGATGATCAATTCACTTGTTCAATTTACGAATGATGTTTTTGGTTTAATCGATTTAATCATTTACTAGAGGAGTTCGTAATGTCAATTCCTTTTTTTGATATCTTATTGATCTTTGTGAGAATTGCAGGCATGATTTTTACAGCACCTATATTTGGAAGCCGCAATTATCCCGTTCAAGTTAAAATAGGTTTTATTCTTTTTATGTCTCTTATATTATGGCCCCTTGTGGATTCTAATATCATTTATGATTTATCCAGTTTGTATCAACTGATCTTTCTCGTCATAAACGAACTCTTTATTGGCGTTTTCATGGGGCTTATATTGACCGTTTATATGGGATTCATCTATTTTGCTGGGGATTTAATTGATAGGGACTTGGGATTTGCAATGGTCAGTGTTATCAATCCACTAGATGAGTCCCAAATTGCAATCACTTCCAACCTTTTTTATATTTTTGCAATGTTAATATTTCTACAATTGAATTTTCACCATGAGCTCATTACGGCACTTGTGGTTTCTTTTGAAAAAATCAAGCTCGGAACGCTGTTTTTTTCAGTGCCTTCTTTTGATATATTATTGGATATTATTGAAGAGTCATTTGTATTAGGGTTTCAAATAGCAGCCCCATTTGTGATCACAGTTCTTATTGCAAATATTATACTGGGGTTATTATCTAAAGCAATGCCAGGAATGAATGTCTTTATATTAGGGATGCCCTTTAAGATCTTTTTTGGATTTCTGTTGTTCATTATACTTATGCCTTACTTGTATGAAATATTTGCGGGTATCTTAGGAAATGGTTTCCAGTATATCGTGAGATTCTTTAATTTGTTTTAGTGTAGGATCATGAGGTTTATATGCTTTTAAAATTTGATTTGCAATTATTCTCAGAAGAAAAGACGGAACAACCTACCTCCAAAAAAATAAGAGATGCTAGACAAAAAGGACAGGTCGCAAAATCGAAAGATTTACCTGCGTCCGTGGGACTTCTAGCTGTTTTTTTTATGTTATCTCAATACGGCAGTTATATGGTGGATCAATTATTTGGCTTTTTCTATATGACGGCTGCTTATATGGAATCCCCAGAAGCTTTCTTTTCAAATGGTAATATTAAAAACTATTTTAATGAGACGCTCTTGTTTATACTGAAGCTGACTTTACCTTTGTTAGGGGTTGCATTGATCGTCGGACTTCTTTTGAATTATGCTCAAGTTGGGTTTCTATTTACGCTTGAACCGATACAACCTAAATTAAGTAAAATTAATCCGCTAAAAGGGTTAAAAAATATGTTTTCAACAAAATCGCTTGTTGAGCTTGTCAAATCCGTTACCAAATCGGGTTTACTCCTATATGTTGCCATCTCATATGTCAGACAACATTTAAAAGAACTCATTTTAGTACTCGAATTACATCCGAGACAAACCGTCTTAATCATGTGGAACATCACCTATGGACTTGTTATCAGATGCGCTCTTTTTTTGTTTGTAATTGCTATATTTGATTTTGCTTATCAAAAATGGAAAAACAATAAAGATCTGATGATGTCTAAACAGGAAATTAAAGATGAGTATAAGCAAAGTGAAGGCGATCCGCAGTTAAAAGCGAAGATTAAACAGAAGCAAAGGGCAATAGCAATGAGTCGAATGATGCAAGAAGTGCCTAAAGCTGACGTGATCATAACGAATCCTACTCACTTTGCAGTGGCGCTAAAATACGACCAATCGGTGGGCGCCGCACCCTTATTGCTTGCAAAAGGACAGGATTTAATCGCTCAAAATATAAAAAAGATTGCTGGCGAGCATAATATCCCAATCGTAGAAAATAAACCTTTAGCTCAAACTTTGTATAAAACCGTTGAAATTGGTGAATTTATTCCAGCAGAGTTGTATGAAGCGGTTGCAGAGGTCTTAGCATACGTATATAATTTAAAGCAAGAGAAAAAATTTTAGGAGGCCTATAAATGCGTTTTAGTGACGTGACAATGGCTTTGTTAGTAATTGTCATTATTCTGATGATTATTATACCAGTACCGTTAGCGTGGTTGGATTTTTTTCTAGCCCTGAACATATCTTTGGCACTTACGATTTTAGTGCTTTCCATGTTTGTTAAAGAGACCTTGGAATTTTCAGTATTTCCGTCTATACTGCTTATTACAACGCTCTTTAGACTTGCGTTAAATATCTCAACAACTCGATATATTTTATCTGAAGGTAAAGCGGGTGAGGTTATTGATGCATTTGGAAACTTTGTTGTAGGTGGGAATGCCATTGTTGGTTTTATTATATTTTTGATTATTGTACTCATTCAGTTTTTAGTTATTACGAAAGGTTCAGAACGTGTATCTGAGGTTGCTGCGAGATTTACACTGGATGCAATGCCAGGTAAACAGATGGCAATTGATGCCGATTTAAACTCGGGATTGATCACTGAAAATGATGCGAAAGAACGCCGAAAAAAAATTCAGAGAGAAGCAGATTTTTATGGCGCCATGGATGGTGCCAGTAAATTCGTTAAAGGGGATGCTATTGCTGGCATCATTATCACTGTCATTAATATAATTGCGGGCTTCATGCTAGGGGCCTTTTTTATGGGGCTTACTTTGGCACAGTCTATTCAGAAATTCACATTATTAACCGTGGGGGATGGTCTCGTGAGTCAGATCCCTGCACTTATGATTTCTGTTGCTACTGGTATCATTGTCACAAGAGCAGCTTCCGAATCTAATTTAGGAACAGATGTGATTTCTCAACTTTTTGCACAATCCAAAGTGCTCTACATCGTAGGAGCTGTCTTGATGCTTCTAGGAATAGGCACGCCGCTCCCCAATTTGCCTTTTGTGAGCATCGGAGTTGCCATCCTTTTGAGCGCGGTTCGCTTAACGCAAGATAAGAAGGCACTTGAAGAGCGTACAGAACTTGAAGAAGACCAAGAAATTGCAAGAGAAAATGACGATATAAGGAAACCTGAGAACATTATTCCTTTGCTTCAGGTGGATCCTATAGAACTTGAATTCGGCTATGGTATTATTCCACTGGCAGATCCTAATCAAGGCGGTGATCTCTTTGATCGATTGGTTATGATTAGAAGGCAAATTGCACTGGAAATGGGTGTCGTTGTGCCCATGATCAGACTTAGAGATAATATTCAGCTCGATTCAAGTGAGTATCTCATCAAGATTAAGGGCAACGATATCGCGAAGGGCACAATCGTCTTTGATCATTACTTGGCGATGAGCCCAGGTGTAGTCGAAGGCGAGATTGAAGGGATTGATACCCTTGAACCCGCTTTTGGACTTCCCGCAAAATGGATTCGATCTGAGAATCGAGAAAAAGCAGAGTTGTTAGGTTATACCGTTGTCGATCCTTCTTCTGTTATTTCAACACATTTAACAGAGGTGATTAAAAAGCATAGTCATGAATTGATCAATAGAGAAGATGTTAAACAATTGATACAAAATATCAAAGAAAATAATGCGGCATTGGTTGAAGAATTAATGCCAGGACTTATGTCGCTAGGGGACATTCAAAAAGTTTTGTCCAATTTATTGAAGGAATTCGTGTCTATCAGAGACTTGGTGACGATACTTGAAACGCTTGCGGATTATGCTAGATCAACAAGAGATGTCAATATACTAACGGAATATGTTCGGCAAAAGCTATCCAGACAGTTGTCTCGAAACTATTTTCCCTTTGGGAAGGCCAAAGTGGTCACTTTGGACCAGAGCCTTGAAAATATGTTGATGGAGGCTATTGAACAAAATGAAAATGGCACATTCTTGTCGATTGATCCAATGACAAGTCAGAATATCGTAGCGAGTTTAGCTCAAGAAATTAGAAAACTCATGCAAATGGGAGAACAGGCAATTGTTGTGACCGCGCCAATTGTAAGATTTTATTTTAAAAGAATGACAGAACAATCTATTCCAGAATTAGTTGTTTTATCATATAATGAAATAGAATCAGATATTGATATACAATCTGCAGGGATGGTGAGTATTTAATGAAAGTTAAGCGCTATTTAGTCAAAGATATGAATGAAGCCATGATTAAGATCAAAAGCGAACTTGGTATGGATGCAGTAATTTTAAATACGAGAAAAATAAAAACAGGCGGGTTATTTAAATTTTTTAAAAAGCCCTTGATTGAAGTCGTTGCTGCAATTGATGAACCTTTAATTCAGACATACAAAGATGTTGCCAAGCAACCTCCGATTAAAGAAACTGTTTTTATTAAGCCAGCGGACCCTATTGTAGAAAAACCGGTCTTTCTTGATGATGATATCAAAATAACAGAACCACAAAAAAATTCAGTTTCCAACAATGAAGTTTTAGAGCTTAAACAGATGGTTTCAGAACTCATTAGAAAAGTGGAGAATATTGAACATAAGGAACCTGTAAAAAAAGACCTGTCTTATGTGGATTTTTTAAAATCACTAGATATTCAAGAGTCTATTGCAAAAAAAATTATGGATATTGTCCAGAGACAGATCAGTTTAAATGATAAAAATCAAGAGGCAATATTAAATGCGATGAAAGTGATTACCAAAGAGTACTTAGGGGATATGAGATCCATTGACACGGATCCCTTAAACAAACCCAATGTCTATATGTTTTTAGGCCCCACAGGTGTAGGGAAGACCACTACACTTGCAAAAATTGCGGCAAGGCTCTCGCTGATTGAAAACAAAAAAGTGGGCTTAATCACAGCAGATACGTACAGAATTGCTGCTGTAGAGCAACTTAAGACCTATAGTGAAATTCTTGGAATTCCTCTTGAAGTCATCTATGAAGCCGATGAACTTGAGGAAGCACTCTATAAATTTAAAGATAAAGATTATATTTTAATTGATACTGCTGGTCGAAGTCATAAGAGTAAAGAACTCAAATCGGATTATGATGAACTTGTGAAATATTTAAAATCCGTTCAGATTTTTTTAGTGATGAGCATGACAACCAGTTTTAAAGATATGAAAAGTATTATTGAATCTTACAGTTTTATAAGTGACTATCGGCTTTTATTTACAAAGTTAGATGAAGCAACTTCCTATGGCAATATTTTAAATGTAAAGGTATTAACAGGGAAAGCTTTATCCTACTTCGCCATTGGGCAAAGTGTTCCAGATGATATAGAATTGGCCGATAAAGATAAAATTGTGGGCTACATTTTTGATAATGATAATAAAAGCGACAAATAGAATTTCCATGGTGGTGGTGTATAATGGATCAGGCACAGAAGTTAAGAGATATCGTTCAAGAAAGTTCGTCTGAATCAGTTAATAAGCATGATGCTAGAATTATTACTGTATCAAGTGGCAAGGGGGGCGTTGGTAAAACAAACTTCACGGTAAATATGGCGATTGCTCTAGCAAAGCTCAAAAAACGCGTCACAATTATTGACGCGGATTTAGGCCTCGCTAATGTAGATGTTCTATTTGGCATTGTACCCAAGTATAATTTGTCTCATGTAGTAAAAGGCGAAATTCCTGTACAGGATTGTATTTTCAAGGGCCCTTATGATATCAATATTATATCTGGAGGATCTGGTATAATGGATCTTATTGATTTAGATCAAAATCAACTCGAAAAGTTGATTCATTCATTGCTCTATTTCAATGATGTATCCGATTATATTCTCATCGATACAGGTGCAGGTCTCAGTAAATCCGTTTTATCTTTTGTAGATGCCGCTTCTGATGTTATTGTTGTTATAACACCAGATCCAACGTCAATAACGGATGCCTATGCATTGATTAAAAATATTGTAAAAGAAGACGACAAAAAAATTAAGTTGATTATTAATCGAGTAGATTCAAATGAAGAAGGCGATGAGGTCTTTAATAAACTGGAGCAAGCGGTATCAAAATTTTTAAGCAAAGAACTTGAAAATATGGGCTATATATTCGAAGATTCTAATCTGAAGAAAGCGGTTAGAAAACAAATACCTGTGCTTGAAGCTTATCCGAGGGCTATTTCAAGTAAAAGCATTGAAAATATCGCTTATAACCTTGAAAACAACAGTAAATATGTTAAAAATGCTCATAGTTTTAAAACTTTTATAAATAAATTGATAAACAAAATTTAGGTGACTTTGATGAATGGTTTTTATAAGTATTTGAAAATTGCAGATGAAGTAGATATTATGATCTTTAAGAATGATAATGAATCCATTACTCTAAAGTGCTTTGTCTACGAAATAACAAACGATTCCCAAATTATAATATCTAATCCAGTTTCTGAAGGTCGCCTATATCCTCTTGAAAAAAGTTATGTATACTACTTTAGATTCTATATAGAAAATTTGGGTATGTACTTATTCAAAGGGACTATGAAAGACAGGACCCAATTTGACAATCTGCCGAGTGTGATTGTAAATCTTGCCTCTGATATCAAAAAAGTTCAAAGGCGAAAGTTTTTTAGAGTGAGTTTAATGTCTCAAGGCAATCTTTTGTTTGAAAAACAATTGTCAGAGGACGAAATTGCTCAAATGAAACAAAAAGTTTTGGCAAAATTTAAAAACGAAAAAGATATTCTCGTCGATGAAGTAATCTTAGAAAAAATCCCATTTGATACTTTGGATTTAAGTGGCGGTGGTCTTAGAATTCTCATAAAGGAATCCTTTGATCTGGGCACTTTTTTAGAAGGTGAATTTAGAATCAGTGGTGACTGGGTGAAGTTCAAAGGTGAAGTCACACGAAATGAGAAAAAAGATGATAATCGATATGAAGTGGGTATAAAATTTCTAGAGATAGATGCGAATACCCAATCTAAGATTGTAGCTTATGTTTTTGAAATTGAAAGAAATCTCATTAAAAAAGGGTTGATGTAAATGAAAATTAGAGTATTAGTTGTGGATGATTCTGCTTTTATGCGCAAAGTGATTTCAGATATGATTGAGTCAGACGATGCCTTTGAAGTAGTTGATGTCGCAAGAAATGGTGAGGATGCCATAGAAAAAATAAAAAAATATCTTCCAGACGTGGTTACTTTAGATATAGAAATGCCAAAGATGGATGGTCTTACAGCGCTTAAAATAATTATGGAGTCAAATCCACTCCCAGTTATTATGCTGAGTAGTTTGACAAAAAAAGGGGCGGATGAAACATTGAAAGCACTTGACTTAGGAGCATTTGATTTTATCACAAAACCTTCATCGCTTATAAAAATATCTACACCTGAGATGAAAGAAGAATTGCTTCAAAAAATTAGATTTGCAAGCCGTGCAAAGGTGTCCAAACCTGTTGCTTTAGACAGACCGGAAACTTTTGTATCTTTAAGTCCTAAAAAAGCTGCTTCTACGAGTCGTATAGAAGGCAACTCTAAATTTAGAAAATTGATTGCGATTGGCACTTCGACAGGAGGTCCTAGAGCACTTCAAGAGGTTATCCCATATATTCCTAAAGATATAGATGCGGGTATTCTCATTGTACAGCATATGCCACCAGGCTTTACGAAGTCTTTGGCAGAACGTTTAGACAGCATGAGTCAGATTCGTGTTAAAGAAGCTGAAGATGGCGATATTATACTTTCTGGGTGGGCTTATCTAGCGCCTGGAGATAGTCATATAAAAGTATATAAACAAGCGGGCCAATTTGTGATAAAATTAGATAATGGGGAACGTGTTAGTGGACATAAACCCTCTGTAGATGCTATGATGTATTCAATAGCTGATTTAAATGATCATAATGTAATTGGCGTTATTATGACCGGTATGGGTGCAGATGGTGCAGAAGGCCTCAAACGTGTTAAAGATAAAAAAGGCTACGTTATTGCACAAGACGAGGGAAGCTGTGTTGTGTTTGGTATGCCAAAGTCAACTATCAAACTTGGGGTTGTAGATAAGGTCGTTGGCCTTTCTAATATTACCAATGAAATCATGAAAGCCATGGAGGTGTAGTGCATATGGATATGAGTCAATATCTAGAAATATTCATCGATGAATCCAAAGAACATTTGCAAACTATGAACGAAATATTGCTTGACCTTGAAAATAATGCTGAAAATATGAGCTATTTAAGTGAAATTTTTAGGATCGCACATACATTAAAAGGCATGTCGGGGACGATGGGATTTACTAAAGTTGCTGCGTTGACACACAAAATGGAAAATGTTCTAGATTTGGTCAGAAATGGCAATTTGAAAGTAACGGGTATGATTGTAGATGTTCTCTTTGAGTGCTTTGATGCATTGGAAGAGTATATTGATAATCTAGAGAAAACAGGCAAGGAAGGTGACCTAGATTCATCTGTACTTGTTGTAAAACTAGAAAAAATCGCTGCTGGTGATTCTGTTGATGAGACCAAACCTAAAAAAGTGGCGGACGCTAAATCTGAAATCGCTAGGCCAACTGATGATGACGCATTTCATATTTCGATCAATGATGTGGAGAGTATCATCAGCAAAGCCATTGAGATGGGCGTGAGACCCTATCTGATAAAAGTGGTTTTAGATAAGGGGTGTATGCTAAAAGCAGCACGTTCTTTTATTGTTTTTAATACACTTGAACGATTTGGTGAAATCATTAAGTCGTTTCCGTTAGCTGAAGAAATTGAAGATGAGCAGTTTGATGACTCCTTTGAACTCTTATATTTTTCTAAACTGGATGAAAATTATACCCAAAGTGAACTCATGAAAATTTCTGAAATTGTAAAAGTAATCGTGTTACCTTTATCTGAACTGGACCTTATTGAACATGCAAAACAGGCAGATGTTGAGATTGATATTGAAACGGCAGTTGCCAATGAAGAGACGTCTAAATCAAAAGAAGATAACGCACAAAGTAAGGACAAAGGTAAAACGTCTAAAACGGTAAGAGTTGAAATTGGAAGACTGGACAATTTGATGAACCTTGTGAGTGAATTGATCATTATCAAAACACGACTTGAAGACTTAGACACCTCCTCCAACAAGAACAACATGAATGAAGCAATTGAATACCTTGAACGTATTACCACAAGCCTTCATGATGCTGTAATGAAAGTTAGAATGGTACCTGTTGAAAGAACTTTTAATAGATTTCCGAGACTGGTCAGGGATTTATCGAAAGAGCTTGGTAAGAATATAAAATTATTTATGTCTGGTGAAGAAACTGAAGTAGATAGAACTGTTATTGACGAAATTGGAGATCCATTGATTCATTTGATTCGGAATTCGCTTGATCATGGTATAGAGTCACCTGAGGTGCGTTTGAAAGTGGGTAAAGAAGAAAATGGATTTGTAGCCTTAAGAGCTTATCCTGATGGCAATACAGTTGTCATAGAAGTAGAAGACGATGGTAAAGGCATTAATCCTGATATTATTAAGAAAAAAGCAATTGAGAAAAAAGTGATTACAACTGCGGAATCAGAAGATATGAGTGAGAAGGAAATTATCAATTTGCTCTTCAATGCAGGATTCAGCACTGTGGACAAAGTGACAGATATCTCAGGACGAGGTGTTGGCCTAGATGTGGTTAAATCTAAGATTGAAGCGATCAACGGCACCGTTGAAGTGATATCTACACTCGGTCAAGGCAGTAAATTTGTTATAAGGTTACCATTAACGCTTGCAATTATTCAAGCCCTAATGGTGAATCTAGATGATGAGAAATATGCAATTCCGCTTAATAATATTAAAGAGATAACAACGATTCAAACGGTTAAAATCACAATGGTTCAAGATCAAGAGGTCGTGCTCTACCGCAATAAGACGCTTCCAATTATTAGAATGAAATCTGTTTTAAACATCAATGAAGGTCACGAAGATTTGGATGAACTGATTGTTGTAATTGTTAAAAAAGGTGAAGTTGAAGCTGGGCTTGTTGTAGATAGTTTAATTGGACAACAAGAAATCGTTATTAAGTCACTTGGTAAATACCTCACGGGTATTAAAGCAATTGCGGGTGCAACGATATTAGGTAATGGTAGTGTTGCATTGATCGTTGATCCTAATCAATTATTCTAGTAAGGGGGAATATGTATGAGCGAAATCAAAGAATTTGTAACCTTTAGACTCAATCAAGAGTACTATGGCATTGATATCAATAATGTAGAAAATATCGAAAAAGTATTGCCCATTACAAGAGTGCCTTATTCTTCACCTTACGTAAGAGGTGTTGTAAATCTAAGAGGGATCATTGTGCCAGTGGTAGATTTGAGAATTAGATTTGGATTGACCCCAAAAGAGGCCACAGATGAATCAAGGATTATCATTATAAATTTAGAGGAAATGAAAATAGGTATGTTGGTGGATTCTTCATCGGAAGTACTTCAAATTTCAGAAGATGATATTGATGCAGCACCAACTGTAAAAAAAGACGTCAATAACGAGTTTATCAAAAATATTGGTAAGAAAAATGAAAGAATCATAATGTTAATAGACTTATTCAAAGTGCTCAATATTGAATAGGTGAGTGGATAGGGGGCGTAATGTCAGATCAGTTAAATCTTAATAATAATATAGTACTTGATGTACTTAGAGAAATTGGCAATATTGGTGCAGGAAACGCAGCTACTTCCTTAGCGAAAATGATCGATAAGAAAGTGGATATGAAAGTACCTGTTGTTAAAGTTCTTGAATTTGATGAAGTTCCAGAGATTCTGGGCGGACCAGAAAATATTGTTTGCGGCATTTTTTTCAAGATAGAAGGCGATATCACGGGCAGCATTATGTTTGTTTTGGATCAAAGTTCTGCGATTAATCTAGTGGATTTATTGATGCCAAGAGATAATGCGGAGTTTGATGAATTTACGATTTCAGCATTAAAAGAAATTGGTAATATTCTCTCTGGCGCCTACGTTTCATCCTTGTCAGGTCTTACCAATCTCAAAATTAAAATTTCAGTTCCAGCACTTGCAATTGACATGGCGGGCGCTATTTTAAGTGTGCCCGCAATAGAATTCGGTCAAATGGGTGATAATGTTTTAATTATTCAAAATGAGTTTATAGAAACTGATGCAGCGAAGAAAGTAGATGGGTATTTCTTTTTAATCCCAGATATGGAATCTTATGAAGTCTTACTTGGTAGTTTAGGGGTTACACTATGAGCACAATGATTAAGGTTGGCATGGCTGACTTGAAAGTAGCAGATTTCCCTAATGCACTCACGACCCTAGGATTAGGGTCGTGTGTTGGTATTTGTTTATATGATCCGTTGACTAAAATAACAGGCATGGCTCATATTATGTTACCTTCAAGTAAAGCGATTCGAAAAAATGAAAATGTTGCCAAATTTGCAGATACTGCAATAGTAGAGCTTATTAGCCAAATGGAAGTTAAAGGGGCTAGGAAGAGTCGTTTTTATGCAAAAATTGCAGGTGGCGCTCAGATGTTTTCCTTTTCATCACAAAATGATGCTATGAAAATTGGTGAGAGAAATGCTGAGGCAGTTCGCGAAATATTGAAAAATATGGGAATTCCAATTAAAGCAGATGAAACGGGAGGCAACTTCGGTAGAACGATCGAATTCTATAGTGAAGATGGAAAGCTTTTAATTAAAACAGCTGGCAAAGGTATAAGGGAACTGTAACTTCTAAAATACATTGCAAAAGTTACTTTGAAGGTGGTTTAATGACTAACGAACAATTATGGATCAACTACAAAGATAGAAATATTAGAGATGCAAAAGATGAACTTATCATAAGATATGTCCCTTTAGTCAAAATAATCGCTGGACGATTATACAATAACTATAATGCGCATGTTGATTTTGATGATTTATTAGGGTATGGTGTCATTGGCTTAATTGATGCCATCGATAAATTTGATCACACAAAGAATATAAAATTTGAGACGTATGCCAATATAAGAATTAGAGGCGCCATTATTGATCAAATTAGACATATGGACTGGATTCCTAGGAGTACGCGTCAAAAATATAAGAAAATCGAAGAAGCAATAGCGAAACTTCAAAAAAAATATGGATTTGATATTTCGGATGAACTCATAGCGGAAGAAATGGGATTGTCTCTTGAAGAATATAATAAATTGTTAGGTGAAGTCACAACGTATTCGGTCGTTTCCTTAGAAGAAAAAATTGATGATAATTCCAATTTTGATATTAAATCTAAAAATATTGAATTTCAGCCAGAAGAAAAATACGTTGATGAAGAAATGAAACGCATACTAACCCAAATTATCGGTAAATTACCAGAAAAAGAAAAGATGGTTTTGCAATTGTACTATTACTCGGAGCTTACATATAAAGAAATTGCAGATGTTTTGTCGATTTCTGAATCTCGTGTATCTCAAATTCACACTAAGGCGATTTCAAAGCTTAAAATTTCATTGGAAGAAATAGTTTAAATCACAGGAAACTGTGATTTTGTATTATGTGATAATTTATTGTATAATAATAATGATAATGTTTTTTTAAATAATGCCGATATATATATCAGAAGCATAAAAAACAAGGGGGAAGTATGAGCGAACAAAATCAATCTAAATTCGACATCTCGATAAAAATTTCAGACGATTACTATAAAGCTTTTTTATCCATTGAATTTTTACAACCAGATATTGTTGTGAAATCGGATGAACTTATAAAAATCTTAAAAGACAAAAATGTTGTATTTGGTTTGAAATTCAATAGCATTGAGGCTATTTGTAAAAACCAAAAATCTGTTTTCAATGAAATTGTTGCAGAAGGCGTGCCTCATGAAAATGGCGTGGATGCAAGCATCGAATTTATCTACGGCAAGGATCATCATGTAAAACCTCAACTATTAGAAGATGGACGCGTTGACTTTAAAAACTTAGGGTATGTAGAAGTCGTTAAGGAAAATGAAATTCTCGCTTTAAAAACACCTGCCACAAAAGCGAAAAACGGGACCACGGTTACGGGTAAAGTCATTAAAGGTAAAGATGGCAAAGATATTGTTTTCAAAATGGGCAAAAATGTTAAAATCTCTCCAGATGGTTTGTCCGTCGCTGCAGAATGCGATGGATCTGTTGTCAATGAAAATGATAAGATTTCGGTTATCAAAGTGCTTGAGATTAATAAAGATGTAGGTGTTGAAACGGGAAATATTAAATTTCATGGACAAGTGATCATTCACGGCAATGTAACAGATGGTTATGAAGTTGATTGTGAAGGCGATCTTTCAATTAATGGTGTCGTTGAGGGTGCCAATGTGAAGGCGACTGGAGATGTGGTTATATCTAGGGGTATTCAGGGGCATGACAATGCTTATATCTATTGCGGTGGTAATTTAACTTCTAATTTCATCAACAGTTGTGATGTTATTTGTAGAGGGAATATTGAAACGGGCGCTATAATGAATAGTGTTGTCAAGTGTGATGGTCGGATCGTTGTAAAAGGTAAAAAAGGGCTGATTGTCGGCGGAGAGATTTCTTGTAAAAGTGATATTGAAGCGCACGTTATAGGTTCTGAACTTGGCATAGTAACTTCATTTAAACTCGGCGTTGACGTAGAAATCATTGATGAGTTAAAAACACTGTCCACAGAAGTGAAAGATTTGATAGAAATGCATGACAAGTTGGATAAATCACTTAAACTTTTAAAGGGCAAAGTGGATCAAAATCCGGAGGATGAACGCTCCCTATTTATGTATAAAAAGTACAGTGCCAATTTTGTTGAAATGGATACACAGTTAAGCGATAAAAGACAAAGGCTAAAAATGTTAAATGAACTTGTTAACAATATAAAAGGTGCAAAATTAACTGCAAGAATGATTTATCCAGGCACTCGTGTGAAAATTGGGAGTACAAGCTACTATGTAAAACATGAAATGACACATACGAGTATACTTAAGGATAAAGGTGAAATTGTTGCGAGGACATATTAAAAAAATTAAAATTGTAATAAGAGTTGACTGATTTTTTTTCGGATGATCTTATAATTCTAAAGGAAGGTGAAATTATGGGAATTAGACCGGTTGATATGCAAATGGTTGTTCACAAAACTGAAGAAATTCATGCGGCTAAACAGAATGTTGTAAGTAAACAAGCTAACGAACTTGCAAGCGCTCAAATTGAAAATAAAGAAGATACTGCTAAGAAGAAGCAAACAGTCAATACACTAGAGTCTAAAGAGCACAACGTCGTCAAGAATAATAAAAAAGAGAATGAAGCAGATCAGAAGAAGAAAAAGAGAAAGAAAAAGCATCTTTCTGATGAGCATGATCAAGAGAAAGAAAAAGAAACCATTCAACCTACAAAGACTCAATATGGTAAAGAAGGCACAAAATTTGATATGAAAGTGTAGACTATATGTATGTTATAAGTATAATATTTGGACTGATGATTGTAGTCAGTTCCATTTTTTTGATGAGAAGAGAACTGAATAGGGCGATATTAAAACGTGAACAATTATTAGAACATTCAAGCCTTTATAAGGAAGATGATCTTTTTAAGCTATTGGAGAATCTACAGATGTCAATTGATGAAATGAACAATGCTTTTTATGAAATCGCCAGTGATTTAGAGGGGAAGTATTCTCAACATGAAAAAGAGATCCAGTTGATAGAGGCGGAAATAGCTTCATTATCAAAGCGATCTAAAGCAAATAGCGTGCAGGATGAGCGTTATGCAGATCCTATTGCAATGCATAAAGCCAAAATGGATCTGAGCAAAGATGAAAACGCGCATAAAAAGGAAATCGAATCAATGAAACTTGATGAAAGCATGGGTTATGAGTCAGAGATCACTTTACGAGATCAGGTTGTAAAAAGAAGAAGTGAAGGGGCTTCCCTGAAAGCAATTGCAAAGGAGCTTAATATTGGCATGGGAGAACTTCAGCTCCTTATTCAGTTGCCTGATGTGACAAAAAAAATATAAGTATTTGCAGATAAAAAAAGTTGAGCTTCATGAGGCTTTGTGTTATACTATTTAAGGTAATAAAAACACACCTACTTTAATTTTGAAATTGTTGCCCAAGGGTCATTTCGAAAGATGAAAAGTAGGGAGGTAAAAAACGAGGAGGAGTTAAGATGTCAATAATTTCAATGAAAGAACTATTAGAAGCAGGTGTACACTTTGGTCACCAAACTAGAAGATGGAATCCAAAAATGGCTGAGTACATCTTCACAGAAAGAAATGGTATTTACATTATCGACCTTCAAAAAACAGTGGGTAAAGTAGACGATGCTTATGCGTTCATAAAAAGCGTTGTGGAAGAAAATGGTACTGTACTTTTTGTCGGCACTAAGAAACAAGCTCAAGAAGCCATTGAATCAGAGGCGTTAAGAGCGGGAATGTACTTTGTTAACCAAAGATGGTTAGGCGGTATGTTGACAAACTTTAAAACCATTAAGAAAAGAATTGATTTGTTGTTCAAATTAGAAAAAATGGAGAACGACGGTACTTTCGAAGCGTTGCCTAAAAAAGAAGTACTTCAATTAAAAGCTAAAAAAGAAAAATTAGAGAAATATTTAGGCGGCATTAAGCACATGACTAAATTGCCAAGTGCCTTATTTATAGTAGATCCAAAAAAAGAAAGAATTGCAATTAAAGAAGCTAAGAATTTAGGAATTCCAGTTGTTGCTATCGTAGATACAAACTGTGATCCTGATGAAGTTGATTATGTAATTCCAGGTAATGACGATGCGATTAGAGCGGTAAAATTAATCGCTGGAAGAATGGCAGATGCTGTTATTGAAGCGAATCAAGGCGAGCAATTAACGGATGCGCCTGTTGCTGAAGCTGTTGTAACTGAAGAGTAAAAAAATATTGAGGTAAGAGAATTTCTCTTACCTTTTTATCAGAAATAGATTTGTAGAGGATCATAAGACGCAAGTCGTTAATATTATAATAGGAGGATATAACATGTCAATTTCAGCTTCATTAGTTAAAGAATTAAGAGAAGCAACAGGCGCTGGTATGATGGATTGTAAAAAAGCGCTCGTTGAAACAAATGGTAATATGGATGAGGCAGTCAAATACCTTAGAGAAAAAGGCATTGCAAAAGCTGCTAAAAAGAGTGACAGGATTGCTGCAGAAGGTATTATAGCTTCATATATCCATGGCGGAAGAATTGGTGTTATTGTTGAAATCAATAGCGAAACAGATTTCGTTGCTAAAAATGAAGAATTCCAAGAATTTGGTAGAGACGTTGCTATGCAAGTTGCAGCTGCTAGACCACTTTATGTAAGAAGAGAAGAAGTGCCTACTGAAGCACTTGAGGCAGAAAAAGAAATCTTAAGAAATCAAGCTTTAAATGAAGGTAAACCTGCTCAAATCATCGATAAAATGGTTGAAGGTAGAATTGCAAAATACTACAAAGAAGTTTGTTTATTGGAGCAACCTTTTATTAAAGATCCAGATAAGACTATTGATGATCTTTTAAAAGAAAAAATTGCAAAGATCGGTGAAAATCTTTCTATAAGAAGATTTTCAAGATTTGAAGTTGGCGAAGGCATTGAAAAGAAAACTGAAAACTTCGCTGAAGAAGTTGCTAAACAATTAAAAGCTTAATTATAATTCGCAAATCAAGAGAGAACACAGTCGTGTTCTCTTTTTTAAGGAAAAAAAGTTTGATTGGACTCATTAATTACTGTAAAATAGAGATAGAACGGAGGTTGTGCTTTGGAACTTAAATATAAACGTGTATTGTTAAAGTTAAGTGGAGAAGTATTAGCGGGAACAAGAGGTTCTGGCGTGGATTATGACACAGTTCAGGAAATTGCAGGTTATGTCAAGAAAATACACCAATTAGGTGCAGAGGTTGGTATTGTCATTGGAGCAGGTAATTTTTGGAGAGGGCGTTCGAATCCTAATATGGAGAGAACAACTGCAGATTATATGGGGATGCTCGCTACGGTCATGAATTCTTTAGCGATGTCAGACGCATTAAAATACCTTGGTGTTGAAAATAAAGTGCTCAGTGCAATTCCCATGCCTCAAGTGGGTGAAGCTTATAATAGAGAAAATGCTGTCAATTACCTCAGCGAGGGGAAGGTTGTGTTGTTTGCAGCTGGGACGGGAAGTCCTTTCTTTTCAACGGATACAGCCGCAGCACTCAGAGCTGCTGAAATTGATGCAGAGTTAATATTACTTGCTAAAAATATTGATGGCGTATATGATTGCGATCCTGCAAAATTTGAACATGCCAAGAAATATGAAAAAATTTCATTTACAGAAGTGCTTAGTAAAAAACTAGGTGTTATGGATTTGACTTCTATCACTATATGTATGGATAACCATATTCCTATTTCTGTATTTGACTTAAATGTTCCAGAAAATATTATCAAAGCATGCTCCGGATTAAATGTTGGAACGATCATTGAGGAGGCGTAGTAATGAGAAATCAAGTACATGAACACTTAAATGAAAAAATGGAAAAAACACTAGGTGTGCTAAAAGAGGATTTAAATCACATTCGTGCGGGAAGAGCTAATCCGCTTATTTTAGATAGAGTTATGGTTGAATATTATGGTTCTGAAACACCTATTAAACAGCTTGCGAGTATATCTGTACCAGAACCTAGAATTATACAAATCCAACCTTATGACGCCTCTATTCTAAAAGATATTGAAAAGGCAATTCAAATTGCAGACCTAGGGATTAATCCAAGTAATGATGGCAAATTAATCAGACTTGTCATGCCAATGCTCACAGAAGAACGTCGAAAAGATTTAGCGAAACAAGCTAAAAAAATAGGTGAAGATTCTAAAATCGCTCTTAGAAATGAGCGAAGAGATGCAATTGAAACGCTCAAAAAAATGCAAAAGAATAAAGAAATAACAGAAGATGATTTGACATCCGCAGAAAAAGAAGTTCAAAAGATGATTGATGATCATGTGAATACGATAGACCATTTGATCGATAAAAAAACAGACGAGATCATGGAAGTATAACCTTTTACCCTCCACCATTCGGAGGGTTTTTTAAAATATGCTGAGAAAAGTGGTTTTCAGTATAAGTCCAAAACAATTTTATTAAATGAGGTTAACACATGTTCTTTAAAAAAACCAAAGAGATGCCTATTGAACTTGATAACCTACCTAAACACGTCGCCTTCATCATGGACGGCAATGGAAGATGGGCTAAAAGAAGAGGATTGCCTAGATTAATGGGTCACAATGCGGGAACAGAAATGCTTAAACGCATTGTCATTGAGAGTAAGAAGCTTAAAATTGAGAATATCACCTTTTATGCATTTTCAACTGAAAATTGGCGCAGACCTGAGGATGAAGTAAATGGGCTTATGGATATACTGGTCAAATTTTTTAGATCAGAGATAGATGAAATCGTAGAAAATAAAGTAAAGATCAATATTTTTGGAGATATCGATGTCCTACCGAAATATGCTAAGACTGAAGTGTTGCGTGCGATTGAACGCACTCAGCATCATACTGAAATGAATTTCAATATTGCTCTAAATTACGGCGGAAGAGATGAAATTATAAGAGCAGTAAAAGAAATTGCGACGGAATACAAGTCTGAAAAGATTGCACTTGATGACATTGACGAAAGCTTATTTTCAGATCATCTTTTCTCAAAAGGGTTACCTGATCCGGATTTATTGATCAGAACAAGCGGTGAACAAAGATTAAGTAATTTTATGCTATGGCAAGTCGCTTATACGGAGTTTGTATTTGATGAGCACTATTGGCCAGATTTCGATGAAACGCTTTATAGAAGCGCACTGATTAAATATCAAAAAAGACATCGCAGATTTGGTGCGATATAAGAGGTGAATTCAATGATACAGCGTACAATTTCAGCACTTATAGCGTTACCGCTGTTATTCTTTGTTCTGTTTAAGGGAGGCGCACTGCTGTTTTTAGCAGCATATCTTCTGAGTATAATAGGTCAATACGAATTTTATAAAACGTTTTCGAGGAAATACTACGTCTTGAATTGGGCGGGTTATTTAATGACGACAGCTTGGTTTGGTGGGTTATATAAGGATATGCCGCAAGATTATTACACCTTTCTGATTGCTGTATTTTTGTTTTTACTACTTACACTAACCATGCTATATAAAAAAAATATTATGATAGGCAGTATGGTCACTTTTATCGGGTTTTTTTATATTGCTTTTTCCTTATCGCATATTATCATGATCTGGAAACTTGACAGTAATTTTTTCATATGGTACCCTTTTGTAATCGCATTTGTCACAGATACGTTTGCCTATTTTACAGGTAAATTGATTGGATCAACACCGCTTATTCCGTCCGTGAGTCCGAAGAAAACGGTGGAAGGGTCATTGGGTGGTGTTATTGCATGTCTCATTTTTAGTTATGCATACGCAAGTATTTTTAATCCGAGTTTTCAACTTTATGCTGTTTTTCTAGGTTTAATCGGTAGTATCTTATCTCAAGTTGGGGATCTTATCGCATCGAAAATTAAGAGAATTTTTAATATAAAGGATTTTGGCAAGATAATGCCAGGTCATGGTGGCGTATTGGATCGTTTTGACAGTATTATCATTACAATGCCTTTAGTCTATTATTTCATTGTTATTTTCAACTTTTTAATTTAGGCCATGAGGAGATCTCAAATGAAAAAAATCACAATATTGGGGTCGACGGGTTCGGTTGGCTCTCAAGCACTTGACATCATTAAGGCGAGTGGTCGATATGAAGTTTTTGCGATCACGTGTAATCAGCAGGCTGAGCGGCTATTTGAACAAGCTTTAATTCACAAACCTAAATTCGTAGTGGCTTATGATGAAAGTGCTTATGAAACGCTAAATATTAAGTTAAAACCACATAACATCAAAGTTCTAAAAGGGATGGAGGGCCTAATTGAAGTTGCCACCCATCATGAAGTTGATATTGTACTCACATCAGTTGTAGGGAATATCGGCTTGTTGCCAACTGTAAAAGCAATTGAAGCAGGCAAAAATATAGCACTTGCAAATAAAGAGACACTTGTTACTGCAGGCGCGTTGATTATGCCACTTGCGATTAAACACAATGTGTCTATCTTACCTGTGGATAGTGAACACAGCGCTATCTTTCAATGTTTAAGAGGCGAAAATTCAAAACGTGTAGAAAAAATATTGCTAACGGCATCAGGCGGTGCTTTTAGACATTTTACTAAAGCTGAAATAGAAAATAAAAAAGCAGTGGATGCGCTGAAACATCCCAATTGGTCTATGGGGCGAAAAATCACAATTGATTCTGCGACTTTGATGAATAAAGGCCTCGAATTTATTGAAGCCAAATGGCTATTTGACGTAAATCAAGACCAGATTGAAGTTGTGGTCCATCCTCAAAGTATTATACACTCGATGGTTCAGTTTAACGATGCTTCGGTGATGGCACAATTAGGTGTTCCAGATATGAAATTGCCGATTATTTATGCGCTTGATTATCCTGAGAGACATTTCAATACAATTGAACGCCTTGATTTTTTTAAACTCAGTGCGTTAACTTTTTCAAAGCCAGATGATGAGCGGTTTCCGTGTTTAAACATTGCGAAGACAGCGTTAAGACAGGGCGGCCTCATACCTACTGTTATGAATGCAGCAAATGAAATCTTTGTTCAAGCTTATTTAGAGGATCGAATCAAATTTTATGATATATCCGATAAAATACTGGCATGTATGCATAACTTTAAGAATGATCCAGAATTGACTGTGGATAAAATACTGGCAGTCGACTTAGAAACTAGAAAATTAGCCCTAGAGATGTTCAATTAAAGACACTAGATTCAAAACTCTAGAGAGAGACACTAGAAAGGAATGCTTATGTTACCGACAACATTACTGACGACATTACTGACAATAGTAAGTTTTATATTTGTATTTGGCATTATTGTACTGGCACATGAATTTGGTCACTTTATAACCGCACGGATGAATGGCATAAAAATACATGAATTTTCATTGGGCATGGGCCCAGCGCTATTAAAAAAACAGGGTCCAGAAACCCTTTATTCCGTAAGAGCTTTTCCGATTGGCGGCTATGTAAAAATGGAAGGCGAAGACGGCGAATCGGAAGATCCTAGAAGCTTTGTGCAAAAGAAACCTTGGCAACGTTTGATTGTGCTTGCAGCTGGGGCGATGATGAACTTTGTGCTTGCATATATTCTACTCGTTATTATTATGTTCAGTGTGGGTTATCCCTCAAACACAGTGGATCAAGTTTTAGAAAACAGTCCTGCAGAAGCCGCTGGCTTAATGTCTGGAGATACGATCGTCAAAATAAATGAGCATGAGATCAATACTTGGGAAGCTATTGTAGAGCATATCAATAACAGTGATGGACAGTTGCTTGATATAGAGGTTCTTAGAAATAATGAGACTGTGAATATAAAAGTGAAACCGGAGCTAGCACCTGAAGATTCGGTTTATAGAGTGGGCATATCCCCTCTATCCGTAAAGCAGATCGGCAAATCATTTCCGTTAGCGGGTAAACAATTTGGGACTTTCTTCACAAGCATATTCCAATTTTTTGCACAATTGGGTTCTGGTAAAGTTGAGGGTGAGGTTGTTGGACCTATTGGTATTGTCAATGTCATTGGCCAAGCCTCTAGAGCAGGATTCTTAAATTTACTCTTTATTGCAGCTTATATTTCTATAAATCTTGGTATCGTGAATTTATTGCCTTTTCCAGCACTTGATGGTGGACGTATTATTTTTGTAATCATTGAAATGATCATTGGACGACCGATTGATCGCGAAAAAGAAGGTTATGTTCATTTCGTCGGTTTCGCTATCTTGATGGCCCTAATGGTATTTTTGGTCTTTAGAGATATTTCTAAACTCTAAATCAGCTCTAAATAGGAGGCTTGCATGAAACATACAAGGGAGATAAAAATAGGCAATCTATTTATGGGTGCTGGACATCCTGTGCTTATTCAATCCATGACAAATACAAAAACTGAAAATATAGAAGACACCGTTAGGCAAATTATTGAACTGGAAAATGCAGGTTGCGAAATCGTCAGAGTAGCGGTCCCTACAATGGAAGCGGCAAAAGCGATTAAGGCTATAAAGGCACAAATCCATATCCCGATTGTAGCCGATATTCATTTTGATTATCGGCTTGCAATAGAGTCAATTCATAGCGGCGTTGATAAAATTAGGTTAAACCCTGGTAATATTGGCGATATCGAAAAGGTGCGTGAGGTCGTTACACTTGCTAAAGCAAAGCGAATTCCAATTAGGATTGGCGTCAATGGGGGTTCACTTGATAAAGCTGTTTATGAAAAATACGGGGGACTCACTGCAGAGGCGCTGGTTGAAAGCGCCATGTCTCATGTGAAAATATTTGAAGCACTCTCTTTTTATGATATCGCGATTTCGATTAAAGCTTCAGATATTCCAATCACTGTAAAAGCATATCGACTTTTGAGTGAAATAGTAGACTACCCACTTCATTTAGGCATTACCGAAGCGGGGACGAAATTTTCAAGTACGGTTAAATCTTCAATTGGGATTGGTGCACTTTTACTTGAAGGCATCGGTAATACCATCAGGGTAACCATGACAGATGATCCCGTGGAAGAGATCAAAGTTGCTAAAAAGATTTTAGAAGTGTTAGACCTGCGCTCTTTTGGCATTAAAATCATTGCATGTCCCACTTGTGGGAGAACCGAAGTGGATCTTATAGAGCTTACGCAAGAGATTGAAAAGAGAATTGAGCATATGGATAAGCCTATAACAGTTGCCATCATGGGCTGTGCTGTGAACGGTCCTGGAGAAGCGAGAGAAGCCGATTTGGGCATAGCAGGCGGCAAAGGGATGTATTTGCTCTTTAAAAAAGGATTGGTCATACGCAAAATTAAAGAAGAAGAAGTTCTGGAAGCACTTTTAGAAGAGATTAACAACTTTTGAGGCATTCTCAAAGGCATTTATAGATTTAAATGGAAAGGTTGAGTTAATGAATCGAATTCCTTTTAATGAATTGATTGTGGCATCTTTACAAATCAATGATATTGAAATTAAAAAAATTGAATATAAAAGAGAACAAAATGCTTTATCCATATTATTAAATTCGCGCTCTTTTATTCCCTCCCAAAATATTGAAAAACTTAAAAAAAACTTAGGCATGACTTTATCTGAGATAAAACATTTTGAAATTGGCGTGGAAACAGCAGTAGATCATGAGAGTGGCGAAGTTGATATAGCGGAACACTGGGATAACATTTTATACGTTATTAAGCGCAATAATCCAGCGGTGGCGAGTATTCTCAGAAAGAGTAAAATAGACTTTTCAAAGGATCAGATCAATATTGTATTTGAAGATCAAGGTCTTGAAAACACGTTTCACCAGTATGACACAACGGATATGATTGATAAAATATGTCAAAAGAATTTGAATCGAAAGTTTAAAGTCGCCACAAGTGCGTTAAAGTCAGATATAGAAGGCTTAGAAGCGTTTGAAAAAATGAAAGATGAAGAGATTGAAGCGATTGTTCAAAACGCTACAGCTTCTTTTAATGAAGAACAACTTAGGCGACCAGAAACACCTAAGACCTCATCAAATGGCAAGACACCTGATAAGCCAAGTGATGTCCTTTTCAGAAATCGAATCAAGAGAAATATTTCGATGATTAAAGACATTGTTCAAGAAGAAGAAGTCTATGCAGTTGAAGGCAAAGTGGTTACCATAGATAGCAGAGAACTCAAGGGCGGAAAGTATCTTTATAAGATATTTGTGTCCGATGGCACGAATGCAATTTGTTGTAAACAATTTTTAAAGAAAAACGAGTATGAAGAACTTTCTGGACGCATTGAAAATGGATTGTGGTTTATTATTGAAGGCATCAACCGATATGATCAATTCGATAAAGAACGCGTTTTACAGTTTACAGCGATTAATGAAGGTAAAAAAGAAGAGAAGCGCATGGACCATTCTGAAGAGAAGCGTGTTGAACTTCATCTCCATACGAATATGAGCGAAATGGATGGGATTACTTCTGTTAAGAAGATTATCCAAACGGCAATTGAATGGGGACATCCAGCAATTGCAATTACAGATCATGGTGTGCTACAAGCTTTCCCAGATGCTGCCTCATACGCTGGCGATAAGATCAAAGTACTCTATGGTCTAGAGGGATATCTTGTTGACGATGAAACTGAAATGATTAAAAATGCCTCTGAATATAGTTTGGATGAAAGCTTTGTCATTTTTGACATTGAGACCACTGGGTTTTCGTATAACAACGATAAAATCATTGAAATTGGTGCTGTAAGAGTAAAAGAAGGGGGCGTTGTTGAGCGTTTTAGTGAACTCATCAATCCTGAACGTATAATACCGCCTCATATTATTGAACTTACGGGCATTAACAATGATATGGTAAAAAATCAAGCTACAATTGAAACAATTCTTCCAAAATTCATGGAATTTGTAGGCGATTATCCTGTGGTTGCGCATAATGCAACTTTTGATGTGTCGTTTATTAGGTATAATTGCGAGCAGATGTCCATACCCTTTAACAGTCTAGTGGTGGATACTTTAGCGATGAGTCGTTTGCTTCTGACGGATATTAAAAGACATAACTTAAAGGCCATTACAAAACATTTGAAAATCACACTAAATGACCATCACCGTGCTGTAGCAGATGCTGAAGCAACGGGTCGTGTTTTTTCTAAATTTGTTGAAATGCTTAAAGATAAGAATATAAATGATCTCATCGGTATCAATTACTTAGCGTCCAAAGAGATGAATTTTAAAGTGATGGATATGGCACATGTGATCTTGCTCGCTCAAAACAAACAAGGCCTCAGAAATTTATATGAAATTGTTTCCGAGTCAAGTTTAAAAACTTTTTACAGAAAGCCGAGAATTCTTAAAAGCACACTGAGAGCAAAACGCGAGGGCCTTCTCATTGGAAGTGCGTGTGAAGGTGGGGAGCTTTATAAAGCCATTATGAACAATAAGGAACCGGATATTATTCACGAAATTGCCTCATTTTATGACTATCTCGAAATTCAACCCACGGGCAATAATGCCTTTATGATTGAATCGGGACGTGTAAGAGATCATAAGGAACTTGAGGACATCAATTTGCGTATTTTAAGTTTGGGAGATCAACTTGAAAAGCCAGTGGTTGCCACTTGTGATGTCCATTTTCTAGATCCTGAAGATGAGGTCTACAGACGTATTCTTATGGCAGGAAATGGGTTTAAAGATGCGGATAATCAAGCACCTCTTTATTTTAGAACGACTGAAGAGATGATGGCTGAATTCAGTTATCTAGGCAGTCGTACAAAGGAACTGGTGATTGATAATCCTAAAAGGATTGCAGACGCTTGTGAAAACATATTACCAGTTCCAAAAGGCACTTTTCCACCGAAAATAGAGGGTGCAGACGAAGAATTCAGAGAAATGTGTATGAATAAGGCCGAGCGCATTTATGGGATGCCATTACCTGAGATCGTGGATAAACGGATCAATAGAGAGCTTAACTCTATCATTGGCAATGGTTATGCAGTTATGTACATCATTGCTCAAAAGCTTGTGAAGAAATCACTAGATGATGGATTTTTGGTAGGATCGAGAGGGTCTGTTGGATCCTCATTTGCAGCTACAATGAGTGATATAACAGAAGTTAATCCATTGCCGCCACATTATATTTGCGGTGGTTGTAAGTATTCTGAGTTTGATACAAGTGGCACTTATTCTGCAGGTGTGGATATGCCAGATAAAATATGTCCTACGTGTGGGGCGAACTTGATTAAAGAAGGACATGATATTCCGTTTGAGACCTTCCTAGGCTTTGACGGGGACAAAGAGCCCGATATTGACCTCAACTTTGCGGGAATCTATCAGGCAAATGCGCATAAATATTGTGAGGTGCTCTTTGGCGCTGGGAAAACTTTTAAAGCGGGTACGATCGGCACCATTGCTGAGAAGACTGCATATGGCTATGTTAAAAAGTATTTTGAGGAAAAAAATGAAGAAGTGCATCGTTATGAGATTGAACGTTTGGCACAAGGTCTTACAGGGATAAAAAGGACCTCTGGTCAGCATCCAGGGGGCATCATGGTTGTGCCAAGTGATCACGATATTCATGAGTTTTGTCCAGTTCAATATCCTGCTAACGATGTGAATTCAGATGTTATTACGACTCATTTTGATTATCATTCCATCAGTGGTCGCTTGTTGAAACTGGATATACTGGGGCACGACGTGCCGACCATCATCAAGTATTTAGAAGAGCTTACTGGCGTAAATGTCTTTGATATAGCACTAGATGACAAAGAAACGATGGAGATTTTCCACTCTACCGACTCGCTTAAAATAGTGGATGAAACGTATTCACTCGATATTGGGAGTTTAGGGATCCCTGAATTCGGCACTAAGTTTGTTAGACAAATGCTTAGAGATACTGATCCTAGAACGTTTTCAGATTTAGTACGCATATCGGGGCTCTCTCATGGAACGGATGTCTGGGTGAATAACGCTCAGGATTTGGTACGCAACAATGTGGTGACGATAAAAGATGTTATCGCAACGCGTGATGATATTATGAACTACTTGTTATTACAAGGTCTCGAACCCTTGACATCGTTTAAGATTATGGAAAAAGTGCGTAAGGGTAAAGGTCTAGGGGAGCAAGATATTGCGGACATGAAGGCTAAAAATGTGCCGGATTGGTATATTAACTCATGCCAGACGATTCAATATATGTTTCCTAAAGCCCATGCGGTTGCCTATGTGATGATGAGCGTGAGGATTGCTTACTTTAAAGTACACCATCCGCTTGCATTTTATGCGACCTTTTTCTCAACAAAAGTGGATGACTTTGATGCCGAACTCATCTGCAAAGGTAAAATAGTTGTAAGAACAAAAATGAAAGAACTTGAAGGCATTGAGAAGCCCACTAAAAAGGAATTAGATTTAGCTGGAATCTTAGAGATCGCAGATGAGTTTTACAGTCGAGGATTTGAATTTAAAAAGGTTAGCCTCACGGAGTCTGATTCTGAAAAATTTAAGATTTCAGATGGAAAAATATTGCCTCCGTTTTTAGCACTTCAAGGTGTGGGTGCAAGTGCGGCTATTAGTATTCAAGAAATAAGGAAAATTGAAACGGATTTTATGTCCGTCGAAGATTTTCAATCCAAGACAAAAGTATCCAAAACTGTAATTGAGGCAATGAAGACTCACGGCTGTTTTGACGGTATGCCAGATGACAATCAATTATCCCTATTCTCGTTTGCATAAACGTAGGCAATGTGTTATAATCCCGTTTTCGACAGTTTGAAAATAAAAAGAGGTTACAAATGGCTTTAAATGGCTGTTTGTGACCTCTTTATTAGTGTTGACTTTGTTGTACGGAAATCTTATCCTAAAATTTTTTTAATTTTTTTGTTGAGTTCTTTTGGTTGATAATACTTTTTATTCAGTTCTAAATCAAATACAGTGTTTAACGCCGTGCAAACTTGAGAGCATGTGTAGGTTGACATATAACACATATCTTCGATATTTGCTATTTCCATATTTTTTAGAGTTTCAACAATGTTTTCAACAGAAAAATGAGTTTGATTCAAGTCTAGTTTCTTTTCTAGCAAGCGATAGATTAGAAGAGCTGTGTAGCATATCATAAAATGCGCGATGATTCTTTCTTTGTTCTGATGAAACACAGGACGGGCTGAAAAGTTTGTTTTCATAACGCGGAAACAGTCTTCGATTTTGTATCGTTTAGAACTGATTTCAATAATATCTTTTGCAGAATCATCAAGATTAGTAGCTATTGCGTAATAACCATCGTATTTTTCTTCTGCCTCAATGGTATCT
>NZ_BDHH01000030.1 GCF_001748365.1 Fusibacter sp. 3D3 | reverse complement strand
GATCAATGGCTTGCGGCTCTGGATATTCGGGATTTTCATTCCCTTGATGAGTTGCGTGGTAATCTTTTAGCTTACGTCCAAAGGTATAATCAGTCACCACACGCCTCACTTAAAGGGTCTTCTCCACAGGATCGCTTCTTTTCAGAACCCGAACGCATCAGGCGTCTTACTGATGAGGAGATTCAAAAACACTTCCTCCTTGAAATTGAAAGGCGCGTTTCCATCGATTGTGTCATCACCATCGATCAGATTGAGTATGAAGTTGATTATCGCTTTGCAAAGCAAAGAGTTCGCCTACGCTACTCTGCGGATATGGCATCTATTTTTATTGTTGAACACGATGGCACTTTTACACCTATCCGATTACTCAACAAACACGAAAACGCCTTTGTTAAACGAGAAAAGTTACATTTGTATAGAGGTGAAGAAGTATGAACATGAACTATATCGCCCGCTACGGTTTGGAATTCAACCCTTTTTTAAAGAATTCTAAAGAAGTTCTTGTTGACACCAAAGAATATCGTGAAACCCTTTTCCGTCTTGATTATTTAGTCAAAACAAAGGGATTTGGTCTTCTTACGGGCACTCCTGGTCGCGGAAAAACCACTGCTATCAGGCACTGGGCGAATAACCTCAATCCCTCTTTATATAAGGTGATTTACTCTAGTTTTTCTACGCTCACAGCTAATGATTTTTACCGCAATCTTGCTGTAGAACTTGGAGCGCAACCCGCTTTTCGTAAGCCTGATAATTTCAGAACTATTCAAGATGAAATTTCACGACTTGCCATTGAAAAACGAAAAACACCCGTTATTATCATTGATGAAGCCAACTATATCAATACCGCCATTCTCAATGACCTTAAGATTCTCTTTAACTTTGAAATGGATTCTAGAGATCGCGCTGCCATACTCCTTGCTGGACTGCCTTCTCTCAATTCAACACTTCGTTTGGGCATCCATGAGCCCTTTCGTCAGCGCATCGTGATGAACTATGACATGGGGGGCTTAACAAAAGAAGAAGGTCGATGCTATATAAATGATAAGCTTAAAGGTGCTGGATGCACTCAATCCATTTTCGATGATAATGCTATCGAAGCCATACTCAATGCCGCCGATGGCACACCCCGAATTATCAATAAGTTTTGCAACGCGAGCTTACTCATCGGCGAAAGTCACAAAGCGTCATCTATTAATACTGACATGGTCATGCAAGCCATTAACGATACTGAACTCTAGGAGGTTTTTTATGATTTTTGATTATCGTTGTTCTAAAAGTAAATCTAAGTCTGGCTCTTGGGAAGGTCAAGTCCAGTTGCTCACTACCGTTCATCCCTATGAGATAAAAATAACCGCTCGTGGAAGTTGTTTTCACATCATTTGTGGTCACTACGCCCATGGTAACTTCTTATGTATTCCTASCCATGGCGTGGCAACTGAACTTGCGGCACTAACCGATACCTTCTGGAACTTAGAACGCCTTACGAATTATCATCCGAATTTTTCAAAAACAGATGCCATCAGCATTATTTATGCCTTGAAGGCGATTAGTTCATATATAGATATTTAACTCAAATCATAAGCGAGGTCACTCGCTTTTTTTCTTTGGATCATTTAATATGCACTAAATATGAGGCAGTTTATTTAATGTGCTCATTAGGCCGCTAATAATTTGCTTCTGATCCCTAGACTAGGCACGATTTAGGATTAAACAATGCGACTGATGGTGGTGCTTTTAATTTGACGGATAACACCTTATTAAGAAGTTCATCTCCTAAATCATGTCCAAAGGAATCGTTAACTAACTTTAAACCATTGACATCAAACATAATGATCGAAAGCGGAAGATTCTCTTGTGTGTCTAAAATCTTTAGCTGCTGTTCATAATATCTTCTGTTATATAATCCCGTAAGGTGATCGTGCGTGCTTAAATAAGTTAGTTTTTCTTCACTTTCTTTCAACTTCATCTCAGCTGTTTTTCTAGGTGTAATATCACTTATAACCATTCTGCAAACGGACAATTCATTTTCCATAGCAACAGTAGATTTCATATACCCCCAAAAGCTAGACCGATCCCCCATTACCATTCTAAGTTCACATTCTTGGGTCAACTTGGATTCAAATAACTGTTTCAGATAATCCTTATATGTGCCTCGATCTTCTCTGGCTATATATTTAGACAATCGTTTTTTCTCAAGACTATGCTTTGATTCTTCAAACATTAACGCAGCCGTCAGGTTTGACTCAATAATGAGTCCTTTTTCTGAAACAATCAAATAACCTTCAGGCGCTAGATCATAAATATCAAAGTATCTGGCTTTAATACGTTCAAGTTCCAACTGTGTTCTTCTAAGTTCATCATTTTGCATTTCAAGTTCAAATTGATATACCTTTAATTCATGAAAAAGCGCATCAATTTCTCTAAGTGACAAATGCTCCAATTTTTCATCCTTGTATTTGTCTTCCTTAGTTATTAATGTTTCTACAATTTCGCGCAAATTCTTTTCAATATTTTTATCGCTTACTTTTTTCACGATGCGCCTTCCTTCTTCAACTATGAACTCTCGTGGTAATGAATCACACTAATGTTGGCGTGTATAATTTTCATTTGTTTAATGGTTAGGGTGTCAAAAGCCAAAAGTTGAGCACCCCTCTCCCCTATGATGTCGTTTACGGGAAGTACGTGATACAGCATAGGGTAGAGGATTAATGCGAAACTGACTTTTGACACCCTAACCTTTAATTTCACATGAATAATCTTACCTAATGTATATAACCTTTGGGGAGATGAACCCCCACTTCTTAAAGTGGGGGTTCATCTCCCTAATTCAGTGGGAGTCCAAACGCCCACTGAATGCAATCCTAACGGATTGCGCAAGGGTTACGAAGGTAGCATAGCGGACTGAGTATACGCTTTGATCCATAAAGAAATATCTGCAATTTGCAGATATTTCTTTTATTGCATATCATTAATTTTCGTCCAGCTTAGAGGCCGGAATGTTTAACCGCTCTAAGTGGTTAGACGAGGACGGGTCAGGCAAAACAAGGTTTTTGCGTTAGTATTGTCCTTTTTCAAACGCTCTAATTTCTTCGTCCGCTTCGTCTTTGCTCTTACCATATTTCTCTTGAATCTTTCCCGAAAGAATTTCTACATTACCTTCTATAACATCAATTTCATCATCAGTAAGTTTACCCCACTGTTTTTTTACGTTTCCTTTAACTTGTTTCCATTTTCCTTTTAAAATTGATTCGTTCATTTTATGCCTCCCGTGTATTTTATATTGATCCATCCGATAATGAATCATTCCCGCATACCGGGTGCTCGGTTTCCATCATATAACCGGTAGTTGTACCTACTCCGCTTTATTCATTCGGATTGTATATTTATACCCATTGAAACAGACTTTATGCATAATTCAATAAAAAATTTAAATATCACGTTTTCAAAATATAAAAGTTTGCTTTTAAAAAAATATAAAAACGTTGATTTATTCAAGTTTATAACTATTTTGATATATTAGTTATTTTTTTAACAATTGTATATTTATACACTCGTTTTTAGATACTCTTCCGTGACGACCATGATATAGTTGTTTATTTGGGTATCCATAGAGTCGAAGCCTAAATATGGCTGATGGCGAAAGATCACAAGGAGACCATAACAACGTGGATACAAACCGATTCACCTTTTCATAGACTTCTACGATATATGGATAAATTAAAAAAAGGAATCAGTATACACGTTGATTTGTGTAATCACTTTTATTTTTTTCCATATTAACATCGATATCTTTTTGTCTATATTGAGCATCAATCGTTGTATCTATAACGATCCATTTGTCTTCGCTTGATATATAGACTTCATTCCACGCATGATAATCATCAAAATAAGTCGTGTATCCCATAACAAGCTTTGTTGGAATATCAACACTTCTTAACATTGCTGCAAACAGAGATGCATAATCATAACATATTCCACTTTTTGAATTAAATATAAATTCAATTTCTGGTAAGTAATCATTTTTCACAATAGAAGCCTTATAATAATCGTACTCAATATTATTAATGATATATTCATATATTACCTTAATTTTTTCTCTATCATTTTCAATACCTGTTACCAACTGTTTTATTTTTTTAACTGCTAACATTGAATCATCCCATTGAATTACTTGAATTGAATTTAAAAAAACAGCATTCTCATTATCTATAGTTACGTCAATATTCTCACTTGAAATAACTCTATATTTGTTTCCACTTACATTTTCAAGCAAAGTTACTGTATAAACACCTTCTCCCATCTGTAACGGGAAATACTCTTGAGCATTATGCATGTGGTACACATACTTTTGAGATTCTTTTTGAATGATAATTCTAATCTCATCTAATTTTTCTTCATTATATTCAATGGCAACAACCCCTTCATTTGTTGTGTCAATATCCATCGAATTCTGTCCAAATGAGAAGTTAAAGAGTGAAGTCGTAAATACAAAAATAAAAAATAGCATCATTTTTTTCATAAAAATCCCCCCTTCGGTAGCTTGGCTGCCATTCTAGTGTTAAGGCCCATTAGCTTTGCGTCCTATTGTTTCCAATAGTTTGCCGTTATCGGTGAAAAGTCTCTTACGATTGTTATCTTCAGCTATCGATGGTATTTTTATACCCTGAGATTTCTAATAAAAACAGATTTTCTTTCCTGTGCTCAACCTTACTCCAAATTGCACATAAAAATACCCCGAAGAAGGTCTGCTTAACACCGATTCTCCAGGGAAAAGAATTCAATTACAAATCAATTTAATATATACGTTCGCTTGTGTAATCTCTTTTATTTTTTTCCATTTCTACAGTCTTATTTTTTTGAATATACTGTGCATCAATTGTTGTATCTATAATGATCCATTTAGCTTCACTTTCAACATATACTTCATTCCACGCATGATACGCATCCAAATTGGTTGTATGTCCCATGACTAATTTGGTAGGAACATCTACACTTCTCAGCATCGCTGCGAATAAAGATGCATAGTCATAACAAATGCCACTTTTTTTATCAAATACAACTTGAATATTAGGTAGGTAAGTATTGCTCACTGAAGACAACATTTGATAATCATATGCAATACCATTAACAATATAATCGTATATCACTTCAACTTTTGCTCGATCACCGTTTAGACCAGCAACTAATTCTTTTGCTTTTATAATTGGTACCATCGTATCATCCCACTGAACCCTTTGAATTGAACTTAAAAAAACAGTGTTGACCTGTTTCAATGTTACATCAATATCTTCACTTGAAATAACTTTATACTTAGTTCCATTTACATGCTCAAGTAAAGTCACCGTGTAAATACCATTCCCCATTTGCAATGGAAAAATTGCATTGTTGCTGTGCATACGATATACATATTTTTCATTTCCTTTTTGAACAACAACTCTAGTATCCTCTAAATTTTTTGCATTATACTCAATGCCAACAACACCTTCATTTGTCGTATCAATATTCACTAAATCTTGACCAAAAGAAAAATTGAACATCGAAGCTATAAAAAAAAGAACAGAAAATAATACCATTTTTTTCATGAAAAAACTCCCCTTTCGGTAGCTTGGCTGCCATTCTAGTGTTTAGGCCCATTAGCTTTGCGTCCTATCGTTTCCAATAGTTTGCTATTATCGGTGAAAAGTTTTTGTTAATTATTTTTATTTAATTATTTACATTATACCTCAAAGTTGTTGATAGAAACAACTTATTTCATTTTTTTTAAAATGCCCTTCACAATTAGTCTTGTAGGTGGGTGTTTAACATTGATCGGATCGCAAGTAATTAATGTAATTTCACTAATCCCATTATCTTCAAGCACCGAAAAATCTGTTTCATCCACAATACTTATACCATTTACCTCATATACATATTGATTATTATCTTTATCCACAACACATATCTCATCCCCAATTTCTATCTCATTTAATCTGTTGAAATTTTTCCCATAAGTTCTGCTTCTATGCCCTGCAATAGCATAATTATTATTTAACCACGGTTTTCCAGATTCATTTAAACTGGCTATGGATATGTTGAGATGTGTAGCTGAGGCGCCTTCAATTATGGGCAGATACAAATCTATTTTATCGATCTTCAAACTACCTTCTATTGGCCAATCTTTCATATTGTTCTTTTTCTGCATTGTATTTTCTAAGGTCTCTATAGGATCTGGATTTTCCATTTCTGCAGAAGGCAAAATATTTTCTTCATACGCTTCCGACACCTCTAACGCATCTATTTTACCCTTTTCAATTTTAGGTTTTAGGACCACTTCACTGCTATTATTTATAAGACGCTTTTGGACTTCTGTAGTATCATCCTTAACGGAATCTACAGATTGTAAGTGGTTTAAAAAACTCTCCATCAGTTCTTTTTGCTTACTTTCGTAATAAAAATGACTCGCACTTGGATATATGATCAGAGCACAGCCCAGCAATATAAGTATTACAGATATTATTTTTATATTATTTTTCATAACGGGCTTACCCCTTTACATCAAATTAAGCCAATGCCTTTCAGAGGTTAACGCCCTTCTTTAAAAGCTTCAACTCAACTCTATTTGCGATAATAAAAGCATAATGGGTCTTTTTTTATTTCAGAAACCCATCATGCCTATATCTTAGTGATTATTTTTTTGATTTATTAAATCTGACGCCTGTAAATACGCCACATCCTATCAACAAGATCCCCACAAGATACATGAGTAGTGGTGATGCTTCCCCTGTTTGTGGCAAAGCATCCACATCAATGATAATTGTTCCTGAAGGTATTTCTTCATTATCAATTTCTACAAAAAATTCATCTTCTGTCCCATTGGGTTGTACGCTCGTTTCTCCAGATTCAGGAATATCAACATCACCACCAGCAGGTATTTTTTCATCATCTACCAGAGTAGTTTCCTGTGTTGAATCTGGGTCCGGTGTTGGATTTGGGTCCGGTGTTGAATTTGGGTCCGGTGTCGGATCTTTATCTTGATCTAACGTTGGACCTGGTTCCCTTTCATTCACTCTTACAACCTCAACTATTGCTGGTGAATTGGTATCCACATTAACATTGAACGTTGTATCCTCTAGTGTATAACCTGCTGGTGCTTTCGTTTCTTTTACACTATATGCGCCCAGAGCAACATCATTTATTAACGCTATACCATCCTGTCCTGTTGTAACCGTCTTAACAACTGCACCCTTTGAATCTTTCACTTCAAATGTTGCACCTGAAAGCACTACAGAATTATCTGCTTTATCTATTTTTTTAATTTTAATGCTTTTAATCAATTGGTTTTCCATCGTGTAGGTGATATCCTTTGTCGCACTACTTAACGTAAAAGTATGTTCACCGTTACCGATAATTTTATAACCTGTTGGCGCTTTTATTTCTTTGAGAGTGTAAGGCAATCCAAATTTCAACTTATCAAATACGATCTTTCCGTTTGAATCGGTTGTCACAATGGTTCCTACCATATCTCCAAATTTATTAAACATTTTAAACTCAGCCCCTTGAAGTTTAAGTGATGAGTTGTCTTTATCTACTTTAATAAGTGTTAAGCTTCCGTTCTTCGCTGAAGCCGCACCACCTACCTCTTGAACTGCAACCTTTATATTAGAAGAATCGCCACTTTCTTCACCATAGCTACCTTTAAATTTGATGCTATTGGTAAAAGTTGCATTCTTATGAGTGGAATCAATATCTGTCTGAAATTTTAACAGATAGGCTTTATCGATTGTTTTATTAAACTTGAATGTAAAAAGTCGAGTTGCTGCATCATAATCAATGTTGCTTGATAAAACTTCAATCTCATCCCCAATTGTATATGACCCATTTGATTTAACATTTAACTCATACAACTTAACAGTGGCACTATCTAAAGCCAATCCTTCCTGTAAGATATCTTCAAGAACAGGCGTACTAATCATTTGAAGATTTTTATTAATAACAACATCCCACTCTATAAAAGTATCGCCAGCATCATATTTTCCTGTTTTCTTTACAACTACACGATCGATCCATTGAGTGCCTTTATCTTCAATATAATTTGGAATATCATCTCCAAAAAGTTTTGCAGTATTTTCGATAACACTTGATCCATTTGTATTGAAAAGTGCCAAATCTGTGATTTGAGTCTTAAATACTATTTTTTGTTCTGTATTAATCATCGATGGGAAATTATATGTGAATAATTTGCTGTTTTTATCATAACGATACCCATCGGTTGCTGCTGCTTTTGCATCAGTTCCATTTATTTTGACTGATCCAGCCACAAATGCTTGTCCCTCAGGAATAATATCTTCAATACGTGCATTTTGTATCGCCATTTTATTTTGGTTAACAACAATTTCCCACGTTATAGTTCGGTCGATATAATCGTAACCAATACCATTTTTATCAATTAGTTTACTTACATAAGTTTTGCCTGCTGTAACAGATGACTTAGGAATATTATCGCCCTCTAAATCTGCTTTATTGATAAAATATAGACTTCCATTTACTGCATATACTGTATTGTCTAAAACCTTAGTTCTATATTTTAAAGTATAAGTGTTATCAATGCTTGTGTTAGCACCTGTTTTATGCCCCTCAAAATTATACGCAAACACATTTGTTGTCGCATCGTAATGAAAACCAGTATTTGTAGCGACGTCATTAACACTAAAAGAATCCACAACATAGGATAGCCCCACTGGAATAGTATCTGTGATAAGAGGCGACTCAATGTTTATCTTGTTTTTATTGACAACAAGTTGCCATTCAATTTCATGAGTTGAAGAATTTGCATTATTGGCTTTTTTACTTATGACTTCTGTATTTGCTTTTACATTTACGCCCACAGATGCGTTGCTTGGTATACCTGTTCCAATCAACTTGGCTGTATTCTTATAAACTTTTGAATCATTAGATACATATGCATTCGGATCAACAACATCAGTTGTATAGACCAATACATGCGGTTCTTTTATTTCATTGCTCATTGTATAAGTCAATACATTCCCCGAATAAGTTAAATTCGCACCTAATGTCACTGGCACATTATCAAACTTTATGCTGTTGGTATCTAAGGCTAATCCTGCAGGGATAGTGTCTTCAATTTTAGTGCCTGCAGGTAACGTGAAGTAGTTATTATTAATCTTAACTGTCCATTCAATTTGTTTAGTCGTACTCTTATGCGATCCCCATTTTTTTATAAAATCAGATTTTATATTACGGTTGGAAATTGCAGTCTCTTTCTTAACAGCTTTAGTATCTATATCTAAATATTGTACATCCGCAATATTTTTAAATGAAATCGTTTGTGAATCTGATGTAAACGCTGTTATATCAGGTGTTGTTTTATAACTGATTGTATAAACTTCATTTGGATTCGTGTTAATTGCATTTTTAAAAGCAACTTTTAGCGCTTTCAAAGCACCACTGGGTTCAGTGACATCTACTGAAGTATTTTGATCCCATCCTAGTATATTGCTCTTAATCGTAAACGCCCCCCCTATATAGGTTTGTGTATCTTCTATTACATCGTCGAGGATAACGTTTTCTATTGGCAAATTTGAGGTCGGTTCTGAGTTTGGTTTAAGTTCAATTTCCCAAGTAATTTCATTGTTTTGAGCATTGTAATTATTTGTCTTTGAAATGTTTACTTTCGTTTCTTCTGGCGTTGTCCCAAAATTCACTTTAATCTCATAATTGCTTTCTCCATTGAGGTCAAAAATTATACTAGTATCACCTTGATTGTCGATATTAGAACTTTCAAATCTTCTTTCAACCCAGAAATTCCCATTCACATTGCTCAATGCATTTTTTTCTACAAAATCTGTAAAAATAATTTTTATTGTATTATCTGTAAAGAAATTTGCGTTAGCAATTGTATTTCCATTTTCATCATTTAATGGATAATTTAAAAAATCCTTATCGATCGATTGAATCGTTTTAGGGATCTGAATCGTAAAACGATCCCCTTCTTTCACATTCATAGTGTTAGGGATTTCAAAATAATATTTAATTTTCAATTCTGCATCTTTTGAAACTGGCTCTACAAGCATATTGCCATTCACATCTGTGAGCTCAATTTTCTTTATAAAACTATTTCCAAGGTTTACTATAACACCTGAACCTGTAGTGACATTTACTGCTGAACCCGAAGTAACATTTACTGCTGAGCCCGAAGTAACATTTACTGGATTGTCAGCATAGGTCATTTGATCTTGTGGAAAGATGCCAACAAACATGCTTAATAGCATAATAATAATAAGCATTTTACTAATAGTTCGACTATTTTCTTTTTTCATATTCTTTTCTAACTCCTCGTATAATAGTTTTTTAGAGATATCACTCTATTTTAATTAAGTGTGTGCCTTATCTTGTTGAAAATGTTCGTTACCTATAAAATACGGTTGCTGCCACATTGGACATGAATAATCAATTTTTGATGGCTAATGCCTGATTTATTTCCTATTTTCTTTACCGCAGGTAAAAATAACGCAACTGCTCCGATATTCTGCATAAATGGCAAAAGTATTATAAATACAATGATTACATCTGTATTCATGATAACTCTCCAATGTACACCAAAACAGGATTACTTTCATTAAACAAAATTTCTATACATTTCTGCCCCGCCAGTTATGACCACCGCGTTGTAGCCATTTCCTTTAAGATAGGAAGCAGCCGTTGTTGCTCTATTTCCAGAACCACAAAGCACGTAAATTGTCTTATTAGGCTCTATCTTTTCTAGGCTCTCATTGAGTTTCTTAAACGGTATACTAACTTTATTTGTATCTGGATCTTTTTCTTCCACTTCATGGTCGTCTCGTATATCTAAAAGTATAAAGTCATCACCCTTTGCCATTTCCTTATATGCTTTTGCTGATATCGCTTCAAGTTGATCGATTTCGCGACCGCTTTTTTGCCACATTTCAATACCATTAGGCAAGTATCCCAAAAAATTATCAAATCCAATTCGTTTACAATACCAATATATATCTTCCATATCCCCAATTTGTCCATCGATAATAAATGTGAATTTGACTTCTGGTGAATAAATGGATCCTAAGAATGCCGTTAAGTTACCTTTGGGTAAATATATAGATCCTGGTATATGTCCCCCGATAAACCCTTCTTTTGTTCTAGCATCAAACAAAAGTACATCCGATTTCACATCAGATAGTTCATCCACCGTCAGTGTATTGAGAACCACTTCATTGTGAACAAAATCTGAACCTTTTACGTTAAGTACTTCCATATGATTAAAATACCTTGGCTTAATTCTCATTTTTGCATACTTCGCTATAAATGTTTTTTTGGATTGCACCTGTAAGAGTGCGTTCTTTGCCTTTTCGTATCCAAAAGATGACATTGTTCTTTCGTCCATAGCATCGCCGCATGCAGAACCAGCACCATGAGCAGGACATAAAATCACATGTTCACCTAATGGAAGCAACTTTTCGAATACGCTCTCATATAGAAGACCCGTCATTTTGTCAAGGTTTTCTTCTCCATAAAAATCCGTCCTTCCAAGGTCACCCATGAATAAGCAATCCCCTGTAAATACAACGAACGCTTCTTTCACACCTTCTTCATACACCACATAACTCATATGCCCTAATGTATGTCCAGGCGTGTGCATCGCCTTTAAAGTTATCTTTCCAATGGCGAGTTCAAATCCATCTTGAATCTTTTCGCCATACACGTGCCCCAAATCTTCATGTTCCGAAATATAGATTGTTGCGCCAGTTTTTTCAGCCAGTTCCATAGAGCCAACAATAAAATCTTTATTTCTATGCGTCTCAAATATATGCTTTATGCGCATTCCCGCTTTTCTTGCTTCATGCATGTAAATTTCTACATCTCTCATCGGATCGATTACAGCGATGTAATCTCCATCACCGATCATATAGGAATAATGCGCTAGTCCCTTTGTTTCAATTTTTTTAAAATACACAGTGGTCTCCTTTGGTTAAACTCTACTAAATGTTGTTATCTGACATCACCCTTCTAATTTCACATTCATGGGCCAGCTTGGATTCAAACAACGGTTTCAGATAATCATTATCTGCGCCTCGATCTTCTCTGGCTATATATTTAAACAATCGTTTTTTCTCTAGACTTTGCTTTGATTCTCCAAACATCAAAGTAGCCGTCAGGTTTGACTCTATAATGAGCCCTTTTTCAGAAACAATTAGATATCCTTCAGGTGCAAGATCCTAAATATCATAGTATCTGGATTTAATTCGTCCAAGTTCCAACTGAGTTATCCTGAGTTCATCATTTTGAATTTCATGTTCAAATTGAATTAGCGTCTCCACAATTTTGCGTAAATCTTTTTCAATATTTTTTTCAAATCGTCAATCTAACCGACTACATAAAATAAGAAAGAAATATCTGCAAATTGCAGATATTTTTTATGTTGAAATTACTAAAGTTAAAACTTTGGTGCATTTATGTCAGTAAGTGCATTGTTTTGTCTGTAAGACGAGTAAACTTCATCACGCATACTTCATCACGCATATTCTCTGTTTCAAAAATACCAACTAAAACTATATTATTTTTACCCATGCGGTTATCACCGTTGTTGGTATGAACTGATTCACTTTCAACATTATTATTGTTCATAGATTCAAAAAAATGTATCATTTCCTGATGTGTATTTCATAATATGCGCTTTTTTTGTCAGTATTTTCTGACGGTTTTTACGTTAGTATTTTCCTTTTTCAAATGCTCAAATTTCTTCGTCTGCTTCGTCTTTGGTCTTACCATATTTCTCTTGAATCTTTCCCGAAAGTATTTCTGCATCACCTTCTATATTTTAATCCTCCCGTGTATTTTATATAATTCATCAGATAACGAACCCTTCCCACATACGGGATGCCAGGTTTCCATCATATAACCGGTAGTTGCATTTATCTGCTTTATTCATCCACATTGTATCTTTATACCCTTATGAACTGATTTTATGCATAATTAAATAAAATATTTTTAACTTTCAGCTTTAAAAGCGTAAATTTCAGTTATAGAGAAATATTAAAACATTGGAAAATACACATTTATAACTATTTCGGTATATTAGTTATAAATTTAACAATTGCATAAATATGCATTTGCTTTTTAAATGGTTTTCCATAACAATTGAGATATAGTTGTTTATTTGGGTATTCATTGAGTCGAAGCCTAAATTTGGCTGATGGTGAGAGATCACAAGGAGGCAACACGCTTGTCATGCAATCCGGTTGCCATGGTTCATTCCTCGGACGAATCGACTTAGAGGTATCCGACGGAAAAATCACAAACTATTTACATCAACTAATCGAAGTGGACGCAAGTATTACACCAGATCCGTCTATCACCAATATCATAGAGCGCGAACTTGCGCCCTTTAAAGAGATGTTGGATACAGTTGTCGGTGAAACGGCTACAGCGTTAAATCGTTACACAATGTTGGAATCCACAATGGATAATTTTCTTTTGCAATCTATTTTGGATGTGTCCAGTGCTGAAATGGCTTTCTCTAATGGATGGCGATATGGTGGACCTGTGATTCCCGGACCGGTTACGATGAATGATTTATATAACCCTTGAGGAGATGTCCTCACTGCTCTAAGTGGGGGTTCATATTCCTAATTCAGTGGGAATGCAAACGCCCACTGAATACAATCCGATAGGATTGTGCAAGTGTTACGAAGGTAGCGAAGCGAACTGAGTATACGCTTTGATTATCATTCCAATGAACCCACCCATTAGCACCGTTGAACTTACAGGTGGAATCATTGGAACTCACACGTACCTACCATGTGGCATTTGTGACCGAGCAAGGTGTTTCAAAAAAATATGGACGCAATAGAAGGGAAATGAAGGTACAGTATGGACGTGTTGATGCACATCAAAGAAGAATATGTAGTATTTCCACTCGTTAAAGAAAATGTTAAGGGTGAAGATGCTGATGTTGTTCTCGAAATGATTGAAGAACATAGTCTTGGAATGTATCGGTTCAGTGTATTAGAAAAAACATCGGTAGAAAATGAAACTTGGGACACTAAATTCAGTGTACTCAAGGAAGTCCTTGAACACCATATGGAAGAAGAGGAAAAATCATTTATACCACTAGCAAAAAAAGTTGTACCAAAAGAGCATTTAACAAGTATTTTAGAAGCATTTGAGAAAGAATTGGGAAAGTATAAAAAGGAAAAAACAACTGGTGGAGAGTTACATCAAATCGTTGAAGGGGAACATGCAACTGACATTATAGGACTTCCGTTTTATTATATGCATAAGCGTAAGAATAAAGCTTAGTTCAAGAGATTGGTGAATTTGTTTAAAATAACATTTATAAAAAAGCCCCTACCCACTCAATAATATTGAGTGGGTAGGGGCTTTTTATGAATACTCTTGAATTTAATGAATTTTGTTATGGTTATCGTTTATTTAAACTTTATCTTTTAATTCAGATATATCACCTTTAAACAGGACGTCATTATCCGCCATATGTTTTAACAAGCTCTCCCTAACTTGACTAATACTAATATCTTCGCTAGTCGTAATATRGCCTAACAAATCTGCATTAGGAACTAGAGTTCTTATACCACCACCAAACTCCCACTCATTYGACTCAATAAAATCCATAAATTTGTGATAAATGYCGTTATAAAATTCATCACAAATCTTAAATACGAAAAATTCATTTGTTATATTTATAGGATCTATATAGCCTTCAATTTTAAATTTTTTCATAATTAAATGCCTTTCAAAATTTATTTCCATCCAGCCTGTTTCCGAATTGAATTTAGAGTATCTAGACCCAATTTGGTATGCTAACTTGTCATATCGATAAGTTAGCTTGACATCTCGATAAATTAACTTGACTGAAAGTCAGATTGACACGCTTACCTACGAGCCTATTGGTAATTCGTATTCTAAGTTTAATTTTACTAAAAAAAGGGAAGTCGACTTTGCACAATCGACTTCCTTAGACAAGATTTATAGCAAATGTGGATCATTGTAATATGGTGTAGAACCTCTTTGTGGTCCAACTCTCAACCTCCATAAACTGAAAGAGGACTCGTCCGAACAAGAAAGCTACCGCTTCTCAGCTTTGTAATCGCTGAACAACTTGAGATAATTTTTCAATGCTCACCATAATCTCTTCTTCATCAATATATGAGTATGAAAGTCTAAGGGCATTATTTTTCCTAAAATCATAAATACTGCCTAGATTCAATAGTATTCTTTCTTTTAATGCTAAATGAAACAATTGATCCATTGCCACATTGTGTTTCAAATTTAGCCAAATATAAAATCCACCTTGGGGAATTTGCCAATCCGCTATAGACTTAAAATATTTTTCTAACGCTTCAATCATTAAATTTCTTCTGGATTTTAAGGATTCGCGCATCCCTTCCAAATACAAATCATATTGCGGGCTAGATAAAACTGCCTTTACAATCCACTGCGAAACAGAGCTTGCACCATAGTCCATTTGCATTTTAACATCACCTAAGCGCTCCACAACAGACTCTGCGCCTACAATCCATCCTATTCTCAACCCTGGCGCTAATACTTTAGAGACAGTTCCAAGATAAAGCACCATTCCATTTTCATCCATGCTTTTTAATGATCTTGGTGGTTCTTCATCTAGCCAAATATCGCCGTAAGCGTCATCTTCAATGATTGGCAGCCGGTTATCCATACAAAACTTAAATAATTCTTTTCGCCTCATTTCAGACATAACAACGCCTGTTGGATTTTGAAAGGTTGGAATCGTATATAAAAGCGCATCTTCCCCACTTCTTCTTTCCAAAACGGCATTCCAGTATTGAATTCCTTCGCGATCCATATTTACTCCAAGGAGCTTCATGCCAGCTGATTGAAATACCTGAAGTGATTTAATATAGGATGGCGCTTCTGTATAAATGGATGAACCTTCCTATATTGTCAAGCCTAAAATCATTGATTTTTAAAGCTTTGGTTTAAATAGTTACCTCGCTAACCAGAGCTAAAAGTGTAGAACAGTCATGATATCATGTACTGAATAGCTAAAATGGGTACAGCTTAATAAGCATCCGCTTGTAATACTCTATAAAGGCCGTGATTCCTCTGTTTAGCTATGATGGTGAACCTTCCGTGTCTAATGGGATCATGTCCCAACTTCCTTCCTATCTTCTGTATGTGATCCCCTTGATGTTTTTCCATCTACAGCGATTATTCTGCCAGCGGATTCATTCGATAGCTTGCTTGTCCAGCTTATAAAGGCTCTATTAAAAGAATCACTATCCAAATTTTCAAATACGCGTTTATACGTATCATGAGAAGGTACGCCATTCTCTAAATCCACATATTTTTTAAACCATTCTTTTTTTGCCTCTACAAAGGATTCTACTTCTATCCATGTATTCGCATTTGCAATCATTGCAATCACTGTTGTAAAGATTATTTCTATCAGCTTATGTTTTACTTTCCACTCTTGTCTAAAATCGCTTACATTTTCAAATGCACTTTTAAACATTGTTTTGTCCATATGAATTCTCCTCCAGAGTTTTTTCATGCGATAGCCGTGGACTTGCATGTTATCCTATTATGATTGGACAAATCAAAGACGAAACCGAGTTCCGCCACGTCCTAGCGCATGAACTAGGCCACTACTTTACCACCATATCGACTAAATCACTCGCCTTATTCATATCTGGATATACTTAATACCCACAGAAACGAATCTCGCGCGATTAGATGGGCATGTGATTACCTTATTCCTACATATGATCTATTAGGTTATCTAAAGTCACAAAAAGGTATCTCTGTGGCAGATATTGCACAGGCATTTAAGGTCACAGAAGAACTGCACACCATAAAGTTTACGGTCATGAGTCTTGAAAGGCTCAACTGGAAGGTCGATGATAAAAGACAACTGGTCCTCGCTTCCCTACCCTCTGTTTATATGTACACGCCATTATAATATTTTTACGAAAGGAGTGGCATGGCACTGGATTACGACAAGTTGAAAGTAAGAAGCACCTTGATCGTGATGAAATCACACTGCTTACTGAAGCTTATAGTGCAGATCAAAGTCTGTTCACCTATCTATTCGCATTGTTCACTGGTCTCAGACAAAGTGAGATTTTGGCGCTTACACATGCAGATATCGAAAACGATTTGATCAAGGTGAATAAGACGCTGAACAGGGTTAAAAAGGATGGCAGAAATCAAGTGATCATCACTGCGCCTAAAACGCCGTCAAGCCAATCATCTCTTCACTGCAAATAACTGTTCTCCTGTCAGAGGCGATCGCTTAACCTCAAGATGGCGAAAACTTCAAAATCAATTAGGACTTGAGGAAGATGTAAACTTCCATGCCTTGCGCCATATTTTTTTGTACACTGCTCGCCTCAAGTGTTTTATTAGGATCAGAATGTCCAAAGATGCTCACGAGATGTGCGATGTCTTTTGAGGACAAATAGAAATGATACTAAAATGTCTTCCTTATGGAACGGGTACCAAGTCTATAAACGCCGAAGTATTCACCTACCTGTTTGATCTTGAGCCATGCTGTCTTTGATGTGATCGGTTTGTTAAGACCTCCTCTTGATTTAAAAAGATACTCAAATCCTTGCCGATCTTTTATGGGCTCTTCAATCTCACGCTGCAGTGTCTTATGGATCGGGAGCCTGATTTCTTTCCCAGTCTTTTGAGCTGTCATGTAAAGATCACTCTTACCGTTCACATCTCTCACTCTAAGTTTTAGCAGATCAGATATTCTTAGTCCAATAATATGTTATTTTATTACTATTTTTTTTCAATTTCATTTTCAATTTGACAAATCATATATATAATTGTATCATGTAGAAAATATGTAAATTTACCTTTCAGTTAGTATTTTTTACAAAATTCATTAACAAAACAAGGAGGCAATACAATGCATAAAAGATACTTAAGTTTTGCTCTAATTTTAGCAATTATAGCATCATCTCTATCATTTGCCACTGGTGAAGTAATTTACTATTCTATGCCAGTTTATACTCAGTTAGAAGATGAATGGTGTTGGAATGCTGTAGCTCAAATGGTAGCAGATAGTCGTTTTAACGTTACTAAAAGTCAATATGATGTTGCAGATATAGATTACAAAAAATCCACCGGATACAGCTATACATCATCACAAAGTTTCATTGTAGGCAAATTAAGGACTTCTAACAATCCAATAGCTCTTGGAATGGAATTTTCAAACGGTGCCGAGCATGCTCTTGCTGTACATGCTTATGATGATAGAAACTATAATCAAAGAATATTCTATGTTGATCCGGGTCCCGGACAGGCAACTAACGAATATTTTTCATGGGATGAACTTCAATATACAGGACTTTATGTAATAGGAACGTCATATTATTTGGATGGTGAATGGTAATGAAAAAAATTAGAATTTTATTGGTTTTAGCGCTGATTATTAGTACAGTTTCACTTTCTTTTGCGCAAGATGATACAGTATCAATTACGATAAAAGACGATACTATTATAACTCAACTCAATGAATTTATTTCAGCCGAATCTAATAATGAAAATGTTGAAATTTTTACAAGTAAAGACAAGTTAAAAGCATCTGATTTCTATTCTCATAAAAATAACGATTTTGTTCAAATTTATAATCTCACTCAAAAATTATCAGATTATTCACTAATTGATTCCAAGACAACCACCGAAATAATGGAAAATACATTAGTAAGTTATTATACTCTTTTAGTTTTAGATGATGGAACAAAGGCAGCGCTGAGATTCTTAATAACTGATGATGGAATTTTAGAACACGGTTATATTGGCATTGATGATTCCTTTTTAAAAGCCTGTTATGATGATCAGTTTATTAAGAAAATTTTAATAGATCAATCCATAAAAAAATTTGACAAACTTAAAATGGTTGATTTTATTGGCTATAACTTTAAAGGATTATATGTTGAAGCCGATAACAACCAGTTTATAATTCCGTTTTTTAACGAGTCAAAAGACTTGTCAAACTATGAACTATTCACAAAGTATGAAGCTCAAGAAATACTCAACAAGCTAAAAGATTTATCAATATCAAACACTGTAGATAATAAAATGGGTGGTTATTCTACTCGTCATGACTCAATGAATTATACTATTTGGGTTTTAGCAGGATTATTTGTAATTTCACTTTTCATATTTCTATTTAAAAGGAAACAAACGCAGCGCTGATCATAGAAAGTTGTGGCTTGTATGCTTGTCGCTTCATCCGTTCTACTAAGTCATCAAGATTTTGTTTTAGATTATCTTCATAGGACATCTTCATTTGAATATCCACTCTGGCTGACTAAAATTTGCTCCTACCGCTTTTGGTGTCGGACACCAAAGTGGTTAAATTCTTTTCATTTGTCATGGCAACATTTGCAGGTCGCCAATGGCAGAGTATGTCATGAAAGATCTGGTTGCCAAACATCGGTTAAGCGATGTTTTCGAAATTGCTTCAGCAGCGACGAGCACAGAGGAAATCGGCAATGACGTCCATAGGGGCACCCGTCAGATTTTAACTGCACACGGCGACATTGCTGACCCTTGGTATACCGGAGACTTTGAAATCACTTATCAAGATGTTATGAAAGGTTGCGAAGGACTGCTATGTTATTTAACATCGAAAACGCATCAAGAGAAGCCTGCGCGTTTTTAGACGATCAAATTGTCCAGTACAAAGCCATGAAATTGATCATTTGATTTATATGTAAGCATGTATGCACTTAATCTATAATAGTTTACTCGAGAAAGGACTAAAATAACGCCTCAATAAATTTTGCTCAGTTTTACAATAGCTATTTATCTATTTGAAAACAGGCTCAAAAATTGCAAGTTCACCAGAATCAGAATCATAATTACCTTTATGGTCAAATTATGGTTAATCCAATCAAAAAAACAAACGAACCCTTGCGTTTGCACATGTTTCTTGAATATCATCGACACCTACTGCATCTCCTTGATCGTTTACACCAAATATTATTGTTCCAGTTTCATAGTTCGCATACGCACTTACTGTTTTTAAAAACGTATTGTTTGCAACGTATTTTTTTTCGTTGCATTCTACGTTGTGTTTTGCAACGTAAAAGATATTTATTATAGTAGAGGATGATCTCATAAACCATTGATGATAAAAGGTTTCTTATTTTCACAATATCTGACATAACTTGTGAAATTCAGATTGGTTCCTAACTCTATACCATAACGCTATGCAATAACTATAATTTTTTCTCCATTTCGAATCGCTTTAATTGACACTGTTAGACGGCTAAATGACTTTCAATATATGTCCTCACTGATTCTAGCACTAACACTTTACTTGTGCTGTGCATTTTGTGTAGTCTAATGTATAGCTAAATCATCGGTATCGTGGTATAATTATGGTACAATAAAGCCACGGAAGGAGATGATCAAATGCCTCAAATTATTCCAATTAGAGACCTAAAAAACACGAGCGAGATTTCTCAAATGTGCCATGAATCCAAAGAACCCATCTATATTACTAAAAATGGGTATGGTGATATGGTCATTATGAGTATGGAAACCTACAAAGAAAAAATGTATATCCTAGACGTCTACGACAAACTAAATGCAGCAGAAACTCAGCTCTCAGAAGGAAAAGTACTTGATGCACAAAAGGCTTTAAAAAGTGTTAGAGAGAAATACAATGTATAAATTGACAATCACCGAACTTGCACAGAATGATCTTGATGAGATTGTCAAATATATTTTACTTGAGTGTGCTAACAAAATGGCTGCTGTCTCATTTCTGGATGAGGTGGATAAATGCTACGCTTTACTTCAAAATAGTCCGCGCATCTATAGTATATGCCTAAATAAGCGTTTGGAAAAAGAAGGTTATAGACGCACAACGCAAAGCGCTTCAATTTTGGAGTGCTTTGCGTTTACTCATATAAAGCAAAAATCTAACATTGGCATTAAGACAAAAAAGCTATTTCTAAAATTTGCTCCTGCTCATACTTAAATACTTATCTAACTGCTCTTCTTCAAGAACAGCAATCATATTTTCAAAAAAACTTAAATCTCCTTTAACTGCATATGCTTCAATCGTATTAAAATATTCTAATCGAGATTCCTTTTTTATTGAGATCGGCAACAATCCATTTGCCATAAGTTGATAGTTCATAATAAGTCTTGAGGTTCTGCCATTGCCATCAACAAAAGGATGTATTTTTACAAATTCAGCATGAGTCCATGCAGCGCATTCAATAGGGTTATCAAATACCTTTTCTACCAAATCCATGTAAAAGGCTTTTATTTGAGCGTACATATCACTTGGTGATGGTGGTGTGTGTTCGGCACCGGATATATAGACATCCACATGACGATAGATGCCGCCTGTCATAATGGTTTCCATTAAAATTGCATGAATATCTTTAATGATCTTTTCATTTAGTAAATGTCCATCTGTAATGCAACGCTTAACATATTGATAGGCTTTATTATGGTTAATGACCTCATAAAGCTCTCTTAATTGTTTTCCACCTATTGATAAACCTTCTTCAAGAACAACTTTTGTTTCTAAAAGTGTCAGTGTATTGCCTTCTATAGCAGTTGAATTGTGGGTATAATCAAGTTCAAAAGCCTGTCTATAACTATTTATACTCACTTCTGGAAGATCATTTTTTATTTGATTGTATTGTTCAAGTTTTTCAAACATTCTTTTGTGCTTAATCTCAATCACCTCATTTCAACTTTCACTTGATTGCCCTTGTTCTTCTGGACTATTTTATGAATTTCATCTTTTTTTTCTAATATTTCACTTAGAAGCATTTTAGTCACGCCAATCCTAAGTGGATCACCTTCATTAGATCCGTAATGTGAGAATATGAGTCTTTTTTGATCATCGATTAATGCGATTTTTGTCGTCGTCGATCCTGCATCGATGCCCAAATAAGTTGGATCACTCACATCTTCAATAGGGAAACGTTTTACTTTATGCTTTTCATGTCGCGCCACAAATTCAGCATAGGCTTCCTCTGATTTGAATAGTGGTTCTGACAGATCTGATGTATCTCTTGATTCACAGTAGATGGATGGCATTCTGTCATATAGACAATGCGGATCCATATCTTCAGAAGTTTTGGATGATAATGCGGCACCAAGCGCAACAAAATACTGGGTATGATCCAGAGTGACGCTTTCGTTCACACCAAGATTTAAAGTGATTTCAAAACGTTTCTTGAGTTCAGGCAAAAATGATAACGGACCGCCTAAAAACGCGACTTTACCTCTGATGGGTTTTCCGCATGCAAGCCCGCTGATTGTCTGATTGACTACCGCTTGAAGTACTGAAGCGGCAATATCTTCCTTTGATGCCCCTTCATTGAGCAAGGGTTGAACGTCGGTTTTGGCAAAGACGCCACATCTAGAGGCAATAGGATAAATTTCCTTATGGTTTTGAGCCAAATTATTAAGTCCAAGCGCATCCGTTCTAAGCAGTGAGGACATCTGGTCAATAAAAGAACCCGTTCCACCGGCACAAGTACCGTTCATACGTTGTTCAACAGTCGTTCCAAAATACATGATTTTTGCATCTTCACCACCAAGTTCAATGGCCACATCTGTGTCTAGTGCATATTTCTTAATCGCTTTAGTGCAAGCCACAACTTCTTGGATGAATTTGACGCCAAGACTTTCAGCTAGACTTAATCCAGCTGAACCGGTGACCATGAATTTAAGAGTTGCAGAACTTAACAACTCATGAACGTCTTCAAACAATTCCGTGACAGTCTTTTTTATATCGGAAAAGTGTCTACGATAATCTTTAAATACTATAATGTCTTCTTCATCTAATACAATCATTTTTACAGTAGTAGACCCGACATCTAATCCTACATTCAACCTTCGATTCATATGACACCTCCTAAGATGCAAATAATATTATGCTAAATAAAACTAGAAACCTGACTTTATTCATACAATCAACTATTGAAAAAATCCTTTGAACTGCAATTGTCAACTTCTGCTTGCAATGTAATATGACTTATATCATAATGTTCTTTCAGTAAGTGCTCAATTTTATTGTAGACTAATTGTACTTCAGACAATAACATGTCCGAAAGATCTATATGCGCTTCAAAATAAATTGTTTTTTCATCAGTCATCCATGCATGTACATGATGAATGTTTTTCACATTTTCAATAGCCTCAATTTCTTCTTTTATATGTTCATAGTCAAGCGAAGGTGAAGATTGCATCAAAATGTCAATGGTTGTCTTGGTAACATGCCATGCTTCTCTTAATATATATAATGATATTGCAATGGTCACAATGGGATCTATCCATAAAACATTCCAATATTTGATTGCAATACCGCCCAATAATACACCCACGGATGAAACGGTATCACCTAACAAATGCAAATAGCTAGATTTGATATTCAGATTCTCATGAGAATCTTTTTCCAGTAGAAAAACAGAAAAAAGATTGGCAATTAAACCAATAAAAGCAACTATGATCATCAAATTTCCATTAATAGCTTCCGGTGAATTAAACCTCTTGATAGCCTCAATGATTAATAATAATGACAACGCAATCAAAACAGAAGCATTTATGAATGCGGCTAGAATTTCTGCTCTTTTATAACCATAAGTCCGTTTTTTATCTTTTGGTTTTTGACCAATTTTATTTGCATAATAGGATAAGGCGATTGCAATCGTATCACTTAAATTGTGCATTGCATCCGACAATAGTGCTAAACTTCCAGAAACAATTCCACCAATTATTTCTGCTATAGTAATTGTCGCATTCAATAAAGTCACCCAAAATATTTTTTTGCCAGATAATTGTGAAACGTCGTGAGAATGCCCAGCATCCTTTAAATGGCCATGGTCATGATTGTGTTCATTCATTTTATACATCTCCTTTTTGTCAAAAACAATTCTATGGCGTCACTAAACACCAATTTATTCATATGAATATATGTTCATATGTTCATATGTTCATACGAATAGCTTACTCTTATCTTTTTCCTTTGTCAAGTTGAAGTTCTGAGCGTCACGGTGTTTGTCAACTAAGTTGTCAGTAAAACCTAAATTCTACGTCGTTTTTCGAAAAGTACTAGAATTCAATATTTTCGCTAAACCTATGATGAATTTAAGTAGTTACTCCTACATTTCAACATTTTTCACACACCTTCCTCAACACATTTGAATAGGATATACCCATTATTCTCAACTAAGTTTCAAAAATCAAAATTGTTGGTTCAATTAAAAAACCACTCGATTCACTCAAGTGATTCAAGAGGCAATTTATCAATCGTTACGACTGTAAGCAGATACATTTTTTATACACCTCTTGATAAGGATATTTGCTTGAGAGCTTCATAATCACAGACCTAGCTGTTTTGATAATTTTAGCCGCAATAAAAACGTATTTCAATCGAAATGTCTTTATCTGCTGCCTATATTCAGACACATCCAAGTAGTCACACAAGCTATGGGGCTCAGAGACCTAAATGGCGGTAACTTTTTTTCAGTGGTTGTGATGCAGTGAAATGAAAGGTTGTAGAAATTGAAAGTGAGTTATCGCCGAAAGGGTGCCTGAGCAAGGTATGGCGGTTGTTCAGTTTGTAAATTCGTCTCATAGACCCAAAATGCGGTATCTATACGGCCACTCCTATAGAGCATCTCTAAAATCTCCGCACTGGTGGTTCTCACCCACGTGTTACTGACTTCACAAAAGCGCTAAACGTAACTTTTTGACTTATTAGGTAATTATGCAATTTCCACATGTATTTGAACTCATTTAATGCATGTATTTTCAATACATTGGACAATTTTACATCGCACAAAAATCCTCTTCTATTCGCTCCGTTGAGATAAGGTCCATGCACATACTCACGGGGAATCGAGCAGCCGCTGCGCTCGAGTTCAGCAGTCGTAACAGCTTGCGCTGTTCCTTTGTGCTTCACTCTCTCCCTTGGAGATTCTTCGAATCTCCAAGCTACGAGGTTTCGACTCCCTCCATCTCCAGTCCACCTTGGGGCGCTCCGTTCATACAACACCCCAACACATACATATGGGGAGTCGCTCCGCACCTTCGCCGCCTTTTTGGCGCGGCTCAGGTGCTATCACGCCAGGGCCTAAAAAACGTCCCCCGGACGTTTTTCTTAACGGTCCGTTCGACTCCCACAGCATCCACTCAATAAAAGGAAAGACCCATGCGTTTGCATGGGCCTTTCCTTTTATTGTATACCCCGAACAAGAAAGCTAACATGTGAATTAACCCTTGCTCATGCTTAAATACCGATCTAATTGCTCATCCTCAAGAACCGCAATCATATTCTCAAAAAGACATAAATCCTTTGTAACAGCGTAGGCTTCGAGAGCATTAAAATACTCTAATCGGGATTCTTTTTTAATTGAGATCGGCAAAAATCCATTTGCCATCAGCTGATAATTCATAATAAGTCTTGATGTTCTACCATTGCCATCGACAAAAGGGTGTATTCTCACAAATTCAGCATGGGTCCATGCGGCACATTCTATAGTACTTTCAAATGTTTTATCAATTAAATCCATATAAAAGGTCTTTATTTGAGCGTACATTTCACTTGGTGATGGTGGCGTATGCTGAGCACCTGAAATATAGACATCTACATTGCGGTATATACCACCAACCATAATATTTTCCATCAATATCGAATGAATATCTTTGATGATATTTTCGTTTAAGACAAGTTTATCCGCAATACATTTTTTAACATATTGATAAGCTTTATTATGATTAATGACCTCATACAGCTCTCTTAAATGTTTCCCACCAACTGATAAACCTTCTTCGAGTACTGCTTTAGTTTCTAAAAGGGTGAGTGTATTGCCTTCAATAGCTGTTGAATTATGAGTATATTCAAGTTCAAAAGCCTGCCTGTAACTATTCAAACTCACTTCTGGAAGATCACCTTTAATTCGGTTGTATTGTTCAAGTTTTTCAAACACTCTTTTGTGCTTAATGACAATCACCTCATTTCAACTTATTAACTTCATTATATTTCGTTTCGAATCATTTTAAAAATACCCCCAACTAACTTATTCAAGTCATTTGGGGGTATTTTTTTATTGGTGGAGCCGAGGGGAATCGAACCCCTGTCCAAAAACAAATTCCTACCGCTTTCTCCGAGCGCAGTCGCTTCATAAGATTCGCTCACAAGCACGTTTAACGACACACACGCTAGCAAGCTATTTCTATTATACTACCAAATCAAATTAGAAAAGCATCTGATCCAGAGACCCCAGCAGGGTTTAGGTCAAGATCCTAAGCGGCTGAGATAAGGCCTAGGGTTGACGCTGCGATTAGGCAGCTAGTGCAAAATTTTCGTTTGCAATTATATTTAAGTAGTCCAGTTCGTTAACGTGTACCCCAGACCAAGAAACACGGCTCGCTTACAGTAGTGCATCATCCCTGTCGAAACCTGGACGGCCCCATGAATGGGTTTGCCTATCGGTTGTAATTCTTCAAGGCTTTTTGAATATTGCGTTCAGCATCCTTCTTCGCAAGTGTTTCGCGCTTATCGTAATTTTTCTTTCCTTTAGCAACCGCAATTTCGATCTTAACCAGACCTCTTGGGTTGATATAGAGCCTCAGTGGCACAAGTGTATAGCCATCACGTGCTTTGAGATCTTCCATTTTGATAATCTCGCGCTTGTGTAACAAAAGACGCCTCGTTCTAAGAGGATCCTTGTTAAATTGATTGCCGTGATCATAAGGTGTGATATTCATCCCAATGATGAACATCTCGCCATTTCTGATCTCAGCATAGGCTTCTTTAATACTTGCTTTACCATCTCTGATGGATTTTACTTCTGTTCCGAAAAGCTCAAGACCTGCTTCATACGTATCTTCTATGAAGTAGTCGTGTCTGGCTTTTTTGTTATTGGATATAAGTTTGAATTCAGCCATGGGCTACCTCCTTTCAAATACATATGTTACATTTTATAATGCGTTTAATTTACCGAACTTTATCAGTTTAACACAAACGCTGCCATTGTTCAATTCTTGTGACCGTTTAGTAATCAGAATTTAATAATCCTATAGCGCCTTTCAATCCCCACGATGCAACAAGACCACAGATAATATCACCAATAAAGCGCCCCCGACTTGCATCCCATTGAGATGCTCTTTTAAAATCAAGAAGGCTATGATCAGTGTCAAAGGCAGCTCAAGCGTTGCCACGATACTCGTTCTCTCCGAACCAATGATTCCAATGGATTTATAGAAAAAAATCACGGGTAAAATTCCAGCACATACCGCTATGATAAAAATGTATTTGAGCAAATGCAAACTTAAGATTGGAACGATGCCATATACCCCTACCACACTGGCAAATGAAACGCTCAATCCAAATAACGAGGTATAGAAAAGCACGGTGTAATGATCCATCTTAACCATCTTAAAATCTGCATAGAGATTATAAAAGGTGTACGTCAACGCACTTGCAAGTCCAAATCCGACGCCGATCAAAGAAAGCGTCATTCCCTTCACCGCAAAAATGTCGAGGACGAGTACAATTCCAATCATCGCCAAAATCAATGCCATGTAATTTTCCTTTTTAAGTTTTTTAGTCCCTGTAATGGCAAAGAAAAGCGTCACAAAAACAGGATTCGTAAAAAGAAGCATCGAAGCGATTCCCGCATTTAAGTGCTGTAATGCTAAATAGAAAAAAATATTGGTTCCAAAAGCGCCAAAAATGCCCTGTATGGCAGTTTGCTTGAGCTGAATTTTAGAGATTTTAAGTTTATCTTTATGAAAAATCAACAACGTCATTAAAATGAGCACTGTCCCAATCAGATATTGATAAAAACTGAGTATCAAAGGCGCTACACCTTCTACTAGGATCATTTTACCCAGAATTGAATTAAAGGCATAAATACTAGACGCAATAACTGCATATAGAAAACCTTTTTGCTTTAATAATCTTTTTTCCAATCTGATCGCCACATTTTCTGCTTCGGATTCTATTTGGAGGTTTTCATCTCTTGCCATCTCGACACCCCTTTTATTTGTTCTCAACTGATTATACTACAGATCGTAGTCACAGTCACTGATTTGATCACATAAACTGCTTTGATCACACAAAATATATATTGCAGAATGTTGACATTTTAGATAAACTTTTATATAATTTGTTTATATTTATAACAAACATTTTATCTTATCATTACAGAGGTGACCCATGAAACCAAATTATATCGACGCCAACATAGAAACCCTAAAAAACGGATACCAATATCATGCTGACAAAGGCACGTATAACTGTATCGAATGTGGTGCTGTCTATGAAGAGGGTGAAATCTTTCCCTATGAAAACCGTTTTTTTACTGCTGAAAAAATGATTCAGCATCACATTGTACATGAACATGGTCAAAGACTTGAAACTCTTTTATCACTCGATAAAAAATTAACTTCCATCACAGATAATCAAAAAGAAATTTTGATTTTAATGGCCTCTGGCGTTTCGGATAAAGAAATAGCCAAATCCCTAAAACTTGCACCTTCCACGGTGAGACATATGCGCTTTACGATGAAGGAAAAAGCAAAACAGGCCAAACTCTTTCTTGCGCTATATGAACTGACCTTTGAAGCACATCCCTCAAGCTCAGACATCGTACCGATCCACGCACACGCCACCATGATTGATGATCGTTACAAAATCACAGCAGATGAAGCCAAGGCTATTCTTGAGCGTGCATTCATTTCCCTTGAACCTTTAAAACTCAAAACCTTCTCTACAAAAGAAAAGAAAAAACTCGTTATTTTAAGACAAATCGTTTCGACGCTCGATCCTCAAAAACATTACACTGAAAAAGAACTCAATGTCATTTTAAAAGCCATCTACCCAGACTATGTTACATTAAGACGCTATCTCATCGAATACGGTTTTATGGATCGCTCTAAAGACGGGTCTGATTATTGGCTCCGATCGTAACCTCTAATTTCTAGTCCACATCATTTGAAGGAGAAAGGATACTCAATATGCCCTATAGCCATTGTACAGAACGACTTATCATCAGGCCGGCTCAGTTGAGAGAACTCGATGAACTCATGAGCGTTGCAAATACATGGGAGAACAAAGTCCTTACAGAAGGGGAAGCTTTTACCGAAGATTACTTTATCAAAGCCATCGAAGAAGGCGACCTCCCCCCTATTCCAAATGCCAGTCGTGACCACTTTGATTTTTATTCGATTCTAAAAAAAGACACTCTAGAAATAATAGGTTTTATGGAAATATATATGGGCTATCCAGATGACAAAACCCTCTGGATAGGCATGTTCGTTATTGACAGTTCACAGAGGCGTAATCACTATGGTCATGAAATCATTTCAAATCTCAATACCCTTTATACTAAATTGCCTTTTAGCAAAGTGGGCGTTGGGGTCAGCTTGAAAAACTGGAGAGGTCTTCGATTTTGGCATAAAATGGGTTTCAATACACTTTTCAACGTCGCTGGAGATATCGAATGCACTGAAGAGACACATGCGCTTATAGGGCTTATTAAATCAAACAAACTTGTTTAAGCCTAACTTAATACTAATTTAATATCAAAGCCTCTGATTTATGGTATTATACTTTTGGATGGTAAACCCACAGAAAGGAGGTTCAATTTTATGCTATTAACATTGGAAAAAATATATTTGTACGTGGCTATTCCAGCATCCCTCATCTTACTCATCCAAACACTCATGACAATCTTTGGTCTCTCGGGCGAAATTGATGCAGATTTTGATGCTGATGGTGATGTGGATATTACAGGTGCCAGTCATATGACACTGTTTTCAGTGAGAAACATTATTGCTTTTTTTACTTTTTTCGGTTGGAGTGGTCTTTGGTTAGTCACCAAAAATATACCAGTCGTATTGACGCTGTTCTTTTCCATTGTCATTGGTCTGATATTCGTTATGATCTCCATGAGCTTGTTCTTACTCATCAGTAGAATGCAGCGTAATGGTACTCTGAATTTTGACAATGCACTGGATCAAGTTGGTGAAGTCTACATTCCCATCCCACCGAATCGACAAGGTGCAGGTAAAGTCATGATCGCCGTTCAAGGCTCCTTGAGAGAACTTGAAGCTATAACGGATGAATCCACTGTGATTAAAACAGGCACAAAAGTTAAAGTTTTAGCTATCTTTGGAACCAATCAACTTTTAATTGAAACTTATACCCTCGATACTCAGAATAAAGGAGATAAAAAATGATCATTGAAAATTTTTCAGGTGTCATGTTTGTATCAATGGCAGCAATTTTTATATTTGGTTTGTTCATCGCAATCCTATCGCGCTATAAAAAATGTCCTTCTGATAAAATCCTCGTTAAATATGGTTTAGTCGGTACGAATTCAGATGGCGTCAAAAGTGCCAAATGTATCCATGGTGGTGCAACACTTGTTTGGCCAGTGATCCAAGCCTACCGTTATTTAGACTTAATCCCGATGTCCATCGAAGTCAACCTTCAAAATGCACTTTCTAAACAAAACATCAGAATTGACGTGCCTTCAAGATTTACCGTAGGGATCAGCACAGAAGCTGACATAATGCAAAATGCAGCAGAGAGACTTTTAGGACTTAAAAGTGAAGAAATACAAGAACTTTCTAAAGACATCATCTTTGGTCAATTGCGTCTCGTTGTTGCCACTATGGACATCGAAGAAATCAATACGGACAGAGATAAATTTTTAGAAGAAGTATCAAGAAATGTTGAATCAGAGCTCAAGAAAATTGGTTTAAGATTGATCAACGTAAACATCACAGACATCAGCGACGAATCGGGTTACATAGATGCCTTGGGTAAGGAAGCCGCTGCCAAAGCTGTGAACGACGCTAAGATTTCTGTATCACAAAAAACAAGAGATGGTTCTATCGGTGAAGCACAAGCCTTAATGGATCAAAGGGTTAAAGTGGCCGATGCCAATGCAACTGCCGTAGAAGGTGAAAACCAATCTAAAATTAAAGTGGCTGAATCCGATGCTAAGCGTCGTGAAATGGAAGCCATTGCCAACAAGCACGCAGTGGCAGCTGAAAAAGTACAACAAGCCAAAGCACTTGAAGAATCTTATGTGGCTCAAAAAGATGCTGAAAATGCACGTGCTGAACTTGAAAAAGCAACACGTGAAGCTGATCAAATCGTTCAAGCAAAAATTGAAAAAGAACGTGTTGAAATTGCGGCTGAAGCAGAAGCAAGTAGAATTCGAATCAACGCTAAAGGTGAAGCTGATGCCATCTACTTAAAACTTGAAGCGCAAGCAAGAGGTACTAACGAAATGCTCGTCAAACAAGCCGATGGTTTCAAAGCGATCGTCGAGGCTGCTGGTGGTGCAGAACAAGCCATGAAACTGATGGTTGTTGATAAGTTACCAGAACTTATTGAGAAACAAGTTGAAGCGATTAAAAATATCAAAATTGATAAAATCACAGTTTGGGATAATCTCGGCGGTGACGATGGTAAAACAAACACCGCTAAATTTGTATCTGGCATGATGCAATCCATCCCACCTCTTAACGAAATGTTTAACATGGCAGGACTTGATATTCCAAGCTATTTAGGAAAGGCACATACAGACGTTCAACACTCTATAGCGCCTGAAATGTCGTCATCAGCTCAAGAGGCTGCTCAGGCTGCTGAATTTAATACCACTGAATAATGAAACAAGTTATGACACTTGAGCGCTATTTGGCTCAAGTGTCATAACTTGTTTGTATCCAAATTTTAATATAACCCTTGAGGAGATGTCCCCCACTTTTCTAAGTGGGGGTTCATATGCCTAATTCAGTGGGAGTCCAAACACCCACTGAATGCAATCCGATAGGATTGTGCAAGTGTTACGAAGGTAGCGAAGCGGACTGAGTATACGCTTTGAAATGCCATGGTTTAAACACATCTTTTTAGTATAATAGATTGACTACAAATCTCGGAGGCCCTATGGACAAATCGGATTCACAAGAGGACTATCAAGACGACCATCAAGACGACCATCAAGAGGATTATCAAATTCTCAAAGCACTTTTTTTCACCTTATCTATAGTTTTTATGTTGGATTGTTATGCCATTGCACAGCATTACTTTAATCTTTACAATCTCATTTATATGTTGATTGTTTATCCTGTGATGCTCTTTGTGGTTCTTGGTTTAAACAAAAGTGTAAATGATTTAGCAAACGATACGGAAAGATCGATAAAGTTAGAAAAAAGGTTTTTTGTATTTTTATCTCTCATCATGGCATTTGTGACCTCTTCAGGAGCGTTTTTAGAGTATTCTATGATCTCCCTTTTATCTGGACTTATACATTACAGCATGCACTACCTCGTAAAATTTTGTGTCTTTTATGCCATGATGCGACTTGCCTCAAAATCCTATAAAAAAAAGGACCCTAATGCTCATCATTGAGTATTGGGGTTCTCTTTACATGGATTCAATTATACATTAATTTTTAGAGTACTTCTTAATGACTCTTTTGATCTTATCGATCACATCGTCATTTGAATATTCAAAATCCACAAGTTCATGGCGCTGGGTTCCAAGTGCCAGATAATAAGGTTCTTTATGTTTTATACTGCCAATTTCTGTCAATGCATTTTTGCTTAAAAATTTACCATAAAAAGAGACGTGATCCATTGCATCTTTTGAGGTGAGATGAAAAATTCCTTTTAGATCAGATGTCAATATATGTTTAAACATATGGGCCAATTGCGTATCCCAAATGGATGTAAAAATTAAATTTTCATAGAGTTCTACGCTCTTTTCATTTTGAATCGCAGCGATAATGGCTTTAACTCTCGGCCCATTTTCGCCAAAGACCATGGGTAATCTCAAAATGATGGCATTTTGCTTTAGTCCCTCCATTAAAAGTTTCTCACAATCCATTTTAAAACGGCCATATGCCGATGTGGCATTGACCAAATCTGTTTCCATCTTTATAGAATCAGGGGCACCATCGAAAACGTTGGCTGTTGAAAAAAAGTAGACCTTAGCCTTTGCCTTAGTGGCATACTGGACTATTTCACGATGCGTCTCCATCTGTTTTTCAAAATCGCCTCTTGTGCATGAAATAACGGCACTGGGTTGTGTCGCCTCTAGTATAGGCAGTAAACGGTCCGATTCAAGATCAAATTTCAAGTGCTTCCACTTCGCCTCTGCTATAGGGTCTCTTGAAACCCCTATGATCTCATAATCCGCCTTAAGGCGTTTTATGATAGCACTTCCCACAAGCCCACTGTCACCAAGTACAAATAACTTCTCCATGTATGCCTCCCTGTCCATATGTTCACATTTATACATACTTACCCAATTTTAAGGCGTATCCATTCATCTGACTTAAAAAAAAGTTAGAATTGTTTCATATGACTTATCGCCTTTAGAATTTGGTTTTTATCAAATTCTTCTAGCAGGACGTTGATGGGAGATTTCTGTTTCTGCACCAACTCATATAATGCCTTGTACTTTAAAGCCCCATTCCCAGCACTGAGAAACTTTTTATGACCCTCTACATATTCAAAATCCTTTAAATGCAAGTCCAAAATATGCGTTTCAAATTGCGTTAGAAAGGCTTCAAAAAATTGTTCTTGTTTCATCGCAAGCTCTGTTGTCATCAAATTACAGGGATCAAAGATGAGCTTAAGTCTCGGTGATGCCACATCAGTGATCAGTCTTTGGGTCGTCTTGATATCATAGAGGATATGGTGATGTGCGGGTTCAACTGCAAAATCCACCCCTTTTTCTTCTGCGTATTCCACAATTTCAAGAACCTCTTTTAAAAAGGCCTTATAGCCGATGTCGTTGTGATCATCCAGATGAGGACTCCCGTCAGCGTTAAGGGTGAAACTCTCTGTTGCAACACATTCACAAGTCTTGCGATCCAGTGAAGCCACATCAATATAACCTTTTACGATGGCTTTAAACTGCGCACGTTTAGCAGCATCTGGGTGTGTCTGGTTTAAATAGCACCCCAGTACGTGTATCTGTTTTCCCGATTCTCTAAAGGCGCTCAATACCTCATTTTTGAAATGCCCTTCGATAAAGGCTTCATGAGAAGTCAAGTCTTTAAACAATTTTAAAGGGGCCAATTGAACCCCGTCTATATGATGCTCCACCAACTTGGCGATCAATTCATCCGTTTTTATATGCCCAAAATCATGCGCACGTGCACCATAGTATTTTATCATTCAAAATCTCCTCTTATCGTCTTTGGGTTTATTATACCAAATTGCATAGCGCATTTGCTCCACAATTCTTGCTTAAAAAAGATGATAAAAGGCGATAATTACAAGCATCACTACAATCCCCATACCCATGCCTTTAGCAAACATGATTAAAATCTTTATGATATTCTGTTTTTCTTCCGCTGTTCTTTTATAATGCATTCGAAAACCGCCTTCAAAAAAGTGGCTCAAAAAAAGCCACAGGTTCTTCTTTTGCAGATCTTAAAAGTATATCTAATTTTTTTCGGTCAAAGTACTGTCCTTTTTTCATAACACCTTCAATCTGACGCGTATTTGAAATCGCCGTTAGAGGATTTTCTCTGAGTAGTAATAAATCCGCATCATAACCCACTTGAATACCGCCTTTATGATCCGCTAGACCGATATATCGCGCGGGATTTACCGTAGCCATTTTTAAAACCTCATAAGGTGTTTGACCGTACAGCTCGACCAACTTTTCAAGCTCATCGTGAAGTGAGAATCCCGCAATAATTCCAGGATACATAGTATCACTCCCCGCCATGACCTTATCAGAATACTTCATAAACGTTTTACCGCGTTCGATAACGACATGGATATCTGGTTTCATCCCGCGCTTTTTATAGCCGCGGATGATCTCTTGATTTTTTGTCTCCCAGAACTGACGTATAACATCTGGAACGTATTCATAATATTTTAAGTCTTCAAGCTTTTTCCCCGCCCAGACATAATCCGGTAACGTCTCGCAAACCACTTGAGTGGGACAAAACCACATGCCTGCCTCAGCCAGATACTGAATAGACTGAGGCTCATTTGGCAAGCTACTGCTGTGCTCACAACAATGATAGCCCCAGTCACAAAGCATCTTACTATCAACAGTGTAGCTCATATGACCACAGACTTTGATGTCCATTTCATTTGCTTTTGCCATAAGGGCCTTTAGGTGCTCAGGTTTAATCGAAGGGTATGTTTTAACCCATCTATAACCTGCACTTACAGTATCTATTACGGCTTTTTCTGCCGATTCAATACTGTCGATATAGCGATATGCAGATTTCTTGTCAAGCGCATCACTCCCATCATAAATAGGACCCGAAGCATAGACACTTGGTCCAATGACGCAACCTGTTTCAATGGCTTTGGCATAAGACATTGCTTTATCGCCACCACTTAAATGTCGAATGCTCGTAATGCCGTTTGCGATAAACAAGTTGCACATTTCACTTGAATTGAGATGTGCATGTGCATCAAATAAAGAGGGCATCAGATAATAGCCTTTGCCCTCAATAATCTCGGCGCCCTCTGCCTTTATAGCCTGACCGATTTCAGCGATCAGCCCATCTTGAACGAGAACATCCATATTTGCTTCCATATTAGGTTCCATATTAGCTTCCATATTGGATTTAATATCAGCCCCATCACACATGGAAATGAGGCTGATATTTTTAAATAAATACATTTGATCTCCTATACTCACTATTTCAACCACTCAAAGTCATAAATTCTGATACGCCCTTCGAGTATAAAAGGATGGCATCTTAAGTCAATTTGATGCGCATATAGACCTATACTGTTGTAGAGTACCACGTACACGGCTTCATCCTGTACTTTGGTAAAGATTTCATTATACAACTTATAGCGTTTATCAGAATCAATTTCTTTAGCAGCAGTATCAAACAAAGTATCAATTTCTGGGTTCACATATCTAACGTTGTTAGCGGCACCCACATACTCTGATTTAAACGCCATGGCATACTGTTGAGTTGAACCTTCAAGACTCATCGACAGCATTGTGATCCCACACTCTCCATTCATTAATTTATCAAGATAAGCATTAAACTCTAAGATTTCAAGCGTTACATTAAGACCCACTGCTGCAAGATCACTTTGAATGACTTGCGCATGTGTGCTATAACTGTCTGCTACATACATGACCCCTAAATCATAAGGTGTTTTAATTCCAGCTTCTGAAAGCAACTGTTTTGCTTTTTCTGGATCGTACGTATACTGAAATTGATCTTCCGAATAACCAAAACGCATTGGACTTAAAATATTGGAATTTACTGTTCCAAAACCATCCATTGCAAGTTCTATCAAGTTATCACGATTGATGGCATAGGCAACTGCCTGTCTAAATTTCACTTCGCTGTAAGGGGATTTTTCATGATTTAATGAAATAAATCCAAACCGTGACATGGGCACACTTTCCACAACGATTTCGTCAATGCCCTCTAAATTGGCATAATTCGATTCAGAAATTGAAGCAAAATCGATTTCACCTGTTTGAAGTGCTATAGCCACTGTTGTGTCATCTGAAAGCACTTTAAATGTCACTTCTTTAATGCGAGCCACGCCCTCATAATAGCCTTCATATGCCTCGAGTACGATTCGGCTGCCCAGTTCATGTGAACTGACTTTATACGCCCCTGAACCTATGGGTTTGCTTGTAAAAGCATTTTCATCAACGGCATCGTGGTAAGCTTTTGAAGCGATATGAATGCCGATAATGTTTTCTAGAAAAGGTGAATACGGCTCTGCTGTTTTAAAGGCAATGGTGGTGGCATCAATCACTTCAATTTCCGAAAGCCCCTCTGCTAAAGCCCCTTGAAATTTAGAATTTTGATAGAGTTCTGCTGAAAATTTAACATCTTCAGCGGTTAACTTACTGCCATCGTGAAAAGTGACATCGTCTCTTAAATGAAAGGTATACACAAGGCCATCTTCACTAATTTCATAACTTTTAGCAATTCTTGGCACATATTCGCCATTGCCTTCATTTGAAAAATCCATCAATTTGTCGTAAATTTGATCAGTAACATCCATTTCCACAGTTGTGCTTATATCTGATGGGTGAAATGTAGTGACATCTGCTTTAATCGCCACAGTCAAAGTATCCTTAACCACAGCAGCGGTTGGTCCCGCATTGCTACTTTCTGGTTGTGCGCCTGGTACACTTGCTGATGCGCCATCAGCATCCGTCTTTACTTCTGCTTTTGTGCCCCCACATGCTGTCGTCATTGATAGAACCATCAACAACATTAGAATTAATGCTAAACTTCTTTTCATACTAAGCCCCCTTGCTCATCCTTTATTTATAAATTGTATCCTCGAACACAAACGGTTCCGTTACATAGTGCTTTACAAGATTAATCGCGTGTGTCACGTCCTCAAGCGATATAAGCGCACTCTGGCTGTGTGGATATCTCGTGACGATGGATATGCCAGCCACTCTTACCCCATAATTTGAACGGTTGATACTGGAAATATCCGTTCCACCGCGGTCCATTACATCCCTTTGATATTTGATTTCATGTTTTTCACAGCAATTTATCATTTGATTGAGTAGCGCCTCATCAATCATCGCCGAAGGATCACCAACCTTGATCGCAACACCTTCGCCCACTGCATTTGATCCAGAGAGATCACTCGGATAAATATGATCTGGTGTGATGTCTATGGCGATACCGATGTCTGGCTTTATGCGTTCGGCCGCTACTACTGCCCCTCTACAACCCACTTCTTCTTGAACTGTAAAGACAAAATAGAGATCGTTTTCAGTAGGTGCCTTAATCTGTTTGATCGCTTCAATGAGAATATAACAGCCCACCCGATCGTCTATGGATTTAGCACAGATCTTTTGGTCCTTCATTTCGTGATAAGGCCCCATAAAACCGCAATAATCGCCGATATTGACATATTTTAATGTTTCTTCTTTAGAGGTACAGCCGATATCAATGTAGAGCTTGGTCGTATCGTTTTTAGCATCCTCGATTTTACCCTCGCACCCCACAACGCCCACTGTGCCATTTTGAAATACAACCTTGTCGTTATAGACGGCCGATGCCCAAACCCATCCCACTGAATGGGCTTTGATTCTACCATCTGGTTCTATTTTAGTGACTTGTAGACCGATTTCATCCATATGTGCTGCAATCATAATTTTTTTACCACGACCATTGCCCTTTTTCACAGCGATTAAATTGCCAAGTGCATCCGAATAACATTGATCCACATCTGAAATAATTTCATTTTTGATAAAGTCATGTACTGCTTTCTCTCGTCCAGCCACGCCCCAGAGCTGCGTTAATTTTTTTAACAATGCCATAAAAAACACCTCCTTTATTTTACAGTATCTTATTTTAACTTATCTTATTTCAACGTATCCTTTGCAACCCATTTAGGTCGATTCATCAGCGGATGGGTTAACGTAATGGCATTTTTAGGGCACTCCATTGCACATGCACCGCAATACCAGCATTCATCTGGATAAGCCACTATAGGGATGCCACCTTGCTCAGATGATGGCATAAAAATATCAATCGGACAGCTGTCAACACATCTTAAGCAACCTATACAATCATCGTTTATGACAATTGGCTTAGCGGGTTCTACTTTTCTAAATTCAAATAAAGTACTAATTCGTCTCAACTCCTTTGATTGTTTCATTATAATGTGCATACTGTTTTTTCAAATCATCCCCTGCATAGTTCAAAGGGACATTTCGGTGAAGCACTTGATTGCCCTCTTTTCGAATGACGACAAACGCTTCTCGTACTGTTTCATCGCTATCGCTTCTAAAAAATTCAAGTTTTTCGCAGCTTTTCTTTCTCGCCAAAGAAGCTTCAATTACCATCTGCGAAACCGTTAAAATATTATACACTTCTAAAAGACGCATGAGTTCATGTGGATTCGATGCCACTGCCATCGGTAAACAAGTGCTCTCATAGTCTTTTAGAACTGCCAAACCTGCTTTTAGCAAAGATTCTTCCTTGATTTCTCCACAATAAAGCTGCATGGTCTTAGAAATCCCGTGATTCAACTCTTTCCAAGACATTCCTTGATCATAAGCTCTATAAAGGGGTGCATAGAGGCGTTCTCTTTCTTCCGAAATTTTGTCCACATCGCGTTCTGGTGGATATAACTTTCTATTTTTTGCCCCATCTGCTGCATGTCGCCCTGCATAGCTGCCCGTTGCCGCCGCATGACCATAACAGTTCGATGCAAAGAGTGCATCCCCAGCCGCATAAAGTCCCTCTATGTTCGTTTCAAGATGCCAATCATTCATGAACCCACCAGGGAGCCCAAAGAGTTGCCTTTCTTGAGGTAAAAATGCTGCACTCTGCCAACCGACACCGTAGCATTGTAAGACGTGCTTTTTAGGATCAAATCCAGCCCTTCTGTGATTCTCTAATACAGGAATTTTCGTCTTGCCTTCTTCGCCCACCATCATGCCCCAGATGACATCGCGTTCAAGTTGAGGCATCTCCGTCAAATCCGCATAAAAAGGCAATTTATACCCTTTCTTGCTCAAGATTTCATAAGGCATGGTCTCTGGCCCGTCGTACTTGTATTTTGCCTGTTCGATGTTACCGCCTTTGAGAAAATAGGCTTGATCCGCTGAGGGTCTTACCCGTTCATCAAAGGTCTTTAAAATATTGCCGTCTCGATCTTGATAGGGAACCTCTTGCCCACTGGCATCTATTATAGAAGCCGGATACCAAGTGTTGTGGTTATTGCCAGTACTATACGGTGGAAATGATCTTCCAGAAGATGAAAATTGCGCTCTAACCGATTTTTCCATCATATTAAATTCTGCACCAATACGCCAGCCCATTGCGTGTCCATCTCCGATACATGACATCGGTCTAAATTCACAAATTCCAGGGTATGCTGCAGAAAACAACCAAATCCTTGCAGGTCTTGACATCGCCATGATCACCGATTTGGCTGAAAAAACTTGAAAAGCACCTGTTCGCGTTTGGATGCCTATGGCACCTGTACACAGGGTCTTGTTGCCCTGCTCACTGTGTTGTGATCGCAAGGCCGTAATCATAGTATGTTCTACGATCGTTACGCCCAGTTCTTTAAGCCTTTTAACCATTGCGGGTTTAAAAGTCGTGCCCCAAATTCTAAGTGTAATTTTACTCTCATAATCATAGGCATAAAGGAGCTTCGTCGCTTCATCTCTAAAGGCTGCACCCTTAAACTGGTCCACATCATCTCTGATCTTGCCGCCTATCTTTTCGATTTCTGAAAGTCTATCCCAACCCTCTCTCGCTTCAATATAATGAGAAATGGCATTGTTATAGCCATCATTATCATCGAGCATCGCATGGGTTAATTCTTCTGGCGTCACAGTGGAACCTGGATTGGTTGCAGCGTTCTCCCAATGATCACAACCCGATCCGCCTGCACCACTTCGCTTAATGCCTGCCTTTTCAACAATGGTGACTTTGCACCCCTTCTCCGCAGCTGCTATAGCCGCCATGCACCCTGCAATACCACCACCAAGCACTAGGACATCGCTTTCATAATAATACGTTTGGTCTACTTCTGATTTGTAATGCCATTTCATTAGATTCACTTAGCTTCCTTTCTCGGTTAGTATTTATGGACACATATTATCAGAATATTCTCAATGTTGCAACTTATATTTTGCAAAATCTATTGATGCGGTTAAAAATTTGTGCTAAGCTTATAAAAAATTCAGTGATTGGGGGGAAATAAATGTTCAAATATGTCACACAGCGTCTCTTATTAACCATCCCTGTTCTAATTGGGGCTGTTTTTCTAGTCTTTGCAATCATGTCACTAACGCCTGGAGATCCCGGTACATTGATCCTCGGCATGACGGCAGATAAGCAAGATATCGCACGTCTCAATATGGAACTGGGCTATGATCAACCTTTTTTAATGCGCTTTTTTAATTATGTCAAAGATATCGTACTCCATTTCGATTTTGGCATCTCTTACAGAACCCAGACTCCTGTCTTTGTGGAAATCCTATCTCGTTTTCCACATACTGTGAAACTGGCTGTTTTCTCGATTATCTTGAGTTCCATTTTTGGAATCACTTTAGGGATTATTTCAGCGGTTAAACAGTATTCTTACGTCGACAGCTTTTTTACCATTTTAGCCATGTTTTTTGCGGCAATCCCTGGATTTTGGTTCGGCCTTATGCTCATGCTCTTATTCTCTTTAAAGCTTGGATGGTTGCCTTCAAATGGCGTCGATACTTGGAAACACTTTATTTTGCCGACGATCACACTGTCGGTGGGCAGTGCCGCTGGACTCTTAAGACTTACTCGCTCTACCATGCTTGAAACCATAAGACAAGACTACATTCGTACAGCCCGTGCAAAAGGGGCCTCAGAACAGAGCATCATCATCAACCATGCACTTAAAAACGCACTCTTACCCGTTATTACTTCACTTGGCATGAATTTTGGTGCTTCACTCGGTGGTGCGATCATCATAGAATCTGTGTTCGGTATGCCTGGCCTCGGCACACATATCGTCACAGCCATAAGACAAAAAGATGTGCCTGTCGTTCTGGCAAGTACACTTTTACTTGCTTTCCTTTTCTCAATGATTATGCTGATCATCGATTTACTCTATGCTTTTATCGATCCGAGAATAAAATCTAAATATGCCAAATAGGAGGTCACTTTGAAACTAAAACTACTTCGCGATAATCATCCGCTTCATGAAATTTGGCGGCGATTCAAAAAAAATAAAGCGGCTATGTTAGGCCTAGGACTTCTTATGATCATCCTCTTTCTGGCCATCTTTGCCGATTTACTCATGCCTTATGAAAAAGCAATCACACAAGTCGGTGCAAATCGTCTTTTGACACCGAGCTTTGAACACCCTTTTGGGACGGATCACTTAGGGCGAGATTTTGCAGCACGTGTCATCCACGGATCCAGATATTCGTTACTCATAGGGATTTCCACGAGTTTTATCTCCTTAATCATAGGCGGATTACTCGGCGCATTTTGCGGTTACTATGGCGGTCGGTTTGACAATATCGTCATGCGACTGATGGATGTCATCATGTCGGTCCCCCCAGTGCTTTTGTCTCTGGCCGTCGTAGCCGCTTTGGGCGCGAATTTACGCAATCTTTTAATCGCCATTACCGTCTCTTGCATCCCCAGTACGGTTAGACTCGTGCGCTCGGTGGTGATCTCTGTGGCGGATCAAGACTACATCGAAGCTGCTCTTTCTTATAATGCATCCGATTTTAGAATTATACTCAAATACATCTTGCCAAACGCTATGGGCCCGATCATCGTAAACACCACGATGAGCATTGCCGTCATGATTTTATCTGCGGCGGGATTGTCCTTTATCGGTATGGGTGTTCAACCCCCTGCGCCTGAATGGGGTGCATTGCTTTCAGAAGCGAGACAATATATGTTTAAAGCCCCTTATCTACTCTATTTTCCTGGCATCATGATTCTCATCGCGGCATTGTCTTTTAACCTTGTGGGCGATGGTCTACGGGATGCACTTGATCCTAAACTTAAAAATTAACTGGAAAGGGGGATTATTTTGAAAACACCACTCTTAAGAATTGAAGATTTAACCGTGATCTATCAAACAGATTTAGAAACCGTACATGCGGTCAACAACATTTCATTAACGCTCAACAAGGGCGAAACCCTTGGCATTGTAGGCGAAACAGGTGCCGGAAAAACAACAACGGCTTTATCCATTATGCGGTTATTACCCGATCGCACAGGGCGCATCAGCGCTGGCTCGGTATACTTTGAAGAGAAAAATCTACTCGATTTATCCGAGAAAGAAATGCGCACGATTCGGGGCGAAAACATCTCCATGATTTTTCAAGACCCCATGACTGCGCTCAACCCAGTCATTCCAGTTGGCAAACAAATCGCCGAAGCCCTAATTCTGCACAACAATGATCATTTAACACGCGATCAAATCGAAGATCAAGTAAATCAAAGTTTAGAGCTTGTGGGGATTCCCGCTTTTAGAAAAAAAGATTACCCCCATCAATTCTCAGGCGGTATGAAACAACGTGTGGTGATTGCCATAGCACTGGCATGTCGGCCTAAGCTCATCATTGCAGATGAACCCACCACCGCGCTAGATGTAACGATTCAAGCCCAAGTACTACAGATGATTAAAGAATTGAAGTTATCCCTCAATACAGCCATGATCATGATTACGCATGACCTTGGCGTAGTGGCACAAACATGTGATTATGTGGCGGTTATGTATGCAGGTGAAATCATCGAATACGGTTTAATGGAAGCTATTTTCGACGATCCTGAACATCACCCTTACACGGTGGGCCTCTTTGGTGCAATTCCCAGCTTAGTGAGTGAGTGTGAACGTCTCTATACGATCGAGGGCCTCATGCCCGATCCCACTCAATTACCAGAAGGCTGTAAATTTAAACCCAGATGCCCCCATGCCATGACTATTTGTGATCAAAATCCGCCTTTGATTAAGATGAGCGAGACACATGAGATCAAATGTCATTTATTCAACCAAAAGAAGGTGTCCTTATGAATGAAAATCTGATTGAAATTAGACATTTGAAAAAATATTTTCCTGTAAAAGAAGGACATCTTCACGCAATCGATGATGTAAGCCTCCACATTCCAAAAGGTGAAACGCTTGGCGTCGTCGGCGAATCTGGCTGCGGCAAGAGTACTTTAGGGCGTACAATTTTAAGGCTTATAGAGCCCACTTCTGGACAAGTCCTCTATGATGGGGTGGATTTGACAACTTTAAGCGGCGCAGAACTGTCCAAGGTTCGAAAAGATATGCAGATCATCTTTCAAGATCCTTATGCCTCACTTAATCCACGGATGACGGTACGTGATCTGATTGCCGAACCCCTGCTCATCAACAAGGTCTTTAAAAGCAAAGCTTTGGTCTATCAAGAAGTGGATGAGCTGATGGCCACTGTTGGGCTCTCTAAAAGACTTGCAAGCGCTTATCCTCACGAACTCGACGGCGGCAGAAGACAACGGATCGGCATAGCGCGGGCGATTTCCATGAAACCCAAATTCATCGTCTGTGACGAGCCCGTTTCCGCTCTGGATGTCAGTATTCAGGCGCAAATTTTAAATCTTTTAATGGATCTTCAAAAAGATTTGGGTTTAACTTATATGTTCATCACACATGATCTCAGTGTGGTAAGGCATATTTCAACGCACATCGCTGTTATGTATCTTGGGCAATGTGTGGAATTATGCCCTTCAAAAGAACTTTTTAAAAACCCACTTCATCCCTATACGAAAGCCCTACTCACGGCAATTCCCGTGCCGAGTTCTGAGATGCGCCACAAGAAAATCGAGGTGGTGAAAGGTGAAGTCTTTAGTCCCATTAACCCCGCACCAGGTTGTCGTTTTTCCGCAAGGTGCACCGAGCATAAAGAGAGTTGCAAAGGGTATTGTTCTGATCTCGTGGAAGTGGAACCTGGACACTTTGTGGCTTGTCCAAATATTTGATCCGTCCAAGTTGCCTAATGCTTCACGACATGTTAAAGTATAATTGAGAAACTCTAGGAGGTTAGTTATGTCTTTGGCGATTAATAAGATGACATTATCTGAGCAGATTTACCATGTTTTAAGGGAAGATATATTAAATCAAGAAATAAGATGTGGTGAAAAATTGACCTTGCAATCTTTAAAAGAACGCTTTCAGGTGAGTCATACACCCATAAGAGAGGCTCTTACAAGGCTTGCCGAAGATAATCTGATCACCTACTATTCTAATGTAGGGGTCACAGTGGTCACTTTAAACGATCAAGATATCAGAGAAATCTTTGAATTTAATGGTGATTTGGATTGTCTTGCACTACAGTATGCCATGCACAATGCACATAAAACTGAGTTTTTAGCTGAGTTAGATGAGATTGTTAAAACTTCTTCTGCGCACCTTGAAAAGAATGACCTTCTGCAGTGGTCTGAGTTTTCAGATGCCTTTCACTTGGTCTTTTACAAATACGCAAATAATTCGCGCCTTGAAATCGCAGCCAAAAAACTGCGTGCACAGACGACGCTCCTCTATAATTTATATCACTTCGAATCTCAAAATGCGAAGCTCATTCAAGAGGATCACATCCGAATCAACGAAGCGCTTCAAAAAAGTCAAATCGAAAAAGCCAAAACCTTTTTCAAAGAGCATCTCAATCGAGATATGATGCTTGCTCTGAGCACTTCGGATAAGATTAGGTACTGATGGATTCAACTATGTATAATGTATGGAGATGGCTGATTGAGCCATCTTTTTTTTATTGTAAAAAGAAAACCACCGGTTCTAAAGAGCTTTAGCTTTGGGATGGCTCAGATTTCAATACATCAAATGTTAAGGTTCAACAAAGTTAATAAATCCTATTCTAATTTATTAGCATCATTTCAATACATCAAATGTTAAGGTTCAACGTAAATAATATTAAAGAAAAAAAGAACAGTGCATCATTTCAATACATCAAATGTTAAGGTTCAACAAACTCCCCTCTGGCCACTATATTTGAAATTATATATTTCAATACATCAAATGTTAAGGTTCAACAAGTCGAGAAAAGTATATTAAGCCAACAATAACGTAATTTCAATACATCAAATGTTAAGGTTCAACCTGATTGGTTTGGATGCAAGTGCATGTGCTTCTGTATTTCAATACATCAAATGTTAAGGTTCAACATGATCATTAAAAATGTGAAGCACATCATGATAGATTTCAATACATCAAATGTTAAGGTTCAACAATCAAGTTCAAGAGATATTCTAGTCATGCAAAATTATTTCAATACATCAAATGTTAAGGTTCAACAAAGATAACGCACCTTATTACACAGTAGAGCTCGGTAATTTCAATACATCAAATGTTAAGGTTCAACACTGACTGTCAATGCAATTAAAAGCCATTTGATCATTTCAATACATCAAATGTTAAGGTTCAACGAAAATGTATCGGTTTGGCTTCCTGAAATTATAGAATTTCAATACATCAAATGTTAAGGTTCAACGGAAATCCTTTGTTTACAGTTACTTATTTACCCGTATTTCAATACATCAAATGTTAAGGTTCAACAACTGTGAAAGAGCTCGACAAAAGAACATTGCCTGTATTTCAATACATCAAATGTTAAGGTTCAACAACTGTGAAAGAGCTCGACAAAAGAACATTGCCTGTATTTCAATACATCAAATGTTAAGGTTCAACTAAAAAGCAAACACAAAATTGGCATGGCTTGCGACAATTTCAATACATCAAATGTTAAGGTTCAACAGCATCAAAAGCGGATAAGGTACAAGGCGCACCAGTATTTCAATACATTGTAATCCAGCACATTATCTGCTTTTGAATAACCCCATATCAGTCAAAATAAAAGAAGTTAGTAGACATTTTAATCTGTTGCATGATGCATCAAATTATTTTATTCGCTAACTTCTTATGTTATCATGAATACATTAAGTTTCATTCATACAACAGAAGTCTCCCCGACCAAAGTTTGACTTCTGCTGAAACTCATTACAGAGAGGAGATAGACCTCGTCTATAACAATTCATATGATAACGATTTTAACGGATAATTGCAATCCTATTTCTCAAATTTTATACGATAATGTCCTAAATAATCTTCAGAATCATCAGTTGGGATGTATTTGTGGCCATTCGGGATGCATGTCTATTCATGGTTACTATAACCGTGATATTAAGTATGAAGATGCTTCAGTAACCTTACGCATCAGACGTGTCATCTGTTCATTTTGTAAAACAACTCATGCCATTCTATTAGCCTCCATAGTCCCTTATTCTCAGATCTCTCTCCATGACCAAGTTCGTATTATAAACTGCCATAAACGCTCTGATGACTTTACGCCTATCATGGAAGACACGCCCTCTATCGATGAGAGCAATATTCGGTATGTTATTAAACAATATCTCTGTCATTGGTTAAACCGCCTCCTTGCTGCTTCTTTACCTCTTTGCCCTTCAAACAATTTAGTAAAGCGCTCTTTTTCAAACTTCAATCGCCAGTTTATGCAGATTAAACGAACGCCTAATCTCCTTTTTCTAAAACCCACATAACCTAACACGACCAACTTTATATTTGCTCCTATAATGAAGATAATTCTAAAGGAGGAACATACTATGACTCACGATCAAACTCATGCAATCGCTTTGATGCGCTATTCTATCATCGCTCCACTTATTTCTGGTCTATCTGATCAATACGAATCTAAGGAGGCTTTCTTTCGTGATGCCTCAAGTAAAGGTGTCAGTACCCCAAAGGGCACCATTAAGCATTTTGCACCCGCTTCCATTAAACATTGGTATAACAGTTATCAACGTGGCGGTTTCGACGCACTACTACCTGCCTCTAGATCGGATACGGGAAAGTCTCGCAAACTTGATGATGAGCTTCAAGAACAGATTAAATACCTTAAATCCAACTACCCGCGTATGTCTTCTGCTGCAATTTTCAGGCAGCTTCGAGAAACTGGGAGTATAAAACCCTCTGAATTATCAGAATCAACGGTCAATCGCTTTATAAAGCACCTTGCGATCCATCAAAAGACCACTACCAATCAAGACATGCGACGTTATGAACGCCCTCATATCAATGAAGTTTGGTGTGGGGATACCAGTGTGGGACCTTATCTTAAAACGCAAGACGGTAAGAAACACAAAGTGTTCATTATTGCCCTTATTGATGATGCTAGCCGTTTCATTGTCGGCATCGATGTCTTTTTTAACGATAATTTTGTGAACCTTATGTCGGTGATGAAGTCTGCTGTTGCCAAATATGGTCGCCCACAGATGTACAATTTTGACAATGGTAGCTCCTTTAAGAATAAACAAATGGAACTGTTGGCAGCGCGCACTGGCTCAGTGCTCCATTACGACAGGCCTTACACGCCAACWCAAAAAGCAAAAATCGAACGYTGGTTTCGCACCATGAAAGATCAATGGCTTGCRGCTCTGGATATTCGRGATTTTCATTCCCTTGATGAGTTGCGTGGTAATCTTTTAGCTTACGTCCAAAGGTATAATCAGTCACCACACGCCTCACTTAAAGGGTCTTCTCCACAGGATCGCTTCTTTTCAGAACCCGAACGCATCAGGCGTCTTACTGATGAGGAGATTCAAAAACACTTCCTCCTTGAAATTGAAAGGCGCGTTTCCATCGATTGTGTCATCACCATCGATCAGATTGAGTATGAAGT
>NZ_BDHH01000029.1 GCF_001748365.1 Fusibacter sp. 3D3 | reverse complement strand
GTCTTATAGGGTATTAATCACCGTTTCCAGTGGCTATCCCTTTGTATGAGGCAGGTTACCCACGCGTTACTCACCCGTCCGCCGCTTTCCTTAAGCTTGCTTTGACCGAAGTCTCCACTCCCTTAATTCTCGCTCGACTTGCATGTGTTAGGCACGCCGCCAGCGTTCATCCTGAGCCAGGATCAAACTCTTAATTATAATCCTTTTTGTTTAACTTCGTTAAACAAATCCAATCTAACGTTTGTTAGCAAACGTAAACCGGACTCATAAATGAGCTAACTTCCATTTTCGACCCAAAGGTCTATTTGGCTTTTGTTTTTCCGTTTGTCTCCACTTCCACCTAAGCTTCCATTTTGACTTTATCACTTTGTTTCTATTAAGCAATTTCTTCTGCCAAGATTGCTCTTAGTAGTTTCCATAAGCTCAAAGAATTGCGTGTTTTAATTCATTTGCGCTATTCAATTTTCAAGGTCCTGTGTGTTGTCGTTTCACACGACAGCTTATTCAGTATATCAGCTCGTCTGTGCTAAGTCAACACTTTTTTTATTCTTTTTTTTTGAAGCTCTTTTGTGTTTGTTGCTTCGCTGTGAGGCAACTTATTCATAATACTAAATATCCAGACTGATGTCAACACTTTTTTTAATCTTTATTTATCGTGACAGATTTCTTAATACCCCACTCTATAATTTATAAACACATTAACCGTATTTTCTTTTGATATCAATTTGAGTCATCAACCACCACTTCAAGTGGTGGTTTGAAATTAGCCCTATAAGGGCTGTTTACTTGCACGCCTTAAAGGCGGGTGTCGCAAGCTTTACTACCAACAGCCTCTAAAAGAGGCTATCTTCTTTTTGTTTCTTCAATTTTTGCTTCCTCTTGTTGTTCTTGAATATAACGTTTTATGGCTTCTTCTGTAATATTTCCTACTGTTGATACATAGTAGCCTCTTGTCCAAAATTTCCCATCCCATTTGCTTCCATGCTCTGAATGTTTATCAAATATCATGAGCGCACTTTTACCTTTTAGGTATCCCACAAACTCTGATACAGATAGCTTAGGCGGGATACTAACACATAGATGCACATGGTCTGAACATACTGCTCCTTCTATTATTTCTACTTTTTTATATTCACATAACTTCTTCAATATTTCTCTTATATCTGCCTTTGTTTGTCCGAACATCACCTTTCTTCTATACTTAGGTATAAAAACTATGTGGTATTGGCATTTCCACTTACAGTGTGATAAACTTGAATTGTCCATTGGGACCGCCTCCTATGTTTTGATATGGCTTACGACACCATTATCATTGTAACATAGGAGGCTTTATTATAATCGACGTAACACTTCTGTTTACTCTATTCTCCCCAGCATAGCTGGGGGATTAATATTGTCATTTATGTATCTATCTATAGACTTTTATTCTCCCCCACCATTTATATTTCAAATTTGGTTTTGCTTTTGCTTAAAAAAATGTATAATATATAAGTACCTTTAAGCGCAAAAATAATCATAGCAGTATTCAATAGGGGGGACACAATGGAACGATTAAGACACGGTCTCAAAAAAGGATTGAAACCTGCTCAAATCTTGGTATTGGGATTTGCTGGAACGATTCTTTTGGGAACGTTTTTACTTATGTTACCGATATCATCAGTAAATGGGCAATCTACATCTTTTATCAATTCTATATTTACATCTACTTCTGCTGTTTGTGTGACAGGACTTGTAGTTGTGGACACAGGAACGTATTGGAGCGTATTCGGCAAAACAGTTATATTGCTCTTAATTCAAATAGGTGGCCTTGGCTTTATGACAATGGCAACATCAATAGCGATTATATTAGGAAAGAAAATAAGTTTAAGAAATAGACTGATTATGCAAGAGGCACTTAATCAATTCTCCATATCTGGGGTTATTAGGCTCACTCTATATATCGTCTTGACAACGCTTGGCATAGAATTCATTGGCGCTTTATTTCTTTCAATAAGATTTATACCGCAATTTGGTCCTAAAAATGGTTTTTATTATGCTGTATTTCACTCTGTATCTGCTTTTTGTAACGCAGGATTTGACATTATGGGCAATGGTGTGAGTTTGACACAATACGTTAGTGATCCGCTGGTTTCTATTGTCATTATACTTTTAATCGTATTGGGTGGTCTCGGTTTTTCAGTTATTGTTGACATCGGAGGCGTAAAAAATGCAAAAAAACTTTCGTTGCACTCAAAGCTCGCTTTGACAATGACGGGGAGTCTCATTTTTTCAGGCTTTGTAATTGTCATGCTCTTCGAAATGAATAATCCTAATACAATTGGAAATTTGAGTTTTGGAGGGAAGATTCTAGGTGCGCTTTTTCACTCGATCACACCGAGAACAGCAGGTTTCAATACGCTTGATATGGCTCAATTGAAATTGCCAACATTGATCTTTACAATTCTATTCATGTTCGTTGGTGGGTCTCCAGGATCAACTGCTGGTGGGGTTAAGACCACAACTATAGGTGTGATATTTCTTAAAGTTAAATCGGTTATAAAAGGTGTTGACGATGTTGAATTTGCGCATAGAAGAATTTCTAAAGAGATCATCAACCGTGCGTTAGCAGTATTTTTCATTGCGAGTTTTGTATTTATATCGGTAACGATTCTACTGACGATAACAGAACGAGATGTTTCGCTTGAATATGTTTTGTTTGAAGCCATGAGTGCACTTGGAACTGTAGGTCTATCGCTAGGGTTGACACCTCATCTTTCATTTGCAGGCAAAATCATCATCGCAGCGACGATGTTTTTTGGAAGACTTGGACCGCTGACGATTGTTCTTGCACTTAGTAATAGAAATCTTTCAAAACGAAAAGCGATTCGTTATCCTGAAGGTAAAATAATTGTGGGATAATTGATAAATGAAATAAAAAAGTAAAAGCTAATGGAGGCAAAAGCATGAAAAAGCAATTTGTAGTAATCGGATGTGGTCGCTTTGGACAAAGCGTGGCGATAAAATTAGCCGAACTCGGCTGTGAGGTCATGGTGGTAGATGATAATGAAGAGATCATACAAAATATCTCTGATAAAGTCACTTATGCGGTTCAGGCAGATGCAACGGATGAAAATTCCATTAAGGCGTTGGGGATTCGAAATTTTGATGTTGCCATTGTGACGATTGGATCCGATATTCAATCCTCTATCCTCGTGACACTTATGATAAAAGAATTGGGTGTGAAGCACATTGTCGCTAAAGCTCAAAATTCTTCTCATGCGAAAGTGCTTTATAAAATTGGAGCGAACAGAGTTGTATTTCCGGAAAAAGAAATGGGCATCAAGATTGCCAAAAATTTAGTTTCTGGGAATGTGCTTGATTTTATTGATCTAGCACCAGATTACAGCATTCTTGAAATTAGCATGAATGATGAGTGGATTGGGAAAAACTTAGTCCAAATTGATATGAGAAGAAAATATCAGATTTCTGTAATTGCCGTTAGAAGAGGCGATGAATTCGACATCAACGCTGGACCAGACAAAACACTTTTAAAAGATGATGTTCTTATTGTAATCGGTAACAATGAAGATTTGAAAAAGATCGAAAAAAATTAAAAGAGGTTAATGGTGCAAGAAATTAATATGGTGCAAGAAATTAATTCTAATCAAAATAAGGTGTTTAAGCAAATAAGGTCCTTACTCAATAAAAAGTATAGGCAGAAGTGGGATCAGTTTATTATAGAAGGGGAAAGATTTGTAGACTATGCAGTGACACATCATTATGCGATTGCATATATCTGTATCAGACAGGATCTGATGGATCACTTTGTAAGCGTTGAAAAATTGCATCTCTATCAAGAAGTCGCAAAGGTAATTGTATTGCCTCAAAATTTATTCAGTGAATTAACGGATACTGAACATTCTCAAGGGGTAATAGGTGTACTCGCGTTGCCAAAACCAGTAGCACTTGAAACCCTTTTTAGTGAAGAGGTGTTGCCACAAGTCGTTTTTTTAGACCGTCTTCAAGATCCAGGTAATGTTGGGACGATTATCAGAACGGCAGATGCATGCGGTATAGAATATATTGTTTTGAGTAAGGGCACAGTGGATCCTTATAACAATAAAGTCGTTAGAAGTACTGCGGGGTCGATATTAAATGTTAAACTGATAGAAATTGAAGATGCACAAATGTGTTTGAACTTGTTAAAGGATCATGGGTATACATTACTGGTAACAGCGCTTGAAGCGGCGTTTGTCTATAACGATCAGAAGGCATATGGTGCTTTCAATTGCCTTGTAATTGGGAATGAAGCCAATGGTGTTTCAGACCAAATTATGAGTCTTGATAGCCACAAGATCACGATTCCTATATACGGGAAGGCGGAATCTTTAAACGCTTCTGTGGCTGCAGGCATTATGATGTATAAGATCAATGAATATTGTATACAAAACAAATAAAAAGGTTGTTAGATATCTTGAATTATGTTATGATAACCATATCAAAAATCTGAAAAAATCTATGATGGAGAGAGTAGATGTTTGCGGAAATTAGAGAGGAAAACGGCTGGTGAAAGTTTTCATTCCAATACATTGAAGTTCACTCTGGAGATGCACTTTTGAATTAAGTAGAAAGTGACGTTTGCTGCGTTAAGGCCATAAGTGAATTACTTATGTAATTAATTTGGGTGGTACCGCGGAATAACCTTCGTCCCATGATTGGGAGAGGGTTTTTTTTATTGTCATTTTTACGGAAATAGCAGATGGCAGTATGCAGAATAATAGGAGGTAGAAAAGTGAAAAAATTACTTGAGCAATTATTAGAACATGCAAAATCAGAAATTAAACAAGCGCCAAACCTTAAAGCATTGGAAGATATTAGAATTAAATTTTTAGGGAAAAAGGGCGAAGTTACCACTATTCTCAAAGATATGAAAAATCTTTCAGCAGAGGAGAGGCCGTTAGTGGGCAAAATAGCAAATGAGGTTAGAGCCTCTATCGAAGAATTTCTAGAGGATGTCAAAGAAGATAAAAAGAGACTTGAAATAGAAGCAAAACTTAAAAGCGAAACGATTGATGTAACGATGCCTTCTAAAAAGACTTTAAGAGGCCATAAACATCCGTTAAATACAGCGCTTGATGAGGTTAAAGAAATCTTTTTAGGGATGGGATTTAAGATTGCAGAAGGTCCAGAAGTAGAGTCTGTCTACCACAACTTTGATGCTTTAAATGCGCCAATTGATCATCCCTCAAGAAGTTTGTCAGATACGTTTTACATTACTGAAGACTTGCTTTTAAGAACGCAGACATCGCCGATTCAGGTTAGAACAATGAAAAATTCATCACCACCCATTAAAATTATCGCACCGGGGAGATGTTTTAGAAACGATGAAATCGATGCGACGCATTCACCCATGTTTCACCAATTAGAGGGCCTTGTGATTGATAAAGATATCACTATGGCCGATTTGAAAGGGACACTGGATATATTTGCCAAAAGGCTCTTTGGAAGCCAAACTCGAACTAAATTCAGACCACATTATTTCCCGTTTACTGAACCTAGTGGCGAAGTGGATGTCTCATGCTTTAAATGTGGTGGAGAAGGCTGTAGATTCTGTGGCGGCAGTGGTTGGATTGAAATTTTAGGTTGTGGCATGGTCCATCCCAATGTCTTAAAAGAATGTGGTATTGATCCAGAAGTTTATAATGGTTTTGCATTTGGTATGGGACTTGATCGCATTACGATGATGAAGTATGAAATTGACGATATCCGTACACTTTTTGAAAATGATGTGAGATTTATTAAACAGTTTTAAGATGACTTGAGGAGGGCATTATGAGAGTACCTGTAAAATGGTTAAAAGAATACGTTAATATAGAGGGCATTTTAGAAAAAGAACTCGTTGAGAAATTGGTTTTAACAGGTTCCAATAATGAAGGCAGTTATGAGATTGGAGAAGGCGTTGACAAGGTTGTGGTTGGTAAAATCACAAAGATTATTCAACACCCTAATGCGGATAAGTTATTTGTCTGTACAATTGATGTGGGTGAAGAAATCTTGCAAATTGTCACTGGTGCGACGAATATCCGTGAACAGGATTATATTCCCGTGGCTGTACATGGTGCCACAATTGCGGGTGGCATTAAGATTAAGAAGGGGAAATTACGGGGTGAAGTTTCAAATGGCATGCTTTGCTCGCTTGAAGAGATGGGTTTTGATAAAGCCTGTATCCCTAAAGAATTTGACGATGGAATCTTTATCTTAGATAAGGCATATCCGCTTGGAATGGACATTTTAGAAGCTTTGGATATCAAAGACACTGTTATTGAATTTGAAATCACACCGAATCGTTCTGATTGTCTCAGTATGATTGGAATGGCACGTGAAACTGCTGCTAGCTTTGAAAGAGCATTAACTTTGCCTATGGGAAAAATAAACACTCAAGTAGATGATATAAATGATTATGCAAGCGTAACCATAGAAGCACCTGATTTATGTCCACGTTATGTGGCAAAAGTGGTCAAAGAAATAAAAATCGAAAAGTCTCCAGTATGGTTACAAATGAGATTGATGAATGCTGGCATGAGACCTATAAATAACATTGTAGATATAACAAATTATGTGATGCTAGAGTACGGTCAGCCCATACATGCGTTTGATCTTGATACTGTAACGGACCATAAAATCATTGTAAGACGTGCTGAAAATGGTGAAAAATTCACAACACTTGATGATAAAGTAAGAGCACTTACGGGTGAAATGCTTGTGATTGCAGATGCTAAACGGACGGTTGGCATTGCAGGTGTCATGGGTGGTGAAAACACAGAAATTTCAAAAACAACTCAGAACATACTCATAGAGGTTGCAAGTTTTGATAAGTCGAGTATTCGTAAAACTTCTAAAGATTTAGGCCTTAGGACAGAGGCCTCATCTCGATTCGAAAAGGGCGTGAGTACAGGCTTGCCTATGATTGTAGTGAATCGAGTGTGTGAGCTGATTGAAACATTGGGTGCTGGAACTGTTATTGACGGCGTAATTGATGTGCATCCCGATCCAGCAGAACCTGTTTTAATACCATATCGAGTTGAGAAAATTTCAAAAGTGATTGGCGAAACATTAACTTTAGATGAAATTAAAAATTACCTTGAACTTTTGGACATTCAAACGATAGAAAAAGAAGGCCAGTACTTTGCGGTGGCGCCTTACTATAGACTAGATCTTCAGAAGGAAATTGATTTGGTTGAAGAAGTCGCAAGAATTTTTGGCTACGATAAGATTGGCATGACATTACCTAAAACAGACACTTGGGGCGCTAGAACCAATGCGCAATTGATAGAAGAACAAGCAAAACTCGAGCTTTTATCAAGTGGTATTGATGAAATTTTAACCTATTCATTTGTGTCAAAAAAGGATCTTGATAAAATTAATTTATCTGCAAATAGTATGTTAAGACAGCAAGTTGAACTTATTAATCCCTTAGGCGAAGAGTACAGTGTTATGAGAACTTCTTTAATACCAAATGTTTTAGATGTTCTAGCGCGCAATAATAATCGCAAAGTAAAACAAGCTCGAATCTTTGAAATGGGCAGTGTATTTTTACCTAAAGAAGTCCCTGTGGTGAATTTGCCAATTGAAAAGAAAATGCTCACCATAGGCATGTACGGTGAATCAGAAGATTTCTTTACACTGAAAGGTGCTTGTGAAAATATTCTTAACGGCTTGGGTATTTGTGATTACTATTTTGAAAAGGAAGAAAATCATCCAACATTCCATACAGGAAGATGTGCCAATATCATTTGGGGCACTCATATTGTAGGGACGCTAGGGGAATTACATCCTCATGTTCAAGAAAACTATGACCTACAGGTTCGGGGTTATGTGGCGGACCTCGATTTCAATTTGATGATTCAATTGGCAAAAGCAGATCAAAAGTTTACGCCAATTCCAAAGTATCCTGCAATTGAAAGAGATATCGCCATTTTAGTGAAGGATGAAATTACTGCGTTACAAATTGAGCAAATTGTACTTTCAAATGGTGGAGATTTATTGGAATCGGCAAAAATGTTTGATATGTACAAAGGCAAACAAATTCCGCCAGGGTATAAATCTGTAGCTTATGAGCTTGTTTTTAGGGCTGAAGATAGAACTCTAGTGGATGAAGATGTAAATTCTATTTTTGCTCATATTTTAAAAGCATTAGAAAATGAATTAGAAGCACAATTGAGATAGTACAGTTTTAAATGAGCATTTAAAATTGACAATAGAAGAGGCACCAAACTAAAATTCCCAGCTGAGTACTCAATTGGGAATTTTGTGTTGTAAGTTGGAAAGTATTTTTATCCACTAAGACTGAATCCTTAGACTGAATAGGAATTGAGTTTATTCTTTTATAGAATAATATGCATTTAATGGGTATAATGATAGGGTGAGCATGGTGGCTCCGTATAAAAAAGATTTTTTAACTGCAAGAAGAAGGTGAAATTGTGATTTATGAAGGTAATATTTCTGAGTATTATATAGATGCAAGGAATAAAGGCAAGAAAGAGTACAATCGATTAAAAGCCAGAGGCGCTTCTGGTCATTTAACCAGTTTAGATGGTCTTTTAAAAGATGTAGAAATTGTGGCAACTGTTGATCTTGGAATAAGAGAAATTCCGCTAAAAAAAGTGGTCGGTACTTATTTTAACTCAAGACGTATGATTTTTTCTAAAAATTTTATGCCACTGGAATCACTGAGTACCGAATTTGGGAGCAAGTGGACAAATTTATGTCAATCTCACCTTGAAGAAGGGATAAGAGATCCTATTAAGGTTTACGAGTATTTAAATTATTACTATGTCATGGAGGGCAATAAAAGAGTCAGTGTTCTCAAATATTTTGATGCGGTGAAGGTATCCGCTCATATCTACAGAATGATTCCGAGATACGATGAACACGATGAAGATATTAAACTCTATTATGCATTTTTAGAATTTTTTAAAGAGACTGGGTTAGTTGAAATATGGCTCTCCAAAACAACGCGATACAAAAGAATGCTTGGCTATCTAAAGGCATATGATCCAGGGGATTCTATTTACGATTCAAAGTATCAGCATTTTCTAAGCTATGTCTATGAACCTTTTAGAAGGCTTTATAAGCAATTTGGAGGAGACCAACTTAATATAACCACCTCTGATGCCTTTTTACTCTATGCGAAACTTTACGAAATTCCAAAAGCATTAGATGAAGTTTCTGCAGAGAAGGTCATGCCACTTCTTATTCGAGAACTTCAAAATTATGGTGACGATGAAGAAATTGATATTTTTACGAATACAGAAGATATTGGGAAAAGCACTCTACTGAATACAATTACCAATCTGATCAGTCATAAAAAAATCAAGGTTGGCTTTGTCTATGCGAGAGATATTGAAAAATCGGGTTGGACCTATTCTCACGAATTGGGTAGGCAATATGTTGAAACGCATTTTAGTGATCAGATTGAAACAGACTTCATTGATAATGTCCCAGAGGATAAATCGGCATTTGCCGTCATTGAAGCGTTTGCAACCAGAGGTTATGACATTGTCTTTACGACAAGTGAAATTTACAGAAGAGCAACTTTAAGGTGTGCACTTGAACATCCAGAAATTAAGTTCTTTAATTGCTCAGGCAATAGACCTTATGTCCATATGACCAATTATTTTGGACGGACCTATGAACCGAGGTTTTTAACAGGCATTATAGCAGGTGCGTTGACAAAGACTAATATTATAGGCTATACAGCTACAGAACCCAATCCAGAGGTCATTTCTTGTATCAATGCTTTTGCGATGGGCATAAAAATGGTTAACCCAAATGCAAAGTTATTGGTTGTGTGGACCGGCGAATGGAATAATCCCAAAGTGAGCACTGATCTCAGCGAAAAACTCATAGAGCGTGGCGCTGATATTGTCAGTAATAAAAATCTAATTGTTCCGAGAGGGGTCACATGGGATTATGGTGTATACTCAATGCTCTGCGATATCAATGCTGAAACAAAGCTCCCCGAACATTATCTTGCTTCGCCAATTTGGAACTGGGGTATATTTTATGAAAAGATCATCAGCAGTGTTTTAAATGGCACTTATCAAAGAGTGACCTCACAGTATTTTGAAGAAAGCAGATTGATCAACTTTTGGTGGGGAATTGCATCGGGTGTTATCGATATATATTATTCAAAGGTGCATGTGCCCAGTGATACGTCGAAACTTTTAGAGATTATGAAAAAGATGATTGTATCAGATCAGTATCATCCTTTTAGTGGTCCCATATATGATCAGAACCGAATGTTGAGAGTACAAAACAACAAAATTTTAACACCTGAAGAGATACTAGAAATGGATTGGTATGTAGATAATGTTCAAATCATTTTGTAGTGTATTGAATCGATTAAGGGCCTTTTACAGTTATTGTAGAGGGCTTTTTTGTATAGATCATTCGTTTTAGTCCAGATTAGAGATGCGATATTCAACTGGCTCTGATCGTTTAGGCGAGAACGGGTCAGGCAAAACGAAAAATAATCATAAATAAACGATTGTTTACTATTGCAAAAAAAATAAAAATCTCGTATACTATTAAAAGTAAACAAGAGTTTATTATTATAGACAACAAGATTTGAACCGAAAGGTTTTCTCCGAGGCTTCCACTGAGAAAATATCGGTTTGAGGCATCAAGAGATGGCTTGGTGTTGCTAAAGGAGTGTACTATGGCACAAGTGCAAAAACAAGAAGTGAGAGATCGCATCATTCAATCGGCTAAAATAGAATTTTATAGAGCGGGCTATGAAGGCGCTAATATGCGCAATATTGCCAGCGGTGCAGATATTACAGTGGGTAATCTGTATCGTTATTTTGAAAATAAAGATGAGCTATATAACGAAGTCATTAGTACGGTTTATACATTGGTAAACGGTGCAATTGAGCGGATCACAGAGATGAATCTTTCTATGAGTCGAGAAATTGATCCATCCTATGTTCAAAATTTGAAAGAGGATAAAGAACACAACTATATTCGAATGATTGTAGATGAGATCGTCAGCCTTTTTTCAGAGGATCGGATTAGGCTGTTAATTCTTTTAAAAGATGAACGCGGCAACCAGACCACTGATATTAAATACAGTTTTATTGAGTGGGTACATTTGGCACTTAAAAAGAATGAATCTACACACAAAATATCGATCTATTTAACGTATGCTTTTGTAGAAGGGCTCATTAGAATTGCTGAGGATTTTGATGATGACAACGAGATTAACGATCGAATAGAAGACTATATTAAATTTTACTTTATGAGAGCATGTTAATGAATAAGGAGATGTCGAAGAGATGAAAATCAAAATTAGAAAATCAAAAATAGCTTATAGCGTGGTATTCGCATTGTTTTTTTTATGGATAATGACAGGCTGTAAAAGTCAAGTCTCCGATATGGTGGAGAAGGAAAAAATTGTGAAAGTAAGAACGATTGAAGCTGTTAAGTATCCTATAATAATAAAGTATTATGGTCAATTGGAACCTGAGGAAATTAAGAACTACGCTTTCAAATCAGGTGGTAAACTTGAACAAGTTAATGTCGAAGTTGGCGATGTTGTTTCTAAAGGCGCATTGTTGGCAACATTGGATTCCTTTGAAGTTGATCTTGGATTAGACGCGTCAATAGAACAATTAAAGATGGCCAAGCTTGATGCTGAAAAGGCGCAAGAGACCTTTAATTTTTATAGCGATACTTATGAAGATATGCTTTCACTTTATAGCGCAGGTGCTGTTGCTTTAAATCAATTGAATGAAGCTGAACTTCAGAAAGAGATTAAGTCTAAGGATCTTGAACAAGCTCAAAAGAAAAAACAACAGGCTGAAATAGATTTAGGCTATAAATCAAAAACAGTTGAAGATACGGGATTGATATCTGAAATAGAGGGCTATGTGGCTGAAATTCACTATAAAGTGGGAGAGCTTGTGCCACAAGGATACCCAACGATAACGGTTAGGAGTTTAAGTCAAATTGCTAAGATCAGTGTTACGCTTGAAGATATTAAAAAAATAGAACTTGGAGATAAGACTCAAGTCAAAATTGATGCCAATAGCTATGAAGGTCAAATAGCACATATTGATCTTATACCCAATCAAGCCACAAGAACCTATGGGGTAGAAGTTAAAATGGATACAAGTGAATCTTTTATATTGGGACAAGATTGTCATGTGGAAATTGAGGACGAAAGTCAGGAAGGCCTTTGGCTTAATATCAATGAAATTATGAATGATGGTGCAGATTATGTCTATGTGGTTAAGGACAGTCGTGCCTTTAGAAAAACGATAGAAACGCATGAAATATACAAAGATAAAGTGAGAGTCACAGGTCTTGAGTCTGGAGATCAAGTTATTGTGGAAGGTAAAAATGCGTTAATAGAAGGCTATAAGGTCATTGTAGAAGGTGAATCGAATGAATAAAATTATTCAAATTGCTATAAAAGAGAGGAAAGTGACGATTCTTTTATCCTTTTTTATTTTAATATTCGGGTTATATGCCTATCATTTTATTCCCAAGCAAGAAAATCCAGATACCACGGGACCAGCAGCACAAGTTATTTATACTTTTCTAGGGGCATCGGCAAAGGACGTCGAAGAACTTGTAACAAAGCCAGTGGAGGATGCAATTGCGAAATTGGAGGGCATTGATTTTATAGAATCATATTCATATGATAATGTTTCAATTGTGACTGTTATGCTGGATTACCATGTGGATTACAAAGAGCAATGGTCAAAACTGAGTACGGAACTGGATCGTATTAAAACGGATTTGCCTGATGGGATAAATGAGCCTACTATAAACACCGAACTTACAAAGACGGCTGGGATTATATTGGCTTTAACGGGTAGTGAGTATAATTATGAGCAGCTTGCTGGATTTGCAAAACTTTATAAGGAATCACTCCTTAAAGTGGCGGGTATAAAAGAAGTCAATATTGATGGAGAACTCGATAAAAAGATCATCATAGAAATTGATAATGAGAAACTGGGTGCAATCGCACTTTCAAACAGTGATTTATTCGACCTAATCAGAGCCCAAAATGTGATCATACCGTCTGGTGCAATTCAAACGGAACAAGGTAAGATTAATGTGAAAGTGCCAAAATCATTTGAATCCTTAGAGGATTTAAATAAAATGATTATCTATAGATCTGAAAAAGAGGGGAGCATTGTCAGATTAGGAGATGTAGCACATATTTATTTTGAATATGATGAAGATAGCATTAAATATAGATTTAATCAAGAAAATGCGGTGTTGATTACAGCTTATTTTCAAGAAAATCAAAATATCATTTTAGTAGGAGATGAAGTTAGACAAGTCATTGATCGAGAAAACAAAATGCTCCCTGATGGACTAAACATAAATGAAGTCTTATATTTACCCAAAGATGTGGCAGTTTCAGTGGGTAATTTTATTAACAATTTAATTCAAGGGATTATCTTAGTTGTTATTGTCGTTCTATTTGGAATGGGTGCTCGGAATGCAGTCATTGTATCTATGACAATACCACTTTGTATAGCGACCACCTTTATCAGTATGAGTCTATTAGGAATAGACATCCAACAGGTATCGATCGCGGCTCTGATCATTGCCCTTGGTATTTTAGTGGATAATTCGATTGTCATAAGTGATGCGATACAAGTCAAAATTAACGCAGGGATTGATCCGATAAAGGCTTCTTATCTTGGTGCTAAAGAACAATCCATTCCAGTGCTTTCATCGACGCTTACGACGATCGCTGCTTTTGCGCCATTGATGGTCTTGCCAGGTGAAGCTGGCGAGTTTGCAAAATCATTACCTGAAGTTGTTATTATTGCACTTTCAGCATCTTTTATTGTAGCGATGACCGTAACGCCTGCACTTGCAAGTCGATTTTTCAAGCCAAAGCAGACCCAAAAAGACTATTTAGAGGGCATCACAAATGTATATAGAAAACTTGTGAGAAGAAATATTGAGTATCCAATAAGATCAATGCTGATTATCTTTTCAATTCTTATCGTTTCATTGGGACTATTTAAAGTTATAGATGTGAAGATGTTCCCGTTTGTAGATAAAAATGTGATCTACTTCAACATTCAATCTGAAGTCTCTGGAGATTCTGAATATACACAAAAATTGGTCGAGCAGGCTGAAGCCATACTTTTGAAGGAACCTGAAATCATCAATACGACGAGTTCAGTTGCTGGCGGAATTCCAAGATTCTACATGACGGCAGGTCTTGTGCCACCTTCTAGTGATAAGGGGCAATTGTTTTGTGAGTTTGATCTAACGCAAGGAGAGCGCTTTAGGAGTAGAGAGGAATTGGGACAATATTTACAAGAAAAAATGGATCGAATATTTATAGGTGGAGATTGCACTGTAAATCTTCTTGAAATCAATATTCCAGGGCCAACAATAGACATCAAAATTTCAGGTGCAAATTTAGAGGACATTAATGCAGTTGCCAATCAGATTTATAATGAACTTGCAAAATATCCCGGAACTATGAATGTTAAGAACAATCAATCCAATTACAAATATCAATATATTGTTGAAGTTGATGACGAAAAGGCGAGTAGCTTTGGTCTTTCTAAATTTGATATTCAGTATCAAATCAATTTAGCGCTAAATGGTTCAAAGGCAAGTGTTCTAAAATCTGAGGGCAAAGAATATGACTTGATGTTAAAATCCAATATTGATCAAATCGACGATATTGAAAACTTAACCATTAAATCGAGTTACACAAATGCGAAGATCTTAGTGAAACAATTTGCAAAAGTGAAAATTAAGGAAGAACTGACTTCGATCAAGCGTTATGATAGAGAATCGCTTGTAAGTGTTACAGCGAAGGTGAAAGCAGGGTTCGGTTCCGGCTCCATACAAAATGAGATACAAGCTTTTATTGAAAATGAGGTGGACACCTCTTCCGTAAACATCAGCTATGGCGGGGATAAAGAAACCATTTCAAAATACCTTTCGGGTCTTGCTGTAGCCTCTGCTTTTGCGCTTGTGATCGTTTATATCATTTTGCTTATTCAGTTTAATTCACTTAAACAGCCCTTTATTATTCTGGCAACGATCCCTCTATCTGCAATTGGTATTTTACTCAGTTTAGTACTCACAGGAACGCATTTTACCTTCACAGTTGGTCTTGGAGGGGCAAGTTTGATCGGTATAGTGGTCAACAATGCGATACTGCTTATTGAATATATCAATCGTGCTCGATCAGAGGGGATGGCAGTAAAAGAGGCTTGCTTTGATTCGGTCGAAAAGCGCATGAGACCCATTTTGTTGAGTTCTGTAACCACTATTTTTGGATTGCTACCCCTTGTTTTTGCAAACAGCTCCTTTTTCACACCAATGGCGATTGCATTAGTGGGTGGCTTGTTGATCTCCACGGTTTTGACATTGACGGTTATACCGACCATTTATTATTTGTTAGAGCGATAATCACTGGTTTTTGACACTCAAACGATCACCGTGGAAAGTAAAAGTGATTTACTGAGAAAAAAGGACCCAATCTACAATGATTTATCAATCAAATTGAGAGGGTCCTTTTAAATTTAGATTTCAAAAACCGTATAGCCATAAGCATTAATGATTTTAACATCATTATGCTGATGATATCTTTGACCTTTTCCGTAGTTCAAATGCTGATGTCCATGAACCATAATCTTTGGACGATACTGGTCGAGTAATTTCAGAAAGCATTTAAAGCCAATATGAGCTTGATCGCCACCATCGCCTAATCCATATGCAGGAGAATGAGTCAATAAGATATCAAAGCCCTTTCTGAATTTAAAGCGATGTTTAAAAAGGCGCCAAGCCATCTCCTTTTCGGAGTACTGAAAAGGACCACCCGTATAGGTCATACAGCCACCTATCCCAGCAATTCGAATACCTTTATAGGTATAAATGCTATCGTCTATGCAGATGCAACCTTCAGGGGGCTCTTTGATGAGACGTTTATCATGATTGCCATGGATATAGAGCACTGGACAAGTAAAGACCGTTGCTACGAAGGATAGATAATTTGCATTTAAGTCACCTGCTGCGAGAACGAGTGCAATATCTGTAAAATTTTTAGGATCAAAATAGTCGTATATATATTTACTTTCAGTATCGGAAATTGCTAAAATCTTCATATATCTCTTAACCTCTAGATAGTTTATCATATTATGAATTGTTTGAATATGTCTTATAGGATGTATTCATTAAAAAAACATAGAAATTTACTTGCTTTTCTGTTTATTATGACAGTTTAGTCGTATAATATAATTATAAATAAGTTTATGAAGATGGAAAAGAAAAATTACTTAAATTTTGGAGGGCTTATGAGTGAAAAATACAGATTAATAACAAGAAGCGATTTCGATGGTCTTGTATGTGCAGTCTTATTAAAGGAAATGGATTTGATTGATGATATTAAATTTGTGCACCCAAAAGATATGCAAGATGGTTTGATTGAAGTTACAGATAAAGATATTACGACGAATCTACCTTATGTAGAAGGTGTGCATTTGGCCTTTGATCATCATCTTAGTGAAACGATTAGAAATAAAGGTCTTAAACCAAACCATATTATTGATAAAGATGCGCCATCAGCGGCTAGAGTTGTGTATGAATATTATGGCGGGAGCGATTTTTTTAAAAACGTGCCTTATGAGATGATTTTAGCAGTGGATAAAGCGGATTCAGCTCAATTCACAAAAGAGGACGTTCTGAATCCTAAAGGCTGGGAGCTTCTAAGCTTTATGATGGATGCGAGAACAGGACTTGGCCGTTTCAAAGATTTTACAGTGTCAAACTATCAACTTATGATGGATTTAATCGATTATTGTAAAACACATTCTATTGAAGAAATTCTTGAATTACCGGATGTAAAGGAACGTGTGGATTTATACAATAAATATCAAATTGAATTCAAAGCACAAATTCAAAACAATACGAAAGTATATGATCATGTTATCGTTGTGGACTTAAGAAATGAAGCAATAATCTATCCAGGAAATCGTTTTTATAAATATGCTTTATATCCAGCCTGTAATATATCCATTCAAGTTATTTGGGGCCTCAAGCAACAAAATACAGTTTTCACAGTGGGAAAATCTATTTTTAACAGAACAAACCAAACAAACATTGGAGATGTGATGTTATCCTATGGTGGTGGAGGCCATTTGAATGCTGGAACCTGTCAGATTCCAAATGAAGACGCAGAGAGACTTTTACTGGAAGTGATTGAAAAAGTAAAATAAGCCAAAAATAAAGGCAGGACTCTTATCCCTCTATCGAGAAAAGGATAGATAATTAGAGAAATGTCTTTAAAATTGTTAAATTTGAGCTGTTTTCTGATTAAATCTTATAAATGGGATTGTACTTCACTGAAAAAATGATATAATTTATATTTGGATAAAGGAACGGCATATTATGAATTTTGAAAGGTGGCAAAACTTTGATACAGGTAACGAACGTTGGTTTAAGATTTAGTGATAAAAAATTATTTGACGAAGTTAATGTAAAATTTACACCAGGGAACTGTTATGGCGTGATCGGAGCAAACGGCGCTGGGAAATCAACTTTTCTTAGGATTCTCTCGGGTGAAATAGAACCAAACGAGGGTGATGTTTTTATTACACCTGGGGAAAGATTGGCTGTGTTAAGACAGGATCATTATCAGTTTGATGATTTTAGCGTACTAGATACAGTAATCATGGGTCACAAAAGACTCTATGAGATCATGAAAGAAAAAGATGAACTCTATATGAAACCAGAGTTTACAGAAGCAGATGGAATGAAGGCTGCAGAGCTTGAAGGCGAGTTCGCAGAGTTAAATGGATGGGATGCGGAATCTAACGCAGAAAAACTATTAAATGGCTTGGGGGTTAGATCTGAAAACTTTGCTAAAACCATGGCGGACATTCCAGCAGATGATAAAGTCAAAGTACTTTTGGCGCAATCTCTATTTGGCACGCCAGATATTTTACTCATGGATGAGCCAACAAACCACCTTGACTTCAAAGCAATCAATTGGCTAGAAGAATTTTTAATCAACTATGATAAAATTGTCATTGTTGTATCGCATGATAGACATTTTTTAAACAAAGTATGTACACATATGTTGGATATCGATTTTAGTAAGGCAAGACTTTACGTTGGAAACTATGATTTTTGGTACGAATCAAGTCAATTGATGCTTAGACTTATGCGTGAACAAAACAAGAAAAAAGAAGAAAAAGTTAAAGAACTTCAAGATTTTATCGCTAGATTTAGTTCGAATGCTTCTAAAGCAAAGCAAGCGACTTCAAGAAAGAAAATGCTTGATAAAATCAATATTGAAGATATTCAACCTTCCTCTAGAAAATATCCTTTTGTTGGGTTTACACCAGAAAGAGAAGCGGGTAAGGATATCTTGCAAGTCGAAGGTTTGACGAAGATCATCGATGGTGTAAAGGTGCTTGACAACGTTTCGTTTACGGTGAATAAGGGCGATAAAATTGTTGTATTGAGTAGAAACGATATGACAAGAACAGTCCTCTTTAAGATTCTTATGGGAGATATGGAACCCGATTCAGGTACTTTTAAATGGGGTGTTACAACATCACAATCTTATCTGCCAAAAGATAATTCAGAATATTTTGAGGGCGTTGAAATGAATCTGATCGATTGGTTAAGACAGTATTCAGAAGAAAAAACAGAAACTTTTATCAGAGGATTTCTAGGTAAAATGTTGTTTTCAGGAGATGAGTCACTTAAAAAGTCAAGTGTTCTATCTGGTGGAGAAAAAGTCAGATGTATGTTCTCAAAATTAATGCTTTCAAAAGCGAATGTTATTCTTTTGGATGAACCTACAAATCACCTTGACTTAGAGTCCATAGAGGCCGTTAATAATGGTCTTATCGCCTTTAAGGGCACACTTTTATTCACGTCGCATGACCACAAATTCATCGAGACAATTGCCAATCGTGTGATAGAGATCACGCCAAATGGTACTTTTGATAAAGAAGTTGATTTTGATGATTTCCTTGATGATGATGTATTGCAAAAACAAATTGATTCAATGTATGCGTAATTTAGCGATGCATGCATAATTAAAAGGCTTGCATTTTTTTCTAAATCAGTGTATCATAAAGTTGTACCTTGATATGCCAGTAAAAAAAATTAATCAAAAAGATCGGATGCAGTGAAGATATCTGTCTTAGGCTTCCAAAATTTTGTATGTTTTTTTTGCATTAGGTTTTAAGGAAAAAAATTTTGGAGGAACAAAACATGATTAACGGAACTGTAAAATGGTTTAACTCAGAAAAAGGATTTGGCTTTATCACTGCTGAAGATGGAAAAGATGTATTTGTACACTTTTCACAAATTAACAAAGATGGTTTTAAATCTTTAGAAGAAGGCGAAGCAGTAAGCTTTGAAATCGCTCAAGGCCCTAAAGGACCTCAAGCTGAAAACGTAACACCAATCAGATAGTTACTTAAAACCTCGGTTGATCCGAGGTTTTTTTTAGTTGTAGATCATTAGTTTTCGTCCCGCTTAGAGGCAGGAATGTTTAACCTGCTCTAAGCGGTTAGACGAGGACGGGTCAGGCAAAACAAGGTTTTGGCGGACAATGATCTTAACGCAGTGAAGACAGTGTTTTCCTCCAATTTCTAAGCCCTATATAAAATCGTTGTAATATGCTATAATGTTAAAAAAGTGGACGAAAAGATTTGCCCTGAATAATTTGGGTATTAAAATATAAAAAGTTATTATGAAAGAGGTAAAAATGTTTAATGTAGGTAAAGTTCAAAAGGCTTATGTCAACAGATTGTCAGAATATGGCGCTTATATGAGCGATGAAATCAATGGCGAATCCGAAATTTTATTGCCTAATAAATTTAAACCTGAAGGCATTGCAATTAATGATGAAATGACTGTTTTCATCTACCATGATTCTGAGCAAAGATTGACAGCAACGAATCAAAAGCCTATATTGCAAGTTGGTGAAATTGGATTTTTAAAGTGTGTGGGCAAGATCAAATCAGGATTTTTTTTAAATAATGGCATAGACAAAGATGTGTTTTTGCCATATGGCGAGGCAAAAGAAGATCTGATTGAAGGTAGAAAATACCTAGTGATGTTAATGCTCGATGATAACGGTCATATAGCTTCATCTATGAAAATATACAATCATTTAGAAGAACAAGGCCAATATGAGCTGAATCAACAGGTAAAAGGGATTGTTTATGAAATCAAAGCAGAGATGGGTGCTTTTGTAGCGGTTGAAAATAAACATCACGGGTTTATACCTAAACATGAACTGTACAATGAAATACGAGTTGGTGCTATGATTGATGCTAGAATCACAAAAGTACGTGAAGATGGTAAACTTAATCTCAGTATTAAGCAGAAATCAAGTGTTCAAATATTTGATGATGTTGAAATTGTAGAAAAGGCTTTAAATGAAAACAATGGTACATTGTTGCTCAATGATGCAAGTGATCCAGAATTGATTAAGCTGAAATTGAATTTGAGTAAACGTGCCTTTAAACGTGCTGTGGGAAAATTGCTTAAAGATAAAAAGATAGAACTATTTGAAGAGGGGATTAAAATTGTTCAGAAATGATAGGGTGATGTTATGGTAAAAGTAGTATTGATGTTGTGTACAGGGGGACTTTCAAGCCAAAGATTTTTAAAGAGTGTTTCAGATGCAGCAGAAGAAGAGGGGTTTAAGGTACAAATTGATTATGGTGCAGTGCTTTACAATCCAGATTCAATTCAACAATATGAAACTCTAGATTACTTGTTTTTGTACGCACCTGCAACTGAAATAACGAAAGACGCCTTAGAGAGTACTTTTTTAAAAATTAACACGATCATGATTTCGCCTCAAGTACGCTATATTTTTGCTAGTATCAAACAAATTTCTTTAGATGCAAAGATTAATTGCTTCGTTTTAGAACCTGAAACATTTGCAGAACTTGCGGGAAAAGCATGTTTTCAGATTATTAAATAAAAAGAGTGTATGAAAAAAAAGCAAATTTTAGTATAATGATAAAGTAGGTAACTTGCTTGGAGGTGTATTTGATGGATAAAAAGAATAAAGTCATTGTTAAGATTATGGATAGAGAATATACATTAGTAAGCGAAGATTCTAGAGAACATATGCAAAGTGTTGCGAATTATGTTGATGATAAAATGCGTGAAACTTTTGAAAGCAATAAAAAACTGAGTACATCAATGATTGGTGTATTAACAGCTTTAAATATTGCAGATGAATTTTATAAGGTAAACAGCGAGAAAATTGAACTCGAAAAACGCATTAATTCTCCGCAATATGAACTTAAAAATGCAAGAGATGAGCTCAATGCAGTGGTTGCTGAATTTGATAGAAGGAGTAAGGCTTACGAACAGATGGTCCAAGAATTTTTAAAATTGATTGATTCTTCTAGTATTTACGAAACAGGAATTTCCCAATTAAAGAAGAGAATGGATAAATTAGATCATCAGTTGAAAGATAAAGAAGTAGATTTAAACCGCTCTAAAGATGAAGTTGCTGAGCTTGAGAAAGAATTTTCTCATAGAGAAGGTCAATTAAGAGTGATTGATTTTGAAGATTAAACGAAGTGATCATTTAAGTACCTTACCTTGTGTTAGGGTGCTTTTTTTGTGGAGAATATGAAATGAAAAATATTGAATTATTGGCGTCAGCTGGATCAATTGAGAGCTTAAATGCTGCTATTAATGCAGGTGAATACTGTGTAGTGGGTGGCGTGTTAGAAGGCCACGATCACTGTGGTCATTGTTCAAATCAGACGTTTGCGCTTGAAGACGAAATGAAAGAAATCCAATAAGGAAGTGAATAGACATGTTAGAGAAGACATTGCGAGTACTTGAATACCCTAAAATAATTGAAATGTTATCAGAAAGTGCTTCCTCTGCTTTAGGGAAGGCAATTTGCCATGAACTCAAACCGCAAATCGATATTGAGACGATTAAACTTGGCTTAAGCGAAACCACAGAAGCTACTGGAATGTTGATTCAGTTTGGAAATATCCCCATGGGCCCCCTATTTGACTTAAAAGATCACATTAAATTGGCCCAAATCGGTGGATGCCTTTCACCAAAGCAATTGCTAGAAGTGTGTGATTCTTTGAGGACTTCTAGAGCTATGAAAAAATTTATATCAGGGTCGGATAGTTCTCGTGAGAAATATCCGATGCTAAACCATATTGCTGAATTAATTTCTGTCCACCAAGAAGTTGAAAAACATATTGAACTCTGTATAATTAGTGATCAAGAAATATCAGATCATGCATCACCAGAGCTGAAGAAGATCCGAAGGGGAATTGAAAGTAAGAACGCAGCCATTCGGAATAAATTAGAATCTATAATAACTTCTCCAAGTTATCAAAAGTACTTACAAGATCCAATTATTACCATTCGACAGGATCGCTTTGTTATCCCTGTAAAAAGTGAACATAAAAATCACATTAAGGGCATGGTACACGACCAGTCTTCAAAAGGGAGTACCTTCTATATTGAACCCATGGCGGTGGTGGAACTTAACAATGAGATGAGAATGCTCAAAGTAGAAGAACAGAAGGAAATTGAACGCATACTGAGGATGCTCACAGGTGAGGTTGCTGAAATAGGCGATGCCGTTATTGCCAATATAAGTGCGCTAACTCAAATTGATTTTATATTTGCAAAAGGCAAATTATCTTTAGCAATGCGTGGCGTAGAACCCGAACTCAATACACAAAATCGACTTAGGATAAAAAATGGCAGACATCCATTAATTCCTAAAGAGGTTGTTGTCCCGACGAATATATGGTTAGGTGAGACTTTTAGTACACTGCTCATAACAGGTCCTAATACGGGGGGAAAAACAGTAACGCTAAAAACAGTTGGATTGCTCACATTAATGACACAAGCAGGCCTTCATATACCAGCAGGTTATGGCACTGAAATTGGCATTTTTGAACATGTTTTTGCCGATATTGGAGATGAACAGAGCATTGAACAAAGCCTGAGCACATTTTCTTCTCATATGACCAATATTGTTCAGATTCTAAATGATGTCACCCCGAACTCACTCTGTTTATTTGATGAGCTAGGTGCTGGAACTGATCCCACGGAAGGCGCTGCACTGGCGATGTCTATTCTTGACAAGCTGAGAAGCTGGCATGTGAGAACGCTTGCAACCACACATTACTCAGAATTAAAAGAATATGCTATTGTAAATGATGGCATTGAAAATGCAAGTGTTGAATTTGATGTGGAGACTCTAAGCCCTACCTATAAACTCTTAATAGGCATTCCGGGTAAGTCAAATGCTTTTGAAATCTCTAAAAAATTGGGATTGAGTCAAGAATTGATTGATTATGCTAAAGAATATGTGCATAAAGATAACATTGAATTTGAAGAAATTATTGCCAATATTGAAAAGAGTAGAAAACAAGTAGAAGAAGAGCGCGATGCTGCAATTCGAATGAGACTTGAGATCGAAAAACTTAAGAAATCCGTGAAAGAAAAAGAAGAAAAAATCACGACTCAACGTGATAAATTGCTCAAAACATCAAAAGATGAAGCAAAAGAGATTTTAAAGCGTGCAAAAGATGAAGCGGATGAGATTGTAAAATCACTTCGTGAAATTAAAAAGAATTCAGACCAAGATAAAAATAAAGAAATTGAAGCAATGAGAAAGCGCCTTGCCGATTCTATAAATTTAGTGACGGATTCGGTGATCGATGCGGAGGCTATAAATGAATTTGCCCCAGAATCCCTACTGATTGGAGATCATGTTATCGTCCTTTCCATAAATCAAGAAGCCTCTGTTATTTCACTTCCAAATGATAAAGGGGATCTTATGGTACAAGTTGGATTGATGAAGATGAATGTCAATTTAAAAGGGGTGGCATTAATCAGCAAAAAAAAGCAAGATGATAGAGTGATCAAGAAAGTAAGCGCTTTTAATGCGGTAAGCGCAAGTATCAAGACGGAGATTGATGTGAGAGGGCAAAATATTGAAGATGCTGTGATGATCATCGACAAGTATTTAGATGATGCAGCAATAGCAAATTTAGAACGTGTGAGAATTATTCATGGAAAAGGCACTGGTGTTTTGAGGAAAGGTCTGCAAGAACATTTTAAACGGCATCCCCATGTGAAAAAATATGAAGATGCTGCCTATAATGAGGGTGGAAATGGTGCCACTGTAATAGATCTGAAATAAGGAGATGTTTTTATGATATCAACAGCACATTTAATGATGATGCCGATGTCTCTTGAGTTCTATGATGCCCTTGCTAGAAAAGACATGCATTATTTTAGTGAACATAATATTGATTTGCCTAAAAGTTTTATTGAGCCAGAATTCATCAAGATTATCAATAGTTATATCTCCATGCTTTCGCTAGGGTGTGATCCGCATTATTTAGGATGGCTTGTTAGTGAAAAGTCGTCTGGAAATGTCATTGCTGATTTTAGTTTTAGTGGTATGCCAGATGAAGGCGAAGTCGAAATTAGTTATGCCATTATTGAACCTTATCAAAACAAGGGTTACGGTACTGAACTGATCAAAAGTATTTTGCTCTGGTGCTATTTTCAGCCAGAAATTGATCTTGTGAAAGCACAGACTAAGAAATCTAATGTACGATCTCAATCGGTATTGCTTAGAAATGGATTCAAAATAGAGACTCAATACCGGTCTTTTGTAAATTTTAAAATGAACTTGGATGATATGCCATTTGCATTTCCCGAATACAGACTGGAAAACGGTATTGCGGTAAGCAGCTGCCTATTAGGGTTAAATGCTAAATATTCAGGCGGTCATAACATTTCGGATAAATTAGTATTACTCGCGAAACACATAAAAGTTTTGCCATTTTGTCCTGAACAAATGGGTGGCTTACCAACGCCCAGAGCTCCTGCTGAGATCGTAAACGGCAAAGTTATAACTCAAGAGGGTGTAGAGGTTACTTTGGCCTTTGAAAAAGGGGCAGAAGAGACCTTAAAAATACTTGAAATCAGCAATCAAAGAGCTGTTATATTAAAAGATGGAAGCCCTTCATGTGGCAGCAGACAAATTTATGATGGTACATTCAGCCTGAAAAAAATTATTGGGATTGGCAAAACTTGTGAAAAAATAATGACAGCATATGATCAACTGCTTATTTATAATGATCAAAGAGACCTTATTGTTTGGCAAAAAGGTTTTGAGTAAGCTTAAAATCATGGATTGAGTTCCATTTGAATTTGCTTGAGTTGCGGATCGTCTGGGAATTTTTTCAGCCCTTGCTCAACAGCCTCTTTTGCTTTATCAATTTTTTCTTGATAGTAGTAATAACTTGCAGAAGTTAGGTAAAAGTCAGGGGTTGAACGTATTGATGTAAAGGCGGTTACCGTTGGTACTATAAATAAAATAAGGGTAAATGCTTGAAGGAGTAGACGTTTTGGTGTAAAAGTTTTTTCATGATAAATGCCAACACCAAATGCTGCAATAAAACCTGCAACAAGCCCAGCAATATGACCAACCACATCAATATTAGGTCTTACAAAGCTGATGACCAAATTGATTCCGATTAAGATGAGGAAATCCGTTCCAAAAATGCGTTTATAGGCTTGTGGATTGACAAAATAGAGATAAAGATTTGCACCGAACAAACCAAAGATTGCTCCGGAAGCACCAACACTTGTATTCGGTACGAGTAAGAAGCTGAAAGCAGAACCTACAAGACCAGAAATAAAGTATATAAAAAGGTATTTTTTAGGGCCATAAAAACGTTCAATATCTCTCCCGAGGATATAAAGCGCCATCATATTAAAGACGAGATGCATAATGCCAGCATGTAGAAATGTTGCTGTTAAAAGCCTCCAAAATTGTCCCATTGCAATTAGGATATTCATTTTTGCGCCTAGAATTAAAAAGGCGTTGCCACCGGTGAAGTCTATAAGCGTGGTCAATAGAAACATGATGATGTTGATCCCAATTAAAATTTCAGTGAGTGTTGCAGTTTTGATTTTTTGGATATAATAGTTCAGATTAGCCATTTATTTACTCCTATTAAAATTTGATTATAATTCTATTATAATCACTGAAATGTTAAAATGAAACCATATAATTGTAAACAATAAAAAATCATATATAAGATTGCAAAACCAAGCTGAATGTGGTACAATAGCACGTAAAATAACTGAATTAATAAAGAGTTCAATGACTGGGAGAGTAAGTTATAAAAATCTTTTAGCGAGCCAATGATGATGGAAGATTGGTAGAGGATTATAACCTAAGCGCACCCATGAGATTTCAGTTGAATCCAGTAGGCTGAACGGTTGTCCCGTTAAAGACATCAAGTGAGAACGTTTTTATGTTCTAAGTAGAGTGGTACCGCGGATTTTTCGTCTCTTACATTATATGTAAGGGGCGTTTTTTAGTTTTAAAAGAAAGAAAATATCTTTGGAGGGTGTTATGGATTATAAAATAGCGATAGCGAAGTTGTTAAGTGAACATATTGAGGCATTAAGTTATGAGGAAATTTTAAATTTAGTAGAGCATCCTAAAAATAAGGATATGGGTGATTTTGCTTTTCCGTGTTTTAAATTAGCTCAGGCATATCGTAAGGCACCTGTGAAAATTGCAGAGGATTTAAAATTGGCACTGGCATCAAATGAGATTTTTGAAAATGTTACAGCAGTGTCGGGTTTTTTGAACTTCACTTTAAATCAGGAACATTTCATTAAGACGATTTTAACAGAAGTATTAACACAAGGTGCAGATTATGGTAAATCCACTATTGGGGAACAAAAAAAAGTAATTGTTGAATATTCATCTGTTAATATTGCAAAACCTTTTCACATGGGACATATTAGAAGCACAATGATAGGGGAATCCCTGAATAGAATTTATAAGTTTTTAGGCTATGATACCGTTGCGATTAATCATTTAGGGGATTATGGTACACAATTCGGGAAATTGATTGTGGCTTATAAATTATGGGGCAATAAAGAGGTTATTGAAGCAGATCCTATAAATGAACTTTTAAAGATTTATGTTAGATTTCACAATGAAGCTGAAGAGAAACCTGAACTTGATGATGAAGCGCGCGCTTGGTTCACAAAGTTAGAAAATAGTGATGAAGAGGCGGTTGAATTGTGGACGATGTTCAAAGAAATGTCGTTAAAAGTATTTGATCGCGTATATGGGCTTTTAGGGGTAACTTTTGATTCCTATGCTGGAGAAAGTTTTTATTCGGATAAGATGCCTGGGATTTTGACTGAACTTCGAACAAAGCATATTGTTCAAAAATCTGAGGGGGCAGAAATTGTAGATCTTGAACCCTATGGGATGCCACCCGCTTTAATCACTAAAAAAGACGGTTCTTCGCTCTATATGACGCGTGATTTAGCGGCTGCAAAATTCAGAAAAGACTATTACAATTTTGATAAAAATATCTATGTAGTTGGGAGTGCTCAGAAACTTCACTTCCAGCAATGGATTAAAATTATTGAACTCATGGGATACGCATGGCATAAAGATTGTATTCATGTTGAGTTTGGCATGGTTTCTCTTGAAGAGGGCTCATTGTCCACAAGAAAGGGACAAGTTGTTTTTCTTGAGGACGTGCTTCAAAAAGCGATTGAACAAACTCAATCCATTATCAATGAGAAAAATCCGAATCTTGTTGGCAAAGAAGAAGTTGCAAGACAAGTTGGTGTGGGTGCAGTTGTGTTTCAAGAACTGTATACCAGTAGAACAAAAGACTATTCATTTTCTTTGGAAAAAACATTATCTTTTGATGGCGAAACAGGTCCATATGTTCAATATACACATGCAAGAGCATGTAGTGTCTTAAGAAAAGCGGGTTCTACAGAAGCCATTGAGATTTCAAAAATTGATTTTTCAAAATTAGATGATGAAGCTTCTAAAGAGGTTGTTCGTCTATTGAGCAAATACAACGAAAGTATTGTAATTGCGCACAGAAACTATGAACCCCATACGATAGCGAGATTTGTTGTTGAACTCGCTCAGAATTTTAACAGATTTTATCATGATAATCCAATATTAGTGGATGATGAAAATGTTAAAACAGCAAGACTTGCAATTGTTAAAGCTGTAAAAATCGTAATTGAAAGTGCACTTCATCTTGTGTGCTTAGAAGCGCCAGAGCAAATGTAAAACAAAATTATAGTACAATAAAAGCGTGTGATACAATGATTACACGCTTTTATATATGGCCTTACTTTAGGATTCAATCATGTCTTCAATTCGATCCAATAAGGTATTAAGAGAATCCAAATTTAAATGTTCTTTTAAAATAAAATCATAAAAATCCAATCCCTTGAGACGCTTATTTAAATTTTCAACTTCAGATGATGTTAAAATGATAATGGGTATTGATTTGTATTTAGAGTTCTTAAGCTCTTTGATCAAATTTTCACCAGACATATCGGATAGTTCCATTCCTGTGAAAATCACATCAATTTCATCATGAGCTAATATTCTAAATAATTCACTGCCTTGTTTTGTTTCAAAATAAGCATGACCACTTCTCAAGACGAGATCGTGAACAACGCGTCTGAAAAAATCACTGTATTCAAAATGAAGTATTCTCATAGCCACTCCTTTTACCATTGTAGATGTATAAGTTGTTCTATCAATATAATACCCGAAAAAACAAAAAATAACAAACGATTCCTCTAAAAAACAAGCAAATCATAAAAATATTTCGCAAATTTAACAAAATGTATTGACACGCTTATGAAACCTTGTTATATTAGGTTTCAATATAAGAAAACAGACGATGACGGAGAATATTAAAAAAGGCTTTTAAAGAGACCTGATGGGTGGTGTGAATCAGGAAAGGCAATTTTAATTCTCACTCCTAAGTTTCATATCTGAATAAAGTAAGATATGACGTTACTCACGTTACGAGATCAAAGTGACATAAACGATGTTTATGTAATTTGGGTGGTACCGCGCAGACAAAGACTGCGTCCCATTTGGGGCGTAGTCTTTTTTTAATTCAAAAAATCAAAATATGGAGGAAATGGAAATGAAAAGAATCAAAATATTCGATACAACGTTGAGGGATGGTGAGCAAGCACCGGGATTTACAATGAATTTATCTGAAAAAGTTAAGATAGCAAAGCAATTAGAAAAACTAGGCGTAGATGTTATAGAAGCTGGTTTTGCTATTGCTTCACCAGGAGACTTTAATGCCATAAGAGAGATTTCTAGAAATGTTGGAAATATAAGTGTTGCATCACTTGCTAGAACCACAAAGCTTGACATTGACAGGGCTTGGGAAGCGTTACAGTTTGCCAAAAAACCAAGAATACATTTGTTTATTGCGACCTCAGATGTTCATTTAAAACATAAATTGAAAATGACCAAAGATGAAGCTTTGAAATCAGCTGTTGAAGGTGTTCGGTATGCCAAAAGATTCTTTGATGATATTGAATTTTCTGCTGAAGATGCTGTCAGAAGTGACATTGGATTTTTGACCGAAATTTTCACAGCGGTTATTGCAGAAGGTGCTAAAACAATTAATATTCCAGATACAGTGGGCTATACAACGCCAGATGAGTACTATACGTTCATCAAAACTTTGAAAAGTCAGATCACCAATATTGAGCATGTTGAAATATCCGTCCATTGTCATAATGATTTAGGTTTTGCAGTTGCGAACTCCTTGGCTGCAATCAAAGCGGGGGCAACTCAAATTGAATGTACCATAAATGGTATTGGAGAAAGAGCTGGGAATGCTGCACTTGAAGAAATTGTTATGGCCATTGATACGCGTAAAGATTATTTTAATTGCTATACAAATGTGGATACGAAACAGATCATGAAAACCAGTAAATTGCTTCAAAACATAACGGGCGTTAAAGTTCAGCCCAATAAGGCAATCGTTGGGGATAATGCATTTGCTCATGAAGCTGGGATTCATCAACATGGGATGTTGCAAGAACGCACGACTTATGAGATCATGACGCCAGAATCAATCGGTTTAGAAATGAGCAAAATCATACTTGGAAAACATTCGGGAAGACATGCCTTTGTAGATCGTGTTAAAGCATTGGGCTATGTACTGGATTCAACTGAACTGGAAACAGCGTATGCTGCATTTATTGACTTATGCGATAAGAAGAAAGAAGTCTATGATGCTGATATTGATGCCATTTTAAATAAAGAAACCACACATATACCAGAAGTCGTAAAATTAGAAACTTTCATGATTCATTCTGGAAAGCATATTCCAGCCACCGCAACGATTTCTTTGATCATTAATGGCGCTGAATTGACAGATGCTTCAGTGGGAGATGGTCCTGTGGATGCTTCGTTTAAAGTTATTGAGAAGTCTGTAAACAAAGCGATTAAGTTGATTGATTATAAAATCAATGCTGTTTCAGAGGGGAAGGATGCCCTTGGAGAAGCGGTTGTCGTCCTTAAGATTGATGATAAAAATTATAGAGGTAGAGGTCTGAGTACCGATGTCATCGAAGCGAGTATTAACGCTTATATAGAAGCTGTTAACAAATCATATATAGAAATAAACTAGGAGGAAAAACAAAGATGAGCATGACCATGACACAGAAAATTTTAGCAGCACATTGCCAAAAGGCGCATTTAACAGCAGGTGAGTTTGTACACGTTGATTTAGATATGGTGCTTGGCAACGATATTACTGCTCCCGTGGCGATTGACAGTTACGATCAAATGGCAGTTAAGAAAGTTTTTGATACTTCAAAAATTGCACTTGTTCCAGATCACTTTACACCGAATAAAGATATTGAAACTGCGAATTTAGCCATAAAGATGCGTCAATTTGCAAAGCAAAATCAAATCGAAAACTACTTTGAGATTGGTCAGATGGGGATTGAACATGCCTTGTTGCCAGAAAAAGGGTTGGTTGTGGCAGGTGATGTCGTTATTGGTGCGGATTCGCATACTTGTACTTACGGCGCATTAGGTGCTTTTTCAACAGGGATTGGAAGTACTGACATGGCAGTTGGAATGGCTACGGGTAAATGTTGGTTTAAAGTGCCCACGGCAATTAAAGTTGTACTTACAGGTCAACTTAAGGATTGGAGCAGTGGCAAAGATGTGATCTTACATTTGATTGGCCTCATTGGGGTAGATGGAGCAAGATATCAATCTTTAGAATTTACGGGAGAAGGCTTGAATAGTCTTACCATGGATGATCGGTTCACCATCGCCAATATGGCAATCGAAGCAGGTGCCAAAAATGGGATATTCGAAGTAGATGAAAAGACAAAAGCCTATATTGAAGCACATAGTAAGAAAGAAGCGATCGTTTATAGTGCAGATTCTGATGCAGAGTATACACGTGTGATTGAGATTAACCTAAGTGAAATTGAACCTACAGTTGCATTCCCACATCTTCCGGAGAATACAAAGACCTTTAAAGATATTCCTGAAATCAGCATTGATCAAGTTATTGTGGGTTCGTGTACAAATGGTAGATTTGACGATCTAAAAGTGACGGCAGAAATCTTAAAAGGTCAAAAAGTGCATCCCAATGTAAGAATGATCATAATTCCAGCTACACAAAAGATTTATCTCGACGCTTTAAAGGCGGGCTATATTGAGATCTTTATCAATGCAGGTGCAGTTGTGAGTACGCCAACTTGCGGGCCTTGCCTAGGCGGGCACATGGGGATTTTAGGTAAAAATGAAAGAGCTGTTGCAACGACAAATAGAAATTTTGTCGGTAGAATGGGTCATAAAAGTTCTGAAATATACCTTTCAAGTCCAGCAGTAGCCACCGTTTCGGCAATACAAGGCAAACTTTCATCACCAAGATTATTTTATAAAGGGGAGTAAACATGAAAATATTCAAATATGGAGACAACGTAGATACAGATGTCATTATACCAGCAAGATATTTAAATATAACAGATCCAGCACATTTAGCTGAGCATTGCATGGAGGATATAGATCAAACTTTCTGCGAGAACGCAGTAGAAGGTGATGTCATCGTTGCAGGAGAAAACTTCGGTTGTGGCTCCTCTAGAGAACATGCGGTTATCGCGATAAAGGCCTCTGGTATCAGATGCGTTATTGCAAAAAACTTTGCTCGGATTTTCTTTAGAAATGCATTAAATCTAGGGCTTACCATAATAGAATGTGAAGCAGCTGCTGAAGAATTGACAGCTGAGGATGAGCTTATAGTTGATGTTGAAAAAGGTGAGATTAAACGCGTTAGAGATCAAAAAATATACAGTTTTCAGCCTTATCCTGAGTTTTTACTCAATATGATTCAAAATGATGGCCTCATCAATACAACCAAAATAAAATTAAAACAGGAGGCCATCTGATTTATGAAATCGTATAAAATTGGCATTTTAAAAGGGGACGGAATTGGACCTGAAATTGTAGATGAAGGGATTAAGGTCATAAAAAAATTGGCCTTGCTTAATGGGTTTGAAATTGAATTTGTGGATGAAAAAATTGGCGGTGATGCAATAGACACTTATGGCGTGCCTATAACAGATGAAACTTTAGACGTATTAGGATCATGTGATGCTATTTTGATGGGCTCTGTTGGGGATCCGAAGTACGACCAAATGACACCAGAACTTCGTCCAGAAAAAGCGCTCTTGAAAATGAGAAAGACATTAGGCTTGTTTGCTAATATAAGACCTGCAAAGTTGTATGAAGCACTAAAAGCGCATTCACCCCTTAAACCGAGCATAATAAATGGTGAACTCGATATTTGTGTGGTAAGAGAGCTGAATGGCGGTATCTATTTTGGGAAGCAAGTTGAAAGTGAAGATGGTCAAAGCGCTTCTGATGAGATGGCCTACAGTGTCCCAGAAGTTAAGCGTATTGCTAAAATTGCATTTGAAATGGCCATGACTCGAAACAAAAAAGTCACAAGTGTTGATAAAGCAAATGTCCTCTCGAGTTCTAGACTTTGGAGAAGAACCGTTATTGAGATCTCAAAAGATTTTCCAGAAGTGACCCTAGAGCATCTTTATGTTGATAATGCAGCAATGCAACTGATCATCAATCCTATGCAATTTGATGTGATCTTGACAAGTAACCTTTTTGGTGATATTTTATCAGATGAAATGAGTGTTCTTACGGGTTCTATAGGACTTTTGCCAAGTGCTTCGATCAATGAAAGCAAGTTAGGCCTTTATGAGCCAATACACGGTTCGGCCCCAAGTATTGCAGGTCAGAATATTGCGAATCCAATAGCGACTGTTTTATCTGTGGCAATGATGTTTAGATATTCCCTTGACTTGCATGACTGCGCAGATCAAATCGAAAGTGCTGTATTGAAAGTATTAAATGCAGGCCATCGCACGGCGGATCTGGCAAGTAACGATCAAAAAGCTTTAAGCACATCTGAAATAGGAGATTTAATAACGGAGGCTCTATGAATCCTTTTACCCAAGCCGTCATCGAAAACATTTCGAGAATTCCAAAGGGGCGTATTTCCACTTATGGCAGAATAGCTGAATTGTCTGGGAATCCAAGAGCAGCTAGACAAGTCTCGAGAATCCTCAGTACGATGAGTGATAAATATAATTTGCCATGGTATAGGGTTATAAATGCACAGGGCAGAATTTCGTTAAAGCCTGGAATGGGTTATGAGGAACAAAGACGGTTACTGGAGGCTGAAGGCATAGAGTTTGACCTTCAAGGGAACATTGACCTGAAAAAATATATGGTTTAAAACAGAAGCAAAAGGCGCCTAAATAACTGTTTTCAAAACAGTTGTCTAGGCGCTTTTGTTGTAGGGTTAATGTTAGTAGACTCGATTGACTTGGTAGCCAATTTTATGGAGTTCATCCGAGATTTGCTGAATATGGTCATGGCCATTTGTTTCCACTGTGACTTGGAGCTGAACGTGCATAAAGCGGTCCAAATTCATAAATTGATTATGATCTAGTTTGATGACATTTGCTTTTAAATCGGATAACACTTGTGAAATTTTAAGAAGTTGTCCTGGCGTATCTGGTAATTCCACCGAGAAGCAAAAGATGCGACCACGGCTGGATAATCCCTTGTTGATCATAGCGGAAACGGTGACCACATCGATGTTCCCGCCAGATAGAATACAGACAATTTTTTTGCCTTTAACTTTAAAATTTTTGAGTGCAGCGATGGTTAAAGCACCCGCATTTTCAGCTACAATTTTGTGTTTTTCAATCAATAACAGAAAAGCTTCCATGATGTCATAATCATTTACGGCTATGATGCCATCCACATATTGATTACTGATGTCAAATGGCAAATTGCCTACGGCTTTAACAGCTACCCCATCAGCAATGGTGTGTATGTTTTCAAGTTTGACCACAGAGCCTTTATCAAGGGAAGCTTTCATAGACATAGCACCTTCTGGTTCGACCCCAAAGACTTTGCAATTTGGATTGATAGATTTAACAGCATAAGCCACTCCAGCAATTAAGCCCCCGCCGCCAACGGGGACGAGCACATAATCTGCATCTGGTAGTTCATTTAAAATTTCAATGCCTATGGTGCCTTGTCCAGCGATCACATCGTGATCGTTAAAGGGATGGATAAACGTATAACCCATTTCTCTTTGAATTTCACAAGCTTTATCATAGGCTTCATCGTAGCAGTCCCCGTGTAAAACGACCTCTGCGCCATACGCCTTTGTAGCATTTACTTTAATTAAAGGAGTCGCTGTAGGCATGACGATAGTCGCTTGACAGCCAGCAGTTTGAGCAGCTAGAGCAACACCTTGGGCATGATTGCCTGCAGACGATGCGACGACCCCTTTTTTAAGACTATCGTCATCGAGCTGTGCAATCATATTAAATGCACCTCGTATTTTAAAAGACCCCGTCTTTTGTAGATTTTCAGGTTTAATATAGATTTGATTTGAAAATTCTTGACTAAAAATATCACTGTAAATCAAACGCGTTTCATTTATAACGGGCTTTAAGCGCGCCATTGCTTCTGTGATCATTAATTTGGATAATCCTTTTTCTGTGCTCATTTTATTACCTCCACCTATAATTTTTACAAAAAAAAACCCGTCCTTATAATAAGGACGAGATTGACTCGCGGTACCACCTTAATTGCATACACCACTCTTCGGTTCTATTAAACCTAAGCCTTTAACGAGGCTAATCGTTATACCTTACTAAAATTCAGATATAAAGCTCAGGAGGGATATGCATTCTAAAGTTTTTATAACGGTTCTCAGCAATCCCGTTTCTCTGTAATAAAATCAAATAGATCAAGTCTCCATCAATGCTGTTTTAGATAAAATGCTATATTTCTGATTATATTACCAAAATGTAATGCCTCTGTCAACTAAAATAAATATAAAATTCGGAACCTTTCCCCAGTTGACTCTCTGCTTTGATGTTGAAATGATGTGCATCACAGATTGCTTTTGTAACAGCAAGGCCTATACCGAGCCCACCAGTCTTTCTATTTCTTGAGCTGTCTGAGCGATAGAATCTTTCAAAGATATAGGGGAGATCTTCCTTTGAAATACCGATGCCTTGATCTGACATAAAAAAAACCATTTGATTCTCAATAACTGTCAAACCTATTTTTATAAGGGTATCGTCGGGAGAGTACTTAACTGCATTGGATAATAAATTGACCAAAACTTGTATCATGCGGTCTTCATCGTATTCAATTTGAAAATGACTTGGCAATTCGCGGGTTAAGATGATATTGTGATCTTCAAGTAAAACTTCAAAGCTAGAGATCACTTTATTGATAGTACCTACAAGATCGTGAGGCTGTTTTTTGAGTTCAAGTGAATTTTCAACGACGGATAATTCATTGAGTTCATCGATAAGCCGTGTGAGTCTTAAAATTTCATCATTACACTTGAGCAGTTTCTCTTCACTAGGAAGCCAAACGCCATCTACAAAGGCTTCGATATGACTTCTGAGAATAGAAAGCGGGTTCCTCAGTTCGTGTGCGATATCTGTAGTAAGTCTTTTCCTGAGCGTGTCTTGAGCGCTTAATTTATCATTAAGCGCTGCTAACGAATGGTTTAAAGCATTGATTTCTAGAAAGTCAGTCTCAATTGCTTTGAAATTATTGTATTTTTCAAGTTCTATCTGTTTTGTGTTATCTATAAGTGCAGATATTGGCGTCGTAATTTTTTGGGATTGATAATTGGCATAATAAATGCTAAATAAAGCTGTTGCAAGTAATGTAATAAAGAAAACCATATTGAGTGCAAAGATAAATTGACCTTCAAGTGTAGAGGATACAATATCTGGATGGCGTCCTATTTCTAAAACATAGACCACTTGCCCCACGACTGTTTCTATGTCATAAGCGGTAAAGTCTAAAAGCGAGACATCGGTTTTGGAAAGGCTTGCCATACCATTGCCTTTGCCGTAGCCCATGCCATTGCCCTTTGCGGTTTCGGTATCCATAATGAGAACACTCTTATTAGGATCATAGAGTCTGAGATAAACATTATTTGAAGAGGCGAGTGCTCTGATATTTTGATTGTTGAGTGCCTCTTCAGAAATGAGTGTTTTGACAGAGTCTGAAATTTGTAAGTTGTTTTCAATAATTTGCTTGTTCAAATAATGGCCAAAAAAATACTTGACTGATAAATTGCCTACAATCGTTACAATGAGAAGTGTCGAAAAGGCAATGATGAGAAAATGATTTCTAAGATAGCTTTGGTAATGTTTTTTAGAATTTATTTTGGACATGGGTCACCTCGTGAGTCTTTCGAGATAAATTTGTAGCCGACACCATAAACTGTTTTAATATACCGTGGGTCCTTAAGATCGTCTTCAATTTTTTTGCGGATGTTTTTAATATGGGTATCAATGGTTCGATCGTATCCAATATAGTCATATCCCATTGTAATTTCAATGAGTTGTTCTCTTGTAAAAGTACGATTTGGGTTTTCTGCAAAGACCATTAAAATATCAAATTCAATTTTTGTCAGATAGACCTCTGCATTATTCTTTAGAACTACATGTGCGTTTCTGTCAATGATGATGCGATTATGATCGAAGGCGAGCGATTCGTTTGTAGCCTGCTTATAAACTCTTTTTGAAATAGATTTGATGCGCATAATAAGTTCTCTAAGGCTAAACGGCTTGGTGATATAGTCATCAGCGCCAAGTGCGAGGCCGTTGATTTTATCTTCCAAGCTCGATTTAGCAGTGAGCATAATGATTGGTACATCTGAAGTTTCTCTGAAGAGACGACATAATTCCTCGCCGTGCAGATCGGGTAACATAAGATCCATAACGACAAATTCAAAAGGTTCTGCTCTGAATTTGTTGAGTGCTTCAATACCTGTGGCTGCTGTGACAACCTCATAGCCTTCTTTTAATAAATAATCTCGCGTGACTTCTAATAAATCTTTTTCATCTTCAATTAAAAGTATTTTCATCAAACCACTCCTATGTTCTGTGATCACATTTGATAAGAAAATAGCATGAAACATAAGTACGTTACATGCTATCTGAGTCTTCTATGTAATCTGAGTCTTCTATGTAAAGATGAAACCTAAGGTTTCATCTTTAGTATGCTAATTTGTTGTCTGTGTTCTGCCAAAGCCCATACCATTAGCTCTTCCGTATCCGCCAGTTCCAGGAGTTGCACAGTTTGCGCCATTGCCAAGCCCTGCACCTTTACCGCCTCCGAATCTCAAACCTGTACCACTCATGATGCGATCTGGATTTGAAGGATCACAATTGGCTTGATTATCCGTTAATTGAGTAATGTAAGCATCTGCTTGTGCTCTGGTATAAGTGCCATCAGCAACACGTTCATTGATGAGTGCAATTTTTTCAGCAAGCGTTGCTTCTTGATAAGCGTCTAAAACGCCGTTGTCCTGAGCGATTTGACCGTAAGTGATGCCTGTAGAGTGTAATTCAATCACTTGGTCAGCCGTCATGCCTGTTAAATCGGTAATGATCTCTGATGGTGTTGCAGCAAAGATGATGCCTGCCGTTAGTAGGAACATTAAACCTGTTAGTAAAACTGTTTTTAATTTCATAAGATAACCTCCTTTAGATTTGTCACTATCATACTGCTCAAATATGGAGAACTTATGAAGATCATGTAGAGATTTAGAATTCAATTTCTTCACATAAGACATCGGGATCTTTTTTAGTATAGACGCGATCGGAATGTTTCATGATCTCTTTTATATTGTCCAAAATAACGTCCACAGATTGATCTAATTTACAAAGATCATCTTTGTTAATATTATAATAGAGATAAAGGTCTTCAAATAAGCGGACTAATTTACTGAGATGGTTATCAATTTCTATAAACTGTTCAAAGTTAGAAGAATGCATGGCATTTCTAAATTGATCAATATCTACTTTGATACAATCGACAATATCTTCTTCATCTTTATAGAAACCTATGCTCAAAAAGTAAGGTTTAACACGTTCGAGTAAATAAGTGTTATCTTCATTTAAATGGTAGGCATACGTTATTTTGTGTCCGCTGATATCGAATTTAACCAAAAACATAATCCCTTGTATATCTATAACGTGCCCGCCAAGATTTTTAATTTCATCTTTGCATATTTCGTGTCTTATTAGTCGGGATGACATTATTGCCATAGTCTACCTCCTCATTTCGCCAATACCCCTAGTTCTGATAACACAAGTATACCATAATTTAAAATAATGTTCATAATATTTGAAATGATTTTTATCATTTTGGGTTAAAATAAAAGTGAATATCGTATATAATTCATAGATACACACAAATTAGGTATTTTAAAAGGAAGAGGTCAAATGAAAACACTGTTTATGACATTAAATTCAAAATATATACATTCCAATCTCGCGATTCACTCCATATCCAAATATATAAAGCGATATTGTACGCATTATGATGCATTACATGATGATGTCCTTGTCAAGGAATATACCATTAACCAATCTCAAGATGACATACTCAGAGAACTCATAGAAATAGATGCGGATGTAATCGTATGTTCATCATATATATGGAATATAGAAGCCCTGATTATATTATTCTCTAATTATAGGAAGCTCAATCACAATTCCTATATCATTTTCGGCGGACCAGAAGTTTCTTATGATGCAAAAGACAAGTTAGAAAAACAGGCGTTCCTAGATATGATTGCAATGGGGGAAGGCGAACGGACCATTACCCAAGTATTAGACCTTATTTATGAGCAATTTAAAAATAGTAATCCTAGAAATGCCTTAACGGCAAATTTCTCACATGTTTCTGGCGTTGCCTATCGAGCGGGAGATCTGATTTCAGTTAATTCAAAGCGGATCCCGATTGAACCCCTTGATGAGATTCCCTTTGTTTATGATGACTTTACACCCTTTGAAAATAGAATTCTCTATTATGAAAGTTCGAGAGGTTGTCCCTACAGTTGTAGTTACTGCTTATCAGCAGCAGAAAAAGGCGTTCGTTTCTACTCCCTTGAACGTGTTTTTAACGATTTAAATGTTTTTCTTGAAAAAAAAGTATCACAAGTTAAATTTGTAGATCGAACTTTTAATGTGGATAAAGAACATGCGCTTTCCATATTGCGATACTTGATAGAACATGATAATGGGATCACAAATTTTCATTTTGAAATGACCGCTACGTTATTTGATGAAGACTACTTTAAGTTGCTTTTGAATGCAAGAGAAGGCTTGTTTCAATTTGAAATTGGTGTACAGAGTACCTATAAAGAAACCATGATTGCCATCAATAGACCCATTGCGTTTGATAAACTCAAAATAAATTGTATGAGATTGCTTAAAATGGGTAATATCCATATACACTTAGATCTCATTGCGGGTTTGCCGCATGAAGGTTATGAAAGGTTTTTAAGGTCTTTTGATGATGTGTTTGAGATGAATCCACATGCACTTCAGCTTGGCTTTCTAAAAATATTAAAGGGGACGCCAATCATGGCAACCCAAGAAAAGCACGGTTATGAATTTAGAAAACAAACCCCCTATGAGGTGTTATACAATCGATACATTCGGTTTGAAGACCTTACCAAACTTAAAAATCTTGAAACGGTACTTGAATACTACTATAATTCAGGAAAGTTCAAGCACTCAATTCAATATCTTCTTAAGACTGAAAAAGGGACACCGTCAGATTTTTTCCTTAAATTATGTGATTACTTTAAAGCGCATGATTTGATGTATATAGCGCATTCAACCGCTAATCTATACGATATATTATATGAATTCTATCAGGAAAATTATGAAAATCATGCATTGTTTAATGATTTGCTTAAATTTGATTATTACTATGCTCATATGAAAGGTCTGAGGCCCTTTTTTGTGATGTCAGAAATACCGCAGTTCAATACGAGGCGTTTGCATTATTTAAAAGCATTAGAGCATCAAGAACTTATAAATCCATTTTATGTAGGCATGCAATCCAAGCAAATTCTTAAAACGGTAGAATTTATTACGCTTAATTATGATATAATAGCTTTAATTCAAAGCCAATATGAATTTATAGAGGCTAAACTCAATGTCGTTTTATTCGATTATCAGAGGGCCAATCATGCCATCGAACCCTCAAAATATTTTAAAGTTGAGCTTCCGGTAATCTGAAATAGTGGGTTAGAGTGTAAAATCCAAAAGTTGAGCAACCCTCTAACATATGATGTCGTTTACGGGAAGTATGCGATACAGCATAGGGCAGAAGGTTCATAAGAAACTGGATCTTGGCACTCTAACGATAGTTTGATAATAAAAAAAGAAGGTGACACATGAAGCGTATTATGATACACCACAATATCAAGAAGGATTCAATGGATGTTAAAGAACATTTGATTAAGCTTCTTGAATCACAGGGACGCGCAATCGTAACAGAAAATCCAGATGTTATTTTAGTCATTGGTGGCGATGGGACTATGCTCAGTGCCATTAGAAAATACCGAGATCTCAAAGCACCCTTTGTCGGGATTGATACAGGTACTTTGGGATTCTTAACGACGATTATGCCAAATCATCTTGAAAAGATATTTGACGTATTAGATCGAAAAAACTATAGGATTATAACTTATCCCCTCTTAATGGTTAACACCAAGACGCTCAGTGGAGAAGTTTATACGGATTATGCTTTTAATGAAATTTTGATTAAGCATGTGGAACCCAAGCTTATGGAAGCTAAGGTTTATCTCAACAGCAGACCCTTTAATTATTTTACAGGGGATGGTCTCATTATATCTACGCCAATTGGGGCTACTGGGTATGCCATATGGGCGGGTGGTGCCGTGGTGCACAGTGATATTCCCGTGTTTCAGATAACGCCCATGACGCCAAATGACAATAGCGTCAACAGACCGATGAAGTCGACGATGATCGTTCCCAACGATACTTATGTTGATATTAAGATCATTAAAGCACATAAGCGCAAAGTCATTGTAGCCTGTGATGGCAATAAATTATCCAATGAATATATAGAAGACATTCATGTAAAAGTTGCAGATGAGTTTGATATTAAGGTCATTCGATCAGATGAATTTGATTACTTTGATTTGTTTAAGAGAAAAATCATCGATAAAAATATAAGACGCGTACTAGAATAATTTTGTGAGGTAAAAATGCATATAATAGAAACACATTTAAAAAGATTTTTAGAGGAAGTAGTCTTTATTGAAATAAAACAGGATAAGAAGATTGCGCTCAGAACCATTGAACTGGATCCTTCAATTCCAATTCCAGTCTATATTGAAAACTTAGTTGAAACCATTAAGGCAAATGATATCGAAGTTATTCCGCCGCTTGCAATCATAAAAGGTTTAGTTTATGTGCTGGGTGCAGAGCCTGATTTTGAACATGGAAGCTATTATGTTGAGCTCATAAGCGACATTGACATAGAGTTGCCGCTTAAAATATTGAACGATGCCTTAAATTTTGCATCTATAAAAGACTATTATAGAGCGATTTTGTATTTGAACGCTTGTTTGAAAATGGACCCCAATAGCATAGATGCACTTTATAATTTAGGACGCTGCTATCACGATTTACATCAAGAAACATCTGAAACGGCCTATGATGAACAATCCGCGGTATACTTTAAGAAAACTATTGAAGTTGAACCCGCTTTTGGTTTGGGTTATTACCAATTGGGCATTTTTTTCTACAATAGAGAAAATTTTAAGCAAGCAGAAAAATTATGGATCAAAGCATTATCCTTTGAGCTCGACTATGATGTCAAAGAAGAAATTGTTACATTCCTTGGAAAATGTCGTGATCGTTCAATTTATGAAGAAGGGTATGAACTCGTTTTGAATGGACGAATCGACGAAGGTTTAGAACTGTTAAAAAGTATCGAGGAAGACCATAGTGAATGGTGGAATCTGAATTTCTTTATCGGTTTGGCTTATCGGTTTAAAGAAGAACATGAGACTGCATTGCAATATTTTCTTAAAGTTTTAACTTTGAATACAGGACATATTCAAACTATGAATGAAATTGGAATCTGTCTTTTAAGCTTAGGGGATTATAATGAAGCTCTTAAATATTATAAAGAGGCATTGCGCCTTGATCCTTTAAATGCAGAGATCATTTGTAATAAAGGAATTGTTTTACTGAACAAAGGAGACCTGACCGAGGCAAGAGTTCAATTCGAAAAAGCTTTTGAACAAAATCCAGAAGATGAAGTGATTCAAATGTGGCATGCTCATATAAACTCAATAAATGGTTTTTGACACTCTAACGATAATTAAAAAACTCTGTTGTGTAGACTAAGATACATGTCTGCTCAGCAGAGTTTTTTCGTATTGTGCCTGTCAGATAAAGAATGATTTGAGTATATAGGATCATTTAGCGTATACTCAGACCGCTTCGCTACATTCGTAACCCGTGAATTTGCAAAAACTATTGAAGGCTTCAAAAAAATATAGTAGAATGAAGTTGAGGTTATTAAAAAAGTTGAAGCGTTAAAAAAAATATATAAAGGTGAGATGCATATGATTAAAAGTGTAAAAGATCTATTGGCGGTTGCAAAGCAAGGTAAGACCATGAGGCTAGTAGTTGCAGCAGCTCAAGATGAAGATGTCTTAAGCGCGGTCTGTAAAGCTGCCGAAGAATCCATCATTACCCCTATTTTAGTAGGTAATGAAGAAGAAATAAGAAAAATTGCCAAGGCACATCAATTGGATGTATCAAGTTATGAAATCATTCAAGTAGAAGATTTAAAAGAAGCTGCTCAAGTTGCTGTGAAACTGGTATCCGATGGAAAAGGCGACTTTTTGATGAAGGGCTTAATTGATACTGCAATTTTATTAAAAGCAGTCCTTGACAAAGAGATCGGACTTAGAACAGATAGTCTATTGAGTCATGTGATGATTTATGAAGTGCCACATTATCATAAATTATTATTTTTAACCGATGGTGGCATGAATATTGAACCTTCTTATGAAGAGAAGGTTCAAATTACAGAAAATGCAGTGACTGTTTGTAAAGCAATGGGTATAGAAACGGTTAAAGTAGCAGGTATTGCAGCAAAGGAAAAGGTAAACGAAAAGATGCTTGCCACAGTTGATGCTCGAAAGCTACAAGAACTTTCTCAAACAGGACATTTTGGAAGTAATGTTATCGTAGAAGGTCCACTTGCACTTGATCTAGCGGTTTCTAAAGAGGCAGCTGTAACAAAAAACTTTAAAAGTGAAATTGCTGGCGATGTTGATGTGTTGCTTGTCCCAACAATTGAAGTTGGAAATGGCATTGGCAAAACTCTAACCTACCTAGCGGGAGCAGATTCTGCGGGGATTATCATGGGCGCTAGAGTGCCAGTGGTTTTGGTATCAAGAGCAGATAGCTATGAAGCGAAGTTAAATTCAATTGCACTTGGCAGTGTAATTGCGTCATATAAAGGTTAAACGAGCAATTGTTGAGATAAGGAGCGTATTTATGAAGCATTTAATGACAGGGAATGAAGCTGTAGCGCGCGGTGCATATGAAGCCGGCGTCACTTTTGCAAGTGCATATCCTGGTACACCGAGTACTGAAATATTAGAGAACATGGCTCAGTATAAAGATGATTTGATAGCGGAGTGGGCGACGAATGAAAAAGTAGCACTTGAAACGGTCATTGGAGCATCTATGGCTGGTGCAAGAACTTTGGCTGCAATGAAACATGTAGGCGTTAATGTAGCTGCAGATCCGTTATTTACAATTGGTTATACGGGTATTACTGGCGGTCTTGTATTGGTTTCAGCAGATGATCCTGGCTGTCATTCCTCACAAAATGAGCAAGATAATCGATACTATGCAAAGTTTGCAAAAATTGCATGTGTTGAACCTAGTGATTCACAGGAATCAAAAGATTATATTAAAGTTGCATTTGATATTTCTGAAAAATTTGATGTGCCAGTTCTATATAGAATGACAACAAGAATTTGTCACTCTAAGGGCTTAGTAACCTTTGAAGAGCGAAAAGATGTTCCGATTATTCCTTATGTGAAAAAACCGACCAAGTTTATTTCAGCGCCAGCAAATGCAAAAATGTTGCATCCTATTGTGGAAGCTAAACTTGTTGAATTAGAAAAATACTCTAACGAGACACCACTTAATAGAATTGAATGGGGCGATAAGAAAATTGGGATCATTACTTCTGGGGTGGCATATACGTATGCCAAAGAAGTGTTTGGTGAAAGTGCTTCTTATTTAAAATTAGGTTTTACCTTCCCATTGCCAATGGCTAAAATTCGTGAATTTGCTAATGAAGTTGAAATCCTATATGTTATTGAAGAATTAGAACCTTTTATTGAAGAACAAATGAAAGTAGCGGGCATAGCGTGTATTGGAAAAGATTTAATTCCGCGTGTTGGCGAGTTAAACCCAGATATCGTTGCTAAAGCATTGCTTGGAAAAGAACGTGAGACCATTCATGCAAACCCAGATTTGATCGTAGGTAGACCGCCGACGCTTTGCGCAGGTTGTCCTCATAGAGGTTTTTTCTACACGTTAAGCAAGAAGAAAAATGTCGTTATCACAGGGGACATTGGCTGTTATACACTTGGCTCAGCAGAACCGTTAAATGCAACAGATTCTGTAATTTGTATGGGTGCGTCTATTTCTATGGGGCATGGCGCTGCTCAAGCTTTTAAGAAAAACAATGTCGATAAAAAAGTAGTTGCTGTTATTGGCGATTCAACATTTTTTCATACAGGTGTAAATTCTTTGATTACGGTGGCCTATAATCAAGGGAATACAGTCAGTGTCATCTTAGACAATAGAATTACGGGGATGACAGGACATCAAGAAAATCCAGGTAGTGGTTATACCTTGCAGGGCGATTCAACAAATGTAATCAATATCCCAGATTTGGTTAAAGCAATTGGCATTAAACACGTCGTTACAGTAAACCCTCTTAAACTGGATGAAATGGATAAAGCGATTGAAGATGCATTTGCTTTTGAGGGACCTTCTGTGATTATAACAAGATGGCCGTGTGTTCTTAAGCATTTTTCTCCAGAAGATAAAAAAGAATTTGATCTTAAAAAGAAATTATGTCATGTGGTTGAAGACAAGTGTAAAGGCTGTAGAATTTGTACCAAAACAGGCTGTCCTGCGATTAGCTTTGATGCCACGACTAAGAAAGCTAAAATTGACAAGTTTATGTGTGTAGGCTGTGAAGTTTGTTTACAAGCCTGTCCGTTTGATGCAATTGAAAGGGTTGGTGAATAATCATGACAGAAGTTAAAAATATATTATTATGTGGTGTAGGGGGGCAAGGGATCATTCTAGCATCCAAGATTTTGGCAATCGGGTTAATTAAGGCTGGTTATGACGTGAAAATGAGTGAAGTACATGGTATGGCTCAAAGAGGCGGAAGTGTAACCACCCAAGTTAGATTTGGCGAAAAAGTATACTCTCCGATTATTGGCAAAGGTCAAGCCGATATTCTCGTATCGTTTGAAACGATGGAAACGTCTAAATGGCTTGATTATATTAAACCAGAAGGTCAAGTTGTGATAAATGATTACGAAATACCTTCAGCACCAATTTTATCGGGAGCAGCAACATATCCAGTGGGTGTTATTGAAGATATTAGTCAAAAAATTCATACAACTGTATTTAAGGCATCTGAGCTAGCAAATCAAATGGGAAACATTAAAACTATGAATGTTATAATCGTTGGTGCGTTGGTAAAAGCATTGGGCCTTGATAACAGTATTAATTGGGAAGAGGTTATTAAAGAAAATGTAAAAGAAAAATTTGTGGATATTAATCTAAAAGCCTTTAAATTAGGTATGGATCAAGTGAAGTAAAAGTAAATAAACTCATAATTTAGGCAATCCCCCGTAAGTTTTGAACAATTACGGGGGATTTATTACTTAAAGCAAAAGACGTGCATGCGGATGTTTAACCTCTGGAAAGTTTCAGTGAAGTCATGAATGAAGCAAAAAAAATTCAAATTAATAGGACTATTTTACTAACTCGTATACAGTTAATATATTTACCTCCTCAAATAATTAAAGATGGTATAAAATAATGTGTAACAAAAGATTAAATATTCAAAAAATGCAAATTCGAATATTTGAACAAGGGGGGATACATATGAATCAAAAAGTAACTGACCTTAAAAAGAAAATACATTATGAGCAAAATCAAAAGATTAAAGTAGACCTTTTGATTCAACTTGCAGATGAACTTTTTTATATAGATGTCAAAGAGGCAGAAGATATTGCAAAACAGGCGATGAGACTTGCAGAACTCATGGGATATTACGAAGGCCTATACAATAGTAAAATAGCTTTAGGTCATATCGAAATCGGTGCCAATAGATTTAATGAGGCTATGACTTTGTTGAAAAGTGCACTTAACTATTATAATAAGTTAAACAATGATCTTTTTGAGATTAAAAAGGCAGACATATTTAATGGACTGGGCAAGGTTTATAGTGAAATGAATTGCTTTTCAAGGGCCACAGATTATCTAGAAAGATCATATCAAATTTATAAAGCGTACAATCTTTTGGGCAAACAAGCTGACCTTTTAAACAATCTTGGACTTGTGATGAAGAGACGGTCAAGACTCCTTGAAGCATATGAGTTTTTCTATAAAGCTACTCGTTTAACAATAGAGCATTTTGATTATCAGGGATGCCCGATTATCCTACTGAATCTTGGCGCAACACTTAACCTGCTTGATAGATATGATGAAGCAGAACCCGTTTTAAGGCAAAGTTACGATCTATCTAGCCAGCAAAGATATGTCATCAATAAATCACTTTGTCTATCAGAGATTGGCATTGTTCATAAATCGCGTCGAAAATATGAAGATGCGATTGAATGCTTTAAAATGTCGAATGCTCAATTAATGAAAACAACACATAGGAAAACAATTGTTAAAAATTATCAAAATATGGGGATTGTGTATTTCGAGACGTTTGAAAATGCAAAGGCGGTTGAATGTTTCGATGAATCCATCCGATTAGCTTCTGCTTTTAACTGTACTGATCTTGTTGAGGTAAGTTACAAATACTTAAGTGATCTTTACAAGAGACAGAAGGATTCATACACTTTTTATGAGATGTATTATGATATTAACCAGTAAGAACCGTATTGACAACAGGTAATCTTAGCATTTGAATAAATGTTTATTCTAAATGTAAATTGGTATAATCCATTATACAGGACTATTTGCATTTGAATTTTCAGAATAATATTTCTTTTTAAAAAAGGGTTGACGGTGAAAATGAATGATGTTATTATAACTAAGCAGTCAGCGATGACCGCACGAAACATCAAATTTCATGAAGACATGAGTGCTGCATAATGTAAAATTCTTGTTTAAAAGAAGTTTGATAAAAGTTAAAAATGATGTTGACAATGCAAAGCATTGATGATATTATAAATGAGTCGCCGCAATACTTAACAGTAAAGCGACAACGCAAACAGGACCTTGAAAATTGAATAGCGCAAATGAATTAAAACAAAACATAATTCAAGTGCCCGCGCAAGCGGAAACTTTTTTAGCAGTCGTAAAGCGGACGATAAGAACGCAGGTTCGCCTAGCGAACTAGACGCTTAAAAAGATGCAATTGAATTAAGTTAAACACGCAATTCTTTGAGCTTATGGAAACTACTAAGAGCAATCTTGGCAGAGGAAATTGCTTAATAGAAACAAAGTGATAAAGTCAAAATGGAAGCTTAGGTGGAAGTGGAGACAAACGGAAAAACAAAAGCCAAATAGACCTTTGGGTCGAAAATGGAAGTTAGCTCATTTATGAGCGCTAAGGATTATAATTAAGAGTTTGATCCTGGCTCAGGATGAACGCTGGCGGCGTGCCTAACACATGCAAGTCGAGCGAGAATTAGGGGAGTGGAGACTTCGGTCAAAGCAAGCTTAAGGAAAGCGGCGGACGGGTGAGTAACGCGTGGGTAACCTGCCTCATACAAAGGGATAGCCACTGGAAACGGTGATTAATACCCTATAAGACTACGAGATCGCATGATCTAGTAGCCAAAGATTTATCGGTATGAGATGGACCCGCGTCTGATTAGCTAGTTGGTGAGGTAATGGCTCACCAAGGCGACGATCAGTAGCCGACCTGAGAGGGTGATCGGCCACACTGGAACTGAGACACGGTCCAGACTCCTACGGGAGGCAGCAGTGGGGAATATTGCACAATGGGCGCAAGCCTGATGCAGCAACGCCGTGTGAGTGATGAAGGTCTTCGGATTGTAAAACTCTGTCCTAGGGGAAGAAAAAAATGACGGTACCCTAGGAGGAAGCCCCGGCTAACTACGTGCCAGCAGCCGCGGAAATACGTCTGTCTCTACTATACATATGACGCTGCCG
>NZ_BDHH01000028.1 GCF_001748365.1 Fusibacter sp. 3D3 | reverse complement strand
GTATTGCTCAGATAGACCAGAAATAAGGGGAGGGATGATGGGAGATCGCGTCAAAGCGATTGCATGAGTTTGATCGTTAGTCATAGTATGTTCCTCCTTTAGAATTATCTTCATTATAGGAGCAAATATAAAGTTGGTCGTGTTAGGTTATGTGGGTTTTAGAAAAAGGAGATTAGGCGTTCGTTTAATCTGCATAAACTGGCGATTGAAGTTTGAAAAAGAGCGCTTTACTAAATTGTTTGAAGGGCAAAGAGGTAAAGAAGCAGCAAGGAGGCGGTTTAACCAATGACAGAGATATTGTTTAATAACATACCGAATATTGCTCTCATCGATAGAGGGCGTGTCTTCCATGATAGGCGTAAAGTCATCAGAGCGTTTATGGCAGTTTATAATACGAACTTGGTCATGGAGAGAGATCTGAGAATAAGGGACTATGGAGGCTAATAGAATGGCATGAGTTGTTTTACAAAATGAACAGATGACACGTCTGATGCGTAAGGTTACTGAAGCATCTTCATACTTAATATCACGGTTATAGTAACCATGAATAGACATGCATCCCGAATGGCCACAAATACATCCCAACTGATGATTCTGAAGATTATTTAGGACATTATCGTATAAAATTTGAGAAATAGGATTGCAATTATCCGTTAAAATCGTTATCATATGAATTGTTATAGACGAGGTCTATCTCCTCTCTGTAATGAGTTTCAGCAGAAGTCAAACTTTGGTCGGGGAGACTTCTGTTGTATGAATGAAACTTAATGTATTCATGATAACATAAGAAGTTAGCGAATAAAATAATTTGATGCATCATGCAACAGATTAAAATGTCCACTAACTTCTTTTATTTTGACTGAGATAGGGTTATTCAAAAGTAAATAATGTGCGGGATAACAGTGTAGAAAGTTGTCATTGGATACTTGATGTTGTTTTTAGAGAAGATCATAGCCGAGTAAGAATGAATAACGGTGCTGCAAATCAATCCATGTTGAAGAAGATAGCCATGAATATTTTAAAACAAGAGACCATCACGAAAAAGAAGACCAGTTTAAAGTTGAAGCGTTATAAAGCATCAATAGATGAGTCTTTTCTAACGAAAGTAGTATCTGAGCTGTAGAAAAAAGGCTGAGTTATACCATTCGTAGGGTAAGTCGGCTGTAGTGATACAAACGGTTTATTAGTTGTGCCCTCAAAACTGTAAAAAGGATTGAGCTCTGCATTAAAACATAAGTCATGCCACATAATCCAATAGCGCAATGCTATTTTTTTAAGACTTTGAATAAAAGCCTTGATTATGGTAGATTTTCATGCGATAGCCGTGAGGTTGCCTAGATGGAGCCTTGCATTACAAGAACAAATGTTCTATAATAAACAGTGTAGATCTATAATACATACTGCTTACAGGCAATAGATAGGCTGCAGTTAAAGAAGAAGGTTTAGTAATGGAAAGAAAAATACTTCATTTTGATATAGATGCTTTTTTTGCCTCCGTAGAACAGATAGACCATCCAGAATATCGCAATAAGCCCTTAATTGTAGGTGGTGATTCTGATAGAGGTGTTGTGGCAACCTGTTCTTATGAGGCGAGAAAATTTGGCGTTCGAAGTGCAATGAGTGCTGTCGTTGCTAAAAAACTCTGTCCAAATGGTATCTTTGTATCTGGGAATATGAAAAGATATCAAGAGATATCGAAACAGATATTTAATTTTATAAAAACTAATTTTGAACAGGTGGAGATTGTCTCTATAGATGAAGCTTATATTGATATTACAGCGTGTGATCAAACGCCGATGGAAATTGCAATGGATTTAAAAAGTACTGTTACGCGTATGACTGGCTTAACGGTTTCTGTGGGAATATCATACAATAAATTTTTGGCAAAACTGGCTTCAGATTGGAATAAGCCCAATGGTGTATTTGTAATCAAAAAAGAAGATATTCCTAACCTATTATTACCACTTCCTATTATAAGAATTCACGGACTTGGGAAGAAAACCTGTGAGAAACTCAATAATATTGGTATTTTTACGATTGAAGATTTATATGGATACCCACAGAGTTTTTTGAATGATTTTTTAGGTGAAATTTATGCAACTGAAATCTTTCATAGGATTCATGGTATTGATTTTAGACCTGTTGAAGAACATCATGATCGAAAGTCATATGGAAAAGAGACAACACTTGAAGAAGATACCACAGATCGAGAAATCATTAAGAATATACTAGATCAATATTTAATAAGGATCCATGATGCTCTAGAAAAGCGTTCTTTGATGGCAAAAACCATGACAATCAAGATCAAATATCAAGATTTCGAACAATTTACGAGAAGTTTCAGCCTTGAATACTATACCAATAATATGAGAATATTGAGCGAAACACTTGACAATACTTTTGAAGCATTGAAACTTGAAAAACCGGTTAGACTTGTTGGACTTACGTTGTCAAATTTTGAGGATCAAGATTACAAACAGTTTAATTTATTGGAAAATCTACAAATGTGAGGTCATTATAGCGCCTCTAATGTGAGTCAAGTGCCTTATCACTAGTCTAGACGAATGTTCACATCACAGAATTTAATAATAGTTTTCAGAAAAACTAAAGTATGGTATAATTAAATGGAAACGTTACCGAAAACGTTTCCAAAATAGATAAATCATTAGTTTTCGTCCAGCAAAGAGCAGGAATGTTTAGCCTGCGCTTTGCGGTTAGACGAGAACGTGTCAGGTAAAACGAAGTTTTGACAGACAATGATAAATCATTAGTTTTCGTCCAGCAAAGAGCAGGAATGTATAGCCTGCGCTTTGCGGTTAGACGAGAACGTATCCGGCAAAATGATGTTTTACAGAGACTATAGGAGTTGAGCAGTATGAGAAATATCAATATTAAAGATATAGCACGACTTGCAGGTGTAGGTGTGAGTACAGTTTCAAGGGTAATGAATCAACATCCAGATGTAAAAGCAGAAACGCGCGAAAACGTATTGAGAATTATTGAAGAATACAATTACATTCCTAATAATAGTGCTCGAAATTTAAAGCGAACAGAAACGGCGGATGTGGGCATACTCATTAAAGGGTTATACAATCCATTTTTTGCTCAAATGCTTGGGTTAATAGAAAATATCCTCTCTCAAAATGGATATGGCTTGCTCAGTCACTATAACGGTGATAATTCTGCAAGTCAACTAGAGATCTTAAAAGGTAATGAGCATATGAGAGATATTGATATTGCGTATGAGTTTATTATGGAAAAAAAGTTATGCGGGCTCATTTGCCTAGGTGGTGATTTTAACGATGTAAGAGAGCATGATCTTTTACGGTTGGGCGTGCCGCTTATTGTGGCATCTACCAATATTGATGAATCGATTGACAAAAATCTGTATTCAAGTGTTGCTATAGACAATGAACGTGCAGCTTTTGATGCGGTATCTTATCTTTGCAATGAGGGACATCAACATATTGGGATCATAACCACTGGTGCTGGTGATTTATCCATTGGAACAGCACGTACGCGTGGGTATATGAATGCGCTTAGAGAACATCATATCGATAAAAATGAGCTCTATTTTGACATGGGGGCCTATACTTTTGAAACTGCCTATGAAGCGATGAATCGCCTTTTAGATAAGGCGCCAGAGCTTACCGCAGTTTTCGCAATTTCAGATATTATGGCGATAGGAGCGAGTAAAGCAATCTTAGACAGGGGCCTAAAAATTCCAGATGATCTTTCAATCATTGGATTTGATGATATCGATTATGCCGCTTTTTTTAATCCCTCTTTAACGACGGTTAGACAACCTGTTCGTGAGATTGCAATCTCCACAGGCGAAATTATGGTGGAACTGCTAGAGTTGAGAGAAAGTCATAAACATGTTCAATTTCCAACACAACTCATGATCAGAGATTCAAGTTGTGTTCATAAAGAAATGGAGGCAAAAGAAAATGAGGACCTTTAAAAATGAAAATCAAGTGAAAAAAATCAGCATAGGAACGCTTTTTCCTACAGACACGATTCTAGAAACTTCATTTATTGAAGAGGTGTATAATGTAGAAGCCATTTTAAAAATAAGTGATTTGAAAACAAAGTTCTCGCTTAACTTTGAGCTGAGTGAGGATGATTGTATATATGGATTGGGAGAGAACTTAAGAGGCATTAATAAGAGAGGTTATCAATATGAGTCTTTCTGTTCAGATGAATCCAAGCATTTGCCAGGGAAGACTTCCTTATATGCAGCCCATAATTTCTTTATTATTCATGGCAAAACCAATTTAGGCGTTTACATTGATTTTTCAGGAAAGATCACCTATGATATTGGATTTTCTAGTACCGATGCAATGAGTATTCTCGTTGCAGGTAAAGATTTTGATATTTATATCTATGAAGGGTCTTTGAATGAAATTGTTAAACAGTTTAGGACCAGCTTAGGTATGAACTATGTGCCACCCAAGTGGGGCTTTGGCTATCAACAGAGCAGATGGAGTTATGAAAATGCCGATATTGTGAACGAGATTGCAAGTGGATTTGAAGTATACGATATACCATGCGATGCTATTTATTTGGATATTGATTATATGGAACGGTTTAAAGATTTCACGGTTAGTGATGAACGGTTTCCTCATTTTAAGTCTTTTGTAAGCCATTTTTTAGAGAAGGACATCAAACTTATTCCCATTATTGATGCAGGCGTTAAAATAGAAGCGGATTATGATGTTTATGAAGAAGGTATAAAAAATGACTATTTTTGCACAGATTCAGAAGGAAAACCTTTTGTTGCAGCAGTTTGGCCTGGAAAAGTGCATTTTCCTGATTTTTTAAATCCTGATGCGAGAAAATGGTTTGGCAGTAAATATCAATTTTTATTAGATCAAGGGATCAAAGGCTTTTGGAATGATATGAATGAACCTGCAATCTTCTATTCCGAAAAAAGATTAAAAGAGACTTTCGAGTGGTTAAAAGCACATGAAAATAAAAACTTGGATATCTATTCTTTTTTTGAAATGATTGAAAAGGTCAATGGTTTATCCAATGCTGTAGAAGATTACAAAAGCTTATATCATAAAGTAGAGGGCGAACCCGTAAATCATTATGATGTTCACAATCTATATGGGTATAACATGACGAGAGCGGCGGATGAAGGCTTTAAGCAGTATGATGATAATCAAAGAGTATTGCTTATAACAAGAGCCTCACACGTTGGCATGGCGAAGCATTCAGGCATATGGACTGGAGATAATCACTCTTGGTGGGAGCACTTAAAATTGAATATTCAAATGATGCCGTCGCTAAATATGGTTGGGTTCTTATACGCAGGTGCGGATACAGGTGGTTTTCAAGATGATGTAAGTCCAGATCTCATGGTGAGATGGATGCAATTTAGTCTCTTTACCCCACTTTTAAGAAATCACAGTGCACTGGGTACAAAAATGCAAGAACCTTGGCGCTTTGAGAAAAAGATCAGACAGCAATTGAGAGATGTTATAAGATTGCGTTATGCCTTTGTTCCATATTTGTATTCAGAGTTTATGAAGGCATCAATCGAATTCAATATGATGTTTAAACCTCTTAGTTTTGAATATGCAGATTCAGAATCCAAAGCGATTGAAGATCAGCTATTGGTGGGTGATGCGTTGATGATCGCGCCTGTTTACGAACAAAATGCAAAGGGCAGAATGGTTTATTTACCTGAAAAAATGTTGCTTTGGAAAGCCAGTACTTTTGAGGCGATTAAGGCAGATCAATTTGAAGCAGTAGAGGCAGGCTATCATTATATTAAAGCAGACTTAAGCGAATTGTTCATTTTCATCAGACCTGGTAAATTATTACCTTTAGTAGAACCTATGGATAGGGTCTCAAAACTCAAGACCAATGAATTCATCGTCATTGGATACGGTAGTGAAAAAGCAAATTATGCACTTTATGAAGATGATGGGGAATCCTTTGACTTCAAAGCAGGTAAGTACAACATAAGCACTTTAGAAGTAGATCAAAATCAAGTCGTAACATCAAATAACGATGGGCATATAATAAAAACGAGTTTTTTGTTTTAAGGAGAAGGAAGGAAGAACGTTATGAATGCATATTTAAATGATATAAAATTTATTTTGAAGTCTGAGTACAGCAAATCTCTTGAGACTGCAACAAAGCAAGAACTTTATCAAGCACTTTCTAAAACGTTGATGGTTTCATTAACCGATCAATGGGAGACTTCTACGAAGATTTATGCAAAGGGCAAGCAAGCTTTTTATCTGTCCGCTGAATTTTTAATGGGAAGAGCACTGGGCAATAATTTATTGAATTTAGGAAAAACGGAAACCTTTTCAGAGCTTCTAAAATCTTTAAATCTAAATTTGAATGAGATTGAAGAAATTGAAGAAGATGCAGGGCTTGGAAATGGAGGATTAGGACGTTTAGCAGCTTGTTTTTTAGATTCGGCAGCGTCTACAAAAATTCCGCTTCATGGCTATGGCATCCGATATGATTATGGTATTTTTAAGCAGCTTATTGAGAATGGTTTCCAAAAAGAGGAAGCCGATGAATGGCTCAAATATGGCGATCCGTGGTCCATCAGAAGATATAATGAATCCGTTATTGTCCACTTTGAAGATGGTGACGTAAGGGCTGTCCCATATGATACGCCAATTATTGGCTATGACGTTAAAAATATCAATACGTTGAGATTGTGGAAAGCAGAAGCAATTGTGCCCTTTGATTTCAAGCAGTTTAATGATCAAGAGTACGATTTAGCAGTCAAGGCTAAAAATAGAGCTGAAGACATCTCCAGAGTGCTTTATCCAAATGACTCTGAAGATCAAGGCAAAATTTTAAGATTAAAGCAACAGTATTTCTTTGTATCGGCATCAATTCAAGATATGGTAAAAAACTTTAAGAAATCTCACGGCAATGATTTTGAACACTTTCCGGATTATGTCGCAGTTCAGCTCAATGATACGCATCCAGTGGTAGCAATACCAGAACTTATGAGAATTCTCATTGATGAAGAGCATTTGACTTTTAAGAAAGCATGGCATATTGCAAATGGTACTTTTTCATATACCAATCATACCATTCTTATGGAAGCACTTGAAAAATGGCAAGAAGGGTTTTATAAAGGTTTGTTACCTCGTGTTTATGAAATCATAGAGAAAATAGACAAGATGTTTGTGGCCGAACTCAAGGCTCTCAATTATGATCCAAGTGTTATTAAAAAAATGAGAATTATATCAGATCATATGATTCACATGGCTTATCTTGCTATATACGGTTCTAAAGCAATCAATGGGGTGGCTGAACTCCACACAGAAATTCTCAAGCATCAAGAGCTAAAAGATTGGTATGCTCTGTTTCCAAATAAATTTCAAAATAAAACCAACGGGATTACTCAAAGAAGATGGTTGGCACTTTGTAATCCAGAGTTGACATCGTTCATTACAGAATTACTCGATGATCCTGAGTGGTTAAAGGATCTTGAAACGCTTAAAGCGTTAACACGTTTTGAAAATGATGATGCAGTACTCAATAGACTTATGACCATCAAGCGCACTAAAAAACTTCAATTGGTTGATTATATTGAAGCTGTAGAAGGCATCAAGCTCAATCCAGACTCAATCTTTGATATCCAAATCAAGCGATTGCATGAATACAAACGACAGTTATTAAATGCATTTCAAATTCTAAATTTGTATTTTGATATCAAAGAAAATCCAGAAATAGAGATCGTGCCGAGAACCTTTATCTTTGGAGCAAAAGCAGCACCAGGTTATAAACGTGCAAAGGGCATTATTAAATTTATCAATGAAATAGCAAAGCTTGTGAATCATGATGAAGATATAAAGGGAAGAATAAAAGTTGTTTTTGTGACCAATTATAGGGTATCCTATGGTGAGAGACTCTTTCCAGCGGCAGATTTATCTGAACAGATCTCAACAGCAGGCAAAGAAGCCTCTGGTACGGGGAATATGAAATTCATGTTAAATGCAACACCAACCATTGGCACATTAGATGGTGCAAATGTAGAGATTGTGGAAGAAGCAGGTCTAGAAAACAATTTTATTTTTGGCGCTAAGTCAGAAGAGATAGAAGCTATGAAAGGTGACTATGATCCTGTTGAAATTTATATGAGCCATCCAAGATTAAAGAAAATTATAGATACTTTAATTGATGGTACATTCGATGATGAAGGGACTGATATGTTTAGGGAACTTCATAATAGCTTATTAGTCGGAGCATCTTGGCATCAACCGGATAATTACTTTATTTTACATGATTTTGATGCTTACGTTGAGGCGCAAAAGGCGGTAAATGAAGCCTATAAAGATGAAAAGGGGTGGGCTAGAAAATGTCTCTCAAACCTTGCGAATGCTGGTAAGTTTAGTAGTGACAGAACAATCTTACAGTATGCAAAAGATATTTGGAATATCGTTCAGATTGATGTATAATTATGGGTGACTATAACTAATTTGGAGGCTCATATGTTCATTGGAATAGATTTAGGGGGTACCAATATCGCAGGTGGCTTGGTGGATGCATCAGGTCAAATCGTAAAGAGTATTTCAACACCCACACGGGTAGAGCGTGGGAGCGATGCCATCATTGAGGACATTGCTCAGGTTATCCAAGCATTAAGGCAGCATTCGGCGGACGTTAAAAGTGTTGGAATCGGAATTCCAGGGATTGCGGATCCACATACGGGTGCTGTGCTCGCTTGCGTTAATTTGAACTGGTATGATGTGCCCCTTAGAGAGAAACTTGAAGCCCTGATTGGTATTTCTGTATTTATAGATAATGATGCCACAGTGGCCGGTGTCGCTGAATTTCAAGTTTCACAAAAAGGTCAATACACGAATGCTGTGATGTTGACACTAGGGACTGGAATTGGTGGCGGTATTCTCGTGAATGGTGAAGTTGTTTCAGGACATCATGGGATTGGCTCTGAAATCGGTCACATGATCATTGGCGAGAATTTTTATAACTGTAATTGTGGCAGAAATGGCTGTTTAGAGACTTTTGCTTCTTCAACTGCAATTATAAAATACGCGAAGTATTTATTAGAAAATGGCGAAATATCAGATCTGATAATGACGTCTGCAAAGGGTGACCTAAACAATATCAACGGTCAAATCATATTTGACGCTGCTAAAAAGGGTGACAATCTTGCAAACAAGGTGGTTGATCGGTTAGTTAAATACTTGAGTAGAGGTATTATCAACGTTGTTTGTATGATTGATCCTGAAATCATCGTTCTGGGTGGTGGACTCTCACATGCGGGGGATTTCTTAGTCGATAAGATCAAACTTGCTTTAGAGGATCTAAAGTATTATAAAAGTTCGCCGCTTCCCAAAATTGAAATTGCAAAACTTAAAAATGATGCTGGCATAATTGGTGCTGCCATGTATGCAAAAATGCACCAATAAACTGTAATGACTGCAGTACACCTAAGTAAATCAAAAAAATGTATGCCTAAAAATGGAGATGAGAGCATGAGTAAAATTAAATTTGACTATTCGAATAGTTTAACAAACACACATGAATATGAATACTTTAAGCCGCAAATACTGGCAGCACATGAGCTTTTGCATAGTGAAAAAGGTCCTGGAAATGATTTTGTGGGTTGGTTGCATTATCCTTCACGTTATGATCAAGCCGAATTTGAACGCATCAAAAAAGCTGCAAAAAAAATCAATGATCAAGCGGATGTTTTAATTGTTATTGGTATCGGCGGATCGTATCTGGGCGCTAAAACAGTAATTGATGCCTTATCTCATAGTTTCTACAATGAATTACCAAAAGAAAAGAGAAAAGGTGCAAAGATTTATTTTGCTGGCAATCACATTAGTGGGACTTACCTGACAGATCTATTAGAAATTATTGAATCTCAAGAGGTTTGCCTTAATGTCATTTCAAAGTCTGGAACGACCACAGAACCCGCCATTGCTTTTAGAATTTTAAAGAAGGCGTTAGAAGCAAAATATGGTAAGGAAGCTTCAAAGGAAAGAATTTTTGCAACCACCGATGCAGAAAAAGGCGCGCTTAAAACACTTGCAAACGAAGAGGGTTATGAATCTTTTATCATTCCTGCCGATGTAGGGGGCCGATTTTCAGTAATCACACCAGTCGGTCTTTTACCAATAGCTGTGGCTGGTATCGATATCGATGCCTTAATGCAAGGTGCAAAAGAGGGCGAGACAGAATTTTCAATAACGAATATAGATGAAAATCCGTGTTATCAATATGCGCTCATGAGAAATGTGCTCTATAATAAAGGAAAATCAATTGAAGTATTGGTCAATTATGAGCCTTCTATGGCATTTTTAGCAGAATGGTGGATGCAACTCTACGGCGAGAGTGAAGGCAAGGACGGCAAGGGTTTATTTCCAACAAAAATGAACAATACAACGGACCTTCATTCAATGGGACAGATGATTCAAGATGGACCAAGAATTATGTTTGAGACAGTTGTCAGAGTAGAATCTGTTGAAAAGGACCTCGTACTTCAGTTAGAAGATCAAGATTTAGACGGTCTTAATTACCTTGCGGGTAAAACGATGAGCTATGTCAATGAAAATGCTTTTAAAGGGACTTTAGAGGCACATATAGATGGGAATGTTCCCAATCTAGTGGTGACAATTCCTAAAAAAGATGCTTACCACTTTGGAAAACTACTTTATTTCTTTATGAAAGCATGTGGGATTAGTGGGTATGTTTTAGGTGTAAACCCTTTTGATCAACCTGGTGTGGAAGCATACAAAAAGAACATGTTTAGACTACTCGGTAAAAAATAAAAACGTGATCAGACGATTTGAAAAGCATAAAAATTAAAACGAAAAGCGGATCGTATGGTCCGTTTTTTTGTGTTTTTTTGATGTTCTATGTTTACAGTGTAAATATCTGATGGTACAATATATAGTGTTAGTGACAAATAAAAATACTAAATATTGTGAAATGGTGGGAGAGAAGACCTATGAAAGTAGTAAAAAGAGATGGGACTATCGTCGATTTTGAAATCAGTAAAATCGTAAGAGCAATTGAGAAAGCAATGTTGGAAACGACTGAGGGTATAGATGAATCACTTTGTGTCTCTATTGGAGATGTCATTTTAGAAGCGTCTGGTGGTAGAGAACTTCCGATCTCTGTTGATGAGATACAAGATCTCGTTGAAGATCTGCTCATGGAGAGTCCTCGAAAAGATGCGGCAAAAAAATACATCATTTATCGAAATGAGAAGGATAAAACAAGAACTTCGAGAAAAAAGGAAGACCACCGACTCTTAACAGATGATTTTATCAGTAAATACAAGCATATGAATTCGCCTATGGAGCAGCTCGGTGATTTTGTCTATTATCGTACTTATTCGAGGTGGCTACCAGATGAAAAGAGAAGAGAATACTGGTGGGAAACCGTAAGACGCGCTGTTGAATACAACTGCAATATTACTGAAACCAATCGCTCTGAAGCAGAGGAATTGTTTGATAATATATTTTATTTGAGACAATTTTTATCAGGAAGAACTTTCTGGGTAGGGGGGACACCAGTTGCAAAACATTATCCAATGGCGAATTATAATTGTAGTTTTCAAATTATCAATTCGTTTGATGCCTTCAAGGATGTCTTTTACCTATTGATGATTGGCTCAGGTGTCGGTGTCAGAATTCTAAAAGAAGATGTTGCACTATTACCTAAAGTGAGAACGGATTTTGAAGTGGTTCATAAAGATTATACCCCGCTACCAAGATCAGAGCGCGAAGATAATACAAGCATGGAATTTTTCTACAATAACACAGTTAAGATCACTATAGGAGATTCAAAAGAAGGTTGGGTACAATCTTTAGATTTCTTCTTAAAATTAATTCATACGAACGAATATAGAAATATTAAAACGATTATTATTGATTATGATCATGTAAGACCAAAAGGTGAAAAATTAAAGACATTTGGGGGCACAGCAAGCGGGCACACCAGTCTTAAAAATATGTTCCATAAGATAGACCGTGTTATTAAAAAATTAGGACTCCTACACGAGACTAAAACAGTGAAACTCAGACCTATTGATTGCTTAGATATCGCAAATGTGATTGGTGAAAACGTAGTCGTTGGGGGTGTAAGAAGAACGGCTGAAATTGTTTTAGTGGATGCAGATGATAAAGAGTGCATCGAAGCTAAATCCAATTTGTACACCATGGAAGAGGGTAAGTGGGTTGTAAATGAAGAAATTCTTCATAGACAAATGAGTAACAACTCCATTTATTATCGTGAAAAGCCAAGCAGAGAAATGATTAAGTGGCAACTTGAAAAAATGAGATATTCTGGTGAACCAGGTTGGGTTAACGAAGTTGCGGGTGCGAAGAGAAGACCCAATTTCAATGGGGTCAATCCATGTGGGGAGATTTTATTAGATAGTAAAGGTCTTTGCAATCTGACAACGATCAATGTTTTTGCCTTTGTAGAAAATGACAAATTGGATATTAAGGGTTTATTAAAAGCACAGCGCTTGTCAGCGCGATCAAGTTACAGAATGACTTGTGTAGAACTTGAATTACCACTTTGGAATAACGTTCAGCAGAGAGATAAGCTATTAGGATGCTCACTCACAGGGTGGCAAGATATGGTAAATGCAACCGCTATGTCAAAAACAGAACAAGCAACTGTTCTTAGACAATTAAGAGATGCTGCTCAGAAAGAAGCGGAAGTCTATGCAGCAGAACTTGGCGCAAGTGCACCGATTCTAGTGACCACTGTCAAGCCAGAAGGCACATTATCACAACTTCCAAGTGTATCGAGTGGCGTTCACTACTCTCATTCACCTTATTTTATTAGACGCGTTAGAATAAATGCACACGATCCACTCGTTAAGGTTTGTGAAGAACTTGGATATCCGGTATTCCCAGAGGTAGGCCAAGAATGGGAAACCTGTACAACAAAAGTCGTAGAATTTCCTGTTAAAGCACCATATGGTAAAACTAAGTATGATGTGACTGCTCTTGATCAACTTGAAAACTATAAATTATTTATGGAAAACTATGTGGATCATAATTGTTCAATCACGGTTCACGTAAGACCAGAAGAGTGGGAACAGGTTGAAGAGTGGGTTTACGAAAATTGGGATGATACAGTGGCATTGTCTTTCTTACCTCTTGATGACAGTTTCTATCAAATGTTGCCTTATGAGTCAATCGAAGAAGAGGAATATCATAAACGCGTTGCAGAAATGAAACCGTTTAGACCATCGTTGATTACTAAATATGAAAAAGAAGAAATAAGCTTTGATATTGGGTCAGACGGCTGTGAAACAGGTGCATGCCCTGTAAGATAATAAATCTTACAAAAAAGTAATTAGGAACACTAAATTATTTGATTACTTTCCCCCTAAAACGCATAAAATAGTAGTATCATAGAGTTAGTTTAGGAAGTAGAGGAGGCTATCAAATGACTACAAAGGAAATTATGCAAATCGCTTTAAAATTGGCAGGACTTTCAGAAATGCCTTGTGACACATCGATCAATGTTGAGGGAGATTCTATCCAGAAAGTGCTCATTGGAATAGATATGGAGAATCCTGAAATTTTACTTGCCAAGGAGCTTGGTTATGATCTTGTGGTAAGCCATCATCCAAAGGCCGATTTGTCATTGATTGATTTTCATAAGGTTATGGACCGTCAGATCGATAAGATGGTCGAATTTGGAGTTCCAATAAATAGAGCTCAAAAAGCACTGAGTAAAAAAATTAACGCCGTGAGTATATCCAATCACGTGGGCAACTATGATCGCGTTTCCTCGTTTGCAAAGTTGGCAGATATGCCGTTTATGAACATTCACATGCCCGCGGATATCATCGGTGAAAGATTTATTCAGAAGTATTTAAACGATAAATTTGAGAGCCAAAATAAAAAAACATTAGAGGATGTCATAGCGGCATTGAATGAACTTAATATCTATAAAAATGCTTTGGCATCACCGATCATCAGATGTGGTTCCGCCAAAGATTATGCGGGTAAAATTGCGGTGCTCTTTGCTGGTGGTACAAATGGAGGGGCTGACGTTTATAAAGCGTACTTCGATGCTGGAGTGGGTACAATTGTTGCAATGCATGCGCCTGAAGATGTGATTAAGGCGGTAATGGAGCAAAATATCGGCAATATAATCGTAGCAGGGCATATGCCAAGTGACTCTATTGGTCTTAACGCCATCATAAGTGCTTGGCAAGAAAAAGGTCTTGAAGTCACTAAAATGTCTGGAATTTTGTAAATCCTATAGGATTACTGGTGCAATTCAAAAAAAGTCTCAAAATAAACTTTTGTATATTTTGAGACTTTTTTTTTATTCAGAGAAGGAGTTTTTGAAAGTTTATAGAATATTACAAATAATGCGAAAATTCGAATAAATCTGCATAATGAGAGGAGAAAGATTATTATGAAGAATTACACGGTGGACAAAATTAGAAATGTTGCATTTTTAGGACACGGGGGAAGTGGAAAAACAACTTTAACTGAATCATTACTTTATACAACTAAAGTCACAAAGAGAATGGGAAAGGTTGACGATGGCAATACCGTTTCAGATTATGATAAAGAAGAAATTAACCGAAAGTTCAGTATTGGGGCATCTGTGGTTCCGATTGAATGGCAGGATCATAAATATAATTTTTTAGATACACCAGGTTATTTTGATTTTGTAGGAGATGTATTTAGTGCCCTAAGGGTTTCGGGAGGAGCCGTTATTCTGATTGACGCATTATCAGGAATAGAAGTAGGCACAGAGAAGGCATGGAATTTTACTGAAAAGAGAGAAATGCCCAAGATTATTTTTATCAATAAAATGGATAAAGAGAATGTTTCGTATGTTAAATTGATTAAAGAGTTAAAAGATACATTTGGTAAAAAAATAGCGCCATTTTGTATTCCAATAGGAGATGGTGTTGATTTTAATGGCTTTGTCAATGTGGTCGATGAAATTGGCAGGGTATTTAATGGAACAGAATGCGTAGATGCTCCTATTCCAGAAGACATGCTGCCTCGAGTAAAGCCCATTAGGGATATGCTCATCGAAGCCGTGGCCGAAAGCGATGAAGAGCTTATGATGAAATATTTTGAAGGCGAAGCCTTTACAACGGCGGAAATTCACGAGGGTCTTAGGAAGGGTGTAATCTCTGGTGAAATTGTACCTGTACTCGTGGGAAGTGCTGAAAAGCGCATTGGTATTCATACCCTTATGAATATGATCTTTGATTATATGCCAACACCAATGGAGATAAAAGAAGGTGTTTACAAAGGGGTTGAACCAAACACTGAAGCAGAAATTGAAAGAAAAGTATCTGATGAAGATCCGCTATCGGCGCTTGTTTTCAAAACAATGGTGGATCCTTTTGTGGGTAAAATTTCTATTTTTAAAGTGTATTCTGGCGTCATGAAAAAAGACATAGAAGTTTTAAATGCGAACAAAGATGAAAAAGAAAAGATTGGTTCTTTATTCTTGTTGAGAGGAAAGGAACAACTCGAATGTGATCGTGTTGTTGCAGGTGATATTGGTGCCACAGCAAAACTTCAATATACAGAGACTGGCGATACTCTGTGTGAGAAAGACCACCCGATTAAGTATGCAGGTATTAATTTACCTAAGCCGGCCCTTTTCTTAGCCGTTGAACCTAAGTCCAAAGGAGATGAAGAGAAAATTAATGCATCGCTTCATCGCTTAATTGATGAAGACCCTTCTTTTTGTATTGAACGCAACATAGAGACGAAACAAACCCTTATTGGTGGTCAAGGAACCATGCAAATTCAGGTGATCACAAGTAAGCTCAAGAATATCTTCAGTGTGGAAGTGGTCTTGGAAGATCCAAAAGTGGCTTATAGAGAAGCCATTAAAGGTGTTGCAACAGTTCAAGGTAAACATAAAAAACAATCAGGTGGTGCTGGACAGTTTGGAGATATTCACGTAAAATTTGAGCCGACAAGTGAGCCTTTTGTATTTGAAGAGAAAATATTTGGTGGATCAGTGCCGCGTCAATATATTCCAGCTGTAGAAAAGGGACTTCAAGAGTCTTGCGAGAAAGGTATTCTAGCAGGATTCCCAGTGGTAAATTTAAAGGCAACACTACTAGATGGCTCATATCATCCAGTGGATTCATCCGAAATGGCATTTAAGTTAGCAGCACATCAAGCCTTTAAAAAGGGTATGGAAATGGCGCAACCTGTTTTATTAGAACCCATGATGCATGTTGAAATCTATGTGCCTGATGAATTCATGGGAGATATCATGGGAGATATGAATAGAAGACGTGGCAGAATCTTAGGTATGGAACAAGATGAAATGGGCTATCAGAAAGTAATTGCTGAGGCGCCACAGTCTGAAATGTTCATATATGCAACGGATTTAAGATCTATGACTCAAGCCAGAGGCTGGTTCAGTATGAAGGTGGATCGCTATGAAGAAGTGCCGATGCAAATTGCGGTTAAAGTCATAGAACAGTCCAAAAAAGATCATGAAAAGTAAAGGATCACATTTAAGATGTGGACGCATAGAGAGAAATAGGATAAGGGAAATTTAAAAAAAGTACTACAAAGTTTTGACCGTATTATTTATGAAAAGAATCACTCGAATTGGATTGATAAGATCCCGATTGGAGTGATTCTTTGTTTTCAGAATGCTAAATGAATGATAAACTAGTATTAGTGAATTGTACGCTTATGAAGTACTACAATTAGAACAGGAGGCCACTGGTGTTTAAATATAATTTTGATGAAAATGCAAATGATGTCATCAATTTTGCCTTTGCGGAGGCAAGGGATCTTGGACATCGGTTTGTGGGTACAGAGCATTTAATTTTGGGATTATCCAGCATAAAAAATTCTAAGGTGCACACGGTATTTGATTACTATAAAATAACCACTGATGAACTAAGGCTAGAACTTGTAAAAAGAATTGGAAAAGGGGATTACAGCACTGGGATTGAGGATTATACACCTAGAGCTAAAGCCTGTATAGAGAGGAGTTATCAATACTCTCTTGAGACCAATAGTGATGAAATTCTACCAGAACATATGCTTATGAGTATCATGCAAGATAAATATGCGATTGGTTATAAAGTGTTGACAACACGAAGTTTAGATGTTCAAAAGATGCTATTGAATATTTTAGAGGAAGTCCCTAAAAAAGATACTACAAAGATTATTAAAGGAAAGTCAGCACTGAATTATCAAGTTAAGTTAGTAGATTTTGAGGAAGCTTATGATATTGAAGCGCCAAATATTATTAATCGTGTGGGCATTAATCTCACTGAAATTGCCAAAGACTCTCCCTATCAGGAAATTGTAGGTCGAGAAAAAGAAATTAATCGCCTCATTCAAATATTGAGTAGAAAGACCAAGAATAATCCGTGTATTGTAGGTGAACCTGGAGTGGGCAAGACAGCACTTGTTCATGGACTTGCAAATCGGATTGCATCGGGTAGAGTTCCAGAGGGGCTAAAAGATAAAGAAGTGATTTTAATTAACATCAGTCATTTAGTATCTGGCACTATGTACAGAGGCCAATTTGAAGAGCGCTTTAATGAGCTGATGGAAGTGCTTAAAGACCGTAAGCAATATATTGCTTTTTTTGATGAGATTCACAATTTAATTGGTGTAGGCGCCACGGGAGAAAAATCATTAGATGCTATTAGTATGCTTAAACCTTTGTTGACTGCTGGTGAAATTCAAATGATTGGGGCTACCACCTATTCTGATTTTCAAAAATATATAGAAATGGATGAAGCCATGATGAGGCGGCTTATTCCCTTAAAGATTGAAGAGCCGACCGTAGAAGAAACTTTTATAATCTTACAGCACACCAAACACCAGTATGAAAAACATCATGAGGTGATTATCTCAGATGAAGCAATTGGTGCAGCCATTAGATTGTCACAAAGATATATTACGGATAGAAGGTTGCCGGATAAAGCGATCGATATTATTGATGAGGCGTGTTCTAAAAAGAGGATTGAAAGTCTAAAGACTATTGAAATTTTGGATGAACTCAAATACCGTTTGCAATTGCTCAAAGAGCATAAAGAAGAAGCTATACTGGATATGGATTTCGAAAACGCTTCTAAGCTACAGAGCGAGGAGAAACGCATACTAACTCATATAGAAAAAAATGAAAAGGCAAAGCATCTGATGCAGTCGAGGAAACTCACTATTTCTGTGGCGGATATTGAACAAGCCGTCTCGGATTGGACCAATATTCCAGTGACTAAACTTCAAACGCACGAGATGGAAAAACTCAGATCACTAGAAAAGCGCCTCTCAGAAAAGGTTCTTGGACAAGAACAAGCCATTAATATGGTTTCGAACGCATTGAAACGTTCGAGACTTGGCATAAAAGACGAAAAAAAACCAGTGGGTACATTTTTATTCGTTGGGCCAACAGGTGTTGGAAAAACAGAACTTTCAAAATCAATTGCGTCTGTTTTTTATGGAGATGTCAACAATTTAATTCGGCTAGACATGTCAGAATATATGGAAAAATATTCAGTTTCAAAACTGATAGGATCGCCACCTGGATATGAAGGCAATAAAGAAGGTGGCATCTTAACCAATGCCGTAAAAAAAATGCCTTACAGCGTTGTTGTCTTTGACGAAGTTGAAAAAGCGGATCTTGAAGTTCTCAATATTTTGCTTTCCATTATGGACGAAGGTCAGATTAAAGATGGTAAGGGCAAACAGGTAGATTTTAAGAATACACTTTTGATATTGACATCAAATCTTGGCGTTGAAGCACTTTCGATTAAAACAGTAGGTTTTGGTGAAAATACCTCAAAATCAATTGCTGCAGAGAAGATAAGAGAGGCTGCTAAAAACTTTTTTAAACCAGAGTTTATCAATCGGATTGATGAAATCATTGTCTTTAATGCCCTTAAATTACCAGAAATCATTAAGATTGTGGAGATAGAACTGGCGCTTTTTAAAGCGCTTATGCATGAACAAGGCATTCAAATTGATTACGATGCGGCTGTTTCGACGCTCATTGCAGAGACGAATTTTGATGAAAAATATGGAGCAAGACCTATAAAACGTGCTGTAGATCGTCTGATTAAGGATGAAATTGCAGATTTAATGCTTAACAAAATAGATGGGCTGGAAAAAATTGAGATTACCGTGGCGGATTTGAAATTAAAATTTAAAGTAAACTAGAGGGGGACTTATGTCAAAATCAAAGACAAAGTTTGTCTGTCAAAATTGTGGCTATATTTCTTCGAAATGGCTTGGTAAATGCCTAGAATGTGGTGAATGGAATAGTTTTGTAGAGGATATCGAAATCAAAGAGACAAAGACGGCAAGTCTTAACATCAATAGCGAGTCACATCCGCAAAAATTAAAGGATATTGCCTATGATCATGAGAGTAGAGTGTCCACCAGAATGCGGGAACTCGATATAGTGTTAGGTGGAGGTCTTGTTAATGGATCGTTGGTGTTAGTCGGTGGGGATCCTGGAATCGGGAAATCGACTTTGTTACTTCAAGTGGCCAATAATCTCTCCATGGATAAGAAAATTGTACTCTATGTATCAGGTGAAGAATCCATAAAGCAGACGAAATTAAGAGCTGAGCGCCTATCCATGGCAACTGAAGAACTTTATATTATGGCAGAAAACAACATAGAGCGTATCAAATATCATGTGGAGCAATTGAAACCACATGTGCTTATAGTAGATTCAATTCAAACTGTCTTTAATCCTGAAATTTCAAGCGCACCGGGTACTGTAAGTCAAGTGAGAGAGGCAACTAACCAATTTATGAATATTGCGAAAAAATTTGGCGTCACCACATTTATAGTGGGACATGTGACGAAGCAAGGTGCAATAGCGGGGCCTAAAATTCTGGAACACATGGTGGACACAGTGCTCTATTTTGAAGGCGAAAGACAGAGTATTTTTAGAATCCTAAGGGCAGTGAAAAATAGGTTTGGGTCAACTAATGAAATCGGCATTTTTGAAATGACGAATTTAGGCTTGATTGAAGTGGATAATCCCTCAAAAATATTTTTGACAAATTCATCAAAGAAGGAAGCAGGCTCTGTTATTATACCAACCCTAGAGGGCACGAGAACCGTTTTAGTTGAAATTCAGTGCTTAGCATCTCAGACGAACTTTAACATGCCTAGACGGATGGCAATAGGCATAGATTATAATAAATTGGTATTATTAACTGCTGTTCTGGAAAAGAAGGTCGGTATGACCCTTTATAATCAAGATATTTACCTCAATGTGGTAGGGGGGATGTCTATAGATGAACCCGCGGCAGATTTAGCGGTGGTGATGGCAATTGCATCGAGTTTTAGAGAAATTTGCATTCCAAGTGATATGGTTATCTTTGGGGAAGTGGGTTTGACTGGAGAGATTCGAACTGTAAATCAAGTTCAACAAAGACTTAATGAAGCTGCAAAAATGGGTTTCAAAAAAGCAATTATCCCCAAAAGTAATCTTGAGGGGATACAAAGACCAGATCATTTTACGATTATTGGCATGCAACATATTGAAGAGGTTTTTAAATACTTTTTTTAATCTGATATTAGACTTACACCAAGCGATAATAGAACTCTTATCGTGGCGATTTCATGGCTATTTATTGAGAAAACGGCTTCAGCTTAGTAAAGACTGAATTTGCCAAGTGTATTAATCTTTTTGTACTCTTTTAGCATGACGTCATATAAACTGATATCAAGCGCATTGCAAAGCGCTGCAATATAAAACTCAAGATTTCCAAGTTCTTCCTCTACTTTTTCGCGACAAGTTGGACACAAGGTGCCCTTAATATGGTCTGCACGATATTCTTTCAGTGCTTCGTACTCTGTTCCCTCAGGAAGAGGTGATTTAGAAGCATCGAGTGTTATACACCCACAATTTGTGATGGATTTTATAACCGCTCTGTTGGACTTGGATTCTGCATCGTTGATTTTGCTCAAGATATCCAATAAACTAGCGTGTCTGATAAGGACTTCATCAACCTTATCTTGAAATTCGTCATATATTACATCTTTCATAAAAACCTCCGATATCGTTAATGGCTAGGCATCAATTGAGTTGTTATTAGAATTTTTAGATTAATTACATTTTACCACAGATCATTTTAAAGAAAAAGGAATAAAGTTCTAAAAAAATATTTTTAATCCCTGAAACAAAGGTGTTGACAACGGTTAAGACAAATAGTAAAATATACTGTTGTTGAAACAGCTTCAAAATTAGTGTATAATAAAATTAACATTAAAATTATTGCATGGAGGTTACTTATGTTTAAGATCGGTGATAGAGTAGTGTACCCTATGCATGGCGCTGGGGTTATTGAGGGCATTGAAGAAAAAGAACTGATGGGAGAAACGAGAGAATTTTACATTTTGAAGCTTCCGATTAGAAACATGAAAGTGATGTTACCAATTGATAATGCTGAAAATTTAGGTGTTAGAAAAGTGGTTGACATGAAAGCGTTTGGTCAAGTTATGGATATTCTTGCTCAAGATAAAAGCATTATGCCGGACAATTGGAACCGTAGGTATCGTTCAAATCTCGAACTTGTGAAAACTGGCAATATTTTTGAAGTTGCCACTGTTGTAAGAAATTTAGAGATTCTTGATAGAGAAAAAGGATTGTCGACGGGTGAACGGAAAATGTTGAATAATTCTAAACAAATTCTTGTGAGTGAACTTATTTTGTCAAAGGATTTAAAAGAGGATGAAGTGGTTACATTGGTTAATGCGACGATAGGCAGTAATTGAGGGCGATGCCCTTTTTTTTTTGATATTATCAGTTTTTTCTGGCGTGTTTTAAGTCTGTGAGCTGATAAAGAATTTGTTGGATGAAGGGCGTTTAAAAAAACAAGTTTTTTAAGAAAAGTGATTCACATAATTTGACTTTTTTGCTCACTGTGTTACAATCAATATGGTTGCTATAAAAAAAGAGAAGGAAGGAGGCGTTGAATGATTGAAAAAATAATAAAATATATCATCACGTTTGTGGGATTCTGCGTTGGCATTGGCTTTGGTATTTATCTTGCAGATCTTTTATATTTAAAAGGTATTTTTAATGTAGACAAAATGGTCTATACTGTTATAACACCTGCTTTATTAGGACTTATAATTGGCTTTGTAGCCTACTTTTTTTCCAGTTTCATGATTAAGACAAGTAAAAAAATGGTTCAATATGCTCAAACTGAGCTTGAGAAAATTCCACCACAGGACTTTTTCTTTGGGCTTTTAGGTTTGGTTTTAGGGCTGGTGATTGCCTTTCTAATCAGTGGTCTTTATGAAATTATTCCGATTCCCATGGTTGCAAATGCTTTGAAAATATTGACATTTATCTTTTTTGGCTATTTGGGATCTTCGCTTGCGCAGAAAAATATGAAAGATCCTACGAAATTGCAGGATTGGGCTAAGAAAGTCAATGTCTCTAAGCCTAATAAAAATGCGGTGACTGAGGCATTTGTAAAACCTAAAATTTTAGATACTAGTGTGATTATTGATGGCAGAATCTCTGATATCTGTAAAACTGGATTTGTAGAAGGCACAATTGTAATACCTGAATTTGTTCTCAGAGAATTACGTCATATAGCAGATTCTTCCGATGGACTGAAACGCAATAGAGGACGTCGGGGGTTGGATATTTTAAAAATAATCCAAAAAGAAATGCCTATTGAAGTTAAAATAGTGGATATAGATTTTGATGAGGTATCAGAAGTCGACTTAAAATTGATTAAATTAGCTCAAAAGATTAATGGCAGTATTGTGACGAATGATTATAATTTAAACAAAGTTGCCCAACTTCAAGATATCCAAATATTGAACATCAATGAACTTGCTAATGCGGTGAAACCCGTTGTTCTTCCTGGTGAAGAAATGTACATTCAAATCATCAAAGAAGGTAAGGAGTCCAATCAAGGGGTTGCTTACTTAGATGATGGTACAATGATTGTGGTTGAAGAAGGGCGTAAACGCATTAATGAAACCATTTACGTCATCGTCACCAGTGTGCTGCAAACCGCTGCTGGCCGAATGATCTTTGCAAAACCCAAATAAGCAACCATGCAAATAAAGCACCTTTTAAGTGATCCTACTAAAGAAGGTGCTTTTTTACGCTTCGATGAACCTTGAAACAGATTGTTTTGTGGACGTGTGATGAATCTTTAATTGCATTTATAAGGTATTCAGAACGCAATAGATTTGATATAATTTACATAAGATTAAGTTTAAAGAGGGTAAAGTCAATGTATGAGGGCAAAAAAATTGGCATGATCATTCCTGCGGCTGGAATTGGAAGCCGTATGGGGAGTTCGACAAAAAAACAATTCCTATCAATTGGTGGTAAAGCTATATTGAGAAGAACACTGGAGCATTTGGTTGAGGATTCTATTTGCGATGAGGTTGTTTTAGTCGTGGGATTAGAAGAGGTTGACTCCTTGCTAGACGTCGTTAAAAATCAATGGCAAATCACAAAAGACCTCAAGATTATTTCGGGTGGAAGTAATCGACAGGAATCTGTTAAAAAGGGCTTAAATGCACTTCAAACAGTAGATTTTGTATTTGTTCATGATGGTGTTAGACCCTTTGCAAAGAAGGAATGGCTCCCAAAAATGATGGCATGCATGGAAGCGACTTTTGGCATAAAGGGACTTTCTGTAGGTAAACCCGTATCAGATACGCTTAAAGAGATTACAACGGGAGAGATTGTTCTGAAAACATTAAAAAGAGATATTCTTTGGTCTGTTCAAACGCCACAATTGTTTTTGTATATGGATTTATTGGAAGCACATCTCAATGCTGAGAAAACCAATTATTGTGGTACGGATGATGCTTCTTTAATTGAAAGAGAAGGGGGCAAAGTTAAATTGCTCTATTTTGGAGATGAGAATATTAAAATAACAACCCCTTTTGATTTGATTGTGGCAGAGGCGATTCTTAATCGTAAAAGTGATCTATGAGCAGATTGTCTCGTTTACAGATAAAGAAAGAGGTGTTAAATGAAAATTGGAATTGGATATGATGTGCATAAGCTCGTTCAAGAGAGAAAATTAATTATTGGAGGGGTTGATATACCCAATGATAAAGGGTTGCTGGGGCATTCGGATGCAGATGTGCTTTTACATGCAATTATGGATGCGATATTAGGTGCTCTTGGAAAAGGAGATATAGGCAAACACTTTCCAGAACAAGATATGACGTTTAAAGATATTTCAAGTTTGATTTTACTTGAAAAAATAGCAAAGACGATGCAAGATGAAGGCTATGAAATCGGTAATATCGACGCTGTTATTGTAGCACAAAAACCTAAAATGGCACCGCACATTGTCTTGATGCAAGAAAATATAGGTCGTGTTTTAAACTGTGATTTGAATTTGGTCAACATTAAAGCCACTACGACGGAGTGGCTCGGATTTGAAGGCAGAGAAGAGGGTATTTCCTCTCAAGCAGTGGTCCTTTTAAAAGAGAATCTGCTATAAATAGAATGCAATATAAGATAAAAAAAACAGAATGACACCGGAGATAACGATTTTCGTAAATGCGTCTTCGGATGTTTTGCGATTGATTCTAACCGGATCTCTTTCATCGAAAAACTTTTGATTTCGCCCTGAGGCGATGTACTTGAATATGCGCCGATCGGGGTTTTTATGCGAAGAGGCAGCGAAACCGGAAGCGATAAAAAGCATACAACCCATAAATATAAAAGCACCTTCAAGTGTTATTGGAGGGAAAAGGGATAGTAGTGCTGAAAAGAGGCTTGAAAATAGGACAATTTGTGCAATGTCCTGAATTTTTTTTTTCATATTGAACTCCTCGAACTGGAATCGTTTATTTGAGCTATATAATATTGTATTCAAAAAAAAATAATTTAGCAACTATTGTTAATAGATTGTATTATCTGAAGAAATATAAAAGCATAGGAGGCTTCAAATGAGTGAGCATTATAAATTTACACAGAATCGTAAATGCGAGTATTTTCCATGTCACAAAGGGGTTGATCCCGAAATTTTCAATTGCTTATTTTGCTATTGTCCACTTTATATGCTCAAAGATGAATGTGGTGGTAATTTTGCAGTGAACCATGGGATTAAGGATTGTAGTGGTTGTACAAAGCCTCATGTAGGGGATAGTTATGATTTCGTCATGAGCAAGATTAAGCTGGTCATTGAAAAAGGATCAGATTTTTAATGGCGTATACGCTTTGAATAGCGAAGAAGAAAGAGGAGGCATTCAAATGAGTGTTAGATTAAGATTTGCACCGAGTCCAACGGGGTATGTACACATTGGAGGATTGAGAACAGCGTTATACAATTATTTATATGCAAAAAAAGAGCAAGGGCAATATATTCTTCGCGTTGAAGATACGGATCAAACAAGACTCGTAGAGGGTGCCATTGAAGGTATGATAAAGGCTATGTCATGGGCAGGTGTTATGCATGAAGAAGGTCCCGTGTTAGAGGGCGATAAAATCGTTGAAATAGGCGAATACGGACCTTATGTTCAGTCCAATCGGCTTGAAATATATAAAAAACATTCAGATGAACTCATCGAGAAAGGCCATGCTTACTATTGTTTCTGTTCAAAAGAGAGAATGGAAAATGTGAGAGAAACACAGAAGGCAGAGGGCAAGACGCCTAAGTACGATGGACACTGTAGACATCTTACTAAAGAAGAAGTTAAGACAAAACTTGCAGCTGGCGAATCACATGTGGTGAGATTAAAATTACCTGAGAATCGTGTAATAGAATTTGATGATCTCATCAAAGGACACATCGCGGTGAATACAAATGATATGGATGATCAAGTCTTGATGAAAGCAGATGGGTTTCCAACTTATCATATGGCGGTGGTTGTGGATGATCACTACATGAAAATTACCCATGTGGTTCGTGGGGATGAATGGCTTATTTCAACACCTAAGCATATTTACACCTATGAAGCTTTTGGTTGGAAGGCGCCACAGTTTGTGCATCTTCCGGTTATACTCAGCCAATCTAAGAAAAAGCTCAGCAAAAGAGAAGGCGACGTTTCTGTGGAAGATTTTAGAAAAAAAGGATATCTACCAGAAGCGCTTATTAACTTTATTGCCCTTGTGGGATGGTCGCCAGAAGACGGTGAAGAAATCATGTCAATGGAAGCACTTATTGAGAAGTTTTCATTTGATCGCGTTTCAAAATCGAGTGGTGTATTTGATGTAGATAAATTGAATTGGATGAACAATCATTATATTAAGCAATACGATTTGGTTAAGTTAACTGAACTCTGTAAACCTTATTTTGTTGATTCGGGCTTTACCACGGAAGCAAACTTTGAGGCGAACAAACAATGGTTTGAAAAGGTGGTTCAGTGTCTAAGAGAACGCTTGAATAAACTTGATGAGATTGAATCTTATTTTGATCTTTTGAGCAACAATCATTTTAAACTTGAAGACCAAGAAGCAGAATCTATGATAGCGCTCGAGCATGTTCCTGTGCTCCTTGAAACTCTTAAAACTAAATTTAGTGAACTTGAAACGCTTGAAGTCGCAAATGTAAAGGCGTCATTTAAAGCGATTCAAAAAGAATTGGGGATCAAAGGGAAAGATTTATTCATGCCCATTAGAGTTGCTATAACAGGTCAAGTACACGGCCCAGATATTGCACTTTTGATTGAAATCATAGGTAAGCACAATGCCATCGAAAGAATAGAGCATAGTCTTACTGCCTTTTGTAATCTATAAGATTAACGGTTTAAAGTAAAGAATTGATGCAACAAGATAAAAGTAACTAAAGCTTGATTTAATACAAAAATCCCCTTGATTCTAAATCATGAGGGATTTTTCCTTTATCCTAGTTTAGACCATTCTAGCAGCACAGCGTAACGCGTTAACGGGTGAGAAATGATTTTTATGACAATCGTGAATGAAATCGTTCTAGGATGGTATAATCATTCTAGGAGAAGAAATTATGGAGAGGACGATGAAAGTATTGATTGTTGAGGATGATCCTTCTCAACGTCATTTGTTAAAGAAATGGATCGATGAAATAGAGACCAATATTATTGTTTACACAGCGGGTTCAGATCAAGAAGCGCTTTCGGTTGCGGAGAAAGAGACTTTTGATCTTTTTGTGATGGACATTGACTTAAAGTCTGAGCTTAATGGTTTTGAAGTTGCCTTGAGACTGCGATCTCATCCTGAGTATCAACTCACATGGATCCTTTTTTTGACAGTGGAAAGAAGCTATGAACTCAAGGCGTATAGAGAAGTCAGGTGTCATGCCTTTTTGGATAAACCGTATCCTAAAGAAGAGCTTCAAAATATGGTAAGGAAGTTATTGGAAAGTGTTCAAAGCCCTGAATTGATAACTCAGAGTAAATTTCTTGTTGCTGAGTCCGACCAAGTCTTGATTAGAATCAAATCTTCTGAAATTGTATTCGTAGAGGCAAAAGGAAGAGGCAGTATCGTATATACCACTAGAGGCAATTATCAGTTACCGTATAAGTCTCTAAAAAGTATCGAAGAAGCATTAAGAGAAGAGAATGCATTTTTTAAAGTGCATAGATCCTATATAATCAATATTTATTATGTCAAATCCATTCATAAATTAGGTGTGAGGCAGTATGAAATTACTTTCTATAATTGTAAAGGGAAGAGCTTATTAAGTAAGACCCAAAAAGAAGCTTTAGAGAATATTATTGGATTTAGGAGATGAGGATATGACCCGTGTCATGGCTAATGAGATCATAGGTACATTGCTAGAGCTTTCAATATTTTTTTATGTATTTTACAAATTGTTAGATTTAGATAGAGCAGATCTGCTGAAATACATTTTGATTTATATAGGGATGTCATCGCTTGTTGTTATATCCAATCATTATTTTTTAGGATATGGTGCTTTTCTTTATATTTTTACGCTTATTTTTGTGTTAAAGTGGTTTACTAAAGAAAGCCTTTTTAAAGTCCTTTTTGTATTTGTGTCATCCATGATTGCGCTGCTCTCGCTCGAAATTGTGCTGATTCCTCTAGTGGGGTTGATTGCACATGAAAAAGTGACGGTTACAATCATCTCGCTTTTAATGGCCAATATAGTAACCGTTATATTGATTCGATATTTTAAAGAATCCCTTAAAGGACATATTCAAAAATATGAGAATAGATATATCAATTTTATTGCAATCAATCTATTTTTGTATGCCTTTATTTATAAAATACTTTGGGATTATGATGAATCCATAGTCAGAGAGAACATGCTCTATTTTGGCATTGCAATGCTGCTGTTATTGGTTGTAAACTATTTTGTTCATCGTGAAGTTGCAACGATAAGCGAACGGAATAAAGCGCTTGAGGTGCAAGAAGAGATGAGAGAAACACTGGAGCAAATGATCATAGAAATAAGATCGAAACAGCATGAGTATAAAAATAATTTAACGACGATTATTGGCATTTTAGAAACCAATTCGCCAGAAGAAGCCAGTGCAAAAATTTCAGATTTCTTAAATGATGTTTATGTACACGATGCCTTTGATAGTGAATTGTTGCAAATTGATCGCGATATTGTTAAAGCGGTGCTTTTTATGAAACGCGCAGAAGCGCATGAACGCCGTATTAAATTCTCATACGATTGTCAAGTTTCCTTGGTGGATTTGTCTGTTTTAGATTACGAACTGTCTCTTGTACTCAATAATTTGATCAACAATGCTTTTGAAGCGGTTCAACTCGATGATGAGCCATGGGTGATGCTTGAAATTGGATTTGATAAGCAAGCAAATGCCTTTTATTTTCAAACAAAAAACGCTGGTCACAGTGTTGAACCAGCGCATCTACTAAAACTAGCGGATAAGAATTTCTCTACCAAATCCGAAAAGGAAAAGACACGTGGATTTGGACTTTGGACAGTTAAAAACATCGCTAAAAAATACAATGGACATCTTGAACTGTACTTCGAGAATGAGGACATCGTTATAAAAGTACTATTTTCTTGAAGGTGGCTGAGCTTCTCCTAAAAAAAGAAACGAAGAAGTAGAAATTACAAGGCCTGCAATCGCAACGAAAAATATGCCAATAGTGTTATAAAAGTTTTTCATGTTTAATTCCTCCTATGAACAATTGTAGAGCAAAGACAAAAAGTGACAGGGTAAAGAGTTGGATTTGATTTGTGTAAAGTGCAAAAACAAATAAGATCATTACCATGACTGCTGTTTGTAATCGTTTCCTTAGGATAGAGCCTTTATTATGTTCATATCGATTAAGTGGGATGACTGGTGCAAAGACGTAGAGTATAATCACTGAGAGGACTATTAGTAGGATTTTGCTATAGGAAGTGAGTAGGATGAATTGGGTTGACATAATTATGACTGTGTACATAACAAACGATCCAATTAAGCATGATAGGTATGTCGAAAAATGGAAACCACCAGCAACAACACGTATGCAACTAAAAATCATAAAGGCCATTAAAAACAAATGATCTAAATGAAGTGAGAAAAAAAACGACCATAGCAAAACAAATTTAGAGAGTTCGCCTAGAAGTGTTTCAATCGCATAGCGTATTGTATCGACTTGATCCTCTTTCAAAATGCTTGCATGACTTACGATATGCTTTGACATTTTTAGTGAAAGTTGATGCAACACTGAACACACATCCTTCCAATAAAACAAAGATGATAAGGTTCACTGTCTAGGAGAAGAAGTGGGTTATGGAAAAAAACTTATCATCTTAATTTATTGAATTCAGATTAACATAATTCAATAAAATTGCAAGTGTTCTGTAATGAAAGAGCGCTTTTACGTAACGAAAGCGCATCTGCGCTTTAATTGTGGGCTTGATATAATCGCTATATTTGATATAATTGGATGTATATAAATAAAATTTAAAACGAAGATAGGGAAAAGTAATTTGTAAACGCGATCTAAAGAGAGGTTCTAGTGCTGAGAGGAACTGGTCGATAGCAGATGAAGTGCGCCTTTGAGTGAGACCTGAACAAAAGTATGGAATCCGGTGATGCGTTATAATCGTATGAGTTGGACCTTGTCTGAGCAAAGTGGGACCGTGCATGAGTGCACCTTTGCAGAGAGGTTTTTTTTATGTTATAAATTATGAATGGAGGCTCAATATGAAACTGTACAATACGATGACAAAACAAAAGGATGAATTTATACCCATTGAACCGGGTAAGGTGCGCATGTATGTGTGCGGACCGACAGTTTACAATTTTTTTCATATTGGTAATGCGAGACCTTTTTTAATGTTCGATGCATTTAGGCGGTACTTAGAATATAGAGGTTTTGAGGTCACGTATGTTCAAAATTTCACAGATGTGGATGATAAAATTATAAAAAAAGCCAATGAAGATGCTGTGGAAAGTACAGAAATAAGCGAATTATATATTGCTGAATACTTTAAAGATGCAGATGCACTTGGTATCAATAGAGCGACTTATCATCCAAAGGTCACGGAGACTATGGATGAAATTATAGATTATATAAAAGATTTAGAGGCGAATGGATTTGCATATGAGATTGATGGCAATGTCTATTTTGCGGTTTCTTCATTTAAAGCCTATGGCAAACTTTCAAGGCAAGCCCTTGAAGATTTGGAAGCAGGCGCTCGAATTGATATCAGCGAAGAAAAAAGAAATCCGATGGATTTCGCGCTCTGGAAGAAGAAAAAAGAGGGAGAACCCGCTTGGAAAAGTCCTTGGGGCGACGGAAGACCAGGATGGCATATCGAATGTTCTGTTATGAGTACCAAATATTTAGGCGAAACGATTGATATTCATGCGGGCGGACAGGATCTTATTTTCCCACACCATGAAAATGAAATTGCACAGAGCGAAGCAAAGACAGGTAAGAAATATGTAAACTATTGGATGCACAACGGCTATATTAATATTGAGAATCAAAAGATGTCGAAATCACTTAACAATTTTTTCACCACGAGAGAAATTTTAGAAGCGTTTGATGCAGATGTAGTTCGGTTTTTTATGCTCTCAGCACACTACAGAAATCCAATCAATTTTAGCAGAACTTTATTGGATAGTGCCAAAAATGGCCTAGAAAGACTCTATAACCTTAGAGATAATTTAGAATATCTTATTGAGAACTCTAGCGCTGTAGAGTTGCGTGATGAGGAGCTTGAAACTTTAAAGGTGGTAGAATCGTATAAAGATAAATTTATCGAAGCGATGGATGATGATTTCAATACTGCAGATGGTATTTCAGCCATTTTTGAACTGACGCGATATTTGAACACAGAAGCGACTGCAACTTCTTCAAAAGAATTTTTAACGCAATCAAAGATGCTATTTGAAGAGCTCACAAATGTACTTGGCATTGTGCAAAAAGAAAAAGAATCCATTGATGATCAGATTGAAGCTTTGATTGAAAAAAGACAGCTTGCCAGGAAGAATAAAGACTTTGCATTGTCGGATCAAATTAGAGATGAATTAAAACAACAAGGGATTATACTTGAAGATACACCTCAAGGTGTTAAATGGCATAGAGAAGTATAGGAGTTGTAGATGAATGAATTTTTAGAAACCCTTAAATTGGACGCATTGAAACAGATGGATGTTCAAATGCTCAATCCGCTTAAATTGGCGTATTTAGGCGATGCAGTTTATGAAGCCTATATAAGAACTTACCTCATCTCTAAATACACAATGACGCCAAATGAAATGTCTAAATTAGCGGTTAAATATGTGAAGGCATCGGCGCAAGCGAAAATCGCAATGCATTTGCAAGGTGAATTATCTGAGCCTGAGTGGACACTCATTAAGCGAGGCAGAAATCAAAAATCGGGTAGTGTTCCCAAAAATGCGGTCCTAAGCGATTACAAATATGCAACTGGGTTTGAAGCACTCATCGGCTATCTGTATCTTGTAGGAGAAAAGAAAAGAATTTATGAGATTATTGGAAGGGCTATTGAGATTATTGAAACCCCTGAGGAAACTCAGGAAATACAGCCTTAGATAGAACCTGTAGAAGCAATTAAATGAGACTGTTTTATAGATTAAGGAAAGTGTGATTTAATGAAAATAAATACTAGAGAAAAGATATTACTTATTTCAGTGTCGATATTATTGATGGCTATTGGGGTGAAGTCTGTTATTTTCGATACCTTTAAACCGAGCACGGAAATTGAAAAGGCAATGGTCAATGAGGCACAGTCTTTTATTGAGAAAAAGCATAATGGCGTCTTATATAATGCGCATTTACTATCCACTCGGATTATTGAAGTGGCCAAAACAGAGGCCGATTTAACGAAAGTCCATTATCGCAAATATGTGGTTTTTTTGTTTCCGTTTGGAGATGAATATGAGGCTGTAGAATAGAAGGAGGAAACGATGAAGGTTGCGATAATTGCCCATACACCCGATATTGAAAAAGTAATTGCTTCAGCAGCGAAGCTTTGTTATTCTCAAGTCGGTGTTGAAGAACTTTCTCAGGCGATGGAGATGGAGCAGGCGAATGCTTTCTTAGAAAAATTGATGACTTTTGGCCATTATTCGCCTCTTGAACATGCGAGTTTTACATTTGCAGTTGAAGGGGTTAGTCGGGTTTTAACACATCAGCTTGTAAGGCATAGAATAGCTTCTTATTCACAACAATCGCAAAGATATGTAAAATTAGATCAATTTGAATATATCATGCCCCCTGCAATTGAAGCAAATGAAGCCGCTAAAGCGTTATTTGTTAAAGCGATGCAATCGGATCAAGAAACTTATAATCAATTGACAGCGCTGCTAGAAGCCACACTGATGGAAAACTATATGCATATGGGAATGGGCGAAAAGAAAGCACGTGCAGCAGCTGAAAAAAAAGCAATAGAAGATGCACGCTTTGTTTTCCCGAATGCTTGCGAAACCAAAATCGTTTTGACGATGAATCTCAGATCGCTTCATAATTTTTTTGAGCACAGGTGCTGTGAACGTGCACAATGGGAAATTAGAGCGCTTGCAATAGAGATGCTTAGACAAGTTAAAGCGGTTGCGCCGACACTCTTTGAGAAAAGTGGACCATCGTGTGTAAAAGGGGCTTGTAAAGAGGGGAAAATGACTTGTGGGAAAGCGGTTGAAACAAGAGTGTTTTTTAGCGGTTTGTAATCACGTAGCAGGATTGATAGAGATCGAGTTAATATAGAAAGGATCTAGAGAATGGAAGATATTATTTTTGGACGCAATCCGGTATTGGAAGCTTTAGAAGCGGGCCGCGATATTAATAAATTAATTATTTTAGAAGGTTCAAGAGATAAAACCCTTCAAAAGATAATCAATGAAGCGAAAGCTAAGCGGATTGTCATTCAATTTTCTGAAAGAAAAATCTTGGATAGAGTGGTTGAAGGTGAAACGCATCAAGGTGTAGTGGCTTATGTAGCTGCTTATCAATATTTTGAAATAGAAGAAATCTTGGAAGAGGCAAAGGCAAAGGGAGAGCCTCCTTTTGTAATCATCTGTGATGAAATTAATGACCCGCACAATTTAGGGAGCATTATAAGAACGGCGGATGCAGTGGGTGCGCATGGCGTTATTATACCGAAAAGAAGAAGTGCGGCGCTTAATCAAACGGTGGCAAAGACTTCTTGTGGTGCAATTGAATATGTTAAAGTTGCAAGAGTGACGAACATTGCAGTGGCAATTGATCAGCTTAAGGCAATGGGGTTTTGGATTGTTGGCACAGATATGTCAAATCAAACTTATTATGAGGCTAACTTAACAGGGAGTATAGGCGTCGTGGTTGGAAATGAAGGCAAAGGGATGAGCAGACTCGTAAAAGAAAAATGTGATTTTGTCGTTTCGATTCCCATGCGAGGTCACGTAGATTCGTTAAATGCATCGGTGGCGTCGGGAATTGTTATGTATGAAGTATTAAGACAGAGAACGGCCGCTAAAAAGTAAACTGCTTGACGATGGGAATATTAATAATATATAATAATTTGTAAGTTTGGATGAGTTTTATTATAAAATAGAATAGAATGCATTTGTAAGTAGTGGAGGATTTCTGAATGGAGCGACTAATAAATACGGACAGACCCAGTTATGATTTTTCAAATGAAGAAATTCTAGTAGAACTTGCAAAAAAAGGAGACTCTAAAGCACAAGAGGAACTCATTAAAAAGTATAAGAACTTTGTAAGATCAAAAGCGAGAACGTATTTCTTAATAGGTGCTGATCGCGAAGATATCATACAGGAGGGCATGATAGGTCTATTTAAGGCTATTAGGGACTACAAACCTGATCGGATATCTTCTTTTCGAACGTTTGCAGAATTGTGTATTAAAAGGCAGATGATCACAGCCATTAAGACGGCCACGAGGCAAAAACATATTCCGCTTAATTCATATGTTTCGCTCAATAAACCCATATTTGATGAAGAATCGGATCGATCTATGTATGAAATGGTGACGAACAGCAAAGAGCTTGACCCCGAACACTTGGTTATAAGACGTGAAGAACTCGATATGATTGAGACGAAAATGGGTGAGGTGCTCAGCGATTTAGAATGGCAAGTACTGAATGCCTATTTAGATGGACGGTCCTATCAAGAGATCTCGGTGCAGATGAATCGACATGTTAAATCCGTCGATAACGCACTTCAGCGTGTAAAAAAGAAACTCGAAAAATTCTTAGAAGATAAAAATTGAATGCTGTTTTTAAAGGCAAGTTAATTTTGTCAAAGCATAAAGTTAAAAGTTTTATTTGTTCTTGAATAAATGCATGGCATTTATTTGATAAATATTAGAAATTGTTTGGTCGTCTTAAGTGTGATACATAATCCTTAAATGGGATTGAGTGAAATCGTTTTTAAGCTACAAACAATTTCAAGGCATACTATTAAGATAAGGGAGGATTATTTAAAATGGCAAAGCAAAAATTTGAAAGAAATAAACCGCATTGTAATATCGGAACAATCGGTCACGTAGACCACGGTAAAACAACATTAACAGCGGCAATTACAAAAGTATTATTCGAAAAATACGGATTAGGCGCAAAAGTAGATTTTGATAATATCGATAAAGCACCAGAAGAGAGAGAAAGAGGTATCACAATCTCTACAGCACACGTTGAGTATGAAACACCAGCGAGACATTATGCTCACGTAGACTGTCCAGGTCATGCCGACTATGTTAAAAACATGATCACAGGCGCAGCACAAATGGACGGATCCATCTTAGTTGTATCMGCAGCAGATGGTCCAATGCCACAAACAAGAGAGCATATCCTCTTATCAAGACAAGTAGGCGTTCCGTACATCGTTGTTTTCTTAAACAAATGTGATATGGTAGACGACGAAGAATTATTAGAGTTAGTAGAGATGGAAGTAAGAGATTTACTTACAGAATACGACTTCCCAGGCGATGATACACCAATCATCAGAGGATCAGCACTAAAAGCACTTGAAGGCGATGCAGAATGGGCAGAAAAAATCATTGAATTATTCGATGTAATAGACACTTAYATTCCACAACCAGAAAGAGCAACRGACAAACCTTTCTTAATGCCAGTAGAAGACGTGTTCTCTATCACAGGAAGAGGAACGGTAGCGACAGGTAGAATAGACAGAGGTATCGTAAAAGTTCAAGAAGAAGTAGAAATCGTAGGCTTGACAGAAGCRCCAAGAAAAGTAGTCGTAACAGGCGTGGAAATGTTCAAGAAATTACTCGATCAAGGTCAAGCGGGCGATAACGTTGGTTTRCTTTTAAGAGGCGTACAAAGAACAGAAATTCAAAGAGGCCAAGTACTTGCTAAGCCAGGTACAATYAAGCCACATACTAAATTTGAAGCGCAAGTATACGTTCTTACAAAAGAAGAGGGTGGAAGACATACGCCGTTCTTCAAAGGCTATAGACCACAGTTCTTCTTCAGAACAACAGATGTAACAGGTTCTGTAAGCTTACCAGATGGCGTAGAAATGTGTATGCCTGGTGACAACATTGAAATGAACATCGAACTTATTTCACCAATCGCGATAGAAGAGGGTGTAAAATTCTCAATTCGTGAAGGTGGTAGAACAGTAGGTTCTGGTAACGTTAATAAGATCACTCAATAAAATAAATCTTCTCTTTTAAAAACTTTTATTGAAAAAAAATGAGAAGTAGTATAAAATACTATAGGTAATTAAAACTTAATCTGACTAAACTATATTTTCTAACAACTCAATTAGAAGATAAGGACTAGTGGCAACTAGTCCTTATTTAACTTAGAATAATACGATAATGTTAACAAAATTTAAACCTTAAAAACAGGTAAAAGCATTGTTGACAACAGAATCGTTTTGTGATAGGTTTAATTAGTAATGTTATAGTGGAGTATAGTGTGCATTGCCAGGCACGGACAATAGTCGTTGTAGGAGGTGTCAAAATGAGAGTTAATATCACATTAGCATGTACTGAGTGCAAAAACAGAAATTACAACACTACAAAAAACAAAAAAAACAACCCAGACAGAATTGAGATGAACAAATATTGCAAATTCTGTAAGAAACACACGCTTCATAAAGAAACTAAGTAGTTTCAAATTTAAAATAAGGGGTTGAGATAAATGGCTTCTAGCAATGTAAAAGAAAAGAAACCAGGCGTAGGCAAGTTTATTAAAGGTGTAAGAAGTGAGATTAAAAAAGTAACTTGGCCAACAAGAAAAGACGTATGGCAATACACACTTGTAGTATTAGCGATGTGCTTAATTTCTGCGGTTACAATCGGCGTTCTAGACGTAGTCTTCAGGTTCTTATTTAACTTATTGACTTAAACTAATCAAATAGCAATGGGAGGAGGTTTGAGGTTCTAAAACCGAGAGAACATGGCGGATACTGATCAAGCGAGATGGTATGTTGTTCACACTTATTCAGGACATGAGAATAAAGTGAAGGCAAATATCGAGAAAATCGTTGAAAATAGAGGCATGGAGGATGTTATCTTAGAAGTTGTCGTTCCAACTGAAATCGTAGTTGAGATCAAAAACGGCAAAAGAAAAGATAAATCTAAAAAAATCTTCCCAGGTTATGCGTTGGTAAAAATGATTATGACAGATGAATCTTGGTACGTTGTGAGAAATACGCGTGGCGTTACAGGTTTCGTAGGTCCAGGTTCCAAACCGATTCCTTTAACTGAGGAAGAAGTCTTAACAATGGGATTAGAAAAGAGAAGTATTCAAGTTGACTTTGAAGTTGGCGATACAATTACGGTCATTTCTGGGCCTTTTGAGAGCTTCATTGGAACCGTTGAAGAAATTCATTTGGAAAGACAATCTATTAAGGCATTGATTTCAATGTTTGGTAGAGAAACCCCAGTCGAATTAGGATTCGATCAAATACAAAGAGATTAAATAAATCAAGGAGGTGCACTGTAAATGGCTAAAAAAGTTACAGGTCTAGTTAAATTACAAATTCCTGCAGGAAAAGCTACACCAGCGCCACCAGTTGGTCCAGCTCTTGGTCAACAGGGTGTGAATATTATGCAATTTTGTAAAGAATTCAACGCAAAAACAGCAGATCAAGCGGGTATGGTAATTCCAGTAGTAATTACTGTATATCAAGACAGATCTTACACATTCATCACTAAAACGCCTCCAGCGGCGAATTTATTGAAAAAAGCAGCTGGTATAGAAAGCGGATCTAGTGAACCAAACAAGAAAAAGGTAGCTACTGTTAAAAGAGCTAAAATTAGAGAAATTGCAGAACTTAAAATGCCTGATTTAAATGCTGGTAGTGTTGAAGCGGCTATGAGTATGATTGAGGGTACAGCAAGAAGTATGGGCTTCGTAATTGAAGACTAACATATCGTTGTAAATTGTTTTTTGTAGTGGGAGGAATCACCGTTAAAACCACGAAGGAGGAAATAAAATGCCGAAAAGAGGTAAGCGTTATCAAGAATCCGTTAATCTTGTAGAAAAAGATAAATTCTATGAACTTGATGAAGCGATAAAATTAGCAAAGCAAACTGCGAAAGCTAAGTTTGATGAAACTGTAGAATTACACATTAAGTTAGGTGTCGATGGTAGACATGCTGATCAACAAGTAAGAGGTGCGATTGTATTGCCGCATGGTACTGGTAATACGAAAAAAGTACTTGTCATTGCAAAAGGTGAAAAAGCAGCTGAGGCTGAAAAAGCTGGCGCAGATTACTTTGGTGCAGAAGATATCATCGCTAAAATCCAAAATGAAAACTGGTTTGATTACGATGTAATCGTTGCAACACCAGACATGATGGGACAACTTGGACGACTTGGTAGAGTATTGGGTCCAAAAGGGTTAATGCCAAACCCTAAATCAGGAACTGTAACTTTTGATATCGAAAAAGCTGTTAATGAAATTAAAGCAGGTAAAGTAGAATACAGATTGGACAAAACGAACATTATTCACGTTTCTATTGGTAAAGCCTCTTTTACAGAAGCTCAACTAGAGGAAAATATGAATAGTTTAGTTGAGGCCGTAGTTAAAGCTAAACCAGCTGCTGCTAAAGGAACTTACTTAAGAAGCGTAACTTTAGCAACAACAATGGGTCCTGGTATCAAAGTTAATGCAGCAAAATTATAATTGACAATAAGTGATTTTTCTGATAGAATTACTTTGTTGTAAAAATGAATGTAAACCGTAGACAGTAGGTGCTTATGCTTAATTTCCTACCGAGGTAAGGATAAATAGTTTATTTCGATAAATTATAGCCTCTCTTGTCTACGGAAGAGAGGCTTTTTATTTAATATTAACAAGGAGGTGGACAAATGTCACAAAATCTTGAAAACAAAAAGATTGTTGTTGAAGAAATCAAAGAGAAATTTTCATCTGCTAAGTCTGCTGTTCTTGTAGATTACAGAGGTTTAACTGTTGAAGAGTCAACTGAACTTAGAAGTAAGTTTAGAGACGCTGGCGTTGATTACAAAGTTTATAAAAACAACTTAGTGAAATTGGCGATTAAAGATACAGCATTCGAACCATTATCTCAAGATTTGACTGGTCCAAATGCAATTGCTTTCGGTATCGAAGATGCAGTTATACCAGCTAAAATTGTTAAAGAGTTTGCTAAAACACATAAAAACCTTGAATTAAAATCAGGTGTAGTTGACGGCAGCTATTGTAATCTCGAACAGATTATTCAAATTGCAGATTTACCATCAAAAGAAGTTCTTATTGGCAGATTCCTTGGCAGTGTCAAGGCACCAATTTCAAACTTCGCTTATTTCTTATCAAATCTTATTAATGAAAAAGAAGCACAAGCATAAATTAAAGGCTTGTTAAAAATCCGGAGGTGTAAAACAATGACTAAAGAGCAAATTATTGAAGCTATTAAAGGCATGAGTATTTTAGAAATTAAAGAATTAGTAGAAGCTTGTGAAGCTGAGTTTGGTGTATCTGCATCTGCTCCAGCTGGAGCTGCTGTAGCAGTTGCTGCAGAAGCAGTAGAAGAAAAAACTGAGTTTGATGTAATACTAGCTAATGCTGGCGCTAAAAAAATCGGCGTAATCAAAGTAGTTAGAGAAATCACTGGTCTTGGCTTAAAAGAAGCTAAAGATTTAGTAGATGGCGCTCCACAACCTGTTAAATCAGGCGTTTCTAAAGATGAAGCAGAAGCAGTAAAAGCTAAATTAGAAGAAGCTGGTGCAGCTGTAGAATTAAAATAATTTTGAACTGCATATAAATAGCCACCAAAAGTTTGGTGGCTATTTAATTTAAGAGAAGCAAAGATCAGACTACTAAAAGTTAAATATGACAAAAATGAAAAACTCTATTTTAAACAAACCTATAAAATGATGTTGACACGTGATTCAATGTGTGATATTATTCTATAATGCTATAAGTATGTTTAAAATGGAGTTTTTGCGTTTTAAAACTTTTGTAGTAGAGAAGGTAAAAAAGGATTTGTTCCTTTTATGATACAATATTTTTATTACACAAGGGGTGAAAATTTTAATGCCACAACCTGTAATGCTCGGAAAAACGGAAAGAATGAGTTTCGCTAGAATTAATGAGCTACTTGAGAAACCCAATTTAATTGAGATTCAACGCAAATCTTATGAATGGTTTCTAGACGAAGGCTTAAAAGAAGCTTTCAAGGACATTTCTCCAATTGAAGACTATACTGGTAATCTAAGACTTGAGTTTATTGATTATGAACTCGATGAAGAAGCTAAGTATGATGTCGAAGAATGTAAAGAACGAGATGTCAATTATGCAGCACCATTAAGAGTGCAAGTTCGTTTCATTAATAAGGAAACAGGCGAAATCAAAGAACAAAAAGTTTTCATGGGTGATTTCCCATTGATGACTGAAAAAGGAACCTTTATTATAAATGGTGCCGAAAGAGTTATTGTAAGCCAATTGGTTGGATCACCAGGACCCTATTACGATGTAAAAATTGACAAGGTAGGAACTAAACTTTACTCAAGTACAATTATTCCCAATCGTGGTGCATGGCTGGAGTATGAAACAGATTCAAATGATATTGTTTCTGTTAGAATTGACCGTACAAGAAAATTACCTGCAACAACCTTGATCAGAGCACTCGGTTATCAAACCAATACTGAAATTTTAAATTTATTTGGTGAAGATGAAAAGTTGATCAAAACGCTTGATAAAGATAGTACTTCTAATTATGAAGAAGGTCTTATTGAAATTTACAAGAAATTGAGACCTGGTGAACCGCCTACGGTGGAAAGTGCAAGCAATTTAATCAACTCTTTGTTCTTTGATGAAAAAAGATATGATCTTGCAAAGGTTGGCCGTTACAAATTCAATAAAAAATTAGGTGTTTCCGATCGTATTGAAGAAAAAGTGGCTGCTGAAAACATTGTCAACCCAGAAACAGGCGAAATTCTAGTTGAAAAAGATGAGAAAATTACAATTGAAATGGCAAGTGTAATTGAAAACGCTGGTGTTTGTCGTGTTGATGTATATGGTGATGAAGACAAAATGGTTCGTGTAATTGGCAATCATTTTGTTGATTTGAATGTTCATTTCACACACCCGAAACTTAAAGTTAAAGAAAAAGTGTATTACCCTGTCTTAAAGGAAATATTAGACACTTATGACTCTGATGAAGAGCGTTTAGTTGCAATTGAAGATCGTATGTCTGAACTTGTGCCAAGACATATTACGCATGCAGATATTATTGCTTCATTTAGTTATATCTTGAATTTGAATTTAAGCGTTGGTCTTGTGGATGATATTGACCATTTGGGAAACCGTAGAATTCGATCTGTAGGAGAACTCTTACAAAATCAATTTAGAATTGGTCTTTCGAGAATGGAGAGAGTTGTTCGTGAAAGAATGACGATTCAGGATATGGAGGCTATTACGCCGCAAGCACTTATCAATATTAAGCCTGTTGTCTCTGCGATTAAAGAGTTTTTTGGCAGTTCACAGCTTTCGCAATTTATGGACCAAACCAATCCGCTTGCAGAGTTAACACACAAGAGAAGATTATCCGCACTTGGACCAGGGGGTCTTTCTAGAGAAAGAGCTGGTTTTGAGGTTCGAGACGTGCATCATTCTCACTATGGTAGAATGTGTCCAATTGAAACGCCAGAGGGTCCGAATATCGGCCTTATTGGTTCGTTGAGTACATTTGCTCGAATTAATGAATACGGTTTTATTGAATCTCCATATAGAAAAATTAATAAAAAAACAGGTGTTATATCAAATGATATTATTTATATCACAGCTGACGTCGAAGAAAAGTATATTGTTGCACCTGCAAATGAACCTTTAACAGAAGACAATAAATTTGTCAGTTCTAGAATTGTAGCGCGTAGAAGATCCGATATCAAAGAATTTCCAGCGAATGAAGTAGACTTATTTGAAGTTTCGGCTCTGCAAATGGTCTCTGTTGCCACGGCAATGATTCCGTTCCTTGAGAACGATGATGCAAACCGCGCACTTATGGGATCAAACATGCAACGTCAGGCGGTACCACTCGTTAGAGCGGAAGCACCTATCATTGGAACTGGTATAGAACATATTGCGGCAAAAGATTCTGGCGTTGTAATCAAAGCACTAGTTGATGGTATTGTTGAATATGTTTCAGCTGATGAAATTGTCATCAGAGGCAAAGAAGATAAGAAAAAATACAGACATAAACTGTTAAAGTTTAAAAGATCCAATCAAGGGACTTGTATTAATCAGAAACCACTTGTCAAAAAAGGCGAGGCGGTTAAATTTGATGATATAATTGCGGATGGACCTTCTACAGATAACGGCGAAATCGCACTTGGAACGAACTTGCTCATTGGGTTCATGACTTGGGAAGGGTATAACTACGAGGATGCCATTCTTTTAAGTGAAGAACTTGTTATGGAAGATAAGCTGAGTTCAATTCATATTGAAGAATATGAGTCCGAAGCGAGAGACACAAAACTCGGGCCAGAAGAAATCACTAGGGATATTCCGAATGTCGGCGAAGAGGCTCTAAAAGATCTAGATGCTGAGGGGATTATTCGAATTGGCGCGGAAGTAAACGCTGGAGACATATTAGTCGGAAAAGTAACGCCTAAAGGTGAAACTGAGCTGACTGCAGAAGAAAGACTCTTAAGAGCAATCTTTGGAGAAAAGGCAAGAGAGGTCAGAGATACTTCGCTTAGAGTGCCACATGGCGAATCTGGGATCATCGTAGATGTCAAGAAATTTGAACGTGAAAATGGCGATGAGTTATCACCTGGTGTCAACAAACTGATCAGAGTTTATATCGCTAAAAAGAAAAAAATCAGTGTTGGCGATAAGATGGCTGGACGTCATGGAAACAAAGGGGTTATCTCTAGAATATTACCAGTTGAAGATATGCCTTTCCTAGATGATGGAACGCCGCTTCAAATTGTACTCAACCCACTGGGTGTACCTTCGCGTATGAACATTGGTCAGGTTCTTGAAGTCCATTTAGGACTTGCGGCTAAGAAAAACGGTTGGAAAGTTGCAACGCCAGTATTTGACGGTGCAAAAGAGTCTCAAATTATGGAGATTCTTGCCAAAGCAGGTTATCCAGCAAATGGTAAGCTTACAGTAAGAGATGGTCGCTCAGGTGAAAGTTTTGATAACCAAGTTACAGTGGGTTATATGTATATGTTGAAACTGCATCATCTTGTCGATGATAAGATTCATGCAAGGAGTACTGGACCTTATTCTCTTGTAACGCAACAGCCTCTTGGTGGTAAAGCACAATTTGGTGGTCAGCGTTTTGGAGAGATGGAAGTTTGGGCGCTCGAAGCATATGGAGCAGCGCATACGCTTCAAGAAATCTTGACCGTTAAGTCGGATGATGTTGTTGGTCGTGTTAAGGCATACGAAGCCATTGTTAAGGGCGAAAATATTCCTGAACCTGGTATTCCTGAATCCTTTAAAGTATTAATCAAAGAATTACAAGCGCTAGCACTTGATGTCAAAGTTTTAAGAGATGATGCAGGTGAAATTGAGATTGAACTTGCGGATGAAGATGATGATGATGCACTTGACTACAATGCAGCTCTTAGAGAAGCAAAAATATCCAATGATGTAGATTCAGGCGCATTTATTGAAGAAACACCTGGGGAAGAAGAAACAATAGAAGAAGAACCAGATGAAATTTTCTTGGCGGATGATGACGACGACTATGAAGAATAATAGTGATTATTATTAGAAGGGAGATGTAGCCCTTGATAGAATTCAATAATTTTGATTCCATTAGAATAGGCTTAGCTTCACCAAATAAAATCAGATCTTGGTCAAAAGGTGAAGTGAAAAAACCGGAAACGATCAATTACAGAACACTTAAGCCTGAAAAGGAGGGTCTTTTCTGTGAAAAGATCTTTGGTCCAACAAAGGACTGGGAGTGTCATTGTGGTAAATATAAGAAAGTAAGATATAAGGGTGTTGTGTGTGACAGATGTGGTGTTGAAGTCACAAAGTCTAAAGTTAGACGTGAGCGCATGGGCCATATAGAACTTGCTGCACCTGTATCTCATATTTGGTATTTCAAGGGGATTCCTTCAAAAATGGGTATTTTGCTTGATTTGTCTCCAAGATCTTTGGAAAAAGTACTGTACTTTGCTTCGTATATTGTAATTGAACCAGGTGAAACTAGCCTTGAAAGAAAACAATTGTTAACTGAAAGTGAATACGGACAATATCGAGAAAAATATGGGAACACTTTTAGAGCGATGATGGGCGCTGAGGCTGTTAAAGAAATTTTACAGCAAGTGAACCTTGATACGCTTGCAACGGAACTAAAAGCTCAATTAAAGGATAGTTCTGGACAGAAAAAAGTGAGAATTGTAAGAAGACTTGAAGTTGTTGAAGCTTTTAGACATTCCGGCAATGATCCTGAATGGATGATTTTGGATGTGGTACCGGTTATTCCGCCAGATCTCAGACCTATGGTTCAATTAGATGGTGGCCGTTTTGCCACAGCAGATTTAAATGACCTCTATAGAAGAGTGATCAATAGAAATAACCGATTGAAAAGACTTTTAGAACTCGGTGCACCCGATATTATTGTAAGAAATGAAAAGCGTATGCTTCAAGAAGCAGTGGATGCGCTTATCGATAATGGCAGAAGGGGACGTCCTGTTACGGGACCTGGAAATAGACCGCTTAAGTCTTTATCAGATCTATTAAAAGGTAAACAAGGGCGTTTCAGACAAAACTTACTGGGTAAAAGGGTTGACTACTCAGGTCGTTCAGTTATCGTAGTTGGACCTGAACTTAAATTTTACCAATGTGGTTTACCAAAGAAAATGGCACTTGAACTCTTTAAACCTTTTGTCATGAAGCGTCTTGTCAGAGATGGCTATGTGCACAATATAAAGAGTGCTAAAAGAATGGTTGAACGTGTAAAACCAGAAGTTTGGGCTATTGTTGAAGATGTCATTAAAGAACATCCAGTGCTTCTAAACCGTGCACCAACACTGCACAGACTTGGTATACAAGCATTTGAACCCGTACTTGTTGAAGGTAAAGCAATTAGGCTACATCCACTTGTATGTACAGCTTACAACGCTGACTTCGACGGTGACCAGATGGCAGTCCATGTACCACTTTCAGTAGAAGCACAAGCAGAAGCGAGATTTTTAATGCTCTCTGTAAACAATATATTAGCACCAAAAGATGGTCGCCCAATTACGACCCCATCTCAGGATATGGTTCTTGGAGCGTATTATTTAACTTATGAAAAAGAAGATCAACCTGAAAAAATGATGGCGTTCAAAGACTATGAAGAATTACAACTTGCCTATTTTAACGGTGCTGTTGACCTTCATACAAGAGTTAAAATGCGCGCATTTATCAAAACCGAAAATAAAAATGTGATTGTGGAAAGTACCGTTGGACGATTTATATTCAATGAGAACATCCCACAGGACTTAGGCTTTGTTGAGAGAGACAATAACCCTTACGCGCTTGAAGTAGACTTCTTGTGTAAAAAAACAAATCTTGAAGAAATCATAGCAAGATGTTTCAGCGAACATGGCAATACAAAAACGGCTGAACTTCTGGATCATTTAAAGGATATGGGGTTCAAGTATTCAACAAAAGCAGCAATAACGGTATCCGTATCGGATATGGTTGTACCTGAAGAAAAGAAAGCGCTTATAGAAAAAGCAAGAGAAATAGTGGGTAAGTATCAAGTTGCCTACAGAAGAGGTTTAATCTCCGATGAAGATCGATATGAAAAAATCATTCAAACTTGGACAAAAACCACTGATGAAGTTACAGATGCCTTGATGGCAAACCTTTCTACACTAAATAATATTAAAATCATGGCGGATTCTGGAGCGAGGGGTTCTAAGAACCAAATAAGACAGCTTGCGGGTATGCGTGGTCTGATGGCCAACGCACTGGGTAAAACGGTTGAAATTCCGATTATCTCAAATTTCCGTGAAGGTCTATCCGTTCTCGAATACTTTATTTCGACTACAGGTGCTCGTAAAGGTCTTGCCGATACAGCACTTCGTACAGCTGATTCAGGTTATTTGACGAGAAGACTTGTTGACGTCAGTCAGGAAGTGATCGTTAGAGAGATGGATTGTTCTAGCGAATCTGGAATTGAAGTTGTAGAGTTCCGTGATGGCAATGAAGTTATTGAACCGTTGGAGGAAAGAATTTTAGGCCGTTATCCAGTTGAAGATGTTTTGCATCCGGAAACGGGAGAGCTTCTTTGTTCAAAAGATAAAATTATTTCGGTAAGAGTTGCAGAAAAAATTGTAAAATCAGGTTACGATAAGCTTAGAATTAGATCTGTATTGACCTGCGAAACGCAATATGGTGTGTGCTCTAAATGTTATGGACTGAACCTTGCGACTGGAAAAGCAGTTCATATTGGTGAAGCAGTTGGCATTATTGCGGCACAGTCCATAGGCGAACCTGGAACACAGCTTACAATGAGAACATTCCATACAGGCGGGGTAGCCGGTGGTGATATCACGCAAGGTCTTCCAAGGGTTGAAGAGCTTTTCGAAGCGAGAAAACCTAAAGGACTTGCAGTTATTGCTGAAATGGATGGTGTTATTTCATTCAAAGAAACAAAAAAGAAGAAAGAAGTTGTTATTACGGCGGATTCTGGAGAGCAATTTGCTGCTCAAGTCGTCTTTGGCTCTAAATTAAAAGTTAAAGAAGATGAAAGAGTACATTCGGGGCAACCGCTTACAGAGGGGTCTATTAGTCCACACGATTTGCTTAGAGTGGTTGGTGTAAAAGGTGTAAGAGAGTACATTATTAAAGAAGTGCAAAAAGTATACCGATTACAAGGCGTTGATATCAATGATAAACACATTGAAATTATCGTAAAGCAAATGCTTTCTAAAGTTAAAGTTGACGAGTCAGGGGATTCGCTTGTACTACCTGGCAGTGTCATTAGTTTAAAAGAGTTTAACAGACTCAATAATCAGATTGAAGAAGACGGTGGTGTTCTTGCCACGGGTTCAAGGTCATTATTGGGGATTACGAAGGCATCATTGGCAACTGAATCCTTCTTATCGGCTGCATCTTTCCAAGAAACGACTAGAGTTTTAACGGAAGCTGCAATCAATGGAAAAGAAGATCGATTACTTGGACTTAAAGAGAACGTTATTATTGGTAAACTGATCCCAGCGGGAACAGGTATGCGATATTATCGTGATATAGCAGTCAGGTCAAAAGACACTTTCTCATTGGAAATAGAATAATCCTTTAAGAGTATTTAACATAAATTTTGTTGACAGCCAAAATTTATGGTGTTAAAATGATGAAGTGCATATTGGCGACTTCAAAAGGAGGGACACCGTATGCAAATAAATGAACTATCTAACAACCCGAAATTGGTCATTGGTGTGAAACAAACTACCAAAATATTAACCAGTGGTCATGCAAAAGTTGTTTTTATTGCGAAAGATGCTGAGCAACATGTTGTGAGGCGGATTATTCAACTCGCCACAGAACAGGAAGTTGAAATTATTTTTGTTGAAACAATGAAAGAACTTGGAAGGGCTTGTAATATTGACGTTGGTGCTGCGACAGCGGTTATTGAAAAATAGATGAAAATAAAATAAAAGAAAGGAGGTGCTGTAAAGGAATGCCTACTATAAATCAGTTAGTACGAAAAGGAAGACTTGCAATTGAAGAAAAATCAACTGCACCTGCATTACAAAGAAGCATGAATACTTTAAAGAGAAAGCCAGTTAAAATGAGTTCACCTCAAAAAAGAGGAGTTTGTACGAGCGTTAAAACTGTAACTCCTAAAAAACCTAACTCAGCTTTAAGAAAAGTTGCTAGGGTGAGATTAACGAATGGCTTAGAGGTAACTGCTTACATCCCAGGTGTTGGTCATAATCTACAAGAGCATAGTGTTGTTTTAATAAGAGGCGGTAGAGTAAAAGACTTACCTGGATGTAGATATCACATCGTTAGGGGAGTACTTGATTCTGCTGGTGTAAATAACAGAATGCAATCGAGATCAAAATACGGTGCTAAGAGACCAAAGAAAAAGTAGTTAGTTAATCAGCCTCTTCCGAAAGGGAGGGGCTTTATATAGTAATATATTATCAATTGAAAATTCAATAAGTAAATCGCACAGACGACATTTGCTTGTCGAGTACCGATGAATGACCTAAACGTATTATAAGGAGGGAAGAAAAGTGCCTAGAAAAGGAAATGTACCTAAAAGAAGTGTATTACCAGATCCGATGTACGGAAGTGTGGTAGTATCAAAATTAGTAAATCAAATCATGTATGACGGTAAGAAGGGTGTAGCTCAAAGTATCGTATACGGTGCGTTTGACCAAATCGCAGAAAAAACAGGCAAGAATGCACTTGAAGTTTTCGAAGAAGCATTGAATAACATCATGCCTGTTCTTGAAGTTAAAGCGAGAAGAGTTGGTGGTACAAACTATCAAGTCCCTATGGAAGTAAGAACTGAAAGAAGACAAACGCTTGGTCTTAGATGGTTAATTACGTACTCTCGCAAAAGAGGCGAAAGAACAATGCAAGACAGATTAGCTAAAGAAATCATGGATGCAGCGAACAGTACGGGTGCATCTGTTAAGAAAAGAGAAGATACACATAAAATGGCTGATGCGAATAAAGCGTTTGCTCACTATAGATGGTAAGTTATTCTTTTTTTAAAAAAAACAATAAGAAGAGTGTGAAAGGAGGATGGATATGAGTAGAGATTATACTTTAGAGAATACTAGAAATATTGGTATCATGGCTCATATTGATGCCGGTAAGACGACTACTACAGAAAGAATCCTCTATTATACAGGTATCAACTATAAAATTGGTGAAGTACATGAAGGCGCCGCGACAATGGACTGGATGGAGCAAGAGCAAGAGAGAGGGATTACGATTACTTCTGCTGCGACAACTTGTGTCTGGAAAGGTAAGAGAATTAACATCATTGACACGCCAGGTCACGTTGACTTTACAGTTGAAGTTGAAAGATCACTTCGTGTATTAGACGGTTCAGTAGCTGTATTTTGTGCAAAGGGTGGGGTTGAACCTCAATCTGAGACGGTTTGGAGACAAGCTGATAAATACAATGTACCAAGAATGGCTTTTGTAAATAAAATGGATATCACTGGTGCTGATTTCTTCAGAGTTGTCAGAATGATGAAAGATCGTTTGAAAGCAAATGCAGTTCCGATCCAATTACCAATTGGAGCAGAAGATCACTACGAAGGCCTTATTGATTTAATCACTAGGGAAGCTGTATATTATAGAGATGATTTAGGCGAAAAAGTCGAAAGAATTGCAATTCCAGAAGAATTCGCTGAATTAGTAGAAGAATATAGAGAAAAAATGGTAGAGGCAATTGCAACTACTGATGAAGATTTGATGATGAAATATTTGGAAGGCGAAGAAATGGGGATTGATGAGCTTAAAGCAGCGCTTAGAAGAGCAACAATCAACAATGAAATCGTTCCAGTACTTTGTGGATCAGCGTATAAGAACAAAGGCGTTCAATTGATGCTTGATGCTGTTTTGGATTACATGCCAGCGCCTACAGATGTAGTTGCAATTAAGGGTGTGGATGAAGATGGCGTTGAAATTGAAAGACCAGCTGATGATAGCCTTCCGTTCTCATCGCTTGCATTCAAAATTATGACGGATCCTTATGTTGGAAAATTGACTTTCTTTAGAGTTTACTCAGGTACTTTAGATGCGGGTTCTTATGTTCAAAACTCGACTAAAGATAAAAAAGAAAGAGTTGGCCGTATCCTTCAAATGCATGCTAATAAGCGAGAAGAAATTTCAAAAGTTTATTCTGGTGATATAGCAGCGGCTGTAGGTTTAAAATTTACGACTACTGGAGATACTTTGTGTGATCCAGATCACCTTATCATTCTTGAAAGAATGGAATTTCCAGATCCAGTTATTCATGTGGCGATTGAGCCTAAAACAAGAGCTGGACAAGAAAAAATGGGTATTGCGCTTTCTAAACTTGCAGAAGAGGATCCAACTTTTAGAACTTACACGGATGAAGAAACTGGACAGGTTATTATCGCAGGTATGGGTGAACTTCACCTTGAAATCATTGTCGATAGACTTTTAAGAGAATTCAAAGTGGAAGCAAATGTTGGGGCACCTCAAGTAGCTTATAAAGAAACGATTACGAAAGCTACAGATATTGATTATAAATACGCTAAGCAATCAGGTGGTAAAGGTCAATATGGTCACGTTAAGATTAGATTTGCACCAGTTGAAGCCGGAAAAGGATTTTCATTTGTATCAACCGTTACGGGTGGTAGCGTTCCTAGAGAATACTTTAAAGCGATCGAAGAGGGTGTTGCTGGCGCTATGAAAGCTGGTATCTTGGGTGGTTATGAAGTTGTCGATGTAAGTGCAGATTTACATGATGGATCTTATCATGAAGTCGACTCTAACGAGATGGCGTTTAAACTTGCTGCTTCAATGGCTTTCAAAGAAGCTATGAGAAAAGGTGATGCTATTTTACTTGAACCCTATATGAAAGTCGAAATTACTGTTCCAGAAGAATATCTTGGAGACGTAATGGGTGACGTAAACTCTAGACGTGGTCGTTTAGAAGGTATGGAAATGGTAAATGGCGTTCAGATCATTAGATCTTATGTCCCTTTATCACAAATGTTTGGTTATGCAACTGACCTTCGTTCAAATACACAAGGTCGTGGCACTTATTCAATGGTATTTAACCATTATGAACAAGTTCCGAAGAGTATTGCTGAAGATGTATTAGGTAAAAAATAACCCGAGGAGGAATATTTAAAATGGCAAAGCAAAAATTTGAAAGAAATAAACCGCATTGTAATATCGGAACAATCGGTCACGTAGACCACGGTAAAACAACATTAACAGCGGCAATTACAAAAGTATTATTCGAAAAATACGGATTAGGCGCAAAAGTAGATTTTGATAATATCGATAAAGCACCAGAAGAGAGAGAAAGAGGTATCACAATCTCTACAGCACACGTTGAGTATGAAACACCAGCGAGACATTATGCTCACGTAGACTGTCCAGGTCATGCCGACTATGTTAAAAACATGATCACAGGCGCAGCACAAACGGACGGATCCATCTTAGTTGTATCCGCAGCAGATGCTCCAATGCCACAAACAAGAGAGCATATCCTCTTATCACGACAAGTAGGCGTTCCTTACATCGTTGTTTTCTTAAACAACTGTGATATGGCAGACGACGACGAATTCTTAGAGTTAGTAGAGATGTAAGTAAGAG
>NZ_BDHH01000027.1 GCF_001748365.1 Fusibacter sp. 3D3 | reverse complement strand
CATTAGAGTAGTAAACACTGTAGAAAGATTTTGGAATAACATCATCTGTGTCAATAAACTGGTTAAAAAGAGAAAAAAGTTGATCTGATTTGTATGAAGTGAGTTCATCAAACTCAGCATCAAGATCAAACAGGGAAACCTGATTAGAAGCAGAAATTAGCATTATTACCTTCCTTTCTTTTGAGTATGAGTTATCAACAGGAACACACCTTATTTATACCCAAAATGGAGGGTAATATGCTATTTCTATAAATAAAAGCAAGTATTTTCAATGCTTACAGAGTTTCGCAAGAAACTAAGACAAATCTGATTTAGGAGGAAAGTTTATGTCAAAGAAACGCGTTAGCGGTCAAGAACAACCCTATTTTCCAGTAGGTCCATTCAAAATTAGGGTTCCATTTGTGCATTATCGTTTTGAATGGCCAGATTATCTTCAAGGGTTACTGATGTGTGCGGTTTGTTTAGGTGCGGTCCCTATGCTTCAGGAATATTTAGGGATGCCATTTGAAGTGGCCATGGCAGTTGTTGTGCTTAATGGTATTTTATATTCGGCACATGTGTTTTTAGGAGATCCGGTTATACCGGGTTGGGTAACCCCAGCCATTCCACTTCTTATGTTGTATGTCTCAAACTTTGAAATCGGTCCTGAGCGCATGCAAGCTTTGATTGCTTTTGAGTTATCACTAGGTATTCTCGCTTTTTTACTAGGTGTAACTGGGTTAGGTAAAAAAATAGTTTCTATAATACCCAATGCTATGCAATCGGGGATTATTCTAGGCTCGGGATTCGCGGCTATTATGGTAATTTTTAAAGAAGGCGCACGATTTGATATGTTTCCATTTTCAATAACAATTTGTATCGGACTAGGATTTTACTTGTTGTTTTCTAATCACTTTAAGAGTATTCAGAACAATAGCAACCTATTGAAATTCATTGCGAATCTTGGTATTTTACCAGTCGTTTTACTTGCTGTTTTCATTGGTCCAATATTCGGTGAAACACCTTGGCCAGCCATTGAATGGGGGATTACACGACCAGCATTTGGCGCCCTTTTTACAGAGTGGACTTTCTTAGGGGTAGGATTCCCGCCCTTAAGCATGTTTATTAGTGGATTGCCTATGGTCTTCTCAGCATATATTATTTTATTTGGTGATATGATTCAATCAGAGGCTTTGCTCAAAGATGCAGCTCAAGCACGCCCAGATGAAATAATTGATTATGACCCTAATAGATCTCACATGATTTTTGGTCTCCGCAACATGATTATGTCTATTATTGGTCCGGACCTTACAATGTGTGGTCCGTTATGGGCGGCTATGCAAGTGGTTATTTGTGAACGCTTCAAAAAAGGTCGTGAGACAATGGATTCTATTAACGGTGGAGCGGCGTCATTCCGTTTTGGAACATTGACAGGTTATTTGCTCCTTCCGATTGTAACATTGGTTAAACCTATTTTAGGAATAGCACTTGCTTTAACGATGTTGATTCAAGGGTTCGTATCTGTTAAGGTAGGCGTGTTAAAAGCCCGAACAGCTAACGACTTGGGGATCGCTGGTATAATAGCCGCAGTTCTAGCAACACGTGGTGCAGCTTGGGGATTGGCAGTAGGTGTCGTCTTATGTGTTCTTATAAACATTGGCAACAAACCAGAATACGATCAAGTTATATTTGAAGAACCAGAACCATTAGAGCAAGCAAGTTAAATGGGGGATTATTTGAGATATAAAAAACACTGGCTTGTCCAGTGATCGAGCCCTGCCTTTGTAATGAAGGTGGGGCTATTTTTGTATTAATAAACTGACTTTTAATAATGATGAAAAGTACGACTTAGTAAAGCAGTTTGATCAAGTACTGTCATTAGATTTATTAGAAGTGGATGGAACAGTTGGTGAAGCTGACTGGTGGTACAAGGCTGTATGTGATGAAAAAACGGGTCCAGATTCATTTGATTACTTTGGTTTTTTAGGATATGTCTATCGAAGCGTTTACGATAAGGACTTAGGTCATAGTTCTTCTGGAATGAGCAAAGTGGGTGTGGCTGTAGAAAAAAACAGAACACTTGTTCCACTGACGCATTTAGGGTATAACCTAAAAGCCGAAATTTTAAATAAACAATTAATAAAGTACAAAATAGAGGGTATAATAAAAATTAGGAAAAGTGCAGATGTCATAATTTGAAAAAAGGAGCGTTAAAAGATGATTAAACATAATTATGGGTACATGGGTAAAATTTTATGGATTGATTTGGATACCCATAAAATTACCAGCAAAGAAATTGACGAAGCCGTATATCGTGAATACCTGACTGGATATGGACTGGGTGTCAAAATAATCTATGAGAACCAGCCCCCAAAACTGCCACCTCTTGATTCAAGAAACATTCTTGGCTTTATGAGTGGCTTGTTAACCGGTACAAAAGCATTTTTTACAGGTCGTTATTGTGTTGTAGGCAAAAGTCCTCTTACAGGCACTTGGGGCGACGCTAATAGTGGTGGGCATTTTGCGCCAGCGATTAAAGAAGCTGGTTTTGATGGTATCTTTTTTGTTGGAAAAAGCGAAACGCCAGTTTACTTACTCATCAATGGGGGCCAAATTACACTTGAATCGACGGTGCAACAGGATGGATATAATCTATGGGGACAAACAACCCTAGACACAGAACAGTATTTATTAAATAAACATGGTGACAAATTCAAAGTATCTTGTATTGGTCCATCTGGAGAACAACAGGCGCTAATTTCTGGGATCGTTACTGAAGGGGGGCGTTTAGCTGCAAGAAGTGGATTGGGTGCTCTTATGGGTTCTAAAAATCTAAAGGCACTTTGTATCAGTGGCACAACGGATATAGAAGTGTTTGATCAGGAAACGATCATAAAAGGCAATAAAAAATTTGCCAAAGCATTTAAGCACTATAAAACGCCTATATTAGATTATGCTGAATCGGTAGCCCCAACGACAAAAATAGGGTCTGAGGTGCTTGATTTTTTAACAAAATTGAAAATGAAACCCACTGCAGAGGCTGAAAGATATGTCATGACACATTGGGGCACTGCTGGCGTTGTTTCTTACAGTGCTGCCAATAATGATTCCCCTATAAAGAATTGGTTGGGTGATGGTGCTAAAGATTTCCCTGCCTCAAAATCGGGTAAAATTTCTAATAATGCGGTTACAAATTTGCAAGATGAAAAATTCGGTTGTTATTGTTGTCCAATGCGATGTGGTGGCTACATGAAAAATAAGGATGACAGTAAAATACATAAACCCGAATATGAAACTTTATGCGGATTTGGTACCTTACTAGAGGCAGACGATTTAGAGAATATTATCGAAATTAACCATCTGTTCAACTGTTCTGGAATGGATACGATTAGTGCAGCTACAACCGTTTCATGGGTTTATGAATTGGTACATGAAGCCTTAATTGACAAAGAAAAGTTCTGTGATGAAAATATAAAATGGTCTAGTAATGATGGCGCCTTGGCATTGGCCAAACTTATGATTTCGGGAGAAGGTATTGGTAAATACCTTCGGAATGGCATCACCTCTGCTGCAAAAGCATTAGTTGAAAAGGGTTACATTCATGAAATCAATCGTGAAAGAGCACTTGAATGTGGCATGGTTATCCAAGGTCAGGAATTGCCAATGCATGATCCAAGAAAAGTAAACACGGTAGGTGTTGGATTAGGCGTAGGTTATGAAGCTGAACCAACTCCAGGAAGACACACATCTACCCTCAGTGGTGCAGATTATTATAAAGAACAAATGAATAAGAAGACGACTCATTTGCATCCGTTATTAAATCAAAATAGCTTACCAGAGCGTGAAATGATAGGGGAAAGTTTAAAAACAGATAGCTGTTTTATGGACTTGATTAATGGTTTAGGGATGTGTGCCTTTGGCTTTGGCAGTGACGTCAATCTACCTTTGATCGATTACATTAATGCCGCTACAGGTTGGCATTATGATTTTGATTACTATATGACCTGTGCACAAAGAATCAAAACCTTGAGGCATGCCTTTAACATTCGAGAAGGTATTGATGTGAAAAATATTAGAATGCCTGAAAGAATCCGCGCTGGCATAGAGGATTATGAGGGGCTGTCTTTTCAAGAAGTTAAAAACAGCTACTTTGACGCCATGGCATACGATCCAGATACATTAAGACCTACGCAAGCCATTCTCAAAGAGCTTAATTTAGGTTATGTGATAAAAGATTTATATGGGAGTGATGACTAGATGAAATACATGCTCATACCATTGCTCATTATTGTCTCCGTGCTAAACGTATACAGTCAAAAACCATCGGATAAAGGTTCGATCTATTATTGGATCAAAACGATCACGAAGCCTCTGATTATGCCACTGATTATCGCAATTTATTTAAGCTTTTCAAATGTGATTGAGCCCCTATTGATTTTAGCATTTGCCTTTGGATGGTTTGGAGATATTGCTTTAATGCTTCATATAAATGTTCACAAAGGGACGGCAATTCAGTCAACCGAAAAAACAGATATCATACCTTTGATGCTCGGCATGCTATTTTTTCTTGGTGGTCATATCACTTATATTTTTCTATTTGCAAAGGAGGCTGCCCATTTTACAAGTCACATCATAATTTACACGGCAATTTATTTGATCTATATTTTGTATGCCTTTATGATGTTTAAATATTTAAGTTCACATGGCATATTGAAGCAAGATCAGATAAGCCCTAAAGTTAGGCTGATTTTAAAAGTGGCGATATCCATGTACATGCTGGCGATTACGCTTATGAGCTTCATGTCGTTTTTAAGATATATGAATGATAGGCTCTTGGCAAAGTTGCTTTGTTTTATCGGTTCACTGATCTTTATTACATCTGATTCAGTGCTTTCAATCAGTACGTTGGGTCAAAATGAAAAAATGTCCGAACGTTACATTATGGGAAGCTATATCATAGCTCAGACTTTGATCATGATGAGTTATTTACTAATTGTTTAGAGTGACAATTTAATGAAGCCACTGAATGCGTAGATGACATTCAGTGGCTTTAAGGTGTACCCGAAACGATTAGTTAAATGAAGAAACACTTGGATATTTATTAGGACTGCTAGACCAGCCATTTTGATATTTGATGGTCATATATAAGGTTTCGCTTCCGTTTGAAACTTGAACATAACAAACCTGATCATTAAACTTGTCTGTGATATTGATTTTCTGATCGAAATAGTAAATCCAAACAGAGCCATCATCTTCATATCTCACATCTGGGTCGTCAAGGTGATCCAGTATTTCATCTTCTGTTAGAGGTCTTTCGCTTCCATCGGAATTAAAAGCAACGCCGCCACCACCTTGTTGAATCTCATTGCCTTCACTGTCTGAATAGGCCATGCCATAGCTTCCATCTGCATTAAAATCAATAATCACTTCAGTTTGGTCTCCCTGTATCCAAAGTTGAATTGTGCGTTGAATTCCGCCCAAATCAGCAGCATATGCAACAGTTGAGCCGCCCACTAAAAGTACACAGGCAGCAATACACGCAACCAGTGGATTGATTTTTTGTTTTCTACTTGTATTTGTCATTTTTTTTACCTCCAAATAAAATGAGTCAGAGATATGAACTGCAGAAAATGCTTGCTTGTATTTTTCTCTATTCGTCATCTTCCCATCCCTCCTTCAATGTTTCCCTAAGCAACATTCTGCCACGTGATAATCTAACTTTTACATTACTTACAGATATTTTTAGAATATCGGCTATTTCATTTATAGAATAGTCTTCATAATAAAACAGATGAATGGCGATACGATACTTTTCCGCAAGTTTCATCACGGTCTCAAATAATTCGGAGGATTCCGAGGATTCGAAAGTTAAAGTTTCCATGTAATCTTCCAGAGGCAGTGCATGTCGTCTAAAAAAGGTAGTGTTCTTATTCTTGGCCTTATTAATTGCTACTCTTATAAGCCATGCGCGCATGTGTTGCTCTGTTTCAAAATCTTTTTTGAGTGATATATACTGAATGAATGTATCCTGAACAACATCTTCTGCATCTTGCACGTTTTTACATACATTAAAAGCGATTGCATAAATGTTGCTTTTGTACTGTTCAATCAGTATCTCTACAGGTTGTCTCATAAGCATGCTCCTTGATCTATTTGAAAAGCTTTTCACTAATAATACAATTATAAAGGACAAAAGGTTACATATTTATATAAAAAAGTTTTACTGAGTAGATATGCTGTTGTATTCAACGGTCAAGTTGCTCTCGAATGATCGGTGCACTCAAGTAATTCTTGCATATTTTAAATTAAGATTTAAATTTAAAAAAGCGATTGACCCTCTCGTTACGTCATAGTGTATAGTAATAACATATAGAAATAAAAGAAATGGAGTTAATAATATGGAAATCAGAAATATTCGTTCAGATGAAATCTACAAAAAAATTATAGCTGCCCCTTTAGAAAAAAAGAACGACATTTATCGTTATGAAATGATGAAACCCTTTGAAAAAAAGTGGGCTTGTTATAATGTACCGCTCAAAGCGAAGCAAGAAAACGGTTATGATGTTATAATGGCAAGCAATATGTTAGGTTATTTGGCTCCTAACGAAGTTGACGAAAGTCAAAAAGAAGGCGTTGATTTGCTTTCAGAGAACGCATTTTGGAAAAGCTGTCAAGCCTCAATAGAGGATGCTCTTGGGCGTTTTGTGAATGTAGGTATTGAGCTACCAGTACAAAACTATTTATATACGATTCTCCTTGCTGATCCTCGGAGTCCATATACCATACTTAGTGATGGCTACTCGGGTGACGGCGGTATACCTGGTTATATCTTTGGCGCAATTACACCTAACGCTTATACAATTGGTCGGATACCAGCAGCCCTCGCTCATGAGTGTAATCATAATGTTCGATTTCAATTTGAAAAATGGCGTGATGATATTTCCTTAGCGGGTATGATGGTCACAGAGGGTTTGGCAGAAAACTATGCAACTTTCATTTATGGAGAGGAAAAACTTGGTCCTTGGGTTAGTAAGATTGATACGGATACTTTGGATAATTATGTAAAACCTTTAGTCAAAGATGCATTGGATGTAACGGGTATGGACAATTTGACCTCTTATCTTTATGGAGATGAAATTGCGAAAATGCGAGGTTATTTTCCTGTAGGTCTACCGTTTTGTGCTGGATATGCATGTGGATATTATATGATAAAACATTATTTAAAAAAGACAGGTAAAACCATCATTGAAGCAACGCTTACACCTACAGAAGAAATTCTTAGAGAGATTGAGGACTTTTGGGATGAATAAGGACGAATTAATGACAGTAAATGTCGTTGCCAAAATGACGGGCATAACCATTCGTACTCTGCATTATTACGATCAGATAGAATTATTATCTCCCACCTGTGTTTCAAGTGCAAATTACCGATTTTACTCCCATGAGGATATAGATAGGTTACAGCAAATTTTGTTTTTCAAGGAAGTAGGTTTTAATCTTAAAGAAATAAAAATAATCATGTCTGCTCCTTTATATAGCAAAGAGGAAACTCTAAAAAGGCATGTTGAGATTCTTGTATTAAAAAGGGATCGTATCGACGAATTAATTGAGCTTATTGATAAAGTTTTGAAGGGAGAAAGCAAAACAAACTTTTCGGTATTCAATGAAGATAATATTATTGAATTACAGGAGCGTTATCATCAAGAGGTTTTGGAACGATGGGAAAATACAACGGCTTATCAGCAGTACAAAAATAAATATGCTGGCATGGAAAGGAAAAACGAGTGGCTACGATTAGAGAGTACTGCACAGGAAATTTTTGGGAAAATTTTTCATCATATTGATGAGACTCCAGACAGTAAGAACGTTCAGGCTATTATCCATGAGTGGAGAAATTTTATTTCAGCAAATTATTATGATTGCTCTATTGAAATGTTGCGGTATTTGGGCTTTCTATATGTTTCGGATAAACGTTTTTCAAGTACCATTAACAGCTATGGAGATGAACGCTTATCGGAATTTGTAAATCAAGTAATCACGATTTATTGTGACAACAATATAAGTAAATAGTCGGTAGTCAAGCGACGGTTTTGTAATTTACACATATCTATAGTTTGTAAAATGAATTTTACAAACTTGATGTTCTGTGCGAATTATGTTGATATGAGTTTGCGAAAACAATAAGACCAGCTAATAAAAGGGAAACAGTATCTCGCTACGGGATCAAAATATGACGTCGCTGATATTGGACTTCGCTATTTCCTTTTGGGAACGAAACATACAGATATGGGGCACATCCTTGAGAACAGCGTTTATCTTGAACTTTTAAGAAGAGGATATAAAGTCCATGTAGGCAAAGTAGGTGACGCTGAGGTTGATTTTATCGCTATTAATGCTGAAGGGCAAACGTATTATCTTTGTCTGCTCTAGGCATGCGGAGAAGGTTTGCTTGTGTAACTGAATTATTTTGCTCAGAACTTTTCTAAATTTGATTTCAAACCACGAATATCCTTATGCTTCTGCTATAATGTGCCTCTGATGGAATACTCCAATTCTTAGTTTACAGAATAGTCGCCTCTTGTATGAACCTACTCTGATTTGATAGATATAAAGAAGCCCACTATGATAAGAAATGAAAGGCATTATACTGCAAAGCCTTGACTTTTAGTATCTCAAAACTGCCTCAATACTGCCACAAAACTGCCACGCTTAAAAATTGGGTTTCTTCCGATAGACTATTTAGAGTCAATAAATCTAATAAACCCAAAAGGAGTGATTTTAAATGAGTATATCACCTGTTTCTTCCTCAATAAGTTCAGGTTACGACAGCACGGAAGTTCAGAAGTTAAAGCTGAAATCAGGCAATGAGGCGTTAAGTCAAAAAACTGAGCATGTAAAAGAAAATGAAGTAGTGGATTCAAAAAGAATCGAATCCAAATTAGAAGTATCATCTGAAGACCGTTCGACGGTTGGAACATCAATACATGGTGACACCGTTGAAATAAGTAAACAGGGTATGAGCAAAGCACAAGAAATGTCTGCTGCATCAAATTCTGTATTGGCAGAACAGTCAGCGTCAACTCAAACGGCATCAACTGTGTCAGCTACAGCAACTGTGTCCGCTACATCAACAAAATCTGCACAAGCAGCAGCAGTATTAAAATCATCCGAGACAGAGGATACAGAGTCTTCAACGACATCTTCGACAGCATCTTTGTCAAATGATTCAGAGTATGATTTAAAGCAAAAGCTAGCAAATGGAGATATAACACAATCACAATATGATAATGAGCTTAAGAAAAGAGGAAAAGGTACAGAATCAGCTGAAGTTAATAAATAGCATTTAGAAACAGCATATCACATTGATTACAAAAGATACTTACGAGATTCAGCCTATTTCTTTCACCCATGTGGAGGTAGTTCGTCTGCTTAAACGAGTAGCCTAATTGAATATTGAGATGGATTTTAAGTTCTGAGCCAATTTTTTTGCTCAGAACTTTTTTACATTTATTGTGTTTCCTCCACGGATTGCCCGAATCTAAAAATTTCGCCGTTAATCAGTTGCAGCTTTGCAGACACAAGCGGTTTTTCATGCATATACTCTGTTTGTGTAACGCTTATTTCCCCCTCATCCATGGATAAATAATAGTCGTAATGCGTTCGATCTGCTAATGGATACACTTTATCGGTGGCATAATCATAAACTATGATGTGAGTATCAACAATACCTGAACCAAAACTTACTGTGGCACAAAACTCTGGCTTGCCGTCGTTTGTCAAATCGGTTAGATAGACATTCCAAACTGGCATCCCTTGGAATAAGACTTTGTCTCCTGCAGTCACTTTTTCTGATGACCATGTAAAAGTGATGCCTGGAAATTCTGGAAGTGTTAGTTCTTTGATCTCTCCCCATGGCAGTTCCTCATCTTTAAAATAATCAAGCCATTTTTGAGGTTCGTATTTTGACGGATTCGCCAATCCGAGGTATACATCAAAAGAAAGATTTGTTGAGCCATTAAGGTTCATTGGAAAACTCTTTCCGTCCGAATTACGCTCAACGATACAGCCCGTGTTTCCGTCACTGCTGACAATCACTTTGAGTGTGTAGCCGCCATCAACATTAAAGATATGGTAGTCTGTGTCAATATCAAAATGCGTGTATTTCTCAAAGTCTGAGACGGTAAGATACGGCGCTTTCTTCACCAGTTCCCGCAAAGCGTCAACAGTAAGCGTTTCACCTTCAATTTTTGGATATTGACTTAGATAATCCGCATTGGAGCGGTAGTTATAGACTGCCCCAACTTTCGTAAAGCCTAAGGTTGATGATTTCAGAGTTAGCGTATCACCATTATTGGATACTTCAAATGAAGCGCGTGTATTTTCACCATGAGTGACCATTAATTCATTTTCATTTATCTCATATTGTCCCATGGTAAACAGGGCAAAACTGCTGATGGGCGGTTGAGAGAGCTGAGCATTTCCGTTTTCGTAAAGAGTGACTGTGGGCATGATCCTAAATGGGTCTTCGTCTTTTAAAACGTATACTTGTGGCGTTTCAAGCAGTTTGAAAGGATTCGCGGGTTCCGATTTGAAACGATTCGCTTGTTCAGAAGTGCAACTGGACAAGACACAAGTGGTGATGAATAGAACCATTACATAGAATATCTTTTTCATAGGTTTAGCCTCCAACCGCATTCGTAATCAGAACAAAGCATATGGCAACGATCAGTGCGCCGAATGCCACTGTAGATAATAGCGTCAGTCTTTTGTACGATAAAACACTTTCAATGCGTATTCTCGTTTTTACACCGCCAAAAGGACTGGTAAAATAACGTTGACCGGAAGCACAAGACAGTAGAGTGGCAGCGTAGTCTTGTGCTGAACGGTCACCTAATGTTTTAAGGACCTTTGCATCACAGGCAAGCTCCATGTCCGTAAAAAACCATTGCAAAAATAGCCAGCTGAGTGGATTGAACCAATGTACACACGCTGTTATGAGCGCCACAATCCGCCAGAGGTTATCCCTGCGACGTATATGGATGCGTTCATGTGCTAAAATAATGGGCCGTTCTTCTGGAAGAATCCAATCGGGCATGATTATTTTCGGTTTGATAATGCCATAAACTGCTGGAGTGGACACCTTTTCAGAAATCCAAACTTCACCCTCTAAATGGCAGACGTCCTGTAACTTATGTTTTGAGAGTGTGTACAAAAAAAACAATGTTAGAATTGCGAGGGCAGTGATTATGCCCCATATAATAGAAGCTGTTTCAAAGATGTTTTTAAGCAATTCTGTTTTGTAGACAACTGGAAAGTAGCTTTCAGCGGCTTGCACAAAGTTAGAGGTTGTACTCGTGAGCAAATGAGGAGACATCTCCCAGACAATCACGGTCTTGGTGGCATACTTTGAGATTAGGCTCAGTAAGCTAAAGCGGCTTGCTATGCCAAATGGCATCCAAAATCGAATCAGTGGCAGAAGCCATAGAGCATACGCTGCAAAAGAGGGGAATTTTGGTGTTTTCCTCACAAGAGCGACGATTAAACCAGTTGCGCTACCGATAATGCTGGCGTTTAATACCCAGTAGAAAATTTCTGATAGCATAGGCGTCACTTCTTTTCGATTAGGGTTCTGAGTTCAGCAATCTCGTCTTCAGAAAGCTGCTCGTCAATGAAAGCAGAAAAGAACGCTTTCTTTGAGCCCCCCCATAATTTGTCGATCAGTCGCTCGGTTTCGTCCTTTTGAACCTCATCAAGGCTTATGAGCGCAGAGCATACAAAACCTGGGTCCTCACGGCAAACGGCATTCTTATCAATGAGTTTCTTAATAACAGTATAAGTCGTATTTTTATTCCAGCCGATTTCTGTAGCGGCAATTAAGCAGATTTGCTTGGCGGTGGTTTTTCCCTCGCGCCAGAGGATGTCCATGATTTTAAGTTCACTGTCAAAAAGTTTTATGGGTTCCAATTAATGCCTCCTATCAATTTTATCTAGATCAATTTCATTAAGACTATTGCAGTAGTATACAAATATACTACTGCAATAGTCTGATCGTGTCAATAGAAAAGAAAGTAGTGCTATTCTAAAATTATCAATGAATGGATACGGGGGAGTAATTTTCTGTTTTTATCAGGACTATTGAAATAACCAAACTCAATAAGTTTGTAAAATTCATTTTAGGTTAGGGTGTCAAATCTAAAAGTTGAGCAACCCTCTACCCTATGATGTAATCCATATTTTAGTGGAAAAATAACCACTTGTGCAGATTATTTACCGCTTGATCACAATCTATTGAAAAAAATTGGACCAAATGCTACTTTAAAATAAAAACGCTTTTAAACGCATCGTTAGGCGCAATTGTAATTGTGTGCGGCGTTTTTAGAAGGGGATGTCCGAGGAAGCCGTCCGATGTATAGCTCCGAGAATCGGTAACAGGATGTCTTAGATTTTTAGAAAAAGAAGAGAGCGAAGCAATGCCGTATTAAGAAAGGGCATTGAGCGATGGAGGAGCTTATGAAAACAAAACAAATCGCAGAACGCCTAAACAGCGTTCTTGTCAGAAAAAAAGCAAAGCAGTTATTGGCGGTAATGCTGGCAGTACTGATGATGAATCCGATCACAGGCTATGGCCTTTCTGCCTATGCACAGGAAGCGGAGACGATTACCGCTTTTGCAAAGCTGTCCAGTGAGATTACCAATCAGCAGTTTGCGGTGGGCGTGGAGAAATCGGAGATCACACTGCCCAATACGCTCAGCGTCATACTCACGGGTTATGGGGTGGAAAGTACCACAGGATCTGCAATTAGCGTGGCTTTAGAGGGTACAGACACTGAGCAGGCCGAAATTCAAGCAATCAGCTCACAAGAGCGGACGATTACGGGCATCACATGGCAGATCAATTTAGAGCGCAGTAGTTCAGACACCTTTGATTCACAGCGTGCAGGTGCGATATTTTACTATGAGCCCGTTCTGCCAGCGGGCTATGTCCTTGGGGACGGCGTCAGCCTGCCGCAAATTCAGGTACAGATTCAGGCTCAAATGCAGGTTCAAATTCAGCCTCAGATGCAGGTTCAGAACAACGGCAAGTGGACATTCAGCCAAAGCCAGACCATAGACGGCATCGAAATCACTGTTAAAGCGGAAAAGGACGTGTTCCCAGAGGGGGCTGTTCTTCATGCCGAGAAGGTGACCCGCACAGAGGACAAAGAGAAAATCCAAAGTGCGGTCAGTGAAGAAGTCAAATCAAAAGATACTGCTAAAACCGTAACGAAGCTGGTTTCCTTTGACATCACGATCACCGATGCAGACGGTAACGCGCTTCAACCCGATACCAGTAAAGGCGAGGTAAAAGTCTCCTTTGCGCAGCTGCCTATGGTGACAGAAGAAGCCGTGCCAACACAGGAGCTGAAGGTCTTTCACATGGATGATACCTTAAGCGAGGCAAAGGGACTTGACACCACTGTGGACGATGTGACAGAGACAGTGGAAGCATTAGCGGAGCATTTTTCTGTGTACACTGTGGCACAGCTCACCGAGGACATCAGTGCAACTGTAGAGGCAGAAATAAAGGCTTCCGATGGCACGCTTACCTACTATGATACGATTGAGGAAGCGATTACTGCGGCACAAGGTATGAACGGCAGTACGGTGACACTGCTGAAGGATGTGGTAACAGAAAACCTTGTTTTAATCACTTCGGGTACGTTCACCCTTGATTTGAATGGGAAGTGCGTGAATAGCACCTATTCATACGGTTCCATGGCATTTAAGTTGCAGGGAAGTAGTGGCAATATTGCTTCCCTTACCGTAAAAGACAGTGTAGGCGGTGGAAGTATTACGAAGGAGAATGCATTTTCTATTTATGGCGACAGCTATTGCTCCTTGACTTTGGAGGGAGGAAGCTATACTGGTATACAATGGGCGTATGAAAATGTAGGAGATGTACTGGGAGAAGGCTATGTCTACAGAAACAGAAGTGATAGTTCAGTTGTGACAGATACATCCATACTGAGTGGATATGAAATTTACAATGTAGAAGTAACGCCTGCACCAGTCAAAATCACCGCACAGTCAGAGGACGTCATTGCAACACCTGGTTATGCAGGAGCAGAAGCACCCACATTCACTGTAACGGCGGAAACGATACCTGCTGATTCCGGCAAAGCCATTTCGTACCAGTGGTATAAGGACGGCGCAGTCATTGACAGTGGAACAAGCGTAAGCTATACAGTTGATACCAGTCTTGCGGAGGGTACTTATACTTACTACTGTGCTGTGACTTGTGATGGTTATACGGTAAATTCGAATAATGCAATATTGTTTGTTACCAGTGCTACTGGAAATTATGAAGTGATAGCAGCGAATGGTAGTTCTGTGAGTTACCCGACACTGGAAACAGCTATTACTTCGGCAAAGAGTAAGCCAAACAGTACCGTCAAACTCCTTGCTGACGCAACCACGTCAAGTAAGGTGGAGGTCACCTCTGGCACGTTTACCATAGATTTAAATGGTAAAACATGGTCGAGTACCGCCAGTGATGTCGGATTAAAACTCGCAAATGGCAGCCATGTAACCTTAAAAGATAGTGATACAAATGGGAAGTTTACTACCAGTACCGCTCAAAGTACAATATCTGTTGCTGATTCCAATCTTACCATTGAAAGCGGCATCTATGAAAATGAGAACAGCAGTCGTATGAGCTGGGTGCTGGACGCTTATTTCTCGGGGACAGTTACCATCCAAGGTGGTACAATACAAACCACTCAAACTACCATGTGGTTAACCTATTTCCAATCCGTGAATGTGGTGATTTCCGGTGGTACCTTCAGCGGCAACGAAACAATTTTTGATGCCTGCGACAGCGTTGCTCTTTCCGGCGGGGAATATGAACATATTGATACTGCTTACAAGACTATAGTCGCCAGCCTACTGGCAAGCGGCTATGGATTTAAGAATGCAAACAATACTTGGGTAAACCGGATTGCAAATGCTGGAAGTTATGAGAATGATTTAGCACATTATTTTCTGAGTAATCCTGTCACCATTCAACCAGTGCCCGTGCAGATCACCGACCATCCGCAAAACGCTGCAAACGCAACCTACGGCTACACCGAAGCGCCCACTATGAGCGTAACGGCGAATAAGACTACCGCAGCACCAGTTGACAGTACGATTGCCTACCAGTGGTATCGGGTTAAGAGCGGCAGTGAAACCAGCGATACTGCAGTGGGAACAAATTCCAACACGTTGACCATTCCTATTGGTCTTGACGCAGGCACACACAGCTTTTATTGTGCGGTTTCCTGCGATGGCTATATCGTGAACAGCGAAAGTGCGGAATTTAGGGTAGAAAAGGCAACGCCGACGATAGACCTCAAAATTGACACCTACGAAGACGCCCCCTTTATCTATGGCGAGGGCGTGTATTTTAGGGCGGAGGTCAGCGGTGTCAACGGAGAAATTCCTAGTGGCACAGTGACTTTTAAAATAGATGGAAATGACGTTGTAGAAGTAAATCAAGTCAGTGTCGATTTATATCAGACGGGTCAGGAGAAAATATTCGACGCGGGAGCGCACAGCTTCACCGCCGTTTATACGCCAAGCGCCGACGGTACGGGCAAAAACTATGTAAGCGTAACCAGTGCAGTGCTTGAACAAACCATTGCCAAAGCAGATCAAAAAGATTTTATGATTACCGATGTTACAGATAAAAAATTTGGGGATGACCCTTTTACACTGGAGGCTGTTGATGGAAATGGCGAAGGTGTTGTAACCTATTCTGTGCCTGAAGATAACGGCATGCTTTCCATCAGTGGCAGCACTGCAACGATCCTAGGTGCCGGTGTGGTGACTGTGACTGCCACAAAGGCAGCGGATACGAACTACAACGAGGCAATCGCCACAAGGGAGATTACGATCTACAAAGCGGAGTCCACCATTGGCATCAAGTCCGATTACACTACCTTGCACACCTATACTGGAAGTCCTATTCCCAACCCTGCGGCAGAGGAAATGACCATTACGGGAGCAAACTATTCAGAGGTGGTCTTTACATGGTCGGTAGAGAGCAGCGGAGAGGTTCTTTCAGGGACACCCGTTGAGCCAGGAGATTATACTCTAAAGGTGAACATTCCAGAAACCCAAAATCATTTGGAATGTGAGAATTCTATCACGATAGGGCTTTATTACCTTACAGAAGAACCGACATTTGCCTATAACGGAAGCACTACAAAAGCGGACTGGTACACCGCAGCTGTAGCCATTACGGCGGCGGGTTATACCATAAGCGATCATCTAGACGGAACCTATGCGGAGTCCTACCTGTTAAGCGGCGAGGGCGCTATAACGAAAACGCTCTATTTTAAGCAAAATGGCACAGGCTATATCACGGATGGAAAAACCGTTTCCGTAAACATTGATAAAACCGCCCCAGCATTTTCAGTCGATACTGACGGTATCCACATCAGCAATAACAACTGGAAAGGATTCCTGAATCAGATTACCTTTGGGCATTTCTTTAAGGAAAACAAGGCCGTCAGCATATCGGCTACAGACGGTGGTTCCGGCGTGGAAAAGTATTATTACTATATGGATACCACCGGTAGTACGACAGTCAAAACAGCAGAGGAACTAAATATGCTCTCTTTTACAGAGGGGGATAGCTTCTCCATTACTGAGGAGAACAAATATGTCATCTATGCGTATGCGGTGGATTTGGCTGGCAACAGAAGCGCTTATATCTGCGCCGATGGAATCGTCATTGACAAGACGGCACCTACCGTTACCTTAACGGCGCCTGGGGGTTCTGATCTTGGAGACGTGTCAGGAGCAGCAAAAGTACAGATGAATGAAACAGGAACTATTGCTTATGTGGTCAAGACCACCGAACAAAGTGGTATTACAGCACAGGAGATTTTAGATGCCACAGAAAAGAATACGGTAAGCGTGACAGAGGGTAAGGCGGACGAGGATCTCGAAGCCATAATATCTGGTCTGACAGCAAATACCACTTATTTCATGTATGCTGTGGGCACAGACAGTGCAGAAAATAACGGCAGTGTGGTGAGCACAAGCTTTACGACGACAACGACACAGCCAGTCTTTGCAGGGAATCCAACTCTCACAGGAACTTATGGACAGCAAGTCAAGGACATGACGGTATCTCAGCCAGCCAGTACCAATGGAGTGGCTGGAAGCTGGAGTGTTTCCAGCACGGATCAACCGTCTGTAGGAACATCAGCAACTTATGATGTAGTCTTTACACCTGACAATACGGTGCAATATGCCACGGTGACGGTATCGGTAACGCCGACCATGACTCGTAAGAGCTTAACGGCGGCAGGCGTGACAATCGAAGAAGTAACAGGAACTTACACCTATGACGGAGCAGCAAAAGTGCCAACGGTCGCAGTAACCGACAGCACAGCAACCATTACGGCATCGGATTATGATTATAGCTATAGTACCAACACAGGTGCAGGAACAGCAACCGTAGCGGTTACCGCAAAAGGCAATTATACTGGAACGGTAAACCGAACCTTCACCATCGCGAAAGCACCAGCACCAACCATTACCTACCCAGCGGCAAGCGGCATTATTTATGGACAGAAGCTGTCTTCAAGCGTTTTGACGGGTGGAAGCACCGAATACGGTAGTTTTGCATGGACGAATGGAAATACAGTTCCGACTGTGGCAAATGGCGGCTATGAGGTCACCTTTATGCCGAATGCTGGTACTGTGGCAAACTATGAAACTATCACAAACACTGCCAAGACGGTTTCCATTACAGTTGGCAAAGTAACGCCTGCTGTGACAGTAAGCGCAGATCTTTCCGATGATGCGGGAAGCCTTAAGGCGACACTGACGGCTACCCTAACGGGTGCAGGTGATGGTGAAACGCCTACCGGCACCGTGAAGTTTGTGAACAGCACTAGCGGCAATGAAGAAGATATTGCAGGCGCAACTGCTGTCACCATCACAGGTGGCAAGGCAACTTACACATGGACAGGGCTTGCTAAACAGATTTACAAGGTTAAGGCAGTTTACACCGGCAGTGGTAATTATAACACCGCCACCAGTATAGAACTTAGCTTTGACATGAATAAGCAGAATCAAGCGGCACTTAATATAGGCAGTATCAGTACAAAGACTTATGGTGATGATGCGTTTACACTTTCTACAAACGGTGGCAGCGTAACCGAAACAGCCAGCTTTACAAGCTCCGATCCGACGATTATCAGCATTTCCGGTACCACAGCGACGATTCACAAGCCTGGTACCGTGACCATTACCGCTACCAAGGCGGCAAACAACACCTACAATGAAGTGAGCACATCGGTATCACTGACGGTTGGTAAAAAGGCTCTGACCGTTAAGGCAAATGACCAGCTGAACCTTATTAAGGGCGCGGCAATGCCAGTACTGACCTACACCGCAACAGGGCTTGTAGGAAGCGACACCTTTATCAGCCCGACCGTATCCACGACTGCTATGGACACCAATACGGTTGGTGAATATAACATTCTCATCAGTGGTGGAACGCTTGCGAACGCTGACAGTTATACCGTCAGCTACGAAAGCGGTAAAATGACCGTGGTTAATGCGACTTATACTGTAACCGCGACAGATGGAACGGGCGGCGGCAGCTACAGCGCGGGTCAGACCGTGACCATTACGGCAGATAGCCGTAGTGGCTATACCTTCACCGGCTGGAGCAGCAGTGACGGGGTCACTTTTGCAAGCCATACAGCAAGCACAACAACCTTTACGATGCTGAGGAAGGCGGTTACCGTAACGGCAAATTACAGCACAAACAGCAGCGGTGATGGCGGCTCCTCAGGCGGTGGTTCATCAAGCGGCAATTCTTCCTCAGGCGAAAGCTCAACATCAACAACGACCACAACACCAGAAAAGCAGCCAAACCATCTGATAACGGCAGCAGCTTCTGTCATAGCAACAGCGGGGACGAATGGAGCGGCAAGTGCATCTATTCCAGATAAAGCAGTGACCGATGCAATCGCGAAAGTACAAGCCGAGGCAAAGGCACAAGGTAAAACAGCAAATGGAATTTCTGTTGAACTTAATGTAACCATGCCAAAGGACACAGATTCCCTGACGGCGGCCCTTACACGCAGTTCTTTGGATAGCCTTGTGAGCGCAGGCGTAAGCAGCCTTGAAATCAACGGCTCGCTCTTGCAGGTAAGTTTCGACAAAAAGGCACTGGCAGAAATTCAAAAGCAGAGCACTGGTAATATCAACATTGCCATCGCACCTAAGACAAACCTTACAGATGCGGCAAAAAAATGGATTGGGACAAGACCGGTATATGACATCACCGTTGATTATGGCAACGGCAAAAGTATATCCAGCTTCGGCGATGGAATCGCAACTGTATCTATCCCATATACACTGGGCGAGAATGAAGCCGTTGGCGGTCTGTATGCTGTCTATTTAGATGCAGAGGGTAACGCCACTCGCATTGCAGGTTCTGCCTATGATGCAAATAGCGGCTGTGTTATTTTCACAACGCCTCACTTCTCACAGTATGGTATCGGTTATACCGCACCGACAGCCAAGTTTACAGATCTCAGCACCCACTGGGCAAAGGAATCTGTCGATTATGTAGTAGGAAGAGGGGTCCTTTCTGGAACCTCGGACACAGCCTTTTCACCAAACGCCGTTATGATACGGGGAATGCTGGTAACAGCGCTTGGCAGACTGGCGGGAGTGGATGCCAAAGCATACCCTACGAGCAGCTTTACAGATGTGAAGTCTGACAGTGCATATTGTTCCTATATTGATTGGGCATACAAGAAAGGTATCATTCAAGGTATCGGTAATAATCAGTTTGCACCCGACAGAGCAATCACCCGTGAGGAAATTGCGGTGATCTTTGCGAACTATGCAAAAGCAACCGGCTATACGTTGCCGATTACGCGTGAAGCCACAACTTATGCCGATGCTTCAAGCATTGGCAGTGTTTACACAGACGCTGTGAAAGCCATGCAGCAGGCGGGCATTATGATAGGCGGCAGTGACAACAAGTTTAATTCAAAAGGAAATGCCACCCGTGCGGAGGTTTCTTCCATGCTGAACCGTTACATCAAACTCACTATCAACCCTGATACAGCCCAGGGCTGGGCGCATAACGACGCTGGACAGTATCTGTACTACAAGGACGGCAAGGCCTTAACTGGTACGCAGACCGTGGATGGCGTGCAGTATTTCTTCAACACTGACAGTACGCTGAAAACCGGATGGGTAAAAGACGGCGATAACTGGCGTTATTATTCAGGTAAGACCATGTTAGTCGGCTTTTGGGATCTGGGTGCAAACGGAAACAGTATGACCTATTACTTTACGAAAGACGGTCTGATGGTATCTGGCAAGTGGATTGAGATTGACGGCAAATGGTATTACTTTTACACCGATGGTTCTCTTGCTAAAAGCACCAAAATAGATGGCTATGAAGTCGATGAAAAAGGCATAAGAAAAACAAAGTAAAAAACACAATTGATTAAGAGCCTGCTCTCTGTCCTAAGAGCAGGCTCTTGCCATAAGCAGTTTTAGCGGACTGACTTTTGACACCCTAACCCTATACTTATAGTTTATAAAACGAGTTTTACAAACTTGATAGTTCAAGAGATTCATAAAAAATGTGGATTTATATATCACAGGTTCAAATGCATTATTGTCTATAAGGTTGGCAGATACGATATAAAGGGGAAACAATACCTCGCTAAGGGATCAAAATATGACGTCGCTGATATTGGACCTCGCTATTTTCTTTTGGGAACGAAACATACAGATATGGGGCACATCCTTGAGAATATCGTTTATCTAGAGCTTTTAAGAAGAGGCTATGAAGTCTATGTAGGCAAAGTAGGTGACGCTGAGGTTGATTTTATCGCGGTTAATGCTGAAGGACAAACGTATTACCAGATTTCTCAGACGGTGATGGAAGAGCAGACACTAAAAAGGGCGCTTTCATCGTTAGGTGCCATTAAGGACCATAATCCGAAGTATCTTCTTACGATGGACTACACATGTGGACAATTTAGACGAATTAAATTCATTTGAGACTAGATGTAATTCATCTAAATTAGCAAATGGGATAGAAACAAAAATTCATACTTACAAGGATGGTAGCACATTATCAGTTGTTTCAGAAGAAGTTGTTTCAGCAAAAAAATAATAATGTTTTTGGAGCATTAAAAACTGCTGTAAATTCAAGTTCAACAAAAACATTTACTTATTATCATACGAATATTTTTGGAATAAAATCAACGGCGTATACAGTTACGATTACGACGTCTTATGTGAGTGATATGGCAAATGGGTATATTATAACTATGCATGGTCAATATACTATTTCAAATAATCTTTACAGTTGCAGCTGGGATAACAGTTATTCAAATACTTCAATTAGCCATATGCTAGGCTTAAACTCCTACTATAATGGAAATAGTGGTTTTTCAGTTTTTTCAAGTTTTTATAACACATTAAACGGGATGTTAAGTATATCTGTAACTAATTATTAATAGTTAGGAAGGGTGTTATGTCTAAAAAAAAATTAATCATGGTATTCTTAGTAGTTATTGTTATTGTTGTTGTTGTTGTTGGCTTTATTGTTATAAAACCACGGCATGTTACCACCGGTGAAGTATCCACAAACCCAACTGGTCCAGAAGACAATACTGTAGTATTGACAGAGAATTCACATGAAAATTATATGAATTATGTTCATGAATCTATTTCTAAAAATTATGAAATAAGTGAATTTGTATTAAATAATCAGGGACAAATTATTCTTTCGATAAAGGATACTCTTGATGATAAAGATATTGCATATATTAAAGCTAGTATGGATGGTCTCGATGATCTCTATTGGGGGTATAAAGAAGGTGAAGAAAAAGTCGAAGTAATGCTGAGTTATAATGATAGCACTGAAGCTTTTTTTATTCAAAAAAATATTGAGGAAAACTAATGTAAAGAAACAGCTCTAGGGCTGTTTCTTTTAAAATTAAAGTTCTAATTAGATTGATCAAATATAAAGTGTCAAACACTTTAAAGAATATCATACATCAGATGATTACATTAAGGAAAGTATATGATAAAACAATTCAAATCTTTTTTAAGTTCTGAGTAGATGTCGTTAAATCTACTCTTCTAATATTTTGAGGAAGAGAAATAAAAAAAATCCTAATCATTTTATTTTGATAAAACAAAATAAAAATTGAATTCGCTAAAAAATTTTGTTATAATAAAATAAAAAGGGGGTATTGTTTTGATTATTAGAGAAGCATATTTAAAAAGAATCAGACCATTTTATGAAATGGATCTCATAAAAGTCATAGTTGGAATCCGTCGGTCAGGGAAATCAGTTTTACTTAAACAAATTGAAGCTGAGCTTATAAGAAGCGGTGTTGAAGATTCTAAGATTATCTATCTGAATTTTGAGGATTTAGAAAATTCGTTTATTGAAAATGAAATGGATTTACATAAATATGTCAAAGATCAAATTAAAGATCATCAGAAATATTATTTATTTTTTGATGAGATACAAAATGTTATGAACTTTGAAAAAGCAATAAACTCTTTTAGGGCGACCTTGAACTGTAGTATCTTCATAACGGGTTCAAACGCAAAACTACTATCTGGTGAATTGGCAACGCATCTATCAGGTCGATATGTCAGTTTCCTTGTAATGCCTTTTTCATTTAAGGAATACTGTGAAATTAACGCGATAGATAATGATAGAATTTCTGATGATGTCTTTTTTGAATATCTTAATTACGGCGGTATGCCTCAACGATTTTTAATGAAAACGGAATCAGAAACAAAAGTGTATCTTAAAGATTTATATAATTCCATCGTTTTGAGAGACATTGTTCAAAGGAGTAAGATTAAAGATGTAGACATATTAAATAGAATCGTTGAGTATATGGTTATGAACACGTCTCAAACATTTTCAGCAAAATCCATCTCAAAGTATTTTGAAAGTGTAAACAGAAAAGTCTCAACTGAAACGTTATATGCATATCTTGAATTTATAACATCGTCGTTAATAATGAATAAAGCTGTTCGATATGATATAAGAGGAAAGCAGGTTTTGACGAGATCGGATAAATATTATTTGACTGATCTAGGGCTTTCAAAAATCAATAACACAGGATTTAAGACTGAAATTGGTGCATTAATTGAAAATGTTATTTACAATGAACTGATTTATCGTGGATATGAAGTTTATGTTGGAAAAACAACAAACGGTGAAATCGATTTTGTTTTAATGGATGGAGATCAGCGCAGTTATTATCAAGTTGCCTATTTGCTCGCAGATGAAAATGTTGTAAAAAGAGAGTTTGGCGCATACGACTCAATAAATGATAATTTCCCCAAATATGTATTATCATTAGACAAATTGGATTTTTCTAGAGAGGGCATTAAGCATATAAATATTATTGATTTTTTACTTGATCGATAATTTGAATCTGCCACTATGTCTAAATACAGGTTGAATCCCTTTGCGTGCTTAACCGATCGCTATAATCAATTATTATACGACTACTCCTAATATGAAAATAAGTAATATCTATTGTGTCAAGTGGGTTTCTTAGGTAAAATACAAAGGTTGTGAGTACAGGAAACCTATGAAACCATGACAAGTATGATAACCGAATGGACATACGGATTGATTAAGGGGAGGCACGTAATGAAATTTAATAAAATAATAAGCATAATACTTGTATTGGTAGCTCTATTTTCTTTAGCTGGCTGCAGTACAAAAGCGAGTGAAGCAGAAAATACTGCTGTGGAGAGTACACCGGCAAATAGCGAAGAAAAAGTCGCTGAAGTACAAACAGAGGCACCAGTCGCTGACTTGGAAGATAAGGTAGTCATTTATTCTACACATGGTGAAGACATGCTAGAACTTGTAGCGATAGCATTTGAAGCAGAAACAGGTGTTAAGGTTGAATTTATTAATCTTAAAGGTGAATTAGCAGAACGCGTTCGCGCAGAGAAAGAAAACCCACAATCAGATGTTATGTATGGAGGCGCGTCTTCAATATTCATGGAATTAAAAGCAGATGATTTATTTGAGGCATTTGAACCCACTTGGGCAAGTACACTGAATCCCTTATTTAAAGATAGCGAAAACTATTGGTTTGGTACCATTCAAACACCTGTAATGCTGTTTTACAACAGCGAAGTTATAGCGCCTGAAGATGCGCCTAAAGATTGGGCTGACCTTACAAAAGAACAATTTAAAGATCAACTTGTTTTTAGAAATGCTCTGTCATCATCAGCAAGAGCAACTTATTCAAGTTTGCTACAACAATTTGAGTTGACTTCAACTTTAGATGCTGGCTGGGATTATATGAAACAGTTAGATCAAAATACAAAACAATATTATGGTAGTGAATCCTTAATGTTTCAAGCTGTTGGTCGTAAAGAGGCAAGTATAAGTTATGCACCCTTAAATTCGATTATAGATAATAAAGTTAATAATAGTATGCCACTGGAAGTTGTAAATGCAGTCAGTGGTTCACCGATTATTACAGACGGTATTGCAGCTATTAATAATGCGCCACATCCAAATGCAGCAAAAGCATTTGTCGAGTTTGCTGGAAGTGCAAAAGTTCAAGCAATGCTTGCAACCGAATTTAATCGTATGCCTACAAATCCAGAAGCGTTAGCAACTTCACCAGAATGGATGGGGGCATTTGAGATTAATGCAATGAACGTAGACTGGGCTGATTTAGCAAGTAAACAATCTGAATGGATGCAAAAATGGGATACAGAGATTAAAGATAGCCATAAAGATGTTGAAAAATAATTTAAAACTCATGTAAAATATGAAGATAAGAAGCGGCTATAAGCTGACTTCTTATCTTTTTATGTTACAATAAAATGAAATGAAATGAAATCATAAAAAAAGAGGCCATACATGGAACTGTTATCTCTGAAAAATATAGAAAAAACATATGAGCAAAAGTGTGTTTTGAATAAAGTTAATCTGTCCATTAAAGAAGGGGAGTTTTTTACTTTTTTAGGACCTTCAGGATGTGGCAAAACGACTCTTTTACGCATTATTGCTGGGTTTGTTCAAGCGGAAAAAGGCACCGTTACATTTGAAGGGAACAACATGACGAACACACCTGCAGAGAAAAGAAATGTAGGCATGGTTTTTCAAAATTATGCGCTGTTTCCGTTTATGAATGTATTTGAAAATGTGGCATACGGCTTAAAAAACAAGAAAGACAGTAAGCAAACGATCCTGCAACAAGTGACCAAATACTTAAAACTGGTTAACCTTGAAGGCTACGAGGCAAGAAATGTTTCAGAACTTTCAGGGGGCGAACAACAGCGCGTGGCACTTGCCAGATCGTTGGTAATGCAACCGAAGTTATTGTTGTTAGATGAGCCGCTATCAAACTTAGATGCAAGACTTCGAGATAAAATGAGAATGGAGTTAAAAGAGATTCAAAGTCAATTAGGAATAACAACCCTATTTGTGACCCACGATCAGACAGAAGCTTTAACCATGTCGGATCGGATTGCAGTGTTTGATCAAGGCAACTGTGTCCAAGTGGGAACACCCTATGAAATTTATACGGCACCTGCTAATGTTTTTGTTGCCAATTTTATTGGAGATACAAATCTGTTTAAGGTTCAGATAGAAAACAACAAGGCCGTATTAAACTCAACTGTGTCTTTGGACTTGTGTAAGGATTCACTTGGTGAATATATATCTATCAGACCACAAGATATTACGATTTCTGATAAAACAGAGGGGAGCCTTAATACATTAAGTGGCATCGTGAAAAAAGTAAGTATGAGTGGTCCACTCATTGAATACATCGTAACTGTTGAAGCCTTAGAACTAAAAGTAATAAAGCTCAACACAATTGGGGCCGAATATAAAAGGGGACAACAAGTCTATTTAACCTTAGAACCAAGATGTATTAAAATTTTGAATGAATAAGAAGGTGCTCGTAACCATGGAAAAATTGCATCATAAATCAAGTTTTTTAAAGGTTGCCGTGATCAGTTTGCTACTTTGGAGCTTAGTTGGCTTTATTCTTTATCCTGTCCTTAAGACCTTTCAGGTAAGCTTAATCACGGAAGATGGTTTATCAATCCGCCATTACATTCATTTTTTTAATACTCAATCTTATGTGATTGCGCTGAAAAATTCGATTATACTGGGTGTCTTAACAGTTGTCGTCTGTGGCTTTATCGGCACCTTATTGGCATTCTTGGTTCATTTTTTTGAGATGCCGTTTAGAAAAACAATCGATAAGTTGCTATTATTGCCCATTGTTCTACCGGGGCTCGTGATTGTGTTTGCGTTTGTTCAATTGTATGGCGAAAGTGGCCTTGTTACGAAAACCATTCAAACCCTTCAAACCCTTTTAGGACTAGATGAAATTCCTTTTAAGTTGTCAGGACTAAGCGGTATTCTTTTTATTCACGCTTATACGCAGTACATTTATTTTTATGTTAATGTGTCCATTGCAATCAGACATATAGATCGTTATACCATTGAAGCGGCTCGAAACTTAGGGGCCACCAAGTGGCAAATTTTGACGACAATCATTTTGCCTTTTATTAAGCCAGCGATAATTGCGTCTAGCATTATCACGTTTATGACTGGTATTGGTTCCTTTTCAGCCCCAAGCATTATTGGTGGCAGCTACAAGGTCATGACGACTCAGATTTTACTCTCCAAAGCAAACAATTATATGGATATTGCAGCGACACAAGTGATCATCTTAACGTTCGTCTCCTTTATGTTTCTGGGTGTTATGCGGCATTATGAGAATAAATGTAGATTTGAATCCTCTGTTAAAGGTGTAGGCATAAAGCCTCAGAAAATCAACAATCCAGTGGTTAAAATGATCTTAATGATATTGGCATTTTCATTAGTCCTTTTTATTCTTTTGCCAATTGTAACGGTTTTTATGCTTTCATTTGTTAAACCTGGGACATGGATGATTGAGATCTATCCAAAAGAATTCTCAATGGCAAATTATATCAAAATATTTACGAAATCAAGATCATTAGCGCCTTTTATCAATAGTTTTATAATGGCCCTTTTAACGGCAATACTTTGCATCGCCATTGCAACGCCAGCTTCTTATATCATCGTCAAAACGAAGTTCAAATTTAAAATAATGATAGAAGCTTTAATTATGATGCCATGGGCGATTCCCGCAAGTGCGATTGCCATCAATATGATTAATGCCTTTAATCATCCGACGCCATTTACTGGAAATCAAATACTCGTCGGAGAATATATACTCTTACCGATTGCCTATTTTGTGAGTCAAGTACCACTGATGTTTAGAACGACGACAATATCCTTTCAAAACTTAAACAACACTTTTATAGAAGCGTCCAAAAGTCTCAGAGGCAGCTCTTTTCAAACCATTAGAAAAGTAGTGCTCCCCATCATTACCCCTGGTATAATGGGCGGGACGATGCTCATTGTTATTCGCAGCATTGGCGAATATACCATATCCACCTATTTATATACAGTCCAAAATAAACCGATTTCCATTGCAATGGTGAATGGCATATTTGAATATGAAATAGGTTTAGCCATGGCATATGGGGCGTTAGTAGTTGTATTTGCACTGGTGGCGAGTGTATTTATAAGCAAAATCCCCAAATATTAAAGGAGCAGTATATGAAAATAGAGACAATAACGAATAGCTATAAAGACAATAATGAAGATATACATGGCAAAACAGAACATGCCTTTTGGATCATTGATGGTGCATTACCACTGAGCAAAGCTAAGTTTACAAAAGAGAGTAGCGATGTGATTTGGATGGTGCATTGGTGGCATCGTTATTTGTCTAATCATCTAGAACAATTTAATAAAAGCATTGTGACTATTCTAGAAGAGGGCATGGTATTGTTGAATACAGAATTCTCTCAATATGCTGACATCAGTAATTTGTCTAAGTTAGACCGTGCATCGGCAACCATAGCGATTGTAAGAATAAATAGTGGCTTTGTAGAAAGCTATGTTCTAGGGGATTCAGAAATCAATATTCGGACTCAAGAGGGTAAGATCAAAACGATAATTGATGAAAAAATTGAAGCACTAGATCAAGAAGTGATTGACATGATTTTTAATAATAAAGAACGGAAAAATTGTATTGCGTTTAATGGGTATACAGATGAAGAATTAAAAGTACTCAGGCAGAACCGAATGAAAATGAATTCCAAAGAGGGCTACTACATCTTAGAACATGACATAGAGGGCATTAAGCATGGTATTTACTCAGAAATAGAGCTGTCAAAAATTCAGGATATATTGATGATGAGCGATGGTTACTCAGCCATATATAGCAAATATAAGAAGATGACCTTAACTCAATTGATGGATAGCTGTAAATCGGAGGGTTTAGAGGCAGTCTTAAATCAGATTAGAAGTATCGAAGATAATGATGTTGATTTTACGGCATATAAGCGTTTAAGAGTACATGATGATGCAACTGCAATCTACATTGACCTTTAAAATGAATTACAACAAATAACAATAGATTGGAGGGTGAGTATGAATACGGCCTATCTTAGAACCTATATTGAAGTGGTAAATTTAAAGAGTTTTTCAAAAGCTGCAGAAAAATTATTCATATCGCAACCTGCTGTGACAAAACAGATCAAAAGTCTTGAGAAGGATTTTGGTATTGTGCTCTTAAAAAGAAGTTATAATGATATTATTCCTACTAAAGAGGGCAAAGAAATTTACAAGTATGCAACTACAATTTTGAATAAAGAAGAAGAAATTTTTGCAAAAATGGTCCAAAATGAAAATTCAATTTCGGGTGAATTGACCATCTGTTCAAGCACATTACCCGCTAACTATCTACTGGATGAAATCTTACTTGATTTTTCAACAGAATATAAAAATATCACTTACAATATTAAAAAGATGGATTCCTCAAAAGTTTATGATGCCGTAGAATCCGGCAATATAAGTTTTGGCTTCACAGGCATACACGTTAAAAAGAAAAACATTGAAAGCATTGAAATTGCTAAGGATCAACTGGTTCTCGCTGTTCCTGCTCATAAGTTCAATCACCTCGATACGATGGAAGTCAGTTTGGAATTCCTACTTGAGCAAGATATTTTGATCAGAGGAACGGGTTCTGCAACGCTCAAGACCTTTGAAGAAGCTATGAAGCTTGAGCACTATGCCATCAAAGATTTCAAAATAAAAGCAATTGTTGAGGACAACGAAATCATTAAAAAAATGATATTAAAGGGCATTGGTGTATCCATCATTTCTAGGCTGTCGATTGATAAAGAAGTCAATGAGGGGTCAATAATGCCATTAACAATTAAAGGGATCAACTTAACGAGAGGCATTTATTATATCTATCATAAAAATAAATATTTTTCTAATATTGATGAGAAATTTAAGAACTTGGTTTTAGAAAAGTTCAACGGTAATACATCGGAGGTATATAGATGAACAATGGGAATATCATGTATACGAAAACAAAACTAATCGATGAATCTGGGGAAGAAAAAGACATTCTTACTTTCGGTCCGCTTTGCATTTTGCCAGATTATCAGAGAATGGGGTATGGCACAAAACTTGCGTGGTACAAATGGTGAAACTTTAAATGGGAGGGATACCATGATACTTATTCAAGCCGTAAAAATAATCGGAAATTTTGAATTCACTGAAGGCGACATCCTTTTGGGTGGCGAACAGATACTCGCAATTGGTGCGGATATTAATACGAATACGTTGCCTGATATTCAGGTGGTTGACGGACGCTCATTAATTGCAGTGCCTGGTTTCATTGATGCCCATGTACATGTTTGTGGCGGGGGTGGAGAGGGAGGCTTTTCAACGAGGACTCCAGAAATACAGTTGACAGATTTGACAATAGCAGGCGTTACCACAGTTGTGGGCTGTCTTGGTACCGATGGCGTTACTAGGAGTCTTGAAGGGCTCCTAGCAAAGATTCGAGCCTTAGAGTCTGAAGGTATTAACGCCTATATGTATACTGGGAATTATCGGATTCCCCTTTCGAGCATGACGGGTTCAGTCATGCGGGATTTAATCCTGATTGACAAGGTCATAGGGGTGGGAGAAGTGGCGCTTTCAGACCACAGGTCCTCGCAGCCGACCTATGATGAATTTCAACGATTAGCTGCAGATACAAGGGTTGGTGCCATGTTGGCAGGGAAAACGGGAATCATCAACATTCATCTGGGAGATGGATCCCGGATGCTGGAATTGGTGGAACGGATTTTAGATGAAACGGAGATTCCGATCAAGCACTTCTTCCCGACACATATGAACCGTAATCCAGAGTTGGTTGAGAAAGCCATGGATTATGGTAAACGTGGAGGCTTGATTGATTTTACGACCTGCACTAATGCTCAGTTCATTGAAGAAGGTGAGGTGCCTGCGGGAGAGGCCATGGCCCGTTGTTTGAACGCGGGTGTTGCAGTGGATCGAATTAGTTTTTCCTCCGATGCTCAGGGTAGTCTGCCAGTGTTTGATAGTAAAGGAAATTTGATGGTAATCACTGTTGGGAAGCCCACTTCACTTTATGGTGCCGTCCGCGATGCCGTAGCCTTGGGCGTGCCTTTTGAAACTGCCATTCAGTCAATTACCTCAACTCCTGCCGCTCTGCTTGGGCTCAAGAACGTTGGCCGGTTGGAGGTTGGGTGCCTGGGAGATGTGGTCTTGGTCGACAGGGAGAGCCTTGAGATTGTCCATGTGTTTGCGAAAGGACGGCAGATGACGGCAAACGGAAAGCCACTGGTGCGTGGAACCTTTGAATGATGTGGCGTAGGGATTAAAAGAGAGTGAGGGTGCAGATGAAGACAGTGACATTATTCACAGGAACTGAATCAACGAGGCTTGAGCTAATGGCACAGCTAGAATCGATACTTCAGGGTGTTGTTGAGATTGAAAGCTATGCCATAAATAATGGTCTGAGCAAGCGGGTGTCACCGGATTTGGTGGTATTGTCCACAGACTTGATCTGCTCGGAGGCTGCACCTTGGTTCGATGCTTCTTGTCCCTGTATTACAGCACGGCGAACTCTAAATATGACGCGGCTTGATGAGCTCTTTGCCATTCCAGTGGGACAGAAGTTACTACTGGTGAATGACGCTCAAGAAACCGCAGAAGAATCTGTGGCGTTGATTGCCAGTCTGGGACTTACCCATTTCGAGATGATACCATACTACCCAGGATGTGGCATCACAGGGGGATTAGAGCGCGCCATAACCTTGGGAGAACTGGATCTAGTGCCAGATTTCGTAAGTCGAGTCATTGATATTGGTCCCCGAATCATTGATCTGACAACGGTGGTTGAAATTCTAGAGCGGTTGGACTTGCTAGATGAAAAGGCAAATCTGGTATCAGCCCGTTATTTTGAAACCATTATTCGTCTGCATCGGCAGCTCTATCAATCTATGGAGGAAAAGGGTCGGCTTAACACCTATCTCATGCAGGTGCTGGACGGCGTCAATGACGGGATCCTAGGCTTTGATAGATCGGGTAGAATCACTATGTTTAACCAGCGCTGTGAGGAAATTTTCGGGTTGAATCACCGAAAAGCGGTAGGAAGATCAATACAGCACTTCTTCAAATCGGAGGAAGTGGATTTTTTGCTGAATTCTGAAGATGGCGCGGATCTGGCCTTCGTATTCAACCAGCGTGAGTATATACTAAATCGGTTTACCGTGGAGACAAGGGGGGCCATCGTCAGTACCATCCGGGACAGTGCTGAGAAAGACCGTATGCAACTGACCTTGAGAAGAGATCTGCTTCGAAAGGGTCATGTAGCGAAATACAGTTTTGACGATATCCATGGCACTTCGCAGGTTCTTCTGGAGGCCATCAGCAATGCGAGAAAGTTGGCGCGAACAGAGCTGTCGGTACTGATTCAGGGGGAAACAGGCACAGGGAAAGAACTCTTCGCGAGTGCTATCCATAAAGCGTCAGGCCGTTCTGAAGGGCCTTTTTTGGCCGTAAATTTTAGTGCACTACAGGAAGAACTGGTGGAAAGCAAGCTCTTTGGGTATGTAGAGGGCTCATTCACAGGAGCTAGTAAAGGCGGAAAAAGTGGATTGTTCGAACAAGCTGATGGGGGGACCTTATTTTTGGATGAAATTGGAGACATCTCTCTCAGAATTCAGGCTCGTCTTCTACGTGTTCTACAGGAAAAGGAGGTCATGCGAGTAGGCGGAACGGATATCATCCCCATTGATGTCAGGATTATTGCTGCTACTCACAGGCAATTGTCTGAGCTGTGCGCCGATGGCGCATTTCGGGAGGACCTCTATTTCCGTTTGAAACGACTCTATCTTAACATTCCAACACTTCAGGAAAGACGTTCTGATATTCAGACGTTGTTTAAATGGTTTTTGCAGCGGAATAATCGGGAGGCTTTGTCTTTGTCTTCTGAGGTTCAGGCTTTTTTTCAGGCTTACACATGGCCAGGGAATGTGCGGGAGCTAGAAAGCGTGGCAGAGTATCTGGCGGCTGTCTGTGAAAGCCCTGTGATTGGTCTTGAGAATCTGCCACCGGACCTCCTGATGCCAAGGTCTGTGACTACATTAAAGCCGGAACAACCGCCTCTGGAACGAGATGACTTGAGCTTGATCCTACAGTGGATCAAGGAGATGCGTAGCGCTGGACAGCGGGTAGGGCGGCGAAGTTTGGCTCAAATAGCAGAAAAACAGGGGATACCCCTCAGTGAGAATCAAATCCGTAGCCGTCTTGAAAAGCTTGAAGCGCTAGGGAAGATTCGAATTTATAACGGACGCCGAGGGGTTGAGTTAAGTAGTGAGTGATACCAAATCCCAAAGGGTTAAAAGGGTGGATAGGGTGATGAAAAGGGTGGACAGGTTAAAAAACGGGTGACTCCAAACTGACGAAAATTTAGAATTGTAGGATATTTTGGAAATTAACTCAACCGTTAGCTGAATGGGCATTTGAATGAAGAGATTTGATGTTCTAATAAAAAGAGGATACCCCAGGCTTAGGGCCTAGAGTATCTTTTTTTATTGGCATGTGATTTGCATTAGGATAAACAAACAGGTTTCCATACTGCAATTATAACTAGGAGGACTATTATGTCAGACGCAAACAAGAAGCCTCAACCCGAGGGGAAAAAACAGAAAAAGGCATGGAACATGCCAGACACGTACGTCATTATTTTCTTTGTCGTCATGCTTGCTGCACTGCTCACTTATGTTGTACCCGTTGGATCATTGAAAATGAATGAAATAAAGTATGAGTTGAACGGGGTAGAGAAAACCAAAAACGTGCCAGAGGCAGGTAGCTTTGCATTAGCAAAGGATGACAACGGCATGGAGATTAGAAAGGGTGTCAAATTCTTCGAGCCCTTTGGAGAAGTGGGATTTTCGAACTATATTTTTGAAGGATTGGTATCTGGAAATAAATGGGGTTCGGCAGTGGGGGTTGTGGCCTTTATCCTGGTAATCGGTGGTGCCTTTGGGATTGTGATAAGAACCGGTGCAGTTGAGGTCGGTCTTCTCCAGATGATTCAGAAGACTAAGGGGCGCGAATGGCTTCTGATTCCTATCCTCTTCTTTCTATTTTCTCTAGGGGGTGCAGTATTCGGTATGGGCGAGGAAGCGCTTGCATTTGCAATGATTCTTGTGCCTATCATCGTTGGACTCGGCTATGATTCCATTACGGCTCTATTCGTCACCTATGTAGCCACTCAGATTGGCTTTGCCACCTCGTGGATGAATCCTTTCAGCGTTGCCATTGCTCAAGGCGTTTCTGAATTCCCCGTGCTGTCTGGGGCACCGTTCAGGATGATCATGTGGTTTGTATTCACGATGTTTGGGGCTGTTTATACGATCTTGTATGGCCGAAAAGTAAAAAAGAATCCGGAAAGCTCTCTTGCCTATACATCAGATCACTACTTTAGAAATGATATGCAGGAGAAGAAGGAAGCGCGCGTGAAATTTGGAACAGGTCATATTCTAGTACTTCTAACACTGCTGTTTGGAATGATCTGGGTCATCTGGGGCGTTGTGAAGTATGAGTACTACCTTCCTGAAATTGCGACGCAGTTCGTCATCATGGCAGCCTACAGAGGCCTTATTGTATGATGATTTTTATAATAATGGGGACAAGGAAAATTTTGAAAGCAACGGATTTGAACCTGCCTATATCCCGCTGGCGCTGGATAACTACAAGAGTGTCGCCAATGAGCAGTATTTTGCCGATCTCGTGGAAAGCTGTCACATTGCGTTCTTTTTTGGAGGCGCACAATTAAGACACACAAGAACTCTTTTAAATGATGACGGAAGCCTCTCAAAAGTGGGCCAGGCCATTCAGAATGTGCTGGCAAGAGGCGGAACCGTTGCGGGTTCAAGTGCGGGTTCTGCAGTCATGTCAGGATTTTCTTACACAGATGGTGCGAATTATGCCTATCAACCGATGTACTGGAATAAAACCGAGCGCCTTGATTTCAGGGCGTATGATGGGGAAATCGACAAAGAGCCGGTGACTGCAAATAAAGGAAACAGCCTGTACTATAAGAGCATTGGCGTTATCAAGCCTGCTGCGGGCAAGAATGCTTTAATGGATTCCCATTTTGATATTAGAGGCCGTCTAGGTAGGCTGTTGGTCGCACTGAGAGATACGGACAAAAAAGGGCTTGCCATAGGGCCTGATGAGGGAACCGGAATTAGAATCAAGAAAGAGGTCGGAACGGTATTTGGACTGGGCGGTGTTTATATAGTTGACGCATCTCGTGCTGTTTGGAGCCCAGGTAGTGGAACGTCACATCCGTTGTCTGTAACAGGAATCAAACTCCACTATTTAACAGCAGGCGATACGTATAATTTTACCACAGGTATCGTTACACCAAAGAGCGATAAAACGATGATTTCTTCACCGACGGGAACGGTTTATAAGACGGTTGATGCCTTCGGACCGTATGAAACAAGTAAAACGATCCTTTCACTGGCGAACAGCAGTGCCGCAATGGTTACGGTTAAAGGCAAGAAGATACCGGATGTTGATTTTGCAAACGGACCGACCTTTGATATCCTTTATAAGAAGACGGCCGAAACAAAAGCTTATTGCTCGTATGAAACTTACAATACGGGTGAGATAGAAGCCTATTTAGCTTCTTTCCAGAAAACAACGATCACCAATTTGACCATGGACGTTGTTTTGGGGCACGATCTGCCAACTGTAAAAAATATTACGAATACAATTAACGGTGCAAGCATAGAATTTAATAATCCGTTGTGTCTTGGAACGACTACTAACGGCCCAGTTTATTTAAATGGCGAAGAGATCGAAGATTATCTCGTCATTGAGGACAGCAAAGGCAACAAAAAGGAGATTGTTACAGGAGAAGCTTTTTCAATCAACGGCAACGTACTGAACATTGAGCTTTCGGACGGAACATTTGAGGTTGGCGATACGATTCAATTGACGACGCATGTCAAGGATATCTATGGTGAATCTGTAAACGGAGATATTGTCTACTGGTACAGCGGCATAAAATGGTCCTCTCCTCTAGAAGTGAAATCGGTTTATCTGTCAAGCAGCAAAACTTATAGGTCTTTTATTGAGTTTAGCAATGAAATAGCAATCGGATTTACCGATGCTGCGGACTATAATTATCTGATTGACCCAACTTCATCGTCTGAAGTGAAGTCGCAATATATTATAGTAAGAGATAAAAATGGCAATACAAAACAACTGGACAGCGCAAATGCCTTCTGGCTTGATCCAGAGTATCCAAAGGAAATTATGATCGATCTAGATACCGAAGACTTCGAAACTGGGGATACGATCACAATCTCACCGAAAATCAAAGATATATTCGGCGAAGGAATTGTTGAGGATGTCACCTACAGGTTTGATGCAGAGACGGGTAAATGGACTCTAGTGCCGTAAAATAAGGATTGAAAAAATAGTAGCCTTCATGTGATTTGACATGAAGGCTGCTATGATTTAAAGCGGTAAGGTAGAATGAAAAAAGGGATACTGAATGTTAATTGTTTTCAGAGATTGAATAAACCCTTTAGAATGATATAATCAATTTGAGGTGATTATATGTACGCAATAATAGCGATGATTACAAAATATGTTTTGATTTTTGTAATTTATATGTTTATATTGAAAATTGCAAAATTAATTTATCAAGACATAAAGAATATGACCATTTGGGAAGATTCAAAATTTATGAATCCACACCTTAAACTCTTATCCTCAATTGAAAAAGCAGATATGAACGCCGTAACTGAAATTTTTCCGTTAAAAAATAAGATTACTGTAATAGGGAGATCACTTGACTGTGAAATCGTTATATCAGATCCCCATATCTCATCACGTCATATACAGATTGATAAAGTTAATCAAGGCTTTAAAGTTACAGATTTAGGCAGCTCCAATATGACTTATATCAATGATATAAAGATTCAAGAACCTGTCATGTTAAAAGAGGGCGACAAAATATTACTTGGAAGCACAGAACTCGTCTACTCTGAAGGTGGAAAATTAAATGAGTAATTATTATTATGTTCAAGAAAAACAAAGGCGTCCTATTGTGCCCATACATTTAGTAGCTCTAATTGACCTATCTTTATTTGCACTGCTCTCTTTTAGAAGTGGTGAATTGAATTCGTTTTTTTGGATATTAGGGGCCACAAAGATTGTATTAACTTATTTGACCTATATAATGCTCAAAAAATTTAAAATGGGTGAGACTTACATCACTTCTATCGTCGCCATGATTTTGAGTATTGGTCTTGTTATGCAACTCAGGATATCTACGGACGTTGGATTTAAACAATTTATATGGTATTTAATTGGAATGGGCATATTTGTAGCGACAAGTTCTTTTTACCATCTAGTGCATAAACGTATGAGATCCATCTGGTTTTTTTATGCTTTAATGATTATACTTTTTATGATTACACAAATCATTGGGGTTAGGGTAAACGGCGCTAAAAACTGGATAGTACTGGGGTCTGTGTCCTTTCAACCTTCTGAATTCATTAAAATTCTTTTTGTATTTTTCATGTCATCATTTGTCTCAAATCCAGAGGCACTGCGTTTAAAAATACACGATAAAAGGATACATCCAAAGTGGACATTAATGGCTATGGTCTTTGTTTTACTTGGTTTTTTTGTACTCCAACGAGAGTTTGGAACCGCAATGCTTATATTTATGGTGTATTTGGCGATCGTTTATGTATTTGAGAAAGCAATTATTTTTGTAGCGATCAATGCTATAATTTCAGGTGTTGGTGCACTGGTAGCAATTCAAATAATGCCACATTTAAAGGTAAGAGTGGATAGCTGGCTAAATCCGTTTGCAGATATTGCAGGAAAAGGATATCAAATAACGCAATCTCTATTTGCAATCGGAAGTGGCGGCTTTTTTGGAACAGGCATAGGCCTTGGGTATCCTCATTTTATACCCAATGTCGAAACGGACTTTATTTTCTCTGCAATTTGTGAAGAAATGGGTATATTTGGGGGTATCGCAGTTATCGTTTTATTCAGTTTACTCATATATAGAGGTATTAAAATATGCCTAGGTCTTCGAGATCCATTTACAAAATCGCTTGCATTTGGACTAATTACAACGATTGGGTTTCAAACCTTTATCATAATTGGCGGGGTCATAAAGTTCATACCACTTACGGGCATAACGTTACCTTTTGTAAGCTATGGAGGCTCCTCTCTAATCTCTAGTTTCTTAATACTAGGGCTACTACAAGCCCTATCAGGCTCTATTTTAAGAGAGGAGGTCTTTGAAGGTGAAAAAATCCACAACGAATAGTAGAATTCTTCATATTTTTATGATGATAAGTTTGCTTTTTTTAGGCTTGATCCTCTATATGAGCTATTTTGAACTGTATGGAAAAGGGCCTATAATGGCAAATAGCTACAACAGACGTCTTAAAGCCAATGAAGAAGACATCATACGAGGGCAAGTTTTTGATAGAAATGGTGTCCTATTAGCCGCTACAGAAGTGAAAGAGGGCCTCTCAAACAGAAGTTATCCCTATAAAAACCTTTACGCGCATGTCATTGGTTATAATTCTGATCTTTATGGAAAGACCCTTTTAGAAGCTGCGTATAATGATACCTTACTCGGCATAAATGCGTCCGGATTTATGGGTAATATGGTGAGCCTTATTAAAGGCGAAGAAAAAACGGGGAATAATCTCATTTTAACCATAGACCATAATCTCCAATTAAAAGCGCGAGAACTACTCGGGAAAAGGCGCGGTTCAATCGTTGCCATTAATCCTAAAACGGGTGAGGTTTTGGCAATGGTAAGTACGCCAGATTTCAATCCAAACGAGGCTTCATTAGAAGAAAACTGGGGGAGTATATCCACAAATGAAAATAGCCCACTTTTACCAAGAGCTGTACTTGGTTTGTATCCTCCAGGCTCCATTTTTAAAGTTGTATCAGCGGTTTCAGCAATTGAAGAGGGTTTTATTGATTTTAAAATAGAGGATACTGGTAGCGTTGTCATTGATGGCAAAACTTTTTCGAATGCAGGGGGCAAAGCTTATGGAGAACTAGATATGACATCCGCTATGGCTGTTTCCAGCAATGTCTATTTTTCAATGTTATCAGAAGTTCTTGATCCAAAGGCATTGCTAGATACTGCCGAAAAGGCGGGCATAAATAAAAATATAAACTTTGATATAGCCACTAAAAAGAGTAGCATTGAGAGTGTTATAAAAAGCAAAACTGAATTTGCCGCAACAGTGATCGGACAGGGTAAACTTCTTGTGACCCCCCTTCAAATGGCACTTATAAGTTCAGGAATTGCAAATAATGGCGTCATTATGAAACCCTATTTGGTTAAAAGTATATCGGATAAAAATAACTTTATTCTGTCTAATACATTTTCAAGAAAACTATATAAATTTACGGATAGTAATACCGCTGAACTCATAAAAGAAATGATGATCGAAGTGGTTAAAAATGGAACGGGTAAAGAAGCGGCTATCTCCAAAATTGTAGTCGCTGGAAAAACAGGGACTGCTCAAAACGAAAAATTAATTGAAGGTAATGGCAATGATCACGCATGGTTCATCGGGTTTGCGCCAGCGGATGATCCGGAAATAGCAATAGCGGTTATCATAGAAAATCAAGAACAAGGCGGTGGTCAAATAGCGGCGCCAATCGCTAGAAAACTCATGTCAGAATGGATAAAAAATAGTGAAAAACAGTGAAAAATAGTGCATATAAACAGCCGTTGGTTAGGTAAGGGGGGGGGGTAAAGTTTACTTCATTCTCCCCTTGACTCTGCGCATGACGGCTTTCTTATCAGCCATGAAGTGGTGATAAATTGTTCTGAGCATAAGGGTATCGTTTCTCACATCATGATGCTTTATCTCCATGTCATCTGTGAGTATTTCGTACACTTTTTTAAGTCCTGGCCGAAATGAAATGCCACAGTACTTCATAAACTCTTCTTGAAAGTCTACAATGTTAAATTCAAGTTCTCCAACAATCTCAATACTTGCCTTATAAATGGCTTCAAGATCGACGTTACCCCAAACATAGAGAATGTCATCATCACTGGTATTGTTGATCATTTCTTCGTATACATCAGAGAATACGGGTTGCAGTTCAAGATCTGCCCTTGTGATTCCTGTAAGCGTGGTGCAATATTCTGATATTTCAAAGGCATCATCATAGGGCCTTACAAGTCGAGTCAGTTCATAACTGTCATCTTCTGAGAGTAAACAAATGGCAATAATATCCTCTTCATAAGCAAAATCTGCATCACACAGAAATTCTAAATCCATAAAATAAGCTTTCATTATTTCTCCTCACATCTGTTGTTTTGGTATTATTCTATCAGAATAATCTTTTTCCGTCTAAAATATCGATGCCTAGCGCTTTCGCCATGCCAGTTTGCTTAAATGGGTTTATTTTTTCCACGATGTCGTCACGTCTGAAAAGCGAGCCAGTATTTTTAAACCAAAATGTTACATTCGCTTTTATGCACTGTTCACGGATATTAAGCACCCAATCATAATCGCATTCACGAGCTTCTCGCCCTGTTTCGCCGCCGACTGTAACATGGTCTACGCCATGAAGATATGGAGTCAAATCTATCGCTTCTAAAAGCGGCGCGCAGGCGATAAAACGCCGCTTGATCGGATAGGATAAAAATAAGGGAAGTCTATAATCGGCTAATTTTTGATTTTCAACAGTACATCCTATATTTACATTGTCATATCCTGTTCCCCAATCTGATGGGAGGGATACAAGGAAACGGTCAATCCGCTTGGTCAAAATCAAAAAATCGATATCAGTTCTTTCTTTGATGATAGACCAAACTTCTTTGCGCCATTCATCCGCTTCTGGAAGGAAAAAGTCGGTTGCAAAACAGGTCGCAAGAATCTTATTGCCTTTGATGTTGTATTCACCCTTTGCATTTCTTCTTATAGGCCAATCCAATTTATCTGTTTTTTCTATGGTGTTTTGGCCAAAGCGTTTCGCATGTGGGCCATAAAAATAGCAATTTGTGCAGCCATCACTTGTTTTGTAGCAACCTGTCCACGGCTCCCAGTTCATAGGCATCCTCCTCATTTTGATGGGTTTTGATATTTTAAAAGCATGACGCACATTGCTTTACGACTTCAAGGGGGAACATTGTACGCTTGGCGATTTCTTCCAATGACATGCCTTGATTCAAAAAGCGGTTGATAACCGTATTCATATCCTCTGCAATCTCCACAATATGATTGTCTGGGTCGTATACTCGAATATCACGTTGCCCCCACGGATATTCCCTGATCTCATGTAACCAGTGTAAGTCGGATATACTTTTCATTTCGGCATACACTTTGTCTAAATCTTCTACTTCAAAATAGAGCTGAAAATTGTGAGACCGTTCTTTCACACTATTGACTGCTACCTCAACAAGTTCAGCGTAGCCCTGTTGCAGAGAGAATCCCTCGAACGCTACATGTACGCCGATATCCATTACAGCATTTTGATGCAGCACTTTTTCATAAAAATATTTAGAAGCGACTATATCCTTAACTGCTAAAAGACAACCTTTATATGTCATTTTTCATTCCTCCTTTGACGAAAATAAAAGCGTATAACTCAGTCCGCGTAGCTACCTTCGTAACCCTTGCGCAATCCATCTACTCAATGATTATATTATAAATCTCCGTTCCGTCATAGTAAAAATCAGACATTGTTTTCAGATACTTTTGAGGGGTAACACCACTAAGAGCCTTGAAATCTTTATCAAAATGGGCTTGGTCGAAATAGCCAGCTTGCTGCGACAATGCCGCAAAAAAGCAGGGCGATTTTTGAATGCGCTTGAGCACATAATTAAAGCGGTTTAAGCGTACAAAGTCCTTAACATTCATTCCGATTTGTGCAAGAAATAAGCGGTTTAGCTGTCGCTCGCTATAATGGACTTGTCTAGAAATTTCTTTCACTTGTATTTGTCCATAATGATCAGAAATCATTTCGGTTGCCAACAACAAGGCGTCCGAAACAACTTGCTTTTCCATGCGTTTATGTAAAATTTGCTCACATGTAAGGATCAAACCAGTTATCGTTTTTGAGGCTACAAAGGCCTGATGCAGAGCATGAAACAGCTCATGGTCAATATCCGCAAGCGAAAGTCGTCTATCTACAAAATCCGCTTGGCTTTGACGGGTGATTTGATACATCCCATAGGGCGAAAGCTGGATAAGGAGTAGGATCTGATAACGATTGGGTTCCATGCCTAACAAAACAGGGGTTAAAGAGGCCCCCCACAGCTCGGCAACGACTGTGTTTCCGTCAAAAGCAAGGGACAGTGTGCCGCAAGCGTTAGGCATAAGTGTATAGTGTGCCATAAACATATCACACGTTGGAAATACGATGTTGTAATAGAGAATATATTTTCTCAGGCTCACATGTGAGGGAAAGATATTGAATTGTGCATTCTCTTTTATAATCAAATTGTGCCCTCCGCTCTTTCACTGCTAATCGTATATATTATATCTGGAAGCATGAATGAAATCAAGAATATGCTAATGATGATATGCTCTATTATAGTCAATACTGATAGAACCTATGCACAACTGTCTTGTGATCACCGTAAAGACGCTTTAAATCTTTCCTTGAACAGAATCCACTGGACCATTGAGCAATAAGAACGTTTTAAGTTCAATACCAAAAATAATGCAATCCGGATTCTTCAGAATTTCTTTTAATTCCACATGGCTCTCAGCTAATTTTGTGCGGATAATCTCGGTTTCTAAAGGAGCCAAATACTTTAGACCCCCTTCAAATGTAATGGAAGATACGGTTTCATCAGAAGGATAAGCAAGATTTTGACGGTTATCAACCAGCAAACTCACGGTTGAATTTTCCAACAGGTTTTTATATTTTCTGGATTCACGGACAGTCACCATATACACCGTTTTTAAATCATCACTAAGAACATAAGTCATCAACGAGCAATAAGGAAGGTCTCCGCTGACTGTACATAAAACACAAAGAGAGTTAGCCATAAGCATTTCTTTAACGCGATCTAACATGTGATCACACTCCTATTATTTAAGTATTATCATCCATTTCAAAGCAAAATTCTTCAAACAAAGAGGTCACTATTTGCCTTATAGCTCACGTATACCCTAATTTGGCTTATCAAAGCGTATACTCAATCTGTTAGGATTGCATTAAGTGGGAGACTTTTTTCATTGTTGCATGATTTTCTTTACATACAAAGAATAATGTGGTAAAAATAAAACGAGGTGAGAAACGTGGGAGTATTGCGGACTTTCAAATCAAGAATGAAAGCTGGTGTAGTGAAAGCAAAAAAACATAAGCGTTCGGATAGCTGCCTTAGAAAGAAAAATTCTCGATATTATTCAAGTTATATAACGATTGGAGTGTTTAAAATGAAAAAGAAAACAAAAATAGCTATAATTATAATCTCATGTATCGTTTTAATAGTGATTGCAGGGGATTTAGCCAATGGCAACTTCGTTACTCGTAACAATCAAAATTTAAGAAATGCTCTTAAATCGATTAAAAGTGATTCTATCCAGTTGAATGAAGTTGTCCCTTTTGAGTGGGATGTGGTATATACTTTTGGGCCTTATGCGAGTAAAGCAAGCATCGAAGAAATTGTTGGATTCCAAAGTACTGATATTAAAGAGAACAATATCAATGAAGGCATGGTACATTTACTTTTTGTTAAGGAAGAAAAAGTAGTGGCAAGCATACTTGGGTATAGTGAAAGTTTAGGATACCGTTTAGATTTTCCCTCAAAAGTAATCTTTTCAGAAAATGCTCAATTTGATGTAACAGTTTCTGATGGTATTGTCGTCTTAACATACAGGAAATAGGATAGTCTATTGTGTGACAAGTAGGCATTTGATCCAAGGGTTAAAGTGATACTGAAAATGAGGAGGTCCAATAAATGAAAAAACGATTGATCGCGTTACTTTTGCTTTGTATATGCTTTTTATGTGCTTGCAATAGGGATAGCGAGGAGACCGTTACTGCAGATCTGACGAAAGATGTACTAAAATTGGCTGATGGAAAGAGCATTGATCAATTGAATTATTTTAACAGGACCGTTTATCAGCTCGAGGATGGCACTGAACTGTTAAGCGTTCAAGCCCCTTCTGGCCCGAATAATGTATATGTAGGTGGAATTGAGAGTTTTGATGATTTAGGTGAAGCCGCACAAGCACAAGTTCTGTCTTATTATAACAATCAAAGCTTGTTATACGATGTGAATATTGAGTTAGAAAGAGCCTATTCCAATTATAAAAATGCAGAAAATAAGTCCGAATTTAGTGCCTACTTTTTGTCACAAAATATTGCACCAACCTCTTCTAATAAAAAGGTCATGTATTTTCTGACTTCAGCGATGCTGCCCATAGAGGGTAATCATGGATATGAAATACGCCTCGGAGCAGCATTTAATCGAGAAACGGGTGAACACATTGGCAATTGGGAGTTGTTTTCTTGTACAGAAGAGGAAGCCAAACAAGCAATGCTGGATATAGCCGGCATTATAGACCCTGTTTTGAGAGCGGAGATGGAAGCCGCGTTCAAGCCTGAGCAGATCATCTTATTTACAGATCATCTTGAAATATCGTTTGGAGAGGGAACCTTACCCAGTCAGGTGCAGAGCACTCTTTTAGCATTAGATTTCGAGGATGACCTATGTGAAATTCTAAACGAATGGTCAATCCCAAAGCGTACAGAGTAATATGATCGTGGAGTTACGCTTCGTACCGGGTACGAAGCGTACGAAGCGTAACTCTCATTTTATTTCTGAAGACGAAACGCAATAAAAAAGGCAATAAAAAAGGCAATAAAAAAGGCCGTTTGCAATCAAGAATTCTTGATACCCCGCACAAAACACAAATTTTCTGCTACGCTAAACCTATGTCATGCGAGATGCAATGACTTTGTTTGATGTAGTCCTTTGGCAATGGCTCTTGCATATGCTACTTAGAGAAAATTAGAGTAAACAATCAAGGCAATAAAATTATTTAACGAATGGAAGGAGTTTTGAGATGAAATATCATGATAATGAGGTTTATTTTTCTTGTGGTTCAAAGGCAAATTTCACTTTGGTAAACGGTACATATAGAATCAGCTCATGCAGCATAACGGAGGGCCAAGATCCTAAGCAAAAGAGTAGATCAGGTAACCTATACAATTTTTCATCAGATGGAAAGCTTAATTTTCAGGTGGGGCGCAAAGCATCAAAAGAGGTCGCTGATTGGTTGAACAGAAATATTACGATAGACAATTCAACCTTTGGTCACTCGGCTGACGAGTTGAATTTTGCTTTTCTGGGCATATTGCGAATAAAACTGAAAAATCTGTATGCCTTGGGTACGGAGACCACCATTGAGTTTGAAAATATTGCTATTGCACAAGGGAACACGTCGGGACGCAACAATTGGTGGTTTGGTGGCCGTAATTGTTTTAATACAAATGATAATAATTGTGTTCATGCCATTGGTAAGGCAGATGACGGCACTTACTATTGCGCTATGATAAGAAGAGGCGGAAATGCGGTAAACACATACGAAGTCAAATCCGTCGAAAAGATTCAACCCAACTGGATGGCAAATCTGAATGGGGCGCTCAAGCTTAGCCAACTTTCCATACCGGGTACACACGATTCTGGAACAAAACTTGTCCAGCTTCCTGCCACAGAATATCGCCCTCTTGGAATAAAAATTCCAAATATGGGTTTGGCACGATGCCAAAATTTTTCGATTAGGGCACAATTGTATCATGGCATCCGCTTTTTAGACATCCGCCTAAAATACGTCAATCATTCGTTGATGTTGTTTCATGGTCCTTACTCTCGTTGTGAGCTCAGCTTTAGACAAGTGTTAGATTGGTGTAACCATTACTTACATGACTTCAAAAAGGAGACAATTCTGATGAGTGTGAAGGCAGAAGACGGGGAAATCAGTGACGCATTTCGCATGATAATGGAAAAATACACAGAATTATTTTTAAAAAGCAAAGTTATCCCGACACTTGATGAAGCAAGAGGCAAAATTGTATTGTTCAGCCGTATCAATTACCCTGATAACGGTATTCAGCTTTATAATGGATGGGAAGAGAATACACAATTTGCGATTTCAACAAAAGATTATACCTTTGAAATTGAGGATCATTTTAATATCAACGAAAGTATAAAAGACAATCTGGTACAGAAAAACATTATTAACGCTGCAAAAGACATGGAGGCCGCACACTACTACCTGACTTTCAACAGTTTGGCGCAACTTTTGGAGAATACCCCGTACTTGCATTCTCAAGGGCTAAACAAAAAATTACTGCTCTATCTAAAGCAACAAGGGGGAGACGAAAAGGTTGGCACAATCTTGATGGACTATTATAACAATCATGGGGAACTTGGAGAAAATGAACTGGTCGAAACCATTATCAGCAGAAACTGACCATAACTGCGAAAACCCACTGAATGTGTAGATGCCATTTAGTGGGTTTTTTCTTGTGAAAATCGTTTCTCGTACAAATCGAGTCAGACACTTTTTGAAACACCTTCAGAGGCAGTAAACCTTGTTTGCCTTTGAAGTCTTACAACACAACCGTATTCAGTTGACGATAATAAGAATCAAGTCCGCTCAAAGTTTTTAGGATGCTATATTTTAAGACATCTGGCGTTATTGAAAGTATCTGCTTGCCATATGTGATAAAATAGTTTGTAATAAAACGCTCTTCTTCTGGGTTGTAAAAACCGTTGATAAAAAATCGACCGTTGTTGATCTCAAGTTTCATGGATGGATAATTTTCTTTATGAAAATGATCTACCCCCTTCTGGGTGGTTTCTACTACGAAATCAATCGCATTGATACTTTTGTGAATCCGTTCGTTGGTCTTTTCAAATTCTATATGATTTTTGGCTACATATTGCGAGGATTCCTTTACCGCCACGACTTTGTCGCAACGCAATACGATGGGTTTTTGGGACTGAAAATTGTAAGCAGTCGAATACCATTGCCCGAATGAAGAAGAGATATCAAAAAATTGCACAAAGAGAATCTGAGATAGAGAATCCTTCATATAGGTCACTTCACAGACCTTGTTTTCTATCGCAAAAGTCAAAATATCTTTTAAACATTTACTTTCATTAAAATGCTTGATTACGCCCATGCTTAGGATGTCTTCCATCTTCCGAAGTTGGTGTACTTTTTCATTAGACAAGCACAGTTCAAACTTATTTTTTAGTGTTTGAGTACATAAGTGAAAAGGCGTTGTTTGATAATCGACGAGTGTTAGCATTGCAAAATAAAGCGCATACATTTCATCAACGTTGAATACAATGGGAGACAAGAGCCGGTTGGGTAGAATACCATAAAATCCATTTCGACCTGACTGTGAATAAATGGGCATTCCGATTTCTTCAAGAGATTGTATATCCCGCAGAGCAGTGCTTTTTGAAATGTGATACTTATAGATAAGATCTTTTAAGTTAAAAGTGTTTTTACCATTTAAATAGATCATCATATCATTTAATCTTTCTGATTTTTTCATAGAACATACCTCTTTTTATTAAACGGTGTCATATAATGATACCATTTAATAGTATAATTAAGCTATAAAAAATAAAGGAGAAAGAAAATGAAACTATTCTTAGCAGCATATTTTAAACGCGTGGCACCCTTACTTACAAAGTATATGCAATGTGAAGGGCAAAAAGTTGTCTTTATCACCACGGCGAGTAAGGTCGAAAAAGTTAAATTTTATGTCAAAGCGGATAAAAATGCACTTTTAAAACTTGGATTTATTGTTGAGGAGCTGGATGTATCCATTGAAGAAACCGCAGAAATTCAAGCAAAAATTAATGCCTGTGATTGTATTTTTGTTGAAGGGGGGAATACTTTTTTTCTGCTTCAAGAATTAAAACGATCCGGAGCAGATCAAATGATTTTGGAGCATATACAAAAAAACAAAATGTATATAGGTGCATCTGCAGGCTCCATGATTATTTCAAAAAATATTGAATATGCAAAACATATGGACAATCCAGCGTATGCGTTAGAATTGAATGGGGATTACTCGGCACTAGGTGCTATCAATTTCTGCATTGTACCTCATTATTTAAATTCACCTTTTAAAAAAGCGGTAGAAAAGATTATAATAGAATATACAAATAGCTTGACATTGTATCCCATTAGCAATAATCAGGCTGTTGTTGTTGAGGGTGACCATGTTAAGGTTGTTAATTGAAAAGGAGTGTTAAGATGGAGTATACAAGTGTTATTGTGAGCAAAAATGAAAATATTGGCATCGTTACATTAAATAGACCTGAATTTAACAATACATTTAATGTGTCGCTTGCAACAGAATTGAATCATGCACTTATTGAATTTGAAAATGATAAGAGTGTAAATGTCATTGTTATTAATGCGAATGGGAAAAATTTTTGCACGGGAATAGATATAAACGGTTTAGAAGGCAAAAGCAATATGGAATACTTAGAATGGGTAGGCTTAATGGAAAAAATGAATACAACGATTGCGAGTATGGGAAAACCGGTTATTGCCTCTGTGCAGAAAATAGCAGTTGCAAATGGCATTGGACTTGTGGCCGCATGTGATCTCGCAATTGCAGCAGAAAATGCTAAATTTGGTGCTACAGCCATCAATGTAGGCTTATTTTGTATGGGACCAGCAGTGCCCTTATTAAAAAGCTTGGGTAGAAAAAAGACCTTGGAATTAATTATGATGGGTGAACTGATAGATGCTTTTGAAGCTCAGAGGATTGGTCTTATCAATAAAATTGTTCCAGTAGAAAGTTTAGAGGAAGAAACGCTAAACTATGCAAGAAAATTAGCCAATAAAAGTCCTTTAGCGCTCCAACTTGGAAAAAAATCATTTTATAAAATGGAAGATTTGGATTTCAAAAAAGCGTTGGATTTAACAAACAATCATTTTGCAACACTTTGTACAACTGAAGATGCGCATGAAGGTGTAGAGGCATTTTTAAATAAAAGAGAGCCTGTTTGGAAACAAAAGTAATTTTAACAGGATCATGTAATCCGCAATAACAGCAAGTCAAATCAAGCAGGAATCTCTCCATTTCTTTATAATAAATATAGGGTGGTCAAGCGAGGTGAATAAAAGCATGTACGAGTGGCAGAAGCAAATTCAAATAATCGTTGATGAAATTGATCAATGTATTAAAAATTATGATGACGAAGCCTTGACGCTAAGTTCTCTTTCGCGCAGGTTGGGTTATTCCGAGTTTCATACGACGAGAAAATTCAAAGAAATATCGGGGATGCAATTTAGGGATTATCTTCGGCATAGAAAATTAGCCTTTGCACTAAAACAGGTTCGAGATAGTGAAAATAGCATTTTGGATATTGCTTTTGACTATGGATTTTCATCGCATGAAGCGTTTACCAGAGCTTTCAAGGGCACATATGGTGTAACGCCAAGTGAATACCGAAAAAAGCCTAAGCCTGTCGTTCTGCGTACAAAAATAAACCCTTTTGACCGCTACTTTTTAGGATTTGGAGAGATCGGCATGATAAAATCTACAGAGGATGTTAAAATTTATTTTGTAACCATTCCCGCACACAAATTTTTGCACATTAAAAACGATGAGAGCAATGGGTATTGGGATTTTTGGCAAAAGCAAAGTCTCATTCCGGGACAAGACTGCGAAACCGTTTGCGGCTTACTCGATAGTATCAAGGGAAAATTGGATGACGTTGGTGGGAGTGAAGTTAACAGTGGTAGTGGTCAGATTATGGCATACATCAATGACCCAGAGGGCAGACTCTGCGATTGGGGTTTTCCACGGACAGAGTGTTATGGTGTACGTCTGCCTTCTGATTATAAAGGCGAAATACCACCACAAATGCTTATGATGGATGTCCCAGAAGCCGAGTACATTGTTTTTGAACATGGACCATTCGATTATGAACAGGAAAATCGCAGTTTAGAGGAAAAGATGGAAAAGGCAATGGCAACTTTTGATTTTGAAGGCACGGGTTATTGCTTGGATACTTCTCCCGGTAGGTTAATTTACGTTTATCATGATCCAGAGCGGTTTTGGAAGTATATCAGACCAGTACGGCAGTAACTTAAAGTAAAATGAGGGGTTAAGGAAGGCGGTGCTGCATATTCCAAATAGGATTTATAATCATAAGGCTTTGTGATGTAATTCACCATATTTTACACCAAAAGGAGATGTCATAAAATTTTTTATGAATTGAATGATCTCTCTATCTTCTATTGCATCGCGAATATCCATTGCCCCTAGTAAGAGCAATCTGTCATATGCTTCAATGTTAATTTCATGGATACTATACTCATCTTAATCTTATTGCGTATTTTAAGATTTTGTTGTTTTTCGAATCTTTATACAAAATTCTTGACACGTCCAAAACTTTGTTCAAATATTAAATCTTGCAAATCAAAAAAAGACGTCATAAGAATTATTGACATATGTTTGTTATAGAGTTAGTATATGATTAGAAGCTAAAGTGATGCTTTTATTTGAGATGAAAAGATCCATTCAATAGAATATTTATAGTATAAGGATGATTAATTGCAATCTTAAACGGTTTTGTAGTAAGGATTCTAAAGGAGAATAGTGATGACTAAAAAAGAGGCAAATAAAAAAGGAGCTCTTCAACCATTACCAAAAGTATTGGTTTCTTGTCGTGGATTAGATGGGGAAGAAAATGTATTGGCAGTTGCATATTGCGGTAATTGCAGTTATGATCCTCCTATGGTAATGGTAGGCATAGTACCTTCTAGATATTCTCACAAACTCATTAAAGAATCGGGATGTTTTGTAGTAAATTTAGTGGGTAAAGAGTATCAAGATACCTTTGATTATTTAGGAAAGAATAGCAAACGAGATGGTGATAAACTGGCTTTTAAAAATGTTCAATTAGAGAATGGGAAAAAAGTTAATGCACCTCTTCTTAAAGATTGTCCAGTTTGTATTGAGTGTACAATCATGGATTCAGTAATAACGGGTTCTCATGAGATGTTCATAGGAAAAATTGAATATGTTCATGCAAATGAAAATTTAATTGATAATGAGGGCAATATTGATTTTTCAAGGATCAATTTTATATAGTTTTAGATAGAATAATTTAGCACTAGAAAATATTGATTAGACAGAAGAAGTGTTTTATTATTTATGCCCAGTTTACGGGAACGTAGAAAAAGTAATTCCAGATAAATGTAGCATTTGTGGCGTATCTGGAGATAAATTTATCAAATATTAAAATGCAAAAAATCAAAATCAAAAAAAAATGGAGGACAAGAATATGCCTGATTTTGGACACCCCTTTTCTGGACTTAAGAAAGATCGTAAGATTAGTGACCAAGAATTAATAAGAGCTATACGATTTATGATTGCTGCAGAGTATGAAGCTATTCAGCTCTATATGCAATTAGCAGAATCAACAGATAACAAACTCGCAATAGAAGTATTAAAGGATATTGCAGACGAAGAAAAAGTTCATGCTGGAGAATTCTTAAGATTACTTAAAGCGCTAGATCCTGATGAAGAAAAGTTTTATGCTGAAGGAGCTGCAGAAGTTGAAGAAGAAATAGAGAAACTTAATAAAGAGTAAAGAATAAAATTTGAAAAGACACACTATGCTCATTCGTAGGGTGTCTTTTTTTGCCTTGTTATTATCTTACTTTATGGAATCGAGTTTTTTATTTAACCCATATAATGTAAAAAATCCTATTGTTAGATAAGCGATTAAGATTATACTTTCTCCACAAGGTATTCAATCTCAAAATAATCAAAATCAATCTCTTCAATGAAATGTTGGGCTTTAAATCGCGTCTTATTGACTTGTTTCATTCCCAATGTGTTATCCTGCATCCAAATTGGGTTTGCAATATCAAAACGGTTGCACAAATCTTCAATGCCCTTAAATAGCTTTTTTTCAAAGCTCAAATCTTCATTATCCATCTCAAAAACATAATTTTGAACAATATTATTTTTCTTTACTATTTGTCCCCAGAGCCTAAACATATCAATCTCCTTTAAATACAACGGTGTCTATATATGACAATTGCTTATTAATATCATTAGTTTTCGTCCAGCTTAGAGGCAGGAATGTTCAGCCTGCTCTAAGCGGTTAGACGAAAACGGGTCGGTCAAAACAAGGTTTTGGCGGACAATGATTGTAAAAAGAAAACCACCGGTTCTACCGGTGGTTCTAAAGAGCTTTAGCTTTGAGTCAAAATAGCACCTCCTTCTGATAAAATAATAATGGTTCGCCAACCCTATTAGCTCAGAAGGAGGATCCGAAATGGATAAGAACAGTTTAGCACATACTCAATGGAATTGTAAATATCACGTGGTGTTTGCACCAAAGTATAGAAGACAAGTAATCTATGGAAACATCAAAGGTGATATAGGGAAAATTTTAAGAAAGTTATGTGACCAAAAAGGTGTAGAAATATTGGAAGCAACAGCGTGTCCAGATCATGTTCATATGGTGCTAGCAATTCCACCGAAGTATAGCATTTCAAGTG
>NZ_BDHH01000026.1 GCF_001748365.1 Fusibacter sp. 3D3 | reverse complement strand
GCCATGTACAAACGAAGCGGTTGATTACTTGTTAGAAAAAGGCGTTACTGTAGGACCAGCAAAAGCTGCTAATGCAGGTGGTGTTGCGACATCAGCGCTTGAAATGAGCCAAAACTCAATGAGATTATCATGGACAGAAGCAGAAGTTGATGCTAAATTAGATCAAATCATGACAAACATCCACAAAAATGCTGCAGAAGCTGCTGCTAAATATGGCTTTGGCTATAACTTAGTTGCAGGTGCAAACATTGCTGGTTTTGTTAAAGTGGCTGAAGCTATGATGGCTCAAGGAAATTACTAAGCCTTATTGCCTTAAAGTAAAAAAATAGATAGATTAATCAAAAATGCTGTAAGCAAATGCCAAATTTGCCTGCAGCGTTTTTTTTTCTCTAAGACCTAATAGGAATGTTTGTCCAGCCTGTCACCTATTTGATTGTGAAAAAGATACAACTAAAAAAAACGCTGTTGCATAAATAACGACTTTTGATATAATTAGATTGTTAAAACTGCATAATTGGTTCGCGTTTTCGTGCAAAACGGGGTTTTGACACTCTAACGCAATTAAAAGACCTAAGCAGAAGAAGTTAAGTTAAAATGGGGGGATACTTTTGAAGAATGAATCCACAGTACTTTTAAACGAAGTACTTGCACTTGAATTGTTTCAAACATCTAATATCATCACTTCTATTAATCTACAATATAAGCCTGTAACTTCTGTAAATGTAATGCTTGATAGAGAAATTCTAAGCTGGATTGGACAGGATGGTCAGATCATTTTGATCACAGGACAAATATTTGAAAAAATGACACCCAGTGAGCAGATCGAATTGTTTACTGAAATAGCGGCTAAAAATGTAAGTGCTGTCTTTGTAAAAATCACCCCTTATATTGAAGCTTTACCAAAAGCGGTGGTTAAGGTTTGCAATGAACTCGAATTACCTGTAATCGATCTCGATTATCATGTGTCATTCACTGAAATCTTTTCAGTTGTGTACAATTTGATGTTTAAAAAGCAAACCAACGTACTTCAACGTGTGGAGAATTTACACAAAGATACCATGAATGTTGTGGTGAGTGGGGGCAATATTGAAGATGTGCTCAAAAGCATCCAAAAAACAATCACATCACCTGTTTTTGTCAGAGATTATTACTTTGAAGATACTTATTTTCTGAAATCAGCGTTTGAAAATGACTATGCAATTCTATACGAGAATATTGAAAGCATACAACTGGATGGAAAAAGCTCAAAGGTCATCTGGGATAACATCGTTTATAAAGAAAAAGAAATTGAAAGACTGATTATACCTATTTTCGTTAAAAACCAAGTTCATGGGCATATTGTGACTTATGGTAAAGAGAGGGCTATTTCCAATTATGACAAATTGGGACTTGAAGCCTCATCCAATATTATTGCACTTGAGTTCTTAAAGAAAATATCGGTGCAAGAAGTTGAGAACAAGTATAAAATCGAATTCTTTGATGACTTGATCTCCTTTGATGAAGTGAGACGTAGCAAAGCTGTGGAACGGGCGTCTAACTTTAGATTTTCTGAAAATGCCAATTTCATCATTTTAAATATAGACATCCTCAGCAAAAGCAATGCAGATGAGACCGAAAAATCTTTAAAAGCAGCCTACTTAATTGAGTTGATTTGTAAAGATATGGGAAGATCCTACATGATCCTGAATAAAAGCGATCATATTTACATTCTCATTATGTTTAAAGAAGGCGAAACCATTCAAGTGGTTAAGCGCTATACGAAGTATATCTATGAAATTTTAAAATCCAAGATGAAAAAATATCAGACCAAAGTGGGTGTGGGACGGATTTATAAGGGACTTATAAATGTTCATAAAAGCTTAGAAGACGCTTCTAAAGCACTTGAAGCAGCAGTGCGCTATATGGATGGCGATGTGATTTATTTTGAAGAAATGGGCATCTATAAGATACTGTCACAGGCGAGCCTCAAAAATGAATTGGAGATTTTTTACAACGACACCTTAGAAGCGCTTGTGGCATATGATTTAAGAAAAGATACTGAACTTGTAAAGACGCTCGAAGTTTATTTTGAGTGCAACGGCAATTTAAAAAAAATGTCGGAAACGTTGTTTACACATTACAATACGATTTTATACCGACTTGGTAGAATTCAAGAGATTATCAGCATGGATATCGACAAGGAAGAAGACCGTTATGCGATTCAAACGGCATTAAAAGTGCATAAAATTTTTAAAAATACCAAAAAATAGAGGCAAATCATGTTAGAACTTTTAATTCAATTGGTGTACCGCGTAGGTCTGATTATCATGATTGGTTTAGTCTTTTCAAAGACACGTGCTTTTAAGAATATCATCGAAAAAAGAGAAATGACCTTTCCGGAAAAAATCACCATGGGCATTATTTTTGCACTGCTCAGTATATTGGGGACCTATTCGGGCATTAAATATCAAGGGGCAATTGTCAACACAAGAGTGATTGGCGTTGCTGTAGGGGGCCTGCTAGGCGGACCAGTGGTGGGCTTGATCGCGGGTATAATTGCTGGAGGGCACCGCTTTTTAATCGATATAGGTGGTTTTACAGCCCTTGCATGTGGTATTTCAACTTGTACAGAAGGGATTGTAGCAGGCGCACTGAGCAAACGGTTTAGAGCTTCATCCGTCAAAATCCCATATGCACTCGCTGCAGGGGTATTATTAGAATCACTTCAAATGCTGATCTTAGTTTTGATTGCCAAACCTTTTGAGGATGCGATGAATCTTATGTGGGTCATCAGTTTTCCGATGATACTGGTCAATTCCTGTGGCATAGCACTTTTCGTGAGTATCATCAGCAACATCCAGTCTTTGAGCGGTATCCAAGCTAAATATCGCGCAAGACAAGCCCTTTTGCTTGCAGATAAAACCACTCAATCTTTGAGAGAGGGTCTAAATCGAGATACTGCAAAACTCACGGCAGAACAAATTTTAAGCGCTACAGATTTTGATGCGATTGCCATAACCAATAATACGGAGATCTTAACACATGTCGGTGCTGAGAGTGAACACCATAAAGCGGGGCTGGCGATCATGACTCAACTCACCAAGATCGTTCTCAAATCAGGTGAAGTCAGGGTAGCTCAAAGTAAAGAAGCAATCGGTTGTCCAAGCCGAAAATGTCATTTGAATTCAGCTGTGATCGTCCCAATTTGGGAAGGGGATGTGATCAAGGGGACTTTAAAATTTTACAGGACAACAGATGTGATATCAGACTTAGATATTGAAATTGCAAAGGGACTTTCTAATATACTCTCCACACAGCTCCGAATCACGGACCTTGAAAGACAGTCGAAGCTTGCGCTCAATGCCGAGATCAAAGCATTGCAAGCGCAAATTAACCCCCATTTTCTCTTTAACAGTTTAAATGTGGTGATTTCTTTAATTCGAACGGATCCACAAAAAGCAAGAGAGGTCCTACTGGATTTAAGTGAATTTTTTGGGAAGAATATGCAATCTTTAAAAGGTGAAATAGCCATAAGCGATGAACTTGTACATGTCGAGAAGTACATCAGCGTCAGCAAAGCACGCTTCGGTGAAAAAGTAAGGGTTCAGTATGATATTAGAGTAGATCAATCGACGAGGATACTGCCACTTTTGATACAGCCCATTGTTGAAAATGCAGTTTTGCATGGGATTTTACAGAAAGCTGAAGGCGGTTTGATTAAAGTCTCTATTAAAAATATCGAAGGCTTGAATCAGGAAGCTTTTCTCGAAATAGAGGTCCTTGATGATGGCATGGGCATGACAGAAGAAAAGCTCAATATGATACTAAGCGGAGCACTTTCAGAGTCCGTTGGGTTTGTAAATGTCATGCAGAGAATAGAAAAACACTATGGTTCTAAGGGTTCTTTTAAAATAGAAAGCCAAGTCGGACAAGGCACTTGCGTGAGGATCATTTTGCCGATGAAACGTGAATAAGGGGCTTAACGGAAGGGGGGCATAAAAATGAAGTGTGTTATCGTCGATGATGAAATTCCAGCGGTGGATGAAATTTCCTATCTAATTTCAAAGTATCCAATGCTTGAAGTCGTGGCGACCTTTAATGATGGACTGGCTTTCATTGGCTCTATTAGCCAAAATCAGTATGACATCGTATTTTTAGACATCAACATGCCTCAGGTATCGGGTATACTTGTTGCAGATTACATTTTAAAGAACAATATCCCAACGCGAATTGTATTTGTGACAGCTTATGAAGCCTATGCTATAAAAGCGTTTGAGTTCAATGCAGTGGATTATTTATTGAAGCCGGTTTCAGAAGAGCGCTTTGAAAAAACAGTTCAGAGATTAATGACATCTGAAAGTGGTGAAACAACTGAACCGATTACAGTGCTCACAGACAATGTTAAGGAAGCCGTTCAAACCATAAAGAAACATTTAAAAGTGATGTCACTTTACAAAGATGGCCTTTTGAAGCCGATTAGATACAATGAAATTGCCTATATTTTCTTTGAAGATCGAACCACACACTTTATGACCGTGAACGGTGATTACACTTGTAAAAAAACACTCTCTGAAATAGAGGAGATTCTTCATGATAATTTTTTAAGATGCCACAGAGCTTATATCATCAATTTGGATTATATAGACACAATAGAACCTTGGTTTAACAACACTTATATGGTGACACTTAAAGGCTTTGATCTTCAAATTCCAGTAAGTCGAAATAACACAGCCCTGTTTAAAGAAAAAATGCACATCCTGTAAAATAAAATTTACAGGATTGGGTATACATGTACCAAGGATGTGAGCTTATGAAACTTGAAAGATTTGAACAAAGTTTAATTAGAGATAATGAAGAGCGTATGATTCGATTATTCCCTTTTATAATGGGCGCTTCTTTACTTATGCTGACGCTATCTTTTTTAGTGGATGATTTAAAGGAAATCAAGTGGATAAATGGATTCCTCTTTACATATAGTCTACTGGCTATTTTAGCAGGATTTCTAATTTCACTTGAGAAAGAATTAATGCGTATGCAAATCTTTCAGCATGTCACAGTGCTTGTTTTTTTGAGCTGGGGCACGTTGATGTTGGGATTTAAACCTGAAAGTGTTATTTCCTATTTCGACTTTGTCATTGTTTTTGTGGTGTGTGGAGTAATTATACAAATGAAATGGCAATATTGGGTGATCTATTTCGTACTGGATTTATGCACTTTGATCTTTATAACGCCTTTTGTGCACCGGATTGATGAAAATATCACCGTGACGATTATATCTGTAATAGTATTTGTTGCAATGATTATATATATGAATTATCTGTTTTATAATCAATCGTTATCAAACTACCGTATTAACTGTAAGTTACACGAACACCGACAAGAGCTAGAGCGAAAAGTATCGGAAAAAACAGAGGCTCTTTTAAATTCAGAGCGATTTATGACGAGAGAAATTGCTTTATTGCTGACAACTGTTTTGGAATACTATGATGAATATACAAAAGGACATTCGGAGAGTGTGGCACTGATTTCTCAAATGCTCGCCAAGGCTTTGGGATTTGATCTTGCGCAACAAAAAGAAATATACTGGGCAGGTCTCATTCATGATATCGGCAAGATTCACATTGATAAGGAGTTGCTAAATAAACCTGCGAAGCTCAATGCAGAAGAATACGAAATCATTAAAAGACATACCAACCACGGCTATGAAATGACAAAGAACTCTGAAGCGCTTAAAGAGATCGCAACAATTATTAGGTATCACCATGAAAAATTTGACGGGACAGGTTATCCAGATGGCATAAAGGGCAATGATATTCCGTTGGCATCACAAATCATTGCCGTGGCAGATGCATGGGATGTGATGCGATCAGATCGGACTTATCGGAAGGCACTTACACTTGAAAATGCCAGATTGGAGTTAATCAAAGGCAGTGGGACACAATTTTCACCTCAGCTCGTGGTGGTATTTTTGGATTTAGAGTGTGCAAGTACAACTTCTTAAAATTCGTAAAATAGAATGACTACACGGCTATCGCATGAAAAAAATGTAGAGTATTTTAGGAAAAGTGAATGCGAAAATGCAGAAGGAATAAATGGTAATAATTACAAAAAGGAATTAGAGAAGTAATGTCGAATTCAATACTAGAGGAAAAAAACTCTGGAGGAGAATTCATATGGACAAAACAATGTTTAAAAGTGCATTTGAAAATGTAAGCGATTTTAGACAAGAGTGGAAAGTAAAACATAAGCTGATAGAAATAATCTTTACAACAGTGATTGCAACGATTGCAAATGCGAATACCTGGATAGAAGTAGAATCCTTTGTAGAGGCAAAAAAAGAATGGTTTAAAAAATATGTGGATTTAGAGAATGGCGTACCTTCTCATGATACGTATAAACGCGTATTTGAAAATTTGGATAGTGATTCTTTTAATAGAGCCTTTATAAGCTGGACAAGCAAGCTATCGAATGAATCCGCTGGCAGAATAATCGCTGTAGATGGAAAAACATCAAGGGGATCACATACAGAAGATAGAAAGGCAATCCATCTGGTAAATGCGTGGGTAGAAGAAAATGATCTTTTGCTAGGACAATTGAAAACAGAAGAAAAGAGTAATGAAATTACAGCAATCCCCGAACTGTTGGATTTGCTATTTATAAAGGATAGCATAATCACAATAGACGCTATGGGTACACAAAAAAAGATAGTCGAAAAAATAATAGGAAAAGAAGCAGATTATGTACTCTCATTAAAAGGGAATCAAGGTAATTTTAATGAAGAAGTAAAAAGTTATTTTGAAGATGCAATTGAATCCAATTTTAGAGATTACCCAGTAAGTAGAAAAACAACTCTAGAAAAAGGTCATGGAAGAATTGAAAAAAGAGAGTATTATCAGACAAACGATATAGAATGGTATGTAGAAAAAGACAAATGGAAAAACTTATCAAGCATAGGTATGGTAAGGCGCACAGTGACCACAAAAGGAAAAGAAAGCGTAGAAGTGAGCTATTTCATATCCAGTTTAAAAACACCAGAAGAAGGACCATGTGAAGTGTTTGCAAAGGCCGTGAGATCACATTGGGGTGTAGAAAGTTGTCATTGGATACTTGATGTTGTTTTTAGAGAAGATCATAGCCGAGTAAGAATGAATAACGGTGCTGCAAATCAATCCATGTTGAAGAAGATAGCCATGAATATTTTAAAACAAGAGACCATCACGAAAAAGAAGACCAGTTTAAAGTTGAAGCGTTATAAAGCATCAATAGATGAGTCTTTTCTAACGAAAGTAGTATCTGAGCTGTAGAAAAAAGGCTGAGTTATACCATTCGTAGGGTAAGTCGGCTGTAGTGATACAAACGGTTTATTAGTTGTGCCCTCAAAACTGTAAAAAGGATTGAGCTCTGCATTAAAACATAAGTCATGCCACATAATCCAATAGCGCAATGCTATTTTTTTAAGACTTTGAATAAAAGCCTTGATTATGGTAGATTTTCATGCGATAGCCGTGAGAATGACTATGGATTCCATTGTAAAACATAGTACGGATATGATAAGATAAGTATTATGAGTGATTTTAGCAATTAGATTAAATCAAATGATGGAGAACCTTGACTATGAATCGAATTATCAGAGGTATTCACTTTATATATGCCCTTTTATTGCTTCTAGTGCTTGTAGTAGTAAATTTACAATTTAAAGATGCAGGAATCGTCCTTGCTGAAGAAGTTAAGCGAAATGCGATGCTCTCTGTGGATATTATGGATTATCAAGTCAACGAATGGGTTGCCGAAAATGCAAAAGTGATTTCTACAGCGAAAGATTATATTGAAATTCATTTGGAGGATTCAGAACTTATTTTGGAAATGTTAAAAGATAAGCTTAATAAGCATGACCTCTTTATGTCGCTTTATTACGGTTCAAGTGAGAATGAGCTGATTAATGCAAGTCTTTTTACCCCGCCCCCAGAATTTGATTTGAGAATGAGGCCTTGGTATCTTGAGGCTGTAATGGCGGGCAAATTGATTATCACAGATCCGTTTTTAAATGCGACAAAGGACGCGTGGATCGTTACAATCGCCGTTCCAGTATATGATTCTGATAGGGCGTTAGAAGGCGTTGTCGCAGGAGATATCTCTCTTGTAAAACTTGAAAGCGTGCTAGATAACTCTGAAAAATTCGGTCCAGGGATCACTTATCTGCTCAGTTCCAAAGGCGAAAAAATGGTTGAATTGGATCAGCTTGATCATGAGGCGTCTTCTGTAAATGCTTATGAGCTGATGAAACAATGGTATGCATTGCGCGATGATCAGGCGACTTCATATGGGATGTTAGAAGAGCAGATTGGTAATCTGAAGGGTTATTTTCATTATCATGAATTCAGTGAATTTGGATGGACACTGATTTCATTTGCACCCATTAATAATTACAGCGATAGCTTGATAAGACTTCAATTTTTTTCAATCGCTTTAAGCATCGCAATCATAGGAACTTTTATAGTATTAATTTTGATTTTAAGAGCGGTTATTGCAAAACCTTTGTTTGAATTTGAAGAGCAAGTGGCTAATATTGATCTTGATAGAGAGGTGGATCAACAAATTGTGCTGTCTTCAAATCAAGCGCTTGGAAAACTATCTGATAAAATCAATACCATGCTCAATCAGTTTTTCAAACAAGTAAAAACACTCAACGATGACAAAGATGAACTTATGGCACTTAATGAAGAGTTAGAGGCCACCTATAGTCAGCTTGTGGCAACAGAGCAAGAGGTTACAAGGCAAAAACAAAACTTTGAAGCTCTCTTCAGAAATGCACAAGATGCGATCGTGATGTTCGATCAAAATCATCAAATTTTAGAAATCAATGATGCCTTTGAAAAGTTATTTGGTTACAGCATTTATGAGATTTCAGGGCAGAATTTAGATGTGGTTTTATCGGATGAAAGCTACAGAAAAGAGGCTGAAAAACTTACTCAAAAGGTTTTTGGCGGCGAGATGGTCCGATTTGAATCCATACGGTATGGTAAACATATGACACCGCATCAAGTGAGTATTCAAGGGGTACCGATGACCTACCAAGGTGTTATGATCGGTGGTTATGGGGTGTATACGGATATTTCTGAACGCAAGCGAAGAGAAGCGAATCTTGCTTATATCAGCACACATGATGATTTGACAACGCTTTTTAATAGAGCTTATTTTGAGAAAAAGATTTCTGATCTCAAGACGATAGAACATTTGCCGCTGGGGATCATCATGATGGACGTCAACGGCCTAAAACTCATCAACGATGCTTTCGGACATAGAGCTGGAGATCACTTGCTAAATGAAATTGCGACACAAGTTAAGAAAATCTGCAGAAGAGGTGAAATTGTCGCAAGAATGGGCGGCGATGAATTCGCTGTTTTGGTGACCAAGAGTACTCATGAAATATTGGAGCGCCTAACGGATGAAATATTGGTATGTTGTAATCAAATTAAGGTAAACGAAGTATCTATATCCGTCTCGTTGGGACATGCTCAACTTGTAACGCTTGAGGATAAGATTGCAGATGTCTTTAAGACTGCAGAGGATTATTTAAATAAGCGCAAGCTTACGGAAGGTCCTAGCGTGCGTGGAAAGGCAATCTACGCCATTGTCAATACGCTACACGAGAAGAATAAAAGGGAAGAACAACACAGTAAACGCGTCAGTGAGCTCAGCTATGAACTGGGAAGAGCCTTAAAACTATCTGATCGTGAAACGAATGAACTCAAAACGATTGGTCTTTTACATGATGTGGGCAAGATCGCCATTGATGAAAAAATATTGAACAAAGAAGGGCATCTGACACCAGAAGAGTATTCGGAAATGCAAAAGCATCCAGAGATCGGCTATCGAATTTTGAGTACGGTTAATGAGATGAGCGAGATTGCTGAACATGTGCTCGCGCATCATGAAAGCTATGACGGAAAAGGATATCCAAAAGGGCTTAAAGGGGAAGAAATCCCTTATCTGGCACGGATTATTACTGTGGCGGATGCGTTTGATGCCATGACCAGTGATCGTACTTATAGGAAAGCAATGACATATGAGGAAGCCTATGAGGAACTCAGACGTGTGGCTGGGATTCAATTTGATCCGTCAATCGTGGAGACCTTTATTGAATATCTCGAAAGCACTAGAAATGAAGGCACAAAGGAGCATCATTATGGTTGATATCAAAATTGATTCAGAACTCAAATCAAAATTGCCAGAGGTTAGACTGGGGATTTTATTATATGAAGTCAGCGTAGCAGAGAGTTCTGAGGCACTTCAAGCTGAGATGACGGCTATATTTCAGGATTTTAAAGGGCGCGTAGCTGCGTCGGAGATTAGCAAGCTCCCCAATGTACTTAAAGCTAGGGCGGGTTATAGAGCCTTAGGCAAAGACCCAACGAAGTATCGGGTTTCCAGTGAAAAGCTCATGCGTAGAATCGCTAGAGGTGAAGGGGTTGACCGCATCAATAACATCGTTGACTTATCCAACCTCATTTCAGTGGTCTCCATGAACTCAATCGGGACTTATGATTATGATCAAATTCTAGGACCGGTTCTCTTTACGAGCGGAAAAGCCAGCGAGACCTATCTCAATATTGGTGGACAAGAAATGAACCTTGAAAATCTGCCAATTCTAAAGGATGCCCATAAGCCCTTTGGCTCAACCACGGCGGATTCTAGAGCAACCGCTGTAAATGAGGCCACTCAAAGAATTCTCATGAATATCATTTCTTTTGATGCAGAAGACCCTTTAGAAGCGCATTTGAATTATGCAGAGCAATTATTAAACAAATATGGAGCCGGTAAACCGATTGAGAAAAAAATCGTGGCGTAACTGTGTGCGGAATTAACGGATTTACTAAAAGGAGTTATATAACATGGCTGAACAACTTAGAACAAATTATTCAACGTTATGTAAACAGCTTGAATCTCAAATAACAGCATTCGAAAAAAAAGAGGGTTCGCAATCTGAAATAGAGTCTTATTTTAAAGCTTCATTTTCTTTTTTACTTAAATTGATTCAAAAAGAAAAGCATTCCAAAAAAGTATATTATGAAGAACAGTCTTTAGAGGCATTGATGGCTGAGAATCACAGTTATTATCATGAACTTAAACCAGAAGCGTATAAAGTAAGTTATGCCAATCCAGTCTATATGACATCTGTGTTTGGAAAAGATTTAGGGCAGAGATTGTGCTATGTCTATGCGTGTATAAGAGATGGCATTATCCCTGCATATCAAAGTGATCAATCTTTTCTTTTAGATTTGATACATTTTGTCTTTACGGTTTATGAAAATTTTATGAACATGGATGATGAGCAGGCCATTTCAGAGAGCATCATCGCAAAATTAGATCAAAATATCCGAGAATATCGTTGCAATAACTTGGAGATGCAAATCTCAAAGTATTTTGAAAATGCATTTACTCTAAAAAATCTATATAACACTGAGATAACAAAGTCTGCGGCGACATCTGCGGATTTAAAGGATTTGTTTAGATACGGCGTCTACATTTCGGATTATGAGCTCAAGACGGCAAGCTTTATTAAGGCATATCCAGAAGAAAAACTGGATAAAATAGCAAAGAGTATTGTGACTGCATATGTCACTGGATTCAAAAGGGATAACAAGGACATTGCCCTGAGGCATCAAGTGAGAATTGTTGCAAATGCAGGTCAAGAAAAGATGACTGAAAGGATACTGAATCATCTAAAAATCAATCATCTAAATGGATTTGTATCTGCTGTGGCCACCACAAGAATGGATCAGCAATATGAGTTTGATCATAAATTTGATATAGGCTTATACCTTGACGATGAAGTGAATAAACTTAGAATAAATGCCTTTAAAGAGGGGGGCAATAGATATGAGGCTGAGCTGAGAGACTACTCGGGCATTCTCTTCATAGAGAAATTCGGGGAAGAGCCTTTCAGCCCAGAAAGCAATGAAAGTCGTCTAAAACTGACAGAGCTTCAGCAGAAATTACAGCAAGACGAACATCAAGAGCGCTCGAAGATCCTAGAAGCCTATGTTTCTGAAACCGAAAGAAGCTTTTGTATTGTGGCATTTCCTTCGCCTGAAATTGGGGATCAATTTGAAGCTATTTTTGAAGATATCATAGACATCAACATGCAAGATAACGATAAAGTCGAAAAAATCCAGCAGACGCTTATTGAGGCGCTGGATCAAGGTGAGTTTGTGCATGTAAAAGGGATGAATACCAATAAAACAGATATTCTTGTTAAAATGCATCCCTTGACATCACCTGAAAAACAGACGAACTTCGTCAATTGTATCGCAGATGTCAACGTGCCTGCGGGTGAAGTCTTTACATCGCCACTGCTCAAGGGGACAAACGGCATATTACATGTGGATACTGTATACCTTGAAGGCTTCCGTTTTTTAGACCTTGAACTTGAATTCAAAGACGGTGAAATTACAAATTACACTTGTAAAAATTTTGACTTGGAAGATCAAAATAGAGCTTATATTGAAGAGAATTTACTTTTCCCTCATAAGAGTTTGCCTATGGGCGAATTTGCCATTGGGACGAACACCTTGGCGTATGTCATCAGCGAAAAGTATGGGATTGTAGATAAGCTGCCCATCTTAATCGTTGAAAAAATGGGACCTCATTTTGCAATAGGAGATACTTGTTTTGCATGGGCAGAAGATCACCCCGTTTTTAATCCGCTAGATGGCAAAGAGATCATAGCAAGAGATAATGAACGTGTTAGACTTAGAGCGGAAGATGTGGATAAAGCGTATACCAACTGTCATATCGATATTACGATCCCCTATGATGATATCGGCGAAATTGCCGTCCGAAAATCGGATGGGACAGAAATAGCCCTTATTAAAGAGGGCCGATTTGTACTTGAAGGCACTGAAGCACTCAATGCCCCTTTTCAAGACTTGGATTCATAATCTTTAAAAGCATAATCAAAGAGATAACCTACACCCCGGATACTTTTAATGAAGACTGGGGTGTCTTTATTGTCTTCTATTTTAGTCCTTAAGCGCTTGATAAACGTATTGACAGTGTTCTCATCATAATGTGCGGATTCCCAGACCTGCATGAGAATTTGTTGTCTTGATAAAACGGTCTGTGCATTATCGATTAAATAGAGCAAGAGATTAAATTCGGTATTTGAAAGCGAAATTTCTGTATCGTTTTTTAAAATTTTACGCGCATTTCGAATGATCTTGATGTTGCCAAATTCAATGGGCTGATAAGAACTTGTATGTGTGGTGTTATAATTTTCATAACGCCGGAGATGTGCTTTGGTTCGTGCCACGAGTTCCACGGGATCAAAGGGCTTGGTGATATAATCATCTGCACCGATGCCAAAACCAATGACTTTATCGTATTGACTTGATTTGGCGGTTAAGAAAAGGATGGGGATATTCGATTTTGCTCTTATTCTCTTACACGCTTCAAGGCCGCTTAGATCTGCCATGTTAATATCAAGGATCATCAACTGTATGCTGTCGTCTAATTTCATCAAGGCTTCATAGCCACTGTATGCCTTGACCACATCTATCTCATTTGCTTTCATGAACTCACTGAGCATAAACACGATGTCTTTTTCATCATCTACGATCATAATTTTATACATATTTTAGGCCCCTTTTATGTCAATTTGGTGTCAGTTTGATGGAATCTCTATGAATTTTCTAAATAAACAGATAATTTCATTATACTCAAATTGTAATATAGATTTAAGAAAATAGAAAGGGGCGGTTTGATGGAAAATGTAGCGGTTAACAAAAATGGGGTCTTATTTAAATTTATTTTTTACAGTCTAATTGGTGTTTTTATGTTCTTTGTACCCATAGAAATGGGTGGGAAGTCCACAATTCCCATTGATCACTTAGTGACTGGCATCAAAACACTTGTACCTAGCCTTGCGCCTGTGTACGCACTTATCGTTATAATCTTAGGGGGCATTTATCCGTTTTACAAAAAGACATGGCGCAAAGACACCGTGACAATTGTTTTTTCAGGCCTAAAAATTGTAGGCATTGGCGTTGCATTTCTCGCTTTTTTTAAGGTGGGTCCTGCATGGCTTTTTGAAGCAGACATGATTCCATTTCTCTTTGATAAGCTTGTGATTCCCGTGGGCCTTATCGTGCCAATCGGTGCAGCATTCTTATCTTTCTTAGTGGGCTATGGTCTGCTAGAATTTATCGGTGTGTTGATGCAACCGGTTATGAGACCGATCTGGAAAACACCTGGACGTTCAGCGATTGATGCCGTAGCATCTTTTGTGGGCAGTTATTCTATAGGCTTGCTTATTACCAATCGTGTTTTTAAAGAGGGCAAGTACACCATAAAAGAAGCTGCCATTATTGCCACAGGCTTTTCTACAGTGTCGGCGACGTTTATGATCATCGTGGCGAAAACACTGGGGCTTATGGAAATCTGGAACATTTTCTTTTGGTCAACGCTTGTGATTACTTTCGCAGTGACGGCGATCACGGTTAGAATCAAACCACTCAGCAGTAAGGAAGATCGCTATATTACTGGTGAAGGTGATCCAGAAGTTAAAATGGAGGGGAACATACTGGTCAATGCTTATAAAGAAGGCATGAAAGCAGCTGAACATTCACTGCCTCTTATGAAGAATATTGCGGATAACCTAAAAGATGGTTTCATCATGGCAATGGGGATTTTACCATCGATTTTATCCGTAGGGCTTATCGGGTTGATCGTTGCGAAATATACGCCTTTATTTGACTGGCTCGGTTACATTTATTATCCGTTTACGTGGCTTCTAAGGATACCAGAACCGCTATTGACGGCGAAAGCCATGTCCGTGGAAATCGCTGAAATGTTCTTACCCGCGCTTTTGATGACCGCAGCACCTATGGTCTCTAAATTCGTTGTGGCTGTGGTTTCGATATCCTCTATACTGTTCTTTTCAGCATCGATTCCGTGTATTCTTTCAACAGAAATTCCCATCACACTCACGGAAATTTTAATCATCTGGGTTGAAAGAACGATATTGACTTTACTATTAGCAGCACCAATTGCCTTTTTGATTTTTTAGAGATTGGCAAAACAGCTAAAAGATGAGATAGACTGTCTTTGGTAAATCGATTTTTACAAGTTCAACAGGCCTACTTTAAACAAGACAAAAAGAGTTAATGAGAAAGTGTTTTTAAGCGCAACTATGGGCTTAAAAAACACTTTCTTTTGATATATGGGGGGATCTGATACAATAGAAACGGGAGGTGACGTGAATGAGTTTAAGAAAGAAAATCATATTGTCCATTTGCTTTACATTGATCTTAATGATGGTGGTATTGAGCAGTTTGATTTACTCAAAGTCGGCCACCATTCTCAACAAAACTGCCACGCTCCAAATGCAATCACAACTTGAACGGGCTAAAGAAAACATCGATTTAAGACTTCAAATTACGAAGCTAGAGACTGAAAAGCTGGCTTTGGATGAAAACGCACTTTTATTTTGTGAGGGGAAGTTATCTGTAGAGGATATTAATCCCTATTTAAAGGATAAGATGGTGATGATGGATCAAGGTGAGGGGTATTATAAAGATCTATTTATCATGGATTTATTGGGTATTATCAGAGGTACCACCATGGTAGAAGCACAAGATATCGATTTGTCTTCAAGGGCTTATCTCAAAGCCTCTCAGGATACGCTCAAAACGGTTACCAGTGATGCGCTTATTGCACGTTCAGATGGTTCACTAATCGTCAACACCGTATCGCCTATCTTTAACCGTGATGGGGAGGTGATGGGATATGCGGGGATCGCCATAAAGGCAGCATATTTTTCTAAAATAGTCAGTGATCTTAAATTGGGAGATGAGGGATACTATGGAATTGTGGATTCCAACTATCGTATTTTAGCGCATCCCAATGCAGATCTTATTTATAAAGAGTTCCCCTATGAAATCAGTATGCTTTTAAAAAGGTCGATGGGCAATGCTGTTTATAACGGGCCTTCAATTTTTAATGAAAAAGAAAATGCGTTTCAAAGCTATAAATATATAGAAAGCAATAAGTGGTATCTCGTTGCAACACTGCCAGAAAGAGAGCTTTACAGCCAATCCATTTTATTGCTGAGTTATGTGATTATAGCGGGCTCGATGGGAATTTTGGTGGCCATTGGCATTGGTTATTATATGGGGAATCAGATTACAAAGCCTATTATCGCCATAACAGAGACCCTAGAAAATTTAACCTCAAGCCGACAGTTGATCGATACGGCAGTTGGCGCCTCTATAACGCATATGGAAGCGATTGACTTAGGCCATCTGGATCGGAATAATGGGCACGAGCCATCAGTTGGTCTCTATAAAAAACAGACGATCAGGAGTACGGGCGAGGATGAGATTGGCAATCTTCGATCTGCCATTTATGCACTCAGGGAATATTTGAGTTCCATGTCTGGATTCTTTGAGAAGGAAAGTGAAAAGTTGATGCGGGAATCCAGACAAGTGACGCAGTCAATCAACAGTATGAGTTTTAACACAGCGAAATTTATTGCCACATTATCACATGATTTAAAGACGTCGATCACTTTAATTAAAGGATATGCCAGAGGGCTCAATACAGGGATTATTAAAGATGAAGAGACAAAAGCGAAGTTTTTAAATGGCATATTGAGCAGTGCAGAGGATATTGAAAGCATCACATGCGATATTTTAGATCATGCTTATGAAGCGCAATGTGTGCCAAAGCTCAAAAAAGAATGGGTGTCTGTAAAACTTTTTTCAGAAGCACTTTTGAGCTCAACTGAAACGTATCTGCTTGAAAAAAACAGACGTTTTATCCATCATATAGATGAATTCGAAGATGAATTGCTCAATATCGACGTGGTCAAGATCAAAAGAGTTTGGCAGAATTTGATTAGTAATGCGGTTAAGTATTCTAAGGATGAAACACTTATAGAATGCGCCATCGAATATGATCTGGAAAACAAACGCATTCAATTAGGGGTTCACGATCAAGGCGTTGGGATAGAAGAAGCGCATTTGTCAAATCTTCAGGAGATGTTCTATAGAGCAGAGCGTGATGAGACTAAGGGTTATGGGTTAGGGCTTTTTATTGCCAGATCCATCTTGGAAGCACATGCCAGCAGACTCGAAATCAGTTCCGTTTGGGGTGAGGGGACGACGGTCTGTTTTTGTTTACAGTTATGTGACAACCTTGAAGGCGGTATAGACGAGGCAGAAACAAAGTGCTAGGATGAGTAAACAGATAAAACTCAGATATGATTTAGGAGGAACTTATGGACTATAAATTTGTAAAATTCGATGAAATCAGTGAAAGTGCTTATATAGATTACATTTCAGAATGGGAAAATAATAACGAGGTCATCGTGCCTTATGCGGCAAGATGCGAAGGGGAGCGCTTTGATACTTTACAGGCGAGATGGCAAAGTGATACGACAGATGCGGTGAGAGCAAGTGGCTTTGTGCCATCAACACTCTATTTTTTAGAGGACGAAAATCATAAACTGATAGGCGCTATTCACTTTAGACATGAGCTTAATGACCATTTAATGCAGCATGGAGGCCATATTGGCTACGGTGTAAGAGCTTCTGAGCGTCAAAAGGGACTTGCAGGGATGATGCTTAAGCAAATGTTAGATCAAATTAGAACAACAGAACCTCAACTTAAACGTGTTTTGCTCACTTGTGATGATTTAAATGAAGCCTCTGCTAAGACCATTGAATCCAATGGTGGTATTTTTGAGAACAAGGTCAGCGAGAAGAAATCGGATGGCGAAGTGATCTGGGTGCGTCGGTATTGGATTTCACTTTAGTCCGATATAAGTTAGGGTGCATACTTTTGGAGAGGAATGACATATGTTTTATATTTTGATACAATTGAATATGATTTTAATTCTTTGCGGCCTTTATGTGATTGTAAAAAATAAAATTAGGTCTTTTAGAGGCCTAAAGCCTGTTACGGTCTCACAGGAGATACATATGATTTTATTGATCGCATACGGGTTGCTGTTTATATTAAGTGGTGGATTTAGAGGGTTGAGTGAGAATGGTCCGGGGAATATTGGATTAAATTACGCGACGTATTCGGAATGGTTTCCAATCCAAATAATTAAAGAGTCTTTAGGCTTAATCCAATTTCATCAGTATATGGATCCTAATTTTACGTCAGAGGATGCTTCTAGGATGTTAATGTGGCAATTGGCCTTTTTAAAGGACCTCGGGAGAGTGTTTTTGGCATATGTGCCTATAGCATTTGGTATTGTTATTTTGCATAAGAAATTTTTAAAGGGTCTTGGTATAGCGGTGCTTCTAGAGAGTCTGCTCTATATTCAAACAGATATGGATTTTATAGGCGTATCCGTGGTTTTTTCTGTTGTCAGCTTTGGGATGGTGTTTCTACTTAATCGGATTATTCTGAAGCGATTTTCACGTCGGGAAGAGCGTGCTGTGACACATAGTATTGTAAATACAAAGGTTGAAGCTGATGACATTATCAGATTGAATGAAATCAATGAGATCAAATCACCAAAAACAAAGGTGTTGATAATCAGCATGCTTTTAATGTGTTTGTTTTTAGTGGGGCATGTGGAGACGCAGGACACTTATAGCGGGTATCTAGCAGATACAAAGTATACGACCAATGACTTGGTACTCTCTGATCAAGGTCTTATTTTACAGAAACCTGAGATAACGCGTTATGATGAGTTTATTAGAATAGATGGCTATTTAGAAGATCACATCCCTTTTGAATTGCCTTACGAAGTGGCAAGAAAAGATTATCATCTCAAATACAAATGTGGTGATTTGGAACTGGAGACGATAGGTTCTAGGAACATGCGGTTTAGTGTACGGTTAGATGTATATGATCCTAGGGATCCTTTTGTTCCTAATGCGCCAAAATTGAACCTTGCACTCTATCCGCTTGAAATAGAGGGCATTTCTCAAATTATGTACAGAATTGAAGATCCAAAATTGTTAGACCAATTTGAAGTGATTGATGAAAATTGGACTGAAATTGTACCTTATCCGATTTATGAGATGACTTATAGGGTGCCAAAATTTGAAGGTTATACTGCCTCGTGGTATCGCTTTCAAAATTTGAACCTCAAATCTGGGATTATCAAGAAGGGGCGTAATACCATGCACCCGAGTTATTGGGATGAAGTTCAAACCATTGATGAAGGTTCTACTCTGAAAATCACGGTGAGGTATGCTTATTATGATGTTAATTTTGATGAGATTGAGTCTGCTGATTTTACTGTGGAAAGCGTCGAGCTGGTCAAGGATCTTGGTGAAGTCTCAGGTGATCCAGTATTGGTTATAGAGGATAAATCCTATTTTAATTGAGTATGAGAAGGAGTGAAATTGTGATGAAAAAATGGATGAAAGTAGTAACGGTTATTTCGGGTGTCTTTGGTACACTATTACTCATGTCTAATTGGCTTTTGAAGTTGGTCTTATTGGGTGCAATGCATGCGGATGTTTCCAAGCATGAGGCGGGTTCTATCGGGATTATAGGTGGGGCAGATGGGCCTACAGCGATTTTTATTGGGACGAAAAGTCCAGAAATTGTTAAGTACATCATTGTGGTGATCTTATACACGATCACTGCAATTGGTATTATAAAATGGAGAAAGGGGAAAGAGTAGATGGGTATTATAGGCGCAGGTGCAGGTTTTTTAGTGATGATTATTTATTTAGCAATACTGGGCATGTCAATTTATTGCTTTGTATTGTTTATCAAGTTGGCAGTTAAGGGCATTGAAGCACTTGATAATTACAATTCGACGTTTAGGAATAAGTATTAGGGATAGAAGTTTTAGAAAATTATAAGGAATTATGGATAGGTTGAAAGTCGCTAGAGATCGGTAAACAAAAATGGTACCGATCTTTTTTAGCGATATGCTACAATAATAATTACCAAAATGTATGATGAGTTAGAGAAAATTTCATATAAGTAACATCATTGACAAGGAGTAGGTGATGGGAGTTTGAATATAAAAGATTTAATCGAATGAATTTTATGGAACGTAGAGGTAGTGGTTTCAAGAAAATCAAAGGAGATTATCGAAAAGAAGTTAATTATAAAGAAAGTCTTGAACCTCAGTTTTACTCTGACAATAAGTCGTTTTGGGTAACCTTGTATAATCTTAATTATGACGTTCCGATAGAAAAAAAGGAAAAAGTAGCTATTGGCGATGAAAAAGTAGCTATTGGCGATGAAAAAGTAACTATTGAATCAATAAATAGAAAATGTGAGAATGCAGGAATAACAAATATTATGAGAGAACATATAATAGAGTTTTATCAGTTGGCTAGAGAAGGACAGATCTTTGGTAGAAAAGATATTGCCGATTATTTGAATTTTTCATATGCGAATGCTGGAAAAGTAATAACAGCGATGAAAAAAGCCGAAATCATAACAACGGTGGAGGGCAAAGGCAAAGGCAAGTACCTCTTTAGTAACACTTTCATAAGTTTTGATGAAATAAAAGTAGACAATGTAAATCATTAATACCGCTCCAACTTAGACCGAACATTACATGTCTTAAATTTCGCATCCGCAAATACAACCGCCCAAACTACAGATTAATTTATTTTTCTTCAATAAGGGTCAATTGTACCAAAATAAACATTGTGATACAATTAACAATAGAGGGATACAAATAAATAATCTTGTAAGGGAGACGTAAAATGAAGGTAATTGTAGGTTTTTTAAAATTCACACCTGTTTTTTTATTGGCAGGACTGATGATCTCTGGCATGGGTCCGCTTATGGCTGCGCCAATTGCAGTTATATGGGCTGCTATTGTGGCGTTTATAACGGATAAATTGTCGTTTAACGATATCGTAGGTGCAGCAGTGGATAACGTTAAAGAAATGCAACTTGTCTTTTTTATTTTGATGGCAGCTTATGCCATGGCAGAAGCATTTATGTCAACGGGGGTTGCAGCAGCGATTATCAATGTAGCGCTGGGTCTTGGGATGACGGCTAAAACAGTTGCTGTAACCGCTTTTATCGTTACCGCAATTCTGTCTGTGGCAACAGGGACTTCGTGGGGGACTTTTGCAGCATGTGCACCGATTTTTTTATGGCTCAACCACATCGTTGGTGGAAATTTACTTTTGACCACTGCAGCGATAGCGGGTGGTGCATGCTTTGGCGATAACATAGGTCTTATTTCAGATACAACAGTTGTAAGTTCTGGAATCCACAAAGTTGAAGTCATCCATAGAATCCGGCATCAAGGCGTCTGGTCAGGGCTTTGTCTTTTGGTAACAGCCGTCATAATCGTGCTACTCAGTATGGGCTTATCTGGGGATGTGGCAAATGCAACAGATGCCATTAAAGAAATTCCTGCTGAGGTATGGACAAGTCTTAATGAAAAGCGGCCTTCAGCTGTAACGCTTCTCAATCAAGTTCAAGAAGGGGTTCCGACCTTTATGATAATCCCCTTAATCCTAGTGCTTATCGCAGCCGTAAGAGGCTTGCCAACGTTAGCATGTTTAGGTTTAGGCATTGCATCATCGCTTATTTTTGGTCTTGCAGCTGGAACTGTGGACTCTGTGAAATCCTTTTTGGGATTAGTGGAAGCGGGCTTTGCAGATGCGGGGTCATGGGTAATCGTCATGATGATGTGGGTAGCGGCTTTTGGTGGTATTATGGCTAAGATCAATGCCTTTTTGCCGCTTTCAAACTTTGTTGCCAGCATCGTTACGAATGTGAGACAACTTTTATTCTGTAATGGTGTGTTGTCTATATTAGGCAATGCAGCACTTTCGGATGAAATGGCTCAAATCGTCACAGTGGGACCGATTTGTAAAGCCCTTACCGATGAAAATGTCGAGGCCAGTGAAGCCGATATGTATAAATTGAGACTTAGAAATGCAACTTTTAATGATGCGCTGGGCGTCTTTGGCTCTCAGCTGATTCCATGGCATGTTTATATGGGCTTTTATGTGGGGATTGCATCGGCGGTGTATCCGTTGCATGAGTTCGTTCCATGGGATATTATCCGGTATAATGTCATGGCAATGGTGGCAGTGTCTTCACTTCTAATATTGACCTTGACGGGATGGGATCGCTTTATTCCCTTTTTCGGCTTGCCGAGTGAACCCGATGTAAGGCTTAAGAAATACATTAAAAAAGAGAAAGAACAGGAAATGACTCCGATGATAGAATCTGTTTAGAAGGACTTTGTAATCGTGAGTCAAGAAACGAGTGATTCACAAATAGGAGACAATTAAAAAAATCACCCCACAAGGCACAGTGTTTTTTGAACAAGGCTCTGTGTGGGTGATTTTACATTATTTTAATTAATAGGATTAACTCATTCTATAGCAACTTAATCAACGCTTCTAATTCTTCTGATAAAACCTTAGCGAGTTCAAAATTAGTCTCATTTAAAGCGATGGCAATCTGCGTTTCAACGGCCTTCTTCTTTTGCTCCATTTCTAAGTAGTTTTTATCAAAATGACTTTCATAAATCATTTTTCTGAATTTACGCATACTCATTTTTCGGACCGTCTTATTTTCAATGATTAAAACATAATCCATGCAGTTGGCAATGGTATAGTAATCATGAGAAATCATCAGAAGTGCGCCCTTGTAGTTCTCGATAGCCTTTTCAAGTGCGATTTGTGAATAGGTGTCCAAATGACTGGTGGGCTCATCGAGCAATAAAAAATTAGCACCTTGTGCGGCAACTTTAGCAAGCTGCAAAATATTTTTTTCACCCCCAGAGAGTGAACCAATCTTTTGATCGATGACTTCTTCTTCAAAGCCATAAGCTCGAATATACGATCTGATCTCGCCGTATGTTTTGAAGCCTGTATCAAAGAATTCTTGGAGTATGGAGTTGGACTCGTCCAGTATTTCTTCCTGAAGTTGAGATAAATAAGCGGTTTGGATAGCGTCGTTTATCGAGATAGACGCTTGATTGTTCTTAAAGATATCTCTCATTAAGGTTGTTTTTCCGGTGCCATTTGCGCCGATTAGGGCGACTTTGTCAGTGGAGTTGATTTCAAAGTTAACATTTTCCAAAAGAAGATCATCAAAAGCAACACTGTAATGACTTACTTTTAGCGCAATTGTATCCGCGATTTCGTGATCAGCCTTTAAGCGGATATTCGGTTGTTTGATTTCCACAAAGGGCTCTTTAATCCGACGCGCTTCAAGGCGTTCTTGAATTTTAACACGTGCTTTTAGAGATTTGCCTCTAGCCGCTTCTGAATCAGAAGTTGCGATTTTTCGAAGTTTTTCAATAAGGATTTCATTTCTTTCGATTTCTATGTTATCTGCTATCGCCAGCTCTTGGAGTTCGATTTTCTTTTGAAGTAGTGAGAAATTATAATCGATATAGCGACCATCAAACTCTTGAAGTTCTTTGTTTTCAAGGTGAATGATCTTATTAAAGCAGTGATTCAATAAATATCGGTTATGCGTAATCACAAGCATGATGCCTTTATGGGCATTTATGAGGTCCTTAAGTGCGTTTAAGTTTTCAAAATCTAGAAAGACATCGGGTTCATCCATAATCATCAAATTCGGACTGTTGAGCATTTCCTTGATGACCTGAATCAATTTAAATTCACCGCCACTGAGTTCAGACACCTTCAAGTCTTTGTATTTCATCAAGTTGGCAAGATTGAGCTTTTTATTGATATTGCTTTCAAAATCATGACCGTCAATGGCATCAAATGCATCTAGTGCGTGTTGATACTTTTCAAGGAGTGCGTCAAGTTCTGTGGCGGTTTCCATTTCAGTACAGATCGCAGCAATTTTGCTTTGCAAATGAATAAAGACTTCTGCGATGTATTCAAAAACAGTGGTATCTTTTGTTTTATCCAGTTGAGAAAACTGGCTTACATAGCCGATTCTGCAGTGTGGAAATAGCTCTAACTTGCCATCGAACATGTATCTTTCAGGATCCATGATGATATCAATAAGCGTACTTTTACCACTGCCACTGGTGCCGATAAAAGCACAGTGTTGGTCGTCTTCTAATGTAAACGAAATTTTATTGTATAAATCCTTTTGCGGAAACGAATAGGACAGTTGATCTACTTTTAACATATTATTACCTCTTCTTTATCGTCTTTCTATCATCAAAAAAGAGCCTTAAAAAACAAGCTCTTTCATATATAATCTTCTAATGCGTCATTTTGTGTTGGATTATTATGTAGTAACGTGATTCACGTGTGTTCACAGCTTGAAGCATAACACTTTTTACGACAAATTTCAATCCTTTTATAATTTGCCCATCCTCATAAAATGAATTATAATGGAACAAACAGCGTAAACGAGGATAAAACAATGAATTCATTATCTAAAGAGATCATTGATCCATGTGTCAATTATTTGAATAAAATTTTTGCCCCCCTTTTTATAATCGTATTCGGATCTTATAGTCGTGCAGAAGCAAGAATAGAAAGCGATTTAGATATTGCCATATTTTGCAATTCAAAATTAGATGCCTTTGACCTATTTGAAGCCTCCGGCGTTCTTGCAGAAATGATCCATATGGAAGTTGATTTGATCGATTTGAACAATGCAAGTACAGTCTTTGCAACACAGATTATAACAGATGGTCGTGTGATTTTTTGTAAAGATCAATACCAACTGGATGTCTTTAAAATAAAAACGCTTAAAATGTATGCTAGACTCAACGAAGAACGTGACTGCATATTGGAGCGTATAAAAAAGGAGGGATCAATCTATGGTAAATGATGTGGTACTTAATAAAAAAAGTGTTGTTGAACGTTGCTTAAAAAGAATTCGCGAAGAATATGATAATACACCCAGCAATCTGGACGATTTTACAAAACAGGATTCCATCATCTTAAATATTCAGAGAGCCATAGAGGCTTGTATAGATTTAGCGATGCATATCGTCTCTCAAAAAAGACTTGGAATTCCTCAATCCAGTCGAGATGCCTTTGATCTTCTTTATCAAAATGGTATTATAAAAGAAATGAGTGCACTGAAAATGAAATCGATGATTGGCTTTAGAAATTTGGCAGTCCATGATTATCAAAAATTAAATCTTGATGTTTTAAAACGTATTTTAGAGAGTCATTTAGGAGATTTTGATGCGTTTATAGATGAGATCAAATGAAATAGTGTCATGGAAAGATTAATTGTAAAAAGGACATCGTATAATTTAAGGAGGAACACATGAAATATAAAATGTTGCATACGTGTATAAGGGTAATGGACTTAGACAAGTCTCTTAAATTTTATCAAGAGGCTCTAGGGTTTGTAGAAAGAACTCGAAAAGATTTTCCAGAGGATAAGTTTACATTGGTTTTTATGACCGATGAAGATGGGTTATATGATATAGAGTTGACTTACAATTACAACCCTGAAAAGCCTTACACCATTGGAAATGGTTTTAGTCATTTTGCTGTATCGGTAGAGGACTTAGAAAAATCAAGAGAGAATCACATTGGAATGGGATATAAAGTGACTCAATTGATGGGGTTGCCAGGAAATCCACCTCGATTTTACTTTGTGACGGACCCTGATGGTTATGACGTAGAAGTGATTAGAAGCAATTAAGCAGCAAAGTTTAGCCAGTTCTAAGTGATTAGAAGAAGACCGGTTTTATAAAAAAAAGGAGATAAGTATGTCGTTTAAAAAAATAGATCGTGAAAGCGATGAACGTAAACAAGGCCGTAATTGTATCTTAGTTTATGGTTATGGCGCTTCAGAACTCGAACTTATTGAAATCTGTAGACAAAAATCGGGTATTGATGAAATTGTGGTTATTTCAGAGACAGAAATTGAGAAAACATTAGGGACCATTTTAGAAAAAGAGACGCTTAATAGGGTAAACTTGCCTGTGGAAGAAGCGTATTCACTTATTCCGACGATTATTTTTAGCGGGACAGCACATTCAGAACTGGATCGTTTTATAGAAGTATCTAAGACAGTAGCAATTCCAAGACCTATATTTGCAGGCACTACACCTCATAATTTGAGCTGGGCTTTCAGTGCGCTGGTGGAAGAACTTGTCAAGGAACGAGAAGAAATGAAAAAAATGAGAGCAATGAAGCAATAAACGCTCTGTGAAAAATAGAAGTAAACAAAAAGAGCATATCACGAGGCATATCTGATGGTTAAAACTTGAAGATATGCTTTTTTTATTAAGAAAATATGAAAAACAAAAAGTGTGACAGTTTTGTCTCTATAGTTCGGAGTTGTCATAAAGAGTATTTTTGAAAAACCGCCTGTGGTAAGTTGATCGATCATAGGCGGTTTTTTATTTCAACGAGCAGTGTGTCAAGCAAGTCTGTAAATTGAATGGCTAGTGCTGGGATATACTCTTCTTGTGAATCTTTTAAAGCGGTTTGAAGTGCTATGGCTACTTCGTGTAAAACCTTGGCGCCAATACTACCTGAGCTGCTTTTAATTTTATGAACGATTTGGATAGCTTCATCATAAGCATGGCTATTGATGGCATTTTGTAGTTCCTTGACGACATTCTGATTTTCTTCAAAATAGGTTTTTAGGATCATTGTGTATAGTGCCATGTTGCCACTGACATATTTTAAACCCTCTTCAACCTCTAAAACGGGTATCTTTGAATCGGAAAAAGAGGTTTTTAAAATGGCTTTAACCTTTTGGATGAAATCTTCTGGTTCGAAGGGCTTGGTAATAAAGTATGCGATGCCCGCCTCTTGGCATTTTTCTTTGACGCCAGTGATGGCATCGGCAGTCATGGCGATGATGGGAATCTGTTGATTGATAAGTCTAATTTGCGTGCTGGCCTCATACCCACTGAGTACAGGCATGTGTAAATCCATTAAGATGAGTTGAATATCCTCTTGATGTGCTTTGTAATAATCGACGCCTACTTGACCGTTTTCAGCGAGTGACACTTGATATCCACATTGCTCTAAAAGGGATTTTGCAATAAATTGGTTGGTCAAATTATCCTCAACTACAAGGATTTGATGCGGATATTCTGTGATGTCGTTTTCATCTTTTATAGTCTCTGTCTGCTCAGTATGAATTTCTATAATATTGATCTTAAAGAGTTCCACGATACCATTATAAAGAACGGATGGAATAATGGGTTTGGCAATACCGAGATTTATTTCTGCTTCATCGAGCTTGTCGTAGAGATCATCTCTAGAAAGGGGCACGAGTAAAATTGTTTTGGGAAATTGATTATGGAGATGGGGATTTGCGTTAAGTTTTTTTAAAAACGCGATGCCGTTAATCGTAGGGGATTCATAATCAATGATTAATAGATTATAAGGGGTGCTATCCTCTTGTGCGGCCATCGTAAGGAATTCTATAGTGCGTTCTTCGGTTTGGGTAAAATCTGCAATGATATTAAAAGTGTGGAGGTATTCCTTCAATAAATTAGAGTAGAAAAAAGAAGCATCATATACCAGTGCTTTTATATTTTTAAAATAAAGCGCAGCATCCGCTTTTCGCGTCTCGTAGTCTTTATTGTAATCAATCTCCAGCGGAATTTGAATATTAAAGGTAGAGCCAACACCCATTTCGCTAAAGACCTCTATCTTGCCATTCATGAGTTCGACGAATGTCTTTACAATGGACATACCGAGACCTGTGCCGCCAAATCTTCTGCTGATACTTGAGTCTGCTTGGTTAAAAGGGATAAATAATTGCCCTAACTGCTCTTTGGTCATGCCGATGCCCGTATCCTTAACGCTAAATTCAATCGTGTAATGGTCTTTAACTTTTGCAACCAATCGGATCAATAATGAAACTTGTCCATCCGTCGTAAATTTAAGGGCATTGTTGACGATGTTGAGTAGAATTTGACCTATTTTCTTGGGATCGCCCTTAAAAAAATTAGGAATATTGGCATCTCTGTGAATGGAAAATTCAATGTGTTGTTCTTCTATTTTATGAGAAGCGATATTTATAAGTTGCTCCAGTGTTTCATCGAGGTTGAAGGAAATGGTTTCAAGTTCGATTTTACCCGCTTCAATTTTTGAAAAATCTAAGATGTCATTGATGATGCTGAGCATATCTCGGGAGGCGCGTGTGATTTTTTCTAAATATATTTTTTGAGAAGCACCGAGATCCGTTTTTCGAAGAATATAGGACATGCCAGTAATGGCGTTAAGAGGCGTTCTGATCTCGTGAGACATTCTTGCTAAAAATAGAGATTTAACTTGATTTGCAGATTCGGCTTCTTCTTTAGCGGTGTTCAAGTCCGCTTCGATCTGTTTTCTCAGCTTAACTTCTTTTTTTAATTTGATAATCCAGTAGGAAGAAACTATGAACACAAGCAATACCAATGCGCCAATCATGCTCGCAACTCTATATATTTCTTGATAATTGACTCTGCTATCAACGCCGATCCAAGTGTTGTTTATAGTGGTTTTTTCTGTTTTAGTGATATCAGTGAGGGCTTTATTAAGAATGCTGATCAGTTCTGGCCAATCTTTTCGAATGGCAAGGTGAAGCGACTGAGGCAGTTGATCTGCTATTGAAATATAATTGAGGTTTGTGATGCCAATTTCTTTAGAAATAAAGGTAGACGTAGCAAAGTTGCCGATGAAGGCGTCATCATTACCCTCGGAAACAGATTTGAGAGCCTCCTCGACAGTAGTAAAGACGTTTAAAGTAATATCTGGATAATCTGTAAGGTAGCTGTGATGAGAGCTGTTTTTTTGTACAGCGACATTTTTGCCTTTTAAGTCATCGAAATTTTGTATTGTTTTGGTTTCGTTATTGATAAAGATGACGCGGTAAGTATCATAATAGGGTTCAGAAAAGAGAAAATAGGATTCTCTTGCTGTTGTTTTTAAAACACAGGAAAGACCATCCAATTCGCCGAGAACCGCCTTTTCATAGGCAGATTCCCAAGTGAGACCTTTGGCTATTTCAAATTGAAGACCTGTTTTTTTCGAAATAAGAGCGATATAGTCAGCGGCGATCCCTTTATAATTGCCATCTGAATCCAAAAATTCGTAAGGATAAAACTTTGGATCGGATGCCAAATAAATAATCGGATGATTTTCGATAAAAGTGAGTTCTTCTGGTGTCAAAGGCAATGGAGGCACAGTTGAACTTGAGAAAATAACAGGAAATAAAAGACTGAATGTTAAAATTATAGTGATAACTGTAAGATTTTTAATGTTTAATTTCATAAGACAGCCCCCTAATGCGCTTGATTGAATTTTACTGCAATTTCTCTGATCTCCTGATTGATTTCCACGAAAACATCCACCAGATCAGGGTCAAAGTGCTTGCCTCGATTTTTAATGATATAGTTAAGTGCCACTTCGTGAGAAAAAGCTTCTTTATAAACACGTTTGCTGATTAAAGCGTCATAGACATCTGCTATGGCCATAAGTCTGCCTGGAAGTGGAATATCGCTCCCTTTTGTGCCCTTTGGGTATCCGGTACCGTCATATTTTTCATGGTGTCCGCAGATGCATTCCATGGCCGTTCGGACAAAGCTTGGCAGCAATTCGTCTTGAATTTCTACTTTTAAAGCGTTTATGCCAAAATCCACATGTTGTTTCATAATTTCAAATTCTTCTGTTGTGAGTTTGCTGGGTTTTAACAAGATGGCATCTGCAATGCCGACTTTCCCAATGTCGTGTAATGGCGCTGTTTCAAATATTTCCTTGATATAGTAATCGGTTAACAGCGCTTTATAGGGTGCTCTTTTTCGAAGATGCTCACACAGTAATTTGATGATCCACTGTGTTCTATGGGTGTGATTACTTGATTCCAAATCTCGAATCTCCAATAAATTCATGAGCGCTTTGATGGTAATGCTACGGGTCAAAAGCAATTCTTTTGTGCGCTCTTGGACGGTTTGATCTAGAATGGTGTTAATCTCTTCAAGCGATCTGCTGGCACTTTTGAGTTTGACATGAATCTGAATTCGACGTTTAAGAGATTCAAGATTTAAGGGTTTGCGAATATAATCAACAGCACCGAGTTCAAGGCCACGGATTTCATTTTCAAGTTCATCATAATTCGTTAGGATGAGTACGGCAATTTTTTCGTAATCATGAAATGTGCTCATAGCTTTTAGGACCTCAAAGCCATTCATTCGCGGCATGTTGAGATCAAGAATCATTAGATCAATATCAGGATTTGCTTTCAATAAAGCCATTGCCTCGATACCATCACGTGCCGAAATTAGATTGTAACCCTTTAAAATACTCTTAATCAGAAGCATATCTGTGTTTGAATCGTCTACGATTAAAATTGTAATATCCATTGTGTGACCTCCAATATACGATGTGTTTATTCGTTGAGTATGATGTTGCCTGATGCTTCAACTTCGGTGAGAAAATCCTGTACAGTCATTTCTGAATTAAAAACTTTGTGTAATCCTGGTTGGTAAAGTTGTTCTTTAATAATCTGCCACTTGGATACAGGGACGTCTATACTCGGATCGTCGAACCCACTTAAGAACGAGAGGTATTTTGAATATTCTGTGGATGTCATAGCTTCGGCGATATCTTTGCGCATGGGGACTCTAAAGGGATAATAAGCATCGTGTTCAGGGCTATATTCCCCCTTGAAAACCATTTCTTGGGCTTCTGTCGAGATCATAAATTGGATAAATTGATTAGAGATTATTTTCATATCATCAGGCATATTTTTAGAAACGCTTAGTAGGATTGGCCCTACTTCAGGCTTAAGGCCAATGTCATCTAAAGGCAGGATTCCAATTTCAAAGGGATTATCGTTCTTGTCGATATCGGTGGCCCCCCAAATGCCTTGAAACTCAAATGCGATTTTACTTGCTCTAAAGTGATTCATGACTTCAACGCCGGTGTCTTCTCGCCACGAAGGCTGAGCATAAGCACCGAGATTATTTTTGTAAAAGAGAATAGCTTCTTCGGCGTTTGGATCGTTAATGAGCACCTTTTGACCTGCATCGTCTACAAGTTTGGCCCCGTATGCAGAAATAAATTGATTGACCATCCATGAAACATCATTGTGATTGGCCCCAACTAGCCCTATACCATATGCCAGCGTTTTGGTTTGGATATTTTCTAAGGCAGATAAAAGGGTGTCTAAACTTTGTATTTTTTTAGGATCTACGCCTGCTTGTTTGAGGAGGGTCTTGTTGTAGATTAAGCAAATAGAATGTCCTACCCAAGGGATGCCATAGAGGTTATCTTCAACGACGCCAAGTTTCCATATTTCTGGGTAAAAATGTGTGGATTCAGTTGAAAAGTCAGCGGATAGATCAAAGAGATCGCCGTTTTCGCCGTAGTATTTTACAAGTCTGTAGGGTAATGCGTAGATCATAGGCTTGTTTTTGTCAATGAGTGAAGCGCCTATAGCATTCATATCTTCATCACCCCCCACAAGTGTGATTTCATAAGGGGCATTATGGGTCTGGTTAAATACGTCTACGATTTCTCTGATGGCATTGCCGCGTCCAGAATAATCGGTCCACGTGATTCGAAAGTAAATAGGCGTCTTAACTGCTTCGGATTTTGGGATAGGAGAAGTACAAGCAGTCAACATCATAGCGAGTAAAATGGACGACAAAATCAGTTTTAGGTTATATATGCTTAAATTCATGTTTAAGCCTCCCGCTGTCAAAATTAATTTTAGATGCATATCTATTATTTTGTAATTAATACCCATTAATTTTTCAAACGTAACATTTAATAAAACATTTAATTTGAAAAATATAGAGTGAATATATTTCGTAAGTCACAATACTCTGATAAAATAGAAACAACATTGAAGAACTAAAGGAGGTCACTGTTTGCCATCTAAAAAATTGCTCCAAGGAAACAACAAATATATTAAGGAATGGGAAAAATTCACAACCACTGGTGAGGTGGATACTTCGGTTATGAGGCGTGAGATCGTAGATTCGTGGCATCGCAGTAAAAAATATGGCGTGGATCCATTGAGTAGCAAAATCAAGATTGAGCTCACGGATGAAAAACTGGAACAGACCCAAAAGGTCTTTAAACCGATTTTGGATATCGCTTTGCCTTTTATGGAGATGATCTATGAAGCTGTGGGCGAAGTGGGTATGGTTGTCAGCTTTATTAACGCAGATGGGTTTATCATGGCAAGCCTTGGTGATGAGGGGTTGTCCTCCGAATTGTTGCTCCATACAGGGAAAAATGTGACGGAAGAACAGGTGGGGACTAATGCAACGGGGATCGCGCTTAAGAAAGGCGTGGCACTTCAAGTTTTAGGCGCTGAGCATTATAGACAGGCGTATCATCGAAAGACCACCTCGGCTGCACCCATAAAAGACGAACAGGGTAAAGTTTTGGGCGTTCTAAGTATGTCCGGGGAGTACTTGACTGTACATCCGCATACGCTGGGCATGGTATTGGCATCTTCCCTTGCCATTGAGCATGAACTCAGGCTCAATCAAAGAAATGGTGAACTCAGACGTGCAAATGAACATTTGGATGCCATCATGCAAACCATATCAGAAGGGATTATGACCATCACTTTTGATGGCATTATAACGGATATCAACTACTTTACTAAAAAGTTATTTAGGAAAACATACGAAGAACTTGTAGGCGAACATATAGATGATGTGGTCAAAAAACCTGTGTTGGATATGATCAAAAAAGAAACCGCCTCTAATGAAGAAAAAGAGTTGCAGTTTTTTTCTGATGGTAGAAAGCGGACGGTGCTGATTTCCTTTAAACCGATTTATTCACAAGATGAAAGCATTAAGGAATACCTCATTACCATCAGAGAGACTAAAAAAGTGTATTCACAAGTCAATAAACTCTTCGGTTCAAAAGCGATTTATACATTTGATGATATCTTAGGAGATAGTAGTGAAATCAATGATTCGATAAGATTGGCAAAGCTGGTTGCCATGACAGATGCGACGATTCTGTTACATGGTGAAAGTGGTACTGGTAAAGAAATGTTCGCCCAAGGTATTCACAATGAATCGCAGCGGAAACACAATTCATTCGTCTTTATCAATTGTGGCGCCATACCGAGAGACTTAGTCGCGAGTGAACTCTTTGGCTATGTGGAAGGGGCATTCACAAGTGCTAGAAAGGGTGGTAATCCCGGAAAATTTGAACTTGCAGATGGGGGCACTTTGTTTTTAGATGAAATTGGAGATATGCCGCTGGATACTCAAGCTAACCTACTGAGGGTTCTCGAGACAAAACAGGTGGTACGCGTTGGCGGCAATGAAGTTATTCCTGTGGATGTAAGAGTGATTGCGGCGACTCATAAAGACTTGACTGAAGAGGTGAAGAAGGGCAATTTTAGGGATGACTTGTTTTATCGTTTAAATGTAATGCCGATTAAGACGCCTTCTTTAAGAGATCGGAAGGAGGACATACGCATTTTAGTGGATTTTTTCTATGCACAATTCACCAAGCGATCTGATCAAAAATCTGCAATAGATGAGAGTTTTTATACGGTAATGAAACAATACGGTTGGCCTGGAAATGTGAGAGAACTTCAAAACGTCATGCAAATGGTCACCAATATCGTGGGAGATCACGAGAATTTATCGAGTAAACATCTACCAGACTCAATCAAAGAAACCATTGGAATGGTGACGGAAAATGCTGTTAAGGCGGCAGAATCCTATGTGAGACCGCTTCATCTCATTGAAAAAGAGGCCATCATAAGTGCGCTTAAGGCGTCTAACAACAATTTGGTACAAGCCGCTAAAATGCTGGAAATAGGGAGAAGTACACTCTATAGAAAATTAGAAAAGTATATGATTTTATAATCAAATGCATCGTTTTGGTACACGTGCGCCAAAATGGTGCATTTATTTCAACGAAAACAGCAGTTATGTGTATCGATTTGATGCATATAACTGCTGTTTTCGTTGTTTTGACCTGAAAATTCAAAAATGTATTAAATTAAATACAAAAGTTTCGACTGACGAAAATTTAATTTGTCGAATGAACCACAGCTTTTTCAAGCGTTAAGAAGATTAGGGCAAAGTACTGAAACCTATTTTCGCAAAAGTGGCATCTTAATTGCGTAGTCATAAAGTGTGGTCTTTATGGAGGTGTCAGCTTGAAGAGTTTGATCAATGAATTTGAAAAAATACTCATTTTGGCGGTGTTTTTTTTGATATTAACAGAGCATATTACTTTGCTCAATATAATTGTAGCCCTTGCGATCGCTTATTTTATTGCTAAGTTGTCGGATTCGAAGGTGTTTTTAAGTCCCTATATTAAGCGGAAAGTTTTGATGAAGTGGCTGATCTATGGCAGTATTTTGTTCTTTGAAGTGGTTAAAGCCAATATACAAGTGGCGATGATTACACTTTCGAGGCATATGAACATTAGCCCTAGGGTTGTCACTTATGAGAGCAAGCTTTCTGATGAATGGCTTTTGACAATTTTAGCAAATTCGATCACCTTGACCCCGGGCACTATGACGGTGGATATTAAAGGCAATCAATTGCTCATACACTGTTTGAATCAGTCTTATTCAGAAGGTCTATCAGAGATGCACCTTGAAAAAAAACTCTGTGAAATAGAGAGGGCTATCAATGGATAAATTTTATTTGTTTGTGGTTATTTTTCTGGGCATTACCATTGGTTTATGTATGTACAGGGTGGTGAAAGGCCCGACAAAAGGAGATCGCATTATCGGCATCAATATTATATCGACGAAGACGATCGTCATCATCGCAACGGTTTCTTTCTTATTAAAAGAGTCTTACTTTATAGATGTGGTTTTGGTCTATGCATTGATTGCTTTTATTGGCTCCTATGCTGTGGCAAGAGAAATCGGAGGAGGGACAGAAAATGATTGATCTATTTTCTATGATGCTTATGGGTCTAGGTCTGTTTTTCTTCTTAGTCGGTACGCTGGGCGTTTTAAGGTTTCCCGATGCGCTTACAAGAGCACATGGTGCAGCAAAATGTGATACCTTAGGCGCTGTTTTATGTATCGGAGGGTTGATCCTCCAATCTGGATTTAGTTTTACAGCGATTAAACTCATCGTGGTCATCTTGTTCCTCTGGACGACAAATCCTGCTGCAACACATATGATTGCCAAAGCGATTTACAGAAGAAAGGAATAGAGGTCATGGATATTTTCAATATAATCGTACTCATAATCATGATTGTGGGTTCAGTAGCAGCAGCGGCTTCTAAGAATTTACTGGGTTCGGTGATTATTTTTATGGTGTACTCCCTGATGATGGCGATCTTGTGGCAGCGTATGAATGCACCTGATCTTGCGATTACAGAAGCGGCTGTAGGTGCAGGGATTACTTCCATTTTGTTCATCATAGCGCTTAGAAAGACAAAGGAGATTCGAAAATGAGATCGATAGTGGCGACTTTTTTAACGCTATTCTTTATTGGGTTTTTATTACTTGCAGTGATGGATATGCCGGCAGTAGGGATTGCGGATTCACCTGTTCACAATGAGGTCATGGACAAATATGTGGATGACGCCATGGCAGATACAGGGGCCATCAATATTGTGGCAGCCATGATTTTAGACTATAGAGCTTTTGATACCTTTGTGGAAGCTTCAGTTATATTTACAGCACTTATATGCATTATGATCGTTCTCAAAAAAGGAGGCACAAGATATGAAAAGTAGTATTATCCAAAACATTACAAATTTAATTTTGCCCTTTATCCAAGTTTTCGGCATTTATGTGATTTTATTCGGTCATCTTTCACCAGGAGGCGGGTTTGCAGGGGGCAGTATTTTAGGCGCAAGTTTGATTCTATTTAGATTTGTAAACGGCAGTGATGTGGCAGATGCTAAATTCAAATATCACTATTTATTGCGATTTGCATGTTCTGCATTGGTCTTATATGGTGTCATGAAGGGTTATGTCTTCGCATCGGCTTTTCTAGGCCTTCATGATGTCATTGGCATTGGGACACCAGGCACTTTGCTCAGCGGTGGGTTTATTATGCCCCTCAATGTTTTGGTAGGGCTTGTTGTAGCCATTACGTTTTATTTCATAGCGGTACTCTTTGAAGAAGGTGAACTCGAACATGCAGATCTTATGGAATAATTACATGATCGTTGGGGCGATATTTTTGTTCGGTATCGGCTTTATGATATTGCTACTCCACAACAATTTGATTAAGAAAATTATAGGCATGAACATTATGGATACTTCGATATTCCTCTTGTTTGTGAGTCTGGGATATATAAAGGGCAAAGAAGCCCCTATTATTATTGAGGGCATCCTGCATGAATCTGGCTATGTAAATCCGATTCCGACGGGACTTATGTTAACCGGAATCGTAGTGGCGGTGAGTGTTACTGCGTTTATGTTGGCACTTACCATAAAGCTCTATGAGAAATATGGCACGATTGAACTCGATGAAATTCAACAGTTAAGAGGTGATTAATAGTATGCAAAATTCGATTAAGCTCGTCCCGCTGGCATCCATTATGGTGTTGATGCTCAGCGCATTTATTCTACCACTCTTAAAAAAGAAAAGTCATGTTTACAGATTGGCACTAGGCATGATGGTCTTTGTAACCGTGCTCAATTTGATGCATGTCATCTATATCGCCTTTAATGGCGGCTATTTATTCGATGTGGGGCATTTTCCTGCCCCTTTTGGTATCGTTCTTCGAATTGGCGAAGTGGAAAGTGCCATAGGGCTTCTCTTTTGCTTTGTTAATTTAATGGTCTTATGGTATTCCTATTTCAGTCTTGAAAAGGAAATTAAAGAAAATCGAATTGGTTTTTTCCATACTTTAGATTTTCTGCTCTTAGCATCTCTTTTGGGCATTGTCTTTACGTATGATATCTTCAATGGATTTGTTTTTTTAGAAGTGAGCACACTTGCTGCTTGTGGGATTATTGTCGTCAAAGATAAGAAGGCCAACATCAAAGCGGCTATCAAATATTTGATTTTGAGTTCGCTGGGTTCTGGCCTTGTCTTGATGGGCATTGCATTTGTCTATTCTATATCGGGACATTTGAGCATGAGTTTCATCCACGAAGCTCTGGTCCAAAATGCAGATGGCAAGCACAATTTAATCCTGATCAGTATGATCCTTTTCACAGTAGGCCTTGGTATAAAAGGCGCCATGTTTCCGCTTCATATCTGGTTGCCAGATGCGCATTCTTCTGCCCCGAGTCCATCTAGTGCCATTCTATCGGCATTGGTGATCAAGGCGCCGATTATTTTCTTGATCAAAATCTATTATTTGGTCTATGGCGCACAAATTTTAGCGGGGACGGTGGTACTGGATTTAGTTTTATTCTTTGGTATTTTAGGCATGATTTTTGGCTCTTTATTTGCGAGGTCGCAGAAGGAATTAAAACGCATGATTGCCTATTCCAGTGTGGCACAGATGGGCTATATCTTCTTTGCGATTGGTCTTGGCAATAAACTCGGACTCATTATGGCTGTTTATCATATCATTGCACATGCTGTGACGAAGTCTTGTCTCTTCTTATCGGCAGGTTCTTTCATCGAACAAACTGGGTTTAAAACCATAGATGAGTTTAAGGGCATTGGTAAAGAAATGCCAGTAACGCTGGGGATTTTTACGCTTAGCGCGCTTTCCATGATTGGCATTCCGATCTTGCCTGGATTTATAAGCAAGTGGAATCTCGCCATGGCATCCATTGAATCGGGTAAGATTTTATTATTAGTCGTCTTGATTGTCAGCAGTTTGCTCAATGCCGTCTATTATTTCCCAATTATTATCAATGGCTACTTTGGTGAGGACAATTTAGTGGGGAAGGTTTTTAATTCGAAAATCAGACCCGTGAGAACGCTACTGCCATTAATTATTTTATCGGTTATTATGGTCCTTGTTGGGTTGTTCTCAGGGTTTATCATTGAGTTTATTGGTCGTGGCATTTATATATAGAAATTGAAATCACGTGGATATTATAACGATAAGGTTAAGTTTTGGAGATTATATGGGACAAATAATAATGCTTTTACCGCTTGGCGTGCCAATACTTGGGACGCTGCTCATCACCAATAAAAAAATAATAAAAGACGAATACGTCACAAAATTTGTGGCGGGGGTACTCATTGTCAATTTTCTGCTGGTTTTAAATGCGCTCTTTGGCAATCAGATGTTACAAATCCATGTGCTCAAAGTAAATGATTTCTTAGACATCTATTTTAAAATTGATCAAATGACACGTGTTTTTAGTTTGCTTGCTTCAGTTTTATGGATACTCACCGCTTTTTATGCTTTTGAATACATGAAACATGAACAGAGGACAAGGCAGTTTTATACTTTTTTCACGATGACACTGGCGGTTATTTTAGGTGTCGCTTATTCTGGAAACTTGTTTACGCTCTATGCCTATTATGAACTTCTAACGCTTTGTACATTACCACTGGTGATTCATACAGGCACTGAAGAAGCGCTTGCAAGCGGCAAGAAGTATATGATTTATTCTTTTGCAGGGGCATCTTTAGTGATATTGGGTATGATGATTTTGTATTCGATCACGGGGACGATGACCTTTACGCCAAGGGGGATTTTTAATGATATAGAGGGCTATGATCAGAATTTGATTCGATTCAGTTATATTGCTATGTTTTTAGGATTTGGTGTAAAAGCAGCACTTGTCCCTTTTCACTCGTGGCTCCCCAATGCTATGGTGGCACCTACTCCCGTAAGCGCACTGCTCCATGCGGTTGCCGTGGTTAAGAGTGGCGTGTTTTCACTCATTCGCATTACTTACTTTATCTTTGGGGCCAGCATGATTAAAGCGGTGGACGTGACTAAGTATTTGATCCCTTTTGTGGTGATCACAGTAGTTATGGGTTCTCTTTTGGCACTCCATCAAGATCATTTAAAAAAGAGACTCGCTTATTCGACGATCTCACAGCTCGGCTATATACTCCTCGGCATATTGATGTTGAATCCCAATGGTCTCATAGGTGCGATCTTGCATATGATCAATCATGCAGTGATTAAGATCACCTTGTTTTTTGCAGTGGGTTCTATTTCACATATGACGCATAAAAAATATATACATCAGATCAGCGGTTTGGGCAAAAAAATGCCGATCACTTTTATTTGCTTTACCATAGCAGCGGTGTCTTTAGTAGGGATTCCGCCGACGAACGGTTTCGTAAGCAAGTGGTTCCTCGGTGTAGGGGCACTCAATGCCAATAATCTGTTCTACATTTTCATCTTGCTCTTGAGTGCTTTTTTCACAGCAGGCTACTTATTCCCAGTCTCTGTGACGGCGTTTTTCGTAAATGAAAAGCCAAACTTGGAGGTTCAAGAAGAGGCAACGTTATCGGATTCGCTAGAGCCTTCACCTTTTATGTTGTTTCCCATTGTTATTTTGACGGTAATCATCATCGGACTGGGCATTTTTCCAAATGCGGTTATTAACTTTCTCGGTGGTGTTGTTGCAGATGCTTTTTAAGGAGGGAATTTAATGAATACTTTAGTTTATATTTTAATTCTCCCTTTGCTGGGCGCTTTTATAGGGTATTATATAGGCACAAAGAATGAGATGAAAAGAGATCTGTTCAATATCGTGCTGACAGCGATTGAGCTTTTGCTTGTCATTACACTTTTCCCAGCGATTAATGATCAAGCGATTGAATACATGGTGCCAAATGTCATGGGAACTGGACTGCATCTCAAAGTGGATATGTTGAGATATGCGATGCTCTTTATTTCGGCATTGGCATGGTTTTTAACGACGATGTATTCGACCCAATATTTGATTAAGAAGAAAAATCGTAATCGGTATTATTTCTTTTTCATGCTCACTTATGCCATGACCATAGGTGTTTTTATGTCTGAGAATATTATTAATCTCTTCACCTTCTTTGAAGGGATGTCTTTGACATCTTATGCGCTGGTGATTCACGATGAAGATAAATACAGTCATGAAGCGGGTAAATCCTATTTGGCGATGGCGATTGCAGGGGGCTTAGTGATGCTCTTTGGCATCTTTTTGGCATTTGATTATACAGGGACCTTGGATATCGAAGAAATGGGTAAGATTTTGCCGAATCTAGGGGATATTAAATACGTTATTGCGCTCTTAATCATGTTCGGATTTATGATTAAAGCCAGTGTTTTTCCACTTCACACTTGGCTGCCAAAAGCTTATACAGCAGCGCCTACGCCTTCCAGTGCACTTTTAAGTGGTATTTTACTGAAGACAGGTCTATTTGGCATTATCATTGTCCTTGTGGAAATGATGAACTATGATATGCCCATTGCGGTCTTGCTCTATTGTCTGGGCCTTGTCAATATTTTCTTAGGCGGAATTTTGGCCATGATGCAAAGAAATATCAAACGTATTATCGCATACAGCAGTATGAGTCAAACTGGATTTATGCTCATGGGTATTGGGCTCGTGGGTATTCTTGGCAAAGAGGGCGGGCTCGCTTTAAGTGCGACGATTCTCTATATGATCAACCATGCCTTTTTCAAAATTTTACTCTTTATGGGCACGGGGATTATCTACATGATTTTAGGTGAACTCAGTATCAATAAGATCAGCGGTTTTGGACATAAAAAGCAAAAACTAAAGGCTTTTTTTCTCATAGGTGTATTAGGGCTCTGTGCATTTCCGGGCTTTAACGGGTTTGTGTCCAAGACACTTTTACATGAAGCTATTCTCGAAGCCTATCATCTCACGCATCATCATTTTTTTAAGATTACAGAATACTTTTTTATTATCGGTGGGGGCTTAACCGTTGCATATATGTTAAAGCTATTTGTGGCGATTTTTATGGAAAAGAATTCAGACTTTTATGGTAAGTACAATGAATTGGTGCATAAAAGGGCTTTAATTCCCATGGGAATTCTGGCGGGTCTCATCGTTTTTATTGGCGTATTCCCAAATGCGATTTTGACACCACTGATACGCTATGCTGAAGGGATTGGTTTTGACGCAATATCACATGTGGTGATCTACAGCTCAGAATCGGTGATTTACTCAATGATGTCTTTATTGATCGGCGTCTTAATTTATCAGCTGTTCATTCAAAGAAAACTGTATGTGAAAAACAAAACAGGCGGAGCTTATTTTAACCCTTCTCTCGGATGGTTTAGTATTGAAACGGATTTATTTGAACCCGTCTTAAAAATGCTGTACAAGGTATTTAGTTTTCTTTTTACCTTGATTGACAATTGGCTCTTGTTCACTGCAAAAATTTTGGCAGATGGTATTAAGTCTATTTCAAATGTAGATATTGTGACCAGCATAGATCGAGAATTTAAATCGGTGCCACTGGGAGCCAGTATGATGCTTAAGGGGTTAAAATCAAAAAAAGATGCACTTAAAAATATAGAAGCAAAAGTTAAAATCAATGAAGCTTTGGAGCTGGATTTAGTTCAGGGTCAAACGTCTAAGCTCAAAGAGTTAATCGTCAAGGGGCATTCAAAGATGACCAGTATCTCCAATTCCATTTTTTTATTCGGGATTGTAGTGGTCTTTTGTTTTCTATTTGTCTACGTGATGGGCTAATAAGAATGCCTGCTTCAAGATAACGCTAACGTATACATTAAAAATCCCGAATTCGATCGGGGTTTTTTAATGTGAAATTGTGATAGACTAAAGCTGTCGATGAACCCAGTCGAAATTAGAGATAAAAGAGAATCTTAGGGGTTTGTGATCTGCTTTCGGGAAAAAGCAGAACAAAAGAGAATAAGTCTATGTCATCAAACCAATAACGGTTAATGGCATGGACTTATTGAGCATATAGCCCATGGGAGCAGGTAGCGAAGCCGCAGACTGGGTATCCCCCTTGATCCCTTTAAAGGGTGAGGTGTGAGATGAAAAAAAGAAAGAGCTGGTGGGTTTTAGTCGCAATCGTTTTAGGGATCATCATTACAGCCATTATGTTGAGCGCAGAAGGCGTTGTTAAGTTCGATGAGTTGACGGTCATTCTGTCAAATGGGAAAACATATATATGGCAAGTTGGTCAGTGGGAAATTGAAATCAAAAGGATGACAAAATACGATGATTTTGAGCAAGGAGATCGTGGATTTGCCGTCGATCCGGTGCCCAAATATTATTTTGAGATGATCAATAAAAGCATAGACGGATTAAGATGTGGTCCACTCATTTATGGTGATACTATTTCAAATAAACTCCAGATCGATAAGCAACAAAGTAAAATGCAAATCAAAAGCGGTTTCACAGATATGATGATTTATGCTGAAGAGGGATGGGTGCCAACAGAAGATGCTTTCTACTATATTAAACCCTTTCTGAGTTATTATGCGGGAGATGAAGCCAAAATAGCACCGCTTAAAGATGTGGATTTTAGTGGCTTATTTACAGAAGATGCGATAGATTTTATATTGAAAAATAAGGGTAAGAGAGAATGAACGCTTTAAAGCTTTGATTTTCGGATAATCAAACCGGGATGTGCTATAATGTAAGCAAAATACTTTCATAAGAAAAAAAGTAGAGGAATGATTATGTCGAAAATTGAGAATCAACTCAGAAAACCTTTCTGTGGTAAAGAGACGTGTGAAGCGTATGTAGGCATTGTAGATGAGTTAAAGCGTGCTAATAAATTGGCTAAAAAACTGGATATTGTGTTGGACTCGTCTTATGATGGGATTTATATCACAGATGGCAATGCAATAACCATGAGAGTGAACAAGGCATATGAACGCATTACTGGGATTAAGCAGGGCGCCATTTTAGGCAAAAACATCAATGTGCTTGTTGAGCAAGGGATTATTTCCAAGGCGTGTACCACGCTTGTGCTAGAAAATAAAGAAGCGATGACCATCCAGCAAAAACTGGCAAGTGGCAAGGTTGTCCTCGTCACAGGAACGCCCATTTTTGATGAAAACAACGAGATTGAAATGGTTGTCAACAACGTGCGAGATGTCACGGAGCTTTTGGAACTCAAGGAAGCCCTCAAAGAAAATGAGTTAAAAATGAATTTGTATAATTCAGAGCTTGAACAGCTCAGGCGAAAAATGAATCATCCCTCTGAAGTTTTTTCAAGAAATGTGAAGATGAAGAAACTCATGGAAAGTGCGACCAGAGCCGCCAAGCACGATACAACTGTTTTGATTTCTGGGGAGACAGGTGTGGGCAAAGAGATCATGGCAAAGTTTATCCATCAACATAGTGATCGATGCAATGAAAAACTGGTTAAGGTTAATTGCAGTGCCATTCCTGAAAACCTTATGGAGTCTGAATTCTTCGGTTATGAAAAAGGCGCTTTTACAGGGGCAAATGTCAATGGTAAAATTGGACTCTTTGAGGAAGCCAATGGCGGCACTATTTTTTTGGATGAAATAGGAGAACTTCCGATCAATCTGCAATCCAAAATGCTTAGAGTGCTTCAAGAACAAGAGCTACAGCGTGTGGGAAGTGTAGAAACCGTCAAGATAAATGTCCGCGTCATTGCGGCGACGAATCAAGATTTGATGCAAAGGATAGAACAAGGTCTTTTTAGAAAAGATTTGTTCTACAGATTGAATATCATCCCGCTACATGTGCTTGCGCTGCGGGACCGCATTGAAGATTTAATTCCTCTCGCGAATGACTTCTTGGAAAAGTTAAACTTACTTTATGGTGAAAATAAAAAATTTGCAAAAGAGGTCTATAAATCTTTTGGACAATACAATTGGCCGGGTAATATAAGAGAGCTTCGAAATGTGATAGAGCGTGTTTTTGTCATGACGGAAGGTCAACTGATTCAAGAAAAAGATTTACCCGTAGAAGTTCGAACTTTTAATGCCGATAATACGGTAGCTCTTGAGGGCGAATTAAAGCTAAAAGAGGCCGTTGGCAAATTGGAATATGCTATGATTCAGGACGCGTTCAAGGCATATGGAAATGTGAGAGATGCAGCCCGTTCTTTAGGGATTGATGGCTCCACTTTCGTCAGAAAAAGGACGAAATATCTTCGTGAACTTTCATTAGAACCGGTAGAATAGAAGTATTTGATGCGTAAATGCAACGCGTTGCAATAATGCATCGATTGTTAAAAAAGACTCAAATTGTTCTGGTTAAAGCATTCGTTCTCAATAAACGGCTTGGTTAAGTTGCAATATTGCATCTAAAACTAAAGCCGTTTTTTTATTTTTGCAAGTTTAAATTCAAAATTAAAATAATAAACAAAATAAATATGAGATGAACGTTGAAAAAACAATGAATTCGTAAAATGCAATAAAATAAAATCAACTTGCATGAAGTTTTGGCATACATATTGCTCATATTAAATAGTGTTAAATAATAAACAACATCGAAGTAAATTACATTTAGGAGATCAGATATGGAATTGTTAAAGATGAAGACAAAAATTCATCAGTTTGATGACTTTGCAGGTTTTGCAGAGCAATTTCAAATTGGTGAAAAGGATTTAATGCTTACAAACGGATTTCTTTACGATCCTTTTATCAAGCCACTGGATTTAAAGGCAAGGATGATCATGCAGGAAGCTTATGGCACAGGTGAGCCCACCGATATCATGATGAATGCGATTTTAAAAGAAGCTCTTAAGGCCCCTTTTGACAGAATTATTGCAGTTGGTGGGGGTACAGTGCTTGATATCGCTAAACTTTTGGTACTCAAGGGTGTGACGGATGTTGTAGATGCTTTTGAAAGAAAGGTGCCTCTTAAAAAAGGACCTCAGCTCATTGCAGTGCCCACGACTTGTGGTACAGGCAGCGAAGTGACCAATATTACAATTGCGGAATTGACCACAAAACAAACAAAGATGGGCCTTGCAGATGATCTTCTATTGCCAGATGATGCGGTCCTTATTCCGAGCTTAATGGTGGGACTGCCATACAGTTTTTACCTTTATAGTTCAGTGGATGCGCTTATTCACGCGGTGGAGTCTTATGTTTCTCCAAAGGCAAATGTCTATACGAAAGCATATAGTATGAAGGCCATTGAAATGATTTTAAAAGTGTATGGTGAGTTGATCGAAAAAGGCGAAGAACATCGCTTTGAAAAATTAAACGAGATGGCGATTGCAAGTAATCTAGCGGGAATAGCATTTGGGAGTGCTGGTGTTGGTGCCGTTCACGCGATGTCCTATCCGCTTGGAGGAAAATACCATGTCCCTCACGGTGAGGCCAATTATCAATTTTTTACTGAAGTTTTTAGACATTATATGAAGCTTAAGCCACAGGGCGAAATTGAGGTGCTCTGTGAAATTCTTTCTAAATCCCTTAAATGCAAAAAAGAAAGTGCGTTTGATGAACTTGAAATATTTTTATCTAAATTATTACCTAAAAAGCCGCTTAAAAGTTATGGGATGACAAGTGAAGAAATTGATCTCTTTACAGAGCGTGTTATAACGGGACAGCAAAGATTACTCGCTAATAACTATGTTAATTTTACTGAAGATGACATCCGTGGGATCTATAGTCGATTATTTGGATAGGAGATTTTAAAATGATAAATGAAATGATGATGAACGCTAGAAATGCTCAAAAAATATTTGCAACCTATAATCAAGAACAAGTAGATCGTATTGTTAGAGAGATTGGTAAAGTGGTCTATGATAACGCTGAGTTATTGGCGAGAATGGCTGTAGATGAAACTCAAATGGGCGTTTACGAGCATAAAGTAGAGAAGAATAAAGGAAAAGCAAAAGTCATTTGGCATGATCTTAAAGATAAAAAATCGGTAGACGAAATCAGCTTTAATCCAGAGACCAATATCATAGAGATTGCAAAGCCAATTGGTGTTGTAGGCGCAGTTTCTCCAACAACGAATCCAATCGTCACCCCAATGTGTAACGCTATGTTTGCACTTAAGGGGAGAAATGCCATTATCATTGCACCGCATCCTAGAGCTAAAAAATGCAGCACTTATACCGTTGATTTGATCAACAAGAGATTGGCACAACTTGGAGCACCAGCGCATTTGATTCAAATCATTACGGAACCTTCAGTTGAACTTACAAATGAACTCATGCAAGCGGTAGATGTTGTGGTTGCCACAGGCGGTATGGGTATGGTAAAAGCAGCTTACTCATCTGGTAAACCCGCATTTGGTGTGGGCGCTGGGAATGTTCAAGGCATCATAGATCGAGATGTCGATTTTAATCAAACGGCTATTAAAATGATCGCAGGTAGAAGTTTTGATAACGGCATTATTTGTTCTGGAGAACAAACCATAATCGCCCATGAAGATGATTATGATCAAGTGATGCGTGCTTTTGAAGCAAAAGGCGCTTTTTTAGTAAGAGATGAACAAGTGCATGAAAAATTAAAAGCAACGCTCTTTGAGAAAGGGCACCTTAACAAAGATATCGTGGGTCAATCGGTTCAAAAGATAGCTGAAATTGCAGGGGTTGTGATTCCAGAAGGGACAAAGGTCATTTTGTTAGAGGCTAAAGGCATTGGTAATGCTGATGTCTTATGTAAGGAAAAAATGTGTCCCGTGATGTCTACGTTTAAATACAAAACGTTTGATGAAGCCATCCATATCGCTAAAACAAATTTGGAATTTGAAGGGAATGGTCACAGTGCTTCTATTCATTCCAACAATCTTATGCATATTAAAAAAGCGGGTATGGCATTGTCTGTTTCTAGATTGGTTGTAAATGCCCCTTCGGCAACCACAGCTGGCGGCAGTTTTTACAATGGATTCGCACCGACAACCACATTGGGTTGTGGCAGTTGGGGCAACAACTCAATTTCTGAAAATTTTACTTATAAACATTTGATTAACATTTCTAGAATCGGTTTGGTCAGAGAAAATGTTGAAGTCCAAACCGATGAAATGATTTGGGCGGTTTAGGGTCACGAAGGTAGCGAAGCGGACTGAGTATACGCTTTGATAGCACTGAAATCGGCATCAAATGCTGATTTCGGTGCTTTTTTTAGGCAGTAGGCAAAAGTATGGCTGATGTTGCTGAAATTAATATGGTAACGCAGTCAATGCAACATCCGACCTATGAACATGAGTATAAAAACATGCAGCGGATAGTAGATGTAGAAAAAGCATTTCATTGGTTTACCTTTTTGACCGTTGTATAAAAATATAAAAGGTAAAAATAATACCATCCAAAATTGGATAGGGTTAAAAAAATCAAAGAATAACCATAGAGAAGCTCTACTGGCAATAAAATTGCCTCCAAATGATAAACCAGAAAAAATGAGTAAAATATACGCTTTTTTTAGATTAGTTTTTGAAAAGTACCAGCAGATCCCCATAAGTACAAAAAAAGGAGAATAAGGGATGGTAAGCACATTTGGAACAACAATGCCACAAATAACTTCGTTTTGTGAAAATAGCAACAACATGATCGGCAAAATAGCACTGCCAATTCCTAATACAAAATATAAAATCGAATGAAATAAATCCTTTTCTTTCGCGAATGTAATGATTTGATCGATTAAATAGATATACAAAACAACATATGTAAATGTAGACAATATGCTAAACTGGTCATGTATACCCAAACTAGGGCCTACTTTTCCAAGAAACAAGGTCAAAAATCCAATTGCGACATGTGCGAGATACAGCCGAAAAGCAAATTTTAATTTGCTCCGAGTGTGCATTGCACCTGTGGTTATCAAATAAAGGAACAGTGGTGCGGCAATTCTACCAATTATATTGAAAATATGATTTTCCATGTGCAGCATAAGCGTATATTTAGCAATATGGTCAAGTGTCATGAACAGTAGACCTATAAGTTTGAGTTGAAAACGATTGATGTCCCATGAAGGGATAGATTTTATTTCCATTTATAGGTCCTTTCAAAAATGCCAGAATTTAAATGAGAAAGTTTTTGCAGATAAAATTAGTGTTATGTTAATGTAAAAGCTTCGTCTGGATAATTCAGCTTATATGTATTTAACGATATCTATAAGCCAGTTCTCATAATTATTAACCAAGATAATTGCTATGGAATAACTATAGGAATCCAGACGAAGCGGGAGTATCACTCCAACCTTTTAATAAAAAGGGATTATACGGTTAACTTACAAACCAAAAGAGCCAGACACGGAGTAAGAATTTCCAATGGGACTTGAATTAAATCTAAAATAGTATTTATCACTATCAGAGAAATTGTTGAGATCTGAAGTTTGAATTTTGACACTTTTGCTTGCGTTAGCATCAATTGTCCAAGTGCTAACAACTTCTTGCACTAATACGCCTTTATGAACCAAATCAACAACTAGCCTATTTGAAGAACCTGCTGTTAAATTAAAAGTTTTTCCTGTAACATTTTTGAAGTAGTAGTTAGTATACAACGTGGAACTATTTGAACTACCGCTTATATTGTAAGTACTACCATTAGACGTCCAACTCCATAATGAACTTGGAACACTAGTGCTCCTAGTAACGGGTGCATTTTCATTAAAAATGAACTGGTCATAATCATTAAGCTCTGTATAGTTTACAGTTGGGATTATGTCACCAATAATTACTTTGTTAGCTGTGTTGAAAAGAAATTGTGAATTACCGTTTACATCTAAATTTTCGCTACTTGCCGCATATGCCACAACTGAACCAGTCAGCATAAAAGTAAATGTCATGGCAATTGCTAAGATACGAATTAACTTATTGTTTTTTATTTTTTTTTCTTTCATAATAAGTGAAAGCCTCCTTTTGATGTTTCGCTTTTCGTCGCTAAAAGCGGAATAGGGTTTTAGCTGATGATCTGCGACGTGCCAAAGTACATTTAAAATCAGTTCGCAATATTGCCTCCTTTCAGATTTGTTCATTGATATTACAACGCTTTCATCGCAGTAAAACTCACAAAAGCGATCAATGTCATGCCTAATAAAATAAGCTAAAGGATTAAACCAATGAAGAGCATTAATTACAAGCGTTAAGCATTTGAATACTGCATCATGGTTTTTCCAGTGTGTCAGTTCATGCATAAAAATATACTGTAACTCTTCAGAGGAGAATGATAGATTTGGTAAAATAATACGTGGATGAAAAATTCCGCTGAGAAAGGGTGTACTTATGTAATCTGATAAATATACTGGAATTTTTTGATTGATACCAATTCTTTGTTTACAGATCAGAAGCACATTTAACACAGAAGGAGATTCTACCAATTGGCATATTCTAAGTATACGTCTGTTCAATTTATAGTTCTGAACAAGGATGTTTAATGCAAATAGTATTGATCCTACTGCTAAAAAATAGAATAAAAAATCGAAGTTATAACAGAAACTGTAATTACTTTCAACTTTTCCTTGTACTATGTGGACGTTGGAACTTGACATAAAAATGGGTCTCAACTCGTTTTGTATTAGTGATAATGGTTTATTTGTAAAATGAATATCAACCCCTGATAGCAAAAATGAATATGGAATAAGGAATACTGTACTTAAAAAAACATATGAATAGTAATGCCATTTCGCACTGAAATATTTGATAGTCACTGGAAAAAATAGCTTAAGAATAAAATACAATACTCCCGATATTACGGATAAAATTAGCAAGTACTTGTAAAAACGTGGAATCATAGTTTCACCTTCTTCTGGTAAGTGTCTACTTTTTCAAATTGCGCATGAGTTCTTCGATATCTTCTTTTGTTAGGGTGCCGTTATCACATAGAGTACTTATAAATCCAAGTGTAGAACCTTTGTGGATATCATCAATAAATTGTTTTGTTTCAAAATCTCGATATTCTTTCTCTGTTATACAAGGCTGATAGTAATTTGCTTTGCTTACTCGGGTAGCGTTAATAATACCTTTTTCCATTAAGCGTGCCAAGAAAGTAACAATGGTGTTTTGTTTCCAAGTGTTATCAACAGGGAGATTGGACATAATTTCTCTTGTAGTAATGGGGTGTCCTGTAGACCATAGAATTTCCATGATCTGTTTTTCAGAAGTTGACATTCGGTGAATTTTACTCATAAAAAGTCCTTTTTTTATTTAATAATGTTACATAATTCTACATTAGTCTACACGATGTAGGTAAAAACGTCAAGCGTTTTTATAAAATTATGAAGGCGTCTGTTTTTATTTCAAAAAATATTTCAAGAATCATTTGCTAAATGCTACTGGTGAATGACCTTATTCTAATGTGTTTTTCTATGTGAAGAATGGCATGGCATATTATGACTATCTAAAATACGGTCAGCTGAGGAGAGCGGGTCTGCAATTTTATTTGCTGCAATGGCTATATTTGGAGCGTGTACTACCACACACGCTCAGTTTATAAGTTTTGTTCATCTTCATCCAATTGCTTTTGAATTTTCTGTTGTTTTTTCGCGTTTAAATAATCAAGACACATCATTAAAACGAAAACAATACCAGTAGCACTGATGAAAGTGACTCCCAATACAGCGATAAAATAGCCTATGCCATCTGCCTGATAGTGGTCAGCATATCTTGTATAGTTTGAAAAGCCGTTAATCGTCGTTACAGTAAGTCCTGCTATAGTACTAGTTACTAAAAGACGCATTTTTACCCGTTTACCTTCGCCCCATATGTTTAAACCAAGATAGATATAGCGCACGATCGTATAAATGGAGATGCCTAAAAAACATATGCACTCGGCAATATATTGCTCAAACGATGCATTAAACCAAAATTGTTGTACGAGTATTGACGCGAGAAGCGCGATCATTAAAAGGATATATGCTTCGCTGTTTATTTTATGGCGCTGTGCAGAAACTCTTTCGTCCTGTATAGTTTGTCTTTTCATTTTGATACCTCCCAAAATAGATCATTTAGTGTTTTGTTCAATGCTTTGCAGATTGCAACACACAAATTTAGTGTTGGGTTGTAGTCTCCGGCTTCTATTAATCCAATCGTCTGTCTCGTCACACCGACAGCCTTTGCCAAATCTTCTTGATTCATGTCGCATTCCATGCGAGCAATTTTCATCCGTTTATTTTTCATAGGGCACCTCTCTATTTATTGTAATGTATAAATTTCTTTATGTAAAGTATATATTGCATTTTATGCTGTTATATATTGCGTTTTATATGTAAAACGGTTTAGGGATAGAATCAAAGCGTATACTCAGTCCGCTTCGCTACCTTCCTAATACTTGCACAATCCTATCGTATTGCATTGAGTGGGTAAAGTTTGGTAAATTAGCAAGTAACCACTTTCGAGAGAAAATGGTATAATAATTTAAAAAATTTCATGTACTATGTTGATAACGGTTCTGCAGCATATGACTGAATGATGCAAAGTAATATTATCGAACAATTGGCGAAAATTAACGGTTTAAATAAGCCTTTTCTCGGTCTACAAGTTTTTAATGCTTTATCCTCTTCAGATAATACTCCAGATAAAATTATCTGTATCTTAAAATCGATCGGATCAGAGGCTCCGCTAATAATCGATTCATTTTTAATTGGCGATTTTGTCATTGTATCCGTTAATAAAAATAACTGTCAATATTCTATTGATAAGATAGCTCAACTCCCTGTTTTTCATGGCGATCCAAACCCGAAACTTTCCAGCATAAAATAAAGGCTTCAAACCTTTATTTTATGCTGGAAATGTTATATAATTCATTTCGAGGAGGTAATTGTATGAAAAAAAGATATATATTTGAATTGATAAATTCGTTAAAAAATTGAAAAGAGTCAAAATCTTCCTCTCTTTGAGTGTATGAAGCATCAACAGGTTAGCGCCTTACTTATACCCCAAAACGGAGAGCAATATGCTATTGCTCTAAACAAAAACAAGTATTTTCAACGATTTCAGAGTTTTACAATCAGATAATCGTTTAATTTTAACCTAAAAGCCGAGAAGTCTCCTTCCTCTTAGCCTTCCTTGCTCAGGGAGTGAGAGCGTAGGTGGGAGATGAATCGGTGGTTTTTGCCTTTGAAATATGCTGCAGAAAATGCTATAATATAATCAGTAGTAGTATACAAAGGAGGTTGTAAATAAATGAAAATGGATAATAATAATCATTCAGTGTTTTTGATGTATTATCATCTTGTGCTAGTAATCAAATATAGACGAATGGTCCTTGACGATGCAGTATCTGAAAGAGCTAAAGAAATATTCGAATATATCGCAAAAAATTACAATATAACATTGCTAGAGTGGAATCACGACAGTGACCATATTCATATACTGTTCAAGGCACACCCAAATAGTGAATTATCAAAGTTTATTAATGCTTATAAAAGTGCGAGCTCAAGGCTACTCAAAAATGAATTTCAGTCAATTCGTAAAAAACTATGGAAAGCATATTTTTGGTCAAGAAGTTACTGTTTACTTACAACTGGTGGCGCGCCTATTGAAGTCATCAAGAAATATATAGAAAGTCAAGGTGAAAAGCATTGAATAAAGCGTTCAAATTTAGAATATATCCAAATTCAGAACAAGAAGTGCTCATAGGTAAGACTTTTGGTTGTGTGCGTTTTATCTACAATAAAATGCTAGGCGATAAAATAGAATATTACAAGARGACAAATCAAAAACTGAAAAATACCCCCGCACAATATAAAGCAGAATTTGAATGGCTAAGAGAAGTCGACAGTCTAGCACTTGCTAATGCCCAAATGAATTTGCAAACAGCCTATAACAACTTTTTTAGAAAGCCTAAAACAGGATTTCCTAAATTCAAGTCAAAACGAAATAATAACAAAAGTTATACAACTAATTTTGTAAATGGAAATATCAAGTTAGAAAATGGTTGTATTGTTTTACCAAAGCTTAAAGCTGTGAAAATCAAACAGCAC
>NZ_BDHH01000025.1 GCF_001748365.1 Fusibacter sp. 3D3 | reverse complement strand
GTCTTCACTAGATCTGTAAACGCATTTTTAGCCGAAGCTAATGCACAAACGATAAAGACTCTTGAAGAATTAAACCTATTTTGGAATGTCTGGTTGGAAGAATACTACCACAACAAGCCTCATGATGGTATAGCGGAGTACTATAAGAGCCTTGGTTCAATTGTTTCAGCTGAAGGCATCAGTCCTAGACAGGAGTGGAACCGTGATTCCAGATTGTTAACGTTCTTGGATGCTGGTCTGGTTGGGGAAGCATTCTTACATCATGAAACACGAGTCGTGGATAAAGGAGCCTGTATCAGTGTAGGTGGTCTCAAATATGAAACCAGTACTACTTTGATTGGTGCTACTGTTGAGATTTCCTATGATCCGATGGTTCCAGAAATCCTCACGGTTTCTTATCCGGGTATAGAATCGTTCGAAGCGAAGCCTATTCGAATTGGCAACTTTTGCGACGTGTGTTGATTTATACTTAAAACTGACCCCGGTTTAACGCTTAAAATTGACCCACTAACAGGGTGAAAATTGAGTTCTATATATTTTGATTATACACTGAACCTTGAAAATTTAACACTGTGAATTGACCCACCTCTGAAAAACAATTATAATCCTTTATGCATGTCTAACATGCAGCAGGAGGAAAAAAGAGGTGAAAAATTTGGAAGATTGGGCAGCTGTACAGCGCGTGTACAAGCAAACAAAGTCCAAACGAGCTACGGCCAKACTACTTGGCATATCAAAAAATACAGTTAAAAAGTTACTGGCATTATCAGAACCACCTGAATATCAGCGAACTGAGTATGAAAGTAAGATCAACTCTTTCAAAGAACAGATTATTGAGTGGAGATGTGAACCTTGCCAATTCAACGGAACAAGAATTTTTAGAGAACTCAAAAAGAGAGGCTATATGGGAAGTATCGGTCCTATATATCGCTTTCTGAAAAAAGTTGATGAAGATGTTGGAGGACACATCAGTAAAAAAGCAACGGTCAGACATGAAAGTCCGGTGGGCGATCAAGCACAGTTCGACTGGACTGAATATGATGTGATTGTTGGCAACAGATATCGAAAGGTATATTGTTTTGCCATAATCTTAGCAGCATCAAGAAAAAAAGCAGTTTGCTTCTCCCTTAAGGTTGATGCAGAATCCATTTATGAGGCCATTCAAGAATTGTTTGATCATCTAGGTGGCGTAACTTTGGAATTACTGATTGATAATCCAAAGGCTCTTGTTATTGAAAATAAACCTAAATCTGAAGATGAAGTTAAGTACAACACTCATGCCCTCATGATGGCAAAACATCTTGGCACGGAGCTAAATGCATGCCCCTGTTATTGGCCAAGAAAAAAAGGTAAAGTAGAAAGACCATTTTCCTTTATTCAAGAACAGTTTATTAAAGGAAATTCCTTTGCAACCATGGAAGAACTCAACCATCGTGGTAAAAAATTCGTGGATGATTGGTGTGATGAAAAGCATGCAACAACAAAGCGGATTCCAAACCAGCACTACCTGTTAGAAGAAAAGCAAGTGCTACAACCACTCCCCGCGTCTCATTACCGAATGAAACAATTGAATAAAAGGATTATAAGTCCAGATAGTTTCATCAGCATAGACACTAATAAATATAGTGTTCCGGTGAAATATGTTGGAAAAACACTGAAGTATAGACTTATCTATGGCTTTCGGATTGAACTCTATGATTCAAAAGAAAACTATATCCTAAGTTTAGAACAGTCTGAAAAACGATATGACACTATTTCTAATAGCGAGCATTACGAAGCAATAGCTCAAAAAGTGAGCACCTCCATCCCACAGATTCGAAGAGATTTCACCGGAAGGTTCACTAATGGAGGCCGATATTTGGAAGCAGCGGGACGAAAGTTTGATCAGCCAACACACTATGCGAGAAAAATAATGGAATTACAGGAGTTGTATGATGACCATGTATTAGATGCTTTTATAGGTGTAGCTGTTGATGAAAACAAGATGGATATTAAATCTTTTCGTAGCCTCTTGAGAGATTACAACAGCGGTAATCGAGAGCTTCCTTTGGACCAAGCAGATAGTCTTAAAGAAGTTGACTATTGTGATGATAATCCTGCACTTACAAGGGATTGTAGTTACTATGACTTCGCTATAGAGGAGGAACCAGCATGCAACAGTTAGTCATCGAAAATAAAACAGATTATATCGAAGCAATGATGAAAAAATTTAAACTGGTTGACGTACGAGAGCAATACTCCGAACTAATTGATGAAGCTGAGACTGCATCTATGGGATATCTAGATTTTCTAGTAAGACTACTCTCTGTTGAAGAAGAAGGTAAGAAAAGTCGTCGCTACGAAAGATTATTGGATAAAGCTTGCTTTGAATCGACGTCAAAACTTGAAGAGATTGACTATGACTTTAATCCAACCATTGACAGGGATAAGATTGAAGAATTAGGTTCACTACGTTTCATGGAAGCCAATGAAAACATCATTGTCATTGGTCCACCTGGTGTTGGAAAAAGCATGATAGCAACTGGAATCGGTAGAAATGCTTGCAAGAATGGACATCGTGTCTTGTTTGTTAATGCAAAGGCATTAGTTGATCGTCTTCATGATGAAATGCTTAAAGGCACGTTACCAGAAACATTAGAAAATATAAATAAGATCGACCTTTTGATTGTCGATGAATTATCTTATATAAGTATGGACAAAGAAAGAGAGAGCTTGTTTTTCCAGATCATTCGCCAACGATACGAAAAACGCTCCCTCATTATTACGACCAATCTACCAATGGGTAGATGGAACGAATTGTTTACTGGGCAATTGGCTGCAACTGCCATTCTTGATCGATTGCTTCACCATTGTCATGTCCTTAGTATAACGGGTGATAGCTATCGTGTCAAAGGGTCAAAATACAGTGTTAAAACAAGAAAGGATATAGAATGAATTCAAGAATAGAGGACCATACAAGTACAGAGCTACTAATAGAAGAATTAAAGGCATACGAAGCTATCACGGTGATGACTGACGCGGAAAAAGTTGCCCTTCGAAAATGGGTATCTGATGGCAACAGTGCTTATGAAAATGGCTCTCTGAGCTGTGGGGAAAATGGTAGACCGCTGAATTTCTTGGAGGTTTATCGTTATGAACAAGAGATTATCGAGAATCTTACAAAATTAACGCCACAAGACCAGGAAGTCTATCTTGCAAAGCTACATGGTGCAAACATAACGTCAGATACTGCAACTGATGAGATCCCTCTTTAAACGAAAGGAAGCAAGCCATGAGTAAAATAAAAGACGCTGAATTGATCAGCATAGCCCAGAAGTATAATGATGAAGGTCGTATGGCTGCTTATGAACTTATTAGTGACCACGGCATTAAATATCCGTTAGCTATCATAAAAAGAATAAAGAATCATCCGAAATTTGTATATGATAAAGACACGGATAGCTTTATGTACCAAGAAAAATCCAACAAAGACAATGTTTTTTTGAGCATGGAAGAACTCTGTTCCCCTGTATCCATAGAACCTGAGTATCACCAGAAAAACCAAATGCTAGGTAATCGTACTGAAGCGATGGAAAAGCTTATTCAAGAGCTATTGGGAGACCGATTGCTTGAGTTAAGCAAGTATATCATACTTGAACCATCATCAAAGACAATGATTATTGACCAGACCTCTTTAAAAAGTGCAGGTTATCAAATCATTACCCAGTAACAAGTGGGTCAATTCACAGTGTGAATATTAGAATTTATAAAGAAACCTGATCCACCTATTAATAATTCAAGGGTGGGTCAGATTTAAGTGAAAAAGTGGGTCAATTCTACTTGACAATCAACACGTGTGCGTGTTATAAAACACCCAAACAAACCGTGGGAGCGTAGTTATGCCAATAATTTAGACGAATCTCTTATAAAAATATTAAACTATTTAGATATACCACTTGAGACCTTTATCAAAGGTTCTAGTTGAGGTTAAAAATAGTTGGATTTAAATGTTGGATTTTTGTAACCTATTCAGCGGAATGTAGGATAATTGATGAATTAACTCTTTTAAATCCTCAAAAACAACAATATCCCTGTCAAGTGCTGACAGGGATACGTATTGGCTTATATTTAGTTTTGCTTTTTTTGCTTTTTTGCTTATCATTTCATAATCTTTTTCTGTTACTCTTAGATTAATTCGTTTTACTTTATTTGAAATCTCTATCACCTTCTTTATTTAAACATAATATAATTTTCTCTCTATCAAAGACTCTACGTGCTTTTCAATAATCTTTTCCGACTCTAATAAACGTAATTTTTTTCTGATTTTATCAATATTTTTCTCATAATCTTTCGGACTCAGATACGTCTTCTTCTTCATCCAATTTTTCTTCTTATATAGTTTAGAAATTTTATCTGCATCATGTAGTATACTTGCCAAAATTTCTTCTTGTGAATATTCAGTCCCTGCATAAATTTTTTCAGGTTTATTGTGCAAATTTATCGCTTTAACTATTATTTTAGCATCATTATCACCTATTTTTGAAAAGAACTTTTCCCCATGTAATTCATTAAACAAATAAGCTGAGTTCGAAGAATGTCTGTATGACTTGTCAACTAACTTATATGAATCATGCATTATAGAAACACACTCAATCAATTTGCTATCAAGTGGTTCAGCAATAATTTCATTTATTTCATTAGCAATAGATAAAACACACAACGAATGGTTAATAATTATCTGACTTCGTTTTTTAAGCTTTTTTTTATATTCGTATCCCCCAATGTATGATTCATATGTTTCTATCTTACCAGCTATTTTCTTTTTCAACTTCTTCATTTCTTTTAATTGTTTTCTGTTTTTTTTGGTGTTTTCAACTTCTTTTATATCTATTTTTAATTGATTCTTGTACTTCTTAAGATCTTTAACTTCTGCATTCATCAGTTCTTTATAATTGCCCACTGAATTTTTATAAATATCTTCAAGATTTTCAGCAACTGTTGAGTGCGTTTCATCAACAATTTTTTTTAGTTTCTGCGAAGCCTTTTTTTGTATCTTGTTAGTTGCAAACATCTGATTTCCTCCAAAGTTCAAATAAACTTATTATGTTCTATAATTAGGGTTTGGGACCCAGTCCCAAGTATTTATAGGGTATGGGAGAATCCCATCAAGCACATTGTATGACAATGTGGAAGCTTGCCCTCACAAAGTCTTACGGATTTGTTTGGTCTTTGGGATATTGAAAAAAATCAATTACAATATTCTCTATACTCTTTTTCGCACTCATCACAGAAAGTTGCCCAATCATGATTTATTTCCTTTTCTCTTGCTGTAAGATAATAAAGAAGTTTGTATAATCCTTTCAGGATTTTTAAATTACCATGAAATATCCGAATAGCAAAAATGAGTTCATAAACTTTAATAGCCCCAAGCGAATGTAAATATGGTTCTAGTTCCTGTCTCAAAATTAATGAAATTGCATTTGAATCATTAGTTGAAAAATATACTAATTCTTTTGCAACTGCATATGACAATGACTTAACTTCGCCTCGGTCTTTTCTATTATCGATATATGGATTATAATTTGTAAACTGAGCTATGCTTCCTTCAACAGTATTCCTAAGAGATTCTTCTTCAGACGATAAATCTTGATCCCTTAACAAAGTAATTGTTTTACTTTCAATTTTATGGTCAATGTATTCCTTAATCACATCAGTTTCTATTATTTCAGCATAGACGGCTTCATGTATTGCAATGCTCGGAAACACGCTAAATAGCGGATTAAGAAAATCCTCTTTATACTTGTCAAATGACAACTTTAAGCTTGCTGCATGACTAAGCTTAATACTTGATCGGTCTGGCGGAATTATCAAATTAGCATCTATTACAACCGTTTGACTCTTATCTATTAATAAATCAATAAATTTTTGATTTGGAATGATCACTTTCGCCATTAGTCATCATCTCCAAACAACTCAGCTATTTCATCAATATCGTCTTCCAGAACATTAATATCATAACCAAAATCTTCTAATTTTTTATCGAAAATTTCTAAATCTTTTATTGCGGAATCTACGGTAATAGTCTCTTCATCAAAATTTTGTAAAATCACATTTAATGCTTCAGTGTCCACACCACTTTTATTCGTCGCTCTATTCAGCTTAGAGAAAATATATTCATTTATTGTTATACCAATTTTATAGTAAATACTGTAACTATCTCTATCATTAATAGATAACAACTCACCCTTTAAACTTGTGGTAATTGCTTCAATTTCACTAAGTCTTTTAACAATCATTTTGTATGGAACTTGAAAGTCTATTTGTACTTGAACAATCAATCTTAGCAAAGCATTTTCGTTCCAAAGTTCTAAATTTGTTTTTCCTCTGTTATGTTTCTTAACTAAGGTTACTAGAGTTTCTGTAGGCAATAAAAATTCGGCAGCAAATCTATTGGCTTTAGCATTTGTCAAATCATCATCAGGTTCTGATATCCGTTGAAGATGCAATGTTTTTTCATTATCGTCAATATGATGATAATACTCATGGCAAGCATTAAAGATTTGCATATCTAATGGTTCCGATGTATTTATCGCAATGTAGTATGATTCCAAATCAGTAACAGTACTTTTTTTCTCTAAATAAAAAGCTGCTAAACCACTAGAGTTTTTAAGTTCCAGATCAAAATTCAGCAGCTGAATATTATTATCTCTAAATACAGTAAAAATCTTCTCGCCAATTGGTCCCATACCCAAATCTAAAGATCTTCGCTTAGATTTAACCAGTTCAACAATATCCAACTCTTCATTTGGCTTCAATATTATCTTATTATTATCTGCCATAGTTGTTTTCCCTTAAATTTTTATGTTTATCCAAACATAAAATCATTTCTATCAACTCGTCAAAAATTTTCGTTTCTTCATCAGTTTTTGCTTCACCTTTCAATGCAACAATTACATCTGGCTTATTTTCAGAAATAAGAATATCTGTAAAATCATTACCTGTAATTTCTAGTATCTTTTCTAATTGATCCAATTTAGGCAAATGTTGTCCTCTCTCAATCTTCCCATAAATCTGATTATTAATTGCTAATAACTCCGACATTTGATTTTGATTTAATTGATTTTCTTTTTTATATTTTAAACATACCTTTGCAAGTTTATCAATGTTGATTTTTGACATAAATAACTCTCCTTTCAAAAACATTTCTACTTATCTATACAACAATTATATATCCAAAGTATATAATTTGCAAATTATTTTTCGTTGTATACAATTTCAAACGAACTTAACATTACTTAAAATATATATTTCGCTACTTGTAATATAACATCCTCACAGAAACTCTATCTCCATCTCTTCCTCAACACCTTCATTCATTTGTTCTTCAATATCCCTTCCAAACCTCATATCGATGGCACCTTTTGCAATTAGATAGTTTCTTGAATCTAATGTTCTAAACAAATCATGGGGACTTATAAAACTATCTTCATGTCCGTTGTAAAGATTATATGCTAGTCTGATAAGCGCTTTACTGCTTGAACAAAAATCTACTTCTGCGTTTGTCAAAACATCTGGATTGATTTCATGCAGCTTAAAATCATATACATGGCTTCTTTTTAGAAATAGATCTTCATTGCCGCCAAGTATATAAAACAACGCAAATCGTTCTCGATCATTTACATGGGTTTTATCTTGCAATATCATATTTTGAAAATTATAAGCATGATCTTCATTCATAAAATACATCTTCTTTGCCTCCTTATAATTCGGTTTCTTCTTCAACATATTGATCAACTCCATAAGCATCCTCTGGCTCTCTTGCCTGTGAAACTTGATGGTTGTTCCTTATTGCTAGTAAATCTTCATTAAAATCTTTACCGATTGGACCGTGCTTTTGCATGTGATAAAATTCATGGTATTTTTCATTGATCTGCTGACATGAAAAATGCCCTGCTTCGTCATTATCGAGGCAGAGCATTATGCTTTTAATTTCTGGATGTTGCTTTAAGTAGTAATCCAAAGCTTTATCAGCAACCCCACCAAGCGAAATCATGTGGTGACTAAAATCATTGACTTGATGGTATTTAAGCAGTGTCAAATAACTCATCAGATCAATTGGCGCTTCAAATACACAAAGGGTCTTAGTGTTTCCTTGATAACAAAAGGGAAATGTCTTATCTGAATTTTTGATATCGCCTCTGTAAGTTTTACCAGCTGTATTGGTACTTCTAACACTTGCGTATTTGGGTTCTTGATTATCATCATAGCCAACAAATACACAGCTTTTTTGCTTGTTTTCAAAGAGTTTTTCCTTGTTGATGAAATCATAGACAATGTCTTTATCAATGCCCCTAGCCCGAATCAAGTAAGCGATGATGTGTTTAAAAGTATCGTTCTTCTCTGGAAGTTTAAATTCACCCTTTTCTTCTTCGACCTGAATTCTTGGTCTAATTGAAAGTTCACTTTTTTCATTTCCAAGCAATGTATAAACTGCATCCACCCAAGTTTTACCTTCCATTTCCATAACAAATTGAATAGGTCCACCACCTTTATGTTGAGTAAACCAATTCCACTTCTTGCCGCTAATATCAATGTATAATCCACCATAGTTTTCAACTTTGAAAGATCTACCTGATCTCTTTAGCTCAAGTCCAATACTTTCTGCATATACAAGGATATCCATACTGTTTGCCTTATTCAGCTCATCATCTGAAAATCGCTTTTCTTTGTACACTTAGATCCCCCCTTGTCACAATTCCAGTTCTTCGTCTATTGGATAATCGGATTCTTGTTCTTTTATATCATCACTGAAAACAATAGGATCGTACTTTGCATTATTAAGTGATCCATTTGGCAGATATCCCTGTTCCGCCATAGACGAGAACCTAGAACCTCCAACAATAATATGATCCAGTACTTTGATGCTCAGTGGATGAAAAATATCTACAATCCGTTGAGTTAATGCTTGATCTTCTTTTGATGGATTGGTTGATCCTCCTGGGTGATTATGAGAAAGGATTAAACTACTACAATCATTTGATATGGCGATTTTCAATATTTCTCTAGGATGAACAACCGCCATGTTAATGCCACCTTCAGAAACTGTTCTTGTTTCAATAATGCTATTGCTGTTATCTAAAAACGCCACCATAAATCGCTCTTTATCCTTCATACCGCCAAGCAATGACTGAAAGTATTTACCTGAGTCTTCTGGCGACGAAAACTTAATACGATTCTGATCTTCTTCCATTCTTAATACACTGTATGACGAAATAAACTCATTGAGTTTGCTTATTTTTTCAAGTTGCTTTTCATTTGGATCAACAACCATTGGGTGCTCAAGTATGTTAAATGGATTATTATCTTTAGCATATGCTTGAATTTTTCTCATAGGTATTCCTGTTAAGGCATTTAAACTTTTAAAGAAATCCTCTGAGTATTTAACTTGTCTTGACATGGCTATTCACCACCTTCTGAAATGTCACCATCAAAAGCAATTATGACATTTTTAAGGTCAATCAATTTGCTTTTTAATTCATTTGAAACTTGAAGTGATGTGATGTTTATAAACAAAGCTCGAACACCTTCATTTTTAACAATTCCCTTTATAACTCTAATCTCTTCATCATTTGGTTTTGTTAGCCACGTAATCAAAGCTAGAAAATCATCTGATACTTTTGTTACTTTTGTAATATTAGACATCTTTATTCCTCCTAAAAAAATAACGCTGGGTTCAACCCAAGCGTTTAACGTATTTCCACCTATATTTTTCTATAATATATTTTAATCTACTCACTCATCTCCTCCCCCTCCTCCTCCATCTCTGAATCAATTGTTTTTATCTGGGTAAAATACATTTCGAGTGCTTTTTCTATTATATTTTCAATATCCTTCTTATCCTCTGTGGGTTTAAAGTACTTTGAAATGATAGTTGGTTGAATTTTAAAAGGTTTGATTTTGCCAGTGCTTTTTAGCATATCACCTGAAATAATTTGTTTAGCTGTATCCCAGTTAAGCTTGCCCTCTTTATCATAATTTCTAAGAAGTGCCGCTTTTTTCATGTCCACTTTGAAAGTGTTTTCTGAAATGATGGCTTCTAACATTTCTTGGTTATCTTCTGATAGATAGGATAAATCAACACCCGCTCGCATGGCAATCATTCCACTATCTACTAATTCTTTTAGGGTATTGCTGAGTTTATCTATTCTAAGGTATCTAGCTACAGATCTTGATGATAGATTATAATCCGCACCAATTTCTCTCTTAGTGTCCAACTTCATGCCCAGTGGGCACGAAGTTTCTTCACTACTCAAATTAGGCGCTTTTGACAGTTTTTCAATTTCATTAAGCAAGTCTGTTCTAACTCCCTGACTTTTCATGGCACTATGCCTAGTAGCAATTACTGTAGCTCTTTCTGAATGCTCGAGGTCAGTAAATGATCGTTGCATCAAATTCGTTTCTGTGACAATCAATGTGGCTTCTTCCTCTGTTAGTCCTTCTTTAATAACAGATGGAACATCAATGAGTCCTGCAAGCTTCGCTGCATTAACCCTGTTATGACCACTTAGTATTTCATACTTCAACCCTTTTTTTCTAACTACAATCGGAACAATAACACCATAGTTCTTGATGCTCTCAACCATCTCATTTAGTCGTTCACCCTCATAGAGTTTGAAAGGATGATTTAGAAAAGGTACTAATTGTTCTAACTTTAAAGTCATTACTCCTTCATCTTTACTTGAAGGGGCTTCTTCATAATCATCGCCAAATATTGAAGCGAAGGTCTCTTTCTTTTTCATTTTTGTTTTATCCATTATTGATCAACTCCTTTGCAAATGCTTGATAGGCAATAGCTGCTTTGTTTGTTGGCATGTAGTCTACAATACTTTTACTTTGAAGATTTGCTTCACCAACTTTGACTGATTTAGGTATCTTAGTTTTAAAGACTTTAATGTGTTCACCATAAGATTTTTCAATCATGTCCAACATGTTTTTAGAAAGATTCGTTTGCTCTTCAAACATGGTCAGCAGTATGCCTTCAAAAGTAATAGCTGGATTGATTCTCTTCTTTAGTTTAAAAATAGTTCTAAGTAAAAGCTCAAGTCCTTTAACTGACAAATACTCTGGTGTTGCAGGTATTAAAACACTATTGCATGCAGCAAGGACATTAAGTGTCATTAATCCCAGTGAAGGCATACAGTCTAATAGGATATAATCATAATCATTTTTAACTTCATCAAGAATAGTTCTAAGCACATATTCCCTACTCATTGTACTGACAAGATTGATCTCAATAGCTGAAAGCTCAATACTACTTGGAATAATATCAATACCTTCTTTTTGAATGATGAACTTCTCTTTTGGTGGTAGATCTTTTTCTGTAATAACATCCATCATCAAGTGATACAATGTCATTTCAAGTTTTTCTGGATCTTCAATTCCAAAACAATCAGTCATGCTAGCTTGATTATCACAATCAACAGCCAAAACCCTATACCCTTCTTTTGTTAATTCAGATGCTAAATTTCTGCATGTCGTTGATTTCCCTACTCCACCCTTTTGTGAAGCGATTCCAATTATTTTACTCATGTTTTTTTTGCTCCTTTCTAATATTCACTTATTAATGTGATTATACACTTATAAATTAACGTGCTCAACATTTCATCCATTATGTTATTTTAATGGTTTGATTTTATTGCGAATATTCACTATAAGATGTATTATTTAACTTAGGCAGGTGATAATTAATGAAACTAACTATGGGAGAAAAGCTCCGAATCATACTTAAACGAAAGAATGTTACAATTATAGAACTCAGCAAAAGACTTGGAACTACAAATCAAAACATGGCAAATAAACTGAAAAGAGATAACTTTTCAATTGAGGAATTAGAAGCCATTGCTGAGGCTTTGGACTGTGAGTTTGAGGGGTATTTTGTTGATAAGACTGGAGAAAGGATTTAGATAATGAGTAAACTTAAACTAATGACATGGAATATCAATGGAAGAAGCAGAAGTTATCACAACTATATATTTCCCTCTTTTGTTATTGATGAAATAATGAATTCAGATATAAATGCGGATATTATAATACTGACAGAATTCATAAGAGGTCGTAATTGGCCTGCTGTTAGTAAACAACTCTCTAAAAAATACTGGAGATACACATATCCTAATAAAACGATTAAACAAAATGAAGTGTTAATTGCCTTAAAAAAAGATTTAAAAGGTTTTGATTATGATTCAATAAAATTAACAACCGTTATGAATACAACAGTACAAGAAAAACCAAACTTTTTTCAAGTAGAATCAATCTTTAATGGAAATTCATTATTTATAATCGGTGTGAGAATTAAAGATACAAAAAATCACGACCTGGAGTTCCAAGCATTAAATGATCATTTTAGTAGTTTACCAGATGCTAGTAAAATAATATGCGCTGGAGATTTTAATGAGTGGCCAAGTCATGTTAAAAAGAACCTTAATAATATAGAAATATATTCTCCAAGGTTTAATGACAACCATTCTAATATAAACCCAATGTATAGAAATCCATCAAGATGGAGTTATGTTACTGGCAACTCTCAATCTCCAGGAAAGGCTGTAATAGATCTAATAGCCACAAAAAATGTAACCATACTACGTGAAAGTACTGATTCTAAAAGCATTCTCAATAATTATAAAATGTTGGCTAATTACATTTGGGACTTTGTAACCCCTAATAATGGGTATGGAAGTTTAAAGCCAGAAGATTACAAATCGCACTTAGCTGGTCTTCCAGATCATGCTATATTGACTGCGTCTATAAAAACCTAATATGTTTTTCTTAAAAATACATTCAAACATAAAAAACCCTAGATTCTACTAACTGAATCTAGGGCATTTTACTATCCAAATTGCTACTTTTGAGCCTTTTATTAAGACTTATAATCTTTCGTATCACTATTATCATTTCAAAAATGAGTCAAAATGGAGTCAAACCTACTCTTTTCACCGCATCAACCCAGTAAAATCAAGTGTTTCAGCGTTTTCAATCGTTATTCCCACTCAATCGTACTCGGTGGCTTACTCGTCACATCATAAAGAATCCGATTCACCCCTTGAACCTCATTCACAATCCTAGAGGAAATCTTATCGAGCACTTCATATGGGATCCTCGCCCAGTCTGAAGTCATACCGTCGATAGAAGTAACTGCTCGGATGCCGATGGCATGTGAGTAGGTTCTTTCATCGCCCATAACGCCGACTGAACGGACATTTGGGAGGACGGTGAAGTACTGCCATACATCGCGATCAAGACCAGCTTTTGCGATTTCATCTCTTAAAATCGCATCGGACTCTCTCACAAGGTGTAAAGCTTCGTCTGTGATTTCGCCTAAAATTCGGATGGCAAGACCTGGACCTGGGAACGGTTGACGCCAAACGATATGACCTGGTACTTCGATCTCTTCGCCCACGCGTCTTACTTCATCTTTAAACAAATCTCTTAACGGTTCTATCAGTTCAAACTGCATGTCTTCTGGAAGACCACCCACGTTATGATGGCTTTTGATGACTTCTGCAGTATCTGTACCACTTTCGATAACATCTGGATAAACCGTGCCTTGTACTAAGAAGTCGATGCCTTCAAGTTTATTGGCTTCTTCTTCAAAAACTCTGATAAACTCTTCGCCGATGATTTTACGTTTCGTTTCAGGATCAGAAACACCTCTAAGGCGCCCTAAAAAGCGCTCTTTACAGTCCACTCTGATGAAATTCATGTTAAACTGCTCAGCGAATACTTTTTCAACTTCATCGCCTTCGTTTTTACGCAGTAAACCGTGATCGACGAAGATACAAGTAAGTTGATTGCCAACGGCTTTGTGTACCATAGTCGCCGCAACAGAAGAATCCACGCCACCTGAAAGACCACAAAGGACTTTTTTATCGCCCACTTTTTGCTTGATGCTTTCGATCATGTTCACCGCAAAGTCGCCCATGTTCCAGTCGCCAGAGCAGCCGCAAACTTCGTATAAGAAGTTCTTGATCATTTGTCTACCAAATGGCGTATGCTCCACTTCTGCATGGAACTGAACCGCATAGAGATTCTTTTCCACATTTACCATGGCTGCCACTGGACAGTGATCTGTGGTTGCGATGATTTCAAAGCCTGCTGGTGCTTCTTTAACATAGTCAAAGTGGCTCATCCAGCATTGTGATTGATCTTCAATTGATTTGAAAAGGCCTGTGCTTGAAGGCACATTTAAGTTGATTTTACCATACTCTTGTTGCGTTGCGCGTTCCACTTTGCCACCTAAAACTTGTGACATCAACTGCATCCCGTAGCAAATCCCAAGGATCGGGATGCCGAGTTCAAAGATTTCTCTATCCAGTGTTGGCGCATTTTCAAGATAAACCGAATTGGGTCCCCCTGTGAAAATAATGCCCTTTGGCTTTTTTGCCTTAATTTTTTCAAGTGCGTTTCTCCAAGAAACAACTTCACTGTACACACTTGCTTCCCTTACTCTTCTGGCGATGAGTTGGTTGTACTGACCCCCAAAATCTACGATCATGATCAATTCATTATTCATGAATGAAGCCTCCTAAAAGATATCAAATTGTAATTAATAAACGTAATAAAACTTTATGATTGACACTTAAGTCATCTGATTAGTCCTCTAAATTAGCGCTCTCTTAGATCTCTGTATGCGTTTAATTTTTATGTGCATAAACGATGCCCTATTATTATACCATGTAAGAATGTGCGATTAAATCTCCTTACGCGATTATAATAGGGCAAATTATTCAACTCTTATTTATCGCTACTTGAAACACTGTAGTTAGGCGGTTCTTTCGTGATGGCAATATCATGTGGATGCGACTCTCTGAGACCTGCATTTGTGATGCGCATAAATTTGCCGTTTTCTCTAAGGTCTTCAAGTGTAGCCGTGCCACAGTAACCCATACCGGATTTCAACCCCCCTACCAATTGATAAATAATATCTTTTAAATAGCCTCTGTATGGCACACGCCCTTCAACGCCTTCTGGTACGAATTTTTTCGTATCATTTTGGAAATAACGGTCTTTTGAGCCCGCTTCCATAGCAGCCGTTGAACCCATGCCTCTATACATTTTAAAGCTTCTGCCTTGATACATCACGATCTCACCAGGGCTTTCTTCAGTACCTGCGAAAAGTGAGCCCAACATGACCACATGAGCGCCAGCAGCGATTGCTTTAGGCAAATCTCCAGAGAATTTAATGCCACCGTCTGCGATCACAGGGATACCATAAGGTTTAGCCGCTTTTGCGCAGTCATATACAGCTGTAATTTGAGGAACGCCAATACCAGCCACCACACGTGTTGTACAGATTGAACCTGGACCTATGCCCACTTTGATACAATCAGCACCGGCTTCGATTAAGTCCACAGTAGCCTCTGCTGTTGCCACGTTGCCTGCGATAATTTCAAGATCTGGGAATTTTGATTTGATGGTTTTTACAGCATTGATGACGTTAATGCTGTGACCATGAGCGGAGTCGAGAGCGATGATATCGACACCTGCTTTATAAAGCGCTTCCGTGCGCTCAAGCATATCTGAACCGATGCCCACAGCTGCCCCTGCAAGTAAACGACCTTTTGAATCCGTCGCACGGTTTGGATATTTAATGGTTTTTTCGATATCTTTTATTGTGATAAGACCTCTTAGTGTGCCATCTTCAGCCACTAAAGGCAATTTTTCGATTTTGTGTTTACGCAGTATCTTTTCTGCATCTTCAAGTGATATTTCAGCAGGTGCTGTAACAAGGATATCCTTAGTCATAACATCGCCAATGCGTGCTTGCATATCGGGTTCAAATCGAATATCTCGATTCGTGATAATGCCCACGAGTTTACGATTTTCATCCACAACGGGGACACCTGAGATCCTATACCTTGCCATTAACTTTTCTGCATCTTCAACAATATGATCTGGCGATAAACTGAAAGGATCCACAATAACACCGTGCTCACAACGCTTAACTTTATCCACTTCAAGTGCCTGATGCGCGATGCTCATGTTTTTATGAATGATGCCGAGACCGCCTTCTCTTGCAATGGCAATCGCCAGTTTGGATTCCGTTACAGTATCCATGCTTGCACTGACAATGGGTATGTTCAATGTGATCTTCTTAGACAACTGAGTCTTGGTACTGACCTCGTTAGGTAGAACATATGACTTCTGTGGGATTAATAAAACATCATCATAAGTTAACCCTTCTTTAATCAACTTTCCTTCCATTTAATAAGCCTCCTCAAATATAATTAAATAACTCAACCTTCAAACTCCTATTTGAAATAACACCTTTTGCTAAATCCATTGCCTTTGACAACAAAAAAACAACCTTCTATGAATATTAAGGTTGTCTCCTAAAAAGTTCTACGCCATCATCACCAACAGATGATGATTTTGTAAAAATTAAAAGCCACAACCCATAGTGCAGTAATTATCGGCAACTGCGTAGAAACATCCAAGCCATCATTTCGGAAATATATGAGTATTTGCGAATAATCTTGTATATAAACAAAATTATAATTCACTTTGCTGTATTTTTTTATTAATACTCAAATTATCACGTTTATAGGGCTTTGTCAACAGGAGACGTACAAATAAAAATGATGAATTTATTAATTTTATGTAACCAAGTTTTCATTTATTTTGTACTTCAAATTTGTACGGATTCCTAAAAACTATGCTATGATATTAATATGAATTTTAGGAGGGACACTATGAACGATTTTAAATACATCAAACCCTATCTGATACGATACTTGCCTGCCTATGTTTTTGGAATTCTCCTACTTGTGGCCATAGATGCTCTGCAGCTGATAACACCTTTGATTATTGGGCATTTCACCGATACCTTGATGTCTGGAAATCTGACTGCAGAAAAAATCCCAATTTACATGATCGCAGTTGTTGGTATCTCAGTGCTCGTAGCTGCTGGGCGCTTTGGGTGGCGCATGACCATCATTACCACTGCTAAAAAACTGGAGTACAATCTGCGCAATCAAATTTTCGAGCATTTAGAAAAATTACCCCTTAATTACTACAATCATCACAAAACGGGGGATCTCATGGCACACTGTACCAACGATGTCAATTCAGTGAGAATGGCGTTTGGCTCTGGAATCGTCATGTTCATAGATGCCATGTTCATGGGAGTTATGACGATTTTGCTCATGATCACCAGAGTCAATCTGAATTTGACACTCCTAGCGATCTTACCGCTTCCCCTGATTGCTTTCTTCATTATAATACTCGGCAAGCAAATCCGTATTCGCTTTCAAGGGGTTCAAGAAGCTTTTTCGGATTTAACCGATAATGTTCAAGAGGCCTTTTCAGGCATTCGGATTATCAAATCATTTGTCATGGAAAAGAAAACATTGGCCCATTTTAATGAAAAGAGTCAAGGGAACTTCGATACCAATATGAGCCTTGCGAAAATCTTTGGATTTGTTCATCCGCTTGTGGCCTTTATATCCAGTACCAGCACTTTGATTGCACTTATCTATGGCGGTTCCTTAGTCATCGATAACGTGATAACCATTGGCGAATTCGTCACTTTCATCACCTACGTCGGCATGCTCACTTGGCCAACCATGGCACTTGGATTTGTCTATAATGTCATCCAAAGAGGTCAAGTCTCCCTTAGACGGATCAATGTCATTTTGGCAACTGAGCCCGAAATTGCAGATGCCGATGACCTTTTGGATCTCTACAATTTTGAGCCGACTATAGAAGTGAAAAATCTAACATTTGCATATCCCGGAACAGATGAACCCGTCCTTAAAAATATCAGTTTCTCTGTCAAAAAAGGGGAAACAGTTGCCATTATCGGCCGAACGGGAAGTGGTAAAACCACACTTATGAATCTCTTGTTAAAACTCTACAATGTAGATGAGAACACCATTTTTTACGATGACAAGGACATTCATAAAATAACCGTTAAAGCACTCCGAGATCAAATCGGTTACGTGCCGCAAGATAATTTTCTTTTTTCAAAACCGATTGCCTATAATATTGGGTTTGCCAATGAGAGTTTAAATGAAGATCAGGTCAAAGCCGCCGCAACTGTATCACAAATCCACAAAGAAATTATGGATTTTCAAAACGCTTATGAGACAGAGCTGGGCGAGCGTGGCGTCAACATGTCTGGCGGTCAAAAGCAACGTGTTTCCATTGCCAGAGCGCTTTATAAAAAGCCCCCTATTGTCATGTTGGATGATTCCCTCTCAGCAGTAGACACGAAAACTGAGGAAAGTATCCTCAATCATTTAAAAGAAGAACTGGTGGGCACAACCACCTTAATCGTGGCGCACCGTATCTCCACCATTAAAGACGCCGATCAAATCATCGTCTTAGATCAGGGGGAAATTGCAGAAAAAGGTACGCATGAAACCTTGATGCAGGTGGATAGTATTTACAAGGATATGTATACCAAACAACTGTTAGAAGAAAAAATAGCAAAGGAGTCGTGAGCCATCATGGAAAAAACCATTCATAACGAACAAGATATAAAAGCCTCTTTCGATGGCAAAATCATGCTCAGGCTATTAAGCTATGCCAAGTCGCAAGGTGTTCTATTGTTTTTCAGCATCTTGATGATGCTTGCCGTTACAGGCGTGGACCTCGCCGTCCCCTATGTACTCAAAGTGGCTATAGATGACTTTATCACACCGAGTTCACAAGTGGTCTACCCAGTAGCCGCTGACGCTGTAGACACTTCTGCCACAGGCACTAGGGTGACCATTCAGGATCAGCTTTATCAGTTGCCCACTTTATTGGATGCTTTTAAGCCCCAAAATGACGTGGCTACAAGCACTGTAACACTCATGCCAGATGGTTCTTATGCGCTTATTGACGCAAGCGGTGATGCGAACACTACTAACGAAAATGTCATCACACTAGATGCCGGAACCGTTCAAACCATTAAAGAACATCACAAAGCACTCCTCAAAAAATTGACACTCACTTTGTCAATACTCCTCGTTTTAAGCTTTCTTATGACCTATGCACATACAATTCTCTTAAATCATGCCAGTCAAAAGATCGTTTATACCATGCGTGAGGCCTTGTTCGATCATTTACAGGTGATGAGTTTAAGCTTTTTCGACAAAAATCCCGTAGGGCGTCTGGTCACTCGAGTTTCAAACGACATGAACAACATCAATGAAATGTTCACCGACGTGCTCATCACTTCTCTAAAAGATTTCTTCTTATTAGGAGGCACTGTAGTGGTGATGCTCATGATCAACGCTAAACTTGCCGTGGTTTGTCTGAGCACAGTGCCTTTGGTTTTCATTGCCGCTTCCATCTTTAGAAAAAAAGCCAGAGCGGTTCAACGAGAGGTTAAAGTCAAACTGGCTAAAATCAATTCAACACTTGCAGAAAACATCAACGGTATGAAGATCATCCAAATTTTTAATAAGGAAGCTTCTATTTTTAAAGCCTTTGACGCTATCAATACAGATTATCTAAAAAGTTCCGTAAATGAAACAAGGGTTTATGCTATTTTTAGACCGAGTATGAACCTTATTTATTCGATTTCACTTGCTCTGCTCCTCTGGTTCGGTGGCAATGATGCCATAAAAGGTGTGGTGGATCTCGGGGTTCTCGTGGCATTTATCTCCTATACGCAGCAATTTTTCAGACCTATTATGGACCTCAGCGAAAAATTCAACATTTTTCAATCTTCAATGGCCTCTGCAGAGCGTGTTTTCATGCTTTTAGATGAAAAAAATCCGATTGAAAACCCTGAAAATCCAGTAATATTGCCAGATGAGACTTTTGAAGGTACTATCGAATTCAAAGAAGTCTGGTTTAGCTATCAAGATCAGCCTCAGACTGAAGAAGATTACGTCCTAAAAGGGGTGAGTTTCAAAGTTCAAAAGGGAGAAACCATCGCTTTGGTGGGATCGACTGGCTCTGGCAAAACCACCATTATCAGCTTGCTCAGCCGCTTTTACGACATTCAAAAAGGCGCGATTTTAGTAGATGGTGTGGATATAAGACAGATGGATCTGGGGAGTTTAAGACGTAAAATTGGCATTGTCCTTCAAGATGTCTTTCTCTTCTCGGGTGACATTAAGAGCAATATACGCTTAAAAGAGGATCAAATCACTCTAAAAGAAATTCAAAAAGCATCGACTTATGTCAATGCCGATACCTTTATCTCCAAATTGCCAAACGGTTATGATGAACCCGTGGTTGAAAGAGGCGCAACCTTATCTTCTGGTCAAAGACAACTTCTGTCATTTGCAAGAGCACTTGTATTTGAGCCGAAGATTCTCATCCTAGATGAAGCAACTTCCAATATCGACACTGAAACAGAACTTTTAATCCAAGATGCCATTCAAAAGATGATTCATAAACAAACCACCATCATTGTGGCTCACAGACTTTCCACCATACAGCATGCCAATAAAATCCTCGTTATGAGTAAAGGGGAAATTAGAGAAACGGGTACACACCAAGAACTTCTCAGCAAAGAGGGCATCTATTATGACCTTTACATGTTACAAATGAAAGTTTGACACCAAATAAAAAAAATAAAAACACACAAAACGCGCCTTTGCACGATAAGCTCAGGGCGCGTTTTTTTAACGGTCATTTGTTTTCTACTGCTACGCTTTAAGCCACTGGACCCCCAATTGCTCTAAACTATTAGACCATTCGGATGGCTCTGCTGTGTCTGATATGACGATATCCACAGCATCAAAATCCGCCACCTTATAAAAATTGCGGACGCCTATTTTAGAGCGGTCAGAGACGACGATGACTTCTTTTGCATTTTGGATCAGCATTTTGGAAAGATTGGTCTCATAGATGTCATAGCCTGTGATGCCATGATCTATACTCATACCGCCAATGGCAATAAACGCTTTGTCCACATAGAACTGCGTCATGAGATTCTCACTAATTGGCCCAAAGCAAGACATTTGATCAATGTTAATCTCTCCGCCCAAAAAAATGATTTTGCCATGAAACGTCCCTTGCATTTGACGTTCAATGAGATAATTCAGCGCAAATACAGAATTTAAAAGCACAGTTAAATCCGATTTGCCCTCTAAAAAATTGAGAATCTCACAAGTGGTGGTCCCAACATCCAGTGCGATGATGTCTCCATCTGAAATCAAAGACGCTGCCTTCATGCCAATTTTTTTCTTTTCTGTCTTAAAGATATTTTGCCGGCTCATGTAAGAAGGTTCTATCTTATCATAAGAAATTTTTATGGCACCGCCATGTATGCGCTTGAGCTTTCGCTGACCTTCAAGATCATCCAAATCCCTTCTTATGGTCTCAGGTGTCACCTTGAGGCGCTCTGCCAATTTTCGAACAGATACTTTGCCAAAGTTGTCTAGTTCATATAGTATTCGACTCTTTCTATCTTCAGAAAACCCATTCAATGGCTTGCCTCCTTATCCTTTTCATGAAATCTCATAATTCACAGTCACTTTAGGCTACTTTTTTAAGTTCATGTGCTGGAATTGTAATTCTGATATCACTGCCCGGTTTGAGCCAAATATGATGCCCCTTGTTGAGCACATCCACGGTTAAATGAATCTCGTTACATACAATAGTATATCGAATAACATTGCCTAAAACAATGGCATCCTTGACAATGCCCTTTGCCCCCTCTGCATGTGCCGTGTCCATTTCTAAGGTCAATTCAATAGCTTCTGGTCTTATGGCATAGAGCCCCTGCCCCTCTATTTTATTATTGAGCTTTTTCAGCTCAACTTCGGTTAAGACATTATAATTTCCAATAAAACGTGCCGCAAATTCAGACTCTGGATGCACATATACATTTTCTGGCGTTCCGATCTGAGCGAATTGACCACCCTCCATTAAAAAGATGCGATCGGATACAATAAGTGCCTCTTCTTGATCATGTGTTACAAATATAGTGGTGATGTTAAGTGCTTTCTGAATTTTTCTAATTTGAAGTCTTAAACTCTTCCTAATTTTTGCATCCAGTGCACTGAGCGGTTCATCTAAAAGCAACACATCTGGTTCAACTACCAGCGCCCTTGCAAGTGCCACTCTCTGCTGTTGCCCCCCAGAGAGTTCAAAGGGATACGCATCCTCTCTACCTGTGAGTTCCACCAAATCGATGAAGCGATTTACCCGCTCAGCGATCTCTTTTTTGTTTAGACCTTTCATTTTCAAACCAAATCCAATATTCTCGCCAACAGTCATGTTCGGAAAAAGGGCGTACGACTGAAACACCATGGTGACGTTTCTCTGCTTGGGCGCCATATGTGTGACGTCTCTATCGTTAATGAGTATTTGTCCACCACCGACCTCGGTAAGACCTGCAATCGCCCTCAAAAGAGTGCTTTTACCACAACCCGATGGTCCTAACAAGGTTATAAATTCACCTTTTTGAATTTCAAAATCTAAATCTTCAAAGACTTTAATAGTGCCATAGTACTTGGTCAAATGATTTACCTTTACAAAAGCCATTTTTACCTCCTAACGCCCCGCTGGATCGACGATTTTTTTTATTTTGATAATCACGTAAGATAAAAGCAGAATAAAAGAAAAATAACTGATGACGATTGCACTGGTAAAATGTCCACTACTGCCCTTCTGAGTGTACAAGTAAACTTGAATGGTCTCGTAATTACCACCCGCTAGAATATTGGCGAGAACAAACTCCCCAAAGAGCATCGAAAATGACAACAGGGTCGATACAACCACCCCTTTGATTAAGTTTGGAAAAATCACATACCAAAAAGCTTTTAAATCACTTGCTCCAAGCAATGAAGCCGCTTCCATAAGTGTTTTCACCTCCACAGTTCGCATGGCATTGCGAATGCCTTGATACATAAATGGCATAATCAACACAAAATAGGCTCCCACAAGAATCCAAATCGTACCTGTCAATGGCAATATATCTCCTGAGTAAAGCTTAATAAGACCCACTGCTAAAACGATTCCAGGCATGGCAAAGGGCAATGTAATCACAAATTTCATCACCTTCTCTAGCTTCGGATAGTAGACCACCATTATAAAAATCGTCGGAATCATCACTGTCAAACTGAGTAAACAAGTTAACCCGCTGGTTAAAAATGATCTTTGAATCGCCTGAACAAACCGGACGTCTGAAAAAAGCTGCTCGTACCATTTTAGTGTAAGGCCATTTGGCAGTAGTGTCGCTTGCCACTTAGTGGATATAGAGTAAATCAAAGTCCCGAGTAAAGGCAAAAATAAATAGATCAAAAGCGCAATGATGATCACTTTTTTTCCATTACTTAATTTCATTCACACCCCTCCTTTTAGTCATGCGCTCACTGGTGTAATTGCATATAAACATCAGTGCACCGAGTACCATAGCCACTGCGCTTGCCAAGTTGGGGTTGAGAAACATATCTCCAGAAATCAAGGCTCCGATTCTCACAGACATGAGATTGTAATTCGATGTGGTCAAAGCATAGGCTGTGGCATAGGCACCCATGGCATTTGCAAACATAATGCTAAAAGTTGCAACAATACTCGGCATGAGTACCGGAATCCCAATATGACGCCAAAACGCCAAAGTGGAAGCGCCTAAATTGCTGGCTGCCTCCTTCCACTGTGGTTTGATCCCATCAAAAGCAGGGTACATGAGCAGTATGCCAAGAGGGACTTGAAAGTAAACGTAAACCAACGTCAAGCCAGCACCTGAATACAAATTAAACGTATCAAATACGCCAAGTCCCAGTCTGTCCATTAAAATCGTGAAGACACCATTGTTGCCCAGTAAAATCATAAAGGCAAACGCCAGCGGCACACCTGCAAAGTTGGCGGTCATATTGGATAGCATAATGACGCGTTCTGCATTTTTAGCAGTAAGGGACTGAATCGCCTGTACTGAAATGATGGAAATTACAATCCCCACAAAACTTGAACTGATAGAGATCAATAGGCTGTTCTTCATCCCCTGTAGGTAAAACGGATCCGTAAGTGCCACTTTAAAATTATCCAGTGTTAACTTTGACGCCTGATCCAAAAAAGCATTTATAACAATAAATAAAGCTGGTAAGAGCTCAAAGGCAATCACTAAGATAAAAAAAGGCAACATCATTAAAATGAGATACTTTGATTTTAATTTGGTTTTATTCATTTTTACACCCTCAACATCACATCATTTTATTAATGAACTCATCATTCGACAAGTCATAGATTCTGCAGGCATCAAACCCAATATTTCACAAAGCATGGGGGCAATGGCCAGTTGATCATAAAGCTCATCTGAACACGCACCCTTAAAAATAGATCCAATCAACCAAAGTGGCACCAAGCGACCGTCTTCTTCATCTCCATTATGGAACCCCTCTGCATTCATGCCATGATCCGCTGTGATCACCACTTGATAACCTTGCTCTAGCCAGATGGGAACTGCATGACTCAATAAGATGTCCACTTTTATCGCTGCACCTTTATAAGCTTTTGAATCACAACCCTGTTCATGCCCTGCTAAATCTATGTTCATGGGATGAATCACGATAAAATCAGGTTTATATTGTTTTAAGATATACATACTATCTGCAAGTAAATGCGTATCTGGATAATCGTCTTCATAATAGAACATACCATGTTGTATGGATTTGGTTTCATCGTTCATAATCCTATTTTCAAAAGGGTTGAAGGGGCTCTCATTATAGAGTTCACACATCCAGTGATAAGCTGCTGCACCCGTTTTAAGCCCTGCCGTCACCGCAAGATCAAACACGCTCACTTGTTGACTTCTCCTTGTGGTTTGGTTGTTTAAAACGCCGTGAACACAAGGTGTCGTTCCCGTCAAAAGCGATTCATAAAGTGGTCTTGACATGGCTGGCAATTGTGACTTGACTCTATAGAGTGTTGCCACGTTTTGTTCGGTTAAATGCGCCATGTAGCCCATTTGTGACCGAGCGGTCTTATAATTTAACCCATCTAAAATGACAAAGATAACCTTTTGACACATAACGCCTCCATTTTTTTGGAAATGACTTTTGTAAAATAGGCGACCCAGTCTAATTTTAGACTGGGTGACCTAAAGGTTTCACTCTTATACAATTCTATTTGATGTTGATGAGTACTTTGGATTGCCAATCTTGCGGGATCGTTTTAGAGGTGGTATCCCATGCACTGTAATCGTTAATAGGCTTTGCATTTTCATATTGAGACTGTGGCAACATGATCGCTTTAACCTCTTCAGGCAATTCTACGCTTGTGCGGATCGGGCGGGCATAACCTTTTGCTAAGTTAATTTGACCTGCATCACTTAAGATATACTCTCTAGCAAGCATTGCGGCATACGGATGTGGTGCATATTTGTTGATAATCGTCGCATAACCACTGATGACAGAGCCTTCTTTTGGAATCGTGACTTCAAAATCATCTTTTGAAATTGTGTCTCGATAGTTAAGTGCATTGAAATCCCACATTAAAGCCAGTTCAACCTCGCCTTTTTCAAGATTTGCTATACTGGGATCGATAAACGAAAGTCTTCCTTGCTCTGCAAGTTTTGCAAAATAGGCATAGGCAGGTTCAAGGTTGTTTTCATCACCACCATGAGCAAGTGCACAAGCCAATACAGCACTGTTGGCTTGTGCGGCTTTACCCACATCGCCAATTGCCACTGTGTAGTCGCCATTTAAAACATCTTCCCAAGACTTTGGTGGATTAGAGATCAATTTTTTATTTGAGATAAAAGCAATTGTCCCTGTATACCCCAGCATCCAATGACCGTCTTGATCCTTAGCCCAATCCGGAATTTCTTCCCAATGAGTCGGTTTATACGGTTGAGTAACCCCTTTTTCAACAGCTACTGGTGCAAATGCAATCCCAACATCGCCAATATCTGCTGTTGGCTTGCTTTTTTCAGCTTCAAATTTAGCGATTTCTTCTGCACTGGACATATCTGTATCCACGTGTGTAAGACCGTAATTTTTGTTTAAATCTTCCCAAGTATCTTTCCAGTTCGCCCATGAATCTGGCATGCCCACACTGACGACTTGACCTTCTGCTTTTGCTTTTTCAGTGATTTCTGCAACTGTTAAAGTACCCCCTTGACCTGCGGATGCTGTTGCAGCTGTATTGGAACTTGAACACCCCGTCATAGATGCAAGCACAATTGCCACAGTCATTCCCATTGTTAATAACTTTCTAAAATTCATGATTTCCCTCCTCGTTTTCATTCCCAAATTTCTGCCTTTAAAATTGTATCGATATGCATCATGCTCATATTTCTTGCTTTGAAACAACTTACCTCTGTAAATCCAATACGACTTAGTAACTTAAAAGCTTCTGTAAAATCAGATTGAACATCTTTTGGTAAATGAGCATCTGAACCAACGGTTATCACGCGACCACCCTTGTCAAAGTAACTTTTAAGGATGGCTCTATTATACGAATCAAAATCTACTTCGAAGTGCGCTTTCAAATCTGGAAAATCATAATCTATGTGATCGGTTAGCATGACCACTTCTTGACCTTTATTTAGTGCGGACTGAACCATTTCATGGAGTGGTGCTTCACAGTCACCAGAGAATTCAGTATGCACGTGGTGATCTGTATATCTCACCTATTGTTCTCCTCTTTATTTTTTTACCAACACTGTCATTATAGAAACAAAGTGTTATCTACACATTTGGTAATTGTTAAGAGTGAGTTAGGTTTCTCTTTTATTTGCCTTTGTTTTAATGATTATCGCATTTGTTTTGTTGCTTTATTTGTGTTTTCAAACATATTTAGAGTATTTTCTTATTTGCTCAAAAAAAACAAACACGCTGAAATCAGAGTGTTTGTTTTAGGTTCTATATTCATTTGCGAGGGGGAGCTGTCTTAAAAATAAACTGCTTTCTTTTGTATTTGTACTTTAGGCATGTGCTGTTTTGGTCTTTGATTTAGAGTAAACATCAAATGCCACTGCTGCCAAAAGCACAAGTCCTTTGACGATTTGTTGCCAGAAAACACTAATGCCCATAATGGACATCCCATTATTCAGGATTCCCATGATAAAACCACCGATAATTGCGCCCATGATGGTGCCCACACCACCTGTAGCGGATGCGCCCCCTATGAAGCAGGCTGCGATAGCATCGAGTTCAAAACCATCACCAGCAGTTGGCGAAGCTGAGTTGAGTCGCCCTGCGAAGACGATTCCTGCCACAGCCGCTAAAAGTCCCATATTTGCGTAAACCCAAAAGAGAATTCTTTTAGTCTTAATCCCAGATAACGCAGCTGCCTTTTGGTTGCCGCCCATGGCGTAGATGTGTCTACCCACCACGGTTTTGTTGGTTAAAAACGAATAGATTAAAATCAAAACGCCCAGTAAAATTAATATAATCGGCAATCCATTTGCAAGGGCTAGCCAATAGGCAAATAAGATGATTATAAATGAAACCGCCAAGAGTTTGCCCATGAAAAAAATACTTGTAGACACTTCAAAATCGTATTTCATTTTATCTTTTCGAATCAGAAGGCTTACCGCGCAATAAAGCATTGCAAATGCAATTCCGATCACCAATGTCGTCACATGTAAGCCACCTACTCCACCGATGAAGTCTGGTATAACACCTGATGAAATCTTGGTATAGGCCTCTGGTAACAAGACCGTTTGTCCTCCTAAAATAATGTTGTTTATACCCCGAAAGAGCAACATACCCGCAAGCGTTACAATAAAAGGTGGAATGCGCACATAGGCGATCCAAAATCCCTGCCACATCCCTGCAAGAAGTCCCGACAAAAGCCCCAATATAATGGCAAACCAAACAGGCAAACCAAATGTCACACTAAAAAGTGCAGACAATGCACTGACAAAAGCCACTATGGAACCTACTGAGAGGTCGATGTTGCCACCTGTTAAGATACATAAGAGCATCCCAATTGCCAAGATTAAAATATAACTGTTTTGAAAGATCAATCGAGATACATTAATGGGTTTTAACAAGATCCCACCTGTTAAAATCTGAAACATCGCCATAATGACGATCAACGCAATCAGCATTGAATACTGTTTCATATTTTGTTTAAAAATGTTTTTTATACGTTCCATGTTTGTCCTCCATTTTATGAAGAGCTTTGTAAAATACAAGCCATTATGCTTTCTTGTGTCGCCTCTAAACGATCCATTTCGCCCACTATCTTGCCTTCATTCATGACGTATACGCGGTCACAAATGCCTAGTATTTCAGGCAATTCCGAAGAGATCACGATGACGGACTTCCCTTCACTTGCAAGCTTTTGAATAATCGTATAGATTTCATATTTTGCGCCCACGTCTATGCCTCTGGTGGGTTCATCCAATATGAGAATTTCAGGTTCTGAAAAGATCCATTTACTCAATACGACCTTTTGCTGATTGCCACCTGATAAATTGCCTGTTTTTTGATGAATACTAGAGGATTTAATATTGAGTTTGGTCCTATATTCATTCGCAACCATCAGTTCCATATTCTCATTGACCACATGCCTTTTACTGATCTTTTCAAGATTGGCCAAAGTGATGTTTCTTTTAATGTCTTCTATTAAGACTAAACCCGCCGTTTTTCGATCTTCAGTCACATAGGCGAAACCGCTTCTTATTGCGTGTTTCACATCTTTTATAACCAGCAACTCACCTTCTTTATAGAGTTCACCCGTGATGCGTTTCCCATATGCTCTTCCAAAGATGCTCATTGCAAGCTCTGTTCTGCCTGAACCCATAAGCCCTGCAATGCCTAAGATTTCGCCTTTTTTTACATTGAAATTGACATTGTCAATACGTTTTCGAGATTCATCCATTGGATCGTAGACCGTCCAGTTTTTCACTTCAAAGCTAGTCTCTCCAATGTTGGGTATGCGCTTTGGAAAACGATCCACAAGGTCACGTCCTACCATACCCTTTATAATACGCGCTTCAGATATTTCATCTATATTCTTGATTAAAGTCTCAATGGTATGACCATCCCTGATTACTGTAATTTGATCTGATATTTTCGTAACCTCATTGAGCTTATGTGAGATGATAATGCAAGATATGCCCTGTTCCTTATTAATTTTCATCAAAAGATTGAGCAAATGCTCTGAGTCATCATCATTTAATGCTGCTGTGGGTTCATCTAGGATTAAAAGTTTAACATCCTTGGAAAGTGCTTTTGCAATCTCCACAAGTTGTTGTTTGCCGACTCCGATATCTCTCACCAATGTGTTATGATTTTCCTTTAGACCCACGAGTTCAATAAGCGTCTTGGCTTTGGAATGGGTTTCATTCCAGTCGATCACCCCGTTATGCGCTTGCTCATTTCCAAGAAAAATATTCTCCGCAATGCTCATATAGGGACTCAGTGCAAGTTCTTGATGAATAATGACAATCCCTTGCTTTTCACTTTCTTTTATATCTCTAAATTTACAAACCGAACCTTCAAATAAGATATCCCCAGTATAACTGCCATATGGATAAATGCCACTGAGGACACTCATCAAGGTTGATTTTCCCGCACCATTTTCGCCCACTAACGCGTGGATCTCGCCCCGCTTCACCTGCAAATTTACCGAATCAAGTGCCTTTACACCTGGAAAAGTCTTGGTGATATCAATCATTTCAAGGATATTCTCCGACATGTGTTCCAACCTATTTTCTGCCATATTAGTCTCCTTACAAAAACAAATTGCGATATCAATGCTGTGGCAATTGAGATCACCACAGCATTTATCAACAGTTCTCTATTTAAGTTGATCTTCTGTATAATAACCAGAATCAATTAAAAGTGCTTTGTAATTATTGACATCCGCAAATACAGGTTCACATAAATACGAAGGCACTATTTTAACGCCATTATCGTATGTTTTTGTATCATTTACTGGTGGTTCTGTGCCTTTCATAATCGCTTCAACCATATCTACTACTTTGCCAGCAAGTGTTCTTGTGTCTTTAAAAACGGACATGGATTGTTCGCCAGCGATGAGCATTTTAACATTGGTTGTATCACAATCTTGTCCTGTCAAGATTGGAAAAGGACTGCTTGCTGAGCCGTAGCCTGCTGCTTTTAAAGAAGCCACGATTCCTTGTGCTAAACTGTCATTTGGTGATAAGACAACATCCACAGGTTCATCTGCATAAAACGCGGTTAAGAGGTTGTCCATTCTCGATTGAGCACCTTCAGATTTCCAACCTTGGATCGCAATTTGTTCCATTGCAGTTTGACCAGATTTGATGTTTAAAACGCTGCTTTCAATGTAGGGTGCTAACGTATCCATTGCACCACTGTTGAAGAAATAAGCATTGTTATCATCTGGAGACCCCCCGAAGACTTCCATTGTGAATGGTCCTTTTTCGCCTTTATCAAGTCCAAGCTTTTCTATGATATAGTTCCCTTGAATGACACCTACTAAGTAGTTATCAAAAGTTGCATAGTAATCGACGTATTCACTGCCCTTGATCAAGCGGTCGTAAGCAATCACTTTGATGCCAGCTTTACCCGCTTCGTCTAAAACACCTTTAAGTGCTTCACCATCAATCGACGCTATTACAAGTACTTTACACCCTTTTGTAATCATGTTTTCTAAGTCTTTGATCTGTTGATCCACAGAATCTTCGGCATATAACAATTCCACTGAGTAGCCTTTTTTCTCAAGTTCAGTTTTCATGTTAGCACCATCTTGATTCCATCTTTGAAGTGATTTGGTTGGCATCGAAACCCCGATCAAATTTTCAGCTGATTTCTGTGTACACCCCACAAATAATGATGCAATCACCATGATCACTAACAATAATACACCTGCTTTTTTCATGATATTAATCCTCCCTTAAATTAAATGACTCAATTAAGTACACATTAAGTTTACATAAATTTAACATTTAAAAAAATAGAGCAAATTATAATGTTCTAGACAGAATTAAGATGGTCTTGTATACAAAAGAAAAAGACTAGACAATTTTAAACTCAAAATTATCCAGCCCTAGATCATTAATGATCTCATTAGTTCTCGTTTATTCACTAGGCCACTCAGATTTCGGAATATTCCTGTACACATCCTCTAATAGATGAAAACCATCTTTGATAACCACATTGACCAAGTTGTCTTTAGTTACAAGTTTCGGCATAAGTTTTATATAGGGGACTGCGCGTTCACCGTCATAAATGGTATCCTCTGAATAGATCTTCTCCCCATTTGCGGTCACCATTTCAACTGCGATCTCTGCCGCCCTCTGCGCTAAATTTTTAATGGGCTTATATACAGTCACATATTGCGTGCCTTCCACAATACGCTGACAAGCTGATAAATTAGCATCATGCCCGGCAACATAGACCATTCCCGCCAATTGACGTTCAAGAAGTGCTCGTATAGCCCCTTCTGCAAGATCATCGTTTGCCCCTATTATCCCGTTAATTTCGACGCCAGAATCCAGTAACGCACTGACCGCATCATAAGCATATATCTCCCGCCAATCCTCTGCCCAGACTTCTTTGACCACGTGAATCTGATTTGAGTCCATCGCTGGCTTTAAAACCGACATGTATCCCTCATTGAACATAAATGCATTGTGATCCTTAGGGGAGCCATTGATGATGACATAGTTCCCCGACGGCACTTTTTCAAAAATTTGACGCCCCATCATTTGACCCACCAACACGTTGTCAAAAGAAATATATAGATCCACACTGCCTTTCTCCACAAGTCTATCATACGAGATCACTTTGATATTATTGCGCCTAGCAAGTTTGAGCGCTGGTCCAATAGAAGTTCTGTCATAAGGAATGATCACAATGGCATCAACCCCTTGTTCTATAAGCTCTTTGACTTGCTCAATTTGGATTTCAGCATCTTCATTGGCGTTCTTTAAAATCACCTCTGCGCCTAAACTCTTCGCTTTTGAAATAAAAATATCCCGATCTTTTTGCCATCTTTCAATCACTAACGAATCCACTAAAAATCCAATTTTAACCTGATCATCATCTTGTAGTATCGGTTTTTGTGTAAAACATAATATCCCTCCAATAAAGGTACAAACTAATAAGATCAAAATACCTTTTTTAATGGTCATGTGCTTCCCCCTCACATTGATTATTTTAGGCATTATCTTTTGACTTGATGTATAAATTCCGTTGGCATTAATCCCGTTTGTTTTTTAAACAATCTGCTGAAATAATTAGGATCCGAATAGCCCACTTCAAAACTAATTTCCTTTACAGACTTGTGCGATGTCTTCATCAACGTTTGTGCCATAACCACTCGAATATGCGTTAAATATTCAATGAAGTTTTGCCCTGTTTCTTCTTTAAAAAGTTTACTCAAATACTGAGGGCTAATATTTAAAGACCTTGCAACCCCCTCTAGAGATAGCTCTGTATGGTATTCTTGTTCTAGCGCCCTCTTAACGCGTTCCACAATAAAAGAACACTTCTTACTTTTGTTTTTGCTAATTTGCTCTGTAATGTACTTAATGCGATTGATCAGCCACCTTTGGCGATCACAAGTGTTGCTCAGCGCAATCATTTCTTTTAAATAGTGATCGTACCTGATAATGGCATCTTCTTCCACGCCTTCGTCATAAGCAACTCTATAGATTAAAACCACCAGTTCTAATAACCGCTCCTGTTGATTGCAGATTCTTTGGAACAAGAGATCAAAGCACTTCAGTGCGTGATTAAGCTGTCCTTTTTCCATATGTTCAATCAATTGATTTTGAGTTTTTATCACTTGAATCCTATCGCCCTGCTCTCCATACAAATCCTCAAAATGCGTCACGCATAACGCGTCATTGCTAGCAAGGGCCTTTTGCGCTTCGCCATAGGCATAAAAGAGTTCTCCTATATTCTTAACAGCGCTGATGCCAATCTTACATTCAAAACCATTAATTTGTTCTAATTCGTGCTGAATATATTCTCCCAAATTTGCACTTTCAAGTCTTAAATCATAGACATTTTCAGATTTTTTCTTAGCAACAAATACCACGATTTTATTGAGCATCATCGGCCCCACAATTGCATGACATTTGTATTTAATCACATCTCTGATATGAGGATAGTGCGCATGCAGCTCTAAATCTTCAATAACGGCGTTCTGCTCGGCTTGTATCACTTGAATGATCATCATAAAGCCTGATTCACAGGTCATCTCAAGCAGATTAAAATAGCGTTTCATCTCCTCAATACGGTCATTATTCGAAATGATTGAATAGATGAAACTTGTTTCAATATAAGGAATCATCTTTTGCAATTTTTCTATCGTTTCAAGATCCCGTTCGCGTTGCGCTTGGTCTTGATTGAGTTCTAAGACAATTTGATCTAATATGCCATTGAGCTTACCACGATTTATAGGCTTGAGTAAGTACTCCTTAACACCGAGCTGCACTGCCTGTTTTGCAAATTCAAATTGTTCATAGGCAGAGATGATGACAAATCGCGTCTCGGGCAAATGATGTTTAATCTCTTTCATGGCATCGATGCCATTGATGCCCGGCATCCTAATATCCATAAAGACGATTTCTGGTTTTAGTGCTTTGGCCTGTATGATAGCCTCTCTACCATTTGAAGCTACACCGCAGACCGCTAAACCATCTTTTCGATTTTCCACGATATATCGGATTGCATTTTGAACAATCTGTTCATCATCCACCACTAAAATTTTATACATCTAAAGCCGCCTCCCTATCTAAAACAGGTATTTTGATCGTGAAAGTTGTCCCTTTGCCGAGCTCGCTTTTGATTTCAACTTTTGCTTGATCATTATAAAATAATTTTAGCCTTTGTAGGACGTTGCCCGCACCAATACCGGATGAATGGCTTTTCTGAGGGTGTTTTAATGCAGTTTGATCACTGGACCCCTTTGAAAAAATTCTGTTGATTTTTTCTTGCGACATGCCCTCTCCAGTATCTTCAATCCTGAAAACGATGAACTGTTGATCTGCGCTATTTTCTTGAACTATATTAATGTGTACAGAACCGCCCCCTTCTTTCTTTCCGATCCCATGGATAAATGCATTCTCAACCACGGGTTGTATAATTAGCGGCATGATATCAACCTCTTGTATGGCATCCTCCACATTTAGACTAAACTCTAGTGCTTGTCCAAATCTAACTTTCATCATGTTACAATAAGCTCTGATGGTATCCACCTCTTCCCGTACTTTGACCAATTCATCAAGGGGTCTGATATTATACCTAAATATGGCAGACATATCCTCCAAAAATTCAAGCGTCCCATTTGCATTTTCCATCATTGCCAGTTGAACCCCTGCATTGAGTGAATTAAAAAGAAAGTGTGGGTTAATCTGAGATTGAAGTGACCTGAGTTCTGCATCGTTTAGAAGCGTCTGCATCTTCACCGTTTGAAGCTCTTTTTCAAAGAGTTTACTTTCAATTTCATTGGTGCGCTTTAAGTCTCCTATAGATTTTTTGATATTTTGCCGCATTTCTTCAAAGGCAATCGCCATGATCTGAACCTCATCTTCACTTTCCACAATAATGGTCTCACCATCAAAATGCCCTTTTGAAATCTCATTTGCTGCATTTGAAAGCTTAATAATTGGGGTGGTCATCTTATAGGTCACTTGGTAAACAAGTGCCATAGTGAGTAAAATCAGGTCTATAATCATGATGAGATTGAAATTTTGAATCTTTTGACTATTCGTTGCCAAACTTTCATAGATCGCAATATTTTGATCCAATTGTATCAATTTGAGTTCATCAATGATCTTCTGAATATTGCCATATGTTTCACTGGCGAGATCATAAGCCTTTCGGCAAGCTTCAATATCACGCCCTCGCTTTGCCACAATGGCTTCTGCCGAATATTGATTGTATTTGACGACCATATTGTTGACATTTTCAAGTGACAGCGCCCCACGTTTTTGAGTGTACTTTTGAAGCAAAACAGTTGTCAATTTCGCGAGGTCCTCGCTGCTTTCTATATAAGTATTTAACGAATCGGATGATTTCGTCTCCACATAAGCCATTAATGCTTCTTGAGAACCTTCTAATTTGTTCTCCACGTCATCAAAGAGCAGAGAAAATTTAAACATATCGTCAATTTCATCAAACAGCATCCTTGAATTGTACGAAATATAAACGCTGATCATGCCGCTCATGAGCATCACCAACGTAAAATAGACCATCATTTTTTTTCGAATACTGTCTAATCTCATTTGACTGCCTCTATCTTCATATAGGATTCCAAGTTCTCCTTAGTGATGACCTCCACTTGTAAATCAATGTAATCCATTTGTTCACTTTTTCCACTGGTTTGATTTAAGATTGTAATCAAAGCTTTTAGCGCCATATACCCCATTTTTTCAGGATTTCTATACAAGGTTCCATAGATAATCCCCTTGTTAATATAATCCGCTATTTGCGGTGTCAACCCTGTTCCAATCACATTCACACGTCCCACTTGATTCAGATCGATGACCACTTGAGTTACCCCAATAGTATCCACTTCATTAGTACAGACAATCCCTGCAATATCATTGTTCCCCAAAAACATTTCTGCTGCAATCCCTTCCGCACTTAATAAAGTCGGTTCGGATTTTTTGACGATTACCAGACTGGATCTGTGTAGGGTCTCAAAGACATCCATAAAACCGAGCATCTGAAGTTTACTGGTGGTATCTTCACTTGAATCTGCTGAGGATTGAGTGATAAAAACCACTTTTCCAAATTCAGGCTCTGATTTTTGATAAAGTGTTGCTGCTTTAATACCCATATCAAACGGATTAATCCCAACGAAAGCATCCCTAACGGCTGTCTGCTCATCTGAGTAAACAAGTACAAGCGGTATATCCGACTGCTTGGCTTCTTTCAAAACTTCAATGAACGCCATCTCATGTATCCCTTGTGTGATGATGCCATCCACGCCTGCTGTTATGAGTAGCTTAATCATCTCAGTGCCTTCTTCAACAGTTTTTACAGTAAAAAATTCTACCTCCACATGACTTTCATCTGCACTCTTCTGAATTCCTTTTTGAAGTTTTTCAATAAACTGTGTTTCATTACCAATTAAAACCACTGCAAAATGTATATTACTGCCTGTGGAAAGGTCCATTCTATTCTTACTTTGATTGATGGTGCTGGAATAAAAAAACGACAATAGAAAAGTAATCACAAAGATGACACTGGTCACAAAGATAATCGCCTTTAAAAAAATATGTTGTTTAGATTGCATAGAACCCCCTTGTGATGTCATGATCCTCTCTTTATTATATACGACTGTTCCTTGCATCTGTATAGCATTTTATTAAGATTAATAATCTTCAGCTTGATTTCTGTGCTACTCATGACAAAAAACATGCTAAAATAGAGATATATTAGGGACTCTATTTAGAGTATGTTTTTCTGTGAGGTGATTTTATGGAATTTGAAAATATTGAGCACCGTAAAGGCTTACCTTATAAGCTTTTTTTACTGAGCATTGGACATCGTTCTCATCATTTTCATTCGGATTTAGAAATTATATATGTCCTCAAAGGGATCATCAGGCTACAGGTTGGTCAAGCTTCACACGAGGTTAAACAAGGGGAGTTGTGTGTCATTAACGCCTATGAAATACACAGCATTACTGATTTGTCAGTCGATCAAAATATACTGCTCATCATCCAATTAACCCCTTCAGCCATCTCGATCAAGCAGAATCTCATGTCCAAACTTCAATTTCATAACGTCATAATCGATCATCTAAAAACAGAAATTCGTGATCTTATGTTCAAAATGTATTTGGAGAGCTTTAATGAACAAATTTATTCAGATTATCTTTTAAATGCCTATGTGCTCGAATTTGTTGCCACCTTACTAAAATCTGTTCCCTATGAAATTTTAGAATCCACCCGGCTTTCCTCGCGAACAGATGCTTATAACCGTTTAAAATATGTGATTGATTACGTGGAATCTCATTTTAATGAAAAAATAAATTTAGAGCAACTGGCTTTTAAACTCCACATTAGTAAATATCATCTTTCCCATTTTATCAAACAGCATATGGGCATAAGTTTTCAAGACTACCTCAGTTCTGTAAGACTGACACACGCCATTCATCTGCTTCTGAGCACTGACATGAGCATATTAGACATCACCATGACTTCTGGTTTTTCAGATCCAAAATACTTAAATGCCCTTATCCGCAAACGCTATGGACACACCTCTAAAACACTGCGGTTAGAGTCTCATAAACTCGATTTTTCCATCCCAAGCGCACCTGTAGGTTCCATTCATCTGCCTTTTGATCAAGAGGCTGCTTTTGATGAAATATCCGCAACATTGTCATGAAAAAGGCACAAGATTGTTGCGGATAAAAATAGCAAAACCGCTTATACTTAGAGTATTAAATGATTATAGGAGGTTTTTATGTCATATTTTAATACGATCGGCAATATCCCTTTTGAAGGACGTCACTCTAAAAATCCACTTGCTTTTAAATATTATGATGCAAACAAGTCTGTGGCAGGCAAGCCAATGAAAGAACATCTTAGATTTGCTTTAAGTTATTGGCATACACTCACAGGTGCAGGTGTAGATATGTTTGGTCAAGGTACATTTGAACGGCCTTGGGATGAACTCGAAGGTCTTGAACTCTCAAAAGCCAGAGCGAGTGCTGCTTTTGAACTCATGAGCAAACTGGGCATCGATTATTTCTGTTTTCATGACCTCGATATTGCACCAGAAGGCAATTCACTAGAAGAAAAATTCGCAAACTTAGATATTATTGTAGACCACATTGAAGCGCTTATGAAAAAAACGGGCATTAAACTTTTATGGGGTACAACAAACGCTTTCTCACACCCAAGATTTGTACACGGCGCGGCGACTTCATGTAATGCAGATGTTTTTGCATTTGCAGCGGCTCAAGTCAAAAAAGCGATGGACATTACCATGAGACTCGGCGGTGAAAATTATGTATTCTGGGGAGGCCGTGAAGGTTATGAATCTCTCCTCAATACAGACATGGCACTTGAAAACGACAACTATGCACGTTTCCTCAAAATGGCTGTTGACTATAAAAAGAAAATCGGCTTCACTGGGCAACTGCTCATTGAACCGAAACCAAAAGAACCCACAAAACACCAATACGATTTTGACACCGCTACGGTGCTTGGATTCCTTAGAAAATACAATTTACAAGACGATTTCAAACTCAACATTGAGGCAAATCACGCAACACTAGCGGGGCACACTTTTGAACACGAACTCAACCTTTGCCGTATCAATGGGGTTTTAGGCAGTATTGACGCCAATCAGGGCGATGATCACCTAGGCTGGGATACAGATCAATTCCCAACCAATATTTACAGTGCAACTTACTGTATGCTTGAAGTGCTTAAAAATGGCGGTATTGCACCAGGTGGCTTAAACTTTGATTCAAAACTCAGAAGAGGTTCTTTTGAACTTGAGGACTTGTTCATCGGTTATATTGTAGGGATGGATTCATTTGCCAAGGGCCTTTTAGTAGCGGATAAGCTCATTACTGAAGGTACAATCGAAGCCTTTGTTGCCAAACGTTATGAAAGCTATAACTCAGGCATTGGTCAAGAAATCATCGCAGGCACTGTTGGCTTTGAGGATCTTACAGAATATGCACTCCATAATAAAAACCTCCATAATAAATCCGCTAAACAAGAATGGCTTGAATCTGTTGTGAACGATGCCATTTTCAATGCATAAAATGTATAATCCTCATAAAATGAACAAAAAGGAGGCACTATGATCTTTTTAGGTATCGATCTGGGTACATCCTCGGTTAAAGTGATTGCGGTCAATGAAAGTGGTCATCTTTTAGGAGAAGGCTCAGCAGAATATCCCATCGCCTATCCGAAACCGGGTTGGGCTGAACAAAACCCTGAAGATTGGTGGCAAGGCACCCTCAAAGCCGTTCATAACCTACTTCAAAACCCATCGATTCATACTGGTGATATCACCAGTATCGGATTTAGCGGTCAAATGCATGGCCTTGTGGCACTTGATGAAGCCAATCAGGTCTTAACCCCTGCACTTTTATGGTGTGATCAAAGGACTCAGGCCGAATGTGATGAAATCACAGCTCATTTTGGTTTTTCTGGCCTTGCAGAAACTGTTTCAAATCAAGCACTTACAGGTTTTACAGCGCCTAAAGTTCTTTGGCTCAAAAAGCATCAACCTGAAATCTTTAAGAAAATTAGGCACATCTTATTGCCTAAAGACTATATTCGGTTTAAACTCACTGGCACATATGCTACGGATTATTCAGATGCTTCTGGCATGCTCCTTTTAGATGTTCAGAACAAAAAATGGTCGCAGCCCCTTTGTGATTTTATAGGCGTTACTTCCGATATGCTCCCTGATCTCTATGAGTCTTATGAGGTCACTGGCACAGTCACAGATGAAGCCCTACAATTGTTAGGTTTATCAAACGCCTTAGGTAAAATCAGCGTCGTGGGCGGCGCAGGTGATCAAGCTGCGGGTGCCGTGGGCACAGGTACGGTTAAAGAAGGCATCGTCTCTGTGACGCTTGGCACTTCAGGCGTGGTATTTGCCGCTCATGATCAGTTTGCCATGGATGAGCAATTGAGACTTCACGCCTTTTGTCATGCCAATGGGCGCTATCATTCTATGGGCGTTATGCTCTCAGCTGCGAATTGTCTTAAATGGTGGACGGATACAGTTAATGCCGATGTGCCTTTTAAGACCTTACTCGCAGAAGCAGAAGCTGTGCCTACATCTGATCAACACGTTCTGTTCTTGCCTTATCTTACTGGCGAAAGGACGCCTTATGCCAACCCAGATGCAAGAGGCACCTTTATCGGTATGACGCCGACTACAACGCGTGGTCATTTCACACGTGCAATCCTTGAAGGCGTTGCCTTTGGACTGAAAGATTCTCTTGAAATCTTAAGAGCAATTCAGGTGCCCATGGATGAGATCAGAGTAATTGGTGGCGGTTCAAAAAGTGACTTCTGGCTCAAAATCATTGCCACAATTTTCAACCTATCTGTACGCCGAATCAACACCGATCAAGGCGGTGCACTTGGAGCGGCTATCTTAGCAGCTGTAGGTGCTGGTGCCTTTGAAAGTGTGGAAGAAGCTTGCGATAAAATCGTAAAACCACTTGATGCGATAAATCCAGAGCGCGCAGATGTTCAGTTTTATGCGGATCTATACAGGCGTTATCAAGGGCTTTATAAGGCGCTTGAACCTTGGTTTTAAAGTGATGTAATCCACTCCCCCTTAGGGATTACATCTTAAAATATAGAATTCTACAGCTCAGTGATCAATCGAAAAGAAGCCCTGTTAAAATGTTTTTTCATTCATTTTAGCAGGGCTTCTTTTAAACTTCGTCTTTTTAAATACTCAAGAAGTCCTCGGCTTTGCCTGCGGATTGAGTATTATATGATACACCTTTTTATGTTTTTTATAACTTATTGAGTTGCTTGTAGAGAAGCCCAAATACGATCATCGAAATAATCATTTCTGGTACGAGGTATGCTGCATTGTATCCTATTGAATAAAGTACTGGTGACATACCTTCGGGTGCAAACATCGCAAAGAAAATCACGCCCGACAAGAAATGTGCTACAAATCTGCCTAAAATGGCAACTGCCACACCTGTAAATATTTTTTTTAGATCATTTGTTTTATGCGCAATAAATCCCATGATCCCTAATGCTCCAAATGCAATTGGATAATCTAACAAAATTGAGATGGGATGTGCTGCATAGGGCCCCATCATAAACTGAATGATGCCATAAACTGATCCTGCTAAAATACCTTGTGCACCGCCCCATCTATAGGCATAGATTAGAATTGGCACCATACTCCCTGCGGTTACAGAGCCCCCATAAGGCATTTCTGCAACCTTGATTAAGCTCAAAATAGTGGCGATGGCAATCATCATTGCCCCTTCCACGAGCATTCTTACTTTAACACTTGAATTTCTTTCCATAATACAACCTCCATTTCCGACTCAAAATGGTGGAACAAAACAAATAATAATAAAGACCATACACAGATAAGCGTATGGTCTAAAACTCGTTTTTCCACACTTTCCTCCGCTAGTTTTACCTAGTTCAGGTTCAAAGGGTTACGTATCAAACTACGCTCTCAGCCAAAGGCACCCCTAGGTGAATCCTATATTTTATTTTTACTCTCACAGTGTAACACAAAACCTGCAAAAATTCAAATGTGAAATGGTTCATGAGAACGCTAAATCACTTCATGTCAAGAAATACGAAGTTGTTCGAAGGGCAATCCGCAGCGAAGCGAGGACTCTTGCCCTGAGAATTACTTCGTATTTCGCCTACATCATGCCGCCCATGCCGCCGCCCATGCCACCAGCCATAGCTGACATGTCGTTTTCTTCTTTGATATCAACCACACCAGCTTCAGTTGTTAAGAACATTGCTGAAATAGAAGCTGCATTTTGAAGTGCAGAACGTGTTACTTTAGTAGGATCCACGATACCTGCTTTGACCATATTGACATACTCACCTTTGAGAACATCAAATCCAATACCCGCCTCTGCATTTTTTACTTTTTCAACTACAACTGATCCTTCAAGACCCGCATTAAAGGCAATTTGTCTAACCGGTTCTTCAAGTGCTCTTGCAATAATTAACGCGCCTGTTTTTTCATCACCCATCAAAGTTTCTGCCAAATCAAATATTTTTGAAATTGCAGCGATAAATGCTGTACCACCACCCGGTACAATACCTTCTTCAACGGCAGCACGTGTAGCATTAAGCGCATCTTCAATTCTCAATTTTTTCTCTTTCATTTCAACTTCAGTTGCAGCGCCTACTTGGATTACAGCAACGCCACCTGCAAGTTTTGCAAGTCTTTCTTGTAATTTTTCACGATCAAATTCAGAAGTGCTTTCATCAAGTTGTATCTTGATTTGACCCACACGTTCTTCGATAAGTGCTTTTTCGCCAAGGCCATCAATGATCGTCGTGTTGTCTTTATCAATTTTAACCGATTTTGCACGACCTAACATATCAAGCGTTGTCGTTTTAAGTTCGTAACCAAGCTCGTCAGAAACTACAACGCCACCTGTTAAGATTGCAATATCTTGAAGTATTGCTTTTCTTCTATCACCAAAACCTGGTGCTTTTACTGCAACACAATCAAATGTACCTCTGAGTTTGTTGACAATTAAAGTGGTCAAAGCTTCGCCTTCAATATCTTCAGCAATAATCAATAATTTGCCCCCGCCTTGAACGATTTGCTCAAGTACTGGTAAAATTTCTTGAATATTTGTGATTTTCTTATCTGTAATCAAAATGTATGGATTTTCAAGAAGTGCCACCATTTTTTCAGGATCCGTTACCATATAATGCGATAAATAACCTCTGTCAAATTGCATCCCTTCAACCACTTCAAGTTGAGTTGTATTTGTCTTAGATTCTTCAACAGTGATAACGCCATCCTTACCTACTTTTTCCATCGCTTCTGAGATAATAGCACCCACTGTGCGATCTGCCGCAGAAATAGAAGCAACATCTTCGATGTCTTTTTTATTTTCAATGAGAATACTTTCGCTTTTAATCACTTCAACAGCCACAGAAACAGCCTTTTCAATACCCGTTTTAAGGATCATTGGATTAGCACCCGCCGCTACATTTTTTAAACCTTCTCTTATAATAGCTTGCGCTAAAAGTGTTGCAGTTGTCGTACCATCGCCAGCAACATCATTTGTTTTGGTTGCAACTTCTTTAACCAACTGAGCGCCCATATTTTCATAAGCATCTTCAAGCTCAATTTCTCTTGCAATAGTCACACCATCATTTGTAATTAATGGTGATCCATATTTTTTTTCTAAAATAACATTACGGCCTTTTGGTCCCAAAGTTACTTTCACTGTATTTGCTAATTTATCAACGCCTGCTTCTAATTTTTTGCGAACGTCTTCACCAAATTTAATCTCTTTAGCCATGTTTCATTCCTCCTACATCCGATTTTGCTTATTCTAAAATTGCTAAAATGTCTTCAATCTCACAGATTGTCAACTCTTCATTATCTACTTTAATTTCAGTACCCACATACTTTTTAAAAACAACTTTGTCTCCGATTTTAACTTCGTCAACTTCCTTACCAATTGCCACAATCTCTGCCATTTGTGGTTTTTCTTTTGCTTGTGATGGTAATACGATACCGCTTGCAGTTTTTTCTTCTGCCTCTAATTTCCTAATAATAACGCGTTTCCCTAATGGTTTTAACATAAAATTGCCTCCTCTAAACATTCAAATTACATATTTCTCTAAATCATTTGCCATTACCAAAGCATACAAAATAGCAATTGATAACTCTTTATTTAGAGCACATCCTCATCATAATACAAGTCCTCTAAAAAATCAAGAGTTTTAGCACTCATTTTAACAGAGTGCTAACAATTTAACAATTTGTTTAAATTTAAGCCTCATTCATCATTTTAGATGCCATAATCACGGAGTCTAAATAGAGTTGATTGATCACAGAATAGTCCACTGAATGCTGGGTCGTCATCTCAATAATCATATCCCAGTTGCCTTTTTCATAATACTTTAGAAGTTTGATCAAGTCATGAAATGGGTTCTTGACCCCCATCAGGGCACTTTTCACATCTTCTTTGAGTGGTAATTGTTCTAAAACTTCAAACAACGGCCTTTCCATAATGGTATCAATAAGCGAAAAAAGACCTAATAGAAAAGACTCCATCTCTCTCTTCTCGAGTCCAAAATAGGGCGATACCTGCTCTGAAAAAATAGCTCTGATGAGAGATACTTTAATGATCTCCTCTGGCTTTTCTGAACTCACATCTCTGAGCATAATGAGTGTCACCCATTTTCGAATCTCATTTAATCCAAGCATGGTCAAAGCATGGTTGATACTCGTGATTTCACTACTTCTATAAAATGCTGGCGAATTGATAAGTCTCAGCAATTTATAGGTCAACGACATATCACTCTTTACAATTGTAGACAGTTTTTCAAAACTTGGTTCTTCATTAACGGTTTCTTTTAAAATCTCCATATAATTAAACGTCGCTACGTTGATGCCCTTACTTCTACATACCACAGGTTTTTCAAAGAAAAAGCCTTGAAATAGCTCATATCCTAAACTTACGGCTTCTTCAAAATCCTTGTATGTCTCAACTTTTTCAGCTAAGAGTCTAATGCCCTTGATTTTATATTTATCAGCTACTATTTTTCTGCCCTCATAACCCAGAACCAAAAAATCTACTTTGATAATATCCACATAAGGCATAATGACATCAAATTTCTCATCGTCAATAAAATCATCAAGCGCAATCGTGTAGCCTTTGCCCTTCAAATACTTGATTTTTTCTGCAAATTTACGATCCACATCCACGGTTTCGAGAATCTCTATGGTCAATGATTCGGGTGGAATCAAAAGCGGTAAATTTTCCATAATCAAATTTTTGGTAAAGTTAATAAAAGCCTTTTTGTCATTTGTAAGGCCCTCTATGCCAAAATTCACAAGTGCATCTGATACAACCGTTGTAGTGGCAAGATCGCCATCGTAATCTTCATGATAGACATTTTTTACCCCTTGACGATACAATATTTCATATGCGACAACGCATTTCTTGCTATTAAAGATTGGTTGTCTTGCCAAAAACACGTCCATTGTTTTCATTTTTCACCACCGATCCCATTCTTGTTTTCCCTCATATAATAGAAAAGAAACTGCTGTGCATAACCCCCGTATTCTGTGAAATATTCCTCCACAAATGCTTGATATGCTCTCGTTTGATCTTCAACATTATAAAAAGTCTGCAACATTTTTTTAACCCATGTGTCTATCGGGAAAGCTTCTTTATGATTCAAACTAAAAAGAAGTACACAATCGGCTACTTTATCTCCAACACCATAAAATTTCATTAGTTCAGCTTTTGCATCTGTGTAATTATACTGCTGATATGTCGACAAATCTATTTGTTCATCCACAATCCGCTTTGCAGTTAACGATACGGCCTTGGCCCTATAGCCTATTCCCTTGACATTTAAGTCTTCAAGCGAAGCTTTTGCAAGTGTTTCTACCGTTGGGAAGCTGTAATAGGGCTGTCCATTATGATCCCCAATGTAGGTTCCAAATCTTTGCGACAGTGCTTCTACACTCATTTTAATTTTGGGGATATTATTATTAGCAGAAATAATAAAAGTGATCAAAGCTTCAAAGGGATCTTGATTTAATAACCTTAGACCTCTATAAGCTTCGGTTGAAGTCTTTAAGTAATCGTCTTTTTCAGACAGTACTTTTAAAATTCGGGAATAATCTGCGCTTTCATCGAAATAATGCGCTATGGCGTTGTCTGAAACCTGAGCAATGGCTTGTTCTATTTTAATATCATAACCGAGACCATTCTCTTCAATGCTTATAACTGCACCTTTAACAACACCTATATACTGACTGCCTATTTTCTTCCATCTAAAGCACTGACCACATTCAAACGTGAAAATAGGACTAAATCCATTCGATTTTAAAAACATATCGCCTCCCTAATCATTGGTAATATTATATCTTATATGGATCAAAATAGCCATAACATCAAAAGAAAAAGCATCCCTTTTCAATCATAAGATTCGACTGTTCGGGATGCTTCCAAATTCATTTTGGGTCTTTTATAAAATTTATAATTGCTTTTTTAGCATCGAGATACAAATCAGCTTCTGACACGTTTACCAACTGCCCATGAGTTACTAACAAAGCCCCATTGACAAGCGTATGGCAAACATCTCTACTGGATGCATTGTATACAATCTGAGCATAAACATTCTCCGCATTTAAAGGTACCATCATCGATTCCAATTTATCAATTCGCAGTGTGATGAGATCTGCATGCTTGCCCTCTACCACACTCCCGATCTCTGATTCTTTTCCAAGTGCTTCTGCCGCCTTTATAGTCGCCATCTCAAAGACACTTTTTGCATTCATGATGGTTGAATCAAGTTGATTGCCTTTGTGAATCAGAGCAGCCATGCGCATTTCCATAAATATATTGAGTTCATTGTTGCAAGGACTTCCATCTGCACCCAAAGTCACCTTTGCCCCTCTTTGTAACATCGCGTGAACTGGGGCAAATCCGGATGCCAGTTTCATGTTGGAACTCGGACAATGGGCTATTACTGTCTCAGAATCTATCAAATGTTGCACTTCAAGATCATTTAGATGAATACAATGTGCTAAAATCACATGTTTTCCTAAAAAACCAATCCGCTTTAAATAATCAATATTTTCCATACCAGTTCGTCTTCTAACAATTGCAATCTCACCTTTATTTTCTGAAGCATGCGTATGAAGTCTAACGCCGTACGTCCTGCTCATCTTTACACTTGCTTTTAGCAATTCATCTGAGCAAGAGACCACAAATCGAGGTGCCAATGCATACTCAATTAACCCATTATGCGTTTGATGCCATTTTTTAAGCAGTCTTTCACTTTCAGAAAGGGACACCTCTAAACTTTCTATGAGCCCTTTGGGAACACCTTCATTATAATCCATCATACATTTGCCACTAATAGCGCGTATCCCCATTTCCTTCAAGGCTTCAAAGCTGGATTCCGTATGATTGACCGACTCCATATTGACAATCGTCGTCGTGCCTCCTTTTAGAAGCTCACCAATACCCACTTTGGATGAAATGTAGTTCGTCTCGGCCGTGTGTGCAGCTTCCGATGGCCAAATCTTTGTCTGTAACCAGTCCATTAATTGTAAATCATCCCCGAGACCTTTAAAAAGTGTCTGCGTCAAATGGGTATGTGTTTGTATTAACCCCGGTAATATCAATTGCCCTGTACAATCTATAAGTTCATCAAATTCACCAATCCCATTTTTCAAATCCTTTAAGTTTTCAAACGGATCATGCTTGATCACGCGCTCAATGACTTCATCCTTTATTAAAACACTTCCGTAAAACACTTCGCGATTTTGATTCATGGTCACAATCAAACCGTTACCCAGCACTCTTTTCATCATTCAACTCCATATCTGATTTTGTCTGTCAACTTACATTATAAGTCTATAAGATATTGCTACGGAGTTCATTATAAAAACCTTCCAATTCGTTTTCCATTATTTAGAATTCCTTCGGCGTTGCTGAATTTCCTTTACGGGTCTTAAAAGATCTGGATACTTCATGGATTTCATCTTTGGAAACGCCCGATAGAGCCTTAGTGCATAAATTTTTTCTGCAAGCTCTGCCTTAATATTTGCAGCTTCAACTTGTTTTTTTTCAATTGCATCTCTTAGGTTATATTCTACAAAATCGAAGCGTTCTCTAACTTCATGTTCAATTTTTTCTTTTAGATCACCATTAAAATCTTCGAAATCGCTCATTTTCTCTTTTATTTCTGCTGAAAGTGCCTGACGTTTCTCTTCAAAATCTCCGCGAACACGTTCGAAATCTTGTCGTATAGGCATGCTTATCCTTTCAATGTCATTTTTAAACTGCACACTGAATCTCTCAAGCTCTAAAATTAAGTTTCTGAGGTCTATCATACCTCTAACTGTTTTATACCCGTCAAGGGCAAAATAAAGCATTAGCATAATGCCTATATTGGTGTACATTGGTCCTTCCAAATAAGATAAGCCTCTCATAATCAAAGGATTGACAACTTTGATCACAAATACACCAATCGCCCCCCAACAGATCGAAAATTTCAAACAAATATAACCCATTATGTTAAACTTATTATTGGAATAATCCCACCACTGCGCATGAAATATTTTCTCTAAAAAGTAACCTGTCAACCACTCAATAGCCGATGTGATCAAGAGTACCAGAAAAAACATTTCTATTAAAGACAACGGCCTACTTTTCATGATGTAAAGATTAAAAACCTCTACGATGCTGATGATCGCTATGGCACCTACACCGTAAATTGGACAAAAAGGACCATATAAAAAACCTCTATTGATCCACTTATGTTCTATATAAAACGCGTAAAGAACCTCAGTTATCCAACCAATAAAAGCATATGACACAAATACTAAAAAGAGTGTTGTGAAGTCTGTTGCCATCATTGCCTCCGATAAATAATAATTAATTGTGATTTATAATTGATTTTTGCTCCACATTTCGATATAATTAACTTGCAGATTGCATTCCCGTGCAATTTTTACCATTTAACATTTTTTGTACATACTTAAATCACAAACCCCGATTTAAATATGGTTGTTGCCTTTGCTTTATTGCAAAGGCATTTTTTTTTTGACAGCAATACTTGAAAAGGATTTTTCTCTGAGACTTCAATCGGGAAAATTGTCAGTGAAAATCGATTTGAGGCATCGAATGAGTGCTCAAACAGGGTTAGTACCGTTTCAAAAATAAAAATCATGTCTTTATTTTATCCTAATTAGTTGGTCCTGACAATCCTCGAGAGACAACCTCACCAATATATAATTTTTGTCATCTAAAGACTCTCTTTTCCATTCCTCTAACAGAATAAGAAAACTGCAGACTGCAACAATACTGTTGCAACCTGCAGTATATTTTTTAATCTATAATGTGTTAAAGTATCAAAAACCAAAAGTTGATTCATATTCGCTTTAAAGCAACCTACCCCATGACCAATTTAATGGCAAAGAACACTGCAATCATATATGTTAAAACAGGAACTTCCTTTCCTCTATTTGTGAACACTTTAAGGATTACATACGAAAGTACGCCAAATACAATTCCTTCTGAGATTGAATAAGCCAGTGGCATCATGATTATTGTCAAAAATGCTGGGATGAGCTCAGTATAGTCATCAAAATCAATTTCTTTGATTGGACTCATCATAAATACCCCCACCAAGACAAGTGCGGGTGTTGTCGCTGCTGATGGAATCATAATAAACAATGGCGATAATAATAATGCCACCCCAAATAAACCCGCTGTTACGACAGCAGTCAATCCAGTTCTACCCCCTTCAGCAACCCCGGAAGCCGATTCGACGTAGGTCGTTACCGTACTGGTTCCGAAGATTGCTCCCACAGTAGTGCCTACGGCATCTGCAAAAAGAGCTTGTTTTACATTTGGCACTTTACCATCTTCAAGCATTCCTGCTTTAGTGGTTACCCCCACTAAAGTGCCCACTGTATCAAACATATCTACAAACAAAAATACAAATAATACAGATAGCATATCCATAGAAAAAATTTCACCCCACGCAAAATTAAAAAAATACGGTGTTGAAGGCAATTGCCACATCGCCTCTGGGAAGTGCGTAATCCCCATTGGGAACCCTATAATCGTCGTTAAAATAATAGAAATGAAAAGAGCACCCTTTACATTTAAAGCAAGCAACACACCCGCAATCACTATGCCGATTAATGCCAATAGACCTGAACCAGAAGTTACTGTCCCCAGTTGTACGATCGTGTCCCCATGGATAATGACCCCCGAATTGGCAAGGCCAATAAAGGCAATAAAAAGACCGATTCCTACAGAAATTGCACGCTTAATATTAGCTGGCAATGCATTTATAATAGCTTCTCTAACATTAAAAAGTGTTAATATCAAAAAGATAATACCTTCTAAAAATACTGCTGTTAGCGCAAATTCAAAAGACTTGTGCCCCGCTATAACAACCGTATACGCAAAAAAAGCATTAAGTCCCATCCCCGGTGCCAAAGCAAATGGTAGATTTGCAGCAAACGCCATTACCAATGTGCCAATAATCGCAGAAATCGCTGTAGCAGTAAAAACCTTTCCAAAATCCATACCTGCATCTGCAAGCGTACCTGGGTTAACAATGAGAATATACGCCATCGTCATAAAAGTTGTAAAACCAGCAATCGCTTCTGTTTTCACATTGGTATTATGTGCTTTGAGTTTAAAGGTCCTCTCAATGAACCCTACATTTTTTTCCATCTTAGATACCCTCCATAATTGGTCAGAGTGTCAGCATCTAGTTGTACGCGCCTACTCTATCCGATGCTATACCACGTACTTTCCGTAAGCGCATCATCAGGCGCAGGGTTACTCAACTTTTGACTTTTAACACTCATATTATAATTTCAAATAAAAAATCAAAACAAAATCAAAACACTCTTGTAGATCCTAAAGTACGTAACAATTTTATCAAACAAGTTTAAAAAAGACAAATATTTTTTTGATTTATTTGTTTTTTTTTCGTGTTTACTAATATGTTTGAACTCGCGATTACTCAAGCATAAAAAAACCTCCAATTCAACAATTGTCTGATAACAATTTGATTCTAGAGGTCAATGATCATGCGATATTTTCTTTTTACTTTTTTCTGAATGTTCGCTTATTTCAAATAAATAGGCCCTTAATGAGCGCATAAAAAATGGGCAGCAAAACGCTTGGAAGCATATTGCCAATCTTTAATTTTACATTCCCCACCATAGAAATCCCCAGTCCCAAGATAAGCAACCCACCTGTTGCTGACATCTGCACCACTACGGGATCAGTAAGCAATTGCTTCAATCCACCCGCTGCGAGTGTAATCGTCCCTTGATAGATAAAAACACTTACTGCTGAAAAAATGACGCCAACACCTAGTGTTGAAGCAAATATAATTGAGATGATACCATCTAGTATCGACTTCGCAAATAAAATTTCATGGTTGCCGTTTAAACCACTTTCGAGCGCACCCATAATTGCCATAGCGCCCACACAATAAAGCAAACTCGCCGTTACAAATCCCTTACTAAAAGTTGAACCTTCTGAAGCATATTTGGCTTGGAGATGGTCTCCCAGTTTTTCAAGTCTCTTTTCAATATCAACAATTTCTCCAATGACCGTTCCAATAACAATAAAAAAGATAATTTCCATGAGATATTGAGTGCCTTCAAGTGCACCAGACATCCCAATAAGTATGATGCATAATCCAACGCCTTGCATGATGGATTGACTCACTTTCTCAGGGAGCCCACCCTTAATCAAAAGTCCGACTGCCCCTCCAGCAACTATGGCTACGGCATTTACAATGGTTCCTAACATAAATTCTGCCTCCCAAAAACGATTTCTTAATATGTATCATAGAATATTTTGTGACACTAATCAATATTTATCGTGTATAGAATGCTGATTTCATCTCATTTTTTAATATTGGAAGACTCAAGAGACGATTGTATACCTTTTCGTAAATTTACAGTGGTATCTTATGTCCCTCCTAAAGTCAAAAGAGACTTTCTCGCATGGATCTACCCCATGCTGAAAGTCTCTTTTGAATACCTTATTCCCGATTCCCCCGAACCGGCTCAATGTAGAGCAGGTCGTAGATGTTGCCTGTGATGTCGATGTCGGTGATCTCCATTTTGATCATGCCCTCTGTGTTATAGTCACCGTTCCAGTCCACGCCCTTTGGGATGACGTAGAGTGTGGCTTTATAGCTCGGCTTTAGGCGCTCGTTCTCAAAGCTCTGGGTGGAGTCTGCATAGGGCAGGGCGTATTCAAATTGCCAGAGGTCACCTTCTGCGGTTTTCTTGGTGCGTCTTAGSCGTTCTGGGAAGTAGTATCTCGTTTTAAAGTCATCTTCATAGCGGTAGACGTTGTTGTACTTGTCCCAGTAGGTCATGGATTCCAGTTCTGGGCTGAGCCTTAGGAGCGCCYTTTCTATATCCCCTTGGATTAAGGCTTCAAAGATCACGCATTCGTGTGATAGAAACCGGTGGGGYTCTATGGTGGTGACTTCGCCCTTGAGTGTGGTCTGTCCTCGCCAGTGGTTCCAGTAGCCTATGGCATCGAAGTATTTGACGGTTACAGGCTGATAGTCAAAGGGCACTTCATCTATGGCACGGTTCCCTGATAGCGTCTGGGTTTCAAACCTTGCGGTGTACTGTCCAGAGGGTACTGGTGCACCTGTGACTGGATCTGTTGCGATGACTTTTATATTGCGCTTCCATGTCTCTTCGTCCTCTAGGCGATTCGCTTTATGCGTTTCTGAGGTTTTGGATAGAGCGAAGGTCTTTTCATAGGGGGTCCCTGAAAAGAGTCTGACGAGGGTCTCGTTTGAATATCGCCCTGTGATGCCTTTGAGGTCATAGGTGTTGCCACTTTCTGCGGTGAGTGATGCGGTGATTTTAACGGGTGTCTTCACTTTGAAAGGGTGTGTGTTGCTCATCTGGTCCTCGCCCGAAATCGGATAGTCTACACTTGTGCTCGTCTTTAGGTCTTTTAGGGCGAGTTCGATTTGATAGTCCCCATCTTTGTAAGACGCTGGAATCTCTATGGTGATGTCATGCCAGTGCCTTTCGCTTGCATTTGGTTCGGTGTAGTGAGCGGTAGAGCTATTGGTGTAGGCAATGTCCTTTTTAAGGGTTGTGCCAGCGTTGTTTTTTAAAGTGACTTCTATGCCATGTGCTAAGGTGGTGTTCACTTTTATGTCTTTGAGTTTTAGAATTTCTGATGCGGGGATGCTTTGGGTATTAAATTCTGGTCTTTCTGTGATTAGGGTACTGGTCAGGGTTATGGGCATTTCATCAGGCATTATAAACACCCTTTGATTGATCTTCGAGGTCGCCCCTTCAAGGTCTGTGACTGTCAGTGCGATTTCAAGGGTGTCTTTATAATTAACATTTGTAGGCTTGCCTGTGTGCCATGTGGTCTCGCCATTGATCTTGTATGCCCAGTCCCATTTAATAATACCTTTAGTTGCCATTGAAACATGGTCAAGGTCATAGGATAGATCGTTTAGGGTGATGCCTATGTCTGCGGCGCTGTAGTTGTAAGTGATGTCAAAGTCTGCTATGGGCCGTCTGTGTACATAGACTTTTAAGGTGGCTGGGTCTGAGGTTCTGTTGTAACTTATAAATCTTGCATTGGTGCTGGGTTTGTCTGTTGCTCTGTATTCGATGGTAAATTTGCCCACTTTGTCAAAGGTGGTCAGGGGTACGGCTAATACTTGATTGTGATAGGCGGATAAACCCATTGTGTTTTCAAAGTAGTCTTTGTCGTGAAGGGCACTTGACCGCTCTGAGAGTTTCGAGTCGTTTTCAAGGTCTCGGTAAAATTTGTCGTAGGTGATGGTGTCTTCGCCTAATATCATGTAAGTCCCACCATCGGGTGCAATTTGAATTTTGTTTTCGGCTATGATGTCTTCAAGCATTGCATCAATAGCATGCTCTGAATATTGTTTGCCCTTTGGATTTGCTGTTATCAACTTATCTCATTTAGATGCGCAGATAGGCGGTATAGAAAAAATAGAACCCAATACAGTCTATGGAAAGGATGGACACCTTTAAACATTCAAAGAGACACCCACAATCCTAGAAGGTGAAGATACGTTTACAAATGGGTTAAGTGTGCCTGAGGGCAGCCAGTATGTAGTTAAATATTAGGGTTATGGCTAAGTAAAAGTCATCTATCCATGGCAAGCAAAACATTCT
>NZ_BDHH01000024.1 GCF_001748365.1 Fusibacter sp. 3D3 | reverse complement strand
GGCTAATAGAATGGCATGAGTTGTTTTACAAAATGAACAGATGACACGTCTGATGCGTAAGGTTACTGAAGCATCTTCATACTTAATATCACGGTTATAGTAACCATGAATAGACATGCATCCCGAATGGCCACAAATACATCCCAACTGATGATTCTGAAGATTATTTAGGACATTATCGTATAAAATTTGAGAAATAGGATTGCAATTATCCGTTAAAATCGTTATCATATGAATTGTTATAGACGAGGTCTATCTCCTCTCTGTAATGAGTTTCAGCAGAAGTCAAACTTTGGTCGGGGAGACTTCTGTTGTATGAATGAAACTTAATGTATTCATGATAACATAAGAAGTTAGCGAATAAAATAATTTGATGCATCATGCAACAGATTAAAATGTCCACTAACTTCTTTTATTTTGACTGAGATAGGGTTATTCAAAAGTAAATAATGTGCGGGATAACAATAAGGCTGCGGAAATGATTAAAAAGGCGGTTAGAGAGGAGGACATCATTGCTAGAATCGGTGGGGATGAATTTGTACTCATATTGCCAAAGACTTCATCAAATGAAACGGTAAAGATAGCAAATCACATCAAAAATCTGACAACGAAAGAAGTTGTCGCGAATATAGAATTATCTATATCTTATGGATATGACACAAAAGAAGCATCAAATATATCAATATCAGAAATTGTCGTCAATGCGGAAAACTACATGTATAAGCAGAAACTTTTTGAACGCACCAGCATAAGGAGCAAAACAATTGAACTGATTATGAACACTTTGTTTGATAAAAGCAAGAATGAGCAGCAACATTCAAATAGAGTAAGTCGTATTTGCCAAGCAATTGCGATGAAAATGGAGTTAGATCAGAATACGATCAATCAAATGCGAGTTGTTGGATTTATGCATGACATTGGAAAAATAGGCATTGAGGAAGAAATTCTAAATAAAACAAGCAGTTTAACCAGTACAGAAAGAATCGATATTGAAAGACATCCCGAAATTGGTTGGCGACTTCTGAGTTCAACAAATGAATTTTCAGAAATTGCACAATTTGTCATTAACCATCATGAAAAATGGGACGGAAGTGGGTATCCAAACGGATTGAGTGGTGAGGCGATACCGCTTGAATCTAGAATAATTGCTTTAGCAGAATCTTATGATACGATGACTAGAACAAGCAAGTATGAGAAAAAGTCAACCATGGAAGAGGCGGTAAAGGAGTTGCAGAACTGTTCAGGTACGCATTTCGACCCTAAAGTTGTCGATGTTTTTCTTGAAATTGTGATGTTAGATAACAACATTTAGTAGTGTTTAACCAAAGGATAAAGTGATAAACTCTAAGCATGAGTCTGGCGAAAAATTCAAAACTGCTTCGTATCATAAAGGGAGAAATCTATGTTTAGTTTGCCCAATTTAGCCATTCAGATTATCGCGGGTGGATTTGTGGGATTTATAACAAATACATTTGCCATCAATATGCTTTTTAAAGAATATACACGGTTTAAGTTTGGTGGGGTAATCAAGAAGACCAAAGATGAATTTATCGTGAATATTAGTCAGCTGGTTGAAGATAGTATTATTACTCATGAAACGGTGCATAAAGAATTTTCTAAAGATACGTTTAGAGAGACTATTAAAATTGTCCTAGATGATATCTTAGAAAAGTCACTAGATAAAACACTTGGCGATGTAAAATTGGGTGAAATGCCCGCCTTTGATGCGTTTGTTAAAAATGTAAAGCAGAATTTTGAACCGGATATTGATCAAGGGATACAAGATATTCTGGGTGCGTTGTTGGGGCTTACGAATTTTAAGGATACCATAAGCACTGAGAATCTTTCAAACCTAATCGAAGCAGTTAGCAAGAGAGCTTCGCAAACGATCGAGCATACGGACATCTTTGAAACAATCATGCATAGCATCATTAATCACATGCAAGAGGTGAAGGGCTCAACATTGCTTAATGAAAGGGTAATAGACACGATTAAGAGTAAACTGAATGAATTTCTCAACATCCAAAATAACAATTATACTCAGCAACATCGTGACTATTTAATTTCAAATATAAACGTGATTTTCGATGCGTTGAATATTGAAACACTTATTTTAACAGAATATGAACGCGCTTTAGACATCAACTTGAAAAATTTGCTTTTTAATCCCAAAGAGCATCATGCCAAGCAATATATTGATGTTAAAATCGACAATTTATTGAACTCAAATGATGTTGAACGCTTACTTAGTGATTTGATAGATGCGTTTATAATGTACCTTTCTAAAATGGATAAAACAATATTTGATGTGGTCTCCTTGACCTTTGATGATCGGCTTGAGAAATTTATGAGCAAATTATTGCCTATATTGTTTAGTGAAGCGGCACTTTTTATTAAAAAGTATTCAGCTGAACTCGATGGTATTATTATTGATACTTTAGATCAATCCATAGAGAGTTCAACGGGTTTCAGATCCTATTTGGTTAAATTGATCAAGAAATCTTTACTCGATTATCTAAAAAATAAATCTGCACCCACAAAGGTGATTATTGAAATTTTAGAGGCGCAAGATGAAGCAGAAATTAAACGCTTAAGCGATAAGATCATTGCGTTTGTGAAGCATAGAAAAATCAGTGAAATCGCCAAGATTCTCGTTGACAATAAATCGATTGATTCTGATAAAATTGCCCGTTATATTCTCAAATATATAAGTAAAATATTAAAAAAATTACCGACAGATGGATCGGATAAATTCACCAATAAAACGATCAAAGTTTACATGAGCCAAGAGGTTGATCAGAAGATCAGACGGTGGATTGAAAATTCTGCACGTTCATTTATAATGGATTTGTTGGTTAAAGCATCGAATTTAAACCGATTGACGACAAGTTTGATTAACACTTTAACTCAGCATCTTGAGAATGCGTCTCTAAAAGCGTTTTGTACATCTCACGAAGCTTCAATAACAGCCTATCTAAAGTCAGAGGCATTAAATCAACTTAGAAATTGTGACGCAAATCGATCAAACTGGGCAGCGGGTCAACTTAAAAAGACATTTGATGACAAACCACTAGACGCACTGATCCCTAAAGATGTGATTCTAACCATTGGAAACACTTTTAATAATCTGGCTAAGGATCACATAGGGAACACCTTAGACACACTTAGTACCTATGAGGTGAAAAATGCTAAAAGCTTGACACATAAAGTGGACCATTTAACAGGTAAAATGAGCCGTTATTTACATGTGTTGATTGGGGACCATTTAGAAAAAATCATGCAAGGGAATGTAAAAAATCTCGTTAAAGACAATCTGAACAAATATAGTGCAGATGAAATTTGTGATCTGGTTCATGGCTTTATGGGAAAAGAGCTCAAGCCAATTACACGTTTAGGTGCCCTTTTTGGTGGGTTAGTCGGTATTATTCCAGGACTCTTTCAAAGTGTTGGCAGTTTTGATCCAAGGATGATCATAATGAATGTCATTATTTTTGCGTTTGTGGGTTGGTTCACAAATGTGCTTGCGATTGAAATGCTATTTAAACCCTACACTCGCAATAAAATTTTGGGCAATATTCCGTATTTCAAGAGGTTCTCAGTGGGTTTTATCATCAAGAATAAGCAGGACTTTGCCGTGAACATGGCACATTTTGTTAAGAATGATTTGCTTGATGTTGATGGGATTGAAGAGAAGCTCGAAGTTTTTTATTCAAGTTATAAAGCGATATTGATTGAACGTTCAAGAGAAGATGGCATCAAGTATGTATTGGATTTTTTAGAGAAAAACAAAACAGAACATATCCATTGGATGAAAGAAAAATTGTTGCTTAGCCTAAATCAGAAGAAAGCAGAAATTGCCACTAAAATTATGGCTGTGATTGATAATTACAAATTTGGGGATGACCTTATTGTTTCCATGAGTGATCTGGTTGTTAAAGCGGTCGTTGACAACACGGATAAGATTAATGATGCAATCAATGACTTGCTATTTGAACTCACAACCACTCATAGGCTCAATGATTTTATTGTAAAGCAGATGGCGGATTGGGATATTTCAACTTTTGGAGAAATTGGTGCTGCTCAAATGATGGATCGATTAAAAAAGGACATCAAAGTAGATGAGTTGGTGGTTGCATTTTACAACAAAAATCGCGACAAAAGATTAAGTGATTTGATTGGCCCTACGATTTCGGATCAGGTTGTGTCACCAATTATTGATTATTTATTATCTAAAGAAAATTTAGAAAAAATATATTCTGCTGTGACGTCGTTCTTTCAAACTGAGTTTAACAAGGATCAAACGATTGATCAGGCATGGCATGGCGCGATTAAAAAGTACGGGGATCGGTTGATTTCGGAATTTTTCACCTCTTCAAATGAGTCACTCGTTAAGTTTATAGACAACCATAAAAAAGAATTTTCAATTTTTGTGAATCAAAAGATTTTGGATGATTTAAGTATCTTCAAAAAATGGGGCTACAATGTTTTGAACCTGAATCATCTGGTTGAAAATACTGTTAATGACTTGGTTAAAGGACCAGTCCCTGAGTTTATTGATAAAACAAGAAATGACCTAGAAAGTTTGGTGTTTAATCTTGTTGAAAAATCGGTTTACTCTGTGAAAATCAGTAAAATTGACAATTTCATAGAAAAAACGGGCTTTGATAGCATCATAACGACATTTATCGATAAGGAAGATGAGCATTCTACGGTTAAGAAAAGTTTGGTAAACATTTTGGGTACGATTGCAGATGAGCTTGGAAAGGTGCACTTATTTACAGTGGCTGAAATTTTTGACCTTGACTCAAAACAGAAGATGAAAGCGCGATTTGAGCAGAAATTTCTATATGCTAAAAAAGTGATGACTGATGTGTTTGATAAGGAACAAAAGAAGTTAAAGAAGCAAGTGGGTGAACTCATTCATCATTATCTTTTCGATGTTAAAGTGCATTGTAGCGATTCGAAAGTACTGATTTTTAATAAAACCGAGGCGCATAAGAACGATTTACACCATTTAGTAGGTGCGACTGGGTTTTATGATAAGATGCATCATATAGTGCGCGATAACACTTACAAGGCTTTAAGTGCGTTTGCCTACAATCAATCCGTAGCAGAGTTGATCGGGAATGATCGGCTCGACGCCGTGCTCTCTGATGGCCTTGAGAACATTTTAGCAAAAGAGGATTTTGATGACAGTTTGGAAGAATTCATAGGTATGTACTATTCTGTGTTACTTGAAAAGTTTCTGGATACCGTTCCTGATGCGTTTATAAATGCGAGTTTGTCCTATTTAACGGATGCAGCGTTTGTATCAATTAAGCCCAACATGGACAAAATTCTCTCGGACATTAATTTTGATCGGATAACAGAAAAGGCAATTAACAACATGAGTGGTAAGGAAATTCATAAATTGTTTTATGATTTTGCAGGCAGGTATTTCAAGAAGCTCAAATTATATGGCGTATATGGTGGTTTTTTTGGGATTAATTCACTCCTGGGTATCATAGTAGGTATCCCTTTTGTTGCGTATGAAGCTTTGAGTGGCAAGCGTAAGAAGAAGTGAGTAATTCTGATTTGGATTAAGACGGTTCAATTTTAGTGCGATTGCCGTGGGGCACAAAGGCTTTGAAGAAACAGCCTACTACCTAAAGCTCACAACGGAAAGATTCCCTTATATCAAGAATGAATTAAAAAAATCATGCTATAATCATCTAAATGTATAATGAGCGTGAGTGTATCAAAAGTGAGCAAAACGGTAGAGCTAGACTGGGTACCAGATAAACAGTGCAAGGAACCTATGTATAGGCAAATTGTTGACTATATCAGTACCAAAATATCAAGAGGAGATTGGACAATTGGAAGTGCTCTACCACCACAAAGGCTAATGGCAGAAATATTTGGAGTCAATAGAAGTACTGTTGTTGCCGCTTTAGCCGAACTTGAATTTGCTATAAATCTTGTCTAAGGAAGTCGATTGTGCAAAGTCGACTTCCCTTTTTTTCAGTAAAATTAAACTTAGAATACGAATTACCAATAGGCTCGTAGGTAAGCGTGTCAATCTGACTTTCAGTCAAGTTAATTCATCGAGATGTCAAGTAAACTTATCGAGATGTCAAGTCAACTTATCGATATGACAAGTTGACCTGACATCTTTTCATTAAAGATGTATCCTAATGACATGGAGGTGGTTTATTGGATGACAGGGTAATTTTTAAAAATAGACTTAAGCTGGCTCGAGTGGAGAGGAACTTATCACAGGAACAGCTGGCAAACCTAGCGGGTGTATCCCGTCAGACGATCAGTTCGATTGAAACGGGACAATATAGTCCTACAGCAAAGCTGGCGTTAATATTATGTCGGAGACTTGAAAAAACGTTTGAAGAGGTTTTCTACCTCGAGGAGGAATAGACTAATGCATAAATCGGAATCGACAAATTTAAATAAACGTTCTAAGCATGATAAAGCACTCTTGTATGGACGTGTGGATGAGCGCACTAAACAAATCGTCAATCAGGGGGATGCTTATATGGGCCGATTTGCGTTGTTTGCAATTCTGATAGCCGTCATGGTGAGAGGTCTGCCTCACAACATAGGCTTTATTCATGACAATTGGGATCTTATGGGCATTGTGATTATAGGGAGCTTTATCTCCACAGCATATCAAATTAAATACAAGGTGATCTTTAATGAAAATCGGTTAAAAAGTTTTGGTTTTATAGTCGGTATGATGGGGTTATGTGCAATCATAGCTTTCATTGCAGTACATCAATTTTTATAGCATCCCGATAGGCTTGAAATATCCTCGCCAGGATTAGTATTAACGGGTATATCATAAGGTTAGCGTTCTTGTTCGGCATACACAACTTTGACACCCTAACCAATCATAATCAATTGTAAACTTTTTTGATTAGGATTGACAACAGATAGAATAACCATTAAAATGTAGATACACCCCATGGGTATGGGGGTGCAAGAAGAGAAAAAAGTTAAAAAGTAAATTCGAAGTTAATAGTCTTTGATTTTCTCTAAAAATACATTAAATGAGGAGTTTTATATGGAAAAAATAGTTATTATTGGTGGTGTAGCAGCTGGTGCGACCGCTGCAGCAAAAGTGAGAAGACTTTCAGCAGATGCAGAAATTACAATCCTAGAAGCGGGTGCAGATATATCATTTGCAAACTGTGGATTGCCATACTATATTGGCGGGGATATCAAAAGTCGTTCAAAATTAATTTTACAGAGTCCAGAGAGCTTTAATGATCAGTATCAAACGACAGTTCATATCCATACAACTGCAACGTCAATTGATAGAGCAAGTAAAGTTGTGCATACTTCAGATTCCAGGACGGGTAAAAAGAATCAATTTGAGTATACAAAGCTTATTTTAGCTCAAGGTGGTAAGCCGATAGCACCACCACTTCTAGGTGCAGATCAAGAGCACGTTTTTCAACTTTGGACTCTAGACGATATGGATAAAATTGATGCCTTTATAACAAATAAGCAGCCTAAAACAGCAGTTGTTGTAGGCGGGGGCTTTATAGGGCTTGAGATGACAGAAGCTCTTGCTAAAAGAGGCCTGAAAGTCTCTGTAGTGGAAATGATGCCGCATGTCATGGGGATTATGGAAGCTGAAATATCAGGTTTTATTCAAGAAGAATTGATTGCATATGATGTGGATTTATACACCAATAAAGCACTCTCTGAGATTCATGCAAGCAGTGTGCTTCTTAACGATGGCACAAAGGTTACTGCAGACATGGTCTTATTATCAATTGGTGTACGCCCTACTTTGAAGCTTGCGCAAGAAACGGGTCTTGAAATGGGACCTGCAGGTGGCATATTAGTGGATTCCACATTAAAAACCAGTGATGATAACATCTATGCTGCTGGGGATATGATCGAATTAGAGCACCGCGTACTCGGCAAAAAAGTGCGTATTCCACTTGCTGGTCCAGCGAATCGACAAGGTCGAATCGCTGCAGAAAATGCACTTGGTCAAAGACATGAATATAAAGGGTCTATTGGGACATCAATCGTCAGAGTTTTTGAAGCAGTAGCAGGTATTACGGGGATTTCGTTAAAGGCTGCAAGAGCTGAAGGCATTAATGCAGATGCGATTGTTATTCATAAAGAAAATCATACTTCTTATTATCCAGGTGCAGAGCTTGTAACCGTTCTTGTGGTTTATGATAAAGAGACGGGCATTATACTTGGGGGTCAAACGGCAGGTTATGCTGGTGCTGATAGAAGACTTGATGTTTTAGCAACTGCCGTATCTGCTAAGCTCACAGTTTCTGATTTAGCAGATATGGATTTTGCTTATTCGCCACCACTTGGCAATGCAAATGATGCGATTAATATGGCAGCATATGTTGCTGAAAATAGAATTTCAGGTTTTTCGCCTACACTTACGATCCATGAACTAGATGACTATTTAGAGGAGAAAAGCGCACTTTGGATCGACGTTCGAGACGTGTTTTCATTTGAAAAAGCACATGTTGAAGGTGCTGTTAATATACCACTAGAAATGCTTGCTTCAACGCTTGATAAATTACAAAAGGATCAGTTGACCTTTGTTTATGATGAAACAGGTAAAAAAGGGCATCAAGCATTACGTACTTTAGTAGGTGCTGGCTTTACAAATGTACTCAATGTGAGCGGTGGCTTTATAAGTCTCTCAAACTATGCTAGAGCCATTAAGCCATTAAACTTTGTTCTTAATTTACCCGCGCCAGAGGCGAAAAAACTTGGAGAAACCAACACGGAAGAGAAAGCTAAAGATGTTAAAGAAGAAGTAAAAGCAGTAAAGGCAGAAGTTCAGACTGGACCATTGATTATCGATGTACGCTCTGAAGATGAGTATGCATATGGTGCTTATCCAGGTGCGATCAACATTCCACTAGACGAACTCGAATATAGAGCAAGCGAGCTTCAAGACAAAGATAGAAAGATTATTCTTTACTGTGCATCAGGTGCAAGAAGTGCCTATGCATTACAAATTTTAATGGCTATGGGTTTCACTAACTCTGAAAATGGCGGTGGACTTGCTAGAATGATGGCACGTTATAGAAGTACAGCAAAATAGTAAAAAAGGTAAAGCCACTTGGCAACGCTGCTAAGTGGCTTTTGTTTTGCTGTGATAGGGTTAAAATGACCTTATACTTTAGTGTTTCTTGTAAGTACTGTTGTAAATTTGGTGAACTTTGATGAGAGAATCCTTCTCTGGCTCAATATGTAAAAATACAGTGATTTTCACGGGTTTTTTTTTCATGGACACGTCCTCCTTTATACTAGATATTTTACCACAATATAGGTATTTGTCAAATAAAAGGAGTGGTTAAAATTCAAAAAAATATTATGAAATGTCAAAAGAGGTTGTGGTTCCTCTTCCGTCGGGTTAAAAAATAAGTTACAAAAGCACACCGATGTTCTATAATATTAATAATGAGATTTTTAGAGGAGAATTTGATATGAATGAAAAACAAAAACGAATTTTTATGACCGTTGTAGGGGTGTTGATTACGGGGTTTAGCGTAGGTATTTTCAACCTTGCGCTGTTTGGAATGGACCCGTTTCAAGTATTTGCTCACGGTATTTGGAATCATACATCGATTGGATTTGGAACCTTTTATACGATTTTAAATTTATTGATGCTCATAGGCATATTCTTTATTGATAAAACCAAGATTGGATTGGGTACAGTCATCAATATTTTCTTGCTTGGATATGTGGTTCAATTCTCGTCATGGCTCTTTAATTTTTGGATACCAGCCCCATCACTGCTCATCAGGGGCATTTCATTGATTATAGGCATTTTGGTCATTTGCTTCGGTTCAGCACTGTATTTTACGGGGGACTTAGGTGTTTCGACTTATGATGCTGTTGCTCTGATTATGACAGAAAAAAAAGTTGCAAAGTTTCAGTATTGTCGAATGGGCACAGACTTACTCTGTACGGTAATAGGCTTTTTACTTGGGGCGACAGTGGGTGTTGGCACACTGGTAACAGCCTTTTTTATGGGACCGATCATAGCCTTTTTTAATAGGACGATTGCAATTCCGTTTCGATATGGTAAAAATATTGCCACAAATTGACAAAGTCCTCTAATAAGCGTATACTTTAAAGTAGGAACATTAGCGGTGACAAATGTTACGGAACAATAGATTAAGCTTCAAGCCACTTATTTTATATAAGTGGCTTTTTTCATAAGGATAGGATGTTGTCCCCTCAATGGTTAAGAAATACCCAGTGGAAAGAAGGTATTGTATTGAATGATTCAACGTGGATTCAGATAGGCATTTTTGCGGTAGTTATACTATCGGTTATCATGCTTTTTTTACGTTTAAGAAAAAACAGAGACCTAAACATACGTTATGCCTCATTAACTGTTGAAGAACTTGAAAAGCGTGCTAAAAGAATGGCTCAAGATCATGCTGTATCGGTTAAGCGGAATGTGCTAAATTGGCCAATGACTCGAATGAATGATAATTATGATTTGATTTTATCGCTTTACAAGAGTCTAAATGACGATGTGAATCAAAAAAAATCTGTTCCTCCAGCGGCTGAATGGCTCCTTGACAATTTCTATATCATAGAAGAGCAAGTCAAGGGTGTTCGAGGTGCGCTTACTAAAAAAAACTACTATAAGCTACCAGTCCTTAAAAAAGGGCCATTTAAAGGCTATACACGTATATTTGCCATCGCTATAGAGTTTATTTCTCTAGTAGATGGTCAAGTTGAAGAAAGTACACTTCTTAAATATTTGGAAGCTTATCAATCTCACAGCATTCTTTTCGATAGAGAGATTCGGGTTCTGCCCATTATGATGCGGATTGCTTTAATCGAGCATGTTCGAATGATTTGTGAAAAAATAAAGGATACACAAAGGGAATGGAACAAAGCGGATGTGCTCATAGATAAATACTGGTCAGATGAAGTCAATGATCTTGAAAAAATGATGACGCTGTTTATAAGCACCCTTGAAAAAGATGACGAGGCCAATCCAACTTTTGTAGAACATTTATTTTACCGTTTAAGAAGATCAGGCCGTAGCTATTCAAACGTGCTCAGAGGCATTGATGAAATACTTGATAAATATGGCATGACTGCAGAACTTATCGCCCAAAGGGAGCATAATGCACAAGCGGTGAGCACGGTCTCATTTGGCAACTGTATTATGAGTTTAAAATACGTATCGAATCTAAATTGGAGTTATTTTTTTGAATCTGCAAGTTTCGTCGAAAGAATTCTTCAAACGGATCCCGATGAGACTTATTTGGCGATGGATGAAACCTCACGTGGATATTACTTAAGACAGATTGAGACACTGGCGAGAGCCTATCGCGTCTCAGAAATTCATATAGCAAGGGAAGCTATTGAATTGGCTAACAAAGAAGCACTTACAGGCAATTCTCAAAACGAAACTCAAAATATGTACAATCGCAAAATACACGTGGGCTATTATTTACTGGGTGATGGTGTCAAACAACTTGAAGAGGCCCAAAGAAGCAACACAAATTTACGAAATCGGTTGAAAAAAAAGGCGAATAGAAATCCCGGAAGGCTCTATGCCGGCGCTATAAGTTTTATGATGGTGTTATTAATGTTGCTCGCTGCGCGTTATGGCTTTAAAAAATTAGAAGGCAGATCGCTATGGCTTTTATGGGGTGTGATTACAGTGGCGTTCATACCCGCATCTGAGATGGCGATCACTCTGGTGAATTGGATCGTCACTTTGCTTAAGAAACCTGCACTATTTCCAAGACTTGAGTTAAAAGAAGGCATTCCAGAAGCATTAGGCACTATGGTCGTGATTCCGGTCCTGCTCAACAATGTGGATCGTGTTTCAGAACTCATCAAACATCTTGAGAGCCATTATCTTTCCAATCCAGAAAAGAATCTCTATTTTGCTCTAATTGGTGCGTTTAAAGATTCAAAGGGCCCAAATACACAAAAGGATCATCCTATATTAGTCAAAGCAGAAAAGGGTATTAAAGCATTAAATTTAAGATATGCAAAAGACAATGAAACGATCTTTTATTTCTATCATAGACTGAGCGTTCACAATACAAATGATAACACTTGGACAGGATGGGAGCGCAAAAGAGGCGCACTTATGGAATTCAATGAGATGTTACTCGGCTCAGATGAAACCAGCTTCTGTGAGTATTCGGACAACATAATGCCAAAATCCAAAATCAAATACATCATCACGTTAGATGCAGATACCATACTGCCACTTGGAATGGCAAAGCAGATGATTGGCACTATGGCGCATCCACTGAACACGCCGATCGTCGATCCCAATAGAGGGATCGTAGTGCAGGGCTATGGGTTAATGCAACCTAGAATTTCATATGATATTGAAAGTGCAAATTGTTCTCTGTTCTCAAGGATTCTAACGGGTCAAGAAGGGATGGATCCCTATGCCAGTGCGATTTCAGACGTTTATCAAGATTTATTCGGCGAAGGCGTTTTCACAGGAAAGGGCATTTACGATCTTCGCGTTTTCCATTCGGTTTTAAAAGATATTGTGCCAGAAAATGCTGTGTTAAGTCATGACTTACTTGAAGGCTCTTATGTGAGAGCGGCTCTAGTTTCTGATTTAGAATTGGTGGATTCTTATCCAACGAAGTACAATGCCTATATGACTAGGCTTCACAGGTGGGTACGCGGAGACTGGCAACTTTTGCCTTGGCTCGGAAAAACCATCCACAACAGAAATTTAATCAAGGTGACCAATCCGATTTCTAAGATTTCCAAATGGAAAATCACCGATAACCTTAGAAGAAGCCTTGTGGCCCCTTCTTTAATGCTTTTATGGATTTCAGGATTTAGTATATTGCCAGGGAGTGCTTGGTTTTGGACAGGGTATGGGCTCATGGTTATGGGACTGCCGCTCCTCATTCACATCTTTAGTGAACTGGTATCAGATGCACCGATATTTAATCCTGTAAAGCGTCATATCAGAGGTTTTTTTGGCATTAAGTCCTCATTATTTCAACTGATATTTACCATCGTATTTTTGCCTTATCAATCCGTATTGGTTCTCAATGCCATAGGCATAACGCTGTATCGAGTGCTTTTTTCAAGAAAAAAAATGCTGGAATGGGTGACTTCGGATGATGCCGAAAGGTTTCAAAGCAATACGCTTATGAATTATGTGGTGTCCATGGGACCAAGTCTTATACTGGGCGTGCTCATTGTCGTCTCGGCGCGTTTTGTGAAGCCTGAGTACATGAACTTAAGTGTTATTTTGATGGGTTTTTGGTTGACTTCACCTTTGATCGCCTATGTGATCAGTAAGAATTGCGATCAAAATACCAAATTGCTTGAACCTGAGGCATTGCTAGAGCTCAGAAAGATCGCACGAAAAACATGGCGCTATTTTGAAGAATTTGCAAATGATAAAAACAATGGACTGGCGCCCGATAATTTTCAAGAAGAGCCCAATCGCGGTGTGGCTTATAGAACGTCGCCTACGAATATCGGACTTGGACTACTTGCAACCTTATCCGCAAGGGATATGGGCTATATAGGCACTTTGGAAATGTCAAAAAGGTTGACCCAAACCCTATCCACGATTGAAAAGCTTGAGAAATGGAACGGTCATCTCTACAACTGGTATGATACACGCACTTTAGAACCACTGAGACCACGTTATATTTCCACGGTGGATAGTGGGAACTATGTTTGTTACTTGATGACTTTAGCACAGGGATTAAAGGCACTCTATAAAAAACCTGTGGTGGATGCCGCGTATATAAGAGGTCTGGAAGATACCCTTCAAAATGCGTTGGTAAGTGGTAAAGACAATCCACTGGAGCAGTTCGGATTTGATAAAAATAGCTTTACAGAAGGGATTGATCTTCATACTTGGGAGAGGTCACTCAGCCATTTGCTGGGCAGTACTGAACTTTTAGAACTAGAGTCTAAACTTTGGCGAGTAAGAACCTTTGAGTTACTGAAATCACTGAAAAGTGAAGTGCTTAGCTTCTCACCGTGGCTGGATCAGATCAATCAAATGCCAAGTGTCTTGCTGACTGAAACCTTTGAGGACCCTATGCGACCTCTTTTAAAGTTGCTGAAATTCAACGTTAACCTTGGAGATGTATCTAGTAGAAACACAGCCCTCTTGACTCAGATTGATGAATTGCTTCAATGGTTGGATGCATCTGATATGACAGCATTATCAGCGGGACCAGAACTGCCAGCTGGACCAGCGCTACCGACGGCTGTTCAATGGCTTAACGATCTAAAAGTTTCCGTGGAAACCGCACAAAGTTTCGCGCAGAATTTTATCAACGGACTGGAAACCATGATCGCTTGGGTAGACCGTTTGGCGATCGAGACTCGTTTTTCAGTGCTCTTTGAGCATCGGAGACAACTCTTTTCCATCGGCTATAACATAGAAGACAATCGTATGACCAATTCTTACTATGATCTACTTGCATCAGAGGCGAGACAGGCGAGTTATATCGCCATAGCAAGGGGAGAAGTGCCTCCAAAACATTGGTTTATGCTAGGTCGAGCGCTGACGGTAGTCAATCGTTACAAAGGGCTGGTCTCTTGGAGCGGCACCATGTTTGAGTACTTGATGCCTTTATTGATCATGAAAAGTTATAAGAATACATTACTAGATGAAACGTATTCGTTTGTCATCAAATGTCAGAAAAAATATGCCAAAGAGAGACAAATGCCTTGGGGCATATCTGAATCTGCATTTAATTCTCTGGACATACATTTGGATTATCAATACAAAGCCATTGGAATCCCATGGATTGGGCTTAAAAGAGGCCTTATTGAAGATGCGGTTACTGCGCCTTATGCGACTTTTTTGGCATTAATGGTAGCGCCTTTCGAAGCTTATGAAAATATCAAAACTTTGAATTCACAGGGGCTTGAGGGTCCTTATGGGTACTATGAAGCTGCGGATTATACGCCTGAAAGACTCACCTTTGATCAAAAACATGTGGTCATCAAAAGTTATATGGCACATCATCAAGGGATGAGTTTATTGGCGCTTACCAATTATTTAAACGACAACATCATGCAAACAAGGTTTTCAGAAGATCCGTATGCAAATGCAGCGCGACTGTTACTTCAAGAACGAGTTCCCACAAATGCAGTGTTGAGCAAAGATAATAAAGAAAAAATCATGCCATTCAAAGGCTTGGTGTATAGAGATAAAGGCTCGTATAGACGTTTTACAGAATTGAATAAACCGCTTCCGATGGCACATATTCTATCGAATGGCAGTTATTTTGTGATGGTCACCGATAGAGGGACTGGCTACAGCAAGGGAAGGGTGAGTGCTGTAACCCGATGGAGAGAAGATCCCGTTATTGACAATTACGGTATGTTCTTTTATGTAAAAAATAAAAATACGAACCAAATTTGGTCGACGACGTATTGTCCGCTTAAAACGCGCCCAGATGTTTATGAAGTCGTTTTTACAGCAGACAAAGCGGTTTATAAGAGAACTGATGAAAACATCGAAACCACCACAGAGGTGATTGTCACTTCAGCAGATAATGCCGAGATCAGAAGAATCAAGCTTAAAAATAATGGAGAGGATACTTGTATACTTGAACTGACAAGCTTCTTTGAAGTCGTCTTGGCATCGCAAGCCAGTGATGTTGCACATCCAGCGTTCGGAAACTTGTTCGTTGAAACAGAATATAATAGCACCTTTAATGCACTCTTAGCGCATAGACGTCCTAGAAGTGTTGAAGAGAACACCTTATGGGTGGCTCACATGCCTGTTGTTGATGGCGAAACGGTGGGTGAATTTCAGTATGAGACAGATCGTGTACAGTTTATAGGTCGTGATCGAACGGTAAAAAATCCAATCATGCTTGAACGCGATAAGCCTTTATCAGGAACTGTGGGGACGGTTCTTGACCCTGCGCTGAGCTTAAGACTTCAATTAAAAATAGAGGCTGGCAGATCAGCTCGAATTTCATTTGTGACGATGGTTGCGGATAGTAAAGAAGGTATTTTGGAATTGATGGAAAAGTATGCGAATTTAGAAACCTGTGATGCTTCGTTTTGGCTTGCCTTTGCAAGGAGTGAAGTAGAATCTAAATACCTTAACATAAAAGCGGCAGATATGGAACTTTATCAAAATATGATTAAGGACATTTTGTATTTAAGTCCAATTAGGAGAATGTATCGTCAAATGATTAGTGTGAATCACAAAGGACAGTCCTCACTGTGGTCTTATGGTATTTCGGGAGATCAACCTATTATTTTGGTTATTCTCGAAAAAACGGATGAAGTTGAAATTCTCTTTGAATTGCTCAAAGCACATGAATTTTGGCGATTAAAAGATATAAAAGTCAATCTGGTGATTCTCATTAATGAAGAGAATAGTTACACCAATCCTTTGTCCGAATTGGTTAAAGAAATTGTGTACGATAACCAAACCAGTGGTGTATTAAATCACCTCGAAGACGTCTTTATTCTCAATACAAATAACATGGCAGAGGGTGATGTCGATTTGTTAAGCGCCATCGCACGCTTGATTTTCAAGGGCAATGGGAAGACGATGTCTGAACAACTTATGTTGGAAGAACCGCTTGAGCTGTCACCAATATTAGAACCCGTATTAAATCTGGTGGCAGATCAACCTCAGAATAATCTTCAGCAGTTGAGTCATATTCATCCCAACCTTCATTTTTTCAATGGCTTAGGGGGCTTTAGTCAAGCGGGGGACGCCTACATCATACAGCTTGAAAGTGGGCAGACAACACCTGCACCTTGGTCTAATGTCATTTCAAATCCTAAATTTGGATTTATGGTGACGGAATCAGGCGGCGGTTACACTTGGAGCGGCAACAGTCGCGAGCATAAATTGACACCATGGAGTAATGACTCTGTAAGTGATCAACCTGGAGAAATATTTTATATGAGAGATGAAGCACTCCACATTTGGTCGTTAACGCCTGAACCGATTAGAGAAGAAACACCTTACAGAATCGAACACGGTTTTGGCTATACAGAATTTAAGCACAACAGTCATGGCATTGCACAAAAGCTTGTGCAATTTGTGCCACTTGAAGATCGCGTGAAAATCAATCTGATTGATTTGAAAAATGAAGGTGACGTGGAGCGAAATCTTTCGATCACTTATTACGCAACGCCGGTTCTCGGTGTTGAACCCAGCGTGACGGGATTACACTTGATGAGCTCACAACTGGAAAACGGGACTTTAACAGTGGAAAATCCTTATAATCAAGAATTTATAGATGAAAAGATGTACATGGATGTCTCTATGCCGGATAGAACTGTCACTGGAGATCGTCATGAGTTTTACGGCCATGAGTGTACGGGCTCACTTGAGACATTGAGACGTGCCGGACTTTCAGGGACAGTTGGCGCTGGATACAATGCCTGCATGGCTATGCAAGTCAATGTATCCATACCACCAGGCGAAACGCTAAAATTGGTCTATGTATTGGGTGTCAGCTCGGGCGAAGCGGCTGTCTTAAATGAAGCGAAACAATATCTAGAGTATGATGTGGCATACGAGGCACTCAATCAGGTCATTGCATTTTGGAAGCAAAAGTTACAAGTGGTTCAAATTCAGACACCAGAATCTTCTATGAATCTGATGCTCAATGGTTGGTTGCTCTATCAAGTTATATCATGCCGACTATGGAGTCGGGCTGCTTTTTATCAGTCAGGTGGGGCCTTTGGTTTTCGGGATCAACTTCAAGACAGTCTTGCTATAGCAGCGATTTGGCCTGAAATTGCGAAAGCACAAATTCTAAAACACGCACAGCATCAATTTAGAGAAGGGGACGTGTTACATTGGTGGCATGAACCGACCAATAAAGGCATGAGAACACGCATCTCGGATGATTATCTGTGGTTGCCTTATGTCACAGCAGAGTATGTTAAAATTACGGGTGATGTGTCCATTTTAGAGTGTGAAGTTCCCTTTGTGGTCGATGATATTCTAAAAGAGTATGAAGAAGAAAGATATTGCACACCAAAATATTCTGAAGAGTTGGGGACACTATATGCACATTGTATGCTCTCATTAGAACATGGGTTAAACTTTGGGGAACATGGGTTGCCGCTCATGGGCACTGGTGACTGGAATGATGGCATGAATACAGTGGGGAACGGACAAAAGGGTGAAAGCGTTTGGCTTGCATGGTTCCTCTATACGACGCTCCAAAATTTTATGCCAATATGCATCCAAAAAGGCGATTTCGAGAGTGTACAGCGCTATGTTGAGATTTGCACGGGGCTTGTAAGTGCTGTTGAAAAAGAAGCTTGGGATGGCGACTGGTATAAACGTGCATTCTTCGATAATGGTGATGTCTTGGGTTCTGCACAAAACAGCGAATGTAAAATTGATTCTCTGGCACAGACTTGGGCGGTACTCTCTGGTGCAGGCAATCCAGTAAGAGTTGAACGGGCTATGCATGCTCTTGAAGACTATTTGGTCATGAAAGAAGAAGGGCTGATCAAATTGTTGACACCACCTTTCTATGAGGGTGATTTAGAGCCAGGTTATATCAAAGGCTATGTGCCAGGAGTCCGCGAAAATGGTGGACAATATACGCATGCAGCAGCATGGGTGGTTGCCGCTTTTGCAAAACTGGGTAACGGCGATAAGGCGCATGAATTGTTCGAACTCATCAATCCGGTCAACCATACGCGGACAAATCATGAAGTTTCCATTTATAAAGTGGAGCCTTATGTTATGGCAGCGGATGTTTACAGCAGCTATCCACATGTGGGCAGAGGGGGATGGACATGGTATACAGGTTCAGCCAGCTGGATGTATAAAGTGGGTGTCGAAAATATACTTGGGTTTAATAAAGAAGGCGATAACCTCATAATCAACCCATGTGTGCCTAAAAAATGGGCAGATTTTTATATGAAATATCAGTTTATTGATACCACCTATGAAATTAAGGTTTTAAATCCAAATCATATCAGCCAAGGGGTTCAGAAGACGTCTTTGGACGGTGTTGTACAGAAGCAGAATGTGATCCAGATGATTAATGATGGCGGCAATCATTGGGTTGAAATCATAATGGGATAAGCACAAGTTTAAGTCTCATTCCTAATTCGGTGGGAGTCCAAACTCCCGCTGGATGCAATTCGATAGGATTGCGTAAGGTTTATGAAGGTAGCGAAGCGGACTGAGTATACGCTTTGATAGTGCTCAAAAAAACAAATAAAGTCAATTAATCGCTCTTTTTCAGACAATTCAGACATGGTAAAATCTTAGAATACATGTGATAAAACAACTATTTCACATCTGTTTTCAGAATTGATAAAGCTTTAAACAGCGTCTGGAGTCATAAAATGGGGGAGGATTATAAATGCGTATAAATCAAGTATCTAATCAAGTATCTAATCAAGTATTTAATCAAGAAAAAGAGGTATATGAAGATTTGGCGGCATTGATGAATGCTGCAGAAATGTATTTAGCGCTATTTCCAATTGATTGTAGTATCGTTATAGAAGATAAAGAAGGCTGTATTGTCAAATATATTCCTGCAAGGAGTTTTGATATTGGGTTAAAAGAAGGCAATAAAGCAGTGCCCAATAGTGCAGTGGATAAAGTGCTTAAATCCAAAACAGACTATATGCATATCGTGCCGAAAGAAAGATTTGGAATTCCCGTTAAATCTATTGGAAAACCTGTTATGAAGAATGGAATACTCATTGGTGCTATCATATTGGTTATGACACTTGAGGTTCAGAATACGCTACATGTATCTGCTCAAGCCATCACAGAGGGGACAGAAAAAACCACTGCAATTCGGAAGGAAACGCGTGATATTATGGCTTCTATAGAAGAAGCTTTAATATTGGGCGATCAGCAATTAAAAGCTTCTGAAGAGGTTGCACAGGATATGGAAGAGCTTACGCAATCCGCATATGAAGTTGAAAAAATAGCAGATCAATTATGATGCACAGGATAGAATCATAGTGTATAATAATATTGAAATAAGGATTATAGTCATTTAAAGAGGTGAAGAAATGGGTAATAATTACGAAAGCATCACCTCGCATGATGCGAGGCGAATTCCGATTATACTTCAAAGTATTTTAGTAGGGGCCCTTGCGGGTGGTGTTGTTGTCTTTTACAGGCTTATTTTAACGCGGGCAGAAACCTATGCATTTGGTATATATGCTTATGTAGGCGAGCATATTAAGTTTATCCCGATACTCTTTTTAGCGCTCATATTAGCAGGTTTCTTGCTATCCTATTTGACTCAAAAAAATAAGATGATTCGGGGGAGTGGTATTCCCCAAGTAAAAGGTATTCTAATGGGATACTTTAATCAAAATTGGTGGCATACTCTTTTGTGCAAATTTGCAGGTGGCACTGTGGCAATCCTAGGAGGCCTTTCGCTTGGGCGAGAAGGGCCATCCATACAGCTTGGTGCAAGTATTGCAGAAGGTATCGGGAATAAAACAGGTAAAAGCCGAATGGAGCGCAAAATTTTAATCGCAAGCGGCGCAAGTGCTGGCCTTGCAGCAGCGTTTAATGCACCACTTGCAGGGGTTATGTTCGCACTGGAAGAAATTTTTAAATATTTTTCACCTATAATTCTTTTATCGACAATGGGCGCTGCAGTTGTAGCCGATTTTATTTCTAAAAATTTTTTTGGTTTAGAGCCTGTCTTTAATTTAGAAGTGACAGGCTTATTAGGCTTACAAGAATATTGGCTTATAATTGTTTTGAGCATCGTGGTCGGCGTTTTGGGTGCGTTTTATAATACAGTGCTCATCTATTCACAGAAACTTTATCAAAAGATGCCTTTTTTAAAGGATCATAATAGAATCGTGGTGCCTTTTGTCTGTGCGGGTTTAGTAGGGCTCTATTTTCCTTATATTCTAGGGAGTGGGCATCATATGTTCAGTTTGTTGACGCCTGATTCGGGGATAGGCTTCTTAGTCGTTTTACTAATCTTAAAATTTTTATTTTCAATGATTAGCTTTGGTTCTGGAGCACCAGGAGGCATATTTTTTCCATTATTAGTACTTGGCGCTACAATTGGAGCCATTTTTGCGAAGATCAGTATTTTATATTTTGGATTGTCACCAGCACTTTTTGACAATATCATCATTCTCGCTATGGCGGGATTTTTCGCGGCAATTGTGCGTGCGCCCATAACAGGGATTGTACTCATTATGGAAATGACAGGTTCACTTAGCCATATGCTGTCTCTGACGATCGTTTCAATGGGTGCTTTTATCATAGCAGATCAATTAAAAAGTTTACCTATCTATGATGCGCTTCTGGATAATCTCACGACAGAACATCAGCTTGAAGATCACGAAGAGCACACTAAAAAGATCATTATCGAAAGCATTGTACGTCATGATTCCATCTTTGAAAATAAAACAGTGCGTGATGTACCTTGGCCTAAGAACTGTCTGCTGGTGAGCGTTAAACGGGGTGAAAGAGAATTCATTCCCAAAGGGGATACAATCATAAAGGTAGGCGACTACATGTTTATCCTAACCGCGATTAACAATGAATGGCAGAATCGTAAATGGCTTGACCAAATGAATGAAGTAAAAGTCAATTAGATTAAGATATCAATAGATGTCTTAATCTAATTTTTTGCTAACTTTAATGAAATTATAAGTGTTATCATGCTAGAATTAAGAGTAGTGATTTTTTTATTTGGAGAGGAGTGACTAAATTGAACAAATTCAAAAGCAATTATTTAACAACAGGTCTGATCTGCTTATTGATGGTTCTAATGATGAACGTCAGTATGGCGGCGGCAGAAACGGAAACTGGAACTGAAACTAAGGTTAAAGCAGAAACTGAAATTAAAGTTAAAGCTGAAAATGAAACGCGGCAGGAAACACGCCAAGAAGATTTAGATTTTCTTTATGAGAACCTAAAGACCTATCATCCGAACCTGTTTGCAAATGCGTCAGAAGAAAATTTCTTATCGTTAAAAAGGGCAATTGAATCTCGCTTAGAAACGGAAAGCAACGTTGATTTTGTTCTAGACTTACAGAGCCTGGTTGCTCTTGTGGGAGATTCTCACACAAACCGGTCCATCAGCAGTATTGCCGATGAAACGCATTTTTACCCTATGAAAATTTCTTGGTTTGACGGGGCGTGGGTTTTGAGTACCACAGAAAAGGGTCATGAGGATTTTCTTGGAAACCAAGTCGTTGCAATTAATGGTTTTACCATGGATCAAGTTCTAGAACGCTTTTCAAAATTTATGAGCGCGGATACGGCTGTAAAACTGAGACGCACTTATGGACAGTCGAGCTATATAGAAGCGCTTTACAGATATGCAGGGATTATGGATGAAGATGCGTCTTTGAAGCTTTCTCTTTTGGATAGCGAAGGCCATGAAAAAAGTCTCGTATTAAATGCTGTAGATGCTGAAAGTTTAAAAGCGCTTTCTGTGGTATCTTTAAGTGATCTTCGTGAGAAAAAACCATTTACCGATAGTATGAGTAAATACTATGCGTCAAAGTCTTTAAATGACAATACTTATTATATTCAGTACAATCGTTGTGTAGAGGATCCAGATTTATCAATGACACAATTTTGCAACCAAGTTAAATCAGATTTAGGCAATGGCAATTATCAGTGTATATTGGTAGATTTACGGAAGAATGGCGGCGGATCGGATGGCGTGATATACCCACTTTTGATGTTGCTCAGAGAAGAGATGGACACAAAAGGTGTGAAAGTAGTTACTTTAATAGGTGAAACGACATTTTCTTCGGCGATCATTAATGCGGTGGAACTACAGGAAATGGGTAGTGTATTAGTGGGTGAACCCACCAGTGGTAGTGTAGATCACTTTGGTTCTGTAAATGGATTTGAATTACCGAATTCGGGGATTAAAGTACAGGTTTCTTCAAAATTTATTGGGTTGAGCGATTATTTTGACGCGGCAGCGGGTATGGATACGGTCTCTTTGATACCAGATGTGGAGATGCCTCAAACTTTGGCGGATTATCTATTAGGTGTAGATACTTGTGTGGAGCAGTTATTAACAGATTCTACATTGCCCCAAATAGCAGAGCGGGAGTGGGTACCTTTAACGCGTGCTCGATTTGTGGGGATGCTCTACAAAGCAGCTGGTAGCCCAAAACAAATGGTAAATGAAAATACTTTTGCCGATCTTTTGGGATTTGAGTGGTATTTACCTGCAGTAGACTGGGCTGTAAACGAAAAAATCACATCAGGCACTGGGGATCATCGATTTTCAAGTGCGCGTGTGCTAACCTGGCAGGAAGTCGCGGTATTCTTAGTGCGCTCTGCAAAAGCGATGGATCTAGAACCCAAAATAACGAGAGAGAGTCAACTGCCAGAAGTGCTTGTCCTTGGTGCTTGGGATTTGGAATCAATAGAAATGGTTTGGAAATGGGGGCTTTTACCTGAGAACGCAAACTTCAATATGCCACCGACCCGCTTGCAAGGCAATGCCATGGTTGAGGCGTTATTAATGGCGCAGTGAGCCAAAAACGAAAGATGAACCTTCGTAAAGGTCCATTCAATCGATGTTTAATTTACCCGAGCGATTAAACTCTGATAAATTGGAAATGTTTATTACTGTCATTATATACAAAAAAATTGGAAATCGCAATAGGGAATTTAAACAAGGACAACTTAATTTTAATATCACAATTCTACCTTGTCATCAATAGAGCGTTATATTTTAATACAAGATCATTACAAGTTTATGACAAAAGAGATGTGTTATTGAATTTTCTATTATGTTTTGCTATCCTTATAAAGACGAATACATTTAGTATTCAAATAAACGAATGGAGGCCATAAATATGACATGTACAAATTTATCAAAGGACAATTTGACACTAATTTTGCATGATATTTATGACTTAGGATAAAGTGATACGTTTTTTGGCGTTCAAATTATGAATCCTAACCACAGGCATAAATGTCTGTGGTTTTTTTATGTAAATCATGAGTTTTCGTCTAGCTTCGAGCAGGAAAGTTTAACCTGTTCAATCGGTTAGACGAGAACAGGTCCGACAAAGCAAGTTTTTGTGGATAATGATGCCTAAAATTAGTGTGGACAACAGCTAATGATTAAGTATAAAAGAGGAGCATATTTTGAATCAAAAAATGATTAATATCGGTATAGTGGCACATGTAGATGCTGGAAAAACAACGATTACAGAACAATTTTTATATAAAAGTGGCGTCATTAGAACGCTGGGCAGGGTAGATAATGGCGATACCGTAACGGATAGTTTAAGCGTAGAAAAAGCACATGGGATCACGGTTCGAACTTCCACAGTATCCTTTGACTGGAAATCGACACAAATCAATTTATTGGATACACCAGGGCATATGGATTTTATAGCAGAAGTGGAGCGTTCCTTATCGGTATTAGATGGCGCCATATTAGCGATTTCGGCTAAAGAAGGGGTCCAAATTCAAACCCGAATTATATTTGAGGCTCTTGTGCGCCTTAAAATGCCAACGGTTATTTTCATCAACAAAGTAGATCGAATGGGTGTTGATCTTGAAGCTGTTTATCATGATATAGAGGAGATGCTGACATCAGAGATCATCACGTTAAACAAGGTGGATCATACCAGTCAGAGAGATTTTAATTTGATGGATTGTTGGCAGGATTCTAAAGAGAAAATTAAACTTATGGAATTTGCAGCATTGTTGGATCGGGAATTATTAGAAAAATATGCAAATGGCATTCTATTGACACAAATGGAAGTGGAACAAACGTTAATTAAAGCCTTTATGAAGCTGAAAGTATTTCCAATACTTCACGGCTCTGCACTTCATGGTCGGGGCATTATAGAACTATTAGATTTTATCACCAAGTGGCTTTCCCCAAGAAAGACAGAAAGTTTATATGGACGTGTCTACAAAATCGATCGAGATCGTAAAGGACAGCGACGCTGTCATGTAAGACTGTATGGGGGCCAAATCAAAGTTAGAGAGACTTGTAAAATAAAGGGAAATGAGCAGTTGTTAAAAGTAGCGCAATTGGGCGCCTTTAATGGTGGTAAACTACATTTTGTGGATCAACTCAGTGCGTGCGAGGTTGGGGTGATTTATTCTAATCAGTTAAAAATTGAAGACTGTATTGTGGCAGATGCGCCATCACAAGAGAACTTATTACACGAGGAACTTTATAATGATAAAGTGAATATTGCATCACCTCTACTCAAAGCGGCTATGGTCTATGAAGATCTTGGTCAAAGAAAAGAATTGCTTGAAGCGCTAAGTCAACTCACCGATGAAGATCCTTTCCTTAATTATAGTATTAACGCAAAAACGGATGAAATAGAAGTCAAAATTTTTGGCAACGTACAGCGTGAAATATTAGAGAGCATTTTACAAGAACGATTTGATATAAAAGTTCATATTTCTGAAACGGTAACTATTTATAAAGAGAAACCCTTATCAGAGGCCGAACACACAATTTACATGTATAAAGAGGGGAACCACTTAGCAGCAACCATTGGTTTAAAGCTTGAGCCACTGGCAATCCATTCAGGATTTAAATTTGAAACGCGCGTTTCTTTTGGCGATTTAAAAAAGCCTTTTCAAAATGCAGTTGAAGAGGGGGTGAGAGCTGCGTTAAGCAGTGGCCTTGAGGGCTGGGAGCTCACCGATTTGAAAGTTACTTTTTTCTATTCAGAGTTTAACAGTGTTGACAGCACGCCATCAGACTTTAGAAAATTGGCGCCAGAAGTTTTAAAATGTGCACTTGAGAAGAGTGGCACAATGCTTTTAGAGCCACTTTTAAAATTTGAGTTAAAAGTACCAGAGGAAAATGTGGGAAAAGCGATGTCAGACATATTAAAAATGAGAGGTGAAGTCCTCGAAACCAAGTGTTTACAGGAAGTCTATTCTTTAAAGGGCATTGTTCCAGTGGATGCGTCTAAGGACTATTTGATGACTTTATTAAACGATACCAGTGGAAAAGGCATTTTTGTTACCTCTTTTTATGGTTACAGGGAAGTTGAATCCTTATCTACGCTTTGAGTGTAGGGCATTTAAATGTGTTATTGTGTTGTGTGAGTACCTATTTTTTTAAACTTAAGAATGAAGCCTTATTTTTTTAGGGTTAGTTTATCTTTATTTAAGAAAATACATTTATCATTATAAAAAACAGATTAATGATAAAGAGGTATGTACATGAAGAAAAAACACTTTAAAATGGTACTGGACATTCTTATGTTAGTTGGAGTTGCTTTGTTTTACAATAAGCTTACAGTGAGTTTGGCATTTCATGAGATCGGTGGGCTTGTTATATGCGGCTTATTTCTCATCCATATTGGCTTGAACTTTCCATGGATTAAAGGTGTAACGCCGAGAATTTTCTCTAAAAAATTGCCACTTAAAACGCGCATTGGGTTTATCATCAATCTTTTACTGCTCATAAGCTTCTTTATGATTGCACTAAGCGGCATAATGATTTCAAAGACCATATTGACGCAGATCTCAAGCCGAGCACTGAACTGGAAGACGATTCATTATTTTGCGAGTTCGGTGAGCATTATTTTATTAGGTATTCATATTGGATTACACGCAAATTATATAAAGGGGATGGTAAAAAAGCAATTTCATATTTCTCGGCGCGTTCGTACCCCAATCATAGTCGTAGTACTAATGATGGTGATGGGTTTTGGCTTATACAATGTGGTTTCAACCAGTTTTACCAAATGGCTCGCAATGCCTTTTGGTACGACGACAGAAAGGCGCCCCCCTACAGATTCTGACCGTGGGGATCGTGTAGAGGCCAATAATCAAATTGAAGGCTTGAAAAGCAAGACACATACTCAGCCGGTCATGGAAACGAGTGTCGTAAAGGGACTCAATCAAGAGACCATATTCAGTTCGATGATTCTGACATTTGCCCTATTCACAGCTGGAATAGAAAGCTTGATAAAAAGGCGCAAAAGCGTAACAAAAAATGCCTAATGGGTATACAAAATAAGATATTATGATACAATTTTAAGGAAGTCCAATCATAGGGCTTCCTTGATTGCTGTAATGTGAAGGGAATTTATGATGCAAGAGCAAACAAATCCAATTAAGATACCTTTAAGTCAAAAGAATAAAGCCGTTTTGGCGATGCTTATTTCTGCTTTTTCTTTTTCAGTCATGGGGATCGCTGTGAAATTAGCTGTAGATATACCTGTTTATGAAAAAGTTTTTTTTAGAAATTTTATTACTCTTTTTTTCGCTTATTACATCGTAAGAAAAAATAATGCACCTATTTTTGGAACGGCTCAAGGCAGACCGTATTTAATAGGGCGAAGTTTATCTGGCGTATTAGGGATCGTTGCGATGTTTTATGCACTTTCAAAAATCGACGTTGCCACAGCCACCACGATTCAAAAACTTTCACAGTTTTGGGTGTTGATTTTTGCGGCGATTTTTCTAAAGGAAAAAATTAGTCCCAAACAATACTTGTATTTAATATTGGCTTTGATTGGTGTTGCAATTGTTTCTAAACCCTCTGCGCCTGGGATCTTAATCCCCACTTTAATCTGTTTTTCATCCTCTTTATTTGCAGGGATTGCCTATACATTTTTAGGTAAATTAAAAAATTACGAGCACCCTTCAACAGTGGTTTTCTTTTTTTCTTTTTTCTCTTCTGTGGTAATGTTGATCCCGATGCTCTTAAATTTTAAATGGGTCACAGGAGAAGAATTTTTATACTTGCTTTTGATGGGATTAGGGGGGCTTGGTGGACAAGTTTTCTTAACGATGGCCTATCATTATGCAAAAGCTTCAGATGTCTCCATCTATTTGTATGCGAACATCATTTTCAGTGCAATGCTTGCGTTTGTGATCTGGGGGGCTTTGCCTGACACATGGAGTCTAATGGGCATTGTCATTATCATTGTTGCCAGTTATTTAAACTATAAAGAGGCGGTGACTCGAGGATGACACGGGAGATGATAATAGAACAGTTTTTAAGACAAGTCAAACTTGGAAATCATATTATTGGTGTTGCATCTGGTGCTGGGAGTACGGCTAAATATGCGGAGCAGGGGGGTGCAGATTTTTTACTTGCGCTCAATGCAGGCAAGTTTAGGCAGATGGGGAGAAGCTCATTAGCGGCTTTTTTACCTTTTTGCAATAGCAACCAAATGGTATTGGAATTTGCATTTAAAGAAATAAAACCTGTGATTAAAAAAATACCTGTATTTTTTGGTCTCAATGCTACAGACCCTACGATAAATCTTGAAAATTACATAGAACAGTTAAAAGAATTGCATTTTGAAGGCATTAACAATTTCCCAACAGTGGGGTTAATTGATGGTCAATACCGTGAGGCGCTTGAAGAAATGGGGTATTCTTATGATTTAGAAGTAGAGGCCATTAGAATCGCTCATGAAAAAGACCTATTCACAGTGGCTTTTGTGTTCGATGAGACACAGGCTAAAGCCATGCTACTAGCAGGTGCAGATATCATCTGTATTCATTTGGGCTTTACAGCAGGGGGCATGCTCGGTGCTAAAAAAGTGCTTTCTTTGGAAGTGGCAAAGTCTAAAGTACAGAATATTTTAGCGGTCTGTGATGCCATAAGACCCAATGTGATCAAGATGATCTACGGGGGACCTGTAAAAATGCCTGTGGATGTGCAATATATGTATAGCGATACCAAACTCATGGGTTATATCGGCGGGTCTTCTTTTGAACGCATTCCTTCAGAAAAATCTATTGTCAACATTACGCGTGCATTTAAAATCACTGGGACACTAAGTGAAGATGATCTCATGGTCAAAATGCTTGAAGGGATTACAAAACATTATGATTATGTGCACTTTTTAAGAAGGAAGTTGGCTGTACTTTTCCAGAGTACTTGGTGAAGTTCAGAGTTAATAAAGCAAAAGAGATTTTAAGTGCTGAGCAGGAGGTTCAATTGTCGGAAGTCTCTCGTCTAGTGGGATATCAGGATTATGCACAGTTTAGTAAAATGTTTAAGAAATATTCTGGACAAACACCAACCCAGTACAGAATTGGACATAAACACATGAGTTGAGGACAAAAACACATTTACTTTGCTTTTTGACAGCGGTATGATTAACTTGTAGTGAGTTGAGTGAAGTACTTTTATCAGCAATTGGGAGGTAAAGAGATGAAAACTGTGGCAATAGCGGGTACGTTTGATTCAAAAGGCAGGGAGTATGCTTTTGTAAAAGGCATTATTGAAGACCTTGGCTTAAAAACATTTACAATTCATACAGGTGTATTTGACCCTACATTTGAACCCGATGTGTCAAATGCAGAAGTCGCAAATGCATGTGGTGCTGACATTAAAGAAATTGCAGAGAGAAAAGATAGGGCATATGCAACGGAAATTTTATCACAAGGGATGGAAAAATTAGTGCCTGAACTTTATAAGGCGGGTAAATTCGATGGGATTATTTCATTTGGCGGCACTGGAGGGACTTCACTTGTAACCCCTGCCATGAGAGCGTTGCCAATCGGGGTTCCCAAGCTCATGGTTTCAACTGTGGCATCTGGTAACACAGCACATTATGTTGGCACAAGCGATATTATAATGATGCCATCCGTGGTAGATGTGTCAGGGTTAAATTCGATCTCTATGAAAATATTTACGAATGCAGCGTTTGCAATGGCAGGCATGGTTAAGTTCGAAAATAATATGACGATTCAAAAAAAACCACTCGTGGCGGCAACGATGTTTGGTGTGACCACACCTTGTGTGGATTATGCAAGAATGTACATGGAGAAAAAGGGCTATGAAGTTCTTATATTTCATGCGACTGGAACAGGTGGACAATCCATGGAGGCCCTCATTGAAGGCGGCTTTATCGAAGGTGTTTTAGATTTAACCACTACAGAATGGTGTGATGAGCTCGTGGGTGGTGTCCTAAATGCAGGCCCTAAACGCCTTGAAGCCGCAGGGAAAATGGGTATTCCACAAGTCGTTTCTGTCGGTGCAGTGGATATGGTAAACTTCGGTCCAAGAGATACTGTGCCTAAACAGTTTGAAGACAGAAAATTTTACAAGCACAATCCAACGGTGACTTTAATGAGAACGAATATAGATGAAAACATGAGAATCGGTGAGAAACTTGCCGAGAAGCTCAATATGGCGACTCAAGATACGGTGATGATGTTACCGCTCAAGGGTGTCTCCATGATTGATGCAAAAGACCAAGCTTTTTATGGTCCAGAAGAAGATGAAGCGTTATTTAATGCGATTAGATCCAATGTGGATAAAAGCATTGTTGTGCTTGAAGAATTGCCATATCATATAAACGATAGAGATTTCGCAGAAGCGGCTGCACAGAGATTGATAGACATGATGGAAAAGCATAATCGGTAAAGAACAATCGTTTAAGAACAATCGTTTAAGATTAAGATGACATTTTAGGAGGATACTCATATGAATAAAATGACTCGATTAGAAATTATGGAGATGTATAGAAAACAAATCGCCGAGGGACATATTTTGGTAGGTGTCGGTGCAGGCACTGGAATCACAGCTAAAAGCAGTGAAAAAGGTGGCGCTGACATGCTGATTATTTACAATTCAGGCCGATATAGAATGGCGGGCCGCGGCTCACTAGCAGGTCTTATGGCGTATGGCGATGCAAATGCCATCGTGGTGGATATGGCTTCTGAAGTGCTTCCCGTGGTTGTAAATACGCCTGTGCTGGCAGGTGTCTGTGGTACAGATCCCTTTAGAGTAATGGAAGTATTTTTAAAACAACTTAAGGAGATTGGCTTTAGCGGTGTTCAAAATTTCCCGACCGTGGGTTTGATCGATGGTGTTTTCAGACAAAATTTAGAGGAAACGGGTATGGGCTATGATCTTGAAGTGGATATGATCCGCAAAGCACATAAGCTCGATCTTTTAACGACACCTTATGTGTTTGATCCAGAACAGGCCAAAGCAATGGCTGAAGCAGGTGCCGATATTCTCGTGGCACATATGGGTCTAACGACGAAGGGTTCTATTGGCGCTCAAACGGCATTGACTTTAGATGAATGCGTTGTTAAAATTGAAGCGATTATTAAAGCGGGGCGAGAAGTCAATCCAGATATTTTAGTGATTTGTCATGGCGGTCCAATCGCTGAACCACAAGATGCTGCTTATGTTATTGAGAGAACTGAGGGCATTGACGGCTTCTTTGGCGCTTCAAGTATTGAACGCTTTGCAGCAGAAAAGGGCATCAAGAGTCAAACGGAGGCTTTTAAGAAAATCAGCAAATCATCGTAAACGGCATAATAAAATAGAGCTCTGTATAATATATGATATAATGATAAAAAACCTCAGTATAAACCATGCTGAGGTTTTTTTACAAAGAAACAGGAGGAAGATCAATATGAGCATAAATGTTAAGATCAGAAATGTGAAGATGACAGATTTAGAGGCTGTTGTGGAAATCGAAAGACAATGCTTTCCTGTGGCAGAAGCGGCAGAAAGAAGCTCAATTAAAGAGAGAATGGCCACTTTTCCTGAAAACTTTTTCGTGGCGGAAGAATCAGATCAACTGATCGGATTTATCAATGGCTGTACAACCAATAGTCCGGTGATTTATGATGAAATGTTCCACGATACGAGTCATCATATCCCTTCAGGGGAAATAATCGCAGTGTTTGGATTAGATGTCATAGAAGCCTATCGACGCAAGGGTATTGCTTCAAAATTGATGAAAGTTTTTATTGAGAACGCCAGAGAAAAAGGCAAAAAAGCGGTCATTTTGACTTGCAAATCTCATTTGCTCTCTTATTATGAAAGCTTTGGTTTTAAAAATGATGGGATTTCTAAATCAACACATGGTGGTGCAGTTTGGTACGATATGACTTGCAATTTGTAAGTGTTTAGTGGTTAGCGGAGGCAGTGAGCAGTTCTTTGGTTTTTTCCAAGGAGAGCGGTTTGCTAAAATAGTAGCCTTGAATGTAGTCACAACCTCTATCTTTTAATATTTGATACTGCGCTCTGGTCTCAACACCTTCTGCGATGACCTTGATACCGAGTTCATGAGAGAGTTCTATCATTTGGCGTACAAGTTCTTGATCTTTTTTTGAATCGGCTAAATCATCAATAAATGTCTTATCAATTTTAAGCGTTGATAGCGGCATGGTTCTAAGATAACTGAACGAGGAATAGCCTGTTCCAAAATCATCAAGTGCTATTTTATAACCCATATTTCGAAGCGTTGACAAAGTGTTATCATGTTCATTGAGAACACTCAATAAAACACTTTCTGTAACTTCGAGTTCTAGATATTTGGGCTCAATATCATATAATTGAGTCATTTTAATGACGGTGTCAACAAAATGAGGTTGCTGTAATTGAATACTAGAGACGTTGACACTGATATGTTCAAAGTGGTAGCCCAAATCAAGCAGTTCTCTGATGGTTCTACAGACCTCTTGAAGTGCCCATTCACCGAGTTCTATGATCTGTCCATTTTCTTCTGCTACAGGAATAAAGTCAGCGGGTGAAACGGCGGTACTGTCTTCAGTGGTTATGCGCATCAAGGCTTCAAATGAATTTAATTTTCGGCTTAAAGTCGCATATTGGGGCTGATAATGCATAGATATGAGTTTGTCTCTTATGGAACGTCTTAGGAGGTCGTCCATATCTAATTTTTTTTGAACAAATTCAGATAAGAGATTCGTGTAAAAGACATAATTGGATTTGCCCGTATGTTTTGCTGTAAACATGGCTGTATCTGCATTTTGAATGAGCTTATTGACGGTATCGCCATCATTGGGGTAAACACTAATCCCTGTGCTCATACTGACATAAATGGATTTTTGATTAATAATAAAAGGTTCATTGAGCATTAAATAGAGAGTACTGATGATTTCGGCAATTTCAGTTTCTTTGGAGATGTCATATAAAATAAAGGCAAATTCGTCAGCGGACAGATGATAAACGCTGATATCTTCATTACAAATTAAAGTAAGACGATGGGCAAGTGCTTTTAACAGTTCATCTCCAATAGGGTGACCTAGAGCGTCATTTACGCGCATGAAATTGTCAATGTCCATTTGAAATACGGTGAGATTACAGCGGACGGCTTCATCAGATTCTATAAAGGCTTTTAAATTTAGAATATAAGCTTGTCTATTTGGAAGTGATGTTACTTGATTGTTAAAGGCAAGATTATGAATTCTATCACTGGTTTCTTTTTCATAAGTCACATCAACCATGATCCCCGATGTCTTTATGGGGTTTCCGTGGACATCCCACTGCGTGTTTGCTCTAACGAGAAAATAAATGACTTTATTCGTAGGGGCTACATATGAAAAAGTGAATGTCAGTAACGGCGAATGTGTACGCCAATGTTCTCTGAATATGGAGAGAATCGATTCGTGATCCTTTTTCTGAAGGAGCTCTTCAAATGCCACTTCATCAATCTGAGTGTTATAGGTGTCTAATCCAGTAAGTTCATGCCATACTTCTGATGCAAAAAAATGATTTGATTCGTAATCCCATTCCCAGACAACGTCTCTTGAAGCGTTCAGAGCAGTTTCGTATTTTCCTTGAATGGTTTTTAAAGCCGTTTGGCTTTGCTCAAGTTGTTCGTAATTATGCCGTAATTCTTCTTCTGTGGCGGTTAAGACATCGTTTTTAGATTCTATTTCTTCATAGGCACCAGTGAGTTCATCTAGCATGTAATTTAAGTCATTTGAAAGTTCGCCGAGTTCATTTTGACTAATGTAGTGTGACCGTGCACTTAAATCACCGCGAGTGGTCTTGTGCATGACATGGCTGAGCTCAGTAATGGGAATGGTAATTTGCCTAGAAAACAAAAAAGCTATGGTGGCAGAAAATAATAATACGGTGACTGTAATAGCGAGCATGACGTTAAGTGCTTGGTCAGCAGAACGCATGATAAAATCCATATTTTGATCGATGACTATAATCCAAGGCGTGTTTGGAATCGCCTTATAGGCGATATAGTAAATCGTCTTTTCTTTTTGAAATTGTGAGTTGTTAGGGATGGAAAGATCTGAACTTTTAAAAAAATCGTCTATATCTGAATTGGTGTGACGCGTCCCTATAAGTGCTTGGTCGGTGTGAAATATAATCATGCCACTTTGATCAATTAGGTAGGCATTTCCAACATTGACATCTACTAAATTGTGAATGCTCTCAGAGGCATATGTGGTGTCGATAATATTTGCGAGTACACCTATGATATTGCTTTTATCATCATTGTATATTGGAGTTGCCACAAAGAGAGCCGCTCTGTTATCGATTCGATCTACCAATAACTTACTGATGGCTGTTTTGCCTGCCATGGCATCTAAAAAGTATTGTCGGTCTGATAAGTCTAGCCAATAACTTTCTGGGTGACTGCTGGCGAGAGTACGACCGGAAGGGGTCAAAACGAACACGGCTTGTATATCCTTGCGCGTTGCTGTAATGTTTTCAAAAAAAGCATTTAGGGCGTCATATTGTGGCCTAAAATTGGGGTCATTCTGTTCTGGGTCATTTAGGTAATCTTTAATGGTTTTAATAACCAAGGCATCATTTGCTAAGTAGTTGACTTCTAATTTTCTCATATCAAAAAAAGTCTCTAATAAAACACTTTCCATATCAAGGACCTGATTCATTTTATCTTTGTTATCTCTTATAAGAATATCGGAGATATAAGCGTAGTAAACGGTGTTCATAATAAGTAAAGAAAAAGCCATAATAATAATGGACACAAAGGGTATCTTTTTACGAAGCAACATAGCCTTCGGCCTCCTTTTGACATATTGTTTTTAAAAAGCGGATGAGTTGATGAATTCATACCCAAAAGTGAAATGATAACACTTTTGGGTATGAAAATTTATCGGATAACGAGTCTTCTAAAAAATTAATTTCAGAATAGGGTTAAATCCGATATAATGAAACTGGGATCAAAAAGACACACTGATTTATTTTGTGTGTCAATATGACACTATAGAGGAGGCGCGAGATGCATTTAAATATTGATAAAGCGTTATTTTTTGAAAGAGGCGGCTTGCTTGATAAAATTTTGGACAGCAGCTTTGATCGTGCGCTTATCGTTGACAAAAATCTAAAAATTATTTTCTTCTCGGATTCGAGTAAACGCATGTCTGGGAAAACAGATGAGGACGTCATTGGTGTCCCTGTGAATGAAATTATAAAAAGTTCGGGATTTGAAAAGGTTTTAAGAACTGGAAAGTCTGATAAAGGCGTTTTGACCAATCTGGATGGGAATTTAGGGCTTGCATCTCATATCCCTGTTTTTGATGGGAAAGCATTATTGGGTGCTATTGGAATCGTGTATTTCAACAGAATTTCTGCGATTAATAAAATTTTGGCAGAGACGCCTAAAACAGAAAATAACGAATACGCCAATTTGTATCATAGCCTTTCTAGAAATGCGAGTTCATACACCTTTAGCGATTACATCGGAGAGAGCAAAATTGTCAAAGATCTTATCGATAAGACCAAACGTGCTGCGTGTTCCAATTTCCCGATCCTCTTTATTGGTGAAACGGGAACGGGCAAAGAAATATTAGCCAATGCAGTGCATAATCATAATAATTTAACGCTTTCAAATCCCTTTGTAAAAATAAATTGCAGTGCGATTCCCAGTGAATTGTTGGAATCTGAACTCTTTGGATATGAAAAAGGCGCTTTTACAGGTGCAAGCGCTTCTAAAAAAGGCAAGTTTGAAGTGGCAAATGACGGCTCAATACTACTTGATGAAATTGGAGATATGAGCTTTCCGATGCAGACCAAATTGCTGAGAGTACTTGAAGAAAAGGAATTTGAACGGGTGGGAGGCAATCGGTTAATCCCCACAAATGCACGTGTTATTGCGGCCACAAATCGCAATTTACTGACTTTGAGTCATGAAAAAAAGTTTCGTGAAGACCTTTATTATCGACTCAATACTTTGGAGATCAGGGTCCCCTCCTTGAGAGAACATATTTCAGATTTGCCAATGCTCATTCAATACTTTATCCAAAAAAATCATTTAGAGTTAACCTTTTCGGAAGCCTCTTTAGATTTGATGTTGCGCTATTCATGGCCGGGGAATGTGAGACAACTCAGAAATTTGATTAACCGTTTTAGTGTGCTGAACAAGGGGGAGAGCATAGCTGCAAATGAGGTGGAATCCCTACTGTATACGGAAAATAAAAGCGAGGGGTTAGAGTTTTTAGATCGAGAAAAGCACCTCATAGTAGGCGATGACTCCATTGAAGAAAGGGCGTTAAAAACCTTGGATCAGATTGAAAACGAGGCCATCAGAATAGCTCTTAGAGCTTACAAAGGTAACAAGAGTTTAGCGGCGGCATCACTAGCGATATCCAGATCGACAATGATGCGTAAAATTAAGCAGTATCAAATAGAAGAATAGCACAATGCGTGCTATTTTTTTAAATTAAAATCATTAGTTTTCGTCCAGCTTAGAGGCAGGCGTTTTCAACCTGCTCTAAGCGGTTAGACGTGAACGGGTCAGGCGAAACGAAGTTTAGACGGCTAATGATTTAAGAGACCTGTTAATTTGAAGGTAGAATATTGGCATAGGTATTGCTTGTTATAAAGTAAGGCTTTATTACTTTGAGGAGGTAGATTTATGAAAGTTTTAGGGATTAGTTGTGGACGTAAAATGAGCAATACAGAAATTTTAGTCAAAGAAGCTTTAATGGGCGCAAAAGAAACTGGGGCAGAGGTGGTGTTTATACGTCTTCAAGAGCTCAATCTAAAACCGTGTACAGGATGTAATGCTTGTGTGATTGATTTGCTTGAAAAGTCAGGTTCGGGCAAATGTGTTTTAAAAGATGATTTCGAGTTTTTAGACGAGCAATTATTAGCGTGTGATGGTCTTATATTGGGCGCACCAATCTATGAAAAAACAGCACCAGGGCAACTTAAAATTTTAAACGATCGACTTGGCCCTTCACACGATATGGCGTTCAAATTGATTGCAAAACAAACAAGAGCTGCTAAAAATGTAACGACGGGAAAAGGGCCAGATCCAAGATCCTTTATGCCAAAAGCGGCGTCACTGATCGCAGTGGGTGGAAGTGAATGGGATACGTTGGCACTTCCAATGATGCATTTGTCCGTGTTGTCTATGCAATATGAGGTGGTCGATAAAATGTTGGTCAATTGGGTTGCGCTTCCAGGTGTGGTAGCACTTTACGATCAGTGGCTAGAAAGAGCGCGTAATTCAGGGGTACATTTGGTTGAAACTTTGAAGAAGCCATTGACTGAAGCCACTTATATTGGGGATAAAGGCGTTTGTCCGATATGCCATTCCAAATTATTTGAAATCAACAATGTGGATAAAGTAAATCCAGCCATCTGCGGGATATGTGGTGTTAAAGGGACGTTGACCGTTCAAGGGGACTCTGTTTCTTTTACAGTGACAGAGGAACAACGTGCGCTTTCACATGTGAATTTATCTGGTAAATTTCATCATGCAAAAGAACTTAAAGAAATTTCTTTAGTGCCTCATCCTGATATGAATCTTTTGCCAGAAAAAATGGGAAAATACAAAGCCTTTATTGAACCTTTACGTCCATAAGTATAAGCTTAGAGGAAGATCGGTGTGAATACACCATAATGGAAAATAAAAGTAGATTGGGAGAGGGACAATGAGAAAAGACGATTGTATGATGATTTTAGCAATTAATACAGGTTCGACGTCAACGAAAATAGCCGTTTATAAAGAGAATGTACTTGTGTTTGTTGAAAATATAGTGCATAGCGCTGAAGCTTTAAGTTCTTTCGGTCGCGTTACGGAACAGTTGGAGTTTAGACAGAGCTTAGTGGCATCTCTTTTAAAAGAGAAAGGTGTCGATATGAAAGCGTTGTCTTTAATTGTCGGAAGAGGTGGCCTTTTGCCCCCAGTGCAATCGGGTGCATATAAAGTGAATCAGACGATGATCAATCGTCTTAAAAGCGATACGATACCTGAACATGCTTCGAATTTATCTGCCATTATAGCCTACAAAATCGCAGAGCCATTGGGGATTGATGCACTGATTTACGATTCAGTGGCTGTAGATGAATTGACAGATGTCGCACGGCTTTCTGGATCACCTCTTGTTCCGCGAAAGAGCTTTAGTCATACTTTAAATTCTAGGGCAATGGCACATGAATATGCCAAGAACATAAATTGTAAGTATTCAGATCTCAATCTTGTGATTGCGCATCTGGGTGGCGGCATATCGGTCAATGCACATTTTAAAGGCAAAATGGTGGATATTATCGCAGATGATGAAGGCCCATTTTCGCCAGAGCGTGCAGGGAGAGTTCCTTGCAATGATCTAATCGAACTTTGCTTTAGTGGTCAGTACAGCAAAAATGAGATTAAAAAGAGCATGCGCGGCAAAGGTGGCATCATGGCATATCTTGGCACAACAGATGCTAAAAGTGTTGGAGAGCGTGCTGAAAATGGGGATCAAGAAGCAGCTTTGGTTTTCGAAGCCATGGCATATCAAATTTCTAAAGGCATTGGCGAAATGGCAACAGTCTTAAAAGGGGATGTGGATGCGATCATTTTAACAGGTGGTATTGCCTATTCAAATTATTTAACAGAGATGATTAGAGCACGTGTTGAATTTATAGGAAAGGTCGTGGTTATGCCGGGTGAAAATGAAATGGAAGCACTTGCCAGTGGCGCATACCGAGTTTTTAAAGGGGAAGAAAGCGCACATGAGTATATTGAAAATCTCAATGCATAAAAGTTTGGATTGGATAAACAGGGAGGATATCATATGAGTTATGTACCAGAGTTTAAACCTATGAGAAGTTTCATCTTAAATAATGTTAGGTCCGATAACGATAGACCCAAAGCGTTTAGGTGGCTGTATAAGCAGCATGTGCCTGAAAGCATTTCGCAGTTTAGACCGTATTGCACAAAATACGCCACTTATCATGCGCTTCCACTTGTAGAAGGCGCAGAGCAATTTGGAACCTATAATTGGATTATGACAGAGCACTATTGGAATTTTAATATTTTTCAAGATAAGGGGTTAGGACATTCCAGAGGCCTTGCGTTTACAGAAGCTTATCCCCATGATTTTATGGAAATAACGTGTCAACCGCCAAGTAATACTTTAAGACAATCCGGATGGCAAGGCTCGGCAGAGGGTTATCATCCCATTGTTTTCTGTTTTGCGCCGATTTTTTGGGAAAATGATTTTAAGGGAAGTGAACGACTAACCGATGATGGCGCCAATTTTAGATGGCTATTTTTCTTATCCTATCCTGAAGGGGTAACTGTAGAGGAAGGAGATCAGTGGTTTTTAGAAACATTTGCGAAAGAAGCAGCTGAAATGCCAGAAGTGATCCGATTTTTATCCAGTAGGGTAATGGACTCCCCGAGAATTAATCCCTTTGATCGCATTGTGGAATTATGGTTTGATGATAGTGAAGCTTGGCATAATGCCATGGTCAAGAATGGACACCTCTTCACTAAACCCGCATGGAGTAAAGTCGATCAATTTCCTTTCTTTGAAGCTTATAAAGACATTACGGGTGTTTTTATAATGGATAGACCGGATTCAGATCATTTGGCACAATGGCAAGGGTATATAACAACACGTTAGATGAGAGGAGCATAATATAATGAAATCTGTTACAAGCTACGACGGCAAAGGCACACATCTTGATTGGGAACACGAAAATATAACCCCCAAAATGATTGATTGGTTTTGGAGTAATATGGAGAAGAGTTTTTTACTTTGGCATCCCAGCCAACATGAGCCTCTAATATGGGAAAAGGCGCCTGTTCATGGCAATCCTGTGGGTTCGATTCACATTGCGCCGCAAACATGGAATGATGGTACCAGACAGAATTTGTATATTCGTTTTGAAGCACTTGAAGATGTGCCAGAATGGGTGAAAGAATATGTGATCTATGAACATTGTGTCATCGTTGCAGGTCTAGGACTCGGCGAAAAATGTCTGGAAAATCCCGAACCGATGGGATATAGAATCCATCAGTGGGAGAAGACAGATTATGGTGTTGTGGGTAAATCGTCTGCAATCGGCACTAAAAAGAAAGAAACACAAGAGGATGGTGTTATCTGGGCAGCTCACTGTGAAGAAGAAGTGGGGAACTGGGGCAATTTTTTACCACAAATGTATGCGCTTTTCAGTGTGGTTAAAAATACGAAGTTTAATCCCTATGCGGACCTTTCGGTTGAAGGTAAGGGTAGCACATTAAAATACAAATATATCAAGTAGAGTCATTTGATTTGGGGGATATTGTCTGCACCTTTAGGCAATGTTCTCCTTAAACATTTACAGGAGGCGTTAAACGTGATGATTAAGAATTTTGATGAGTTGATAAGACGGGTACAGGATAGGCCTGTGAAAAAGAAAGTAGCCGTTGTCGTGGCTCAAGATGAGCACACACTTGAAGCCGTTTTTAAGGCGCGAAGAGATCAATTGGTCGATCCAATCCTCATTGGCAATAAAAAGGAGATTTTAAAAATAGCAAATGATCTGAATGAAATCATAGAGGATACATCCGTTATAGATATATTAGACGATATTGAATCCGCACGAAAAGCCGTGAGTATGGTTCATGAAGGTAAAGTAGATGTCATCATGAAAGGTAAAATCCAAACGGCAGATCTCTTAAAAGCAGTCGTGGATAAAGCGTTTGGGCTAAGGACGGGACGCTTAATTTCGCATTTGGTTTTTCATGAGATTCATAATTATCATAAATTACTTGCAATGACAGATGGCGGGATGATGATGTACCCTAATCTGGAAGAAAAAAAGCAGATTATTGAGAATGCGGTATCTGTGTTCCATGCTTTGGGGTATGAAAAACCAAATGTTGCGGTACTTACGGCTGTTGAAAAAGTGAACCCCAAAATGCCAGAAACGGTGGAGGCTGATTTACTGAAAAAAATGAATCAAAAGGGTGAAATTTTAAATTGTGTGGTGGAAGGTCCGATTTCATACGATTTAATGATCAGCAAGGCCTCTGCTGAAATCAAAGGCTATCACAGTGAAGTCACGGGGAATACAGATATTTTAGTGGTTCCTAATATCACTGCGGGCAATATTTTAGGTAAGGCATTGGTCTACAGTGCAAACGCAAAGATGGCCGGCATTGTAGTAGGCGCTAAAGTGCCAATCATTTTAACTTCAAGAGGATCTTCTACTGAAGAAAAATACTTGTCTATTGTCCTTTCTGCTTCAGTAGCTCAATAGATCAGAATAAGGAAAATAAATTTTATAATGGATATTTGCCTTGACCTTCCAGTAGAAGGAAGCTATAAACTGATCTTAGAATACAAGGAGGTCAGTTATGAGTAAAAATGTGATGACATTGAGTTGGTGCGATATTGAAGCACTAGATAAGGACAAAACGGTATTATACTTTGGCATAGCACCAATCGAGCAACACGGAAAGCATTTACCCATAGGGGTAGATGTCTATGAAACCGAATTTTGGATTCATAAGAGCATTGAGTTACTTGAAGCGGAAATGGAAGAGTACACTTTTCTTACAATGCCCATCGTGCCCTATGGATATGCTCAAATGGATGGTTTTATAGGGAACCTTCATCTAGGGCAGGAGCAGCTTTACCACTTAGTTTTAAAATCCATAAGTGCCATTGCGGCATGGGGTATCAAGCATATCGTCATTATTTCAGGACATGCTGATCCAAAACATTTAATTGCGATTGAGCAGGCATGTGATTTAGTAAATCAAAAATACGATGAAGTTGCTTTTTCACCTATGGGGGCTATTTTTAGCGGAAAAGTGTCAAAAAAAGCAATGGATAATCATCCAAATTTATCAGATAAGCTCAGTCAATTTCACAATGACTTTCATGCAGGATGGATAGAGACTTCGTGTATGCTAGCGATAATGCCTGAGGTTGTAAAGCCTAACTACAAGGATCAACCCAATATTGAAATCACCGACAAAGAGATGATTTTACCTGAAATCGTCATGGCGAAAACTAAAAATTATGGACATTTAGGATTTCCAAAAGAGGCAACTGCTGAACTTGGAATTGCACTGAATCATGATGGGGTAGAGCGTATCAATAAATGTGTTTCTGCTTTCATAAAGCGAACGGATTATAAACAGTATGAACATCATAAGCTTTTTGAACTGCCATTTATGAAGGTGAAAAATGGAGGCATTAGAAATGTATAGTATTGGACAATTTTCGATGATTTGTAACTTAAATAAGAAGACGTTAAGATATTATGATGAAATTGACTTGTTTAAGCCTGTTAGAATAGACGAGACAAATCAATATAGATACTACGATGAATCCCAGATAGAAATTATCCGAGAAATTTTGAGATTAAAGGCAATTGGCATCCCATTGGATCAGATCAAAAGTATATTAGCAGTGTATAATTCAGCGAAACCGAATGAGCAATTGAATGCAGTTTATGCTCATAGATTGACGGCAATAGAAAGGTCCATTAAACAGTTAAAAGAGCAGAAAGCTTTAATAAACCATTATTTAACTTCAGAGGCTTCAAGAGATGAAAAAGTGATAAGCTATAGCATTGAAAAAGGTTTCTTTGTTGAAAAAGGAAATCTGTTTTATAATTCTATTGATGTGAATCAGAGGGACTTAAATGCGGTGATAAGTGCTTTTTATGAAAGTGCCAACGGCTTAAAACTCACTTCAGGGCACATCTTTAGAAGAAGTTTTGATGAGAACATGGCACATTACGATGAGATCTTTGCTTATACTTTAGAAAACGTAAAGGAAGGTAAAATCAAGGCACAACCTCAAGTGTTAAGCTTAAAACTTGTATGTGATAGCATTAAAAATCGAGAACATGGATACAAGCAATTATTTGATCATATCAACTTAAACGGATATGTTGTGAATCAAATTTATGAAAAATATCTCATGGACAGTGGCCGGATGCATGTCGAAATTATTGTGAGTATTGAATAGATTTAACAAAAATTTTGACACATCTGTTTTCTTAGCTTTTAATCGAAATCATAATGCGTCAATATAACACTAAGCGCTTGATCAAAGTCAATGATGACTTTATCAAGCCTTTTTTTCACAACAAACCCTGTTTAGAGACGCCTCATCACACCTAAGGGGTCAAAATAGATTATGTAATCATCAACGACCACGTAACGACCGTAAATTTGCATATATGTATTTACGGTTTCTTCTAAGAATTCACTGGTGACACCAATATGCTCTGCAACCTCATAGGGATTGTGACAGCCATATTTAAAACAATCAATAAATTTTTCAAGTGGAATGAGTTTTTTATGCGCCCATCTACGTGCCATTTTTTCTTGTTTTATATTTTTAAGACTATCTTGATCCAATATATTGCCAACTGAAGTTTCATAGTGTCCAATTTCCTCAGCAAGAATACATGCCATTTCAGCCTCTGTTTCGATTTGAGATTGATCCAATATAATGGTTTCGTCAAAATAGAGCCCCTTGACGTCTTTTACGGGAATTTTGTGTTCTACAAAAGCAATGTTCTTTTTTTCAATGTGATCTAATAAATTTTTAATCATTCTTATCCCTCTGTGATTTGATAAATTGAGCAAATTCTAAGACTTTTTTTTGCTCGTCTGCGGTTAAGTCTGAGAGTGCGTGAGCGGCGATGGTATTGATGCTGGAATCTTCTTCGCCCCAGTTCATAAGATAGTTCGGCGTTACACCTAGCGCATCAGCAAGGCGCTTGACCTTATCATTTCTTAAATTTTTAATTTCTCCACTCTCGTATCTTTGAATGGTCGCAGCACTTACACCAACCTTTGTTGCCAATTCTTCTAAGGTCAAGTTGAGTTCTTGCCTTTTTTTCTTGAGTTTACTCTTAAAATCCATCTTTGACCTCCTCTTACAATAACCCTATCACTAATATAACACATTAATTACGTAAATGCAAAAATAAACATTTTAAATTACGCAAACGTATTGACATGAAATTGCATTAAGCGTAATATGAAATTACGTAAACGCAAAACGCAATTTCCAAGTTATAAGTATAGAAAGAGAGGCCTTTATTATGACAGCAATTGAAATTAAAAATTTATTAAAAAGTTACAATACCTTTTGTGGTGAAATCCATCACTTAAATCAAGAAATCCTTGAACTTTCAGAGGTGGCAGCTTCACATAGGGAATTATCTGCAATTACATATTCGGATATGCCTAAAGGAAATCAAATTTCAGACCCAACTTATGAAAAAGCTCAAAAAATCATTGATTTGTATATGAAGCAGGTTCAAAGGATAGAACTTAGACTAGAGGCTTTATTCCTTAAAAAGAACTACGTAGAGTCCTTATTAGATCAATTGCCTGACATTGAAACGGAGATCATTAAGTTGAGATATTTCAAGAAATATAAGTGGGAGATGATCTCAAATGTGGTTTGCTACAGCAGAAGACAGTGCATTAATATTCATGATAAAATAGTTGAGGACCTTGCAAATAGCGAAAACTCGAGACAATTCAACGCGGATACTCTGTTGACAAACGCTCAGTTTAAGATTATTTGAGTTCAAAACACGACACTGCACTCTATTGCACTTTTTATGTGTTATGATGTTAGTGTCGAAAGATGTCGAGAATGCATTACACCATAAAGTAACCGCAAATTGCATATGAAAAGTCCCAAAGCACATGCCGTATAAAAACGACATCTGCTTTTTTTTATGCCAATTTTTAGAGGTGTTGTTTTATGCACAGACATTCGATCTTAAGTTTTAAAAGGAGGCGATGCCTTTGGCGCAGATGTGACTAAGTCAAAATGATGAAAGGAGTTTTAAATGACTAAAAAAGCATACGAACTTGTGAAACAAAAATTGCAGTCTGATTTAAAAGCGATCCATTGGGTGGATGCAGTGGTTTGGCCATCTGAAGAAGCGAGACCTTGTTTACAAATGAGCACACTCGTATCGGGTCAAAATAGGATCTCACAAAATCTAATGGAATTCACAACCACGATTCAAATGGTGTATTATGGGGCAAACCCAACAGCAAGTAACGATGAACTTGTGGATGTTGCAGATCAAATATTGTCATTTTTTCAAAATGCATTTGAAGCGGCAACCGATGAAACAAAATTTGAAGTATCTTCAGTACAGTGTGAGATCAAAGACGGTTTATTGTACTTTAAAATCACACTTTATAGTCAAGGCACAAAAGAATCTGAAATTTATCCAATTATGGAAAATTTAAAATTTAGGGAGGTATAATTATGGGTTTACCAGGAATTAATATCATTTTTACGAAAAAAGCAGCTCAAGCGATTAATAGCGGAGCAGAGGGCATCGTCGCATTACTTTTAAAGGATGAAAGTGTTTCGAGCGGTGTTAAGTACTATTCATTAAAAAGTATTGTAGATATGCCTGCGGAGCTTAATGATGCGAATCAAAAATGGATTAAAGATGCATTATTGGGCGTGCCTTCAGAAATTAAACTCGTTGTGCTCAATAACGAGGGCGCTAATTATACAGAGGGTCTTTCCTATTTGGAGACGATCATTTACAACGTACTCACAATTCCAAACGTTATTTCAGGCGATGTATCCACTGTGGCAGCTTGGGCAAAATCTCAAAGAGAAAGTGGAAAACGATTTTTAACGGTATTACCGAGTTGCACGGCCGATCATGAAGCGGTTGTTAACTTCACAACAACAGGGATTGTAGTAGGCGAAAATACGTATACAGCAACACAATTTGTCGCTAGAATAGCGGGACTGATTGCAGGTTTGCCACTTACCGTAGCACCGACGTATCAAGTACTTTCAGAGGTGGATGATGTGCCTCACCTTACAAAAACGGTGGCAGATACAGCGGTTGATAAGGGTGAATTCATCCTTTATCATGACGGCGAAAAGGTAAAAGTGGCAAGGGGTGTATCATCTCTTACGACGCTTATAGAGTCAAAACCCTCTGAATATCAAAAGATTAAACTCATTAGAATCTACGATAAAATTGCCACGGATATTGAGAGAACAATTGAAGACAACTATATCGGTAAGATTCAAAACAGTTATCCCAATAAACTTTTGTTAATTTCGGCGATTAATGCCTATTTGGAGTCCCTAGAACAACAAAATATCTTAGACAGTGGTAAGAATTATGCTGAAATTGATTTGGTTTCCCAAAAGACTTACTTGAAATCAGTGGGTCAAGATGTGGATGCCATGAGTGAGCAAGAATTGAAAGAAGCCAATACCGGTTCAAATGTGTTTATTAAAATCAATGTTAAGGCACTTGATGCAATCGAAGATGTGTCTATTACAATCATATTATAGGATATAGGAGGAAGAGCATATGTCATTAAATCCAAATAAAGTTATCAGTGGTACTTTCGGTAGAGTGTGGTTAGACAGCACACTTATGGGCGAAGTCTTTGGTCTTCAAGCCAAAATTGAGATTCAAAAAGATGAATTTCCCATAGCGGGGTCACTCGTTCCAGGTGAGAAAATCACGGGATGGAAAGGAACGGGCTCATTAAAATTTAGAAAAGTGGATTCGAGATTGATCAGCATGATCGGTGAAGCCATTAAAAGAGGTGAAAATCTTGAGTTTGAAATCTTAAGCGAACTTGCTGATCCCACAGCATATGGTGCAGAGCGCATTCTTTACAAACAAGTGTCGTTTAATGACTTAACTTTAAGCGAGTGGGAAGTTGCCACAAGAGGCGATGTTGAAGCCCCATTTACGTTTAGAGATTACATTTTCTTTGACTTGATTAAGCCGGTTTAAAACCGGCTTTTCCCCACTCATTTACAAATAAGGAGAGACTAGTATGGTAGCAGCAACTAAAGCGAAAAACGCATTGAGCTTATTATTAAATTCCAAGATGGACATTATGGATTTACCTAAAAAAAGCGTTGAGATTCCAAGATTATCTCAATCTTTCGGTGAGAAAATGGAATTTACCATTCGTGCACTGAACAACAAAGAGTTTAAAAATATTCAGGACTTGGCGATTAAATTTGACAAAAAGGATGCGGATATTGATACGAGTTTGGTTCAATCCATGATTCTCATAGAAGGGATCGTTGAACCGAGTTTGAAAGATAAAGAACTCAGAGAAAAATTTGGCGTGGCAACACCCATTGATTTAATTGAAAAACTACTATTGCCTGGAGAAATACTCCATCTCTACAATCAGATTTCTGAACTATCTGGTTTTGGTGAAGATTCAATCATCCAGATAAAAAACTAATTGAGACAGACCCAGAGGTGGGGATTATGTACTATATGTGGTCTAAACACGGTACATTCCCCTCTGAGGTTTATAGCCGGCTTAGTGAAAATCCGGGTGAGCTTGACGTGATGATCGCCTTTTATCAATACAGGATGAAAGAAGAAGAGCAATGCGCCAAGAACAACGTCCCCGGGTTTGTCTCAATATAAAGGAGGTGTGAACACATGGATATGATAAGTGCGATGATAAAAGGAGCGAGAGATGCAGCAAGACTTACCACGAATATATTTAAGGGACTAAAAAATACCTTAGGAAATCAAATGAGACACTTCTACAAGGAACAGGGAGACCATATAAGGACATTTATTGCTAATATTTTAGCGAATATTGTTCGATTAGGCAGTACATTGTTTTCAATAATTTCCAGAGTGATGGCACGAATTATAAATCAAATTGTTAGAGTAATACGTCCACTTCTTCCAATTATCAGAAGCGTAGTCCTTTCCATATTAGCGCGGATTCCTGCTCGAATCATTACCAATTTCTTATTTAGAAATAGAGGATTACGTGATATTCGAAATGCGAATAGGAGTCTGAATCCACTGAGAAGAGGGATTACAATTGCATTAACAGCAAGAGATCATATATCAAGTGTTGTGGGCGGTATCGGGAAGAAATTAGGTTCTTTAGTTCTTTCGGGTGCCTTAGGAATCGCATCAAAAGTAGCTTCGCAAGCGGGTGAGTTAGCCGAAATTGGTCTAAAAGGCGCTATCAATAGGCAATCAAAGCAAAAGGATATGAACTCTATAATTAAACAAAACAATGCAGGGCTAGATGCGAAATCAGTGCAAAGCAAAAGCGATAATTATATGAAAACGCTTAAGAAAAATTCTAACGGCAGTGTCTATTCTGAAAGTGAAGTATTAGATGCGGGTTCAAGTGCTCTTAAAATGGCAAAAGGGGACACTGGAGCAGCAGAAAAATTCTTAAAACTGGCAGAAGATATGGCGGGTTCTAATTCTGGTAAGACTTTGATGGAAGCAATGGAGGCACTCACAGAAGCACAATCAGGTAACCTAGATGCGCTTCAGGCTTTTGGCGTGAATGCCACTGAAGAAAGTCTAAAAAATGCGGGTGGCAATATTCTCAATATGAAAAATGATTCAGGCAGCACAATGACAGAACAGTTTAAAGGCGGTGCAGAAGAGGCTGGAAAAACGATTCCAGGCATGATGGCAAAATTAAAAGGGATCGGTGAAACGATATTATCGGATATCGCTGCCACAAGCCTTGGTGGCATAAGTGACATCTTAGCCAAAGGGGTTGAATTCCTGTCCGCAAATCAAGAGAAAATCACTCAATTCGGTTTGGGCATATCTAAGGTCGTGGGAGACGTCTTTCGTTTTATTTTCAGTGTCATACAGGCTGGAAGACCGATATTGGATACCTTTATGAACTTTATTCTTTCCAAGAAAGATGTCTTTATGGATATGTTTGGCAGTATCATGAGCATTGTGGATCAATTTAAAGCCGCGTGGATTGAAGTGTTTCCAGTCATACAAGAAATGGTAGCGACAACATGGGAAATTATAGCGCCCATACTAAGCGCATGGTTGGATAACATTGCTATTTTCTTAGATTTCCTGAGCATACTTGCGGGTGTTGTTGTAGATGTCTTTACAAATGTGGTGATACCTGCAATAAGTGGTGTTTTTGATTTCGTAATGCCTTTGGCAGCAAAAATATCTGAATTTATTCTAGGATTTTATGAGGGCATAAATTGGTTATACAATTTAATTGCCGACTTCCTAAAAAACATTTTAGGCAAAGATGTTGGAGAAAGAACGGAGATTAAGAACGTTCCAAGCGATGCGATAATTAAGAATAAAGGTTCCCAAATACCTACTCTGGCAGTAGGTATCGGCTATGTCCCCTATAACAACTATCCTGCAATGCTCCATCAAGGGGAACGCGTCTTAACAGCGGCTGAAAACAGTCAGTTGAGTAGAGGGACTGGTGGGGGTCAAATCACGATCAACATCCCTAAACTTGCGGATCATATCAGTGCATCAGATTCAAGAGATGTAGATACTTTGTTGTCGAGATTAGAAGAAAAATTAATGGCAGTGGCTGTGAATATGGGGGCGGTATAATGATTTTTGAACTCAGCTATAACAATTTTGAAGAGATATTAACGCTACCTGTCAACCCAGGTCAATACCAAATCACAGGAGGCCAGACTGTCAATACCACAGAAGTCATCGGTATAGGGGAAGTTAATCAAATTGGCGCTAACAAGCTTAGAACCATTGAGATTACATCTTTTTTTCCTAAAAATTACGAAGGCTATTGCAATTACGAAAGCGGTGATGCACCTTATGTACACGTTGAAAAAATACTAAAATGGCAAAAGTCCCAAAGGCCTATAAAATTAATCATCACGGACACCCCTATCCATATGCCTGTGGCGATTCAGAATTTCACTTACTCTGAATCGGGTGGATCAGGCAATGTCGATTTTACTTTAAGTTTGGTCGAGTACAAGTTTTTAAAGGTTAAATCTGTGACGGCGAGTCTTGATGATGGCAAAGTAATGATCAGTCCCATCGCCAAAACCAATAGACCTCAAGATAGAAGCATACCAAACTACTACACGACAAAGTATGGGGATACCGTTTCCATTATTTCAAAAAAACTAACGGGCACTTTTGCAAATGCTGAGGTCATTTATTCTCAAAATAAAAATCGCATCCAATTTGTAAACGAGAAGGGCACCCAATTACCGCTCTCCAGCCCTATGAAAGCAGGGATTAAATTGGCGATTCATTTTAAAATAATCCCGCAAAATCAAAGTGCAACAACATCAAAGATATTATTAGAATAGAGGGGTGAACGATGAAAGTAATTCTTATCAAAAATAATAACCCTTTTGACATCACAGACCTCGTTCAGAATGTATCTTGGGGGGGCAATATTAACCAAGTTTCCAGAAGCTTGACTTTTCAGATCCTTTATTCTGAAGATTATTACACGCCGAAGCTCTCAATCGACAATGGAGACTTGGTTAAACTCTTGGATCAAGAAGAAAAAATAATCATCTCGGGTGTTGTTTTTACAAAAGTGACAGATCGGGCAGGGGGAACGATCAATATAACCGTTTATGATCCCCTGATCTATTTGACAAAAAATATGACTACAAAAGTGGTAGACAACATTAGAGTGACAGAGTTCATTACGAGTTTATGTGATGAATTTGGGATTACAATTGCGAAGATCCCTTCGATTCAGTCGAAATTGGAAGGTGTTTTTAGAGATATGTCTCTTTACGATATGATCCTTAAGGCTTTAGAAGAATATACCCAATTAACCCAGATCGATTATCTGATGAAAATGGATTCAAAAGGATTGGTTATTGAAACATTAGGGCATGAGGGCATTCTCATTGATCTAGAAACAGGAAGTGATGAAATTTATACCATCACTGTCACTGAGAGTATCGAGGCATTGAGAAATGTCGTTCTCGTAAGAGGAAAAGGGGACAATATCTTCGCCGAAGCAGTGAATGCAGAAATGATTTCTAGATATGGTCGTATGCAGCACCAAGTTACAGAAGACAATATGGATCGATCAAAATCTAAAATCTATGCACAGAATTTATTAAAAGACCTGTGTAAAGCATCGGTGGATATTAGTCTTCAAATGAAAGGCAATGTCTCCATTAAAGCGGGTGATAAGCTCACTTTAGTAGATAAAGGCCTCGGCATTGATGAAACTTATATTATTGAAGAAGATGGCCACAATATGACCGAAAGTGGTTACACAATGCACTTAAAATTAATAAAGAGGTGATGAAATGGCAGGTGAAAAACTCATTCAATTCATAAAAAATCAAGACAAAGGCAAGGTAACCATTGAAATTGGAACGGTTATCAGTGATCTGCCCAATATTGCGGTGAAGCTGGATAAAATGAAAGTGGCGATTCCACGGCAATTTTTAGTTTTGGATTATGCTTATAGCATACCCGATGGAGTTGGAAATTCGTTGGTAGGCAATAGAGTTGCAGTGATGAGTATCGAAAATGGCAAGCGATTTTATGTCATGGGAAGGGTGGTGGAGTAATGGCAATTTTCCCAGAGCATATGCATCAGCTCAATCCGGTTTTATCTAAGGCATCGGCAATAGACTATGGCAGGGAATGGGCTTATGATTTTGATCAGAATAAGTTTATTTTACAAAATGGCACGCCCCTTATTGTCACTGGGCTGGAAGCTTTGAAAATCTATATTATCAAAACACTTAAAACAGCACGGTATAGATACTTGATCCACAGCTGGGAGTATGGCTGTGAAATTGAAGATGTCTTAGGGAAGACGCTCCATAAAGATGTACTCGAAAGTGTCATCAAAAATATGATTACGGAAGCCCTCATTTATGATGAACGCATTTATGCGGTTACAGATTTTATCATTATCAATGCGGGCGATCGAGTCAATGTGAGTTTTGTGGTCAAAACGAATCTCGGCGAAGAATTGGAGGTGAATACAAATGTTTGAAAATGAAACACAAGAAGCGATTCAAAAACGGATGGACGCAATGGCAGTGAGTGAGATCAATACAGGGGAAGGCAGTATGTTTCATGTGGCGACGGCCCCAATTGCGGTTGAGTTGATGCAGGCTTATTTTAATCTCGAAAGGGTTTTAGAACTCGGTTTCGCGGAAACCACCAGTGGCCCGTATTTGGATATGCGCGCTAGAGAACATGGCATACAGCGTAAATTGGCAACAAAAGCGAAGGGCAAGATCAGGATAGAAGGCAGTCCTGGCACAATAGTGTCAAAGGGGAGTCTTTTTGCCACCCAAGATGGCAGAACGTATATAACAGATATGGTGGCGACAATAATAGATACTTTTGTAGATGTTTCAGTCACGGCAAGTGATTATGGAACGCTCTATAATACAGGACCCTATACAGTTGTGGCACTCCCCATGTCCATTTCAGGTGTGACTTCTGTGACGAACCCAGCTGCTATTGGTGAAGGGACCAATGAGGAATCCGATACGGCTTTACTCGAAAGACTTTTGTCACATGTGAGAAAGCCAGCCACCAGTGGTAATGTCTATCAGTATCAGCAATGGGCAGAGTCTTTGGCTGGTGTGGGTGGCGTGAAGGTCATGCCGCTCTGGAATGGACCGGGAGCTGTAAAAATTGTAATTGTTGATGAAACGATGTCACCAGCGAGTGCGTCATTGGTTTCAAGCGTATCTGAATATATTGAAACGCAAAGACCAATCGGTGCACAGGTGACTTATATAAGTGCAAGTGGAATTGCGATTGACATCGAAGCCCAGATCGTCCTATCCAAAGGCTACACATTAGATGAAGTACTGAATTTGTTTAATACAAATGTAGTGCAATATCTTATGAGAGATGTGGCTTTCAAAGTGGATTCAAAGAATGCGCCGATTCAAGTCTCCATTGCTAAAATAGGTTCAATTTTGATTGAAACAGAAGGCGTTTCAGATTATGTGGATTTAAAAGTGAATGGTGCAACTCATGCAATCACTTTAAACATTGACGAAGTCCCTGTGAAAGGATCGGTGAATCTCTATGAGTAGATATCCAGAAATCAGGCAGTATGTGCCCTCGTTTTTAGAAGAAGCGGAACCTTTGAAATCCATATATAGGGTGACTGGTGAAGAGTCCGGCATTTATTTTGATAAAATCGAAGATTTTTTGGCACAAATGTATGTCGAGACTGCCACTTGGGGATTATCACTTTGGGAAAAAATGATTGACATAAAATCTTTTACGAGCTCTTCACTTGAAACAAGACGAGAAGTGATTATTTCTAAACTCAGAGGCATCGGGACGACATCAAAAGAGATGATTAAGACATTGGCAGCTTCCTTTTCTGGTGGCGAAGTTGAAGTGATTGAAATACCAGAACAGAGTAAATTCCTAATTAAATTTGTAGGCACTTTAGGGACACCCCAAAATATTCTAGGTTTGAGTCAAGCGATAGATGAAGTGAAACCTGCACATCTTTGGTATGAATATGCTTTTAAGTATTACCTAGTGTCTGATGTGGGTGCAATGCCTATTGAGACATTAGAAAAACAGATTTTAGACAAATTTGCATTTTAGAGGAGGTGACGAAATGAGTGTCCTAACACAGTTTTTAAATTTATTCAAAGCGGAGCCTATAGTAGATGGCAACGCCGTATTCAATATTACAACCATGCTCAATGAGAACTGGGATAAAGTAGATCATGCCGTTAAAACGCTTGATGGAGATATTAAAGAAATGGCATCCAGTACCACTTATCTTCAAGAAGAAGAACCCATAGCAGTTAATCCATCAACCGTATGGTATTCGGTAGGCAGTGAGACAAATTTTAACCTAGGTGGTGTAGCGATTTATAATGCTAAGACCAGCGAAACACCACCTGAATAGGGGATATGGTTTCAACCCAATTAAGGAAGAAAAAAATGGCAAATATAAATGTTCAACTGAAACATAGAAACGGCTCTAAAAAGGGTGTTGCAAATGGATATGCTTCACTGGATTCAGCGGGGAAAGTGCCTTCTACACAATTACCCTCTTATGTGGATGATGTCTTAGAGTACACTACTTTAGCTGAATTTCCTGCATTAGGAGAGAGTGGCAAGATTTATGTAGCCCAAGATGAAAACTTATGTTGAGATCAGTAAATAAATTGCGATTGGGATGACCAGTAGCACTGCGCATCGCGGGGATCAAGGGCATACAGCATATATCCACAGCCAAACTGCTCATGCACCATCCAATGCTCAAAAAAACAGTGATATTACAAAGACAGAGATTGAGTCCAAATTAACCGGTGTGATTACATCTCATACGCATTCAGAGTATATGAAAGTAACGGTAAATGGTACAGAACCCACATCTCCAGTAGCTGGAGAGTTTTGGTACTTAGTAGTATAGGAGGTAATGATAAATGTCAACATACAACACAGTAATTAAGAAAAGAAATGCTCAAAATAATGGCTGGGATTCAATCTTGCCAATCACGACAGCTGAAAATGTTTTGGTTGATGAGAGTGGGAAAACGGTTAAAGATTACACGAATATAATCTCTGGTAAAAATTATCTGATCAACGGAAACTTTGACATATGGCAAAATGGTACGACATTCGACAATCCTCAAGATGTATATACAGCTGATATGTTCAAAATTGCAAGTGAGGCAGACACAAAAGTAAGGGCGTTGAGATCGTTAGACGTGCCAAACTCATTAAGCAAATATTCCTTTAGAATGCAGCAACTGGACACTATTGGAGCGTCGGGAACCTATACCGATATAATGCATTACATTGAAGACTATAAAATCTTCAAAGGTCAAAAAGTTACGTTTTCATTTTATGCAAAGTTTAATAGTGGATCGAGTGGCCTAGCCTATATTTACGATGGTCACACACTTGAAATCGTCTACATCCTTACTCCTGTAGATGACCAATGGCATAAATATCAAGTCACTAAATTAATGAGCATAAACTCTACAATGGCGTCAATTACATTGAGGTGTTTTAGGAACGGAATTTCCCCAGGCAACGGTGCAAACTTTGCACAATGTAAATTAGAATTTGGGGATATCGCGACTCCATTTGTTCCTAATACTTTTGCAGAAGAATTGAGTGCTTGTCAAAGGTATTATGAAAAAACTTTTTCATATGAAATTAAACCCGCAAATGGTGACAACAATTATGGCGGAGCGTTATCTGCCATAGCTATAGCATCGTCTTTTCAACCACTTATAAATTGGAGATATAAAGTCGTTAAAAGAATAACCCCAACTGTAACCTTGTATTGTCCTTCATCTACTTCACCAATTGGACAATGGTCTAACGGGTTAAATAACACGACAGATGCAAGAAGTGCTTATGGAAATGATGCTGGGACAACAATTGACAATACGGATATTCTGGTACCCTCAGGCGCTTATTTTATACATGCAGTAGCAGATGCAAGATTATAGGGAGGGGTAAAATGATAACACAAAATTACAATAACCATTATATAAGATTGAACGAACAAAGTCATATTATAAAAGGTTTTTCTGATGCTTTTGAAATCCCTTTAGAAACTGATATCTGTATTTGCAAAGAAGGAGTAAGACATTTTGAGTTAAACGGAGTGGTTAATTTATCTTTGTTTGACTTTAACAATGTTCCAAAATACAAATATGTAGAGGGTGAAATTTTAGAAACAACAGAGGAAGAGCGCCAAGTTTATTTATCAAGTTCGCCCCAACCCGACCCCACAGCCCAAGATATCATGGCAACTCAAATCACACAGCTCATGCTAGAAAACGCAGAAAAAGAGGATCAATTACAAACGTTAGCAAACCAAGTCACTGAACTAATGTTAGGAGGTATGTAAAATGTACGCATGGTTAAAGTACGCTTATCCAAAACGATGGGCATCAGAAGAGCAATGCCGAAGAGCTGTTGAATTAAATAAGATCAACGCAATTCAGTTTAAAGAAATCACAAATTTAGAGTATTAAAACAGTCATTAGCATAATCTATAGGTCAATATAACCCTTGAGGAGATGTCCCCCACTTTTTAAAGTGGGGGTTCATATTCCTAATTCAGCGGGAGTCCAAACTCCCACTGAATGCAATCCGATAGGATTGTGCAAGTGTTGCGAAGGTAGCGAAGCGGACTGAGTAGACGCTTTGATAGCAAGGGCACACAATAGAGCATTATAAACAAAGTTGAGGTACAGTTATAGCATGGAGATCATGGAGCTCACCAACACCATCACCACAATCGGCGCTGGCACAGTCGCCTTAGGCATCCTCTTCTGGATCATCCTAAAAATGTTCAATGGCATCATCGAAAACAACACCAAAGCCATGCACGAAATGTCCAGATCAAACGACAACGTCGCCCAATCGCTTGAAATCTTAAAATCAAGCATAGAGAACAGCTATGATCTGCAAAACAGAACCATTTCAATGCTGGATCGACACGATGTCAGAGCAGAGCGCATCGAAAATGAACTCATCAAAGTCAGTGAACGCACCAAAAAATAAGTTCATATAACCCTTGAGGAGATGTCCCCCACTTTTTAAAGTGGGGGTTCATATTCCTAATTCAGCGGGAGTCCAAACGCCCACTGAATGCAATCCAATAGGATTGTGCAAGTGTTACGAAGGTAGCGAAGCGGACTGAGTAGACGCTTTGATAATATGAGCGATACAAAAGGGCAATACAAACTAAATTTACAAAAATCAATAACAAAAATCAATTACAGAAAGAAAGTGAAAACATGATCAACAAGCTCAACATCATAGGGGGTGTTATCCAAAATAAAGAAATAGGCAGCACTCCTCTTAAAACCCAAATCATCATGCCAAGTGGCAATCACAACGTCAGAACCCAAATCGCCCTAGACCCAGAAACAGCCCTAGGCATCACCAACCACAACACAGGCAACACATCACCATCAGCAAGTGCCAATAGACATGCAACGTGGCTTCAAAATGTAGAAAACGCAGATCAAACCTACGTTGGCGCACACTTCTTTGTGGATGAAACTGCAATCATTCAAGTGCTCCCCATAAATGAAGTCGCCTATCATGCAGGAGATGGCAAAGGGGACGGCAACATGAAAACCATCGCCATAGAAATCTGTGAAAACGGCAATATGTTAAAGGCAGAAGAAAATGCCAAATGCTTAAATGCTGCACTTTTACTGACCTATCCGCACTTTAAAATCTACAAGCATCAAGACTGGTCAGGCAAATATTGTCCAAGAGTCATACTCGGCCGAAATTCGTGGAATGAGTTCGTAGAAGACATATTGAAATATGTACAAGATTCAAATACAGAAGCTTCAAATGCAGAAGTCTCGCCTATAGAAGCGTGGAAAATCAAAGGCATCCACTTTGCGATAGAAGAAGGTCTAATCACAGACTATGCCTATTGGCTAGATCGAATTGACGAAGAAATGCCAGCGTGGGCACACTTTATCATCCTAGAAAAAGCTTTAGAAAAAATGAGACAAGAAATGATGCTACTCGTAGATGAAAAATTAGAGGCATATAGGGAGGAGGCATAGCTAAATGACCAAAGAAATTGCAATGGAATACGGATTAATGATAGCAGTCGCAGGGGCTGTTTTTTTGTTTGTCCTTTTAAAGTGGCAGCAGGTAAAAGTCGTTTTATTTAGATTGATGCTGACTGCAAAAAGCATGGCAAAAGACGCCATTTTAAGCAGTGGCAAAGAGCAAGAAGAATGGGTCCTCAAAAAGGCTTATCAGCATTTACCCATATGGATTACCCTTTGGATCAGCAAAGAAACCATGCGAAAACTTATTGCTTACCTGTATCAAGTTGCCAAAGACTATTTGGATGATGGCTTGATCAATCAAAGCATTAGATAACCAAAGCATTAGATAACCAAAGCGATCCCTATTATAAGACAACCTACCCCTTAAAATGAATAAAAGTGCAAGGATAGACTGATTGGATTCAGTTCTATGTCTTGCACTTTTTTATAGATTCATAGTTTTCTAGCAGATCTCAAATAAAATCCGAATCCCCTCAACAGCCTCGTCGCTTAGATAATCTTCTATCTTTTCTGAACACCAGAAGTCATCTTCAAAAGAGCCTTCAACCACATATATTGAAGGTAGTGCAGAGAGTAAGAGCACTTTAGAAATTGAAAGCTGCCACTTGACGGAAGTTAAACTCATAAAATAGAATTTCATTTTCATGAGCTCAGGCGAAACACCATAAAAGTCGGCCAAAATGTGAAGTTGCATTTCAGAGGCCATGTCCAATCGCTTAACGAGATCATCGCTTGGGATCAAATAATCACAAGCCCATCTCATCGCCCGAACCTCATCCCTTTCCGTATGGATTAAATCCATAAAAGGGCTGCCCTTAAAATTAAACCCCGTCGTAAAGTAATGGCCCAGTTCATGACTGAGCACGGTCTTAAACTCAACTTCATCTTTGATTTGCTCATTGACAACGATAATATCATGCGCCGCATCTTGATAGTAAAAGCCATTTACCCCTTTGGGTAAATCCTTTGTGATTTCCAACTGAATGCCCAGAGACTCTATAATGTTTAGCAGTGTTTCCATATGTTATGCATCCTTATTTTTTTTGTAAATTCTTAGATTTTAACGTCTCAATCAAATCTTTAACCAATTTTAAATCGGCATCTGTTAAATGCTCCGTCGTATTAAACGCCAGAATTTCTTCAGAATAACGCCTTATGTTGCTTCGGCCCAGAAGATAGTCCGTAGAAACATCAAAAAAATCAGCAATACTAGACAATATATCATTATCTGGTGAACGTTTTCCCGTTTCATACATAGCAATAGAACCCTTGGAAATATTGAGTTTATCCGCGAGTTCCTTTTGAGTTAAACTATTTTCTTTGCGAAGTTGTTTTAATCTGTTTTCAATCATATCATCACCTAAAATCATAATATCACATAAAGTGAGCAGGAATAAAGAAAAAGATTATTACAAGATAACAAAATAACAAAAAGTGAATTAATGTTTGACAAAAGTAACCAAATGTGATATTTTGTAAATAATTCTAAAATGAAATGGGAGGTTTAATTGAACAGAATCGCTCAATATAGGGGAGAAAGAAAATTGTCACAGAGGGCACTTGCAAAACAACTAGGCGTTTCAAGCGCGACTGTAGCTATGTGGGAAACTGAAAAGAGAACACCCAGTTTAAAAATGGCAAAATACATAGCGCAATTTTTTGAGACAGATATTGAAGCCATTTTTTTTAACGAAAAAGATAACAAAAAGTGATTTTATTGGTGTTCAAATCACATTGTGAAGCGCTGGTGTGAGATCGAAATGAAAAATGTAAAGACAGAAAGAAGGTATTACTTATGAGTAAAATAGGCAATTTAAGAAAAGTAGATGAACTTGGAAGAATCGTTATACCTGCCAGTTTAAGAAAACATACGGGTATAGATATCGGGGAAACATTAGAAGTCGTCGCAAAAGGCGATGTTATTTTATTGAAACGATACCAAGAAGATTACTGCATCTTTTGTGGTGCACAGGACCATCTGGAGTCCCGATTGGGCAAAACGGTCTGTGCAGATTGTATTTTAAAAATACAGCGGTTATAACTTATGTTATAACATAAATATCTTTTAGAGGGGTTAAAAATAGGGAGGTGTTTTTGTGAAGTTATATGCTTGTGATTCGATAGAAGAATACAAAATTTTAGTAAAAGCCTATCAGATTAGCGGTAATACGATTACGCTATTTGATCAAGACCATAAATATCTTAGTAGTGGCATTGTCACCTTTATTACAGAGCAAGCGTTTATCATCCGAGAAGCTTACAATACAAAAGTTAAAGTATATTTCCAAGATATTTTGGAATGCAAACATTTCATAGGCTGACACGACAAATTTCATTTGATGAGCCAAACCAAAGCGATTGCAATGAAATGGCACGATGAAAACCGTTGAAAATGAGATGTTACTTATTTGGACTCTTACACGGCTATCGCATGAAAAAAATGTAGAGTATTTTAGGAAAAGTGAATGCGAAAATGCAGAAGGAATAAATGGTAATAATTACAAAAAGGAATTAAAGAAGTAATGTCGAATTCAATACTAGAGGAAAAAAACTCTGGAGGAGAATTCATATGGACAAAACAATGTTTAAAAGTGCATTTGAAAATGTAAGCGATTTTAGACAAGAGTGGAAAGTAAAACATAAGCTGATAGAAATAATCTTTACAACAGTGATTGCAACGATTGCAAATGCGAATACCTGGATAGAAGTAGAATCCTTTGTAGAGGCAAAAAAAGAATGGTTTAAAAAATATGTGGATTTAGAG
>NZ_BDHH01000023.1 GCF_001748365.1 Fusibacter sp. 3D3 | reverse complement strand
AACAGCTGATGGCAGTTTCACCTTTACAGTGACGGTGACAGTTATTGCAACCTCCGGCGTCAACCGAGACCTACAAACTACATAACGCCTGCACCCTCAAATGTTTGTAATAGACACGAGTAACCCAGCAAGTGGTGCTATAAATAYCGTTTACGGTGGACATACCTTTACAGCCACAGGCGGCACAGCACCTAATACGTATGCCATCACAGCAGGKGCATTGCCATCAGGCCTTTCAYTGGCATCAAGTGGCGCCTTRAGTGGCACGCCAACAGCTTATGGCAGTTTCACCTTYACAGTGACSGTGACAGACAGCGCCACCCCARCGGTTACGGATAGCCATGAATATACCCTAATCATAGCCCCAGCACCTCTGGCAATAGAAACGAGTAACCCAGCAAGTGGTGCTATAAATATCGTTTACGGTGGACATACCTTTACAGCCACAGGCGGCACAGCACCTAATACGTATGCCATCACAGCAGGTGCATTGCCATCAGGYCTTTCACTGGCATCAAGTGGCGCCCTAAGTGGCACGCCAACAGCWTATGGCAGTTTCACCTTTACAGTGACGGTGACAGACAGTGCCACCCCAGCAGTTACGGATAGCCATGAATATACTTTAATCATAGTCCCCGCACCTCTGGCAATAGAAACGAGTAACCCAGCAAGTGGTGCTATAAATATCGTTTACGGTGGACATACCTTTACAGCCACAGGCGGCACAGCACCTAATACGTATGCCATCACAGCAGGTGCATTGCCATCAGGYCTTTCACTGGCATCAAGTGGCGCCCTAAGTGGCACGCCAACAGCWTATGGCAGTTTCACCTTTACAGTGACGGTGACAGACAGTGCCACCCCAGCGGTTACGGATAGCCATGAATATACTTTAATCATAGTCCCCGAACCTCTGGCAATAGAAACGAGTAACCCAGCAAGTGGTGCTATAAATACCGTTTACGGTGGACATACCTTTACAGCCACAGGCGGCACAGCACCTAATACGTATGCCATCACAGCAGGGGCATTGCCATCAGGCCTTTCATTGGCATCAAGTGGCGCCTTGAGTGGCACGCCAACAGCTTATGGCAGTTTCACCTTTACAGTGACGGTGACAGACAGCGCCACCCCAGCGGTTACGGATAGCCATGAATATACCCTAATCATAGCCCCAGCGCCTTTGGCAATAGAAACGAGTAACCCCGCAAGTGGCGCCATAAATACCGTTTACGGTGGACATACCTTTACAGCCACAGGCGGCACAGCACCCAGTACTTATGCCATCACAGCAGGGGCATTGCCATCAGGGCTTTCATTGGCATCAAGTGGCGCCTTGAGTGGCACGCCAACAGCTTATGGCAGTTTCACCTTTACAGTGACGGTGACAGACAGCGCCACCCCAGCGGTTACGGATAGCCATGAATATACCCTAATCATAGCCCCAGCACCTCTGGCAATAGAAACGAGTAACCCCGCAAGTGGCACAATAAATACCGTTTATGGTGGACATACCTTTACAGCCATAGGCGGCACAGCACCCAGTACTTATGCCATCACGGCAGGGGAATTGCCATCAGGCCTTTCGCTGGCATCAAGTGGCGCCTTGAGTGGCACGCCAACAGCATATGGCAGTTTCACCTTTACAGTGACGGTGACAGACAGCGCCACCCCAGCGGTTACGGATAGCCATGAATATACCCTAATCATTGATCCAGATTCGACGATTACGCCCGAACCTCTGGCAATGGACACAAGTAACCCCGCAATTGGCACAATAAATACCATTTACGGTGGACATACCTTTACAGCCACAGGCGGCGTTGGAGAAAAACACTTTTCAGTGACTTCTGGAAGTTTGCCTGAAGGTTTAACCATGACGTCGAATGGTATTTTAAGTGGTGTGCCAACAACAAGTGGAAGTAGTATTTTTATTGTGACAGTAACGGATAGTAATACGCCAACATCAACAGATAGTCATAGTTACAGTATGCTTATTACAGAAACAGTTCCTGCACTGATTATAAATACGATTGATCCATATGATGGCATAGAAAATCAGAGTTATACTGGATTTTCGTTTGGTGCGAGCGGAGGGGATGGCAGTCTAAATTACAAACTGACTGCTGGGAGTCTACCAGAAGGGTTAACCTTAAATCCAGAGGGTGCTTTAGGAGGCACACCATTAAGATCTGGATACTACACTTTTGAAATTACCGTAGGGGATAACAGTATGCCTTCTCAGACAGATCGGCATGTTTTTAATATGAATATAATGGCGCAACTGTTTTTAAATACTACAAATCCTCAAAACGGTATCACTGGGGAAATCTATACAGGACATCAGTTTATAGCAAGTGGTGGAACGGGAACCTATAAGTTTAAGCTGGGTTCAGGTGCATTGCCTATAGGATTTTCACTTTCAGATAGCGGTGTTTTGAGTGGTTTATCAACTGAAAATGGAAGTTACCAGTTTGTTGTTGTGGTGAGTGATGATGCGGTTCAGCCTCAGACGGATAGTCATCAATATCAGATCATAATGACTTCCAAGGGATCAAGTGGTGATGCGAATGGAGATGACGGAGATGAGGATGAAGATGGAGATGAAGACGACCGAGATGAAGATATGCGTTCTGGTGACGAATCGTCTGATCTAGGTGTAAGTTTATCCCGAATTTTAGTTCAAAGCATTATAGACTCACGTGATACTGGATTTAATGAGATAAAACTGGATAAGAACATGGTCGCAGAGGTCATTGATAAACTCAAAAACAAGGGTGAAAATACGATTAGAATCGTCATGGGTGACATTCGTGATAATTCACTTAACGCTCGTATCGTATTGCCGATGGATGCAGTTAAGTTGTTTAAAGCAAACACTTTTGATCTGGAAATTGTAACAGATCATGTCAGTATCAGAATACCAAGTGAGGCCATGAATTCCAATCTTGAGCATGATTTATATTTCAGCATTAGGCCTGTTGTGGAATCCATAGAAAGGCTTGCCATAGTGGATCAACTAAAATCAGATAGCACCATGAAAATGCAGATAGAAAGCGGAGAAATGAAAATGATTGGGAAACCTGTAATTGTTGAGACGAATCTTCCGCCTACAAAAACGGAGATGATGTTACCTCTTGAGGGCATTATTATGCCAACGGATATAGAAGCTAGACGCGCTTTGCAAAACGCTCTTTCGATATTCGTGGATCATAGTGATGGTAAAAAAGAGATTAAATCCGGGACTCTTGTTGAATATGAAGCTGGGAAGTGGGGCCTGAAATATGACGTTGACCAATACAGTACTTTTATTATTTATAGAAAGGTTACTGCTGAAAAGGATGCATTAGACCCTCCAGATTCTATAGTCCCTGAAAGTATACCACAGAAAGAGGATGCAAATATTGAGGAGAAAACGCTCTCTAAAGAGCTGACGAGATTAGATGAAAATAATTTGGGGTATGTCTTTATTGCGACTAAATATGATCATGCAGATGCTTTTGCAAGTTCAATTTATGCTTTGATCACAAATGGACTTCAGTTGCGAACAGGCAATTCGGAAAAAGATTTTAATAAAATGGCCGATGAGATCGTAAAGGCTTCACAAGAGCGTTCTAAAATCTATATTTTTGGATTGGAAAAAGCGATATCTAGCAATTTAGAAGAGATATTGAAAGCAAGAGGCATTGAGGATGTCACTCGAATAGGTGGCGTAGACAAATATGAAACGGCTAAGTTAATTGCAATAGAAATGAATATTGAAGAAAGAGGATATGTTGTCATTACAGATGGCAGTAAAATGCCTTTTGATGCACTCAGTGTGACCCAAATTTGTGCAGAATATCATGCGCCTATATTGTATACAGGGCAAGAGCACATACCCGATAGCACAAAAGAAGCTTTAAAAATCTTAAATCCCAGTGTAATATATGTGCTTCCAAGCATCAGCGAAACTGTATTTAATAGCTTGCAAAAAACTTACGCAAGCATAGACGTTAAAATCATACGTGTCAATAGTGTCTTAGAGATCAAAATCAAATAAAAAATTCCCCCACCCTCTACATTCACCTCTCCGGCACGCGGTCCTCACAGGGCTGCGGAGTGCCTACAATGTGAATGTAGAGGGTGGGGGTTACATTATGCTCAATAAATTTCACCTAAATGCTGAGTTGGTTAGAGCCCCAAATCCTGAAATATATTATCAATCAATCTCAGCCCATTGCTATTACTCGAAGTCAGTAAAGACTCAGGATGGAACTGAACTGCGGATATCGGCAGTGTTTTGTGTCTTACCCCCATGACGATATTTTCATCATCCAGCGCAAATACTCTGAGTGTATCAGGTACTCTTTTGGCGTAAATGGAGTGATAAAGGCCCACGTCAATTTGACTTTCCATGCCTTTACTAAAGTTAGGCTCACTGAGGTTTACTTTGAATTTCTTACCGTGACGTGGGGTATCGAGGATATCCAGTTCACCACCAAAGTATTCCACGATGCCTTGTAATCCAAGACAAACCCCAAATATAGGAGTCTCATTTTGAATGCAGATGTCAATGGTGTCATTTAAAAAAAACTGTTCTGGTCTTCCAGGACCTGGTGAAAGTACCACTACATCATACCGAGCATTTTCTTTGAGGACCTTTCTTGCATGATGATGTCTTAAAGTGATCACTTCCGCGCCTAGTTGTTTCATGTAGTTTCCTAATGTGTGGACAAAAGAATCTTCGTGATCCACAATGAGCACTTTCTTACCAAAATAGTGATTAAACTTCATCTCTATTTGATCTGATGGGTCAAACTTAACGATGCTTTTAAGCAGAGCACTGGCTTTAGTATACGTTTCCTCTTCTTCATCTTGAGGGTTAGAATCAATCAGAAGCGTTGCGCCTACACGAATTTGAGCGATTTGATCTTTTAACCGAATGGTTCTTAAAGTCAAACCTGTATTCATATCTCCGTTGAACAACATAAAGCCCACAGCGCCACCATACCATGCTCGTGGTGTTTTTTCTTCGTTTTCAATCCATTCTATTGCAGCTCTCTTAGGAGCCCCTGTGATGGTCACAGCCCACATATGTGTCAAGAAGGCGTCAATGGCATCAAATCCTGGCATTAACTCGCCGACGACATGATCCACAGTGTGTATTAAGTGCGAGTAGAATTCGATTTGCCTTCTGCCAATTACGTCTACAGAACCAGGAACACAAATTCTGGATTTATCGTTTCGATCCACATCGGTACACATGGTTAATTCGTTTTCATCCTTTGTAGAGTTTAGTAAAGTTCTCACTTGATCAGCATCTTCAAGGGCATTTCGACCTCTTTTAATGGTTCCAGAAATAGGGCATGTTTCTATTTTACTGCCTTCCACGCGAACAAACATCTCAGGAGAAGAGCCCACTAGAGATTCTTTCCCCAAGTTTAAGTAGAAATTATATGGACTTGGATTGATCCTTATGGTGTTTAGAAAGACTTCATAAGGCGTTAAATCAATTTTTTGTGACAATATGTGAGAAGGCACAACTTCAAAGAGATCGCCACATTTAAAAGAACCTAGTGCACGTTTAACAATTTCAGCATAGGCGCCTTTTGGGGATGTGATATTTTCAATGGGCTCAGATTCAATTGGACAGAGCCCATTTGTTCTTTCGTCATGACTTAAGCCAACAGTTGTGCCGCTATCGGTTACAAAATCATAGGTTATTTTATACTGCTTGCCCATTTGTCTGTCTTTGATGTACAACTGATCGGGTAAAAATAAAACAAGATTTTCTTGACCTTGAGGTCTTTCTTTATTAAATTGAATTTCAGACTCAAATTGGAAGACTAAATCATACCCAAAAGCACCGTATAAACCTAATTTATCATCTTCTTGAGAATAGAAGAGATCTATTAATTGTCGGATTACTAAAAAGATAGAATTTTGCTTACTTCTTTCTTCTTCACTGAAAAATCCATCACTTTTGTGGATACGCCCTACAAGATAGGATTCGGTTTGTTCTATGATCTCAACGCCTGACACAGTGGCAATGCAAGCAATGACAGTATCAAAGAGAATATCACCTCTACCATTTAAAGACTGAACGACAAATTTACTCTCAAAGAATCTTAATTCGAGACAAGGGTCAACAAAGGCTATTTCCCAACGAGAATAGCGGCCTGGATATTCATAATTACTGGCAAAAACGCCCCCTTTTTTTAAATCGAGTTGGCTGCCAATGGCTTCGATAATATGTTCTTGATCTAAATAGGCTTGAGTTCTTAATACTTCGATATTACCTTTTGTAAAATAAGTCTTTTTTTCTGTTTGCATTCCTTTGCCTCCTTAAATAGTTTACCTTGAAAGCGCAGGCCATTTCCAATTCGAACATGTTATTAACAGGTGTATTTTACCGATAATTTTCCAGATCAAAGTTTCTAATGATCTATAATAAAAAAAACACTTAGCCCCTAAAATTGGGACGAAGTGTTTGCTTCATTATGCCACCCAATACTTATCCAATAAGTATCGTTGTTTATACTTAGATACGGAATTTAATTTCGATATCCTACTCCTATAACGTGGAGAAACGGCATCAGCTACTTTAATTAATTTCACTTTGCTTCTCATGAACCCATTCCTCATTATCGTTAATATCGGACTTTTCACCAATCACCGACTCGCTAGAAGTAACATTTAATAAGTACTCTTTTCAATCTTTGAATTTATTTTATATTTTATTGATTATAGCTCTATTCTAGAGCTTTGTCAACTGGCAAACAATTTTAGTTTGACAGAAGAACTGGCGGTCAGTCACGGCAATTTAGAATTTTTCGATTGCCCCAATTTCATACCCATTGAGTTCAACCGTCATTTTTTCGATGACCACGTCTTCTTTAGGACGATCTTGAGCACCTGTCTTAACATTTGCGATTTGATCGACTAATTCTAAACCTTCTATAACTTTACCAAAAGCAGCATAGCTCCCATCAAGATGAGGTGAGTTTTTATGCATGATAAAGATTTGACTGCCTGCGCTATTAGGCATTTGAGATCTTGCCATAGATAAGACGCCTTCAGCATGTTTCATATCATTTTTAAAGCCGTTGTTATTAAATTCGCCTTTGATGCCGTAGCCTGGACCACCCATACCAGAACCTTGGGGACATCCGCCTTGGATCATAAAACCTTTGATAACTCTGTGGAAGATTAAACCGTCATAATAACCCGCGTTAGCAAGTGTTAAGAAATTATTCACAGACGTAGGTGCTATTTCAGGATAAAGCTCAGCAACCATAGTGCCAAAACCTTTTACTTCTATTTTTACTTGTGGATTCATTGTAGTACCTCCTTATTTTATCTCTACTATTTTAACACACTATCGAAAGTATGAACATATTTTTGGTAGAATCATTGACGCATTTTCAGATCATGTTAAGACTATGAAAAGGGGGTACCAGTATATCTAAACTTAACAAGGCTATACTCAGTCTTTACTTTTTGCGCATATTTTCATAACACTATACAGATAAAATAAGGTTGAAAATAGGACTACAAATTAGATGAAAAATAGGATGAGAATCATTACGGAGGTTCTGATGAGAAAAATTACATTTGCATGGTTTGACTTAGGCTATACGCTGTTATACTCGGAAAGAGAAGTACCTTATCAAAAATTTTTAGAAACGCGAGGACATTATCGTGCGGTAGAGGAAATAGAAAAAGTATTTCATATGGCAGATAAATATTTTATGCGAGAGAAAAGAGGCTTTTTTAACAAAGAAGCCACGCTCTACATGGACGAGTATCTTACCAAGCTAAATCAATACTTAAATATTCACGATGTCATTTCTTATAAGGAAATGCTTCAAGTTTATAAAGCAAACCATTTTAAGCCCACATGGAAAGCCTATGATTATGCGGTGACAACACTTGAAAATTTAAAATCAAGAGATATAGGCATTGGCATTATTTCAAATTGGGATCACACAGCAAGACCTATATTAGATCAACTTGGATTGACATCCTATTTTGACGAAATCATCATATCCAGTGAAATTAATATAACCAAGCCAAACCGCGCTATTTTCGAGTTGGCACTTCAAAAAGCCAAAGTGGACAGTTCAAGCTGCATTTATGTAGGTGATAATTACTATGATGACATCGTGGGATGTAAACAGGTTGGGATAAAAGGAAAGCTCATCAATCGATTTGGTCGCTTTGGAATCGAAGAACTAGACTATAAAGCCTATACTGGTGTACATGAGGTGGTGGCAGAAATTTTATGATTAATCAAAGAATAACAGAAGGCTTTGATGCACTCAGTCCAGCACAAAAGAAAGTGGCACATTATATTAGGAATAATGTCCATGAGATTGCATTTATGTCAGCTAAAGAGATTGCAATGAGATGTGATTCCAGTGAACCCACTATACATCGCTTGGCGAAGCGCTTAGGTTATGAAAAATATGCGGATATGAGCGATGCCATGAAAGACTTTGTCTATGAAAAAAGGGTAATCAATCGATTTAACAGTTTTGTTGAATGCAAAGATGAAGAACCTTCATGGTATGAAAAACATTTTATAAAAGAGATCAACAGTCTGAGAGAGACAATGTCTCAAAACACAGAAGAACAGTTTGTAGATGCGGCCAAAATGATATTAGAAGCAAAACGCGTTTATTTAGCCGGATGGCGATCGGGACTGACCATTACAAGCCCATTTGCGTATATACTCAACTATTTACTAGGCAATGCACTGTTGATTCCTCAAGGCGAAATTGCAGAGTACGGTGCAGTGTTAAAGGAAGGTGATATCCTCATCTGTTCAGGATTTCCAAGGTATTGCAAAAGCACTATAAAAATATGTGAGGTGGCTAAGCAAAAAAAGGTAAAGATTATCACCATCACAGATGCCAAAATTTCACCCTTTTACACATTGGCAGATAAAGCTTTTTTAGCAGTGAGCAATCCAAGTGGTTTCTTAGATTCTTATGTGTCACCTCTTGGCATCATGAACCTATTGATTAAGCAAATTGCATATCAAGCCGTAGATACTGTCAAGGCGAATCTCAATGCGGTTGAAGAGAGCTTTGATTATTTTAACTTGAAATTTGATTGGAAGTAAGGATGAGTGGATGAAATTAACAATTGTAGGAAGCAGAGGCGCTTACCCATTGGAAGGAGAAGCAACATCCTGTTATTTAATACAGGATAACGATACCAATATTGTATTAGACTTTGGTGCAGGAAGTTTGGCGAAAATACAGCAATTTATTGCGCTTGAACAGATAGATGCTGTGTTGATTACGCATTATCATCCAGACCATTTTTCAGATATATTTTGCTTACAGCATGCTTTTCTCATCAAGAATCAACTGGGTGAAATAGATAAAAAATTGCGTATATATGCGCCAAATCATGAACCTTATTTTTCACAAATGACTCTAGAAATGAGTTCAGAATCTATCCCTATTAAAGGGCAGACTGTTATCAAGCTGGGAGACATGACTTTAGAGTTTTTAGAAACTAAGCATATAATCTATAGCTTGGCAATTAAATTGACAAAAGGAGATAAAAGCATCGTCTATACATCTGATACAGAACTCACGGATGAACTGATCGAATTTAGCAAGGGTTGCCATGTATTGCTCTGCGAATGTAGCTTATATCAACCTATACCAGAAATCAAAGGGCATATGAGCACCCTTGAAGTCGAAAAATTAATTGAACTCAGTGGCCCTCGTATGACTTTATTGACCCATTTGCCACCTTATGGGCGGAATGAGTTGTTGTTAGAGAATATAAAACCCTATCCAATTGCATTGGCATCAGCAGGGGTCTTTATAGACTGTCATGAGGCTTGTGAGCACTCTAACGATTAATCAATGATGTGTGAGTGTCGTTGATTTTATATAAAATTTATAAGCGCAGTTTAGGCACATTTAGGAAAGCTTAAGAACGTTTAGGAAGCTTAAGAAAGTATAGGAAAGTTGAGGAGCAGATGATTATGAAGAGAAGTTTAATAGCATTAGGTTTAACACTGGTAACAATGCTTGTATTTACTGGGTGTGGGCCCTCAGAAGCAAATAAGGTGCAACCACCAGAGACAAAATTGGCAGAGGAGAAGGTACAAGAAGAAGCACCTGTGCAGGTTCAAGATCACATTGTGGTGGCCGTGCCACAAGATCCGGATTATTTAGATCCGCATTTGGCAGCAGCATCAGGCACTGATGAAATGATGTTTAATGTATTTGAAGGTTTAGTGAAATCGGATAGTGAAGGAAAGCTTATTCCTGCAGTTTCCAGTGAATATAAGGTTTCAGAAGAAGGGCTCAAGTATACGTTTACTCTTAGAGAGGGTATTAAATTTCACAATGGTAAAGAAGTGACCATTGAAGATGTGGCTTATTCTTATAAGCGAATCAAAGGGGATGTTCGCGAGGATATTGTATCCGCTGCATTTGAAAATGTGGAGATTGATGTCATAGACGATAAAACGATTGAATTTACGTTAAAGGAAGTCAATTCAGGGTTTATAATCAATCTTACGAAGGCGGTAATCCCCTCTGATATGGGCGAAGAAGAGCACAATAAACACCCAATCGGAACAGGCCCTTACAAGTTTGTAGAATATATTCCTAGTCAGAAAGTTGTTCTTGAAAAGTTCGATGCGTATTGGATCGAAGGGGTTCCTAAAATTAAAAATGTAGAATTTAGAATTTTTGCGGATAACAGTACAGCTTTAATGAGCCTTCTTGCAGGTGAAGTGGATATGTATCCTCGCCTTGGCACTGAAAACATTGAAATGCTGACGGATGATTTCTATTACATTCAAGGCAAACAAAACATGGTTCAATTGATGTCCATGAATAATAAAGTCAAGCCTTTAAATGATGTGAATGTTAGAAAAGCAATCAATTATGCCATCGATGTAGATATGATCATCAAAGCAGTAGCCGATGGCAAAGGAACCAAATTAGGCTCCAATATGTCACCTGCAATGGCATACTACTACCAAGAAGGGTTAGAAAATACCTACAATATAGATATTGAAAAAGCAAAAGCGTTGCTCAAGGCAGCGGGGTATGAAAATGGCTTTGATATCACGATAAAAGTGCCTTCTAACTACGAATTTCATGTGAATACAGCAGAAGTCATTGCGGAACAGTTAAAAGCGGTGAACATCAATGTGACCATTGAAGCCATTGAATGGAGTGTGTGGCTTGAAGAGGTTTATGCAGGAAGAGATTATGAGATGACGATTATTGGATTAACAGGGAAACTGGATCCACATAATATTTTAGTGAGATATGAATCCCAATATGATCGAAATTTTATGAACTACAGCAATGAAGCCTATGACAAACTTATTGCAGAAGCCTTAACTGAAACAGATGAAGATAAACGGGCATTTCTGTACAAAGAGGCTCAAAAAATACTCACTGAAGAAGTGCCAGCAGTATATATCATGGATCCAGATTTTATTGTCGCTTTGAAGCACAATCTTAAAGGGTATAAATTGTATCCGATTTATGTACAAGATTTGTCGAACCTGTATTTCGAGTAAAAGTGTCTTAAGTAAAATAATGATGTGAATGTTGGTAGTGGTCACCCCACTGCCAATATTTATAAAGAAGAGGATGATCTTATGCGCTATCTCATAAAAAAAACTGGGTCAGCAATCATCACCTTGGTGATCGTGTCCTTTATGACCTTTGGTATCTTTGAACTGATCCCGGGGGACCCCGTGACAGCAAAACTCGGTATTGAAGCCGATCAAGAACAGATAGAGGCCTTAATTCAAGAACATGGACTTGACAAACCTTTTATAGTGCGCTATAAAAATTGGGTTATTTCGGCAATTAAGGGTGATCTGGGGATGTCCTTGAGGTTTGATGAACCCGTGACCAAGCTGATAAAGGATCGTGTAAAAGTCACTGCAATGCTTACGATTTTATCGCTTTCAATGACGATTATGATTGCAGTGCCACTCAGTATTTTTATTGCAAAATATAACAATAAACTGATCGGAATATTGACCTCTATTGCCACTCAAGTTGGGATGGCGGTGCCTTCCTTTTGGGTGGGCATTATGATGACTTATTTTTTTGGACTCACGCTTAGACTTTTTATTCCAGGAAGGTATGTCTCTGTGGATGATAATTTTACAGAAGGCATGTTGTACTTGTTTTTTCCAGCGGTAGCCATAGCAATTCCCAAAATTGCCACTGTGATTCGATATTTGAGAAATGCCATCGTGGAACAGCTTGAAGCCAATTATGTGAGAACAGCTTATGCAAAGGGGTTTGTTTTTAAGGGTGTCATGTATAGGCATGTCTTAAGAAATGCTTTGATTCCAGTCATTACAATTATGGGCATGATGATCGCAGATGTTCTTGGCGGGAGTTTGATCATCGAACAAGTTTTCACGATACCAGGGATAGGGCGATTGCTCGTGATGGCCATAAATAATAGGGATTACTTTTTAGTACAGGGGATGGTGCTCTATATTGCCACCATTATTATTGGCATTAATTTTCTTGTGGATTTAATCTATCATTGGATTGATCCAAGAATCAAAATCGAGACGCTTTAGAAAGGTGTTTAATGAGATGCAGAAGAAAAAGTCTTTAAATTTTTATATAGGTGCTTTTATTGTGGGGGCACTTTTCTTACTCATGGTCACAAGCTATTTCTATATGCCCTATAGTGTGACCGAAATGAACCTTGCTGAAAAGCTTCAACCCCCAAGTGTACAACACCTTATGGGAACAGATCATTTTGGGCGCGATATATTTAGCCGTCTTATGCAAGGGTCACAAACGGCTTTTTATGTGGGATTGATTTCAGTTGGCATTGGTCTTTGCATAGGTGTTATTATCGGCAGTATTGCAGGTTATGTCGGTGGACGAGTGGATGATGTCTTAATGCGGTTTATGGATGCTTTGATGGCATTTCCAGGAATATTGTTTGCACTGCTCTTTGTTGCAGTCTTTGGCGTTGGGATATTCAATACAATGGTTGCGCTTGGCATATTGGCGATTCCTAATTTTGCGCGGATTACAAGAAGTGGTTTTTTACAAGTCAAGAACTTTACCTATGTGGATATGGCTAGGACTATAGGGGTCCCTTCTATTCGGATTATGTTTGTGCATATTTTACCGAATATTATGTCTGCATTAGTGGTTGCCAGTTCCATCGGATTGGCATCGGCGATATTGTCAGAAGCAGGGCTAAGTTATTTGGGACTGGGTGTGCAACCCCCAAATCCAAGTTGGGGCAGGATGCTCAGTGAGTCACAAAAATATTTAATCAAAGCGCCTTATTATGCACTTGCTCCAGGCGTGATGATAACACTAGCCGTGTTGGGCTTTAATTTGCTCGGAGATGGCATTAGAGATTTAAGAGATCCTAGAAAGTAAGGTGACGTTATGAAAAAGATATTAGAAGTCAAGAATATGAGTATTGACTTTATCCATAAAAAAACGAAAATCAATGCAGTTTCTAAATTGTCTTATGAGCTCTACGAAAATGAAGTTTTGGGGATCGTGGGAGAGTCTGGTTGTGGGAAAAGTATTTCGGTGATGTCCTTACTGGGCTTATTATCATCAGGCGCAAGCGTTGAAGCGGATCATATTCAGTTCAAGGGTCGTGATATTAATGGGCTGGACGTGAAGGCACTTTCTAAAATTAGAGGGCAGGAGATTGCCATCATATTTCAAGAGCCGATGACTTCACTCAATCCCTTGATGACTGTTGGAAAACAAATTCTTGAAATGTATGAACTGCATACGGATTTATCATTAAAAGAAGCCCTGAACGAGACCTTAGAGATGATGGAAAAAGTGGGCCTTAAAAATGTGAGCTCACTTTATCATGCCTATCCGCATGAATTATCAGGCGGGATGATACAACGCATCATGATTGCCATGGCTATGGTTTGCCAGCCAAGTATCTTAATTGCGGATGAACCCACAACTGCACTGGATGTGACGATACAAGCTCAAATTCTCAATCTGATGAGAGCTTTAAATCAGAAAAGCCATACAGCGATTCTCTTTATTTCACATGATCTGGGTGTGATTAAAGAAATGTGTGACAGAGTGATGGTGATGTATCTGGGTTATGTAGTGGAAAGTGGCGATGTGATGGCGGTATTAAATGCACCTTATCATCCGTATACAAAAGGGTTGTTAAAATCTATTCCCAATCCCCAAAAAAGGCATGAACGGTTATACAGCATTCCGGGAAGAGTGCCCAATATGTCAGATAGACCAGTGGGCTGTCCTTTTTGTGAACGCTGTGAAAAGGCGACCGAAAAATGTAGCGCGCAACTGCCTGAATTAAGAGAGCTGGACAAAGGACATCATGTGAGATGTTTTTATCCAGAAATGGCCTCAGAAATGGAGAGCTTGTAATGTGTGAAAAAATACTTGAAGTTAAACACTTGAGTAAATCTTATCCATTGCCTAAAAAGAAATTGCTACAGAAGACGCGTGAGAAAAGTGTCATTATGGATATATCATTTGATATTACTAAAGGGGAAACCTTTGGTCTAGTAGGTGAGTCTGGCTGTGGTAAGTCGACCACTGCTAAAATCATCACACAATTGGTTAAAAAGGGCCGTGGGGAAATCCTATTTGAAGGTAAGAATTTGGAAACAAGGGAGCGACAGGTTCAAAATAATATAAAAAGAAATATACAGATGATTTTTCAAGACCCATTTGGCGTTCTGAATCCTAGAAAAACCATTGGATGGTTTTTAGAAGAACCGTTGAGAATTCATGAGGATCTCACTGCGGCAGAGCGAAGAGCACGTGTTCTAAAGATTTTGTCAGAAGTTGGGTTTGACGAACACTATTATGACCGATATCCGCATGAACTCTCTGGAGGTCAAAGACAAAGGGTGAGCATCGCTTGTGCTTTGATGCTCAATCCCAAACTCATTATTGCGGATGAACCGGTGTCTGCACTAGATGTTTCCGTACAGTCGTCAGTGCTGAATCTAATGAAGGACTTGCAAAAAAAGTACGCCTTAACCTATCTGTTTATTTCTCATGATCTAAATGTCGTGGCCTATATGAGTGATTGGATCGGGGTAATGTATCTGGGTGAGATCGTTGAGTTTGCAACTGTGGATGCCATATTTGATCAGCCACTTCATCCTTATACGCAATCGCTAATGGCTTCAATGCCCTCTGTTTATGGGGATAAAAAAAAGGAAAAGGTTCAAAGTTTAGGCGAAATCGGAGAAGTGGTTTTAAACGCCGACGGATGTCCTTTTTATGGGAGGTGTCCTAAAGGCAAGACCATATGCAAAATGCAAAAACCAATTAATAAAGCTGTTTATGAGAGCCATTTTGTAAGCTGTCATTTGTATTCAGAGTAAATAAGGAGAAAAGGGAAATGATTATAGGCATAATATCGGATTTACACGTGGATGTGAATTTTATTGAAGGGGATACGATTGAGGATGCCCTCCTAAAAGTGATTCACGAAAAAAAACTTGAGGTTTTAATTGTTGCTGGGGACATCTCTAACGACTATGTCAAGAGCTTGGAAGTGATTGACTATATAGAGCAGAATACCCCTTGTAAATGTCTTTTTGTTCCTGGAAATCATGATCTTTGGAATTTGGAACATGAGGACATGATTCATACCAGTGATATTTATGAACAGCTTAAGGCACATGACAGTTGCCTATGCGATGCCCCATATATATTAAATGATGAATATGTCATCGTTGGTGATGTGGGGTGGTACGATTATAGTTATGGAAGTGATGCGTACACGTTGGACCAGTATCTATTGGGAAAGCAATCTGAGCGTCAATGGCAAGATAAGAAGTATATCAAATGGCATGTTTCGGACAAAGAGAAGACTTTAGAATTTTATGAAAAGTTGGCCATGCAGTTGAGTCGATATCCTGATAAAAAAGTAATCTTTGTGACACATATGGTGACACATCAGCGGATGACTGTACCGCTTCCAAAAGAAAACTGGGATTATTTTAATGGCTTTTTAGGGAGTGGTCAATATGGAGAACTGTTTCATGATCAAGTGAAATATATTGTCATGGGACACGTCCATTACAGAGCAGATTTTGAAGAAAAGGGTAAAACTTATATTTGTAGATGTTTAAATTATAGAGAACAATGGGGAGCGGCGCAAGATGCAGGTGAAAATGTGATGGAAACCATGAAAATTTTAGAGCTCTAGCTTAAATATAGCGTAAAAAAAATAATTGAAAGATGCCTCTTATGGTAAACAACACATTGTATTTGTGGTTTACCATAAGGGGCGCTTTTTTAGCAGGAGTGATTATTGAGTCAATCACTTTATTGAGATGAGTGAGAAGTATATTGTGAAGTGAAGCGGACTGAGTATATGCTTTGATAATTCAAAAAAATGAAAAGGCCTTTAAAATTAAAGGCCTTTAACATTAGCATTTTTTTATTTTTGATTGCAACCTAATACGTTGAGCATTTTATGCTTAACCATACCGTAGATTGCTTCTCTAGCAGGTGCCAAGTATTTTCTAGGGTCAAAATTACTTGGGTCTTTCGCGAATTGTTGTCTGATTGTTCCAGTAAGTGCAAGTCTTAAATCAGAGTCGATGTTGATTTTACAGATACCGTATTTGCCAGCTTCTCTAAGTTGTGGCTCAGGGCATCCCTTTGCATCTACTAATTGACCACCAAATTCGTTACACATTGCAACGTATTCAGGAATTACAGAAGAAGCACCATGTAAAACTAATGGAAATTCTGGTAGCAATCCAGAGATTTCTTTTAATCTTTTGATGTCTAATTGTGGATCAGAATCAGCAGCGAATTTGTATGCACCATGACTTGTTCCAATCGCAATTGCCAATGAGTCACAACCTGTTTTTTCAACGAATTCAACAGCTTGTTTAGGATCCGTATAAGTTGCATCTTCAGCGGATACACTTACAGCATCTTCGATACCAGCAAGTCTTCCGAGTTCAGCTTCAACAACAACACCTCTTGCATGAGCATATTCAACTACTTTTTTAGTGAGTTCAATATTGCCTTCAAATGATAAATGAGAACCATCTACCATTACAGATGTAAAGCCATCATCAATACATGCTTTACAAATTTCAAAATCTTCACCGTGATCAAGATGAAGTGCGATATCAAGCTCTGGATGCTCGATTAAAGCAGCTTCAACTAATTTTTTCAAGTAAACAGGGCTTGCGTATTTGCGGGCACCTGCAGAAACCTGAAGAATCAATGGGGATTTTGTTTCAGCAGCAGCTTTAACGATACCTTGGATAATTTCCATGTTGTTTACGTTAAAGGCACCAACTGCATAACCGCCTTCATAGGCTTTTTTGAACATTTCTTTTGTCGTTACTAATGGCACTGTAATCACTCCTTTTAATATATGGATTAAGTGCAAATTTTGGTTACAATTTTTTATAAACAAAACACCTGCTATATATGATATTATAAAGCATATGCCGTTAAATGGCTAGACTAAAATAAAAGGATTAGAGAGATATATGAATTTGCCAATTGCGTTTTTAGAGAGAATGAAAATAAGGATGGGCACGGAATTCGAGGCTTTTTTGGCGTCTTATGAAGGCCCGATCTATACTGGGCTCAGGGTCAATACCCTCAAAATTTCAGTGAAAGCTTTTCTTGAAATTTTTCCTTATCCGCTGGAGCCCGTTCCTTGGACAGAGGATGGCTTTTATTATCGAGAGGAAGATCCAGTGACCAAACACCCTCTTTTTTACGCGGGACTTTATTACATTCAGGAACCGTCAGCAATGTCACCTGTGACTGTGCTGAGACCTGAATGTGGAGACCGGGTATTAGATCTTTGTGCCGCCCCTGGTGGGAAAACGCTTCAAATTGCTTCGTATACTCAAGATTCGGGATTACTTGTAACCAATGATATCAATGATAAACGCGTCAAGGCCATCGTGAGAAATGTGGAGAAATATGGCGTTAAAAATGTGTTGGTTCTCAATGAGGACCAACATGCAATCGCTAAAGCTTTACCTCATTTTTTTGATCGCATACTCATTGACGCCCCCTGTTCAGGTGAGGGGATGTTCAAGAAGGACCATAAAGCTGTAAAAGCATGGGAGGCCTATGCTAATGAAACTTGTGCGAAGATGCAGAGGGACATATTAGAAGTGGTCCCTAAACTGGTAAAAGAGAATACCAAACTGGTTTATTCCACATGTACTTTTTCAGAGGTTGAAAATGAAGCACAACTGTTGTTTTTAGAAGCGATAGATCAAGGGTTTAAGAAGCAAGCGATCGATTCCGATTTTTTTGATGTGACGGATGGGGTGGCACATTTGTGGCCTCACTTGCTCAAAGGTGAGGGACATTTTATAGGTGCAATGCTCTATCAAGGCGAAGAGGATCATGAGGTGTCTATTGAAACCTCTGAAAATGAGGTCACTTTTAAGAATCCAATTCAGGATGGAAAAATGAAGTCAGATAAAATAAAGCGTTCTCCAAACTCAATCGGTGACATTATGAATAATGCACTAGATGCTTTTAAGGTCTTTTCAGATCAATATTTGAATAAGAGCATTCAAGGCACTTTTAGTATAGAACGCGATAAAATTTACTTATTACCAGAACAACAAGTTAAAGTGAAGGCCTTACATGTGGCGCGATACGGCTGGCTTTTAGGCGAGATTAAAAGGGATAAATTTATACCGAGCCAAGCTTTTGCAATGGGGATTTGTAGGACTGATTTTAAAAATGTCATTGATATGCCCGCCGCTTCTGTTCAGGTTCTAAAATTTCTTAAAGGCGAAACACTGGATTATGATGCGGTGACAGAAGCGGGGCCTTTGTCAAAGGGATTTTGTCTGTTTTGCACAGACGGTTATCCGCTCGGGTTTGTGAAAGTAGAAGAAAATCTTATCAAAAATTTATATCCAATTTCATGGCGCATGATGTAAATCGGTAAAGGACGTTACAATATTTTAATTGAGGAGAAATACAATGGGTGAAAAAGTAAGAGTCGACAAACTGCTCTCCAATATGGGGAAGGGATCGAGAAATGAAGTGAGAGATGCGCTTAAATATGGACAGGTCAAAGTGAACGGCAATGTGGTAAAAAGCGGTAAGATCAAAGTTGATGTGGCAGAAGACGAAGTGCTTTTCCAAGGCATCAAAGTGTGTTATCAAAAAAACATTTATTTGATGATGAATAAGCCACAGGGCGTCATATCTGCAACAGAGGATAATCGGCATAAGACGGTAATTGATTTGCTTCAGGAGGATGTCAACTTTTATAACGTCTTCCCTGTGGGCAGATTAGATATCGATACAGAAGGTTTATTGCTGTTGACCGATGACGGCGATCTTGCCCATAATTTGCTTTCACCCAAAAAACATGTGCCAAAGCTTTATTATGCGAAAATAGATGCTCAGGTGACTGATTTAGATGTCAAGCAATTTGCAGAGGGCATCACGATAGATGATGGCTATCGGTGCAAGCCTGCGCAGCTTCATATTATATCGGCAAATGCGTCCGAATCTGAAATTGAATTGGTAATCTATGAAGGCAAATTTCATCAAGTCAAGCGTATGTTCGAAGCGGTTGAAAAGAATGTCCTCTTTTTAAAAAGAATGAAAATGGGGACGCTATCGCTTGATGAAACCCTTGATAAAGGGGCTTATAGAGAACTGACTGAAGCTGAGCTAGAAGGCTTAAGAACGGGGCATATGGCATGAAGAATCGCAATAAAAGGAGCTACTGCTCATCTAATTTCTTAGATTTGCAACAGCTCCTTTTTAAAGCATCACGGCTATATTCGTTTTCTATCGGCTTTGACCAGCAAGCACTTTGATAATGGTGTCAAGTGGATCGCTTTTACTGATTTTAAAGGTACCTGCTCTGAGCTTATTATCAAGTTTGAGCGCTACTAAACGATTCACAAAAGTATCAACATCAGCTACATAGCCTTCTGAAACCAATTTTTTACCAATACTATAACCTGTTGCACCGTCAGGAACCTCAAAAGCATTGATGGTGTCTGGTGTGGTAGCAGGTGGTGGGGATTCCGGAGTTGTATTGGAAACGGGATCACCGGCTGGTGGTGTATCACCGGTGGACTCTGGCGTACCTGATGCCGGATCAGACGAAGGCTCTGCTGGATCTGTAGTTTCACCTGCGGGATCAGTAGGTGTATCTGTCAAGGGATCTGAAATACCATTTGGATTGATCTCAGGAATGATAACCTTGATAGGGGGATCGGTTTCAGCTTCAACAGTGGGCCCCGTTAAGGTCTCTTTTAAATTGACATCTAAGGTATCCGAAATCTTCCATGAGACCGAAACAAAGATAACGGCAATTATAATTAAAGATACAACTATATCGCTTAAATCATATAAAATGTCTTTTATTTTTTCTATCATGGGACGCTCCAATTTATAAATATTAGTCAGAAGTTAAAAAAACGTGTCTTCATCTATTAGAATATCATAATTTATTCATTTCTTAAAGTAATGTTCTTTTCAAATTGATTACTTTCGTGTTACAATTTTTGAAGGAGGCGTGGACATGTTTGGAAAACTCGAAAAATCAGATATACAGCAAATTGAAGCCTATTTAGAAAACAATTTTGAAGAAACCCTATATTTTCAAAATGTTTATGAAGCATTAAAGCAAAATACCATGCAGGGCACTTTTTATGGTTATATACAGCAGGGTGATCTCGTTGGATTGTTCTACTTTTCAAATAAAAATTCTTTAACAGTACATTATTCAGATTCAGTTGTATTAGGCAACCTTAGTCTTTTGAAGGCCATTAAACACCATAAGCCCAAGTATATAAAAGGTGAAGTCAGTGTGATAGAGGGCATCTATAGAGTCATCTGTAGAACGCTTGACTCCATTCACGAAGACGACAGTATTTTAATGCGCTATGAGTCAAATCAAAAAATAGAGGATATCAAAATCCCGTTTGAATGGATTAGTGCGGCATCAGGAGATGTTTTTCAGGAGCTCAAATTCTTTATAAATGTTGAAAATCAGTTTGGGCGAAATGTAAAGTCCATTAATGACATCTCAAAAGATCTTAGGGAAATGTTGAAACAAAAAAAATATTACCTCGTTAGATCAAACCAAGGGTTAATCGGTCAAGGTTTAATTGAAGAAGAGACCAGCTTGATAGGGATCATTGGTGGTATTTATGTGGATCCCATGTATAGAAAGAAAGGCATTGGTGAGGCAATTTCGTTAAAGTTAACACAGCAATTATTGGAAAAAGAAAAAACACCATACCTGTTTGTTATGACAAATAACAAGAACGCGATACATCTTTATGAAAAAATTGGGTATAAAGTGAGTACCCCCTACCGAATATTAACTGTGAGGTATCAATGAAAACCATAATAATAACCAAAAATGAAGCAGATCAGAGATTGGACCGATTTTTACTCAAATATTTTAACAATACCACTAGAACCAATGTATACAAACTTATCCGTAAAAAGATGTTCAAAGTGAACGGCATCCGTGTTAAAGAAGATTATTTTCTTAAAGATGAAGACAAACTTGATATTTTTTTGCAAGATGAGACCATTGAAGGTTTGATGAAGGAAATTGTGACCGTAAAACCAGATCAAATCGGTCTGGATATCCTATTTGAAAATGATGATATGCTCATTGTCAACAAACCCAAGGGCATGTTAACACATCCAGATAAAGATGAATATAAAAACACGTTAGCCACAATTGTGCATTACTATCTTGCAGATCTATGCACGAAAACATTTAGACCGGCTCCGGTGCATAGACTGGATAAGAACACCAGTGGTCTTATTCTCTTCGCGAAGACTTATGAAAGTTTAAAGTTATACAATGCACTTATGAGAGAGCGCAAAATCGGCAAGTACTACTTGACTGTGGTAGAGGGCACCCTAAAAGGACCGGGCGAGGTGAAAGGGTATTTGATTAAAGATGAAGTTAAAAACAAGGTGACCATTTTAAAATCAAATCAAGATGAATCTAAGTTTTGCCATACCAAGTACAGTGTTTTGAAACGCTATAGAGCGTATACGCTCGTAGAAATAGAACTTTTAACGGGTAGAAGTCATCAAATTAGGGCCAGTATGGCGAGTATTGGACATCCTATAGTGGGAGACGTCAAGTATGGTGGCAAGAAAGTAGACGACATTAGCACGCAGCTCTTACATGGTTATAAGCTCATTATTGATGGCAAAGTATATCAAACTCAATCCAAAGAAATTGAAGCATTTGTTCAAAAACTATAGTAAAAGTTGGTGATTGCATGACTGAATCAATGCAAGTAATGAAGAAATTAATTGAACGCTATGACTACGGTGGTGCATTTGAACTGTTAAAGGAAAAGGGGTTTGAAAGATCAGATGCCGGTGTGTTGATGGATTCTTGTCGATATGCTGTGAATTTTGACTTTGAAACAGCACGTAAGATTTTGAATCATGTTTCTGAAAAGACAAGAAACAATGAAACGTGTGTAGCACTAAAGAAAAATTTAGAAGATTTGAATAACGGTCAGCCTGATGCTTTGTTTTCTGAACTCTTAGAAAACGTCAAATTTCAAATTGTCAATGAAGAATATATTGATTTTTTAGGGCGTGTCTATCGGTTTAAGGAAGCAGTATACAAATATATGTTTATCAAAAAGCATTTAAAGGATCGTACTTTCACATTTCACATACGGTTTATACAAAAAAAAGAAGTCTTAAAAATTCTTAGAAATCACTATAAAATTTTCAATAATAATTTGATTTACGGCATAAACACCTACTTTAGAAAGTATGCAAAACAAGATGTAAAAGGTGAACGTGTCATTAAGGTTTTAAGCTCAGAGAAAATGAATCAACTGATAGAGTTGAGACATGAATCTTTGATAGGACACGGGTTTAAAGGGGTGAGTATTGACGAAATTCAACGTGTCTATGGAAACCCCTATTGTGTTTTGGATGATTTTAGAGAATGCTTAGAATTGCTTGAAGTGGACATCTACAGATACAAGTACTCCTATCTAAATGAATACATCATCACTTTACTTGAGAATGAGTATTATGGCTATGTTCAAGCTTCAAATACTCAGATGGCACATTTTGAATAAACATAAATGGAGGCAAAAATATGATCAAAGTCAATGTAAGAGGATTCGGAACATTTGAACTTGAAGAGGGCGTAACCTATGAAAGTTTGGCCAAAAAAATACAAAAAACAGAAAAGCCTTTGATTGTGGCCGTTAGATGTGGCAATATCCTCAAAGAACTGACAGAAGTTGTTGAGGTGGGCTGCGAAATACAAATGGTTGATTTGGCAACATCAGATGGTGAAAAAATATATCAGAGAAGTTTGTCTTTTATCATGATCAGAGCTGCAATTGAAAGTTTTAAGGCTATAAAAGTCAAAATAGAACATTCTTTGAGCAAGGGCTTATACTGTGAATTTGAATACGAGCGCAAATTGACACATGATGATTACGAGGTTATCAGAGCAAAAATGCAAGCGATTATTTCTAATAATGAACCTTTCATAAAAAAGAAAACCTCTATAGAGATGGCTAGAAATGCATTTGAAAACTATAAGATGCAATCTAAAGTAGATCTTTTAAAATACCGCGATACTGATTATATCAATTTGTATCAATGCGGAGAACTTCAAAATTATTTTTATGGTTATATGGTGCCAAGCACTGGTTATATTCAGAGTTTTGATATGGTTAAATACGACAATGGCATGATTTTAATGCATCCTACAAAATATTCTCCTTTTGCACCCCCTATTTTTGTTGAATCGCCTAAAATTGCAGATATTTTTAACGAAAGCGAACGTTGGGGTGAGATCATGGAAATGGCTTATGTCAGCAATCTCAACAAGCTCATTGAGCAAGAGGCACATCCAGAGCTCATTCAAATCGCTGAAGCCCTCCATGAAAAGAAAATCGCTTATATTGCAGATCAGATTTCGAAAACGGGGAAGCGTGTTATTTTAATCGCAGGGCCCTCTTCTTCTGGTAAGACGACATTTGCCAATCGATTGAGGATACAGCTTAAGGTCAATGGCCTTCATCCAATTACCATTTCAACAGATAATTATTTTGTGGATCGAGAAAAAACGCCAAAAGACGAGCGCGGCGATCTTGATTTCGAATCTATCGATGCGGTAGATGTTGTAAAGTTCAATCAAGATTTGATGATGCTATTAGATGGTGAGATGGTGGATTTACCCGTGTTTAATTTTCATGTGGGTAAACGGGAAATTAGAAATAAACCGTTTTCTATTAAAAATGATCAACCCATTATTATTGAAGGCATCCATGGATTAAATGAACAACTGACAAGCAAAATATTTAAAAGAGATAAATTTAAAATTTATGTCAGTGCGTTAACGCAACTCAACATAGATGAGCATAATAGAATACCTACAACTCAAACGAGGCTTTTGAGACGAATTGTAAGAGATAATCAGTTCAGAGGGCATTCGGCTAAAAAGACAATTGGGATGTGGAGCTCTGTCAGAAGAGGTGAAGAACGCAATATCTTTCCGTATCAAGAAGAAGCCGATGCGATGTTTAACACGGCATTGCCATATGAACTGGCTGTACTGAAAAAACATGCTGAGCCACTCCTGAGAGAAATTACACCAAGCGATTCAGAGTATGGGGAAGCCGTCTTGCTCCTTAAATTTTTAAGCTATTTTAGGTCTATTGACGATGATGAGTTGGTGCCTTATGTATCCATTTTAAAAGAATTTATCGGAGGAAGCTGTTTTGATGTTTAAAATTTGGGGTGAATGATGTATCAAATGCATATAAAGGGAAAACAATATCAAAAAATATTGATCATTTGTGCATGCCTGATAGGGATGCTATTATTAGAGCGTTTTTTGTTGCTGGGATTACTTCGGACGTATTCAAAGATCGTACTTGGTGGGATTGTGATGTTCAATATTGTCATCTGCTCTTTTCTGGCCAATACGGCTTTTTATGCAAGTCGGATCAATATTAACAGGCAATTCATGGCGATTGCTTTTGGGACCTATCTATACGTGATAAACATGGTCATTGCAGTTACTATTCTGATGAGCAGTAACATCATACTGGTCCGAGAGGTAACCTTTTTTTTAACGACGGGAAAATTACTTTTTTTAGCTGGATTGGTGATTCCTTTTATGCTTGCAAAGAGCCCTGTTTTTAAAGAAATTTCATATTTGAAAATGGCTTTTATTTCAATACTGATCATGATGGTAGTATTTTTTCTTTATGCGGTGACTTTTCGGCTTTTGATCATGCCTGATGAGATCATATACTTTATGAATATTCTCTATCTTTTAGGATTGATGATTTTTTTGTTAGAACTCATCTTGAACGAACTGATAGAAAGCAGTATCAACACCTATATGATGATTTTTAGCTTTTTCCTGTTGTTTATTGCTCAGTTTTATCTGACGGTGCTGCCGCTTTCAACACAGACGCTTATCCAAAGTTCAGTGATCAATGCAGTTGCATTGATCATCCTTGTAATAGAGATTCACGCATTCAATATAGAAATCCCAGAAGCCAAAAATAGAAAATTGCAAAAACAGTTTAATATCTACTCAAAGTACTTAAAGCGTATTATTGATAAGAAAACACTACTGGTAAGAGAGGTCAACCAGAAAATCATCGATGAACTCGAATATGCTAAAATCATTCAACAATCTTTACTGCCAAGCAATAAGATTACACATAGAGATGTTAGCTTTACATCTGCATATTATCCCTGTGAAAGACTAAGTGGCGATTTTTATGACATTTACAGTATAGATGATGACAACGTAGCGCTCTATCTACTGGATGTATCGGGACATGGTATTTCAGCGGCATTGATGACCATGCTCAGCAATAATTATCTCAAATCAAATGAGCGTGTGATCAAACGGTTTAGAGGGATGCACCCCGACAAAAATCTCAAATACTTTTATGAACAATTTAATCGCATGAATTTTCCCGATGAAATGCACATGGTTATATTTTATGCGACACTGAATTTAAACACCAAAGTGTTGACTTATTGTTCTGGAGGCATGAATTGCAATCCGATTAGATTTAAAAGCGATGGTAAAGTTGAATTCCTAGATCAGAGTAGAGGTTTTCCAATTTGTAAACTTGAAGGTTTTTTCACACCAGAGTATACCAGTGAAACCATCCAATTACAGCATGGAGATCGAATCCTTTTCTATACGGATGGATTGACAGATAAGGAGAAAAATGCAATTTTTGATACGGATGAAATAATTGAATTGTTTGTAACATCTAGGGACTTAACCTCCAGGGAGATAAACGATATTATAGTAGATAAAATCAACGCTCAGAGAGGTGATTTAAACGATGACATTACTTATATCCTTATGGATATTTAGTGGCCCGAAGCATTATTATTTCTAGGTTCTATTGACTGGCTTAGTTTAAAGAATTATAATGTGTGTATAAAATAATTTTTACGAGAAAATTAATTTATATGGGTTGCAAAGCAAATTTTAGATGGGGAAGGTGCTATGAAAGAAGTTCTTGTTCTTAAAGATTTAGAACAAATCAAGGCCGTATCTCAGCAATACCGTTTGGAGATTTTAGAAGCATTTGACAGCAGTGCAAAGACAGCAAAACAAATTGCAGAGGTTATGGATGAACCTCATGGTAGGGTTAATTACCATATTAAAATGCTCGAGAAAGTTGGGATCATCGAGCTCATTGAAGAAGTTACTAAATTTGGTGTCGTAGAGAAATACTATTGCCCAGTAGCCTACAAGCTCATTATTGATAGCACTGCTGTCACATTAGATGATGAAATGAGTGATTCTATTAATAAAGTTTCTTTAGCTTTCTTTGAGACCATTTCTAGAGAGTTTTACGACTCCATTGAGAATTTTTCAAGTGGACCCTCTCGAAAAATTTCTTATTCGGTGGATTACTATCTCACGGATGAAGAAGCAAAAGAACTTTATGATAAATTAAGTCACGTCGTGGATTCCTATCTCAAGGGTAAAGAAGACCCAAGAGCAGGAGCACATAGACACTTTGCGGCTCATATGGTGGTACCATTACCACCGAAGGTATGATGAGTAGCTATTCCAATTTTAAGGGGGATTACAATGAAAAAATCACTAGTATTATTGCTTGTATTTGTGATGGTCTTTTCTTTAGCGCTCACAGGTTGTGGCGGTGCTAAAACTGAACCAGCTCCAGCAGATAGTCAAGCACCTGCTGCAGAACCAACAGGCACAGATGCAGCAGAGACTGCACCAGCACTTGATGCAACCCAAAACCCAGCGCTATCAAGAGGTAACGTTTTAACGGTTGCAACATCTTCTTTAGACGGAAAATTCAATTCAATCATGTCAGATAATGTCTATGATTCTTGGGTTACCGAATTAGTATTTGAGCCACTTATCAATAATGATGCTCAAGGCAATCCGATTCCTGCTGCAGCAAAAAGCTGGGATATTTCTGAAGACAAGCTCACTTACACATTTCATTTAAGTGAAGGTATGACTTTCCATGATGGCACACCTGTAACAGCAGATGATGTTGCTTTTACTTACACGACAGTTGCGGATCCCGATTATGATGGTCCAAGAGGAACCATTGTAAATGATATGGTTGGTGTTGAAGCTTACAGAAAAGGCGAAGCAGATTCAGTTGAAGGGATCAAAGTAATTGACCCGAATACAATCAGCTTTACAATCGTAGAACAAAATGTTCAAAAAATTTGGGATTTTAACTATGGAATTTTACCACAACATATTTACAAATATGACAACTGGGAGTCATTCAAATCGACTATGAACAATCCTGTGGGATCTGGTATCTTGAAATTTGAAGAATTCAAAGTGGGTGAATATGTAAGACTCTCTAGAAATGATAATTTCCATGGTCAAAAAACAAAGCTAGATGGTGTTATTATTAAATTGCAACCAACAGAAACTGCGACAGCTGCATTCGCTGCTGGTGACATCGATTTAGTAAACCCACCTGCAAATCTTGAAAATTACGATATCATGACTTCAACAGGCCTTGGTACAGTTCAAGAATTTACAGGTAATGGTTACAACTTTGTTGGTTTCAATTTAAGAAACCCTAAATTATCTGACAAACGCGTTAGACAAGCTTTAGCGTATAGTTTGAATAGAGAATTATTTATTGAAAACCAATGGGAAGGTTTCGCATCTACGTGTAACACGCCAATTTCTCCTGTATCTTGGGCATTCCCTGATCCAACAATTTTAAACAACTATGATTATGATGTTGAAAAAGCAAGAGCTTTACTTGATGAAGCGGGTTGGAAGGATACAGATGGAGACGGTATTAGAGATAAAGATGGCGTTAAATTGTCATTAGTATGGACGGCTTATAACGATGTAGATTGGCCACTTAATCTAATTGCACTTGCAAAAGAAAATTGGAAAGAGATCGGCGTTGAACTTGAGCCTGAATTGATGGAATTCAATGCAGTTGCTGAACGCGTATTCGATAAGCAAGAATTTGAAATGTTCAACATGGGCTGGTCTTTATCTATAGATCCAGATCCAACACCAATCTTTGGTGGAGAATCAGATGTTCTTGGAGGTTACAATGCAATTGGTTTCCACAATGAAAGAGCAGAAGAAATCTTCGCTTTAGGCACTCAAGAATACGATCAAGATAAAAGAGCTGAATTGTATAAAGAGTGGGCAGTTATTGCCAATGAAGAGCTCCCATACCTTTTCAACGCTTATAGAAATGAAACTTGGGGCGTTAATAACCGAGTTAAAAACATGGAATTAGGACCATACTATAGATGGACCTATACGATTAAAGATATTGAATTAGATTACGTTCAATAATTGGATCGGATATCTTTTTAAGCAAGATGGACCATTTAATAATAAAACAGCAATGCACCATAATGAGATATAGGATAGCCCAGCAGTAGCTGGGCTATCTAAATATTCGGAACATGTTAATAAATTGTAAACAAAATTATGGATTTGTAAAGAATGATCACAAGACCTTAACGATACGTCATTATTCGCTTGAAACGTTAAAAAATGAATGGCTATGTGCTATAATAATCTTGTTATTTTTAATGCATAACAAATATATTTTTTTACCCGTGGATATAAAAAATTTTTTATGACAATACGCTAAATTTAGAAGGGGTGTTTAAATGAGAACGTATTTACTGAGAAGAATACTGCAAATAATTCCTGTAATGTTTGGGATTACAATACTTATATTCTTTATTGTACATGCTGCACCGGGGGATCCAACGACTAAGATGATGGACCCTAAAATGACTGTGGAAGAGAAGATAAGACTTAAAGAAAAATTTGGGGTGGATAAGCCCGTTATTGTTCAATATGCGGATTGGATTACTGAAGTGATGAAAGGTAATTTGGGTTTTTCTTGGAAATTCCAAAGACCTGTTGCTCAGGTTATGGGAGAAAGAATGTTATCTACATTCTATTTGGCAATCGTCTCATTGTTACTCGCATTGCTTGTGGGCATACCCGCCGGAGTCATATCCGCCACGCGGCAATACACCGGTCTCGATTACTTCTTTACGATTTTTGCACTTATAGGGATATCGATACCAAGCTTCTTCTTTGCACTTTTGTTAATTAAGTTTTTTGCAATTGATCAAGGCATATTCCCAATTTCAGGGATGAGAACACCTGGGGCATCGGATTGGGCCGTGTGGGAACAAGTTAAAGATGTATCGGTTCATACTGTATTGCCAGCCATCGTTTTGGGGCTTGGATCTACAGCGAGTTTCATGAGATATACGCGTTCAAGTATGCTTGAAGTTATTCGTCAGGATTATATCAGAACGGCACGTTCTAAAGGTCTTAGCGAACGTGTGGTGATTTATAAACATGCACTGAGAAATGCATTGATTCCTATTATTACACTATTAGGATTTTGGATTCCAGGACTCTTTTCTGGTGCTTTAATCGTAGAGCAAGTGTTTGCATGGCCTGGAATGGGGCTGTTGGGTTATCAGGCTGTCACGGATAGAGATTATCCTCTATTAATGGGCGTAAACCTATTTTTAGCGTTTTTAACCCTTATTGGAAACTTGCTTGCAGATTTATTCTATGGATTAGCAGATCCGCGAATTAAATACGATTAGGAGGAGCAGTCGATGTCAGAATCAGTCAAAAAGAAACAAGAGGCAAACGCGAAACTTGATGCAAAGCAGAAGATTGAATCACCGTGGACGATTGCATTCAGAAGATTAAAAAAGAATAAACTGGCAATGATGAGTTTGGCAATTTTAGGTGTGCTGGTGTTGTCTGCGATCTTGGCGGATTTTATTACACCATACGATAGGGACCAAATCAATTTAGCGGATAAAGAAGTGCGTGGCAAAATAATGGAGCTTCCTGTTAAAAAAGAAGCCCCAAACTCTAATTTTATTTTAGGAACAGATGAATTGGGGAGAGATATCTTTACGAGACTTGTATATGGCGGGCGTATTTCTTTAACCGTTGGACTTGTCGCTGTATTTTTACAGGTGATCATAGGCATTATTGTTGGCTCTGTTGCGGGATTTTATGGAGGCATCGTAGATGCCATATTGATGCGGATCACGGATATTATCATGTGTTTTCCATTCTTATTAATTGCGATTACGGTGGTTGCCATTTTAGGACCAAGCATTTTTAACGTTATGCTCGTTATTGGTCTATTAGGATGGACAGGTATCGCAAGGATAGTTCGCGGCCAAATATTATCCCTTAGAGAACAAGAGTTTATGGAAGCAGCTGAAGCATTAGGCATCAGAGATTCCAGAAAAATCTTTAAACATCTTTTACCAAATGTAATGGCATCCATTATCGTCTTTGCAACAATGGGTATGGCAAGTGCTATTTTAACGGAGTCCGCATTATCTTATTTAGGTATGGGTGTGACACCACCAACACCTACTTGGGGGAATATGATGCAGTCTGCAAGGTCAATTTATTCATTGCAACACCATTGGTGGTTATGGATCCCACCAGGTTTCTTGACGTTCATTACCGTAATGAGCTTCAATATCCTAGGTGATGGTTTAAGAGATGCCCTTGATCCAAAGATGAAAAGATAGGGGGAGAAAAGATGGCGTTATTAGAAGTAAAAGGGTTAAAGACTTATTTCTACACGGATGGCGGTGTGGTTAAAGCGATAGATGGTGTTGATTTTACAGTGGATGAGGGGGAAACCCTTGGTATAGTTGGAGAATCTGGCTGCGGCAAAAGCGTCACATCCATGTCTGTTTTAAGGCTTGTGGCAGGACCTGCTGGGAAAATTGTTGAAGGGAGTGTTGTCTTTGACGGCATGGATATATTGTCGCTTTCCGAAAAAGAAATGAGAAGTATCAGAGGCAATAAAATCTCGATGATTTTCCAAGAGCCGATGACTTCATTAAATCCTGTTTTCACCATTAACCAGCAAGTATCAGAGGTGTTGTTGCTTCATAAAAATTTGACTAAAGAGCAGGCGAGACAAGAATCTATAAAACTACTTGAAACGGTGGGCATTCCAAGAGCTAAAGATGTCGTTAACGATTATCCTTTTGCACTTTCTGGGGGCATGCGTCAACGTGTTATGATTGCAATGGCACTTGCCTGTAACCCAAAACTTTTGATTGCAGATGAACCCACAACGGCCCTGGATGTAACCATTCAAGCACAAGTACTCGATCTTATGAATAAATTACAAAAAGAATTTGGCACCGCAATTATGTTCATTACACATGACTTAAATGTCATAGCAGAGATGGCAAGTAGAGTGATCGTTATGTATGCTGGAAAAGTGGTTGAGGAATCTTCTATTGTGGAATTATTTGATAAACCTTATCATCCTTATACTATTGGTCTGATGAAATCAAAACCGGATCTCAAGACTTCAGATGAGAGACTGTATATGATCCCAGGCGTTGTTCCCAATCCGCTTTACAGACCTGCTGGATGTCAATTTAACTCTAGATGCGAATATGCAATTGAAAAATGTTTCCAAATGGAACCTGATTTAATTGAAATTGGCGCCAGCAGAAAAGTACGTTGTTTCCGTTGGCAAGAAGTTCAAGAGTTGAGAGGTGGCAAGTGATGAGTGAAAAAGTTAATGTTAAATCGGATGCATTGCTGAGCATTAGAGGTTTGAAAAAATACTTTCCAATCAAATCAGGCGTGACCAGAAAAACAATTGGACACGTCAAAGCCGTTGATGGCCTTAATTTTGATATTAAAGCAGGTGAAACGTTTGGTCTCGTTGGAGAATCGGGCTGCGGTAAGTCAACCACAGGTAGAACGCTGTTGAGATTATTAGAAGCAACCGAAGGCGAAGTTATTTTTAATGGTGAAAATATCTTGAATTATGACAAAGCAAGATTAAGACAGCTCCGGACAGAAATGCAAATTATTTTTCAAGATCCCTACTCTTCGTTGAATCCAAGAATGACTGTTGGTGAGATCGTTGGAGAGGCATTGTTAGAGCATGGCCTCGTTAAAAACAAAAAAGAACTTGAAGAACGTGTTGTCTCTATCATTGAAAAGTGTGGCTTAAGTGGTTATCATATTAAACGCTATCCACATGAATTTTCAGGTGGTCAGAGACAGCGCATTTGTATAGCGAGAGCACTTGCATTAAACCCTAAGTTTGTCGTTTGTGATGAGGCGGTATCTGCACTGGATGTTTCCATTCAATCGCAAGTGATCAATCTTTTGAAAGACTTACAAAAGGATATGGATTTAACCTATTTGTTTATTTCTCATGATCTTGGTGTTGTTAAATACATCAGCGATAATATTGGCGTTATGTATCTAGGCAGTATGGCAGAGATGGCTGGAAAAGATGAATTGTTTGAAAATCCAATGCATCCTTACACCCAAGCCTTATTATCAGCCATTCCGACATCACATCCCCTTGAGAAAAAAGAGCGCATTATCTTACAAGGCGATATTCCATCACCTGCAAATCCACCTTCTGGTTGTCGATTCCATACAAGGTGTCCTAAAGTAATGCCTATTTGTAGTACGGAAATTCCTGCTTTTAAAAATGTCGGGGAAGGGCATTTTTGTGCTTGTCACCTATACAAGTAGAGGCATGTTGTATTAGATGTAAAACCACTATTTTGAAGATATAAGGAAGGAAAAGCGATGGATCCAATAAATTGGGAAGCTTATAAAGGGCTCCAAGACAAAAAGGACGACAGTATCAACAGACTTGATATGAAAGATGTCATTGCCATGAGTATTGCGATGCTACAATTGGTTTTACCCATTGCTTTAGGCTTTATTGTCATTACGTTTTTGACCATTCTTGCTTTTAAGTGGTTCTTTGGGTGATAAAATGAGGTTTTAATTAATAGAAAAGAGCTACACTAATGATTTTTCAGGAGACCGGTCCTCGGCTTGAGCCTGCGGAGCTCCTTCTCAAATCATTAGTGTAGCTCTTTTTCATATCTATAAAACTGCATTTTAGAGGACATAAAAGCAAGCCTGTGTAGCCTCCTACTAATAGTCTTTATACAGCGCACTCAACTTTGTAATCTCCACTTCGTGGCCTTCAAGTTCGTTTGGCGTTTCTAAGAAGAAGGGGAGGTGGCGGAGTTTGGAGTGATTGATTACACGCGTGAGTGCTTCGATGCCGATGGTGCCTTGACCTATGATTTCGTGACGGTCTTTGTGGCTTTCGAATGGCACTTTGCTATCGTTTAGATGTATAGCTTTAAGGTGATCAAGACCGATGATTTGGTCAAAGTGCTCTATGACATCATCCGGTTGATTTACGATGTCATAACCTGCACTATATAGATGACAGGTATCAAGACATACGCCAAGCACATGGCTTTGAGTGACTTGATCTATGATTGATCTGAGTTCTTCGAAAGTTGAACCAATTTCGGTGCCTTTACCAGACATGCCTTCAAGCAGTACATATAATTTTTCGTCTCCTGTGAGTACCTCATTTAAAAGTGTGGTGATGCGCTGGATACCATACTCTATGCCTTTGCCAGTATGCGAACCTGGGTGGAAATTATAAAGGGCACAAGGTAATGCTTCTAAGCGTTTCAAATCATCTGCAAAGGTTGATTTTGCAAAAGCATAAACATCGTCCTTTTGTGCAGCTTGGCTAAAACCTTTTGCGATGGAAATATGTGGTCCTAATCTTAACATAAGCGCTCCTTTTCTAAAATATACTCTTATTATGTGAAAGTATTAAAGTTTAATCAACGGTTAAATAGGCAATAGGCTAAAAATTAAGGGTGATATTAATGCTTATTTACCCTATAATAAAGTTAGTACATCAAAAATCATAAGTGTAAGTATTTCGAATGCGTTCTATTTGCGATTACAAAAGAATAGAACAAAGCCTATAAAAACACAGATGATTTGCAATATAGTAAAATGTTTACAAGAGGGCCTTTAATGGATCAAAATATGAACAATAATAAAGCAAATGCTAACACGAATTATGGTACTAATATACGCGCATTATTTGCTCAGATGGATAATATCTTAATTCGGGGACAGCTTTCATACTATGATTTTTTGTATATGGGATTTGATGAGCTAAAAAAAATGAGTGTTCATGAACGCAATCTGTTAAAACATATAAAACTCAACCCTTTCAAAACTGAGTTTGAGCCAGAACCCGATCAGCGCTTCTTCTTTAGAATGCTTGAAGCAAAGGTCAATTCAGATGAGAGCGTCCTTCTTTTATCAGTGGCACTTCCTTATCCAAGGCAAAGAGCAGAAGTAAGTAAATCAAAAGGATTTATAGAGGGGTCGAGTTGGTATTATGATTATCATACTATTTTAAGGGCGCGCATGAATCAAATTCTGGTTATGTTTTCGGAGATTGGAAGGGACGCTGTTAAGGAAAGTGGATGCTTTGTGGATACTTCGGACTATATTGATCGAGAACTTGCCTTTCTCTGCGGCCTGGGCAATTATGGTAAAAATCAAATGTTGATCCACCCAGACTTAGGAACTCAGTTTCATATAGGACATTTGTATATAATATTGGAAGAACGTATGGATCCTTTACTTTCTAAGATGGAATCTGAAATCGAATTGGACGGTAGAAGATTATATAGTGGATGCCAAAATTGCGATAAATGTGTAAAGGCATGTCCAGCAGAAATTTGTGGGACCATACAAATGAATCGATTGGAATGTATTTCCTATTTGACACAGACTAAGAAAACACTGACCTTCGAAGAAATGAAAATGATGCGTAACAAGCTTTATGGATGCGATATCTGTCAAAATGTATGTCCAACGAACTTGACTCAAAACAAAAGCGGGGTGAATTCACTAAATATAGACCACTGGCAATTAAATGATTTTGAAGGGATAGAATTACTAGAAACATTAAAACTGTCGCAAAGCGCATTTAAGCGCCAATATGGCGACCGCGGATTTGCTTGGAGAGGCGTTAAAGTATTCAAGAGAAATGCTTTGATTGCAATGGGGAATTCAGGAGACAACATTTTTTACGAAAAACTGAAAATGTTTTCAGAACTCAAGGAAGATGATTTTTTGAAGTCATATTATGAATATGCACTTAGAGAGACGAAGCCTGATTAAGTTTTCAAGGTGAGCGAATCCTTGATTTTGTCCACGTCTTTTTTAATTTTGTGAATGGTAATGTGCAATATGGGTATAAGGTCCATGTATAACCAGAAAAAAATATTTATAACTCGTTAAAATAAGGGTATAATAGTTATTATAATACAGGAGTGGAGGGTTTGAGATATGATGCTTGATAAAAAAGAGGGAATATTACTCGAAAGTGGAACTGGTGAAGTTGAAATTCTACATTTTACAGTTGCAGGAGAACATTATGCTATCAACGTTGTAAAAGTAAAAGAATTGTTGCAGATCGAAAATGTTTCTAAAGTACCGAATTCTCATCCAGCGGTATCAGGCATCTCTTTGATTCGAGGCGAGATGATTTCTGTTGTGGATTTGATGTATGTCCTTGAAAACAGAAAGAATGAAAAAGTAAGAGGTGGCATGACTTTAGTTTGTGAATTTAATAAAATCAAAGTGGGTTTTGCAATTGATTCAGTACTGGGCATTCATAGGATTGGTTGGAACAAAATCATGAAACCAGATGACATTACTTCTAATTCACTCATTATTGGCAATATTAATCTCAATGAACAGATCATCATGTTGTTGGATTTTGAAAAAATCGTCATGGATATCAATCCGAATACAGGCATCAACATGGAACGTGCTAAGAATATAGCGGTTAAAGATCGTTCTAAGTATAAGATTGTCTTGGCAGATGATTCACCGATGATTCGCAAGGTTTTATTGGATACATTGACCTCAGCTGGATTTACGAAGCTCAAGTTCTTTGACGATGGGATGCAAACCTACGATTATCTCATGCTATTAGCAGAGAAAAAAGGTGAAACTTTTGTAGATGATATTGATCTTCTGATTACAGATATTGAAATGCCTCAGCTCGATGGTCATGCACTGACGCGAAGAGTTAAAGAACATAAGATTCTTAAGAAGTTGCCTGTTATTATATTCTCATCATTGATCACCAATGATTTACTCCACAAAGGCGATGCCGTAGGCGCTGATGCGCAAATGAGCAAACCTGAAATTGAAAATTTGGTTGTGCTCATAGATAAACTGTTAAAAATAAAAGGTTAATGAGATTAGATTTAAGCCTATTAACACACATAAAACCCTAGAAATGATCGCATAGAAATGCGTCTTAATTCTAGGGTTTTTATATTTTAGAATGAATAATGAATTATTTTTGTATAAAAGTGTAAACGGAGGGCCCTTATACAAGAATAGATACATATGAAAATTAAGTATTATTAAACAAAATACTTAATATCATATTGACGTGTATAAAATCATAAAGTATAATAAATCGAGTGAAAAGTTTAGTAATAATAAACAACAAAATGGAGCGTTTTAAGAAAGTAAGAATGCTTATAAATCTTGATGATACAGTTAACATAAGTGGATATTTGTTCACTTTTCAGACCTACAATAAAGGAGAATTGGTTGTGAATATTGGAGAAAAGATAAAAAGGCTCAGACTTGAAAACAACCTAACACAAGAAGAATTAGCAGATCGATGTGAGTTATCAAAAGGATTTATATCTCAGCTTGAAAGAGATATGACGTCACCTTCGATTGCGAGTTTGGTGGATATACTTGAAAGTTTAGGGACGAATTTACAAGAGTTTTTTAGTGAAACTGTAGATGAAAAAATCGTTTTCAGAAAAGAAGATTTTTTTGAAAAAGAGGATGAAGAAGTGGGTTATAGGCTAGAATGGATCATTCCAAATGCTCAAAAGAATATGATGGAGCCCATTATGCTGACTTTGGCACCAAATGGCGCCTACGATGAACACGACCCTCATGAAGGCGAAGAATTCGGATTTGTAATATCGGGTTCTGTGGTAGTGAGATTAGGCAGCAAAAAGTATGTGGCCAAAGCTGGCGATACTTTTTACTACAAAGCGAATAAGAACCATGAAATTGTAAACAAAGGCAAACGTGAGGCGATTATTATATTAGTGGGAACACCGCCAAATTTTTAGACATCGGAGGACGTTATGAAAGATAAAATTGTAATGGGGAGAAGCTTAACTAAAAGCTATAATGGCATAGAAGTTGTAAAGGGCATTGATTTTTGGGTTAAAAAAAATCAATTTTTGACCATTTTAGGTCCAAGTGGTTGTGGAAAAACAACGACACTTAGAATGCTTGCAGGGTTTGAGAGTCCCAGTAGTGGTCAGATCTTTTTTGAAGGCAATGAAATCACAAGTCTGCCACCCTATCAAAGACATATCAATACAGTTTTCCAGAAATATGCGCTATTTCCTCATATGAATATCTATGAAAATATTGCATTTGGACTTCGAATAAATAAGGTTTCAGAAAAAGAGGTTAAAAGCAAAGTTGCAAAAATGCTTGAACTTGTTAATTTAAGCGGATTTGAAACGCGCAAAGTCAACTCGCTATCAGGTGGACAACAACAAAGAATTGCAATTGCAAGAGCACTTGTCAATGAACCTAAGGTGTTATTATTAGATGAACCTTTAGGCGCACTTGACTTAAAACTCAGAAAAGACATGCAAATTGAACTTAAAAATATGCAAAAAGAACTGGGCATTACGTTTATTTATGTGACCCATGATCAGGAAGAAGCTCTGACGATGTCAGATAAAATAATCATTATGAATCAAGGTGAGATTCAACAAATAGGAACGCCGACTGATATTTATAATGAACCCGAAAATGCATTCGTGGCGGATTTCATAGGTGAGAGTAATATTTTGGATGGCATTATGCATAAAGATCGACTTGTGACCTTTGCTGAAAAGCAATTTGAGTGTGTCGATGGTGGCTTTAAAAAGGATGAACCTGTGGATGTTGTTATTAGACCCGAAGATATTAAAATGGTAAATGTAGACGAAGGCATCTTAAAGGGTGTTGTTAAGTCAGTTGTTTTTAAAGGGGTTCACTATGAAATGATCATAAAGGGCGCTTCAAAAGAATGGATGATCCATAGTACTCAGATGGCTGAAGAAGGGAGTACAGTTGGACTGTTGATACTGCCTGATGATATTCATATCATGAGCAAGGAGGCAGGATATGCTTAGAAAAATAGCGTCAAGTTCTTATTTAGTGTGGAGTTTTTTATTCATTATAATTCCAATTCTAATGATTGGTTTTTTAAGTTTTACATCATCAGAAGGAAGCGTCAATACAGGTTTTTCCTTTGACAATTATAAGCGATTTATGGAACCCATTTATTTGAAAGTGTTGCTTCGATCGGTGGAAATCGCTTTTAAGGCGACGCTCATCTGCTTTTTAGTGGGATATCCCATGGCGATGATCCTTGCTAAAATGGACAGTAAAATTAGAAATTTAGCCGTGATGTTATTTGTAGTGCCCATGTGGATGAACTTTTTATTAAGGACATATGCTTGGATGACAATTTTGGGCAAAAACGGTATTTTAAATAAATTTTTATCTTTATTTCACATAGCACCCATGACATTTTTATATTCTGAAGGGGCAGTTCTTTTGGGAATGGTTTATAACTTTTTGCCCTTTATGGTTTTGCCAATTTACACTGTCCTGACAAAGATGGATAAAAGTTTAATAGAAGCGGCTGAAGATTTAGGCGGCAACAAAGGCACTGTATTCAGAAAAATTATTTTTCCGTTATCCTTGCCCGGTGTCGTTTCAGGCTTTTCGATGGTGTTTATGCCTGCAGTGAGTACATTTGTCATTACCAATTTACTCTCTGGAGGACAATATATGCTTGTTGGCAATCTCATCGAGCAACAATTTTTGGCGGTGAATGATTGGCACTTTGGTTCTGCAATTTCGATGCTCCTTATGGTTTTAATCCTTCTAACCATGTCTGTAATGAATCGGTTGGGAGCGGGGATTGGTGAAGAAGGGAGTGCAGGGCTATGGTAAGAAAGTGGATTAAATGGTTCTATACAATGCTTATCTTTGCCTTCTTATACGCCCCTATAGTGGTTTTGATGGTATTCTCGTTCAATGATTCAAAAAACACGGCTAAATGGGAAGGCTTTACTTTCAGATGGTATCAAACGTTAAGTGAAAATGGGTTGATTATGAAAGCACTCTATTATACAGTGCTTGTGGCCATTGTTTCTGCCCTTATAGCGACAGTGATGGGGACACTGGCTGCCTTTGGTATTCATTATATGAAAACTTGGCGTCAAAAGCTTGTTTTGAACATCAACAGTATTCCCATTTTAAATCCCGATATTGTAACAGGGATATCGCTAATGACCTTGTTTGTGGCTTTTAAAATGGAATTAGGACTCGTTACGATGATCTTAGCGCATGTGGCCTTTAATGTACCCTATGTGGTCCTGTCGGTGTTACCAAAGCTCAAACAGATGTCTGGAGATACTCTTGAAGCGGCAATGGACCTTGGGGCAACACCTTGGTATGCGTTTCGAAAGGTGATTTTACCAGAAATCAAATCGGGAATTATCACAGGTGGGCTGATTGCCTTTACACTTTCAATTGATGACTTTGTGATCAGTTATTTTAACACTGGCAACGGTGTGACGAATTTGTCGATTGCCATTTACTCTATGGCAAAACGGGGCATAAAGCCAGAAATAAACGCACTTGCAACACTTATGTTCATATTCGTATTGGTGATGCTGATCTTGATTAATAAACGCACAAAAATTGAAGAAATTTAATCGTATAGAGGCGAGATAGAGAATACTCATTAGAGAGGAGAAAAGTGAAATGAAAAAAAGCATAGCGCTATTAGTAATGATTGCACTTTTAGCAACTGGATTTGTAGGGTGTAAAAAAGAAGATCAAGTCGTTTTAAACGTATACAACTGGGGTGATTACATCGATGATAGTATATTCGATACTTTTGAAACAGAAACGGGTATAAAAATCAATTATGAAACATTTGCCACAAATGAAGAAATGTATACGAAACTCAAAAAGGGTGGCACACAATACGATGTTGCTATTCCATCGGATTACATGATAGAGAAGATGATTAAAGAAGAGATGCTTGAAAAAATTGATTTATCTAAAATTCCTAATTTTTCTAATATTGACGATCAGTATAAGAACTTAGCTTTTGATCCTAAGAATGAATATTCTGTGCCTTATTTCTGGGGAACGGTGGGTATTATATACAATACAAATCTGATTTCAGAAGATATAGATTCATGGGATGCACTTTGGGATGAAAAATACAGTGGCATGTTCACCATGGTGGACTCACAAAGAGACTCTATTATGGTTGCGCTAAAAAAACTGGGATATTCTATGAACACTAAAGAGGTAGCGCATCTTGAAGAAGCGAAGCAGCTGCTGATTGAGCAAAAACCATTAGTACTTGCATATGTAGGTGATAATGTTAAGGATATGCTCATAAGCGAAGAAACTGCCATGGCTGTGGTTTGGTCTGGTGAAGCCAGTACGGTTATTCAAGATTACGACTATTTTAAGTATGTACTTCCAAAGGAGGGTTCAAATAAATGGTTTGATAATATTGTCATTCCAAAAGGCGCGAAAAATATAGAGGCTGCGCATCAATTCATCGACTTCCTCTGTAGAGGTGATATCGGCTTTAAAAATGCGGATTATGTAGGGTATTCTACTTGTAACAATGAAACATTAAAATTGATTGATCCTGCCTTAATCGATACGACCTATGCATATCCTAAGGCAGAATGGACGAGTAACTTTGAAATTTTCTTAGATCCGGGTGATTTTGTTAAGGAATATGATCGTATTTGGACTGAAATAAAAGCGAATTAGTCACTTGAGGCTAGAGCTCTGATAGTGTTACGAAGTTAGCGAAGCGGACTGAGTATACGCTTTGATTAAAGTGTATCCAAAAGCCCAATGACTTGGGCTTTTTATCTACGAATTTATGAGGAGGCAAAATCTTGATTATAGACGGACGTGAAATTGCAAAAAAAATAAAAAGCGATGTAAAGCAGCGCATTGAGGGGTGTGAAAGCAAACCTAAGGTGACTGCAATCCTTTTAGGGGACAATCCTTCTTCTGAATCGTATCTAAAAATGCTTGAAAAAACATGCGAGAGTGTCGGCTTTGGATGCGAGATTTGTAGACTACCCAATACGACATCAGAAATGCAGCTCTTATCGTTAATAGATGAAAAGAATAAAGATGAAAAAACAAATGGGATTTTGGTACAGATGCCATTGCCAGCCCATATTAGTGAAGAGCAGGTGATCATGCAAATTGATCCGATAAAAGACATCGATGGATTTCATCCGATGAACGCTGGCAGACTCTTTAAAGGGGAAAAAGCCATGAGGCCATGCACACCACTAGCCGTGATCACTATTTTGGATGCTTTAGATATGGAGTTAACGGGTAAGAATATAGTAGTTATTGGCAGAAGTAATATTGTAGGGAAACCACTTGCGATTATGTTAATGCAAAAAAATGCCACTGTTACAGTTTGTCATTCACGTACAAAGAACCTTGCCAAGCATACAAAGTCGGCTGACATTGTGATACTGGCAGTGGGTAAACCAGGATTCTTAAAGCAGGAAATGGTTACCGAAGAGACGGTTGTCATTGATGTTGGTACGAATGAAGTGGATGGAAAACTGGTCGGAGATGCTGATTTTGAGTCATTAAAGGATTATGTGAAGATGATTACACCTGTACCTGGAGGTGTGGGACCCGTGACAAATGCAGTCCTTTTATTAAATGTTTTGGAGCACTTTAAATTTTAGATAAGTGGTGAAGTTGCTAAAAGGAGAAGGGATACCTGTGAATATTTTTGGTGTTATATTAGCAATTGGATCAGTGATTGGAACCTTAATTTACTATGTGAACCAATCCAAAGAGCACATTGAGATTGATCCCTATCATGATTATGAAGCAATATTGGACGCTGCATTGGCTTATAAAGAAGAACGAGAAGAGTATGCTAAAGATTTCTCGAAATTGATACCCTATCTTTCAAAAAAAGAAATCGTATCATCAGGGCGATACGCCCTGTCATTAGATGGTAAATTTTTAACAATCGCTCATTTAGAAACTGAAGACGCCGCCAAACTCATCAATGAAATTGGTGGTGAATCCTATATTAATGGAAAGTTTACGTATTTGACTTTAATGCGCAGAAATGATTTGAGCAAGATAAAACCGATTGCACATTTTAATATAAAACCAGATTCAAAAATCAATACCACAAGCGTGCTACAATATGATACGAGCGGCTGTGTTGCTGAAGATAATGAAATTGTTGAAAAAAGATGGGAAAACAAACAAATGACCTTCAAAGAACCTGGTGTTTATACGATACGGTTAAAGATTAAAGACCGAAATGGAAATTGGTCTGATTCTTTTGAACGGGACATTAAGGTTACTGAGGAAATTGGAATTAAAAGTATTGAATGTTATGATTCAACGATGTTTATCCTCTATAGAAACGGTAAGGTCATCTCAAAAGGCAAAAATGAGTTTGGACAATTGGGGATTGGTAATTTGAATGCGATCCCTGAACTTAAATACAACAGCTTGCATGATGGTGTTTCGCAAATCGCCTGTGGTGAGAATTTCACAATATTCAAATTAAATGATGGTACGCTTTGCGCATCTGGTAGCAACCGTTATGGTGAACTGGCTTCTGGAGATAAAAATTCGAGTCGAACGCTCAATGTGATCTGGGGATTAGAAAACGTCAAACAAATTGCTGCGGGCAAACATTTTGCAGCGGCGTTAGATTTTGATGGCAATGTCTATGTCTGGGGAGATAATTCTGAGAATCAGCTTATGAAAGAGGATTTACAAGACTCTGTTATGCCGTTAAAATTAGAAGGAATTGAGGGTATAAAATCCATAGCACTTGGGTCGAATTTTGGATTCGCTGTAAAATATGATGGCACGGTTATTGGATGGGGAGATAATACCCACGGTCAACTTGGACTTGGGTTTAAAGGCCGTATATCAGAGCCAGCGATGACGCTCTACAAAAATGTTGCTTTTATGACAGCAGGAGAAAAATTTTCAATTGCAGTAGCTGAAAGTGGACGGGTCTATGGTACGGGGAATAACGCATATGGGCAACTTGGGACAAAAGGTAAATCAGAGATTTATTTTCCAACAGAAGTTTTGAAAGTTAAGGATATAGCGACCGCTTATGCAAAAGAATCTGTGGTTTTAGCGATCAACACAGTCGGGAAAGCATTTATTTGGGGTAATTTTAGTTCTCCTGGTACAAAACCCATCAACGAACCCGAAGAAATTCCAGGTGTTAGTTATATCTCTGTTGCAGTGAATACAGGGAAAAAATGTTATCTGTTGGATGGCAACAATAAGTTACAGTCCATATCTGATATGTCGGGCAAGAATGAAATGCAACAACTTTATCAAAGTTTTTATGAATTTTGTGATTTTGAAGTAAAATTTAAATAAAGCGTTTAAAGCTTGTCTTTTTTATGTATAATAGTAATATGACTCATATAAGAACAAGGAGAGATTGGAATGAGGGAGAGAAGAAAAGCACACAGAATACCTTATCAAGCAGTTATGACAGTAGATGAGGTTTATAATCAGCAAGATGTCATCAAAGAATCCAGAAAAATTTCAATTGAAGTTGTGGATATTTCCAAAGGTGGTATTGGGTTCATCGCAAAAGAGGAATTGCCATTAAACTATTATTTTAATGCTAAAATTGATTTGGGAAATGGGCGTCAATTTTACAGTGTTCTCAGAATCATGCGCAAAGAATTACTGCCTCAAGGTTATAATTACGGCTGTGAGTTTACAGGATTAGCAGATATTCTCTCTCTTTATATTGATGAGTTTGAAGAAGAAGTTCTTAATGATGAATAAATCTACTTGTAGTAACAGAAGCCAGCGATTTCGCTGGCTTTAATTGTCAAAAATATAGACAGGTTGTTTAAAATGAATTGAAATGGAGGTCAAAGTGAAAGCACTATTTACTTACGATTATGGCGATGAACAAATGGCTCAGATTGAAACACTAGGCTATGAGATTCTGTATATTAAAGAAAATGAAATTTCTAATAAGCTGTCTGAGATCATCGCTTTTGATCCAGAAGTGCTCGTCTGTTATGATCCGTTTGCGCATTTACCTCTTAAGCAATTAACGCAACTTAAATGGATACAACTTTCCAGCATCGGCGTGGATCAGGTGCCGATTGATATTGCTTTAGAGAGAGCGTTTATAATCACGAACAATAGAGGCGGCTATGCCATTCCCATGGGGGAATGGATCGTTTATCAGATGCTTTACCATTACAAGTTTGGTCAATACTTTCAGCAGATGAAATCTGAAAGAAAATGGAAAATTAATACTGAAATTCGAGAATTGACACACAGAAAAGCACTTTTTATTGGCACTGGCACGATTGCAAAAGAGGCGGCAAAAAGGCTTAAGGGATATGACATTAAGTGTATTGGCATCAACACGGATGGACGGGACACGGTGTATTTTGATAATTGCTATCCCATGTCCTCACTGGATGAAATTTTAGGAGAAATGGACTTTGTTATTTTGACAATTCCACATACCAATAGGACTGAAGGGTTGATTTGCAAGACGCGTCTAAGCATTATAAAAGAGGATGCAGTGCTTATAAATGTAGCTAGAGGGCGTCTTATTGTGGAAGAGGACTTAGTTGAAGCCTTGGATCAAGGTAAATTTTTAGGGGTATCTTTAGATGTCTTTGAAAATGAACCTTTAGAATCTACGCATAAACTTTGGCATTATGACCGTGTGACCATAACACCTCATAATTCATGGATATCTGAATTTAGAAATATAAGACGATTTGATTTGATCTATAGAAATTTGAAAGCTTTTCATGAAAATCATGAATTGGAAAATAGAGTGGATTTGAAAAGAGGTTACTGATAAAATGCCAGAAAGAGACGTCAATAAAATCGATATAAGAAATTTAACACAGGAAATGCTCACAGAACAATTGGTGGCACTTGGGGAAAAAAAATTTAGGGCAAAACAAGTATGGGATTGGATTAATAAAGGTGTTCAGTCGTTTGATGCAATGAAGAATTTGCCCAAAGGCCTGGCAGAACTATTGAAAGCACATTACTATTTGGATAATGCGACCATTATTGAACAACTAGAGTCTGAAGATGGTACGATCAAATCACTCCACAAACTTTTTGATAACAACGTGATCGAGTCCGTTTTTATGACGTATAAACATGGCTATAGTGCCTGTATTTCAACACAGGTCGGCTGTAGGATGAAATGTGTATTTTGTGCTTCAACACTTAATGGAATGGTTAGAAATTTAACAGCGGGGGAAATGCTTGGGCAGCTCTTTGAGATGCAGAATATGACTGGAAAGCGGATTGATCATGTGGTTTTAATGGGAAGCGGAGAACCCCTCGATAATTATGACGAAGTGATTCTGTTTTTAAAGATGGCATGTTCAGAAAAAGGTCTTAATCTATCGGGTCGCAATATAACGCTTTCAACTTGTGGCATCGCGCCTCAGATTTATAAACTTGCAGACGAAAAGCTTCAAATCACACTTGCGATATCGCTTCACAATCCATTTGATGAGGAAAGAACACAAATTATGCCCATTAATAATAAGCATTCAATCAGTGCACTTATGGCGGCAGTGGATTATTACATTATGAGCACGAATAGACGTGTTACTTTTGAGTATGCGCTTATTGAAGGTGAAAATGATTCAGATAAACATGCGGAGGCGCTGGGGACTAAATTAAAGGGCAAATTGGTACACGTTAATCTTATTCCAATTAACGCTGTTAAAGAAAAACAGATGCGACCTTCACAAAATTCTAGAATTAATAGATTCAAAATGATATTAATGGATAAGTATAATGTAAATACAACCGTCAGGAGGGAACTTGGATCTGATATCAATGCAGCGTGTGGTCAATTGAGAAATCAACATATTAAAACAAACGTATTTTTAGAATAAAATATTTTTAATGTTTTAAAGGAGAATCTGTTATGTATCTAGAATAATACATTAAGTGCTAAAACTAAAGGAGGAGATTCACATGGTTACTTTAATAGCGGGAAAAAAGGGAACAGGAAAATCCAAAGAAATAGTTAAGATGGCAAATGACATGGTTGCACAGGTAAAAGGCGACGCTATTTTCATTGATGACGATAACAGAGCGATGTACGATTTGCTTCATGAGTTAAGATTTATTAACATAAAAGAATTCCCAATAGAGACAGGTGAGGAGTTTCTCGGCTTCATCTGTGGCTTGATTTCCAATAATTACGATATTCAAAAGATCTTTATAGATGGTATTTTGAATTGTGTCAAAATAGAACCGGACAGATTACCTGCTTGGTTTAAGAAAATCGAAGACATATCAACCGCTTTTTCTGTTGATTTTATTATAACGATGAATTATGAGTTACCACTTCCAGAAGCTTTACAGAACTATATGCGCTAGTTGAATCCTTTACTTATCCAAAAAGGTCACCTGCAATTGGCTAAATTGCAGTGTGACCTTTTATATTTATAAGAATTTTTTCCCAAGATATTGCTTGACAAGTTCTTTATCAGAAAAATCATCGATGATGATTTCTTCACCAGTCTCTTCAAAAATAACTAAAATTTCAGTATTGCCATCTTTGAAAGCTTTAATGACAGTGTCCTCGTTGAGTTCACGCACTTTGTTTTTGTGATGTTTGATTTTCTCGAATTCTTTAGTATAGATGGCACCAGTAAGCCCGATGACTTTAGTATATTGATTCATTTATTCCCCTCCTTGCCACTCCTATTATACAGGAGATTATTCTGTAATTCAATTAAACTAAGAATGGTTAAGAAAAGTTTACTAATTTTTAATTTTAGAACATCTTTTATTTGGTATAATAATAATAGTACGGATTTACAGAGAAATCTATAAGGAGATAAAATATGAGAAGAAAGAAAAAAGTCATGGTCTGCGTCACACAACAGAAATCGTGTGAGCGACTAATTGATTATGGTGCTAGCCAGATTTCTTCTGAACACGATGAATTGCACGTTGTGCATGTCGTTAAAGAAAATTGGAAGTTTTTCGGACAACTTAAGGAAGAAGATGCTCTTGAGTACTTATTTGACGTATCCAAAAGTCATCAAGCTTCACTTTCTGTTATTAAAGCAAAAGATATTGAGAAAACACTTTCTGATTATGCTGAGAAGTATAAAATCAACTGCATTATCATGGGGGAATCTTTTGAAAAAGATGAGCAACAAAATATGATCAATAGGCTTCAAGAGAAGACTAAATTTAAGGTGAATTTTCAAATTGTTCCGCTTAATTTCGATGACGAAAATGATATTATTTCAATAGAATAGAGGGTTAGAGTGTTCGGGTGAAATTGGATTTTGACACTTTAACGATAGAGGCGATAAAAGAGATGCTATAGAGGTTGAATAGCATCTTTTTTTTAGTGCGTGCAACTAGAATATAATAAATTTAGGTAAGCAAAACGTTATGTAAATGTTAAAAAATCAACTGTATAAATATATTTTTATAAAATAGTTACAAATTTTAATAAAATGTTTGTATTCCCTATCTTGTGGTTATAAAATAGAAGAGAGTTAAATTATATTAATAGGAGGCGACACATGTTTAATGGTAAAAAAGTACTTGTTATGATGATGACTTTAGTTTTAGTCATGTCAACAATCTTACCTGCAATGAGTTTTGCAGAAGAAGCAGTAACGATTGATATTTACTCATTTAATGATTTTCATGGGGCATTAATTGAAAGTGGTAAAAATGTGGGGATGGCTAAACTTGTTGGTGCAGTAAATGCATTGAAGGCAGCAAATCCAAATACATTAGTTGTTTCTGCTGGAGATAACTATCAAGGCTCTGCAATGTCTAACCTTTCATATGGGGAACCGGTTAGCGAGATGTTAAAACTTTTGGGTGTCACTGTATCTGCAGTTGGAAACCACGAGTTCGATTGGGGCACAGACAAAATCACCAAATGGACTGAAGATGGTAATTTAACTTTTCTTGCATCTAACATCTATGATAAAACTACTGGAGAGCCTGTAGCATGGGCTAAACCATATGTGATTAAAGAACAAGAGGGTAAGAAAATCGCATTCATTGGTCTTACAACTCAAGAAACTGCTTACAAAACAAAAGCAGATAACGTTTCAACTTTAGAATTTAAAGACCCTGCTGAGGCTGCTCAGATATGGGTAGATTACTTGATGGCAGGTAAAGATGCTGCGGGTAAACCAGATGCAATTATTGCTTTAACACATATACCCGCATCACAAGAAGGTTATGGTGAAGATGTCAACAAGCCTGTAACGGGTGATGAAATTAGTGCAATTACTGCGGTTAAAGGCATTGATGGCGTTGTGTGTGCACATAACCATGCAACAGTAGCGGGTTATAGCAATGGGGTAGCTGTTGTTGAAGCTTACTATAGTGGTAGAACACTGGGTCATTTATCTTTGAGTTTTACAGGATCAACTTTGAAAGTAACGCCTTCTGTTGATAATTTGTACAAAAGAAGTGAAGAGATCACTCCAGATCCAGTGGCACTCGCAGCTTTTGAAAAATGGAACAAAGATTTGGCACCAACGCTAAATGAAGTTTTAGGAAAAGCAGATGGCACTTTCACACATGATAGATACACAGGGGCATCTACAACTGTTCTTGGAAGATGGGTATGTGAAACGATGGCAAAAGCTGCTGGTACACAAATCGGACTTCAAAACGGTGGTGGTTTGAGAAGAGACATCCCTGCAGGCGATATCACCTATGGTATTTTATATGAAGTGATGCCATTTGATAATACACTTGTAACTTTAAAATTATCAGGTGCTGACCTTCTTAAAAACATCGAACATGGTATTGCAAATGCTGAAATTGGAAATGCATCTTTTTCTGGTCTTCAAGTAGATTACAATTCATCACTTGAAGCGGGGAGCAGAGTTCTTTCATTAAAACTGGCAGATGGTACACCTGTAGCAATGGATCAATACTATACCGTTGTGATTAACGATTTTATGTATCCAAAAGGCGATAATTTTGACTTTACAGGCGCGATTGATGTTAAAGATACCTTTATTCCAATCAGAGACGTACTTGTAAATGAAATCAAAGCATCTGGTACGATTAAGGCATTGCCAGCGGGTTATGCTAAAGATTATGTCAATGAATCGGCTAAAGCATATGACACATATACAGTTCAAGAGGGTGATGTGCTTTGGAAAATAGCAAAAAAACTAGGCACAACTTATCAAAATCTTGGTGAAATTAATGGCCTTAAAAATGTGAACTTAATCTACGTAGGTCAAAAATTATTAGTACCACAAAAATAGAGTTAAAAATGAGCTGAATCAATCACTAAGGAGCTTTTATCAGACGATTTTAAATCGTTATGATAAAAGCTCCTTTTTCATCTAATGTCATAGATGAAAAGCGGTAGATGAAGCAAAGTCATGGCGTAATTTGTTAACCCAAAAGGGCATTTTTATGGTAAAATAAGATGAAAATACGATGCGAGGCGATTCATGAGATATCAAAAGTACAGTGCTTATTTAGTTGAAAAATATGGCGAAAAAGTTTACAAGATTCCAGTTAATTTGCCCTGTTCTTGTCCAAATAGAGATGGTACTTTGGGTAGTGCTGGCTGTATATTTTGTGGTGATGTGGGTGCTGGATTTGAAGCTCAACCTTCAGAGTTGTCTATCTCTCAACAGATTAATAGGAATTGTGAATACATTCAAAAAAAATATAAAGTCAATAAATTCATGATTTATTTTCAGAATTACACCAATACTTATATACCGATAGAACAATTTGAGGCTAATCTACATGAGGCTGTAAGAACGCATGTCGTTGGTTTGAGTATTTCAACGAGACCAGATTCGATTTCAAATCAGTATCTTGAGGTTTTAAAAAATATTCAGGCAATATACAACATAGATATCGAAGTGGAGCTTGGATTACAATCTATTAATATTAATACTTTAAAACAAATTAATAGAGGCCATGGGCTTGCTGAATTTATTGATGCAGTTCAGCGGATTCATACGTATGGCTTTACGGTGTGTGCGCATCTCATTGCAAATTTGCCTTGGGATACCGATGCGGATTTCATTGAAGCAGGTCGCGTTTTATCCGCTTTGAAGGTGGAGTCTGTAAAAGTACATTCACTATACATTTTAAAGAACACAAAACTTGGCGAGCTTTATAACGCGGGCGCAATAGAACTCATATCAGCGGAGGCTTATTTAGAACGTTTGGTAAAATTTATACAAAACATTTCAAGTGAAATGGTCATTCAGAGACTATTTGCTAGAGCACCAGAATCTCAAACCTTGTTTTGCAATTGGGGTATGAGTTGGCGAAAATTACAAAATCAATTCGAAGCAATACTTGAGGAGAGAAATATTGATCAAGGGATGCACTTCGAACTTGGGCTTAATAAAAGCGTTAAAGTAGAGTGAATTTTACGTTTAGGAGGGGTATTTATGAAAGTCATAAGAGAATGGAAGACCATGTTAATTCCATATGAACAAGCAGTTGAAGAATTAAAAGTAAAATTTAAAGCAATAAGGAATCAGTATAGAGAATTGAGTGAATATTCTCCGATAGAATTTGTGACTGGGCGTGTAAAGAAAATTTCGAGTATTATAGAAAAAGCTGAGCGCAGTAATATTGCCCTTGACCGTATAGAAGAAGAAATGGAAGATATTGCAGGATTAAGAGTGATGTGCCAGTTCATTGACGATATTTATCGTGTTGTAGATTTGATTCATGAAAGAAGCGGCAAGGACTTTGAAGTCTTATATGAAAAAGATTATATTAAATCGCCGAAAGAAAGCGGCTACAAGAGTTATCACATTATCGTACAATATCCAGTACACACGGCACTTGGCACCAAGAAAATCTTGTGTGAATTTCAAATACGAACACTGGCGATGAATTTTTGGGCAATTATTGAACATTCTCTAAGTTACAAGTACAAGTCTCAAATTCCAGATAATATTAGAGAAAGACTTCGCAATTCTGCAATTGCAGCAACTCAGCTTGATGAGGAAATGACTGCAATCAGTAAAGAAGTCATTAATGCACAGCTTTTGTTTGAAGAAAAATCGAATACGATAAGAGATATTACAACGCATATTCAAATCTTATTTTCTCAAGGCTTTGAACGTGAAGCAATTGATTTTGAAAAGCGATTTGAGAATATTAAAGATGATGATAATATGTTAGAATTAGAAATACTTTTGGCGGATATCAAAAAAGCACTTCCAAGATATAATCTCTTTGAGAAAGGTGCGCTTAAATGAAACGTTGGATGCAGACCCTTTTTTTAAAGCCTATTCGTTATGCGATTGATACGTATAATCTCATAGAACCAGGGGATCGCATTTTAGTAGGTGTTTCAGGTGGAAAGGATAGTAGTTTGCTTTTCTTTGCACTTGGACTTTTAAAAAAGTTTAATATCTATGACTTCGAACTGACGGGTTATATGGTCGATCATGGGATGTTAGAAGGGATAGAACCACATCAAGACTTTTATAAAAATATGGGATTATCTATAATAGTGCATGAAGAGCCATTTGTTTTCCTTTCAAATGATGTCAGTCCGTGTTATACTTGTTCACGTATGAGAAAAGGGATTATGCGAAAGTATGCTCTAAATAATGGGTATAATAAAATTGCATTTGGTCATACCAAGGATGATGTTGTGGAGACTTTCATGATGAATCTGATAAAACAGGGCAGAATTGCTGCAATTCCACCTGTTGTTAGAGATGAGACATCGCATCTCAAGATCATTAGACCGCTCGTATTTTTAGATGAAACTTCAATTGTGAATGCAATCCATACGCTTGAGGTTCCCATTGTAGCATCAAAATGTGAGCATGCAAAGACCAAGATCAGAGAACGTTCAGAAAAGATGATCTCAATAATAGAAGCTGAATTTCCTGAGTACTCAAGTCAAGTTATAAAAGCACTTTCCAATATAGACTTGGAGAGAACACTTGTAAAATTAGAGGAGCAATGAGTTTCATGAGCGTTTATGTGATAGGGGATCTACATCTTAGCTTTAATACGGATAAACCAATGGACGTTTTTGGAGAAGATTGGATAGAACATTATAAAAAAATAGAGATAGACTGGAAAGAGCAGATTAAAGATGAGGATCTTGTTATTATTCCTGGAGATACCTCGTGGGCTATTAGTTTTGAGGAAGCGCAGACGGATCTCAAGTGGTTAGATGCATTGCCAGGCAAAAAGGTTTTGGTAAAAGGCAATCATGATTACTGGTGGACCTCTAAGAAAAAAATGGACGATCAATTTGAGTCAATTTTCTTTATACACAACTCTTTCTTTGTATATAATGATTTGGCAATCTGTGGGACAAGAGGATGGTTATGCCCTAACGAAATACAATTTTCAGATAATGATGAAAAGATTTACAAAAGAGAGGTCATTAGACTTGAAAATTCATTAAAGCAGGCAGTGGCGCAAGGCTATGATCAAATTGTAGTGGCATTGCATTTTCCGCCAACAAATGATAAACGTGAGCCATCAAGGTTTACAGAGATTATAGAAAAATATCCTGTGACACATGTGGTTTTTGGCCATATTCATTCAAAAGAATATTTTAATGCCACACTTAAAGGCCTTTATAAAGGCGTTTCATATTATTTAACCTCATGTGATTATTTAGAATTTAAGCTTCTTAAGCTTGAGATTTAGAAAGGTAAAACATTGAACAGAGTTTATGAATTTGGTAATAAAAGGTTGGAATTGATACAGAGATTAGAAGTCGGAGAATTAGATAAAGAAACGTTTATTTTAGAAAATTACAGGCTGATTGGCAGTTATACACCTCAGAATTTTAATGTGAACTCTGTGGAAGAAGGTGTTGTGAAGTATCATTATTTCAATACTAAAGCGAAGAAGCTCATGCTTGAGGCCGATGAGCTGGAATTTAGAGATCCTAGGATGTCGGATCGTCTTAAAAATAATGCTTATGACTTTTATGTAAAGAAAGATAAGATCACACTGGCCATGCTTGAATATGTTAATTTTGAAGATGTAACCGCTTATTTTATTAATATGAACTCAAAATATCTTGAAGGTTCAATCTATGAGATTTGTTTTAAGGAACATGATAAGGTGATATTACATTCTAGGGATCGACGTATTTTATACAAGCTTAAATGTGCAGGTTGTTATGACGAAGAAACGCGCGATTCCATAATTGGCGATTATGTCAATACCAAAATTTAGATAATGGCGTTCCTATAGTGTGTCTGCACTATGAGAACGCCATCATGGATTAAGATACATTTTCATACCTATACGCCATGGAAGCTCCTTGAGTATGCTGCTTCACTTGGCGATGTTCACGATGTCGCTATAAAAAAAGGTTGTCCGATTTGGACGACCTTTTTTTATGAGATATCATCTATGGTTAGAGCATCAAAACTCAGTTTCGCATAACCCTCTACCCTATGTTGTATCGCATAGTCCGCCAAACTAATTCTTCCAAATAAATAATTTTAATTTTCCAATTATTTCAAAAAGGATTTTCTTCATTTATAGCGAATTATACAAGTATCACTAATTCGAGGAGAAATTCTATGGACGTTACTTTTGATCAAATCACACCTTATCGTAATGGTAAAGCAGGTTTAATAGCTGGCCTGTGTCAACAAATTGGACTGGATAAAATTTTTGATGAATTACTAACACCGCACACAGGACGACCATCGGATATTTCTTATGGTGTGCTGGCTCAGATGATGCTAGTTACTATGGCTGATGATCACCATCCACTTAGTAGAATCGGTGATTATTTCAAGACCATTGATGTAGGCTCGATCTTTAATACGCCCATCGACCTTGGYAAACTTAATGATGATAGATTTGGTGGTTTTTTAGATTTAATGCATGAAGCAGGTGGCTCTAAAATCATGTCCGCTATTGCGGTTAACGCTTTTAAACATTATGGAATCACCTTAAGTAGCGTGAACTTTGATACAACCTCAAAAATTATGTGGGGCGAATATAAAACTTCTGAAGGCGCAGTTGGAACGATTGATATTACTTTTGGGCATTCCAAACAACATCGTCCTGATAAAAAACAGATGAAATTATCCATGGGAACAACTCAGGGCATTTGCATCGATGGGAAAATTCACTCTGGAAATATGAGTGATAAAACTTATAATGTAGATAATCTGGAACGTGCCGTTGAACTTAAATCTCTTTTTAAAAGAGATGAAAATCCKTTTTTCTATATCGCAGATAGTGCTGCATTTACAAAAGATTTTTTGCAAAAGGCTCGCACCCTTGAGATGGACGTCATTACACGTATGCCAGATAATATTTTAGAGTGTAAACACGCCATTGAAAAAGCRCTTGATCAACTCGAAGAATTAACAGTTTWCGARATACCTTCTTCAACCACGCCATCAATCTATCGAATCCTCTCAGATCAGTGYGTATATCAGGATATAACGCTTAATATGGCGGTCTGTTATTCTCAAAAACTTGAAAAAACTAAGAGTGAAACAATTAAAAAACGTGTTTTAAAAGAACGTGAAGACCTTGAAAAACAACTTAAGTTATTATCAAAACGACCATTTGCATGTCTTGATGACGCATTAATCGAAATGGATGCTTTTAATAAACACGCTCTTAAGAAAAATAAATATCACACAATTTCACTTGAGTCTAGCGAAGAAACCATTAAGAGAGCTGGCCGCCCTAGTAAAAATCCAGAATTAAACACAACAAGAAATGTATACAAAATTCTTTATGAAATAAAACAAGAAACAGCTGTGATTGAACGTGCTATAAAAGAAGAATGTATCTTTGTAGTYGTTTCAACCAATCTAGACTTTAGCGGATATGATATTTTGCGCGAGTACAAAACACAAGGTGCTGTTGAACGCAAATTTCAGTTTCTGAAGTCCCCACAGTTTGTAAATTCATTATATGTTGATTCACCAAGACGCGTTGAATCTTTGGGGTACTTAATGCTCATTCTAATGCTTGTTTTAAGTGTTGGCGAATACGTTGTTAGAAGAGAAATGAACAAAGAATCTGCTACCATTATTGGTCCTGGAAACAAGAAGATGACAAGACCYTCTTTGATWGCKATTTTTCGTATTTTCTATTCAGTAGAATCGGTAGCGATCAATATAAACGGCAAGCTACACCGAGGATTAACTCAACCCTTGATGCCCAATGTCAAATCTGTAATGAATTATTTAGGAATACCAGAAGAAATTTTCATCCGTGGTTAAAAATAAAAACCATAAATTAACTATTGGGGATGTACGACACGTTCAGCGGACTATGCGTTCTAAAAAGAATTTTGCTTTTTATGATCCTATTTATAGCTTTAAGTAATAAATTTACTTTTTTTTACAGGTAGCATTGTTTCTTTCAATCAATCTGATAATTGGATTTGGGAATTGACGATTATCTTATGCCTCTCAATCATCTACAGTATAATAGAATTTTTTTATCTAAAAAATCTAATCCTTATTAAAAAAAGTTCAAATAATCTATTTAATAATATTGCTTTCTTTGTATTTCAGATTATAATCTTTTTAAGTTATAATCTGAGTATTTATCCTCAATTCGAAAATCATAATGATACGAGAACCTATTTTTCAATTTTTATCTTTTCAATATTAATCAGTGTAACGAGATCTAATTTTATGAAAAAGGTGATTTCAAATTAGAAAGCATTTCCAACTGCATACTATAACAGTCAGTAAAATATTGCTGCAGATTAAAAATCAATTATAAGTTACATAACGCATGCATTGGTAATGAGAAATTGGAAAAAAAATATTTTATGAAGATACAACAGATGTTTAAAGAATTAGAAATGGACGAAATGATGGATGTGAATGGTGGAGCTACTGCAACCGATATGGGCGATGGAACTGGAAATACAGTAGATAGAGGATTTGTTAGCAACATGAAATCTGGACTTGAATCTTATTGGAAAGAATCTAGAGAATATTTACCTAAAATTGGGCACGTATCTACAGGGGACCATTACGGAGTTGGTACTAATGTAATTTCGAACAAAGAAAGATCTGGCGGTAGTTTACAAATTGGAAATCACGAATTTAACATAACATTCAAAAACTAATGCGTTAATTTTTCAGCAAGGTGCAGTCATTCTATAAAATTAGTTATAGGATACTGTGCCTTATTCTTTAATAAGAGAGGCTCATACTATAATGATTAATTTTCTTAAGTCCCGCAGAAGCAATGACTTCCTACTGCTTTTTTTAAGTTGTGCCATCATAACTTCTATTTTAGTGCCGCCAACAATGACTCTGAATTTTTTGATAGCTGCGATGGTTATGATCATTTATTTAATTTCTATGTTTTTTACAAAAAAATATACCGCTACAGACGTTGAACACTCTTTTAAGCGTGCGATCTATTTGAGTATCAATCTCCTATTTCTAAAGAATATCATTTTTTCCGCGACTGAGCTTGCGCCGAATATAAGAAATGGCATTTTTGTGGAAGGACAATTGGCACTCCTAACACTACTCATTCCAATTAATTTCTTTCTATTCTATTACTGTTTGGAAATGGGGTTCTCTGTAGCTGAATTAGGCTTTAAATTTTCAAATATAAAGTTTGGAAAAACGATCATCATGATCATTACGACGATAAGTCTTTGTTATTTATTAATGCTGCTCAATCACAAGAAAATACTTTTGCCTCAAATAGGCACAACTTCATTCCTAATCAGCTTTTTAATCGCTATTATTGTACCCGCTTTCGCAGAAGAAGTCTTATTTCGCGGCGTGTTTCTCACGCAATTATTAGAATCTACTTCAAATTTAAAGTCTAAGCATTTAAGGATGATGCTTATTATTTCACTCGATTCATTTTTCTTTATTATTTTGCACTCATGGCTCTATATTGGTCATTTCAATTGGCTAGTGGGCGCTATTGTCATCTCCATTTTCGGTTGTATCTCAAGATTTTATATGGGAAATATTATCTATGCTATTATTTTACATGCTTTTATGAATACTATTTTAACTTGGTAAGTGCACCTATAGTGTACTTACTACCTCTTTGGGTGTACACTTTGGGTATCCGACACCAAAAGAGATATGCATCATCGGTTGAAGGTTGATTAAATTCTTAACAGGATCTACAAAATAAGCGAGCAAAGCATTAAAAACCAATAATTGTCCAATGGTCAAATTGCCCCGCATCGCATTTAATGCACCGATCCATAAAATAACAATGCCGCCGCCAATCGCCATAAGTGTATCAATCATAATCGTCAGTGTGGCACCTGAAATGGCATCTCTTATCTTACCCGCATCCATAAATCGGGATATAATCTCCCCGACTTTACGTGTCCCGAAAAAATTCATCGGTAAATCCAAAACATGATTATAATAGCCAAGGATCATCGGAACGTCTATCCGTTGACTCAAATAAAGGAGCAAATAACTTCTAAATGAATTCAATATAATTTTAAAGACATTAAGTAGTATAATCCCTATCGAAATCACGTGAAGTGAGTTTAATAAGCCATAAGGTAAAATATCATCCAATAGAAATTTAAAGTAAAATGCCCCTMATATCCCTAAGAATGTATAGAGTAGAGATGCTAAAAATACATGTATTAYTAAATTTTTTTGAGGTACAAGCAAACCAAAAAAACGTTTAAAAATACCTTGTGTCATGTCTCCTTTTTCAAATTTCACATCAGGGACTAAGAGGATTAAAACGCCTGTCCATAACTTCATAAAGTCATCGAGTTCATAGGTTATCAAGCCTTTGGCAGGATCTGCTACGATTATTTTATCTTTCGCAATTTTATGTATCACCATATAATGTAGCAGCGAACCCTCCACGACTAYGTGAGCGATTGCAGGTAATGGAAAYTCAGAAAAAAGTGCTTCTTTATCTCCTTTGACCCMTTTTGCTGAAAAGCCCAATTCTTCTGCTGCCTTAATGACRCCATARGCATTTGTCCCCTGCTTATCCGTTCCAGCGATTTCTCTAATTCTCGTTATTGGTATTTTAAGACCMTATTGTTTTGAAACTGTGGCAAGACATGCTGCACCACAGTCCGTTGTGTCGTATTGCTTGACGCAATGAAACTTTTCTTTTATAAAAAACATGAAACCCTCCGATGCGATTTATGAGAATTTTAATGCAATGAACACTTGTTGGACACATAAAAATTGTAATATAGTGTAAGAGTGAATAGGTTATACCCATTTTCAAGATAACATAGCCCGCCTGGTTTTACAATAGGCTATATGCATTTTGTTCTATTTTTTACTTTTTTTGTTTTTGTTATTGACAGATTATTTCCCATCTGGTACCATAAAATTAATCTTGTGGCAATTATTCTAGAAAATATTGCTGCAGATTAAAAATCAATTATAAGTTACATAACGCATGCATTGGTAATGAGAAATTGGAAAAATGATATTTTATGGAGGTATAACAGATGTTTAAAGAATTAGAAATGGAAGAAATGATGACAATTGAAGGTGGTCACTACGGCTATGCTGAACAATTTGAAAATAGTGAACAATTTCCTGATGCAGTAAATACTGCAATGGCTTGTGCTGGAGAAATTGCTTATAAAGAAGTAATAGAACCCGTCTATAACAATATAAAAGCAAAAGTTGAGGAAGTTAGTGAAATTTTCCACAAATGGTATTAGCAAAATAATTAAAGGTAGCGGTTTCTCCGCTACCTTTATTCAGGAGTAAATATGAAAAAAAAATTTATTTTTTTTAGCACAATATTCTTTTTTTTAACATTGATCGCTTTTTTCAATATAAACCACCAAGAAACACCAACTATCAATCCCGCTATCGAAACAGCTTATAATGCTACATATAAAATGTTGGATTCAGTAAAAGAAAAATCCGATTTTGGAATGAATATAACAGGTAATCTAATTTTTGAAGTCCAAGGCAATCAGCTTGCAGTTTTTGATACTAATATGAATAATATTGGAAACATATCACTACCGTTTTCTAGATCAAACATAATAAAATACAAGCAATCATCAGAAAAAAATATAATCTATATCATCACTATTGATTCTGAAAATTATAAGAAAATATATAGCGAAACAATGTTAACGCCTAAAAATATCTATGAAATAAATCTATCTACATTTGAGTTCAAAAAGATGGTTACCGACTCATCTATTGTATTAGATATTATGTCTCAGAAAATTGAAAATGGAAAAATTTACGGAAAATATATTAAAGAAGATAAAATATATTATGGTTATCTTGACACAACAATAAATATATTCACTGACATCGTTAAATTAGATCAAATTAACTTCCATGACATTTATTATAACGATCAACTTCTCGCTAAAGTTCAAATTTCAGAATCTGGAAACATTTTAGTAACCGCTCCATCAGGAACTCTTATTTATCAAAACAGAATAAAAGTTGGCTATACAAATCTATATTCTTCTTTAAAGCCATTTGAATATACCGTTGGCGATAATTGTATCTATTTTCTTGATGAGACTAAAGAACAATTCGGAAATTTACGATGCTTTAATACGTTATTAAATAAATTTTCAAGCTTTGATTATGAAATTTCAGCACCTCTTCACAGTATAAGCTATATTTCAAAAAATCGTATTAAAGCCCTATTTTATAAAGAATCTAATGTGTTTCATTTTTCTGAACAAACATTTAGTTTTGATACTCCAACAAATACAAGGGAATGTGATTCTGATAGAATCACATTCGTTGAGTCAAATACTGAAAATATAGTACTATATTTTCAATGCCTAGAAACTAAAATCAATATAATATATGAAGATATATCTCAAAATATGAGCTTAACACTTGATACTCAACCTTATTTAGAATATGATATTGAAAAAAATCGCCATGAACTTATTGATTCCAGCGGAAATAGTATCTCTACATATATTTATATTCATACTGATAGCAATAGTAAGAATCCTGTAGTGATATTCCTTCATGGTGGTCCCTTTAACAGATTCTATCTTGACGATATGAATGAGCAAACCTTTTTTCTATACAAACTTGGTTATAACATAGTCGAGCTAAATTATTTTGGTTCTGAAGGTTTAGGTTCAAACTATCGCAACTTAGCAGGTCAGAACCTCCCCGAAGCAGCACTAATAAATGTTGGTACTGTAATAGATTGGATCAGTACCGTTCCTTCAATGGATAAAAACAACATTTCTGTTATTGGAAATTCATTTGGAGGGTATTTAAGCATGCTTTCCAAGCTTAGATACCCTGATAAAATAAAATGTGCAATTGCTATATCACCATCTTCAATTTATGATATCGAAGCCGCCGATATCTATGAATATCAGGATACTATTAAAGACTCAGATAATTATGATGTTATTAATTTATTAAGAAAGAATCCACAAAAAATTGGCATCATCTTCAATCCACTTGATCCCAGTCTTAAAGTAAAAATTAATTGGAAAACTATATCAAAATCAAATCCCACACTTCATATTATCGATACCTTTAATAAGGGACACTCAGCTTCCTTAGTATCATTTAAGAAGGCCGTTTATTATTTAGTTGAACAGACAAATGTTAAAAAATAAATAAGCTAATCTCTTTTGGTGTCGGACACCAAAAGAGGTTATAAGCCATAAGGTAAAATATCATCCAATAGAAATTTAAAGTAAAATGCCCCTAATATCCCTAAGAATGTATAGAGTAGAGATGCTAAAAATACATGTATTACTAAATTTTTTTGAGGTACAAGCAAATCAAAAAAACGTTTAAAAATACCTTGTGTCATGTCTCCTTTTTCAAATTTCACATCAGGGACTAAGAGAATTAAAACGCCTGTCCATAACTTCATAAAGTCATCAAGTTCATAGGTTATCAAGCCTTTGGCAGGATCTGCTACGATTATTTTATCTTTCGCAATTTTATGTATCACCATATAGTGTAGCAGTGAACCCTCCACGACTACGTGAGCGATTGCAGGTAATGGAAACTCAGAAAAAAGTGCTTCTTTATCTCCTTTGACCCCTTTTGCTGAAAAGCCCAATTCTTCTGCTGCCTTAATGACGCCATARGCATTTGTCCCCTGCTTATCCGTTCCAGCGATTTCTCTAATTCTCGTTATTGGTATTTTAAGACCMTATTGTTTTGAAACTGTGGCAAGACATGCTGCACCACAGTCCGTTGTRTCGTATTGCTTGACGCAATGAAACTTTTCTTTTATAAAAAACATGAAACCCTCCGATGCGATTTATGAAAATTTTAATGCAATGAACACTTGTTGGACACATAAAAATTGTAATATAGTGTAAGAGTGAATAGGTTATACCCATTTTCAAGATAACATAGCCCACCTAGTTTTACAATAGGCTATATGTATTTTATTCTATTTTTTACTTTTTTTGTTTTTGCTATTGACACGACATTTCCCATCTGGTACCATAAAATTAATCTTGTGGCAATTATTCTAGAAAATATTGCTGCAGATTAAAAATCAATTATAAGTTACATAACGCATGCATTGGTAATGAGAAATTGGAAAAATGATATTTTATGGAGGTATAACAGATGTTTAAAGAATTAGAAATGGAAGAAATGATGGATGTGAATGGTGGACATTACGGATACGGAGAAAGTCCTGAAAACAATAAACTCTTTCCTGACGCCGTAAATAAAGTAATGGCATTTGTAGCAGACGTCGCTACAAGACCAATTAGAGACGCTATAACAACTGTTTGTGACGCGTACAACACACAGTGGAATCCAGAATAATTAATAAAATCAGGTGGCAGATTTACTTTCTGCTACCTGGTTTTTAGGAGTATTTATGAAAAAAAGAATAATCTTCGTATTTCTATTACTATCTGCAGTAATCATGAATCAAATTAATTTCAAATCAGAAACTCAAACACCTATAAATCAGTATATCGAGAATGCATATAACGAAATCTACAACAGTGGTTCTTATGCCTTCGAAAGTGATTATAGCATAAATGCTACTGGTTCAAAAGTATTTAAAATAAGCAAAAACATTATGAAAGTTTATAATCCTAATTTGGTTGAAATCGATGAGATTGAACTTCCCTTTGATCGAAATGATATTGTTAAATACATAACCCCAACAAATGAAAACATTAAATATATAGCAACTGTAGATTACTCGAATTACACAGCTGTTTATAATGAAACTTCATTGACACCTAAAAGTATTTACTCAATTGACTTTTCCACCTCTGAAGTAATAAAACTCAGTAATGATGAATGTCTCATATTTGATATTATGAGTTCCGTTGTAGATGAGAGAAAGCTTTATATAAAGTATGCCTTTGACGATCACCTATATTATGGTTATCTTGATCTTTTTACTGGAAAATTTCAATCGGTTGTTGAGTTGAATAAAGATAATTATTATGATATTTATGATAATTCTACTCTATTAGCTACCGTTGAAACTACTGATGACAAAAGAATTGAAGTTAATTCTGTATTAGGTACATCAATATATATGAATAGAATCGTATCCAATCACCCAGAGCGTTCATTTGCATTAACGCCATTTAAATATATTGTACAAGACGGAAAAATTTACTTTTTAGATGAAACAAGAGGTTCATATGGCACACTTAGGTGTTTTGATACACTTTCAAATCAGTTTAGTGCGATCACCTATGAGCTAACGGCTCCACTTTATAAAATTGGGCTTCGTAGTGGTAGCGATGAAATCAGGGTTTCATTTTATGATGACTCATCCCAATCCCCGTATGTTGAACATACCTATTCTTTCAACGAATCCCTCACGGATGATCATTCTACAGAGATAGTGAAAAAAAATACATTCTCAAGATTACAATTCGTCTCCTCAACGGATCAAAAAGTTGGAATAACCTATCAGTTTTCTGAGAAAAGTATTGAAATTATATATACCAATTCAAACACCAACACAGAACAGATCTTAGAAACAGTCCCGTTTCCTGAATATAGAGTGAACAAAATCGCACAAGAAATCAAAGATAAAAAAGGTAATACAATTTTAACCTATATATACAAACATCCCGATTCTGAAAAATACCCCGTTGTGATTTTTATTCATGGAGGACCATTTACAAGATATACCAAGAACCAAATAGATCCCCAAGCCTCTTTGATCTATAAACTTGGTTACAATATTATTGAACTCAATTATTTTGGTTCKGATGGTTTAGGCATATATTACCGTGAATTGGCTGATCAAAATCTTCCAGAAGCTGCCTTAGGWAAYGTAGAAGCATTRATAGATTGGATTGATCAAACACCTGAAATGGATGGAGATAATATCTCTGTTTTCGGAAATTCGTTTGGAGGYTATTTGAGCATGCTCACAAAGCTCCGTTTTCCTGACAGAATCAAATGTGCAATTGCTATAGCTCCAGGCTCAATTAATGACATTAAARCWGGGAACTTGTATGAATACAAGGAAACACTAGAAAATTCAGATGATTATGATGTCATTCATTTATTGAAACAAAACCCTCAAGAAATTGGTATYGTTTACAACTATCTTGACCCTCAATTGGCTGTTAAGACTGATTGGAAAACTGTTGCTAAAACAAATCCATCTCTAAAGATCCTCGATCAATTTGATCAAGGACATTTTGTGCCTCCAGATTCATTTAAAAAAGCTGTCTACTATTTAATAGATCAGACAAAATGAAGACAACTTGAGAGCTTCTATTGTAAAGAAGGGGGGGCTATAAAATGAACACCCAAAAAACTCACTTTATGTTCTAATTTTAACCTTGAGCCCGATCAATTCATTTTCATTGCACTTTTCTCCTCGGGCTCAGGATTATAGCTTCTCGAAACTATTGGTATTAATTACGATGTCTTTCAGAAGCAAAAGAAATACTTAGTCTGAAGTTCAACCGTACAAGCTCAGATATTCTAAATGCTGTCCTCAGCTTACCCGCATCCATAAATCGGGATATAATCTCCCCGACTTTACGTGTCCCGAAAAAATTCATCGGCAAATCCAAAACATGATTATAATAGCCAAGGATCATTGGAACGTCTATCCGTTGACTCAAATAAAGGAGCAAATAACTTCTAAATGAATTCAATATAATTTTAAAGACATTAAGTAGTATAATACCTATCGAAATCACGTGAAGTGAGTTTAATAAGCCATAAGGTAAAATATCATCCAATATAAATTTAAAGTAAAATGCCCCTAATATCCCCAATAATGTATAGAGTAGAGATGCTAAAAATACATGCATTATTAAATTTTTTTGAGGTACAAGCAAACCAAAAAAACGTTTAAAAATACCTTGAGTCATGTCTCCTTTTTCAAATTTCACATCAGGGACTAAGAGGATTAAAACGCCTGTCCATAACTTCATAAAGTCATTGAGTTCATAGGTTATCAAGCCTTTGGCAGGATCTGCTACGATTATTTTATCTTTCGCAATTTTATGTATCACCATATAGTGTAGCAGTGAACCCTCCACGACTACGTGAGCGATTGCAGGTAATGGAAACTCAGAAAAAAGTGCTTCTTTATCTCCTTTGACCCCTTTTGCTGAAAAGCCCAATTCTTCTGCTGCCTTAATGACGCCATAGGCATTTGTCCCCTGCTTATCCGTTCCAGCGATTTCTCTAATTCTCGTTATTGGTATTTTAAGACCATATTGTTTTGAAACTGTGGCAAGACATGCTGCACCACAGTCCGTTGTGTCGTATTGCTTGACGCAATGAAACTTTTCTTTTATAAAAAACATGAAACCCTCCGATGTGATTTAAGAAAATTTTAATGCAATGAACACTTGTTGGACACATAAAAATTGTAATATAGTGTAAGCGTGAATAGGTTATACCCATTTTCAAGATAACATAGCCCGCCTGGTTTTACAATAGGCTATATGTATTTTGTTCTATTTTTTACTTTTTTTGTTTTTGCTATTGACACGATATTTCCCATCTGGTACCATAAAATTAATCTTGTGGCAATTATTCTAGAAAATATTGCTGCAGATTAAAAATCAATTATAAGTTACATAACGCATGCATTGGTAATGAGAAATTGGAAAAATGATATTTTATGGAGGTATAAAAGATGTTTAAAGAATTAGAAATGGAAGAAATAATGGATGTGAATGGTGGAGCTACTGCAACCGATATGGGCGATGGAACTGGAAATACAGTAGATAGAGGATTTGCTAGCAACATGAAATATGGACTTGAATCTTATTGGAAAGAATCTAGAGAATATTTACCTAAAGTTCATGTCGACTTCAATCCTCCAGTCAAAGTAGAAATAACTGACGGTAATATTCACGTCGAAGGCACTACTGGTATGATTAAAGGTAGCATAGACTTCAAATACTAGTAAATAATAAATTGATCAACAAACACACAGTTGGGCTTGAGCTTTTAAGTAAAATTCAAGCTCATCTGTGCTTTTTTATTTTAGAAAGGTGGGGCATATTGCTTAATTTTAAGATTTCTCTGAATAATTCCAACTTATATTTGCTAATTTTTCTGCTTATATCTGCATTAGAAGCTATTTTTCTCCCACAGATGATTCCATTATCTGTGATTTTAGGAATCATTGCTTTGCTTATGTATTTGTTCTCTCATTTTTTAACCAAAAAATATCTGTCAACCTCTACTAATGATAAAATAACACAAACCTCATTTTTAATTCTCACGATCTTTGCGTTAAGATTTATGACCTTTAGTTCATCTGATTTAGCTAACAATATCACTAATGGTATTTTTGTAGCTGGGCAAATTGCATTCTTAATTCAAATAGTGCCCTTAAATCTCTTTATCATTCAGCATTGTATCAATATGGGATTTTCATTTGATGAATTGGGCCTTAAGTTTAAAAAAATGAACTTTCAGAAGACTTTTACTATGACTGTTGCTACCGCTTCTCTATGCTTTTTTTATGCATTAATGAGCAATCAGCTTCAAGTTTTCAGTCACTTATTTACAATTTCCTTTGCGTTAAATATTCTGGTAGGGATTATTACAACGACATTTATAGAGGAATTGTTGGTACGCGGTGTACTCTTCTCACATTTAATGCGTATAACAGGGACGATAGAGCCTACACGTTTAAGGTTCACAATTATAGTCTGTGTTAATACGCTCGTTTTTGTATTGCTACATAATTGGTTTCTTGTTTTCAATATTCAATGGCTATTAACCGCCATCTTGATTTCACTCTTTGGATGCATTTCAAGATTTTACTGCAACAACATTAGCTTGGTTATTATCTTGCATGCATTTATCAATTTCTTGGTCTCTCAATAGGAGATTATTCATGATCATCACGTTACATCAATCGCTTATAATTATTCTAAATTTGTAACTATTCAGTCGCATGATCTAATATCAAGCAAAAAATCATCATAATAAGTCACATCACAACTAGAAAAAACAACACTGTGAAACCCAATTCGTTATTAATAAAAAAATGGCTTTAATCCTTTGAAAACACTGTTTTTGTCTGTTGATTAATGGTATAATTATAGTAGATAAAACAGGAAGGAAAGTCGTGAAAATGAGTGAAAATCTAAATTCTAAAACAATAAAAGAGCTTATTGAGAAAATTGATGATTTAACATCAATTATTAGTACCTCTTTGGGTGTCCGACACCAAATGAGGTACGACACCAAATGAGGTAGAAATCACGTGAAGTGAGTTTAATAAGCCATAAGGTAAAATATCATCCAATAGAAATTTAAAGTAAAATGCCCCTCATATCCCTAAGAATGTATAGAGTAGAGATGCTAAAAATACATGTATTATTAAATTTTTTTGAGGTACAAGCAAACCAAAAAAACGTTTAAAAATACCTTGTGTCATGTCTCCTTTTTCAAATTTCACATCAGGGACTAAGAGAATTAAAACGCCTGTCCATAACTTCATAAAGTCATCGAGTTCATAGGTTATCAAGCCTTTGGCAGGATCTGCTACGATTATTTTATCTTTCGCAATTTTATGTATCACCATATAATGTAGCAGCGAACCCTCCACGACTATGTGAGCGATTGCAGGTAATGGAAACTCAGAAAAAAGTGCTTCTTTATCTCCTTTGACCCCTTTTGCTGAAAAGCCCAATTYTTCTGCTGCCTTAATGACRCCATARGCATTTGTCCCCTGCTTATCCGTTCCAGCGATTTCTCTAATTCTCGTTATTGGTATTTTAAGACCATATTGTTTTGAAACTGTGGCAAGACATGCTGCACCACAGTCCGTTGTGTCGTATTGCTTGACGCAATGAAACTTTTCTTTTATAAAAAACATGAAACCCTCCGATGCGATTTATGAGAATTTTAATGCAATGAACACTTGTTGGACACATAAAAATTGTAATATAGTGTAAGAGTGAATAGGTTATACCCATTTTCAAGATAACATAGCCCGCCTGGTTTTACAATAGGCTATATGCATTTTGTTCTATTTTTTACTTTTTTTGTTTTTGCTATTGACAGATTATTTCCCATCTGGTACCATAAAATTAATCTTGTGGCAATTATTCTAGAAAATATTGTTGCAGATTAAAAATCAATTTAAGTTACATAACGCATGCATTAGTAATGAGAAATTAGAAAAATGATATTTTATGGAGGTATTAAAGATGTTTAAAGAATTAGAAATGGAAGAAATGATGGATGTGAATGGTGGTAATGCACTTGATACTATTGAACAATTAATTGGAGGTGTTGTTGCAATTGCGGCTGTGTCCTCATATTTACAGCAAGGCTCGCCTTCAGCTAAATTAACAAATACAGGAGCGGCAGCAGTTGGTGCTGTTGGCGCTGGTATAGTGGCGGTTGCGCAAGATCATAGAAATTCACCTTCTGGTACTCCATTTATAGAATCTGATGGGTTTTCTAGTCACTAATTAAAAACTAGAAGTACTAAGGTGTATCCTAAGCCTTAGTACTTCTTTCTGAACTTCTTATGAAAGGTACACTAAAAACCTGAAATGCCTATACGCCAAAGGTTTTGTCCGGTTTCCGTGTAATTGTTTTAGTGTAACCATTACACTAAAAATAGAAACTCACTGTGAGTAGAAACACTTGCTAATTCAGCATTGCTATGATTTAGTGTAACTTCCTTGCAAAGTTCAGATTCTTATCACATATAATATAAAAGAGGAGCAAACTATGTTGTTAAGCGATCAAAAAAAAGCATTATTACGAATGATTTCTCCGAATCCAATTTTAACACTAGGAATATTGTTTATAGTATTATGGTTAAACGGATTGCATACCCTGATCTATTTAGTGCCTTTAATAGTATTTTTATATATATTAATCACTTCTTTTATATTCTACAACACAAGTTCTACATTGCTCAGAAACATTAAAAAATATAACAGCAACAAACTATTTATCCAAATAAAATCTAAAAATATTTTTGCAATAGAAATTAAATATTACACAGAAGATAGACTAGATGAAATATTGGTAAATTTTAGTATAACTACACAAAAAGAAATATTGGACTTAATCGAATCTAATAAAAATTATCATTTTATAGTTCTACCTAGTCTTAAAAAGCAACTAATACTTAAAATTATCTCTTAATCTATATAAATTGCGAATAATAATTCACATTAAACGGGACCAAAATGGAATTTCGTTATTTATCCTACATTCCGCTGAATGGGTTACAAAAATTCAACATTTAAATCCAATATTTTTTACACCTTAACTAGAACCTCTGATAAAGATATTGAGAGGTATCTCTAAATTGTTTAAAATTTTTATAAGAGATTCATCAAAGTTGCTGACATAGCTCCGCTTCCACGATTTGTTAGGATGTTTTATAACACGTACACGAATAGAATAGAACATGTCGTATATCGCTCTTTGAGTAGGGTTTTTCATTTTTACTTGACTAGGTCTAATAATTTGATCTCGATACCCTCTACGGACAACATACCCAGCTGTGGATAGCAACAACATTAGATGAGCATTCAAATACGAAAAAAATGAAGTACGACCACGTCTGCGCTTGAGTTTGGATTATATCGTAAAATCTATCTTATGGTATTTGAAATTTCTGAGATCTTTCAATTTGAGTTTTATATTTTGTGCTATAAGTAGGTTGCATTTTTTAACGAGTGTCCTTTGTAACCCAGTAATCATAGGATTGACCCTTGTGATCTTTAATTGTAATCGTATCAAGATCATCAAGATGTTTTATAACCTCATCAATTGCATCTTTGGCAAGGAGTACATTGTCTGGCATGCGTGTAATTAACTTGATTGAACGGTCTGTTGCCATATCTAAATTTTTTTTGGAGAACAGGGCACTACCAGCTCTATAGTAAAAATCAGATTTTTCAACTTGAAGATTTTCTAGAACTCCATTCAACCGTTCAATCTTTTTCAGTATGACAGATCCTTACAAGAATAAGTTCTGTTTGTGGTTCTTAATATGCTCCAAGCGAACAACTAGGTTATGTCGATCCATCAAAACCTCAGTATTTTGCTTGGGGACTTGCTGGATTAGTTACTAGTGGACCTGTTGGCTATGTCGCTGGAGTTCTTGGTTCTTATGCATCTAGAAAATTAGACGAAGCTGGATACTAAGCCAATTTAATAATGATCTAATTCAATATTAAAGTACACATTGTTGTATATTTATAGACACAGATATTAGTATTCACATACATATCTGTGTCTATATTCACATTACAGTAATCATTAATTTTATTATAGAGGTAACCTTTCTATGTTATATAGTTCAGCAAGCTTAAATGAATTGAAAGAAAAAGAAAAAAGAAAATATTTTTTTCTAACGCATAGTCCGCCAAACTAATTCTTCCAAATAAATAATTTTGATTTTCCAATTATTTCAAAAAGGATTTTCTTCATTTATAGCGAATTATACAAGTATCACTAATTCGAGGAGAAATTCTATGGACGTTACTTTTGATCAAATCACACCTTATCGTAATGGTAAAGCAGGTTTAATAGCTGGCCTGTGTCAACAAATTGGACTGGATAAAATTTTTGATGAATTACTAACACCGCACACAGGACGACCATCGGATATTTCTTATGGTGTGCTGGCTCAGATGATGCTAGTTACTATGGCTGGTGATCACCATCCACTTGGTAGAATCGGTGATTATGTCAAGAACATTGATGTAGGCTATATCTTTAATACGCCCATCG
>NZ_BDHH01000022.1:72500-75353 GCF_001748365.1 Fusibacter sp. 3D3 | reverse complement strand
GGATTTTCCTACTTCCCAGACTCGTTGCTTAGACGCACTCAACCAACGGTGCGCTTAGCCTAACCTCCTGTGTCATTCCCTCTCTCAAACGGTTCTCGGTGGTACAGGAATCTTTACCTGTTGTCCATCGCCTACGACTTTCGTCCTCGGCTTAGGCCCTGACTTACCCTGAGCGGACGAACCTTCCTCAGGAAACCTTGGGTTTTCGGCGGACGGGATTCTCACCCGTCTCTCGTTACTCATGCCAACATTCTCTCTTGTGTGATGTCCATAGGTCCTTACGATCCTACTTCACCCCTCACACAATGCTCCTCTACCAATTATACWTAGTATAATTCCATAGCTTCGGTAGTAAGTTTTAGCCCCGGTAATTTTCGGCGCAGAATCACTCGACTAGTGAGCTATTACGCACTCTTTAAATGTATGGCTGCTTCTAAGCCAACATCCTAGTTGTCTGTGCAATTCCACATCCTTTTCCACTTAACTTACATTTTGGGACCTTAGCTGATGGTCTGGGCTGTTTCCCTTTTGACTATGAATCTTATCACACACAGTCTGACTCCTGAGCATAAGATATCGGTATTCGGAGTTTGATAGTCTTCGGTAGCCGGTGAAGGCCCCTAGGACAGTCAGTGCTCTACCCCCGTATCTCTCTATCTCAAGGCTAGCCCTAAAGCTATTTCGAGGAGAACCAGCTATCTCCAGGTTCGATTGGAATTTCTCCGCTATCCACATGTCATCCCAACCTTTTTCAACAGATATGGGTTCGGTCCTCCACTGAATTTTACTTCAGCTTCAACCTGCACATGGATAGGTCACCTGGTTTCGGGTCTACGCCACACAACTATTTCGCCCTTTTCAGACTCGCTTTCGCTACGGCTCCGTACCTTAAGCACTTAACCTTGCTGCATAACGTAACTCGTTGGCCCGTTCTACAAAAAGTACATGGTCGTTCTTTAACGAACTTCCATTGCTTGTAAACATAGGGTTTCAGGTTCTTTTTCACTCCCCTTCCGGGGTTCTTTTCACCTTTCCCTCACGGTACTATTCACTATCGGTCACCAGGTAGTATTTAGCCTTGGCAGATGGTCCTGCCTGCTTCCCACAAAGTTTCACGTGCTCCGTGGTACTCCGGATCAGTCTCGACGCCTTCCTCTTTTCGCTTACGTGGCTCTCACACTCTTCGGCTCGTTTTCCCAAACGATTCTGCTAAAATTCAGGCTACCTTTATCGACTGTCCACACCCCCTCGTCCGTAGACTTAGGTTTGGGCTCTTTCCCGTTCGCTCGCCGCTACTTAGGAAATCACTATTGTTTTCTCTTCCTTCGGGTACTTAGATGTTTCAGTTCCCCGAGTTCCCTTCCTATAACCTATTTATTCAGTTATGGATGACTGGACATTACTCCAGCCGGGTTTCCCCATTCGGACATTTACGGATCAATGCTTGCTTGCAGCTTCCCGTAACTTTTCGCAGCTTACCACGTCCTTCTTCGGCTCCTGGTACCAAGGCATTCACCCTATGCTCTTAGTAACTTGACCATTGACTTTTTTACAAGTTTAGTCGCACATTTAATATGTTCGCATAAGCGAGGGCCATACTAAATATGTTTTGTATAAAACGATCTGACACGTTTTATACGTTTTTGAATTCCAACTTTTCTACATCTATAACCCTCCTACGTTTGTAAACAAACGTTATGTCGGGCCGAGATTTCAACAAGTTGAAACTCGGTCGGTTTCTCGTTTATATGCAATTTTCAAGGAGCAAACGCGATGTAATCGTGTTTGAGAAGCGCTAGCTTCCCTTGCGATGTAATCGCAACTTCTTGTAACGAATCATTTTCACAGAAAATGATGAGGTTACTTTGAAACATTTTGTAATGCACTTTGTAGTGACGTAGTTTTCGCTAGAAAACGAGGAACTTCATCTCTACGGTTTGTTAATATTGATGCATTGTTTRAGAAGCGCTAGCTTCCCTTGCGATGCAATCGCAACTTCTTGTAACGAATCATTTTCATAGAAAATGATGAGGTTACGTTTGAAACATTTTGTAATGCACTTTGTAGTGACGTAGTTTTCGTTAGAAAACGAGGCACTTCATCTCTACGGTTTGTTAATTCTCGATTTAGTCATCATTTCCAACGACTTTATCTTTTTTTAAAAACACCAGTCCATTTTCTTTAAAAAAGAAATTGGTGGAGATTAAGAGACTTGAACTCTTGACCCCCTGCGTGCAAGGCAGGTGCTCTCCCAACTGAGCTAAACCCCCAGTGTTTTGGTTTGAGTTTCTTACAACGTTTTGTGTTGAACTATAGTCTAAAGACTTAATTCTAGCATTTTTTGCTAAATGCCACATCACTTTTTTCTGACAAACAGAAAATTGCAAGACCCTCAAAATTGAATAGCGCAAACGTCTAATTCTCCTTAGAAAGGAGGTGATCCAGCCGCACCTTCCGATACGGCTACCTTGTTACGACTTCACCCCAGTCATTGATTTCACCTTCGACAGCTTCCTCCCTAAAAGGGTTGGACCACTGGCTTCGGGCGCCCCCAACTTCCRTGGTGTGACGGGCGGTGTGTACAAGACCCGGGAACGCATTCACCGCGGCATTCTGATCCGCGATTACTAGCAACTCCAACTTCATGTAGGCGAGTTTCAGCCTGCAATCCGAACTGGGACTGGCTTTTTAGGATTCGCTCCAGATCGCTCTTTCGCTGCCCGTTGTACCAGCCATTGTAGCACGTGTGTAGCCCAGATCATAAGGGGCATGATGATTTGACGTCATCCCCGCCTTCCTCCGAGTTATCCTCGGCAGTCTGTCTAGAGGGTTCAGCTTGACCTGTTAACAACT
>NZ_BDHH01000022.1:0-70000 GCF_001748365.1 Fusibacter sp. 3D3 | reverse complement strand
ATTGCAATAATGCCATTAAAAATTCTTTTTATTCTTGGATTCATGATAAACCTCCTTCTATTTAACACGCTTACGCATCATTCAGCACTCTTACGAGTCCCATTTATCATACCCTTTTTTTAATAGGCTACACTATAAATTGTCATTCTTTTTATCAAGCCATTGATTTATAGCAAGTTTAGAAGCTAAATCTAATTCATCTCCGGATTTAGGTACACTTGTAATTCTATACTTCTCTACTTCCACAATTTCCGCATCATTAGGCATTAAATAAGCGCTTATTTGAGTTCCTTTTTTCATGCGTATAATTTGGATGCCTTTTGTATTCTTGGTCACCTTCTCTGTGACGAGTTCTGTACAACATAAAAGTGCTCGCATCTCACCCTTTGGATCTTCTCTAATGGCTAAAAAATCACCCTCTTCATTAAAATAGAAAATCCCGACTAATCTGGATTCATCCGAATATGCTTTGACCAGCTTTTTACGGTTTGTTTTCGTTTTGTACGCTTCAAGAGGTACTCTGGCAATTTTCCCATTTTCGAATCCAAAGATCATAAAACCTTCAAATTCTCTTGTGATGACACAGTAGACAACTTCCTCGCCTTTTTCTAAATCAAGGATATTCGGCAAATAAACGCCCAGACTACTGACTTTTTGATCCTCTATTTCATAGAGTTTGAGTTTGTATACGTTGTTTTGATTTGTAAAGAACAAAATTTCATCCTTATTATTGCCCTCTATCTCTTGAAGAATTTCGTCCTCTTCTTTAATCTTATGATCTCCACTAGAGCGTAAAGAGACTAGGGAAACTTTCTTGAAGTAATTATGTGCTGTAAAGAATACTTTAAGATTATAATCTTCCACATGATTTTCTGCGTTATGAACGGCTATGTCATTCGGCATTACCAATTGAGTCTTTCTATCTTGACCGTATTTCTTAACAACGCGTTCTAGATCTTTAATAATCACTTTATTGATTTTGGATTCACTCTCAAGCAAATCTTTTAACTTATCCAACTGCTTTTCAAGGTCAGTCAATTCACTTAAACGATTGAGGATGTATTCTTTGTTTAAATATCTCAACTTAATGTCTGCAACATATTCAGCTTGAATATCATCTACTCCGAAAGCATTCATAAGATTGCCAACGACCTCTTTGTCGCGTTCAGTTTCTCTAATAATTTTAATCGTTAAATCTATGTCTAATAAAACTTCTTTTAAACCATATAATAAATGCAATTTATCAGATAGTTTTCTTATATCAAATCGGACACTTTGTCTAATGCATTCTCGCCTAAAAATTAACCACTCATGTAAAATAGATTTAACACCAAGCACTTTTGGTCTTCCATTGATCAACAGGTTAAAGTTGCAAGAAAAACTATCTTCTAGAGGTGTATATTTAAATAATTTTGCTATAAGTTTATCGGGTTCACTACCGCGTTTTAAGTCAATGGCAATTTTAAGGCCTTTTAAATCCGTTTCATCTCTAACATCGTTAATTTCTTTGATTTTATTTACTTTTACGAGTTCAATAATCTTATCAATAATTTGTTCAATAGTCGTTGTATATGGAATTTCCGATATTTCAATCATATTGTGCTCTTTTACATATTCCGCTTTACCTCTAATTTTAAAGCTACCTTGCCCAGTTTCATAAATCTTTTGCATCTCTTCAGGCACGTAGACCAATTCTCCGCCTGTGGGAAAATCAGGCGCAGGCATTAAAGAAAGCAAATCTACTTCCGGATTTTTTATAAAGGCAATCGTTGTATGACAAAGTTCTTTAAGATTAAAACTTGCAAAATTACTGGCCATGCCAACGGCTATGCCTTTATTAGGATTTGCTAATATGTTAGGGAATGTTATCGGGAGAAGTGAGGGCTCTTTCATGGAACCATCATAGTTATCCACAAATTCAACATTTTCCTTGTCTATTTCCATAAATATTTCTTCACAAATCTCTGCAAGTTTCACTTCCGTATATCTTGGTGCTGCATATTTCATATCTCTTGACGTCACTTTACCGAAATTCCCTTTTGAATCGATATAGGGGAGTAAAAGCGATTCATTCGCATGTGCAAGTCTTACAAGCGTTGCATATATGGCTTGATCGCCATGTGGATTGAGCTTCATAGTCTGTCCCACAACATTTGCAGACTTGGTTCTTTGTCCTTTAAGCAACTTCATTTTGTACATGGTATAAAGAATTTTTCGGTGTGAAGGTTTAAAGCCATCAATTTCTGGAATTGCCCTTGATACAATTACACTCATTGCATAGGGCATATAATTTTGTTCCAGCGTATCTGTAATTTTTTGATCCATTATTAAATCACTATCCATGTGACACTCCTATTTTGAATTAGCTTAAGTCAAGCATTTCCAAATAATGCTCGCCTTTCTCTTCTATAAATTCTTTTCTACCGTCTAAATCGTCTCCCAAGAGGACTTCAAACATCTTTTGTATTTCATAGAAGTTTTCCTCCGATGAAATTCTTATGAGTTTTCTAGATGCTGGACACATGGTTGTCTGCCACATCATATCTGGATTATTTTCACCCAATCCTTTTGATCTTTGAATCGTAAATTTTTTATTAATCCTTTTAACAAGATCATTTTTTTCCTTTTCGCTATAAGCAAATAACGTATTGCCATCGGCTGTATTGATTTCAAATAGAGGGGATTCTGCTATATAAACATTGCCTTTATCGATTAACGTTGGAATAAGTCTATAAATCATCGTAAGTACTAGTGTTCTGATCTGAAAGCCATCCACATCTGCATCTGTACATATGATGATCTTGTCCCACTTTAAATTCTCATAGTTAAAAGTATCCAGTTCTTTATTGTGACGCGTTTTAATTTCCACACCACATCCCAAAACTTTGATAAGATCCGTAATAATCTCTGATTTAAATATTTTCTCATAATCAGCCTTAAGGCAATTCAAGATTTTACCTCTAATAGGCATTAATGCTTGAAACTCACTATCTCTCGCCATTTTACAAGCACCAAGAGCAGAATCCCCTTCAAGTATATAAAGCTCACGCACATCCGTATTTTTAGTTCTACAGTTGACAAACTTCTTAACTTGGTTGGTAAAATCCATTTTCGCGCCCAGTGTTTTCTTCAAATTCAATCGCGTGTTTTCGGCCTTTTCTCGGGAGCGCTTGTTAATTAAAATTTGATCCACAACTTTTAAGGCTTCTTCTTTATTTTCAATAAAATAGATCTCCAAATTCTTCTTGATCACTTCTGTCATAAAGTCTTGTATAAACTTATTAGTAATCGCTTTTTTCGTCTGATTTTCGTAACTTGTCACCGTGGAGAAGGAATTCGTCACAAGTAGCAAACTGTCTTGAATATCTATAAAAGAAATTTTCTTTTCATTCTTGTTATATTTATTTTCAGTTTTCATAAACTTATCGATTTCGTAAACAAATGCATTTCTCACAGCTTTGTCAGGTGAACCACCATGTTCTAGAAAACTGGAATTATGAAAGTATTCAAGCAAATTTACTTCATTATTAAAAGCAAAGGCGACTTGAGTTTTAACTTTATAGTCAGGCATATCTTCTCGATCTCTACCGACACCTTGCTCTTCAAAATAATAGACTGCCGAAATTGATTTTGCCTCTCCAACTTCATCAATATAGTCTTTGATTCCATTTTCGTATATATACTCAAAATAAAGATCCGTTTCTTCATCATGAAGTATAAATTTAACGCCTGGATTGACAATGGATTGTTTTTTTAGAACACTCTGATAAAATTCAAGTGGAATATTGATGTCCTTGAACACATCAAGGTCAGGTCTCCATTTGATTTCAGACCCCGTTCTTTTATATTTTTTCTCTTCTTTTACAAAACCATTTTCAACGATTTTCCCCTTGCTAAAATTAAGCCGATATTCAAATCCATCTCTATGAATGACAACATCCATATATTCGGAACTGTACTGAGTCGCACAAAGACCCAATCCATTTAGGCCTAAGCTGTATTCATAAACATCTGAATCGTTATTATTGTATTTCCCTCCTGCGTATAACTCCGTAAAAATGAGTTCCCAGTTAAATCTCTTTTCATTTTGATTATAGTCTACAGGGATTCCCCTAGCATTATCTATAACTGAAATTGATAAATCTTGATGCCTAATGACTTTAATTTCATTTCCAAAGCCTTGTCTTGCTTCATCAATAGAATTAGAGAGTATCTCGAAAAATGAGTGCTGACATCCCTCTAATCCATCTGAACCAAATATGACTGAAGGTCTCTTTCTTACCCGATCTGCGCCTTTAAGCGCTACGATACTTTCATTTGTATATTTTTGTTGACTCATTTCACACCTCTTAATCTATATTATGCATGTTACTTTTTTTCTCCAATCCTAATCATATCAAATGATCACAAGGTATTGCAAGTTTTTTATTTAGAACTTGCGTTCGCCTTCCAATGCCTATATGTCTCTTTAAAACGGAGGTAATCCACAGGTCTTTATCCACATAAAAAGTCCTTACAGCATTGAAGCAAACGTATTGCTCAGCATGTAAAGACTTTTTTTAGAAATTAGGGTTAGAGCGTTAAACATCCGTTTTGCACGATTCCTCTACCCTATTCTGTATCGCGTGCTTTCCATAAGCACATCATAGGATAGCGGATTTTGAATTTCGACACGCCAACGCTTTATTCACTTTAAAGATCAAGCATATTTTCAATTTCAAGTTCTATATGTCGTCTCAAATCAAAGAATGACTCACCCACTTTAATCAGTGGTCTCGCGGGATCATCTTTATAAGTCATGATAACTTCGCCTTCTTGTCCATTATTTAATCGCACTCTATGTCCTATATAAAAATGAGAAATATTAGATAAAAAGGTTTTAGACATCGAAAAATCTAACGAACTGTAGCATTTTTCCAAAATAAAACTGGCCACTTCAAAGGGATGCATCGCTGGTTTGTATACTCTATCCGCAGTCATGGCACAATAAACATCCGCAACAGATACAATTTTAGCAATATAGCTCATTTGATTGCCCGTTATTCCATTTGGATACCCAGTGCCATCAACTCTTTCATGATGCTGTAAAACGCCAAGCATTACATCATAATTTATATTCGGAATATCTTTGATTAAAATATAACCTAGTGTTGCATGTGTTTTAATCACTTTGAACTCTTCAAAATTTAAAGGACTAGGCTTGTTGAGAATATTATCGGGGATATTACATTTGCCAATATCATGTAACAAACCTGCCAAAGCAGCATCTTTAATGCCTTTGACCTCAAGTTTGCACCACTTTGCAAGTAGACCTGAAATCATAGAAACTCTCACTGAATGATCAAAAGTATAGTCATCATAAGCATGTATTTGCCACATTTTTCGAGTGAATGATTCATCATTTAAGATTGCTTCATACATCGGCTCTAATGTGTCCTGAATTTCTTCATACACAGGAACACGTCCCAATTTAAATTCATTGTAGATGCCCTTAAACTTGTGGACAGTCCTCTGATATTTTTCGTCAACATCTGAAGGATTGTTTAATCGATTATAGGTTACTGTTTGAGTAGATGTGCCCTCAAAATCGGTTTGGGTATCAGCACTTCTAATACTAACAGACTCAATTTGTTTTCGTTTGAGATACTGAATATGAACATCATTAAGAAGAGAATGCGCTCCAATGAGTACCACCCCATGATCATCATAGACATCTTCTAATAATTCCATGCCAACCTCAAGTTGCATAACATCTACTTTTGTCATTTAACCACCCGTTAATTCATTTATATTTCCCCACTTGTATTATAAACGCTTGCAGCCCAAAAAACCAGTCATTTTTTTAATGCGTCAACAAGCAAAGTCCTTTAAACACTCACTTTATTGCTTGCTTTCAGAATGCAATGATTCTAAAAACTGTATTCTATCTGCTACAATTTCTGTCATATAAACAACATCACCATCTTCTTTTTCAAATTTGCTCGTAGCCACTTTACCCGTAATACTCACCAAAGCACCTTTATCTAAATATTTGCAGCAATTTTCTGCATTTTTACCCCAAACTGTTATTCTTGGAAAATCTGCAGTGGGTTTACCTTCACTTCTCTTTTCATCCTTTTGTGTACTCCCTAAGTAACGATCAACTGCTAGGTTAAATTTGGTACAAAACCGCTCTTCGCCGACGAGTTTTAATTCTGGTACCTGTGTTATTCTGCCTACTAAACTTACATTGTTCATAATTGCCTCCTTTTTATATTCCATATTATGGTATTGGTTATATTTTATCATATTGTATTTATTTGTCAAATTGTTTTTTGCTTGTTTTTTTATATAATTCAGTTATAATTGTAATGTATTTCGCATGTCGAAATTTTGAGGTGATTATGTTTATTTCAAAGAAAGCTTTTAGAACAAAGCCAAGAAATCACAATTTGGAAATTAATATTTATAACGGCATATTTTACGCAGTCGCAATCAACTTAGTCAATCCTTATTTCGCTAAATTTGCAGAACGATTAGGCGCAAGTGATTATGAACTTGCATTTCTAAATTCATGGCCTGCATTCGTCAGCATTTTCGCTTTAATTCCAGGTGCACTTCTCATTGAAGGTTTTGGAAACAAAAAGAAATCAACCACATTCATAATGTTTGCACATAAATTATTCTATTTAGCACTCGCCACCGTTCCATTCATAAATCAAATTTCTAAACCTTGGCTCTTTGTTTTTTTGGTTGGCTTGATGAATTTTCCAGGTTCAGTCTATCTTATGGGCTATCAAACTTGCATCGGCGATTTGTTTTCTCCGCGTGAAAGAAGTCATGCTATGGGACTTAGAAATAGATATTCCGATCTTTTTAGATTAGCAATTACATTAATCGCTGGGCAATTGCTCACAAGAATACCTCAAAACAATCAAGAAGTTATTTTCTTATACCAAATTTTCTTCCTAATTGCCTTTGTATTTGGTATTCTTGAAGTCATAACTTTTAATCGCTTTAAATTGCACATCGATCGAAATCAAAAAATATTGTCAACCCGTGCTTCTTTAAAAGAGGCATTTGCATTTGTGTTTCACGATCGTGAATTTAAAATTTTTTTAATGTGTTCTTTGACTTTTTATTTTGGATGGCAAATGGGATGGCCTCTTTTTAACATCTACTTGATTAAAACTTTGGGGGCAAATGAAGCTTGGTTAAGCGCCGTTTCAATTGCATCCGGTTTATCCTCTATTTTGACCTCAACGCTTTGGGCAAAATTTGCAGATAAGTATGGCAACACATTAACCATTGCTATTGCCACATTTGGCATGAGCATTACACCCATCCTATACGCAATGAGCAGCTCACTTTGGATGTTAGTTGTGTTTAATGTCATTATAGGCATATCCATTGCCGGTACGATCCTCGTGCTCTTCAATATGCTTCTTGAAGTTACACCCGATCAAAATAGAACCACTATTATCTCTATCTATAATACTTTTATAGCGATCTCTGCCACAATTGCGCCTATCATCGGCGTTGCGATTAAGGATATGACTCATATAAAAACAGCCTTAATCATCGTTGGATGCTTAAGGCTGCTCGGTAGTTTTACTTTCTATCTCAGAAAGCGTTTTGCTTAGAAGCTTGACTCTAAAACTCACTGTCTTCAGTCATATCTATTGAGGTTTCAAGATACGATAAGAGCAGTTTTAAAGCATTTATAAAGGTTTCAACCAATTGGGTGTCATGGACATCATTGCGAATAGACAGTTCTAAATCAAAGCATACGGTTTCAAGTCTCTTATCCCCAATATTGCCCGCAAGGCCTTTAATATTATGTGCACTGTTCCTAATCCCTTGCCAATTATCGGCCGCCATATCTTCTTCTATTTGGAGCGGTAGCGCATTATATTTGATATAAAACTTCTTGCAAATTCTTTCATACAACTTTTCATTGCCTTCAAGTTTTCTTAAGGCTTCTTTAACATCTATCACATGCTTCATTTCGTCAAGTTGTTCTAACGCAACTTCATGGCTAAAAAATTGTGCAACTCTTTTCTTGATAGAGGCAATACTAACAGGTTTTTTAAGTAAGTCTAGAGCACCGTTTTCAAGTACATAATGAACATCGTCATCATTACTATAGCCTGTCGTGATAATGATCTTGATGTTGGGATCGAGATTTTTAAGTGCTTCAAAAGTTTGTCTACCGCTCATTTCAGGCATAACCATGTCCATTATAACCAATTCAATATGCGCTTGATTCTCCTCATATAGAGCCATGCCATCAAATGCATTGCTTGCTTCAAAGATAAGATAGCCTTGATCTGAAAGCACATTTACGAATAGCATTCTCACGATCTCTTCATCATCTATGATTAAAATGCCATTTCTATTATTTTCTTTATAAACATTTTCATTTAAAACCAGTTTTTGGGATGCTCCTTCAACGATTTTAAAGGTTATACAAAATTCTGTTAGACCCTGTTTACTCGTAAAATCGATTTGGCCATTCATTTCCTTCACAATTGATTTAACCGTGGTCAATCCCATTCCAGATTTACTTGCATCTGATTTAGTTGTGAAGAAAGGTTCAAATAGCCTATCTTTCAAAATATCAGGGATGCCAATGCCATTGTCAATAATCTTAATGTAAGCTAAATGTGTTGTTAGATCCTGTTTGATCACGACTTGGATAACGGGATTATCTATGGTTTCGGTAGCATCGATTGCGTTTAATAACAAACTCACAATCATATTGAAGAGCATATCTTCATTACCCATCACGCAAATATTTTCATCAGGAAAGTCTGTAATCAGTTTTGTGTTAATATCGTACATGTGATTTATAAATTTAATAGCACTGTCAACTGATTTTGCAAGATCTATCACAGATTGCTTCGCTATTTTAGAATTGCTCATCACAAGCAAATGTTCTGTGGTTTCTTGAAGCGTAAGCGCTGTCTTACTTATGATTTCAATGTACTCTCTAACTGTTTTGGGAAGTGTTTTGAAATCATTGATTAAATTCAAATAGCCTACAATACCCATCAACTTATTATTATAATCAAGCGCAATCCCCTTTGAGACTTGATCGTAGACTTGTATTTTGTCTAATGAAGTCTGTTTATCTCTGATAAATTTTTCTTGCGTGATGTCTCTTATGATTTCTACAACCCCAACGATCTTATTTTGATCGTCAAAAACAGGATGTGTCTTTTGCTCATACCATTGATGATCTTGATAGTATTCCCTTGAAAGAGGTTTGTGAGTGTCTAAGGTTTTCTGTACGATACATACTTCGCATTCATCACCCTTTGGTCCAAAAACAGATTCACAAAGCTTGCCTATTATTTTTTCATCCTTGCCTATAATGTGTTTATACTTCGTATGATTTAGGGTAACAATTTCTCTTTTGGTATTGTAGTAGGTAATCTGGTCGCTAATACTACTGATCAGAGTATCTTTTTCTCGTTCAGATTGTCTAATCCGTTCCATGACACTATTGATAACAGACACATCTTGAATAGTCCCTTCATAATAGGTTTTATTGTTTTTAATGCTCTTAATCAAAATGATTTGAACATGTTTTACTTTTCCATAAACCGTTATTAATTTGAATTCCAACGTATAATGACCTGTGTGTCCTTTTACAACTTCCAAAATTGTAAAAATACGTTCATAATCTTCCTCTGCTACCATCGCCATCAAAGTTTCAAGATTAAATGGAATCAATGGCTCAATTTCAAGAATATCGTAAATCACTTCAGAGGCAAATAACTTGTCAAAATTATCATTGAATTCAAAGTGTCCTAATTTTGCAAGTTTCTCTGCATTTAAGAGCTTTGAAGTTTGCTCTAATAGCTGTGCTTGCATAAGCGTTCGCTCTGAAATATCTATAATAATGATGATGTTTCCCGTAAATCGACCTTCTTCATCGTGCATTGGTGATGCATAAAGCATCAACCATTGATTTGAATTTTGTCGCTTTGAATTTTGTTTATTGCCTTTTATAATCGCATTTATAGTATGCCCGTTTTGTATCGTCCTCAGTAACTCTTGAATGGAGCCATCGGCATCAGTTTCATATCTTTCAGTGATGAGCTGACTAATCTTATCAAACGTCATTTCAAAGTCTTCATGCACATTTAATAGTTTCGTTGCTTCTTCATTAATCACTTCAATACGACCATTTCTCTTGGTGACAATAATACCCGTTGGTGATTGATCAATAATCCCCTCAAGTAATTTTTTTGAATCCTCAAGTCGCCTAGCTGCAATCATTTTCTCTGTTATATCCACAGTATTACCGATTATATAAATTGGGGTCTGATTGGGACTGTAATAGGTCTTTCCAAAGAGTTGAATATATCTAATATGCGTTGCATTTGTAATTCGAAATATGACGTCAAGTGATTCGGATGCCCAAATGGATCTTGTAAATTTGGCTTCAAAATAATTGCGATCACTTGGATGAACAATTTCTAAGAATTGTTCAAATGTAATTTCATTACCTATGTCTTTAATTCTAAACATTTCATCAAAAGTCTCAGAGACATCAAAAACACTTCTTGAAACGTCATAACGCCAATGTGCCATATGCGATATTTTTTCAGACTCTGTCAATATATACTTACTCTCCTCTAACTTCAATGCTATTGTCTTAATTTCAGATATATTTCTGTTGATTAAAAGAATCGACGCCCCCTCTTGATCTTCAAGGTAACGCCCTCTTGCCCGCATCCACTCCCATTCACTTCCATTTTGGTAGCGGTATTCAAATTGAACTTCATCTTTCTTTTCGGCGGTTAATATATCAATCGATTCATATACGATCGAACGGTCCTCTTCGTATATGTTGTTGATCCATTGTAAATAACTGATCTCAATCCCTATGAAGCCTCTTTCCATGTCAAATTGTTTATAAAAGTTTACGTTCATATTTGGCAGTTTAATTTCAAAAATACCATCTTGAATCGCATCAAAGAGCTGTGTAAATTTTAATTGAGAATCTGCAAATCTTCGTTTATAAATAAGCTTTTCTGACATATCTCGAATGACGAGAATTAGCTTTTCTGAATCTTCAATTTCAATATGCTTGCCTGTGATTTCAACAGGTATTTCAAGGCCATTTTTGTGAATATAAATCCGATCAAATTTATGTGATTTATGAGTTCTTGTAACTTCCCAGTTGGCTTTGACCATCTCAAGTGTTAGCGCCTTTGTAATTTCGACAATGTTTTTGGTCAACAGTTCTTGATCTTCAAATCCTAAAATTCGACAGATGGCATCGTTAGAGTACTCAATTTTGCCTTCAAAGTTGATTATAATAATACCTTCTCTAATATGATTCAGTACATTTCTACCGACAATCTCAGGACTATAGTGAATGGCGCTGAGATCTACGTAGCTTAGGATGAATCCCGTTACGTTGTGAGGATCACTTATTATATAATCTTCAATTATAAATTGCTGTCCCTCAGTAAAATGAATGCGCTCCGTTGAAAAAGATTCTGGTTGTTTCAAAATATTCTTAATGAGCACTTGAGCTTCCAAATCCAATAAATCAAAAAAAGCATGCCATTTCTTTATGGGTTTTCCCAATTTCAGTTCCAAAGCATCACCGTATAACAGATCATCATTGATAAGATCTACTATAATATAATTGGATTGTCTAATGCTTTCATTATTGCGATAAATAATGTTAAAAGCTTGACTTTTCAGACGCTCATAATAAAGTTCAGTCAAATCATATAGCATTGAGCAGATATGATTATTCCTTTGATAATGTACTATTTTCTCTTCTATTTGGAAAAATTTCTTTTCATTATGCCTATTGATTAGAGACTCTGTTCTCGTGACTGCCCCTTTTTCATTATTCAATAACTCACGTTCTAGTTCAACATGCCATTTTGGAGCTACGCCGTCAGAAAATAACGTATAGAATGACTGTCCTTCAACTTCTTTTGCTTTTTTATCAAAAAAATATTCAGCTTTTTTGTTGATGTAGACAATCCTACCAAACAGTTCTCTTATGATTACAACATAGGGTGCCGTTTCCCACATTTCTTGAAAGCTCTGATGTTGGCGTCTTAAGTCAGTTCGAATCATTGCCAATTCACTGATGTCTTTAACATAAATTACGACATATTTAGTCCCGTAATCCAAAAGTCTAACCCTAATGTTCAGTTTCACATTATTATAATCCTTGATTTCAAATGCATTTTCACCTCTTTTAACAGAGCTGATGATATCTTCTAGATTGATAAAATGTTGATTTTCTATGATGAGTTCATTAAAAAGCGCATTATAGCTCACAATATCCAAATTGTCTTTTTTTATAACGGCTACAGCTTCATCGATATGATTTATAATTTCTGAATGTGCTAATTCTTGAGTTTCCATGAAACTACTAACAATAGATCTCACACTCAGTTTGCTCTTTGAAAAATAAAAAAGTGCATAAAACAAAATAGACATCACATACAATTGGTTGAGTACAAGGAGTGAAGTGTCTCTGCTCACCAATATTTTAATGTCAAAAATGAGCATCAAAAATAACAGTATATAGATAAAATAATACCGATCTCCTCTATTTTTAGAATTATTTAGAATCAGTTTATAAAAAATCACAATTTCCAGAATAATTTTTGCACCAACTATTACATAAACCACAGTTGCCCCCTATTTAATTTACAAATCTATCGTTTGAGATATGAACAAAGTCAAATCATTCAATAAGTTTAAGACTTCTGCTCTTTGCTTATCTTTAATCACTTGAACAATAGGTCTAGTCTGTGCGTCCTTGTTTTCTTTTATTACAATCCCACTTTTACCGTTCGAAAGCTCAACGATCGTACCCACTGGATATATATTGACCACCTTCATGAGATGATAGTATATCTCTCTGTCCAACTGATAAACCGCTTCAGTTCGAATAATCTCAAGCGCCATATCAATACTCATTTTTTCTCTATAAGAACGATTTGAGACCAGCGCATTAAATATATCACATATCGTTACAATGCGCACGTGTACAGGAATACCCTCAGAGTCCAACATCATAGGGTATCCATTTCCATCTAATTTTTCATGATGAAGTAATACAATTTGACGTGAAATTGGCGAAATTGCCATTGAATCTTTCAGCAAGTCATATCCAAGTTTCGCATGTTCCTTGAGTTTTTCTAACTCGATATCGGTGAGTGCATCTGTTTTGTTGAGGACCTCATTTGGTATTTTCATCTTCCCAATATCATGAAGCATCGCACCGATGCCTACTTTTTGAATATACTGCCCATTGAGTCCTAAACTCTTTGCCACAAGCATAGACAAAATAGCGACTTCTGCTGAATGATTATAGGTGTACATATCTGTTCCCATAAGTTCAGTCATCACATAAAGTGTCTCTCTATTTTGAAAAATCATGTCCATCATTTCATCTATAATATCTTTAATTGTATCAATCCCTTTAGGTGATAAGGAGACACCCTTCCGCTCAGTGACCTCTTTAAAAACACTTTTTACAGCTGTTATAGATTTAACTTTTATTTCATCTGATATGACATTTTCAACTTCTAGTCCCTCTGATAAAGCATCATCTATATAGACACAATGAATGCTGGCATGTTTCAAACGCTCTATGTAGTTCAGTGTTAAATTTACACCTTTTGCTAATAAGAGCTGACATTTATCATCATAAACCGCTTTCCCCAACAAATCCCCCGGTTCAACACGTTCTATACTTTTTAACCTCACTTAAAACCTCCACTAAGTTAATCTATTAAAGAGGACATATCATCCTAACAATCTCAGCCCGCTACCTCATAAATACAAAAATAAAACCCTTTAAAATCAAATCTCCTACAAAATAAAGGATTATAGCCGACACACCAATATACGGTCCGAAAGGGATTTTCAAAGATCTATCTAATTTATGCCCCAATATTTTTAAAAATATCAAATGGATTAATGCTAAATAAAATGGCAATAGCGAAGCCAGTATTAAGAAGTCTTTTGGCATGAAAAAGCCGATTCCCAAAATAAGCAAAACATCTCCAAAACCAAAAGCTTCCTCTTTATAATACCACCTCGCCAAAATATATAAAACATAATATCCTAAAAAAACTAAAACCGAATTGAAAAGATGCCCTAATAGGTCTTCATTAAAGAGGAGATGCAGTATTCCTGATAAGATCATAGCCCCATATATATAGACTGGAATGATGTCCTGAGTCCAATAATCTATGAAGATTTCAACAATAATCATACTGCCAAAAATAATTGCGATTAAAATGGCTTTCTCATTTTCAGAAAAAAGGAGCACACCACACCAGTAGCATAAAGTTGCCGCTATAATAGGCACTTTAGACACTGCTCTGTCCACATGCTTACTGATGACAAAGGGCATGATAAAAGTGATGAGCAGCATGAGAACTCTATTTATAATCATCATTAAACACCTCTTTTTTTACTTTTTCATTTGTTAAAAGCGGTACGAGATCTCTTAATATCTCGTACCGCTTATCTGCTGGTCGCTTGTTAAAATACAATAACTTTTCAGTAAGTTCCTAGATTTCCACTTGACGCTTTTCTATTTTAAATCATCATAGAGATACAGCACATACGCAAATTCATCTCTAAAGATAGGTCGCAATAGACTTTCTGTGCCTCTTGATCTCTTGTATTTTTCAAGCAACATCTTACTTGCAATATCCTTCCATTTAAAATCAATTGCCAGTATAGAGGACATAATGGATTCGACTTCTTTGTAAGTCACCGTATCATTCGGATTAAACTTTCCGTCTGCACCTAATTTCATATAGCCTCTTTCAAGCACATAATTCATATATTTCATGTCATCTGAACTGATTGGATCATCCTTTATGCTATAGTTCCATGCAATCGTGTCCGTAGTGCCGTTTCCATAGACATTATAGAGCATTTTAGCCATTTCAAGTCGCGTAATGAAGTGAGTCGGTCGAAATGGAGATTCATCCTCTAAGTAGCCTCTACGCTTAAGTGCGTTGATCTCATTCTTCGCCCAGTTAAAACCCATATCTGTAAAAGCACTGTTTTCGGGATCGATTAAAATCATGTACTCTCCACGCGAAAAATTACCTATTGGAATATCAGTGTAGATGGCCTTGTCTGTAAAGTTGGTAATCTGATAAAACCATTTGTTGTTCTCTAATTTATAAATTCCAGCGTCTTCAGATCCATAAAATTCAAAAATAAGACGAAGGGGCTTATTGAGATATAAACTTTTAGCCGTATTATCTACTTCCACTATATATTTTGAGCTCACCACTTCAAGGTCTATATTTTGTAAGTTGATATTCGTATCTTTATAAAGGCTTAAATAAGTAGGCGTGTAAACCGCTGCATCCGGTATATCGATCATGACAGGGGACTCTGTATTAGAACTTGAAGAGCCACCATTAAAATCTATTAACACATCATCGAAAAATAGAATACTGCGCTTAGCCGTGACGAGTTTTGATGTGCGATTTCTAATCGCTGCATCCAATTTAACCTGTTGAAAAGCTTCAGTATACGATGTGAAAAATCCTTGATTAAAACCCGTTCTAAAACTCAACCCATAGTCTGAAGCTTCACCATCTAAGGCATATCGCACATTTAGCGATCCCGATATCAAAAATTCTTCTAATGCTCTTTGCCAGTTTGTAAATCTATTTTGATAAAAGTCTCTCATGGCTGCAGCTTCGCCTTCCACTGCACCAGCTTGCAACCCATTGTTATAAGCATTGCCGACCGGGACTGCTTTCTGTGATAAATTGGCACTTCTATAAGCTGAATTATAGGAAATTTCATAATAGTCCTTATACGCTTGTATGAAATTTAACCGATAAAAGAGATCTTCATTTAATAAGTTATATTTTGTTGAAATCGTTAGATCCCCTGGCATACTCTTATGATAGCCCGTATCAATACCCGTTTCTTGATGTGCTCTACCATCCACTGAACCATCCAGAATTCCAAACATTTTACCATATTCAAGGCCTTCTTTGACATTCATCTCCTCTGGCGTAGCAGCCTTTGTCTCTATTTTAGTTGTATCTGTAGTTGTATCAGTTGTTGTGTCCGCAGCAAAAGTGCATCCAAAACTTAGGCTCATACATAGAGCTATTATAAACACTTTATTAAAAACAGAATGATGCATAATGCCTCCTATTGTATTGGATAAGTGACTTGTAATTGATCAAATAAATATCGGCCTTTAAGCTTGTGTTCATAGCCTACGCCTTCCACATAAATTCTTTGAATAATGCATGGGTAGGTTATCTCAATAGGCATATTGGCTTCTATTTCCTCCCATTGCGTCCATTCTACCCCTTTTGTCAATTCCAAACGATAATCTCTACCTGCAGAATCGAGAATTTGAAGTCCAATGTTATGATCTGATGGTTCGTAAGCATATACCCACATGCTGATGGTCTCCGCTTGCTTTTGCAGTATCACTGGGGCGGCATCAAAGACAACATTCGCCTCATTGAATCTTCTCGCATTCACAAAATCAAATTCCAAGTAGGCTGAATAAGTGTTTTCTTTCCGCGTTTCGCTTCTTCCCACTGCACCAAATATTTTATCATCATTGCCTACAAAGAAAGTATTGCCCTCTTCAAAGCCATAGAGCAAAGTCTTAGGTTTATAGTCTGGATCAATCTCTTGTGGTTCTTCACCCTCGATAAGGATATCTTGTTCTTGATTTGGTATGATAAACCCATCAAACGGTAAGAAGGGATCGATACCAGATGCCTTGTAATTATCTTGTAGTGTCACTTCCGTATTCTTATATGAAGCAAAAGGTGTAATTTGATTGAGTTTATTAAACTCCAAATTCAAATCGCCTTTTATGGTGCCATCTTCATTGCCACTAAAAGAGACATTGCTTATTTTGATGAATTTACTATGATGCTCTATTGACTTCATAAAAATCTTGATGGCTTTGTAATTAGAGTTAAAAGATACACTTGCAACTACTTTTTGTCTAAAGCCATCATCCGCATTTTCAGGTATAAATTCAAATCTCAATAAATCCAATGAAGCTTTTTTAGCATAATTGACTAAAATCATCATAGCTTCTTCTTGATCAATTTTATCATAGTATTGAGCACTTTCAGCAATTATTTCTTCATTTAAATTTAAGATATCCTCATCTAGACGTTTATTGGTAGACATCTTTGCGAGCAAAATTTGCTTTTGATCTTCTAACTCAAGTAAATTCTCTTTTGCAGATCTTAAATTAATCTCTAATATTCTAAATGAGAAATAATAATATGAAAATAAAACAATAATGATACCGAGTACGGTTAGCATTTTCTTTTCTCTTTTATTCAGCTTCATCCATACCCTCCCATTTTATGCTACACTCAACCGTAAAATAAGTGAAGGTCTCTTCCTTTGTGACAACTGGGATCATAACGTCACGAAACATACCCGTTACCCTTAGATTATACGCGTATTGCGCAATGGTATCGAAGGAATCGCAATAACCTTCAATGCTCAAAGTCCCATTATCTAAGGCCATCTGAGTTAAAAACAATTCATTTGGAATCTGATCATTTATCAAATCCAGCAAGTAGACCGCAACCTGAAACTCCGAATTGAGTTGAGCTTTTGAATTTAGAAGCTGATCTCTAATCAGCAAATAATGATCTACCATATCTTGTTTTCTCACAACTTCTTCAACTGTTTTCAAATTACTTGGATCTGTTAAAAAAGCATTGATCTCTTTGCTCTTTTCATTCGCAGCATTTAACTGCAAAAGCATATCCCAATGATAGTACCCAATCGGAATGATAAAGACAAGGATTAAAACGAACAGAAACAATTTTTTATAATTTCTAGGTTTTTTAGTGGGAATAAAGGGTTTAAAAAAATTAAATTCTGGCATAATTTACTCCTACCGACTCAAATAGCTTCCAAAAGCATGTATATACTTTTGAAAGCGATGGTCTGTTATTTTGGGAGTAAATTCAATCTTATTAAGGGGTCTTAATATCTGTACGTTGCTTTCAAGCTTCTGCTGCATGTAATCAGATAATCCCTCTAAATTAGAATTTCCACCATAGATATAAATCTGATCTATACTGTTTTCAATACTTCTGCTTGTATAATATTTAAATACTTTAGACAGTTCCTCTAACCAGTCCTCTAAATACGCACCAAATTGATCGACAACGAGCTCTAGAGGCCGATACTCTTCTGTTGCTCTGTTTTGGGCTAAAAGTTGTCTCCTAGCATCTTGAAGTTCAAATATATTTATTTCTTCCAATTTTTTATTGACTTCACTTTGCGGTATTTCCAATTTTTCTGAAACCATTTGCATAATTTCGCGGCCATTAATACTGATAATTCGGTTGAAGACAAATGAACCTTTTTCAATTAAATTAATACTGATCATCGAGTAACCGAAATCAATAAAGGCAATCGTATTCTTTTCCAAAACATCCATACCTTCGAAATTCCATTTCACAAAAGCTTCAATCGTGTGACTATGGATATCTAAGACTTGAGGCAATAACCCGCATTGTGTTAGCAGATCATAGTGTTTTTTTGCCATTTCCTTTGGCATTGCACCCAATTTTACTTCCAAAAATGCACGTTCATCTTCTTCGAATGCTCTCAGAATTTTGTATTGCAAAATATAGGTCTCAAGATCAATGGGCAAATATTGATTGACCTCATAATTAATCAGATCCATTTGATCCTCTTGTGCAACGTGCGGAATCGTAATTTCTCTCTTTATGATATCCGTACTTTCCATAGAGACAACGACATTTTTCAGCTTAATTTTGTGCTTTTTTAAATTATCTACAATCAAGGTTTTCATTTCATCAAACGCTTTGATATGCCCATTTTCATAAAAATCGGGTTCAAAATCAATTGAGAACATCTGAAGTACTTTTATCTTTTGATTGTTTTGCTGACAAACCACTAGCTTTAGACTGTGACTCCCAAAGTCCATCGCCAGCACACCCTTTTTTCGACTGTTTTTTTGCATAATTTCCCCATTTGTGATTCATTTATTTTATTTGACTGGCGCTCTAAAAGGCATATTAATTTTCGTGGTGAAGTCAATGGCTGGCAGGAACTTTACATAGGAACCACCTGACGGTACGAAAAATCCATTTTTTGCAATAACTAATCCTTCAAATCTGCCCCCTGAAAATGTCACTTTCCCATTCGGTGCAAAAAGAATGCCTGTCATCGCATCATCCTTCCACATGTTTATAATTTCAATATCGCCTGTTTTAGCTACTATTATAACATTTTTAGGCGCTAGCTTACTAGAATCTGAACTTCCGCTATAGCCATCGACAAATAATTTCAGATCATCCGATAAGATCGTATTTTTATCAGTTATATAGCCTCTATCTTGATACCACTTATCTTCTTGATAAGTCGGCATGGTTAACTTGGGTATAACAACAGGAGGAACATACGTTACTTTTGTAGCTGGGAAATCGGGATGTGCTGTGCTAAACGCTTTTTTGGGGAATTCTATAAGCTTCCCCGTGTAGTAGACATGCCCTTCCATTGATAAAAAATCAAAATAATTTCTACCAATGTCCTCACCAAGCCCAAAATCACCATCTACATAGACCTTGCCATGTATGATAGCGTGTCCTATCCTAAAGTCCCCATTGATATACATATCACCATAAATATGACGGTCTCCCGAACCAAAGTTCACATCATTATCCACATGAATTTGCCCTGGAAATTCCTCTGATCCCCAGAGTACACTTCCATTATTGGTATTTATCCTTCCCTGAACATAGATGTTACTTACATTGATCTTAGCACCATAGTTAAAATTAGAATTTTCCAAAGCGCCCTCTTTATTGCTTATAAATATCGCAGATTCATTCCCTATTATTTCATTTCCTTTGAAATAAAGGTCACTCCCATAAACAAAGATATTGTTATTCAGAATTAAATTCACAATCTCGTCTTCTTCTGGTTCAGCACTTGCTTGAGTTAACGATAGATTATAAAAATGTGCTGCATAATTTCTCTGATATTTATCAGTGATCTCATATCGACTATCAGGCTTATATGGCAGTTCAGAATAAGACTTGAACCCAATAAATTCTGGTGTGATTGGAGAAGTTCCAAGATCGACAGATACAATGTCGCTGGATACGATTTCACCCGCTTCGTTTAAAAAATGCAGTTGAAAATCCATGCTTGACGAAGCAGGTCGATAGGATAAAGTGCTGTTGAGGGACTTCGTCCAGTAGAATGTTTTAACGCCATCGACCGTTGTCCTCAATTTTTCAAATGCAGGATCTGTTAATAGATCTATTTCTTTAAGTGGTGTGGTACCATCGTAACGTCCCTTGTTGAGCTTATTTAGCATCACTTTATTTTCAATCACATCAAAAGTGAACATATAACCAGAATTTTCTGCATTTACAAAAGAAATACCTGTTCCCAGAAGCGAATTGTATTCTGCGAGTGCTTTCTTATCTATCTCAAAATTCACATCCGCCTTGATGGATTTGCCCCTAAGGGAAGCAGGAATTCTTGTGGCTACCATAGCACCTTCTGGGTCTTCAGTTTCTTTCCAGCCTAAATCCAGAGTAGGCCAATCCGTATTCTGCATAACATCTACATCCGTATCTGTTTTCAGTATATTCTCACGATTAAAATAAACATCTTCAATAAACGACTGCCATAACGCACTTCCATTTCTGTTAAGCACTAAAATGCGATCTTCATTTATAAATGTGGCAATCTTCCCTTCCGCTGTAAATGGCCTTGATTCAAAATAATAAAAATGTGCGGCTTCCAAAGGCTCAAGGGCTGAATTTTTAACCAATGTTTTCCCAGAAGCGAGAACTCCCGGCATATCCTTAAGCTCTTCAAAATAAACCAGATAGCCTGAAGGAAAAGCAGGTTCTGCCTCAGCATCATTTGAGATATACCATCTGTTCCTATTCTGATAAATCACTGGCACTGCACTAAAACTGCACTCTCCTCTCAGTTCAATTGGATCTTCAAACCATGGAAAAGCTGGTGTCATCGTCCCCTGTGTATACACCCCTACATCAAATTTTGCCACAGATGGCGCAAGTGCCTCTGGCAGCTTATAACTTGTCACAAAAGCTGTGTATATCGGATTCTTAGTATTAGTTGTCACAACTGTCTTTAAGTCAACCGTTACCTCATTAGCCCCTGAAAATACATTTACAGTAAAATCTTTATTTTCTGGAGAAGCTTCAAAATTCGATTTAGACTCTACAACAAGTTCTTCCATTTCTTTTTGAGCATCAAAAGTTGAAATGGTATAATCCACACCTGAACGCATCAATAAAAAGCCTTGACCAATACCATTCAAATAAACGACTACAACCACTCCGAGTAGTGCAACTGCTAATATGACTTCAACAAGTGTAAACGCTTTTTTAGGTTTCATAAATCACCTTTATTTTCTTAATTATGGATTCAATTTAGGGCCTTCTATCTGCCAAAGGTCATTCGATATCAGTCCACCTATGTTATCAAATGCATCCTTCAAACTGTCTTTATCTGTGGCCATAAAGACAAACTCATTATTGACAAACTGCGCTGCTACTTCTCCAGCTCCAACTGTAATCCCTAATGATTTTGCAACATCTGCAAGACTTTCAAGTTCTGTATAAACACCATTTTCAACATAATTTGAATAACCAATAACAAAACACTGATCTACTTCCTTCGAAGCTTGAATTATTCGCCCCATTTCTGCTACGTAATCTTCACCAAATTGGTCAAGGCTTGAACCATTTCCAATACTAAAAGACAGAGTCTCCGTTACCGAATCGAGATAATTCACTAATTGATTATTATGGTTGAATTCTCCACTGCTTTGAACGTTAGGCGATGTGGTAAAACTCTTTTTTGCATACCGATTGCGATAGCCCCACAACCAATCTATCCATTTTTTACCATAATCATAATCTGCGCTCCCAACAGTTGTAACCCCATCTATAAGAACAATCATATACTTTCGAAGTTCTTGATCATTCTTTAAACCGTAGGTCCCTTTATTATTTTCAAATTTAAGCAATTGACCATATGCACGTCTTAATCCATCACCTGTATTTGTTGCACCTACTGCACCTAATGCATTAATCATGTCGACTAATTTTTTCTTTTCTGATGATTCAGAAACTTTATAAAATTTGGATACATCTATCCCCCATATAGGACTGTAATTGCTGTTGGGGATATTTGCATTTGTTGAAAAAGGCACTAAAGAAACAAAAGACACCGTATCTTCCAATAGTTTGAGAAGCCCATAATTTGAATCTGTAAGTGTATTTTTCAAGAGATTCAGGCGTTGAGGATTACTCTCTGTTATACTTGTACCATTCCCATCCATTCCCCAAGCCATGCTCCCAGAAGTATCCAAAACGACTGCCACTGCGGCAGCAGGTCTTTCGTCTATGATAGGCGTTTTTTCTGTTCTATACGCAAGTGCAACTGCAGGATTTTTCGCATCCCCCCAGTCGACCACTTGAAGCGCATTAATTGCCTCAACTTCTGTTACGATATTCGCCTGAACTTTTCCGTCCTTAGTGATCTCAAGGATATATCGAAGCAATTTCTCCGAATTATCTGACTTTACTTTATTGAGTTTCAAATCGTATACAACACCTGGCTTAGCCTCAATAAGCGCCTCAGCCTTATAATGACCCGTGATAGGGGTATCTGGCACATAGATATAATGGTATAGTATTGTTTTGTCTGGTGATAACCCCACATAATCCCATGGTTTAACCAAACCTGTCACTTTATTATCCGCACTTATTTGTGGTTTATAATCAATTTCACTCACTGCAAAACCAACCGTTGAAAACCGAATACTATTATTGGTAATTTCAATTGCATTTCTGATGTCTGATTGATTTTCAAACGATTCACTTGCACCGCTAAAACCTTTAAAAGCACTAAAATACATGGTATATGCCATACCAATCACCATAAGGCCAATAGAGAGTGCTAAAATTAATTCAATTAGTGTAAACCCTTTTTTGTTTTTCATAATTTCATTACTCTCTTTCCCAACGGGTTTTATTGAAATCATCTTTATGGACATAAAGGACTAATGTAGCAGTTGATTTGCTTTTATCTAACTCTGCAAATGATGATATTCGAACTTCTTGATCTACTAACTTGACATTAATAGTTACTTTTCCAACGGAATTGGTCGTATTAGGCAAGTCCAAAGTGGATTCCAGTTTCGCTGTTTTACCGTCAATGATACCTCGAATGTTTTGAACCCCATTTTTATCATTCATCATCAAAGCTGCATAGGCAATATCAATCCCCGATTTGGATAAATAATATGCTCTCATATGATCTTCTTGCATGTCGAGCTGCTTTGAATTGCTATTCGTTAAGTTTATAACGCCTAAAAAAAGAATAGAAAGTGCCACCATGACAATTAAAACTGCAATCAATGCAAAGCCTTTTTCATTTTGAGCTTTTCTTTTAAATGCCATAGCGTCCTCCCGTAAGTTTATAAAATCAAGGATAAATCTGTGTGTCATCTACGAGGATCATTACTTTCCCGTCTGTTATTTTTACCACGTATTTGTCACCTGTTTTGGGTGAGCCTACAGGAGAAATGTAATGTGTTTCCATTTCTGTGATGATGTCTGTGACAGCCTCCCAACTACCAGAATTGTATTTTTCAAGCGCTAAAGCTGAAAGACGATAATCTCCGCTTGCTACAGATCTGCCAACTGCATCACTCAATTCTCTTGCTTCACTTAAATCATGTGCCGTTCGTGTATTATTTAAAACATCCATAAATTTAGGGATTACCAGAAGTGCCAAAATGCTTAAAATCGCAAAAACAACAACGAGTTCAATAAGTGTGAAGCCACTATTTTTTTTAATTTTAGTTTTTTTAACACTCATTGTGCCTCCATGAAAACATATTTAGCTATGTATGTGACTACTTCCTCAGTTATCAATTGAGAAAGTAGTCGTATATTGGAATTTAAGATTCAATAAAATTTCCATACAAGGGCTTCTATTTTGTTATTGTCGCCTTCGCTGGAAGAACTGTTACAGTTCCATCTGCAGCTATTGTTACTGTGTACTTTGTATCAGCAGCAATTGGTGTTGTCCCTGCTTGCGCACCTTTTGGAATTGCTGGCCAATCTTGTAAATATTTTGTGACTGCAGTTTCTGATGTCGCTGCGTCTAGAGCAGTACCAGACCCATTCTCTGCCAAGTACATCATCGCAGCACTTTCAATCGTTCTAATATTTGCATTATGAGTCGCATTAGCAGCATCTGTTCTTGCACTACCTAATTTTGGTACCGCTATTCCTGCTAAAATTCCTAAAATCGCAATTACAACAATAAGCTCAATTAACGTAAATCCTTTTTTCTTTTTTCTCAAATTTTTATTCATGTTACCCTCCTAAAATTTATTATTCTCTATGTTTACGTAATTCACTCTGTTATCAAACTGTTTTGATCATATCAAACATTGGTAACATCATTGCAATTACAATAAAACCTACAACAAGCGCCATGACGATAATCATGACAGGTTCGATGATCGCAATCATCTTTTGAATGGCAGCATCCAGCTCTTCATCATAATACTCTGCGGTCTTTTCAAGCATATCTTCAAGTGCACCCGATTCTTCACCAATGTTCACCATTGAGATCATCATCGGTGGAAAGACGCCAATATCTTTTAAAAGTGCACTCAACTTAACGCCTTTTTTGATATCTTCTGACACTTTTTCGATACCGTCAATCACCACCATGTTATTGGTAACTCTTCCCGCTGAATCAAGTGCCTGTATGATGGGAATCCCACTTCCAAGAAGCGTTGAAAGCGTCCTCGTAAATCTTGAAGTTGCAATTTTGGCGATGTTGACTTTGATCACTGGTGTTTTAAGCTTAAGTCTATCGAAAAAACGCTTTCCATTGTCTGTCTTTAAAAGGGTACGTATAGTAAAGAACGATGCACCTATACCAATTATGAATAAATACCAAAAATGTTTTATCATGTCGCTTATTCCTAATAAAACTTGAGTTGGCAATGGTAATTTAACACCTGCAGAAAGAAACATATCAACAAAAGTCGGCATAACAAACACTAACAAACCAACAACAACAACAATTACTAAAACCCCCAAAACCATCGGATAAATCATCGCACCTTTGATCTTGGAATTAATCTTATTCTCCTTCGTATAATGCTCCGTCATCCTTATTAAAACACCATCTAAATTTCCCGTCATCTCACCCGCTTCTATCATTCTGATCAGAAGTACAGGGAACACCTTTGGAAACTTTCCCATGGCCGCTGAAAGTACATCGCCCTTTTGAACCTGTGTCGCCACTTCTTTTGTGGTCATCTTAAGCGTGGCATTATCTGATTGATATACCAGAACTTCTAAAGAATTCAGTAGCGGCATACCCGCACTGAGCATGGTGCTGAGCTGTTTACAAAATATCGCGATATCTTTTAGCTTTACTTTTGTCGCGAAGAGCTTGATCTCTGATAAATCTTTAGAACTTTCCTCTTCCTTTGTGATCTTTAGAGGTGAGTTGCCCTTTGCCCTTACAAGCTGAACCACTTCTTCCCTAGATTCTGCTTTATAGAAAACTTCACTTATTTGACCTTTTAAGTCCAGTTCTTTGCATTTATAAGTCGCCGCCACCCGTTAGCCTCCTAATAATAGCCTATTTGTTTCATAACCATATCAGTATCAACAGCATATTTCTTTAGAGTAGCTTGCGTTATTTCTCTATTTTTAAACAGCGTCATTAAAGAGCCGTCCATGGTTTGCATCCCTTGATTACTACTGGTTTGAATCACGGTTTGCATTTGATGCGTTTTGCCCTCCCTTATGAGATTTCGAATCGCAGGATTGGCGATCATCACCTCAAAAGCAGCAACTCTGCCATTTCCATCTGCTTTTGGCATAATCTGCTGTGAGATTACCGCCACAAGCACAGAGGCTAATTGAATCCTGATCTGTTGTTGTTGATGCGGTGGAAAGACATCTATGATTCTATCTATTGTTTTAGCCGCGCCAATGGTATGAAGTGTAGATAAAACCAAGTGGCCCGTCTCAGCTGCTGTTATAGCTGTTGCGATAGTCTCTAAATCTCTCATCTCGCCAACCAATATGATATCAGGATCTTGTCTCAATGCAGCTCTAAGCGCATTCGCAAAACTGTTTGAGTCATGCCCTATTTCCCTTTGATTGACAATGCTCTGATCATGCTTATGAAGGTATTCAATAGGATCCTCTATCGTCATGATGTGATCGTTTCGATTTTTATTCATAAAATCCACCATTGAAGCCAATGTTGTGGATTTTCCACTGCCTGTAGGCCCAGTCACTAGGATTAATCCTCTTTGATTTTGGGAAAGTTCTTTTAGAATTGCTGGCAGTTTTAAAGCTTCCATAGTGGGGATGGTCAGAGCCACCACACGAAGTGCCATACAATAACTGCCTCTTTGTTTATAAATATTAACTCTAAAACGCCCTAACCCTGGATTTGAAAAAGAAAAATCAAGTTCACCTTTGGATTCAAAAGCATTAATCTGCTCTAAAGTCAACATTTCTTTAATAATGCGCATGGTATCATTTGGCATCAAGCGTTCATCATTGATGCGAATTAATTTCCCATTGACACGCATAATAGGAGGGGATGCAACGGTTATGTGTATATCGGATGCGCCAGCATCTATAGCGGTCTTTAAGATCTGTATGATCTCCATTTTTCACTCTCCTTTGCGCTTAATTATCATCAAAATTGAAAGTCATCCTCATCATCTCATCAATCGTGGTAACACCCGATATTACCAATTCTTTACACGTTTCACTAAGCGGCACCAAACCATTTTGTTTTGCCACTTTTTCAATTTCATCTGCTGACGCTTCCATTGCAATACATTTTCTAATCTCTTTATCCACCACGAGAACTTCATGAATCGCAATTCTGCCAGAATATCCTGTATGATTACAAGCATTGCAACCGTTTCCTTTAGAGAGCATCACAGAACTGGAAGGTTCTATTTTCAAAATTTTCTGATCATTCACTGTGGGGGTATACGTCGTTTTACACTTAGCACAGATCTTTTTGACCAATCTTTGGGAGACTATCCCTTTAACTGCTGAAGATACTAGGTATTTTTCAACTTCCATATCTTCTAATCTAGAAATCGTGCTCACGGTATCGTTTGTATGCAGTGTGGATAAGACCACATGCCCTGTAATAGCGGCTCTGATGGCAATTTGTGCAGTCTCTGCATCTCTTATCTCGCCGACCATAACGATGTCAGGATCCTGTCTTAGTATAGATCTGAGCCCTGAGGCAAAGGTCAACCCTGCTTTATTGTTAACTTGAACTTGATTGACCCCTTCGATTTTATATTCGACAGGGTCCTCAACTGTTATAATATTTTTTTGAATAGAATTCATTTCTTTAAGCACCGAATATAATGTAGTCGTTTTTCCACTACCCGTTGGGCCTGTTACCAATATGATACCTTCTGGAATTTTGAGTATTTTTTCAAAAAGGGCTAAATTAGTCGGCGTAAACCCAAGGTCTTCTTTTCTCACAACCAAATTGCTCTGATCGAGTAATCTGATAACAATTTTTTCGCCATAGACTGTTGGGAGAACCGAAATTCTCATATCAATTGGGATGCCTTCGATGGTCGTTTCAACGCGCCCATCTTGAGGGGTTCTCTTTTCAGAGATGTTCATTTTACCCATAATTTTAATACGCGTTACAATTGCAGAATGGGTATTTTTAGAAGGCTTCATCGCTTCTCTTAGGTCCCCATCTATCCGGTATCGGATTCTGACAAACTTTTCAAAAGGTTCAATATGAATATCACTCGCTTTCGAACGAACGGCTTGGGTTATGATGGAATTCACCAGTCTTACCATTGGTGCATTGGTGACATCTGCATCCTCTTCATAAATGTCATCGTAGTCTGTCTTATCTTGCATGTTGTATTCTTTAACCGCATTTTCAGCCGTTTCAGTGACATCGTAAAACCGCTTTATACATCTGTGAATATCGTGGGGTGATGCAATAACAGATTCAATCTGAAGTCCCGTAATAATTCGAATATCATCTTTTGCAAACATATCCAGAGGATCAGACATGGCAACAATCAACTTTCCCATCTCCAACTTAATTGGGATCAAAAGATGTTTAGAAGCAACTGCCTCTGGAATGAGTTTTGGAATTTTGGGATCAATGTAAACGCTATTTAAATCTACATAGGGAATGCTATACTGAGATTCTAAAACTTTATATAATATTTCTTCCGTTAAAGCCCTATTTTTGATGAGTGTATCGCCTAATTTCCCACCCGTTATCTTTTGTGCATCAAGAGCAGCATGGAGTTGTTCACTTGTAATGATGCCATCTTCAACTAGGACATCTCCGAGTCTTTTCTTCAATTTCATCATAATAGAATGCGCCCCTTTTCATACAAAAAATATAAGCTGCAGTTTACATAAACTGCAGCTGAACCGTCATAGTAGAAACACCTTAGACTCCAAGCTTTGCGTCCTACTTTTTCAAGCAGTTTGCCAACTCTAATTATTATTCTCCAATTATACATGATTGCTGATGTAATGTAAACCATTTTATAATTTTTTTTGGGATTTTATAGTTCTTAAGTCCTATTTAAATTAGGCTTATGAGATCATTGTTGTTTTCCAGTAAGTACTTTACCCTTTCAGCACAAATTCTATGATTTCAGTGCCAAAAAACAAAGAAATAAAAGTCCCAAGGACTATAAAGGGTCCAAACGGAATTGCCATCTTTCGATCCTTTTTTAGGACCACTAATAATACAATACCTATGAGCCCGCCTAAAACGAAAGACAACCATAGCGTCAGTAGTGTCAACTTCCAACCTAAAAACAAACCAATTACTAGAAATATTTTCACATCACCCATGCCAAGTCCCGCAGAACCACCATAGAAACGCGCTGAAATTTCAGCAATTGCAAACATAATACCGCTCCCTATGGACATGCCCAAGATGGCATTCAGATAAGATGGCGACTCATATACAGCATAACTTCCAAAAAATTGATAGAGCGTTACGAGGAGGCCCGCTATAAATCCGGCGAGCACAACTTGGTTAGGAATAATCATGTGATCAAGATCGATAAAAAAGACAACCACCATAAGGGCAATGAAGAAAAAAAGAATAAACAGCGTTCCCGTATAACCAAATTTCAAAAAACAAGCCATATAGAGTAAACCTGTTAACAGCTCTATCATGGCATACCGAATAGAAAATGGTGTTTTACAAAACCGACACTTACCACCTAATAAAAAATAACTTAAAACGGGAATCATATCATAAGGCCTTAAATCCGTATGACAATTTCCACATCGTGAGCGTGGCGAGATAATGCTCAGCCCTGCTGGAATTCTATAAATACAAACGTTGAGAAAGGAACCTATGCACAGTCCCAAAGCGAACACAAAGACAGCGAGTGCAAAAGACATACAGCCTCCTAGCTTTACATTTCCTTACACATTTCTTCATCTATTAAACCATATTGCAGCGGAGTTCACAAGGACATAAGTGTAAAATTTATGTTATTTTGATTTTTTTAATAGTCGATCTAATTTATAATTCATTTCATACAATAACTTATAATGCGGTAGCCGATTAAAATGGGCCACAATATCCCATTTTGATTCAATGGTTTCTTGAAGTGCATTTGCAAATTCAATCATCATATCATATGACTCATCAAAATCTTCTGGATACTTGATATCTACATGATAATGACATTTAAAGGTATAAGTCTCAAAGGTATTCGTAGACATTAAAATTTGCGCATAAGGATTTAAATCACTTAAACCACGAACCCTATCTGTAAGTTGAATTGAGAGCGTCCCAAGGATATTCTTGTTTCCAAATTTTAAAGCCGTGGTCTCTTTTCCAGACTTTATCTTCATACTTGTGCCATAAGGTACAGACCATAGCTTGTTTTTTTGGTGGATAATCGTTCGGATTGCTTCACCGATGTAATTTTGCATGGCCATTTTCTCAGTGGGCAAAGGCAATGATTTGTAATGATCGGATTTATATTCAACGGATTGAATAATCGCGTAGATTAAAATTTCTCTCAGCAGTTTTTCTTTATCGGCAAGTTCTCTTTGTAGAGTCTCCTGATTGCTACTCGATATCAAGTTGAAATAGGCACTAAGAGATTGATAAATTTCAGGTTGCGTGGAAAACCGCTCAAAATATCCAAGTGTCTCTGGAATTTTAAGCTTCTCTTTTATAAGTGTTATCTCCAGAATATTTTCAGAAGCAACTTTTGGCAAATCCGTGTGATTAAACAACCATTCAAGGTGTCGATCACTTACCAACCCTTTCCCATGCGTTGTTCTGATGTAATATTCTCGTGTTCTTACAATACTGCCTTCATGCTTCGAAACAAGTGCATGAGGGATTGTGAGCCGTTTGGGTATACGGATAACACCGAATTCTTGATCATCCCACTTAAAAAGATGTGATTCCACAAATATTTGTGGACTTATGATATCCTTACAAATATTTTCGATGTGTTCCTTAAATTTATCGAATCCATCTTTACCCGGATCAGAAAACTTATCAAAGATATGGCTACCCTCAAATAGCCCATTATCTTTAATGCCAACGATCAACATGCCCCCCTCTCGATTTGCAAACGAAACGATGATGGAACCCATCTCTTTACCATCGAACTTGCCTTCTCCTGTTAAAAACTTTGAACTTTCTTTAAGTTCAACACGTATATTCTCTTTTTCGTAGGACTCTAAAATATTTAAAATGCTTTGAATTTTCATACGTCCTCCATTATTTTGTGGCATAACGAGATTATTTTTATAAAAAAAGGGCATAAATAAAGCGGGTCTAAATAACCAGATTTCATGCGTTTTATGTAGGCCAAAGGAGTTTGACATGTTTAAAAAAATAGATGATGTTGTTTCATTATTTTCCCAGTTGAATAAACCCATAGTCATTTTGGATAGGCATCGAGTTGTTGCTATAAACACTATTTTGGCAGAAATTTTTTCAGTGGAAGGTCATGTGCTCATAGGGAAGACCATTCTTGATTTCTCGCCTGAATATCAAGAAAACAATCTACTGTCCGCCCCATTAGCTCATGAATACATCAATACGGCCTATCAAACTGGGCATGTGGATTTCAACTGGATCCATACAGATGTTTTTTCTAATTCTATATTTTGTACTGTAAATCTTAACCGAATACAGATCGGCAATTCGAACTATCTTTTGGGCATGCTTGAAAATATTAAATTGATCTCAAAGTCATAAATTACTCTAGTGCTGCTAAAGCTGCTTGATTGAGTAAATTCCAAGGTTTGTTGTAATGCGGTTGGAAAAAAAAGTCCACAAAAGCAAGTTCCTCTATGGTCATTTTATTCTGAATGCATACCGATAACGTATTCATCTGTTGAGTCAAATCAGAATGCGCTAGAATCTGTCCACCTAACACACGATGTGTCGTTGCATCGTATACCAATTTGAGCTGTGCTTCGTCATATGATGGCATAAATTCAGGTCTGTTATTTTCTTTAATGGTGACTGATTTCACCACTATTCCAAGTGTATCACAAGCTGTTTCAGTCATTCCTGTAGAAGCAATATCCAAATCATAGATTTTAATGCCAGACGTGCCTTGAGTGCCAAGATATTTTGTCGTTGGTTTTAAAAGATTTCTCGCCACAAGTGTTCCCATTCTCACTGCATTTGTTGCAAGTGGAATGTAACAATGTTCACCTGTAGGATTATAGATCACAGAACAACAATCTCCAGCAGCAAAAACATCTTCACGACTGGTATTCATGTATTCATCAATCTTTATCGCACCACTTGGAAGCATTTCAAGTTTATCCGCCACAAGTCCAGTATTCGGTTTAAAGCCAATACAAAGAATGACTAAATCTGTTTGATGTGTCTCTTGATCTGTTACAACTTTAGTCACTTTGCCACATTCACCCTCAAATTTGACCACAGATTGTCCAAGAGCAAGTCTTATACCGTGATCTGTAAATGCCTTTTCAGCTTGATCTGTGAACGCTGGGTCCAAGTACTTACTCATAATGCGATCCATTGCATCTATTAAAGTCACTTTCTTTCCTAACATTTCAAATGCCTCTACAAGTTCGACACCTATATAGCCTGCTCCAATTACAGTGATGTGATTTGCATCTTTAGCACGTTCTATAATGACATTAGAATGATCATAATTTTTAGAAAGCAGAATTCCCTCTAAATCAATACCCTCAATCTTAGGTACTATCGGCCAAGACCCCATGGTCAAAACCAACTTATCATATGAATCTATAAACATTTCTCCTGTGACCAAGTTCTTCACAGTGACTTGCTTTAAATCAAAATCTATTGCAGTGACATCATGTTCCATATTAGTGGACACACCCATTGATTTTAGCTGATCTGGTGAAGCATAAAAGAGACCGTTCTGATCCTTCACAACGCCAGCTACATAAAGTGCAATCCCACAAGATAAAAACGAAATATTATTATTGCGTTCATAAACGGTTACTTCTGTTTCTGGATGTAATTTTTTAATATTTAAAATTGACGCCGTACCTGCATGAGTACATCCTATTACGATTACTTTCATAATGCCCTCCAATTGAACTGAATTCTAATTTGTAATGATTACAAATTAATTCTATCGGATTTGACTTCCTTTTTCAAGTCCTATTTTGATATTTTTTTAACGTTCATAATTTCATAACATTTACATGACCTTAAAAAAGTATTTACATGATGCTTATTTTTTTATGCTCAGTTCTGTTCTCACTTCATCACTGACATACTTTTCAATGATCACATGCTCTAAAATAACGCGTTCCAGTATATAAGCCCAAGCACTAAACATAATCAAAATAAAAAAGCTTGATATATAGTGCCCCAAAATGTAGAGTAATAAAAGTGTTAGAATCATGGTAATCGAAGTCATGACATGCTTATGCGACATAATAAATGCACTTTTTACAGCATCTTTGTTGCTCATCGTCAATTTGGATTGTATGCCAAAGTAATACAAACTGATGACAATAAGCTCATAGAGAACGATATACTGAAAAACCACAAAGACAAAGCTGAGTTGCTTGAGCACCTCCATATTTAAAAGATTGAAATAAGAAATAGCGGCTATAATCAGAACGCCCCCCCAGTAGAAGGTCACTTGTTTAAAATTCATTTTTAAACTTTTAAAGTAAAGCTGTCTAAGACTCCCCTCTTCACGTCTTAGTCCATGGTATATGGCGTAGATCATCGCCGTGATGGCCGCACCTGTTCCAAGTCCCAAAGTAAAAAAAGTGGTTGCTAAAAAATAAATATTGAGTAAAATTAACTCATACAGCAATGTCATAAATTGTGAAAAAGGACTATCCAGATCAAATATTTTCATGTCTTGCTCCTTATATAACTTTATATTTTAGAATGAGGTATTATGAACTCTAAATTTAAAAATCTACCTTTAAAAACAAAATTACTCTACTTTTTTTTACCCATTAGCATCATTCCAATGGTTCTATTTTCTTTTTTTGTCGCTTCCATGTACGAACAAACTCTAGAAAAAAGAACTGCTGAAAATATTTTTGACAACAGTGCACTGATTTCAAATCAAATCGAAACCATCATCAATAACATGGTTAATTGTTCGAATGCAATCACTTTTAATATCAATTCGGTTTATGACGATTACGCTTCTAAAGAGCTTTACACGCCCATACAATATGAAATGGATCTGAACAGAGTCCTGTACAGTTCTAAGATCGTCTATCCCGAAGCGGATGCCATTGCTTTTCTAAATCAAAATGACCAACTCTTCTTCACAGATGCTCAAATGGATGATAATTTTACCAAGCTCTATACTTCAAGCATACTAAAAGAACTGGCCATCACCACGGGTAAAAGCATCTGGTTCGACATCAGCAAAAGAGACTATCTCACCTTAGATAGCGAAGTCCCTGTTTTAACACTTGGGAAAAAAATCATTCACATTAAAAGTGGTAAAACACTGGGGTATCTCTTAATCAACGTCAAAGAAGATACGCTCAGTAATGCTTTTAATCATCAAAAAATACAGTACGAGATCATAAAAAACAAACAGATCATAGCCTCTTACGATAACCGTAAAGTGCTTACTGATTTAACGTTTACACCCGCCTTGAGCAAAAGTTACTCGAAAAAGCAGATCGAGGGTAAAAATTATATTTACGCCTTTTCTCCCATTCACTTAGAAAAAGCACCTCACCTAGATCAATGGTTCTTAATGGCACGTACACCCCTTGACGATTTGAACTCAGATTTGCGATCGACACTGATTCTTTTGGCATCCATCGTGCTCCTCTGTATCTTCATCGAATTACTCATTGCAAATGTTTTTTCAACAACTATAATAAAACCTTTTGATTATATGATTACACAGATGAAGTCAATTGGCAACGGTAATTTCGACATTGAAATAGAGATTGATTCAAAAGACGAGATCGGTGTTTTTGCTAAAACCTTTAATAAAATGTCGAAAAAGATTCAGCGATTGCTTATAGAAGTCGAAGAAAAAGAACAGAAAAAAAGAACTTACGAGCTCGCTTTACTGCAAGAGCAGGTCAAACCTCATTTTTTATACAACACACTGGACACGATCTATGCGATGAATGAACTCGGATTAAAAAACGAGACGCGCAAAGGCATCAAAGCACTTGCGGATTTCTACCGAAAAACTTTAAGCAATGGTTCTGAAACGGTCACTGTAAAAGAAGAACTAGAGGCTTTAAGAGAGTATCTCTTTTTACTTAAGCTCCAATACGAAGATGCATTTGATTACAGCATTGAACTTTCAGATGAAATTGCCTCTGAAGAAATGATCAAACTCCTTTTGCAACCCCTTGTTGAGAATGCTATCTACCATGGTTTAAAACCTCTACAAGCTAAAGGGCATTTAAAAATAACGGCGTTTAAAGAGACCCAAAACATTGTCTTTGAGATTATAGACAACGGCATCGGCATACAAAGTGATACCTTAAAAGAACTGCTCACCTATGCGCATCAAACGCATAAGGACCACTTTGGCATTTATTCTATAGTGGATCGCCTCAAGCTCTGCTACGGTGATTCTGCACGTTTAGAGATCCACTCTCAAGTTGGCCTCGGGACTCATGTCAGATTGACATTACCGCTTCAATCTCCAAAGTAGAAAGGAAATTATCTATGATTAAAATCATGATCGTCGAAGATCGCCCCGTTTTTAGAGCTTATTTAAAAGCCTCTATAGACTGGAATCAATATGGATTTGAAATTTGCTGTGAAGCCAAAAATGGTAAGGAAGCACTTGACCTTGCAAGTCATCACTACCCCGACATTGTTTTGACCGATATCAACATGCCCCTTATGAATGGTCTTGAATTATCAGAAGCATTGGTCAATCAATATCCCGAGGTGAGCATCGTCCTCATCACGGGTTATAGTGAATTCGAATATGCGCGGAAGGCTATCAAATTAGGGGTAAGCGACTATATCCTTAAACCCTTTGATAAAGAAGAACTGATTCTGACACTTTTGAAGATAAAGGACAATTTACAAGTTTCATACGAAAGTAGGCTCCGCATAAAAAATAAAGATGAAGATGAAATCCATGAGATTCTGAAGTCTGCCATTCATACCTCGCCTTCTGACGACATTTCATCGCTTATACATCATCCAGAACTCATTTCATATCAATATCTGTGCATCATCTCTACCTTTAAGGATCAGAACCGTCCTGAAGATTTTATCTTTTGGCGTTCTGCGGTGACTCAACTGATGAAGCAAATGTTTGAGCTTGATCTTTTTCACCATATTATCAAAGACGCCGAAGGTCGAATCGTTATCCTCATCGGTGCAACTACCGATGCTTTAAATCAAGACGTTTTTCATCTGAAAGTCAAAACAGAGTATCAAAAAATCACGACGCTGCTCAATAAATATTTAACTTATGAAATAGCCACGGGAATCAGCAGTGTTCACAAGGGATTAAAAACCCTTAAGCTATGCTATTTGGAAGCCTTAAGCGCCATTAAGATGACGATTCACGACGCTCAAATTGACGTTATTGATTTTGCCACAATCCCAGAAGAAAATAAGAAGCACATCTTTTATTCTGTGGAAATCAATGAACAGCTCATCCGAAAATGTCGCGAAAATGATCTTGAGGGTGCCCTCAAGCAAATTGATGCAATCTATGACAATTTCATTTCAGAAAACATTTCTTCCAATTATGCACTGATTGTATTTATGGGCTTTATCTCATTGATTCTGTCCTTTATAACTCAATCTGGAAAGCGCATTGAAATTGTTTTAAAAGAGGATATGGAAATCGTCATGAACATCACGCGTTATGAGACAATTTACGAGCAAAGAGAAATCATCAAGCGCTTATTCGCATCGACCATTTCACATTTCTCTATATACAAGGTATCTCGATCCTTTAAAGTTGCTCAAAAGGCAAAACAATACATTGATATGCATTATTCTGAAAATACATTAACCGTGTCCGATATCGCAACAAATCAGTACATCAACGAAACCTATCTGAGAAAAATGTTCAAACTTGAAACGACTATAACCATTACGGAATACATCACTAGGGTGCGTATGACACATGCTAAAATACTGCTTCAAAATAGTGCGTTAAAATTGAGCGAAATCACTGAACAGATTGGTTTCAATGATGCCGGCTACTTTAGTCGCGCTTTTAAAAAATATTACGGAACCTCTCCAAGTCAATTTAAAAAGTAAAACCCATATTTGATTTGATTTGAGTAAACTTTTACTAAATTATTTTGAAAAGTACAAATTTGTGTCGAATATTGCATTCTCTATGGGACGTTTTTTGTCTACACTAAAGATACGGTATGTTTAAATCTTTACCGAATTTATGACTTAGGGGGATTAAGATGTTTACTCAAAATTTTAAAAAAGCATTGTCGTTGTTGCTGGTTTTGGTGCTGATGACTTTTATGCTTGCAGGATGTGCTGAGGCTAAGGAAACACCAACGGCATCCGCTGAAAACAATACAAATGCATCCAATGAACCAGCAACTGCTTCTGACGAAGTCATTACACTAAAAATCTATGCACAATATGCGGATGAAGATACCAAAGTTCCATATGACTATGCAATTGAAGAACTTGCGAAAGTTTATCCAAACGTTAAACTTGAACTCGATATTCAAGCACAAGATGATGGTCAAAAATTACAATCATACGCGGCGACAGGCAATTTGCCAGATATATTTCAAATTGGTGCTGCACAAATCGAAACCTTTAAAGAATCGGGCAATATTCTCGTTTTAGATGATTATGTGAAAAGCACTGGATTTGGCGACAAAGTTTTCCAAAGCGCACAAAACTTACTTTGGAACAAAGATGGTCATGCTTATGCTTTCCCGTATGCAGGCAATGAACTCGTTTTGATTTATTACAATAAGGCACTCTTTAAACAGTATAATGTAAAAGTGCCTGAGACCTATGAAGAACTTGAAACCGCCATCCATACTTTTAATGAAAATGATATCGTACCCCTTGCTGCCTTTGCAAAAGAAAAATGGATCACAACTTCACTTTTCGATGTGTTCGCAACAAGACTTGAGCCACAGGGGATAAAAAAATTGGACAGTGGTGAAGGTAAAGCAACAGAAGAGGCATTTGTAAAAGCCGCTGAAAGACTGCATCACTTGGTTGAAATCGGACTTTTAGCAGATGGGGCAACGAATATGAACTATGATCAAGCCGCAGCGCTTTTCTACGAAGGCAAAGCCGCTATGTTCATCAACGGTCAATGGGAAATCGCTGCTTCAACTGAAAAATTAGGTGACACTGTAGACTGGATGTTCTATCCTACTTTCAGTGAAAATCAAGATGCCAAAATGGCTTTTGCTGGTGGGGGCTCTGCAGGGGGCTATGCCGTATCACCATACTCTGAGCATCAAGATTTAGCCGCAGAAGTCGCAGCCTTTTTATCTGAAAAATACTGTGAAGCAAAACATTTATACCGTGCCAACCCCCTACTCGCTGTCAAAATCGATCCATCACTTGAACCGGTTAACCCATATCCACCAATGATGGAAAGACTTTCTGAAGTTTTACCTGACATCACAAGTACAACTGCGTTTGCATGGGGATTATCCAATCCACAATTCAAAGTGTTAATCGAAGATCAATCACAATTCCTTTTAACACCAGATTATTCTGCAGAAGAATTTATCACTGAAATGAATAAATCACTTGAAAGAATCCATGGTCAATAAAATTACAGCGATTACTTCAACAGGCGCCCATTGAGGCGCCTGTTATTCTAGAGCATTAGTTCTAAGGAGGCTTTATGAAACGCTATTTTGCGAACAAAAAGGCAATTGCTGTTTTTGTTGCACCTGCACTGCTCTTATTTCTTATTATGGTTTTTTACCCTTTAACGCAAATGTTCGTCAAGAGCTTTTACGCTTGGAACGGCTTATCAACAGGCAAATTTATAGGTTTAGACAACTATATTCGATTATTTGACGATACTGTTTTTCAAACGTCTATTAAGAATGGGCTCATCTTCTCACTCTTTATAACTGTATTTCAAATCAGCATCGCAACAGTGCTTGCCATTGCAGTATCCAACATTAAAATCAAGGGCAGAAATTTTTTTAGAATTGCTTACTTTCTCCCAGTTGTACTCTCTATAACAGTCGTATGCCAATTATGGCTATCTGTGTTCAATTCAGAATACGGGATGCTCAACAGGCTCTTTGAACTGCTTCACATGGATTATGCTCAAGATTGGCTTAGCGACCGTCATAAGTCCATCTACGTCATCGCATTTGTCAATGCTTGGCAGTATATGGGATATCACTTTGCACTGCTCCTTGCTGGCATAAAATCCATACCAAAAGATTATTATGAAGCCGCTCAAATTGATGGGGCATCCACTGTGGAAGCACACCGCAAAGTAACGCTCCCTCTGCTTTCAGAAACTTATAAATTCTGTTTAATTTTATCCGTTACCGGAGGGCTAAACGCGTTTACGAATATGTATATTATGACGGGTGGCGGTCCTGGAACGTCTACTTACACCTTGACCTATATGATGTATTCATCGGCTTTTAGAGCTTATGAATACGGCTATGGTATGTCTGCAGCCGCCTTTCTGGTGATCGAATGTCTCATTGCCACATTGGTGATCAACAAATTAGTTGCGCGTGAACGCATTACCTATTAGGAGGGCTTAAAAATATGACCATGCAAAATACGACCCTACAATTGCGCAAACCCAGAAAGAACACAACAGGTAATATCCTCTTTAAAATGGGCCTTTGGCTATACGCCATGATTTCGCTTTATCCGATTATATGGATGCTCTTTTATTCGTTAAAGACAAACGAAGAGATTTTTGTCAGTAATCCCTTTGGCTTTCCGACGAGCTTTCAGTGGGTTAACTATGCGCGTGCTCTCTCTGAGTACAATGTGCCCAAATATTTTTTTAACAGCGTCATCGTTTCACTGGGTACAGTGTCACTTACAATTTTAATCTCACTCATGTTTTCATATGCAACCTCGAGAATGCATTGGAGAGGGCAACACTTCGCTAGACTGTTCGTATCTCTCGGGATGTTCATTCCAGTACAATCCATCTTAATTCCACTTGCTGTACTGGTTAAAAACTTGCATCTTTCCAATAATTATTTAACGTTAATTCTACCCTATACGGCATTTAACATCGCCTTTTCAAGTATGGTATTTTACGGCTTTCTAAGAAGCATTCCCATTGAACTTGAAGAAGCGGCATTTTTAGATGGCGCAGGGATATTTACGACCTTTTTTAAAATTATTGTGCCCAATCTCAAGCCTGCAATCTCCACACTGATCATTTTTACTTTCTTGCAAGCTTGGAATGAATTTCCGATCGCACTAATTCTCATTACAGATAACGCTTTAAAGACGTTACCACTTGGTCTTCTGTTCTTTCAGGGTCAATTTACGACAGACTGGGGTGCTATGGGGGCCGCTATGATCATCGCCAGCTTTCCAACTGTTGTACTCTATATTTTCTTCTCAAATCAAGTTGAAAAAGCAATGACCATCGGTGGCGCAATCAAATAATATAGACTTTTAGACTTTTATGCTGTGGAGGTTTCATGAACATCTCATACAATGCCCCAAAAAAAAGATTCACCTTAAATACAGCGCATACCACATATGCGTTCGAGATTTGGGATAATCTCTATCCCGTTCATCTCTACTATGGCCCCAAAGCGGTTATTACTCATGGTTTTAAACCAGAGGACTTTAACAGTTTTTCCCCAAATCCAAATTTCAACAACAAATCTTACTCCTTAGATACACTGCCACTGGAATTTTCAAGTTTTGGCAACAGTGATTACAGAACACCCTCTGTTCAAATTGAATTTGAAAACGGCAGTAAAATTACGGATTTTATCTATGAAGGGTTTGAAATCGTGCCTTTTAAGGCACCCCTAAAAACTCTCCCCGCCTCTTTTAGTCATGAAAAGGATGAAGCTGAAACCCTGATTTTAACCCTTAAGGATCTCATTTCAGGCTGTAAGATAGAACTCTACTATTCTGTTTTTCCACATACAGATGTCATCACAAAGTCAACGAAAATCCTCAATTCAAGCCAAGAAACCCTTAAAGTCCTCGCACTTGCCAGTGGTCAAATAGACTTCCATCACTCAAATTTCGATCTCATTCACCTGTGCGGGGCATGGGCTCGAGAAAGAGATCTCGTCAGGACATCCGTTCATAAAACGGCTCACGCCATTGAGAGCAAAAGAGGTGCGTCTGGTCATCATCAGAATCCTTTTATGGCCTTAGTGGATCCAAACACCACTGAGTTTCACGGGGATTGCTACGGATTCAATCTCATCTACAGTGGCAGTTTTAAACATCAACTTGAAGTGAGCCCTTATGATCAGTTCAGAGTCGTCTCAGGGCTTAATCCCTTTAACTTCTCATGGGTCTTACTCCCAGACGAATCCTTCGAATCACCTGAAATGATCTTAACGTATAGCGCTAATGGATTAAATCAAATGAGCCAAAATTTTCATCATTTCATTAAACAGCATGTCTTAAGCCCTAGCTTTGCTTACCTAGAAAGGCCTGTGCTTATTAATAATTGGGAAGCCACATATTTTGATTTCGACGAAGATAAACTTAAAGCCCTTATCTGTAGCGCTGAAGAAATGGGTGCTGAACTCTTTGTCTTAGATGACGGCTGGTTTGGAAACCGCAATGATGACACGTCAAGTCTTGGCGATTGGTTTGAAAATCCAAAAAAATTGCCAAATGGGATTAAAGCCATCGCACAATTTGCGGTGAATCATCATGTGAATTTCGGACTGTGGGTAGAGCCAGAGATGGTTTCTAAAAATTCGCATCTCTACAGGGCACATCCCGAATACTGCCTTCAAACCCCTTCAAGGCCCCAAACCGAAGGTCGAAATCAATTGATTTTAGATTTATCCAATAGTGAGGTCTGCGATATGCTTTTTGATAATTTAGCCACACTTTTGAAAAAAGCACCTATATCGTATGTAAAGTGGGATATGAATCGAAATATGACTGAGGTTTATTCTGAAAGGTTCAATCAAGGCGAAGTTGAACACCGTTACTATTTGGGCCTCTACGCTTTAATAAAGCGGCTCACAACGGCTTTTCCATCTGTTCTCTTTGAAGGCTGTTCAGGGGGTGGAGGGCGTTTTGATCTCGGAATTTTACACTTTATGCCACAAAACTGGACCAGCGATAATACCGATGCGGTGGCACGCCTTAAAATCCAATACGCCACATCACTCGCTTATCCTATCATCACCATGGGGGCTCATATTTCAGCGGTTCCAAACCATCAAACTGGTAGAGTAACCCCATTTTCTTTTCGAGCACATGTCGCCATGAGCGGTAATCTGGGCGTGGAACTCGATCCTACTGCGCTTACTGAAAACGATTTAACGGCGCTCAGTGAATTCATAAAACTTTATAAATCACATCGACAACTGATTCAAAACGGCTCTTTTTATCGGATCAGCAGCCCTTTTGAAAACACCCTTACCGCTTGGTGCTTTCTGAGCAGCGATGCAAGAGAAATCCTACTCTTTGCATTTAGACCTTTTAAAATCGCTAACATGCCTTTGAAAAAGATTAAATGTCCTTATGCGGATGAAAATCTCAATTACGGACTTGTTTCCACCTCTTTTGAGGATACGAAACCAGAAGCATTCTCCGATATTCACGGCTCACAGCTCAAATACGATGGTCTGTATATGCCACATGCACAAGGCGATTTTAAGAGCTGTTATTGGTACCTAAAATCATTTTAAATCTACAGCTTCACTTCACATGGTAAATAAGGCACATACGCGGAATCCGTGCCTTTTACATGTGACATAATCCAATTTACAACATATGCCAATAGATCCAGTAAAGTCTGGTAACGATCCGTCTCTATGGCTTCCACTTTTATGCGTTCAAGAAAAAGAATAAATCTCTGATGCTCTTTTTTATGCATCGCAAGTCCTGGAAAATCTACTGCCTCTAAAATTTTTTCTTCCGCTTCAAAATGCTTCATCGTATACAGATGCAATTTGATCAAAATACGTATAATTTCATCATAGTTATCATCTGTTTCTGAATAAGCTTCAAACAAGGTCTCCAGTTGAGTCGCAATGCTAAACAACTGCTGATGTTGATGATCGATAATCTCATTGCCAACTGCTAAACTTTCATCCCAAATCATTTTAGAACCTCCTCATCAATCTTGCGTTATGCTTTAATAACGCTCTCTATTTTTTCAATTGTCAAAAGCAATACTGCGCTATAATAAACAGCTCTTTCATTGTGTGTTTCTGGACTCATATGATCAGGTAGTTCCTCTACCCTCAAATTTTCATGCAGTTTCATTAAATTTTCATAGGCAACAACCACTTCATCAATAGCCACCCTTTCATTTTGAGGCGTCATCGAATACAAAATGATCTCAATAATATAATGATTTAAATTCTTAAGCTCTGAAATTAACCGAACTTGGCTATTCGCGTTCATTCTAAGATCTGGTGTATGACTAAAAATGACATCAATGTCTTTAAAAAGGCTCATGGCTTCATTTTTAATTCTATTTAGGGTATTGAAATCAGAAACGCTCTGATAAGTCGTGAGGAAGTAATGCATTTTCTCAAGTACATAAGTCAATCGTTTATGCAGCATCTTTTTATAGAAAAACTTAGAGAAAACAAAGTTATAAAACACAGCGATTATAATGCCCGCTGTCAATGCCAATAATCTCAATCTCAACGTCAACAAAACACTTGGCATGCCACTCGCATTGTATTGTATATATTGTGTCATGTAAATGGCCGTAAATATGGCCACTGCGGAGACTTCTTTCCAGTTTCCAATCAGTGAAACATAAATGGTTATGGCCACCGCCAGTGGTATCGTGATCCAGTTCACACCAAATATGGCTAAAACAACTGCGCTGGTCACGCCACCAAGCCACGATGCTTTAAGCTGAGAAATACCACTTCTAAGACCAGACACGGTCACGGGTTCAAGCGTGAGCATCATCCCAAACAATAGAGAAATCATATCTTTCCCAATAATAGAATGATTGTGAAATAAAAGGTAAGCTGTCATCACGCTCATGAAACTCTTTAAAATATATAGCGGAGAATCGAAAAGCATCGCTTCTCTACTCAATAATATTCTTTTTTTAATGCTGTCCATTTTTGCCTCGCCTCTATCGATATTCGTTTATACGCTATCCCTTGATCCGTTCTTTTTTGGTCTTGCGAACAGTTTTTGCGCTTTCAATAATACTTTTGTGCCCGCTATGACAGGTTTCATCAAGGGCGTCTCCATATAAGCTTTAACTTTAAGCAACTCTTTTGGAATGTCAATGGATTGCGGACAATGCTCCAGACATTTCCCACAATTTTTACAAAGAGAAGCATAAGAAGGTGTGCCATTAGCGCCCCCAAGCTGTAACCAATAAAACCCCTTCATATTTTTTTGATTTAACAGAAATACAGAATTATAAAGATCAAAGCACCTAGGCATATCCACGCCAAAAGGACAAGGCATACAATACTGACAACCTGTACAAGGCACTTTTTGCAAACTTTGATAAATAGCCTTCACACTGGAAACCACCTGAAGTTCCTCATGAGACATGACATTCATACCCGATCTTTGAGCATATAATAAATTATCTTGCAAATGCTGATCCTCAGTCATTCCCGAAAGGATCATCGTCACGCCAGGATGATTCCAAATCCACCTCAAAGCCCATTCTGCTGGGGACCGTTCAGCATCGAATGTCTGATACGCATCCTGCACTTGCTGAGGTAAATTTTTTACAAGACTGCCCCCTCTAAGAGGTTCCATCACGAATACTGCGACCCCCTTTGAAGCTGCGTACTCTAAGCCTTCCTTACCCGCTTGATTCAACTCATCCAATATATTATATTGAATCTGACAAAAGTCCCAAGGGTATGCGTCAATGACTTCTTTGAACAGTGCACGATCTCCATGAAAAGAGAATCCCACATGTGCAATTTTTTGTTCTTTCTTTAAATTTGTCAAAAAAGGCAAAGTCTCAAAAGCATTGAATTTCGCCCAAGTTTCACGGTTGAGCGCATGTAGTAAATAATAGTCAATCACATCTACTTTTAGTTTTCTGATCTGGTCTTCAAATATAAGTGACAAGTCTGACTTTTTATGGACAGACCAAGGTGGCATTTTCGTCGCAATCTTCACTTGATCTCTGTAGCCGGCACTTAGAAACTTGCCTAAAAACAATTCACTCTGTCCATTGTGATAAAAATAAGCCGTGTCAATATAGTTAACACCGGCTTCGATGGCCTTTTTAAGCAGTTCCGTTGCTTTTTCTTCGTCAATTTTGCCTGCAGTCACTGGAAACCGCATACCCCCATAACCCAATATTGAAACTGGATCGCCGGTGGCCTTTACTTTTCGATATTGCATCGCAAACTTCCTTTCGTCAAAAAACCATATTGGATTTGACACTCTAACCCTATTTGCCAGTAAAAAAACAAACCTAGCGCTCTTCATATAGCGTTCTATAATAAAGATCCCTAGGTTTTGATCGCGTTCGAATGAATAAGCCGAGTATAACAGCCTTACCCTATTTAACACAATTTCTCGTTAAATCTGCTTTAAGATATTGACAATTTCTTTCATATGACCCGTTGTTTTTTCTTGTTCTGAAGCAATGTGGTTGAGTTTAAAAACCTCTTTGGTAATCCGTTCATTTTCCTGCCCAAGAGATTGAAGCAGCTCTGCAATTTGTCCAGCAAAAGTACTGGTGGTGTCTGACATCTTTTGAACTTCTGTTGCAACGACTGAAAACCCTTTTCCATGTTCTCCAGCTCTTGCCGCTTCAATGTTGGCATTAAGTCCCAATATCTTAATCTGCTGTGTGATCTTATTAACCGCCTTGATCATTTCATCCGTTTGTAAAATAAATTTTTTAGATTCTTCTGACGCATTAATCAGCTGCTGATTAATGCCTAAGAGCTCTTTTGTAACAGATACGATATAATCCATGTCCTTGTGCAGCTTATCACTGGTTTCAGTGATCTGTTCCAATTGATAATTCAATCTATTAGTCGTTTCCGTTTGTTGATCTACAACCGTCATCAAAAGTGCCGCAACGTCTGACTGAATAATGCGTTTTTTCCCGCCGTATTGCGCCATCAATTCACTTAAAACACTTGCATTACCAGTTGCTTCTATGATCACATCCACTTCTGTTGAAATTTGAGACATATCGGCTACACATTTTATCCCCAAGCGCTTTGCAAGCAAAACCCCTTGAGATTGCTGGTTTCTATCGACAACCGTCGTGATTTCAGTTTGATCCATTTCATGAAATAACGCGATGAGTTTTGAACCACCAGTGCCAGCACCTACTATTGCAATTTTCATATATTAAGCCTCCCATGCCTCAGACAAATTTTATTGGATTTCACGTGCCTATTTGCTATCTCCCTACCCCTTATCCAGTTTCATTTTAACCTTTATGAGATCACTCTATTATATCATTTAATCCTTGAAAAGTAAGAATTGTTTTTTAACAAATTCGACGTTTACAATCCAAGTGACGTACATGAGCATCGTCAGGTTTGACGTTGCAAAACGAACGGTTGTCGCTGTATAAAACGGTGGTATATAATGTTGTAACTCCAGATAAGTTAGACCTCTATCCAACGCGATAAAGCCCACTAAAACGGGCAATATACTCTTAAGCTCGATGGCTCGATGGCTCTTTTTACGCCGCACTGCGCTTGGCACCACCAAAAGTGAAATCGTCAGTATAAATAAAAGCGTTTGCATCTCAATTTGAGCTTCAAAAAACGCCCCCCTGCCAGAGAGTGCTTTTATAATAAAACAGAAAAAAATAAACCACTCGATACCACTTGGCAAATCTATTAAGAAGCGAAAGCGTAAAGGAATGTCGTTTGGCTCTTTTCTCAAGTACTTGATGAGTAAAATTTCAATCAGTAAGCAGATGAGTATCATCAAAAGGGAGACCGTTTTGCCTGTACCACTCACATGATCTAATACAACTATCCAATAAAATATACCCAGCAACATCAATATTAACAAATAAATTTTTCTCAATTTACGCCTCCAAATTATAAATAGGGTCCTCATAAATTATAACTTAAAAAAAAAAAATAATAAAGTTTTTGAAAATAGATATAGCTCAATAACTTTTGGATATATATAGAGATGAGATACTCTAAAGAACTTTAAAGAACTTTAAAGGGAGGGAAGACATTTGAAGCTATCACTCAAAAATATTAAATTTATGAAGCAAGCAATGATGAGAAAAGTGGTCTATTCACTTTTACCCATTGTATGTGCAGGTATCTATTTTTTCGGCTTGCGCGTACTCATATTACTGATCGTTGTCACCTTATTCGCCTGCTTAACCGAATGGGTTTTTGTTAGAAATAAAGCGCAAAAGATAACTGAAGCAGTCTTTGTCACCGCTATTTTATTCACCATGACCTTGCCACCTCAAACGCCATATTGGATCGCTATTATAGGGATTATCTTCGGCGTACTCTTTGGCAAAATGGTCTTTGGCGGCTTTGGTAAAAATCCATTCAATCCCGCTTTGGTGGGGAGAGCTTTTATCTACGTCAATTTTCCCAAATTTATGACCGTACAATGGACCCAACCAGTAGACGGCTTTTTTGGGGGCTTTACTTCTTATTTAGGCAAGCCCATTGACGCCATCACACAATCAACGCCCATGTTGATTTATAGAGCCACTGGTGAAACAGCACCCCTAAAGGATCTATTACTTGGGAATATAGCGGGTTCAATCGGTGAGACCAGTGCGCTTTTAATCCTCTTGATGGGCATCTACCTCATCTACACAAAAGCCGCTGCTAAAGAAACTATTTTCAGTGTCATCATCGGTTTTTTAATAATGGATTCTGCCTTTTATTTCTCAGGTTTTCAACAAGTGCCGAGTCCAATATACGGGCTTATGGCTGGTGGTATCCTCTTCGGGGCGGTCTTCATGGCCACCGATCCCATTTCATCTCCAAAAACATTTCAAGGCCGGATCATCTATGGCTTAATGATTGGCTGCATCACTGTGATCATAAGAGGATTTGCTTTATTTGCTGGCGGTATTATGTTTGCCATTCTGATAGGCAATACTTTTGCACCGATCTTAGATGAGGCTGTCATCGCAATCAAAAATCGTAAAAAGCTTCCTGCAAAGGAGGGGCAATAATGGTTAAGAAAAAAAGAATTCTATATCCCGTTTTCTTTATGGTGGTTTTAACGGCTGTCTTTACATTTGTGCTCGCTTTTATAAATGCAAGTTCCATTGATCTTATTAAAGCACAAGAAGCCCTTCAAATCCAAAAATCGATCTTATATGTATTCAATATCCCCTTTGAATCACAAGATTTGTCCATTCAAAAAACTTTTGATGAGCATGTTACCACTCAAACGCTCAATGAAAGAACCTATTATGTTTACAAGCTCGATCAAGAACTTCAAGGTTATGCTTTTCAATTTTCTGGCCGAGGGCTATGGGGTACGATTACAGGTAACATTGCCATTTCTCCAGAATTTGATACCATTCTTGGGATTAATTTTATTTCGCATTCTGAAACGCCGGGACTTGGGGGGCGTATAGACGAATCATGGTTTAAAGAGCAGTTTCGAAACATGTCCATTAAAACAGAGCCTCCCGTGATCTTCAAACCCGCTGAGGGGGGTTCTGCGGACGCCGTTACAGGTGCTACATTGACCTCCAACTCGGTACGTGACATGGTCAATCAATTTGTAACCGACCTTAAAAGCATTGAAAAGGAGGTGAACCTCAATGAATGAGTTAAAACGCGTCTTTAAAGAAGGTATGATCAAAGACAATCCTGTTTTCAGACAAATACTTGGCATCTGTTCGTCGCTCGCAGTGACGAATTTACTGCTCAATTCACTAGTCATGGGCATTGGTCTCATGTTTGTGACGGGTTTTTCAAGTTTTACAGTCTCTCTTTTGCGTCAGCAAACCCCTAAACATATCCGCATGATGGTTCAAACGCTTATTATATCTGCTTATGTTATCATTTTGGATATTTTTTTAAAAGCTTACTGGCCATCCATGTCTAAAGCGCTCGGCCCCTATGTGGGTTTAATCATCACAAACTGTATTATAATGGGCCGCTGTGAAGCCTTTGCACAGAAGAACAAACCTCTCATTTCATTCTTCGACGGTTTTACCATGGGCCTTGGCTATACCATCGTTCTGCTCTTTATCGCTTTTTTCAGAGAACTCCTTGGATTTGGTTCTCTCTTTGGCGTTCAAATACTAGGTGAAGGCTGGGTGAAGTGGACATTGATGATTATGCCTCCTGGCGCATTTTTTATGCTGGGGATCGTCATCTGGATCACAAGAAATGTCTTTCCCAACAATGATGAAAAAGGAGGTGCTCAGGTATGATCGAAATCAATCCCCTTGTCATATTCTTTGCTTCTATTTTTACGAACAACATGATCCTATCCAATTTTCTTGGCATGTGCTCTTTTATAGCAGTCTCTAATGAAATCAAAACTTCACTGAGCTTAGGGCAAGCAGTCACCTTTGTCCTTGCCTGTACCACAGTGCTCAATTACTTCATCTACCATTACATTTTAGTACCTTTGGGATTTGAATACTTGAGATTCATCGTATTTATCATCGTCATCGCAGCATTCGTTCAGCTTGTAGAAATGATTATTGAACGCTATTTTGAAACCTTATATTACTCCCTTGGCATCTTTTTACCCCTCATTACTGTAAACTGTGCCATCCTAGGGGTTTCCCTTTTTATGACCATCAGAGAATACAACTTATTTCAATCCTTCGCATTTGGCATGGGTTCAGGTTTAGGTTGGACACTGGCGATCGTTTCAATGGCAGGGATACGCAAAAAAATAAAAAATGCGAAACTGCCTAAAGGCCTTGAAGGTCCAGGGATTACCTTAATCATTACGGGTATTATGGCCCTTGCCTTTTTAGGCTTTTCAGGAATAGTCCAAATACAATAGGGAGGAATACTATGACAACTTTGGGCACTATTGCAATTACCGTCGCCACGATTAGCGGGATCACAGGTGCATTGGCTTTTTTATTATCGCTTGCCAATAAAACCATTGCGAACTACGGCGAAATGAAACTCACCATTAACGACAGCAAAGACTTTACAGTAGACGGTGGTGAAACATTGCTCTCCTCTTTAGTCGATCAAAAAGTCTTCATTCCATCCGCTTGTGGCGGCAAAGGGAGTTGCGGCTATTGTAAAGTTACGGTTATTGAAGGTGGCGGTCAAATTCTCCCCACAGAACTGGGATATGTGACGCCTGACGAACAAAAAGAAGGGATCAGGCTTTCTTGTCAACTCAAAATTAAAACCGACATGAAAATTCAAATTCCTGAAGAGCTGTTTAGCGTCCAGCAATTTGAATATCGCGTTGAATTTATAAAAGAAGTGACGCCTACGATTAAACATCTCAGATTAATGCTCCCTGAAGGTGAAGAACTTCAATTTAAAGCAGGTCAATACATTCAGATATTAGCGCCAAAATACAAAGGCAACGATGAAGAGGTTTATAGGGCGTATTCGCTCGCCTCTTCACCACTGGACAAAAAGGCCATTGAACTCTACATTGGACTTGTTAAAAATGGCGTTGCAACTACTTTTGTTCACGATTATCTCAAACCCGGTGCCAAACTGACGGTGGTTGGACCTTATGGTGATTTTTTCTACCAAGAGACAGATAGAGAAATGGTCATGGTGGCCATCGGTACTGGGATGGCACCTATAATGTCCATCTTAAAGTTTATGCGAGACAGTCATATCAAGCGTAAAGTCACGTTCTATTTTGGTGCTCGAACAAAAGAAGATTTATTTGAAATAGATACACTTGAACAACTTGAAAAAGAACTGCCTAACTTTAGATTGATCACCTGCCTCTCACGTCCCACAGAACAGTGTCAGTGGACTGGTGAAAAAGGTAGAGTGACCGATCTGCTTGAAAAGTTCTTAGAAAACTGCGCGGATCAAGAAGCTTATCTATGTGGCAGCCCTGTTATGATCGATTCGGTGATGCCGATTTTGATGGCTAAAGGGATGCCCGAAACACAAATTTTATACGACAAATTTGAGTAAAGGATTAGAATGTCAAAAACGATATTGACGCCTTCTTTTGTGGACAAAACTCCGCTCGCAGCTGAGTCTTGCCATAAGCCGTTAATATCGTTTTTATCTTTGGTATTGAAACGCTTAATCGTTTTGCACGGGTTCTTTACGCTTACTCTTTAAGATCAGAATACTGTTGATGAGCACAAATAGAATCCCCAAGGTCCCCATGACAATAAAAGCGAATCTTAAATCAAATAGATCCCCAATCACACCCACTAATGGGAAAAGTATGATCATAAAGAAACTAAAAACCATACTTGCGAAAGATAAAATCGTCGCTCTGTTCTCACTTGGAATCAACTTGTTGATATAATCTGTCATGGCAATGTAGGTCACACTTTCCGTCATCATCATGATGATAAAGAATATATAATGATAAGGTGTCAGTGCAATTCCCCATATACACGCTACAGTAATCCATGGGACGCCTAAAAGAATCCCGCGTTCTTTAATCACGCTTTCAATCCGATGCACTTGAGCCGATATGATTGCAGCAGCCACTGAAGAAGTCGCCAGAATCAGCCCGATAATAGCTTCGCTGTAATGTAATGATATTAGATAATTTTGATTATAGTAAAAAATACAAGTACAAAAGGTACCAATCAATTGACCGAGCATCATCAATGAGGCAATTTTAGGGTTTTGTCTAACCACTTTTACGCTGTCCGCAAGCTGATCTTTAAAACTACAAAAGCCTTTTTGCCAAATACTTAGAGCCTCTCTTTTGGATTCACGCTCATCCACTTTTGTCTTTTCAATTTTAGGTTCTATAAAGCACGTTGACTGTAGAATTGTCAATATGCCTATCACAATTGTGATATAAAAGGCCATTGGATAACTTTTGGTTGCAAGATAACCGCCTATAAAAAATGAAATCACACTTGCCGTCTGATAAAAAACTTCTTTTGTGCCATTGATTCTCATAAATTCAGTTTCTCGATCTAATTCTTTTAGAGAATCGTATATAAGTGCATCCCCCGCACCTGATTCCAAATTATAAGAGAGTGCTGAGAAAATAAAGGCTATTGCAAATCCCCAAAACTGATTGGATAGGAGTAGCATTACCACGCTTACTAATGCTAAAATTCTACCGCCTACTCGACTGGTCTTCCGACCAAAGAGATCCGCCACAGCACCTGTTGGCACCTCCATAGTAAAGGAAGTCAAGTGAAAAATAGTCTCTAGTAATCCAAGTTGCGTTAATGACATCCCTTTGCTTGCCAAATAAATCATCCAGATCCCTCTTGTCAAATCTAAATTGTACATCAGTGTAAATAAATAATTCTTTCCGATATTGCTTTTCAATCTCTGTTTTCTGTTCATTGTTTACCTCCAAAGTAAATAGACTCATTGTGTCAGCAAGGTCCTTGGAAGTTCATTTTTTTGTCAGTTCATTCTCGTCTAAACACTCAGAGCTGGCTTAATATGCCTGCTTTGATTCAAACGAAAGCTCATGATAACACAAAAAACTCCAAGTGGTATTCACTTAGAGTTCTCAATCTTAGATTATATAAAATTAAGTCTTCTTCAGACACTTGCGGGTTAACATAATATTAAATTTTAGTGAGACTCCTAGCGTCTAATCTAAAATTTGCTATAATATTATGTGCTACTGCAAAGTATGAAAGTCTGAAGTTCATTGTAATGCTCGCTTTCTAAAATAATTAAATTGCCTCTCCTCATTATAAAATGATCTTTTGAATGCGTCAAGCAAAAATAACAGACGAAAAGTAAAAAACGGAAAAAGCTGCCCAAATTGTGAGGAGAGGGCAGCTTTTTTTGTGGGGTCGGTAATTTTGATTAATCCCTATATAAAGGGAATTGATCACATAAGGTTTTGACACGTGCTCTTGCAGGCGCTAGATCAGCGTCTCTGTTGTCTATTGTCCAGCTGATGATATCTGCAATTTCAAGCATTTCTGCTCTTCCAAAGCCACGTGTGGTTGAAGCTGGTGTTCCAATTCGAATACCGCTTGTCACAAATGGACTCGCTGTTTCATTTGGCACTGTATTTTTATTAGTCGTAATCCCGATTTCATCGAGTAATTTTTCAGCAACTTTACCTGTGATCTCTTTGTTTCTAAGATCAACAAGCATTAAGTGATTATCTGTACCACCCGATACGATATTAAAGCCTTTTGCTTTTAAAGCATCTGCTAATGTACTTGCGTTTTCAACCACCTGTCTTTGATAAGCTTTAAACTCATCAGACATGGCTTCTTTAAAGCAAACCGCTTTAGCGGCGATAATATGCATTAAAGGTCCACCTTGAATCCCAGGGAAAATCGTCTTATCTACTGCTTTTGCAAACTCTTCTTTACAGAGAATGGCACCGCCTCTTGGTCCTCTTAATGTCTTATGCGTTGTCGTTGTCACAAAATCTGCATAAGGTACTGGATTTGGATGAAGATCAGCAGCCACAAGACCTGCGATATGCGCCATATCCACCATCATTAAAGCACCCACTTCATCGCAAATTGCTTTGATTTTAGCGAAGTCAATAATTCTTGAATAAGCACTCGCACCCGAAACAATCATTTTAGGTTTTTCTGCAATTGCCATTGCTCTAAGATTTTCATAATCAATGAAACCCTCAGCGTTTACGCCGTAAGAAACAAAGTTATAAAGTTTGCCTGAAAAATTAACGGGGCTACCATGTGTTAAGTGCCCGCCATCCGATAAATTCATACCAAGGATTTTGTCGCCTGGCTCAAGAACTGCCATATAGACGCCCATGTTCGCTTGGGAACCAGAATGGGGTTGAACATTGGCATGTTCAGCACCAAATAAGGCTTTCAATCTATCACGTGCTAAATCTTCAGATAGATCTACGAATTCACAACCACCATAATATCTTTTACCTGGATAGCCTTCTGCATATTTGTTTGTTAAGTGTGAACCCATAGCTGCCATTACCGTTTTGCTTGTAAAATTTTCAGAGGCAATTAACTCAATATTATTTGATTGTCTTTCAAGTTCAAGTGCCATTGATTCATAGAGCTCTGGATCATTTTTTTTAATGATTTCTAAATTCATGGATCGGTCCCCTCTCACGTTACTTTTTAGTTTTGATTGGCGCCATGTGAATCGCTTCACCTTTGAGTCCCATAGTAGCTTCTGCAAAAGCTTCTGCAAGTGTTGGATGTGCATGAATTGTCCCTGCAATAGCATCCACATGCATTTTTTGGCTCACTGCAAGTGTCCCCTCATGAATTAAATCTGACGCATGAGGTCCCATGATATGGACGCCAAGTATGATATCGTCCATATCAGAAATCACTTTTACAAAACCTTCGGGCTCTCCAATAGAAAGTGCCTTGCCATTGGCTCCAAACATAAATTTACTTTTTTTGATTTCAATGCCTTCTGCTTTTGCTTGATCTTCAGTAAGTCCAACACAAGAAATCTCTGGAAAAACGAAGATACAACTTGGCACCACTTCATGATTGCCATGATGTAATACACCCATAATGTGGTCCACTGCAGCAATACCTTGATGAGATGCAGCATGTGCTAGCATAAGCTTACCATTGACATCGCCTATTGCATACACATTTTGAACATTAGTTCTAAAATGCGCATCTACAATAATACCACTACGATTATATTCTACACCAGCATTTGATAAATTTAAACCTTCAATAACTGGAGATCTTCCTGTTGAGACTAAAACGCTGGTAGCATCAAATGTCACTTCGCCTTTTTTAGTCTCTCCTATTACGGCTAAGCCGCTATCTGTCTTGACAATTTTAGTGACTTTTGTCGATTTATGAACATCGATGCCTTTTTTCTTAACACTTACGGCAAACCGTTTTGATATTTCTGTATCCACCAGGCCAAGTATTTGATCTGCATATTCTACCACCGTAACGGTACTGCCCATGGCAGCAAAGATACCTGCAAATTCCATCCCGATCACACCGCCACCGATTACCACCAGTTTCTCTGGAACATCCTTAAATTCTAAAATTTCCTTACTGGTCATAACACCGTCAAGGTCTATGCCCTCTATTGGTGGCATCTGAGGTTTTGACCCCGATGCAATAATGATATTTTCACATGAAATCGTACGGACCTCATGCGTTTCAGTGGTAATTTTCAGATCTGTTGCGCTTAAAAATTCAGCACTGCCATAAATGAGTTCAATGCCGTTTATTTGGATCAACTGCTCAATCCCGCCGACCAGTTGATCGACGACCTCTTTTTTTCTCGATTGAATTTTAGGGATATCAAAAGTAACGGGTCCCGTCTTTATACCGAAATCTTCTATATGCATCAATGTGTTTAGAAGCTCTGCATTTCTATAAAGCGTCTTTGTAGGGATACAGCCATAGTTCAAGCAAGTGCCTCCAATTTTATGACGCTCAATCAAAGTGACCTTAGCCCCTAATTGTGCACCACGAATGGCTGCCACATAACCTCCTGGCCCACCACCTATAACGACGATTTCCTTTTGCATATGGCCTCCTAGACTTGTTTTTCCCACTTGAGCACTGGGGATCTCGCTGCAAGCACTTCGTCAACTCTTCTAATTTGAGTTGTTGTCGGTGCTTGTTTCAATAATTCTGGTGTTTCATCCGCTTCTTTACTGATTTGAATCATAATATCGATGAATGCATCAAGTGTTTCAAGGCTCTCCGTTTCAGTAGGCTCAATCATGATGGCATCATGTACAATCAACGGGAAATAGATGGTCGGTGGATGATAACCATGGTCTAAAAGCCGTTTTGCCACATCTAGTGTACTACACTGATTGAGCTCACCTTTGAGACCCGCAAGCACAAATTCATGTTTGCAAATGGTATCCACTGGTAAATTGTAGTAATCCTTTAATTTAGCTTGCATGTAATTCGCATTGAGTACCGCCATCTCACTTGCACGTTTTAAGCCTTCGCTGCCCATGGATAAGATGTAGGTATAAGCTCTCACAAGGATTCCAAAGTTGCCATTAAAGCCTTTCATTCTACCAATCGTGTCCGGTCTATTATAATCTAGAACAAACTGATCTTCGACCTTAGAGACAATTGGTGCCGGTAAAAAGGGTTTCAAAAAGGCTTTGACGCCTACTGGACCCGAACCAGGACCGCCACCACCATGAGGCGTCGAAAAGGTCTTATGAAGATTATAATGCACCACATCAAAACCCATATCTCCAGGTCTAGCTTGACCTAAAATCGCATTTAAATTGGCACCATCATAATAGAGCAAACCGCCTGCTTCATGTACCAGCGCCGCAATTTCAACGATATTTTGTTCAAATAAACCCAATGTACTCGGATTCGTTAACATCAAACCTGCAATGTCATCGCCCAATACTGCTTTTAAATTTTCAAGATCAACAGCGCCTTCTTTTGTGGATTTGATCTCCACAACTTCAAAGCCTGCCACATTAGCACTCGCAGGGTTTGTTCCATGCGCAGAGTCTGGAACGATGATTTTATTTCTCTTGGTTGCGCCTTGTTTTTCGTGATAAGCTTTAATGATCATCAGACCAGCAAGTTCACCATGTGCACCCGCTGCTGGTTGAAGCGTAAAGGCATCCATGCCACCAATTTCTGACAACATGCTCTCTAAATCGTACATGAGCTCAAGTGCACCTTGCGTTTGCTTTGCATTTTGGTAAGGATGGAGGTTTACGAAACCGTCTAAAGCCGCCATATCTTCATTGATTTTTGGATTGTATTTCATCGTACACGAACCCAGTGGATAAAATCCTGTGTCCACGCCGAAGTTTTTATTGCTCAATAAGGTGTAATGTCTAACGAGTTGAGGCTCACTCACCTCTGGTAACTCAAGCACTGTCTTACGTTGTAATTCTGCTGGAATGACATCATTGATCTCTACATCATCAACTTTGCATCCAGGAATTTTATACCCTCTTCTGCCTTCTTTTGAAATTTCAAAAATAAGTTGATCGTATTTTACCATGTGATTGCCTCCATTGCCTCTACAAGTGCATCAATTTCTTCTTTAGTTCTCTTTTCAGTTACACAGAACAGTACTCTGTTTTGATTTGTGGGATATGCTTTGCCTAAATCAAATCCGCCAAGGAAGCCTTTTTCAGCTAATTTCTCATTAAGTAACTCGATTTTCATATCCGTTTCAAGAACAAATTCTTTAAAGAATGGCGCATCGTATACAGCTCTAAACTTACCGGTCTCAATCAGCTTTCTCTGTGCATAATGCGCCTTTTTAACGCATTGCGTCGCCACTTCTTTTAAACCCTCTTTACCAAGAGCACTGAGGTAAATCGTTGCACAAAGTGCATTTAAAGCTTGATTTGAACAAATATTTGAAGTTGCTTTTTCGCGTCTGATATGTTGCTCTCTCGCTTGAAGTGTGAGCGTAAAAGCTCTCTTACCATCTAAGTCTAATGTCTGACCCACAATACGGCCAGGCAATTTTCTCATTTGTTTTGTAGAAGCTGCCATAAACCCAAGGTATGGGCCGCCATAATTTAAGCCATTGCCGAGAACTTGACCTTCACCTACTGCTAAATCCGCACCATATTCGCCCGGTGTTTTGAGAATCCCCATGGCAATTGGATCGACGTTCATGATGAAGAGCGCTTTATTTTCATGCGTCACTTCTACAGCTTCTGTATAGTCTTCAATGTTACCAAAGAAGTTCGGAGATTGAACGATTACACCAACAGTCTCTTTTGAGATGACGTTTTTGAGTTGTTCAATGTCAGTTACACCGTTTACTGATGGAATTTCAATGACATTTACATGGTTAAATCTCATATAGGTCTTAACCACTTCTCTGACTTCTGGGTGAACCGTTTCAGAAATGAGAAGGGTATCCCCTTTTTGATTGGCCATGGCAAGCATAGCCGCTTCTGCCGTGGCAGATGCACCATCATACATCGACGCATTGGATACTTCCATGCCAGTGACATTTGCAATCATCGTTTGATATTCAAAGATCGCCTGTAACGTGCCTTGGCTGATCTCGGGTTGATAAGGGGTATAGGCTGTGTTAAATTCAGATCTGGATACCAAATGATGAATCACAGATGGGATCGCATGATCATAAGCCCCTGCGCCTAAAAAGCATATGAGCGCGTTTGTAGATGTGTTTTTATCTGCAAGACCTCTAATATGTTTAGACACTTCTGCTTCAGAAAGTGGCGCACATAAATTCAATCTTCTTTTGAGTTTAACTTGCTCTGGGATGTCATCAAATAATCTGTCTACTGAATCAATACCAAGAACTTCAAGCATTTTCGCTTCATCTTGCTTAGTATTTGGAATGTATGGAAACATCATTATGCCTCCTCGTTGCAATATGCTTCATACTCTTCTGCATTCATGAGTTCCTCTAATTCACTTGCATCAGAAAGCGTTACTTTAATGATCCAATTTTCATAAGGTTCAGAGTTGACAAGTGAAGGATCATTTTCAAGTTCATCATTTACTTCTGTAATTGTACCTGATACAGGCATGAGCATATCTGACGCTGCTTTTACAGATTCAATTGTGCCAAAACTATCTTCAGCTTCGAATGCTTCATCAATTTCTGGTAATTCAACATAAACGATTGATCCTAACGAATTTTGTGCAAAATCTGTCACACCAACAGATGCAACATTACCTTTAACTTTTACCCACTCATGATCTTTTGTATAATACAAACCGCTTAAAACTTTCATCTTCATTACCTCCTGAATATTCATCCTAATTTCAGCCTATTGCTGTGAACCCTTTGGTTCTTTGAATAAATTATACCTTACTTTCACTATTTTTTATAATTCTTTTGATAAAATCTTTTACTGCAAATTGTAGCAGGAAAAACTTTTTTTCTAACTTGTATGCCAAGCGCCCCACCCATTTCCGCATAGGCCGATTCAACAAGTGCAAGTCCTATATTTTTTTTGAGTGTTGGTGAGAAATACCCTGTGGTTACTACGCCCACCACTTTATCGTCAACAACGACGTCATAACCATGTCTTGGGATTCCCTTTTCCATTTCAAAACCGACTGTTTTTCTTGGAAGTCCAGCTTCTTTTTGAGTCACAAGTGCATCTTTCCCAATAAAGTTATCTTTACCCAATTTTACAAAGAAACCCAGTCCTGCTTCAAGAGGTGTAATCTCCTTAGAAATTTCATTACCGTAAAGCGGTAATGCTGCTTCGAATCTCAAGGTATCTCTACAGCCTAATCCCGCTGGTTTTAACCCTTTGCCCTTACCTGCTTCCATAATGGTTTCCCATACTTTGACGATATTTTCATTCTCGGTGTACACTTCAAAGCCATCTTCGCCCGTATAACCGGTTCTGGACACCAAGCATTTTGCACCTGCGATGGTCACATTTGGATTACAGTAGAAAAATTTAATTTCCGCTAAATCGACATCCACTACCTTTTGAAGGATTTCTTGTGCAACAGGGCCTTGCAATGCCACTTCTGAAATGCGATCCGAAACATTTTCAAGGGTTAAATGATAGCCCTTTGACTGTTCAACCATCCAAGCATAATCCTTATCGACATTACTTGCATTGATCACGAGGTAGAAGGATTCTGAATTCAATTTATACACCAAGAGATCATCCACGACACCCCCCTCTTCATAGCACATCATGCCGTAAAGAATTTGATGATCTTCAAGCGTTGCCACATCATTTGTCACCAGATTTTGAACAAAAGCAAAAGCATCTTTGCCCTTTACTTCAACTTCACCCATGTGTGAAACATCGAACATACCCGCTGCATTTCTCACAGCTTCATGCTCTTCAATAATGCCTTCGTATTGAACCGGTAATGCCCAACCCGCAAAGTCAATGACCTTCCCTCCAAGTTTTTCGTGAACATCAAAAAGTGCTGTTTTTTTAACTGAATCCATCCTGCTTCCTCCTTCGTGTATCGCCCAGTGATTTGCTTTAACTTAAGTGCCTCACCAGGCGCTCTCTTTTATAGTTATACCTTTTATGCACATTTTTATGCACACTTTGAATTTGTTTTTTTTAAAGACAAAAAGAGGTATATAATGGACGTAGCAATGCTAGTCGCCATTATATACCTCTGTATTTTTACCTGAGAGTTTCTCGCCAAAGGAGATTAAGTAACCTCACTTTAACACTTCCTCCTTCGGTGCCTTTCGGTCTCTCCAGAGATCCATCCAATAACACTTCTGTTGCCTGAGAGTTTCAAATTAAAAACGGCTATTTTTAATCATTGCTCCTTCGGCTACCCTCTTAAGGTATCTCGCATTATCTTCAACTGGGATCCATATAAACAGATGATGTGGTCTCAAAAAACGTCCCACGCTCAAAATAATTTTATTGCATATGAACGTCAATTTCAACCTTTTTTTTAAATCTTCTAAATTATTTTATTTTCTTAACAATTTGAGTATCCAGTTTACGATCGTCCACGCCCTCTAACCACGATTCAATAGCAGGTAATATGCGTTTTAAAGAGCCCAATTCAAACGGATTTTCCAAATGAGCCACCTTTAACAATTCTAAAAATGGTAAGCTTCCCCCTTTATTACATAGTCTGATATAATCCGCCCATGCGCTTTCACGATTCGCCTCTGCCTTGACAAAGAATTGAAATGCACAAACTTGTGCAAGGGTGTAATCAATATAATAAAACGGATCATTAAAAATATGCCCTTGTCTAAACCAGTAGCCACCTCTTTTAAGGAAATCGTTGTCTTCATAGATTCTATGGGGTAAATATTTGGATTCCAGTTCTGCCCATTTGGATTTGCGCTCTGTAGGCGTTACGTCTGGATTTTCATAGACATAGTGCTGAAATTCATCCACGAGGACACCGTATGGAATAAAGAGTAATGCTTCACTTAAATGATTAAAGTGATATTTCTCAGTATCTTCATTAAAGAAGTTTTTCATCCATGGCCATGTTAAAAATTCCATGCTCATAGAGTGAATCTCACAAGCTTCATACGTCGGCCAAATGTATTCTGGAATCTCATAATTTCGGCTCTGATAGACTTGGAAGGCATGACCCGCTTCATGGGTTAAAACATCGATATCGCCAGAAGTTCCATTGAAATTGGAAAAGATAAACGGTGATTTGTAATCGTTTATGAATGTGCAATAGCCACCGCCCGCTTTGCCTTTTTTAGCTTCTAAATCTAAAAGTGCATTCTCTAGCATAAAGTTAAAGAATTCACCTGTTTCTTTGGATAATGCCTCATACATTTGTTTGCCCTTTTGGAGTATCCACTCAGGCGTTCCTTTAGGCGTTGCATTACCAGATATAAATGCGATTGGCTCATCATAATATGTTAAAGTTTCTAAACCCAATCTTTTTTTCTGTCTTTCTCTTAATTTAGTCGCAATAGGTACCAGATCATTTAGGACTTGATCTCTATACGTCTTCACCATTCTGTGATCATAATCGGTTCTAGTAAGTCTTAAATAACCCAGTTCTACAAAGTTATCGAAGCCTAATTTTTTAGCAATCCCATGACGCACTTTAACGAGTTCGTCGTAAAGGTCGTCAAATGCCTTTTCATGCGCTTCAAAGAATTCTGTCGCAGCTTCTTGGGCACTTTTTCTAACCGCTCGATCTGTGGATTCGTAAAAAGGCACCATCTGAGCCAAATTGCGCTCTTCACCTGCGAACATAATTTTAGCAGAGGTTCTGAGTTTGGTATACTGAGAGGATAGGCTATTTTCACGTTTCAAATCCTCTAAAATTTCGGGCTTGAAAGTCTTCATTTTGACACTCACAATATTAAATAAATGCGCTCCAAATTCTGCCATTAATGCGGTCTTAAATTGAGATTGATCCAGTGCATTATAAAGTCTATCGATCATTTCTTCGTATGACGGCATTGCATCATCTATAAAATCATTTTCGGCATCATAAAAAGCATCCTCTGTGTTTATGGTGTGTCTAATATTCACAAGAGTCGCTGCTGTTTCAATATGATTTCTGAGCCCCGATATTTCATGTAGTATTTCAATTTGTTCTTGTCCTGAATGTGCTCTTTTGAACCTTTCAATCAGTGCATCCATATTGGTTTTAAAAACGTCCATTTGAGGGCGTTCATATTTAAATTCTGTAAACTTCATAGCTGCCTCCTACTGTGTGCTTATTGATTGGCGCATGTTCTTTTTATAAGTGTATCACAAAAAAACAATCCCGTATAATTATTTTTATACGGGGTAAACAAAATTTAAATAGTATTCTGTGTCATTTTTAAAACGGTGGGTAAATAAACTATACATCTTATTGAAGTCGCAATAAATTAAACTTAGGAGGGTCTTATGTCCATTCAAGTATCACAAAATGAAATCTTTCACGCTTTTAGCGAATCCCTTGATTTAATTGATCGTCGCATTTACAATCATCACAATGACGTTGCCTATATAGCATTGAAGCTTGCATCTGCCCTAGATTTAAGTCAGAAAGATATAAAAGAAATCACCATTGCTTCATTGATTCACGATATTGGGGTCTTCACTGCTGATGATCGTGTGAAATTAACGGATTATGCCTTTGAAGATATCACAAATCATGGCGAAATTGGCTATCAACTGTTGATGTCGCTTACAGGTTTTGACAAAATCGCACTATTGGTGCGCTATCATCACGATGATTATCCAAACCTCATTGAAAAACCAGAATACAACCTCTACTCCAATTTGATTTTTTTAGCAGATCGCATTGCCGTTTTAATAGACAAATCCGAATTTATACTCAACCAGGTCGATCAGATTAAATACAGAATCACTTCTGATCAAGATGTAAAATACATGGGAGAATATGTAAACGCCTTTTTGTCTCTTTCAAGGCAAGAGGAATTTTGGCTCAATTTAACAACGGACAGACATAAAGAAATCATCATGACCGTTTTAAAACCAGATGCCTTTATTAGAGATATCAATGCACTCTTTGACATTTCAAAACTCTTTATCTTGGCTATTGATTTCAGATCATCTTACACGGCATCTCATAGTATAGGCGTTTCAAAAGTCGCGCGCGCTATTGGGCAGCTCCTCGGATACGATCACGATAATTTAGATATTCTAGAGATTTCAGGCTACTTTCACGACATTGGCAAGCTCGCACTTTCCAAAGAATTGCTCGACAAAAAAAGTATCCTAAGTAAAAATGAAATGCTTCAAATTAAATCACATTCATTTTATACGATGGAAATTCTGTCCAAAATTAAAGGCTTTGAAGAAATAAAATCCATTGCATCAAGTCACCATGAAAAACTCAACGGTAAGGGTTACCCTTTTAAGCGCTCTAATCTCACCGAAAAAGAAATGATCCTCTGCATCGCAGATATTTTTTCTGCATTGACAGAGGAACGTCCTTATCGCAGTCATACTAATATTGCTTTTGCAAAAGAAATTTTACTCTCAGAAGGCAACGATGGCAAATTGGATCTCAATCTCATTCAAATCGTCATCGATCATATGGAACAGCTCTCGCAGATTAATCATCACTATCAAGCGCTTGCTGCAAAACAATATTCTGATCTTCAAGAGGCCATTTCAAAAGGTGCCTGACCAGATTGCAAAGAGAGATTTAAATCACAGGGTAAATAAAGATTTAATTTCATCTATCGTCAATTTGTTTAAGAAAGTTTCCCCTGGTTGAATGATTTGATCAAACAGGGCTTTTTTTCGCCCTTGAAGTGCTAGAATTTTCTCTTCAATTGAGTTTTGAGTGATGAGCTTGATTACATGTACGCGTTTTTCTTGCCCAATGCGATGTGCTCGATCTGTGGCTTGATCTTCCACTGCAGGATTCCACCAAGGATCAAAGTGAATCACCGTATCTGCACCTGTTAAATTGAGACCACTACCACCGGCTTTAAGGGATATGAGAAAAACAGATTTCTCTCCTTGATTGAAGCGTTCAACAGTTTGCATCCTCTCTTTAGCAGGCATACCACCATCCAAGTAAAAACAATTGGTGCCGATTGTCTTCTGAATCAATTTGAGTACAGATGTAAATTGTGAAAAAACAAGGGTTCTGTGTCCACTCTCTTCAAGTTCGCTGAGCAGTTCCACTAAGGCTTCAAGTTTGCCACTACCCCCTTCATAATTGGTAAGATAAGCACTTGGGTGTGCACAAATCTGTCTAAGTCTCATGAGACCCACCAACAACCGCATGCGTTTGTCCGCATCGAGGGGTTTTTCAGCTTGATCCTCTAAAAATTCCCCTTTAATTTCAGCCACCATGGCTGTATAAAGCTTTTTCTGATCATCCGTCATGCCCACGATCAAGTTCGTTTCTAACTTATCTGGCAATTCTTTAAGCACATCTTTTTTGATTCTTCTCATCATAAAAGGTTCAATCAGATGTCTCAGTTTATGCATTTGAATCTGATCTTCCTCGGACTCTGATTTCTTTTCAAATTCTTCTCTAAAGTGATATCTCGTGCCCAAATAGCTCGGCATAACAAAGTCAAAAATAGACCAAAGCTCTCCTAAGTGATTTTCAAGTGGTGTGCCTGTCAGTGCAAATTTATGTTTTGCTGGAATTTGCTTCACGACTTTAGAAGTTAAAGAGCCTTCGTTTTTAATGTGTTGTGCCTCATCGAGTACGATCATGTCAAAATTGCATTGCCCGTATAATTCTTGGTCTTTTCTGAGCACCCCATAGGAAGTGATCAGTATATGCGCATCGCTACTTTTGATGATTTTTTCCCTATTTTCTTTTGCACCTTCCACAATTTCGTAGGTCAACGAATCGGTAAACTTGACGATTTCATTTGCCCAGTTATAAATGAGCGAGGTCGGTGCCACAATGAGAATTCTACCAAATCCCAAGGTTTTTCTAATCCTTATAAAAGTCAACATCTGAAGTGTTTTCCCAAGCCCCATATCGTCTGCTAAAATGCCACCAAAACCGTACATGGTCAATTGGTTTAGCCAATAAACACCTTTGCTCTGATAAGGCCTCAAGATGTTGACCAAATGTTCTGGGATTTCAAGTGGCTCTGTTGCTTTTTCATGGTTAAGCCTCAAGACGTCCTCAGGCACATCAATTAAGGCCAATCGACCTTCATCCATAAGTTGAGAAAGATAGTACACGGAAGCCTTTGGCAAATCAATTATCTGAGTGCTTTTGTTCATTTTAGTTTGGAATAAATGAGTCAATTCCTCAATGGTTTCAAATTGACCTGCTTCAAGCGCTAAAAAATCGCCATTTCTGAGCTTATAATATTTCTTTTTTTCTCTATACGCTCTGAGCAACTTAAGGGCATCTTCTTTTTCAAAACCTTCAATTTCAATTTCATATTCAAGCAAATTGCTGGATTCATTTGTCTTGATACTCTGTTTAATTTTATCTCCTGTTATGATCCGGCGCCTTGAAAATCTTTCGGTTCTGTAAAGTGTGGCACTCTGTTCAAGGTCTACAATCTCGGTCTTTAAAAATTCAAAGATTTCGTGATCTCTGAGGACTTTGATGTGATCGCCTAATCTATGATAGGGATAGCGCTCAAAGCGTTCCATAAAAGCCGTTTCTTTTGCATAATCTCTATGGCCAACAATCCAGTCTGATTGATGATTATCTTCTGTTAAGCCATTGATTTTAACCGCCCCATACCTAAATAAAACTTCAATTTGGATAGCGCCACCATTATAATCCAAGTAGACTTCAAACTCAAGCTCGCCTTGAATAAAAAGTTTTTCAAGTTCTGGATGTATTTCAACCACACCGATCTTTTCAAGATTAGGCAATATAAAGTCCACATATTTTTGAAGTTGAGTTCTGTTGAATACAATTTTAGGAACGACAACTTTCTGTGGAAAAAGTGTATTCAAAATGGTTTGTTGCTCTATTGTGGTCTTTATTAAAATCGGTTTTTCTCGATGGACTAGAACATAGTTTATATGATGCCCTAAAAGTTTAAAATCCACATGATTGAGTATATTGCACTCTAAATGCGATGCATTCTGAATAAGTTCAAATTGAAACAGATCCGATTGTGTTCTGATCTTGATCTTTTTATTCGATTTTTTATCGTGATAATCCAATTTACAGTTTTCTAAAATTCTAATAAAATTTTGATGTGTGAGTTGAACCACGCTATGTTTTATGACCGGAATGCCATAGAATTTTTGTTCTTCATGAAATTGTTCTAGCAAATCCATGAGATTCTGACCCTCACTGGACAGTTTCATTTCTTGTGATTGCAAAGTAAACTGGGATCCAAATTTTAAGCTTTCTCCTGAATTATAAGCCTCCATAAAATGCAAAATATCTTTAATCACATAAAGGTATTCTGAACCAATTTTAAACGACATTCTCACAGGATATTCATTAGAGTGATGCGTCGCTGTAAATTCAAGATAGGGTATCAATTGAATTTCTGCTTTTGAGGTGCTGCCTTTTTGTCTAAAACGCTTGATGATCCCATCAAAATCACTGTGTATCACTTTTATTTCTGCTTTATTCTGAGTTTGGTCAAATTTTCTTTCATTGACAACAGCTGTTTCTGTCGGATCCGCTCGCTTTATTTTTATTTTGGATTGATCATAAATTGTACTGTCATTAAACGGCCATGGTAACTCCATCGTATCTACACGTTCAAGCAAATCCCCATCATCCATGAGTTGTAAAAGAGAAGCCACTATATGCCGACAAGGTTTTAACGTCTTATGACAACTGCATTTAGAAGTCAATAGATCTCCGAGTTTAGAAAACTTGAGCTTTACATCATAGGACTGATCTTCCATAACAATACTGACGATGGATTGAGCGCCAACGCCTTCTGTTATATACACCTTTTCTTTTTGATATAAAGTCAAACCCGCAGAAAACACCTGAGGCTTCCCTGTTAAATTCAAAATGATAGATCGACTTAAGTTATACTTCATGATGCCTCCTCGTGTATTACTAAACTTACTCACCCTTAACCTATTAATTATACCCTATTTATGCAAATTAAAAAAGGACTCTGATAAGAGTCCCACGGCTATCGCATGAAAATCTACCATAATCAAGGCTTTTATTCAAAGTCTTAAAAAAATAGCATTGCGCTATTGGATTATGTGGCATGACTTATGTTTTAATGCAGAGCTCAATCCTTTTTACAGTTTTGAGGGCACAACTAATAAACCGTTTGTATCACTACAGCCGACTTACCCTACGAATGGTATAACTCAGCCTTTTTTCTACAGCTCAGATACKACTTTCGTTAGAAAAGACTCATCTATTGATGCTTTATAACGCTTCAACTTTAAACTGGTCTTCTTTTTCGTGATGGTCTCTTGTTTTAAAATATTCATGGCTATCTTCTTCAACATGGATTGATTTGCAGCACCGTTATTCATTCTTACTCGGCTATGATCTTCTCTAAAAACAACATCAAGTATCCAATGACAACTTTCTACACCCCAATGTGATCTCACGGCCTTTGCAAACACTTCACATGGTCCTTCTTCTGGTGTTTTTAAACTGGATATGAAATAGCTCACTTCTACGCTTTCTTTTCCTTTTGTGGTCACTGTGCGCCTTACCATACCTATGCTTGATAAGTTTTTCCATTTGTCTTTTTCTACATACCATTCTATATCGTTTGTCTGATAATACTCTCTTTTTTCAATTCTTCCATGACCTTTTTCTAGAGTTGTTTTTCTACTTACTGGGTAATCTCTAAAATTGGATTCAATTGCATCTTCAAAATAACTTTTTACTTCTTCATTAAAATTACCTTGATTCCCTTTTAATGAGAGTACATAATCTGCTTCTTTTCCTATTATTTTTTCGACTATCTTTTTTTGTGTACCCATAGCGTCTATTGTGATTATGCTATCCTTTATAAATAGCAAATCCAACAGTTCGGGGATTGCTGTAATTTCATTACTCTTTTCTTCTGTTTTCAATTGTCCTAGCAAAAGATCATTTTCTTCTACCCACGCATTTACCAGATGGATTGCCTTTCTATCTTCTGTATGTGATCCCCTTGATGTTTTTCCATCTACAGCGATTATTCTGCCAGCGGATTCATTCGATAGCTTGCTTGTCCAGCTTATAAAGGCTCTATTAAAAGAATCACTATCCAAATTTTCAAATACGCGTTTATACGTATCATGAGAAGGTACGCCATTCTCTAAATCCACATATTTTTTAAACCATTCTTTTTTTGCCTCTACAAAGGATTCTACTTCTATCCAGGTATTCGCATTTGCAATCGTTGCAATCACTGTTGTAAAGATTATTTCTATCAGCTTATGTTTTACTTTCCACTCTTGTCTAAAATCGCTTACATTTTCAAATGCACTTTTAAACATTGTTTTGTCCATATGAATTCTCCTCCAGAGTTTTTTTCCTCTAGTATTGAATTCGACATTACTTCTTTAATTCCTTTTTGTAATTATTACCATTTATTCCTTCTGCATTTTCGCATTCACTTTTCCTAAAATACTCTACATTTTTTTCATGCGATAGCCGTGTAGGCAACCTTAGACCAAGAGTCCTCGGCTGTGCCTGCGGATTGGTCCTCGGATGCCTAGATTACGCTATATGGGGTGGTGAGAAAWGATTTTGAAGGCTGTGTTTAACAGAAGGCTTACATTTTCATGTTTCTTCTATTCTCCTATATCTGCAAAAAAGCAAAGAGATCTGATTATTAGATAATCAGATCTCTTTGTAACCAGCAACGTTTCGCTCCATCTAGGCAACCTTAGACCAAGAGTCCTCGGCTATGCCTGCGGATTGGTCCTCGGATGCCTAGATTACGCTATATAGGGGTGGTGAGAAATGATTTTGAAGGCTGTGTTTAACAGAAGGCTTACATTTTCATGTTTCTTCTACTCTCATACTATCTGCAAAAAAGCAAAAAGACCTGATTATTAGATAATCAGATCTCTTTGTAACCAGCAACGTTTCGCTCCATCTAGGCAACCTTAGACCAAGAGTCCTCGGCTATGCCTGCGGATTGGTCCTCGGATGCCTAGATTACGCTATATRGGGTGGTGAGAAAWGATTTTGAAGGCTGTGTTTAACAGAAGGCTTACATTTTCATGTTTCTTCTACTCTCATACTATCTGCAAAAAAGCAAAGAGACCTGATTATTAGATAATCAGATCTCTTTGTAACCAGCAACGTTTCGCTCCATCTAGGCAACCTTAGACCAAGAGTCCTCGGCTATGCCTGCGGATTGGTCCTCGGATGCCTAGATTACGCTATATAGGGTGGTGAGAAATGATTTTGAAGGCTGTGTTTAACAGAARGCTTACATTTTCATGTTTCTTCTACTCTCATACTATCTGCAAAAAAGCAAAAAGACCTGATTATTAGATAATCAGATCTCTTTGTAACCAGCAACGTTTCGCTCCATCTAGGCAACCTTAGACCAAGAGTCCTCGGCTATGCCTGCGGATTGGTCCTCGGATGCCTAGATTACGCTATATGGGGTGGTGAGAAATGATTTTGAAGGCTGTGTTTAACAGAAAGCTTACATTTTCATGTTTCTTCTACTCTCATACTATCTGCAAAAAAGCAAAAAGACCTGATTATTAGATAATCAGATCTCTTTGTAACCAGCAACGTTCTACTCTCCCAGGCAGCTGCCCGCCAAGTACCATCGACGCTGGAGGACTTTACTTCTGTGTTCGGTATGGGAACAGGTGTAGCCCCTCCGCCTTCATCACTGGATTTATGTTTTCATTTACATAAGCAAGAATAATRTTATCACATATCTTTGYTTATGTCAACAGATATTTAATTGAGTTTAAGCACTCCGACATGCCTCCTGCATTTACTGCGTAAAGGCTATGTCGGCTTGAGATTCTTGCAAGCAAGAACTCAATGTTTGCACACTCAAAATTGCATATATCAGATTAACCGATTTGTTCTTTTGTGGTCTTAAACCTTGCTCGTTTTCACAAGTGAAAACTTGTCATTGGTCAAGTCCTCGATCTATTAGTACCTGTCAGCTGAATACATTACTGTACTTACACCTCAGGCCTATTACCATATTATCTACATGGGATCTTACTCCATAAAGGATGGGAAATCTCATCTTGAGGGGGGCTTCGCGCTTAGATGCCTTCAGCGCTTATCCCTTCCAAACTTAGCTACTCAGCAGTGCTCTTGGCAGAWCAACTGATACACCAGAGGTTTGTCCATCCCGGTCCTCTCGTACTAAGGACAGCTCCTCTCAAATTTCCTACGCCCACAGCAGATAGGGACCGAACTGTCTCACGA
>NZ_BDHH01000021.1 GCF_001748365.1 Fusibacter sp. 3D3 | reverse complement strand
GGTAGCGACAGGCAGAATAGACAGAGGTATCGTAAAAGTTCAAGAAGAAGTAGAAATCGTAGGCTTGACAGGAGCGCCAAGCAAAGCAGTCGTAACAGGCGTGGAATTGTTCAAGAAATTACTCGATCAAGGTCAAGCGGGCGATAACGTTGGTTTGCTTTTAAGAGGCGTACAAAGAACAGAAATTCAAAGAGGCCAAGTACTTGCTAAGCCAGGTACAATYAAGCCACATACTAAATTTGAAGCGCAAGTATACGTTCTTACAAAAGAAGAGGGTGGAAGACATACGCCGTTCTTCAAAGGCTATAGACCACAGTTCTTCTTCAGAACAACAGATGTAACAGGTTCTGTAAGCTTACCAGATGGCGTAGAAATGTGTATGCCTGGTGACAACATTGAAATGAACATCGAACTTATTTCACCAATCGCGATAGAAGAGGGTGTAAAATTCTCAATTCGTGAAGGTGGTAGAACAGTAGGTTCTGGTAACGTTAATAAAATTACTCAATAAGAGCTTGTATTAGAATTGTTGATGTTTACAAAAAGTTAATAATTGACTTTGCAAATAACCCCTTGCATTATGCGAGGGGTTATTGTATACTATACTGGTGCACTAATGCGATGAAGTGGAAAGTTACTTATACTGTGAGAGAATTTCCATGGAGAATTGTCCATACGCGATATGGGCGACGAGTTTGTTTTTTCATTCAAAGGTGAAACACCCGGCGCAGTGGACGACGAAGTACTCGGTCGTATGATCGCAGTCAACGTACGATAAAAAGAAGGAGGTTAAACAATGGCTAACAAGCAAAAAATTAGAATCAGATTAAAATCATTTGATCACAAAATCCTTGACAACACGGCTCAAAAAATTGTTGAAGCAGCAAAGTTAACAGGAGCAGATGTGGCTGGACCAATTCCATTGCCAACAAAAAAAGAGATCATCACAATCTTAAGAGCGGTTCATAAATACAAGGATTCTAGAGAGCAGTTTGAAATCAGAACGCACAAAAGACTCATTGACATTTTAAATCCGCAACAAAAGACAGTTGACGCTCTTATGAAGCTTGAATTACCTGCAGGCGTAGATGTAGAAATTAAGCTTTAAGAATTAGAAACTAAGATTTCGGTTTAAATAGATAAACCTGATTTTTTAGTATGATTACAGAAGGTAATCCGCTGTAAAATTATTAGGAGGTGCAAGGCATGGTAGGAATTATCGGTAAAAAAATCGGTATGACCCAAGTATTTAATGAAGCAGGCATTGTAACACCTGTAACAGTTGTTGAAGTTCAGCCTATGGCAGTAACTCAAATTAAAACTGTAGAAACAGATGGTTACAACGCAGTTCAGGTTGCTTCAGGTGTAGTTAAAGACAAACACGTGAACAAACCTAAAAAAGGACATTTTGACAAAGCAGGTGTTCCTTACAGAAAATCTTTAAAAGAGTTCAGAGTTGAATCAACTGAAGGCTTCGAAGTGAAACAAGAAATCAAAGCTGACATTTTTGAAGAAGGTCAAATGGTTGATGTAACAGGCACTTCTAAAGGTAAAGGAACTGCTGGTCTTATTAAAAGACACAACAAATCAAGAGGTCCTGAAACTCATGGTTCTAAATTCCATAGAGGTCCAGGTTCGATTGGTGCAGCATCTTACCCAGCTAGAGTTGTTAAAGGTATGCCAATGGCAGGTAGAATGGGTAATGAACAAGTTACGGTTTTAAACCTTGAAGTTGTAAAAGTGGATCTCGAAAGAAATCTCTTATTGGTTAAAGGTGCAGTGCCAGGACCAAAAGGCGGTCAAATCGTGATTAGAAAAGCTGTTAAAGCAATAAAATAATAGCTGATGAAAGGAGGAAGCACAGTGCCTAAATTAGACGTATTAAACATTTCGGGACAAAAGGTCAGTGAAATAGAGTTAAATGAAACTATTTTCGGAATAGAGCCAAATATACCTGTAATGCATGAAGTTGTTAAGAACTACTTAGCAAATCAAAGACAAGGTACTCAATCTGCTAAAACAAGAGCGGAAGTAAGAGGCGGTGGCAAAAAGCCATTTAGACAAAAAGGAACTGGTAATGCAAGACAAGGTACAATCAGAGCACCTCACTATATTGGTGGTGGCGTGGCGTTTGCACCAAAACCAAGAAGTTACAGATATTCATTGCCTAAGAAAATGAGAAGACTTGCGCTTAAATCAGCGTTAAGTGCTAAAGTAAGAGACAATGAAGTCATCGTGATTGATGAGTTTGCTTTAAGCTCACCAAAAACAAAAGAGATGCTTAAAGTTTTAGACAACTTAAAAGTAGCTGGTAAAAAATCTTTATTTGTAACTTGTTGCAAAGACGATGTTTTAGTAAGATCAGCAAGCAACATTGAAGGCGTTCAAGCTTCATTTGTTGGACAGATCAATGTATATGAAATCTTAAATCATGACTACTTTGTTGTGACTAAGAGTGCAATCGAGAAATTTGAGGAGGTGTACGCGTAATGAGAACCTCTTACGATATTATCATTAAGCCAATCGTTACAGAAAATTCTATGATGCAAGCTGCAGATAGAAAGTACACATTTGAAGTGCAAAAAGGTGCTAATAAAACACAAATTAGAAAAGCAGTAGAAGAAGTTTTCGGCGTTAAAGTAGAGAAAGTAAATACTTTAAATGTGCCAGGAAAATTGAAGAGACAAGGCAGAAACGAAGGCTATACTAGAAGCTGGAAAAAAGCAATCGTAAAATTAACTGCAGATAGCAAAACTATCGAATTCTTTGAAGGTATGTAATAAAAACTCGAAGGAGGTAAAACCATGGGAATTAGAGGCTTTAAACCGACTTCACCTGCTCTAAGACAAATGACAGTGTCAACATTTGAAGAAATTACTAAAAAACAACCAGAAAAAGCATTGCTTGTAACCCTTAAAAAGCATTCTGGTAGAAATAATCAAGGTAAAATCACTGTGCGTCATAGAGGTGGCGGAGCGACTAAGAAATATAGAATCATTGATTTCAAGAGATTAAAGGACGATGTACCTGCAAAGGTAGAAGCGGTTGAATATGATCCGAATAGAAGCGCAAACATTGCACTTTTATCATATGCTGATGGCGAAAAAAGATATATCCTTCATCCAAACGGTTTAAAAGTTGGCGATGTTGTCGTATCTGGTGATCAAGTGGATATCAAAGTGGGCAATGCAATGCCACTTATGAATATGCCAGTTGGTACGATCGTTCACAATATTGAGATGAAAGCTGGCAAAGGCGGTCAATTGGTTAGATCTGCAGGTAATTCTGCTCAATTAATGGCCAAAGAAGGTAAAAATGCACTTTTGAGATTGCCATCTGGTGAAACGAGATACGTGAGAAAAGAGTGTAGAGCAACAGTGGGTCAAGTCGGTAATATCGACCATGAAAACATCACTGTAGGTAAAGCAGGTAAGAAAAGACATATGGGTATTAGACCAACTGTCAGAGGATCTGTAATGAACCCTAACGATCACCCTCACGGTGGTGGTGAAGGTAAATCACCTATTGGTAGACCAAATCCAGTTACACCTTGGGGTAAACCAGCTCTTGGTTACAAGACAAGAAAGAAAAACAAACATTCGAACAAATATATTGTTTCTGCTAGAAAGAAATAATTTTAGTTCTTAAATCTGAAAGGAGGACAGATCATGGGAAGATCTCTTAAGAAAGGACCTTTTGTCCATAAAGGCCTTTTGAAAAAAATAGAAACAATGAACTCGAACAGTGAAAAGAAAGTTTTAAAAACTTGGTCGAGATCATCAACTATTTTCCCACAAATGGTTGGTCATACTATCGCAGTTCACGATGGAAGAAAACATATTCCTGTTTACGTTACGGAAGATATGATCGGACATAAATTAGGTGAATTCGCGCCTACTAGAACTTTTAGAGGACATGCAGGCGATAAGAAGAGTAAATAAACGTAATAATCCGAAAGGAGGCCATCAGAATGCAAGCTAGAGCGGAAGCTAAGCACGTAAGAATTTCTCCTCGCAAAATGAAGCCAATTGCTGATTTAGTGAGAGGAAAAAATGTTAAAGAAGCACAATCAATTTTAAAATTCACACCTAGAAAAGGTGCAGAGATATTTTTAAAAGTCTTAAATTCAGCGATTGCAAATGCTGAGAACAATCATCACATGGATGTAGAAGCTTTAATCGTAAAAGAAATTTACGCAAATCAAGGCCCTACATTAAAAAGATGGAACGCTGGATCTATGGGGAGAGCAAATCCTATTCTTAGAAGATCTAGTCATGTTGGCGTAGTAGTCGCGGAAAAAGAGTAAAAGGAGGGTGCACTGAATGGGTCAAAAAGTTAGCCCACACGGACTCAGAGTTGGAGTCATCAAAGATTGGGACTCAAAATGGTATGCAAATAAAAGAAACTTCGCAGATTTATTAATCGAAGATTTCGAAATCAGAAAGCATGTAAAAGGTAGACTTTTTACAGCAGGTATTTCAAGAATCTACATTGACAGAGCGGCAAATGATAAAGTTCATATCAATGTATTCACGGCTAAACCAGGTATGGTTGTTGGTAAAGGCGGAGAAAACATCAAAGTATTAAGAGAAGAACTTGAGAAATTGACGAAAAAATCGATTCAATTAGATATTTCAGAAGTTGACAATATTGATTTAGATGCTCAGTTAGTTGCAGAAAACGTAGCTTTTTCATTAGAAAAACGTGTTTCGTTCAGAAGAGCAATGAAACAAGTTATTGGAAGATCTATCAAGTCTGGCGCAGAAGGTATCAAAGTTCAAACATCTGGTCGTTTAGGCGGCGCTGAGATGGCAAGAACTGAAGGTTATTCTGAAGGCAATGTACCTTTGTCTACACTTAGAGCTGATATTGACTATGGATTTGCAGAAGCAGATACAACATACGGCAAAATCGGCGTAAAAGTTTGGATTAACAAAGGCGAGATTTTACCAAGCGTTAGTGAAGAAACTAGACTCAGAAGAAAAGAAGCTAGAAAAGTAACTGACAAACGCCCACAAAGAGGCAACAGACCTGCTCAAGGTGGCCAAAACAGAGGACCAAGAAAGCCAAGAAATAACGATAATTAATAAGAAAGTTTTGTGAAAGGAGGCAACTACCATATGTTAATGCCTAAAAGAGTAAAACGCCGTAGAGTTCACAGAGGTAGAATGTCGGGTACTGCTCAAAAAGGGAACACAGTGACTTACGGAGATTACGGTTTAGTTGCTATGGAGCCTGCTTGGATTACAGCAAACCAAATTGAAGCAGCCAGAATTGCTATGAATAGAAAAATGAAAAGAAGCGGTAAAGTTTGGATTAAAATTTTCCCTCATAAGCCGGTAACACAAAAACCTGCTGAAACACGTATGGGTGCTGGTAAAGGTTCCCCTGAATACTGGGTAGCAGTTGTTAAACCAGGTAGAGTGATGTTCGAACTTTCTGGAGTAGACGAAGAGATTGCAAGAGAAGCAATGAGACTTGCAGCAAACAAATTACCAATCAAGTGTAAATTCGTTAAGAAGGAAGACGCTATCGAAAAGGGTGGTGAATAAGTTGAAAGCAAACAAAATTATAGAAATGACTTCACAAGAATTAAATGATAAAATTGTCGAGTTGAAAAATGAGCTCTTCAACTTAAGATTCCAATTAGCAACTGGGCAATTAGATAATCCTATGCAGATTAAAGCTATAAAAAAGGACATTGCGCGTGCTAAAACGATCTTAAGAGCTAGAGAGATCAAAGCATAAGCGAAGGAGGTTACCCTGTGGAAAGAGGAAGAAGAAAACTAAGAGTCGGATACGTTACAAGCGATAAGATGGATAAAACAATCGTCGTTACAGTAGAAGACTTCATTCGCCATCCACTCTATGGAAAAAGAGTTAAAAGAACAAAGAAATTTAAAGCACATGATGAAAATAATCAATGTGGTATAGGTGATAAAGTAAGAATTATGGAAACTAGACCACTTAGCAGAGATAAAAGATGGAGACTAGTTGAAATCGTTGAAAAAGCTAAGTAGATTTAGCTAAGAGGAGGAAAAAAGCATGATCCAAAACGAAACTCGTTTAAAAGTTGCTGATAACTCTGGCGCGAAAGAAATACTTTGTATCCGTGTATTAGGTGGTTCAAAGAGAAAATACGGTAATATCGGAGATGTTATAGTAGCGAGCGTTAAAAATGCAACACCTGGCGGAGTTGTCAAGAAGGGTGACGTCGTTAAAGCTGTTATAGTTAGAAGCAACTATGGTTTAAGAAGACCTGATGGTAGTTACGTCAAATTCGACGAAAACGCTGCAGTAATTATAAAAGATGATCTATCTCCAATGGGAACTCGTATCTTCGGACCAGTTGCTAGAGAGTTAAGAGACAAGAAGTTTATGAAAATCGTTTCTCTAGCTCCAGAAGTTCTTTAAACTTAGGAGGTGTAGTAATGCATATTAAAAAAGGCGATACAGTTATCGTAATTGCTGGGAAAGATAAAGGCAAAAAAGGCAAAGTGTTAAGCGCTAATCCAAAGACGGATAGAATTATTGTTGAAAATGTCAACATGGCGACTAAACATCAAAAACCTTCTGCGAAAGTACAGCAAGGTGGAAGAATCCACAAAGAAGCACCGATTCATGTCTCTAATGTACTTTATTATGATACAAAAGCTAAAGGTGGTACAAGATTAGCTTCTAAATTATTAGAGAATGGACAAAAGGTAAGAGTATCTGTGAAAACAGGTGAAGTAATAGACTAATCCAGTGAGAAAGGAGGTTTAACTCATGGCAAGATTTAAAGAGAAGTACAATAATGAGGTAAAAAAAGCCTTAATGGAAAAATTCCAATATAGTAATGTAATGCAACTTCCAAAAATCGAGAAAGTCGTAATCAATATGGGACTCGGTGATGGTAAAGACAATCCAAAAGTAATCAAAGCTGCCGTTGATGAATTGACAACTATCGCTGGACAGGCACCTGTGATTACAAAAGCAAAAAAATCAGTCGCGAACTTCAAAGTGAGAGCTGGTATGAATGTTGGTGCTAAAGTAACCCTTAGAGGTGAGAGAATGTATGAATTCTTAGACAGATTTATTACAATCGCTTTACCAAGGGTAAGAGACTTTAGAGGTGTTAGTGCTAATTCTTTCGACGGAAGAGGAAACTATACTTTAGGTATTAAAGAGCAGTTAATCTTTCCAGAAATCAACATTGATAAGGTGGATACTGTAAGAGGTATGGACATTACATTCGTTACTTCTGCAAAAACTGATGAAGAGGCAAGAGAATTATTGAGATTGATGGGAATGCCATTCGTTAAGTAAGGAGGGATTATAGTGGCTAAAACGAGTCTTAAAGTTAAACAGTCAAGAACACAAAAGTACTCAACTAGAGAATACAATAGATGTAGAATCTGTGGAAGACCACATGCTTATTTAAGAAAATATGGAATTTGCCGTATCTGCTTTAGAGAATTGGCGTATAAAGGTCAAATTCCTGGCGTTAGAAAAGCTAGCTGGTAAGAAATCGGAAGGAGGTAAATACTCATGGCTATGACAGATCCAATTGCTGATTTACTGACACGTGTACGTAACGCTAATATGGTTAAACATGCATCAGTAGATGTTCCAGCATCAAATGTTAAAAAGAAAATCGTTGAGATCCTTTTACAAGAAGGATACATCAAAGGATTTGATGTAATAGAAGACGGTAAACAAGGTTTGATTAGAATCGAACTTAAATACGGCGATAGCAAAGAACGTGTTATCACTGGACTTAAAAGAATCTCTAAGCCTGGCTTAAGAGTTTATGCAAAGAAGACAGATGTACCAAAAGTTTTAGGTGGATTAGGTGTAGCAATTATTTCGACTTCAAACGGTATCATCACTGATAGAGAAGCTAGAAAGCTTGAAGTAGGCGGCGAAGTAATCTGTTACGTATGGTAATACGAATAACTAGGAGGTGTGACAATGTCGAGAGTAGGTAGATTGCCTATTACAATACCTCAAGGAGTTCAAATTGCGGTTACAAGTGAGAACTTAGTAACTGTAAAAGGGCCTCTAGGAGAATTGTCAGAGCAAATAGACAAAGACATTAAGATCGATATAGATGGTGAAACATTAACAGTTGTAAGACCATCTGATAATAAGAGACATAGAGCGTTGCATGGTTTATCAAGAGCGCTTATCAACAACATGGTTGTTGGTGTAAAACAAGGTTTTGAAAGAAAACTTTTAATCGTTGGCGTAGGTTACAAAGCTGCTAAAAACGGTAAAAAATTAGAATTACAATTAGGTCATTCTCATCCAGTTGTTATGGAAGATCCAGATGGCATTACAGTAGAAGTTGTAACGCCAACTGAACTTATCGTTAAAGGGATCAACAAACAAAGAGTTGGTAACTACGCTTCGAAGATCAGAGAGTGGAGAAAACCAGAACCTTACAAAGGTAAAGGCGTTCGTTATGCAGATGAGAACGTTATCCGTAAAGAAGGAAAAACTGGTAAGAAAAAATAAGAAAGGAGTGGCATAACTAATGGCAAGTAGAAATGAAAATAGAAAAGCGCGTCATATGAGAGTGCGTAAGAAAATTTCTGGTAACGCTGCGAAGCCTAGACTAAATGTTTATAGATCAAATCTTAACATTTACGCGCAAATTATTGATGACGTAACTGGAAACACTTTAGTTGCTGCTTCTAGCCTTGAAACTTCTGTTAAAGAAAAAGTTTCGAATACTGGAAATAAAGAAGCTGCTAAATTAGTTGGTGAGTTAGTAGCTAAAAAAGCGCTTGAAAAAGGCATTGAAAATGTAGTTTTCGATAGAGGCGGTTACCTCTACCACGGTAGAGTAAAAGAACTCGCTGAAGGCGCAAGAGAAGCAGGACTTAAATTCTAGATTAGGGAGGTATGCAAATGAGTCGTCATTTGATTGATGCTAGTAAGTTAGACCTCAAAGAACAGGTTATCAATATAAATCGTGTTACTAAGGTTGTTAAAGGTGGTAGAAATTTTAGATTCAGCGCATTAGTTGTTGTTGGAGATGAAAATGGCCATGTTGGAATTGGTACTGGTAAAGCAAAAGAAGTACCAGAAGCAATTTCTAAAGCAATTGAAGATGCAAAAAAACGTTTAATTTATGTTCCAAGAGTAGGCACTACTGTACCACATAATATTGAAGGACATTATGGCGCTGGCGCTGTCAGAATCATGAAAGCTTTCGAAGGTACAGGTGTTATTGCTGGTGGTCCTGTTCGTGCGGTATTGGAGCTCGCGGGTATTAAAGACGTTAGAGCGAAATCATTAGGAAGTAATAACCCTAGAAATATGGTTAATGCAACGATCGATGGTCTTAACAATCTTAAAACAGCTGAAGGTGTGGCTAAATTAAGAGGTAAGACTGTAGAAGAAATCTTAGGTTAGGGGGTATGAACCTTGGCTACAATTAAAGTAAAATTAGTAAAAAGTACAATTGGTGTTTTGCCAAAACATAAACAAACTGTTGAAGCATTAGGCCTTAGAAAAATCGGTCAAGTGGTTGAAAAACAAGACAATCCTCAAATGAGAGGTATGGTTAATCGAGTCAATCACTTAGTTCAAATAGTAGAGTAATCTTAAAGGAGGTGTGACCATGAGACTTCATGATTTAAGACCAGCAGAAGGTTCTACTAAGTCTAGAAAAAGAGTTGGTAGAGGTACGGGTTCTGGTTCAGGTACAACTGCAGGACGCGGTATGAATGGTCAAAATTCACGTTCGGGCGGTGGTGTAAGACCAGGCTTTGAGGGCGGTCAGATGCCATTATTCAGAAGAATTCCAAAAAGAGGATTTAACAATAAATTCAAGAAGCAATGGACGATCATCAATATAGAGTTATTAAATAACTTTGAAGATGGAACAGAAATTACGCCTGAATTGTTGTTAGAAACTGGTGTAGTTAGCAAATTAAATTACGGTATTAAAGTATTAGGCGATGGAGAATTGAATAAAAAGCTTACAGTAAGAGCTAACAAATTCACTCAGTCAGCGATAACTAAAATTGAAGCTGCTGGAGGAAAGGCAGAGGTGATCTAATTGTTTTCTACACTTAAAAACGCTTGGAAAATTCCTGATCTAAGAAAGAGAATCCTCTATACTTTTATGATGATCGCAGTTTTTAGATTAGGATCTACAGTACCAGTACCAGGAATTGATAGTGCAAAGTTAGCAGCAGCGTTTGCTAATAGTGAAGATGGCTTATTAGGATTATTTAACCTTATGAGTGGTGGTAACTTTAAGACATTTACCATTTTCGCATTGGGGATTAGCCCATATATTACGGCTTCAATCGTGCTGAACCTTTTACAGATTGCTTTCCCTTCTTTAGAAGCGTTAGCAAGAGAAGGTGAAGAAGGTAGAAAGAAAATCGCTAGATACACACGTTATTTAACAGTTGTTTTAGCGGTGATTCAGGGAGTCGGATTCAGTCTAGGTTACTTCCAAAGATTTTTCTTAAACCCAGGTGCATTTTCAACATTCATTTCTGTGTTGACCTTAACGGCTGGAACAGCGTTCTTAATGTACTTAGGTGAGAAAATAACGGAAAATGGTATCGGAAACGGTATTTCACTTTTCATCTTTGCGGGAATAATTGCTAGAGTTCCTGAAACGACATTTTCAACAATTAACAATCTCAAAATTGGGCAGGTTAATTTGATTCAAGTTATTATATTCTGTCTAGTGGCAGTCGCAATTATATCAGGTGTTATCTTTATTCAACAAGGACAGAGAAAAATTCCTGTACAATATGCGAAAAGAGTAGTAGGTAGAAAAATGTATGGTGGACAAAGCACGCATATACCTCTTAAGGTTAATCAAGCGGGTGTTATTCCAGTCATATTTGCAATTTCAATATTAATGTTTCCGCTTACAATTTCAGCGTTTTTCCCAGGTTCTGGGTTTGCAGTCTTTGTAGGAAAATGGTTAAACCAAACCTCAGTTTTATATAATGTACTTTATGCAATTTTGATATTTGCCTTTACATTCTTCTATACGAATGTAACATTCAATCCAATCGAAGTTTCAGACCGTTTAAAAACGAATGGTGGATTTATTCCAGGTATTAGACCAGGTAAACCAACAGCGGAATATCTTGGTAAGTCATTAAATAGAATCACAGTTGTAGGGGGATTATTCTTAGCTGCCATTGCGATTTTACCAAACTTCTTAGGAGCACTTACGAATACAAGCTTTAGTTTCGGGGGTACATCGCTACTCATCGTTGTTTCTGTTTCGCTTGAAACCATGAAACAAATTGAAGCTCAAATGCTCATGAGACATTATGAAGGCTTTTTAAGCTAAGGGGGTATAAATGAGATTGATCTTATTGGGCCCTCCCGGCGCTGGTAAAGGCACACAAGCTGAATATATCACCTCAAAATATGCGATTCCGCATATTTCAACCGGTGATATATTCAGAAAAAATATTAAAGAAGGCACAGAACTTGGGAAACGCGCTAAATCATTTATTGATCAAGGGGCTTTAGTACCAGATTCACTTGTCGTCGAAATTGTTGAAGATCGCTTAAAAGAAGCGGATTGTAAAGATGGATTTTTATTAGATGGTTTTCCGAGAACGGAAGTTCAAGCGGAAGAACTCGACAAAGTATTAAAAAATCTTGAAGTATCGCTGAATGCAGTGATCAACATCAAAGTTAATCCTGAAGTTTTAGTTTCCAGAGCGGTCGGCAGACGTATTTGTAAAAATTGTGGTGCAACGTATCATATTCACAATAATGCTTCAAAAGTTAAAGGCGTTTGTGATAAATGTGGTGGTGAACTGTACCAACGTAGTGACGATGTTGAGGAAACGGTTAAAAACAGAATTAATGTATATATGAATGAAACAGCACCGTTAATCAGCTACTATTCTTCAAAACATGTTCTTGTTGACATAGAAGGTGAACAAGATATAAAATTGGTATTTGAAGATATCGTAAAAGCATTAAGGGGCTAAGCATGATTGTTATAAAATCAAAACATGAAATTGAACTGATGCAAGAGTCTGGACGTATTGTTGCATTAGTTCATGAAGCAATAAAGGAAGCGATAAAACCTGGTATCACAACAGGAGAGCTTGATCAAATTGCTGAGAAATTGATAATTGCGCACCAGGCAGTGCCTTCATTCAAAGGCTATGGGGGCTTTCCAGCTTCCATATGTGCTTCAATCAACGATCAAGTGATTCACGGCATACCTTCTGATACAGTGTTAAAAGAAGGCGATATAATCAGCATTGATGTCGGTGCATTTAAAAACGGCTATCATGGTGATGCTGCTAGAACTCATCCTGTTGGCAAGGTGAGTGAAAATGCTTTGAAACTAATTAAAGTCACTGAAGAAAGCTTTTTTGAAGGACTGAAATTTTGCAGAGTGGGCTATAGACTCTTTGATATTTCAAATGCCATTCAAAAATATGCTGAAGATCAAGGCTTTAGCATTGTGAGAGACTATGTAGGACATGGGATTGGTACTAAGCTTCATGAGGAGCCGGCGGTACCTAACTATGGACCAGCTGGGAAAGGTCCAAGACTTGTTCCAGGAATGGTACTTGCAATAGAGCCAATGGTTAATGAAGGTGGTTTTAACGTTAGAACCCTTGGAGATGACTGGACGGTTGTAACAAAAGATGGTAAGCTTTCTGCGCATTATGAGCATACAGTTGTCATCACCGAAAACGATCCAATACTTCTAACGAGTTTATAATAAGCGAGGTGACTAGATGCTAAATTCATCTAAGGAACTTGAAATCGGTCAATTTGTCAAATCAAAAGCAGGAAGAGATAAAGACAGAATCTTCATCGTCATCGAGATTGTGGATGAGCAGTTTGTAAAAATTGCAGATGGAGACATTCGTAAGCTTGAAAAACCGAAAACTAAGAAGGTTAAACATTTGGCTAAATTGAAATTTTTCAGTGAAGATCTTCATGAGAAGATGAGCAGTGAGAAAAAGATTACAAATGCGATGCTTCGAAAAGAAGTCGAAAAAACAGGCTTAATCTAATCCAAGTTAGGAGGGATGATTCTAATGGCAAAAAGTGATTCAATTGAAGTTGAAGGTATAGTAGTAGAGGCATTACCAAATGCAAATTTCAAAGTTAAACTGGAAAATGGTCATATTGTTTTGGCGCATATTTCAGGGAAACTAAGAATGAATTTTATTAGGATATTACCTGGAGATAAAGTAACACTAGAATTATCGCCATACGACCTTTCAAGAGGCCGAATTACATGGCGTGGTAAGGGATAAGGAGGTATAACAATGAAAGTTAGACCATCGGTAAAACCAATGTGTGAGAAATGCAAAGTCATTAAGAGAAAAGGTAAAGTAATGATTATTTGCGAAAATCCAAAGCACAAACAAACACAAGGTTAATCTATCGTGTGTACCAGATATAAAGCGCGGCTGAAAAACTTTATATTTGAAACTTATAGAAGACACATCACATTTTAATACACATTAGGAGGTGTAATTCAATGGCAAGAATTGCAGGTGTTGACCTACCTAGAGAGAAGAGAGCTGTTATCGGCTTAACTTATATCTATGGTATTGGAAAACCTACTTCTTTAGAGCTTTTACAAAAAGCTGGAATCAGTGAAGATACTAGAGTTAAAGATCTTACTGAAGAAGAAGTTAGTAAATTAAGAGCACTTATCGAAGAAAGTGTCCTTGTAGAAGGGGACTTGAGAAGAGAAATTGCTATGAACATTAAACGATTAAAAGAAATCGGTTGTTACAGAGGGATTAGACACAGAAAAGGACTTCCAGTTCGTGGACAAAAAACGAAAACGAACGCTAGAACTCGTAAAGGGCCTAAGAAAACTGTAAGCCGTAAAAAGAAAAAGTAGGTAAGGAGGGATATAAGACATGGCTGTTGCTAAAAAAGCACGTAAAACTCGTAAAAAACGTGATCGTAAAAATGTTGAACGTGGACAGGCTCATATCCAAGCAACATTTAACAATACAATTGTGACTTTAACAGATACTGATGGCAATGCACTTGCATGGTCTAGTGCTGGAAGCTTAGGTTTCAAAGGCTCTAGAAAGTCGACTCCTTATGCTGCGCAAATGTGTGCGGAAGCTGCTGCAAAAAATGGCATGGAGAACGGTTTAAGAACAGTTTCTGTATTTGTTAAGGGACCTGGTTCTGGCCGTGAAGCTGCTATCAGAGCTTTACAAGCATCTGGACTTGAAATTACATCTATTACAGATGTAACACCAATTCCACATAATGGTTGTAGACCACCAAAAAGAAGAAGAGTGTAATATATTTCAGTATTAGGAGGTGTTTTAATTGGCAAGATATACAGGACCATCTTGTAGGATTTGTCGTAGAGAAGGACAAAAGCTATATCTTAAAGGCGATAGATGCTATAGCGACAAATGTACTTTAAATAAAAGACAAACAGCACCTGGGCAACATGGTGCAAAAAGAACGAAGCTTTCTGGTTACGGAACTCAATTAAGAGAGAAGCAAAAAGTAAAAAAATACTATGGTCTCTTAGAAGGACAGTTCAAATTAATCTATGATAAAGCAGAGAAAATGAAGGGGATCGCCGGCGAAAACCTTTTACAATTATTAGAATTAAGACTTGACAACGTTGTTTATCGTTTAGGATTTGCGAATTCTAGAAAAGAAGCGAGACAATTAGTTGTTCATGGACACTTTACTTTAAATGGGCATAAAGCAGATATTCCATCGATGACTTTAGAGATTGGCGATCTAATCGCACTTAAAGACAAAAGTAAGTCTTCTGACAAATTTAAGCAGTTAGCTGAAGTTGCTAAAACTGTTCCAGGTTGGTTAGAAGTGAACTTCGAAAAGATGGAAGGGAAACTTACAGCATTACCTGTAAGAAATGATATCGACTTACCAGTAGAAGAGCATCTTATTGTTGAACTTTACTCTAGATAAGGTTGGATATTGTTTATTACCCTCAAGTGTTATTTGTATAGTTTAAAGAGAAGGAGGGTCTTAACTAGTGATAGAAATAGAAAAACCAACGATTGAGTGTGTAGAGCTTAGTGAAGACGGCAAATTCGGAAAGTTTGTTGTAGAACCACTGGAAAGAGGTTATGCAACAACACTCGGTAACAGCTTAAGAAGAATTTTATTATCTTCATTGCCAGGAACGGCAGTGCGCTGGATCAAAATTGAAAATGTTCTACATGAATTTTCAACAGTTCCGGGTGTTAAAGAAGATGTAATCGAAATTATTCTTAATCTCAAAGAGCTCTTTGCTAAAATTCATTCAGATGAAGATGTAAAAATCTTAAGAATTGAAGCGAGTACAGCTGGAGAGATTACAGCAGGAGATATCATTGCTGATGCTGATGTCGAAATTTTAAATACAGATTTACACATTTGTACACTTGACGAAAATTCAAGATTGTATATGGAAATAGCATTAGGACAAGGTAGAGGCTATGTGACAGCAGAAAACAATAAAGAAGTCGGTTTACCGATTGGCATTATTCCTGTTGACTCAATCTATACACCTGTTCGTAAAGTCAATTTCACTGTAGATAAAACAAGAGTTGGTAAAGTTGCTGATTATGACAAACTTACTCTTGAAGTATGGACAGATGGAACGATCAAACCAGATGAAGCCACTTCACTTGGTGCTAAAATTATGGCGGAGCATTTAAATTTGTTCATAGACATGACGGATAGCATCAATGGTGTGGAGATCATGGTTGAAAAAGAAGAGGACATTAAAGAAAAGGTTCTCGAAATGACAATAGAGGAACTCGACTTATCTGTCCGCTCTTACAACTGCTTAAAACGCGCAGGCATTAATACAGTTGAAGAACTTACAAATAAGAGCGAAGACGATATGATGAAAGTTAGAAATTTAGGTAAGAAGTCCTTAGAAGAGGTTAAGCACAAATTAGCTGAACTCGATTTGGGATTAAGACTAGAAGACGAGTAAAGGAGGGAAGACGATGGCAGGTTACAGAAAACTAGGACGTCCAACATCTCATAGAAATTTAATGCTTAGAAATCAAGTAACATCATTATTAAAGAATGGACGTATCGAGACTACTGTTACAAGAGCAAAAGAAACTAAGAAACTCGCTGAAAAAATGATCACTCTTGCAAAAAGAGGCGATTTACATGCAAGAAGACAAGCTTTAGCTTTTGTTACTGAAGAAACAGTTGTCAAGAAACTTTTCGATGAAATCGCTCCTAATTATAAAGAACGCAATGGTGGTTATACCAGATTAATCCAAACTGGCCCACGTAGAGGCGATGCTGCACCAATGTGCAAATTAGAGTTAATCTAATAAATGGTGAGGGACTTAAGTATAATGCTGAAGTCCCTTTCTTAAATACAATCAAACCACATGGCAAAAGCCGGTGGTTTTATTACATATTAACACTGGAATTTTGACACTCTAACGAACACTTGAAATTTATCATTAAAAAAATATCACATAAAAAACCTAGAAAAGTTAATATTTAAACGGTATACTGACATAGAGTAATAAGGGATGGTGATCATAATGATCAAGACAGAAGGTTTATATTTTAGATATCATGATGAAAAAGATGAAGAAAAATATGCACTAAAAGATATCAATTTACATGTGACGGATGGTGAATTCGTTGTGATTATTGGTCATAATGGTTCAGGTAAGTCCACACTTTCAAAACTATTAAATGGTATTTATTTACCAACAAACGGGAAGATTTATATAAATGAAATGGATACTTCTGATGAGGCACTCATCTGGGAAATAAGGAAAACTGCGGGAATGGTCTTTCAAAACCCCGATAATCAGCTTGTGGCAACTATAGTAGAAGAAGATGTTGCCTTTGGTCCTGAAAATATTGGGTTGCCTTCATCTGAAATTAGAAAACGTGTGGATGAAGCGCTTGAAATCGTGAGTATGACGCCATACAAAAGGAAACCGCCACATCATCTATCGGGTGGACAAAAGCAAAGAGTCGCGATTGCGGGCATCCTCGCAATGAAACCCAAATGTATTATATTTGATGAACCAACGGCAATGCTTGATCCGGCAGGTAGAAAAGAAGTGATGAAGACAATTGAATATCTCAATAAGAAAGAGAAAATGACAGTTGTTCATATCACGCACTATATGGATGAAGCCGTTAATGCAGATCGCATTATCGTAATGGATGAGGGCCAAATTGTACTAGAGGGCACACCAAGAGCAGTTTTTTCAAAGGTAGAGCACCTTAAACGTATAGGACTTGATGTGCCACAGATCACTCAACTTGCCTATGAGCTCAATCAGATCGGTTACAATATATCGACTGAGAGTTTGACCGTACAAGAACTGGTGGAGGCGTTATGTCAATTAGTATAAAGCATTTATCACATATATACGACTATGGCACGCCAAATGAAACCATAGCGCTTGAAAATATTAATCTGGAAATAGAGCACGGTGAATTCATTGGCCTTATTGGTCACACGGGATCTGGAAAGTCAACTCTAATTCAACAGCTCAATGGGTTGCTAAAGCCTTCAAAAGGAACGATTGTCATAAATGGTCTCAATATAACTGAGGGACTCTCCAATTTAGATAAACCGAAAAAAAGATCAAGAGGAGAACAGCATAAACTTGCTAAAGCACGAAGGCTAAAATTGTTAGAGGTTAGACGTAAAGTGGGATTGGTTTTTCAATATCCAGAATATCAACTTTTTGAAGAGACCATTGAAAAAGATATTGCTTTTGGACCTACAAATCTTGGACTAGGCGAGCAGGAGATAAAAGTAAGGGTGAAGGAAGCTATGTCACTTGTGGGTATAGACTATGAAACCTATAAAGACCGTTCTCCTTTTGAACTCAGCGGTGGACAAAAAAGACGTGTTGCCATTGCGGGCGTACTTGCTATGAAACCAGAAGTCCTTATTCTAGATGAACCCACAGCAGGACTAGACCCACGTGGGAGAGACGAAATTTTAGCACAGATTAAAAATTTACACAATAAAAATAAACTAACGGTTATCATAGTGTCACATAGCATGGAAGATATGGCTAAGATCGCTAACCGTCTTATCGTTATGAATAAAGGAAAAGTAGTCTTTGACGATTCTCCGCACAAAGTTTTTAAAGAGATCGATACGTTAGAAGAGATTGGCCTTGCAGTGCCCCAAATTTCTTATTTGGCAAGGGCACTTAATCATGCTGGATTTCATTTGAGCGATGAAATTATAACAATTGAAGAAGCCTTAGAAGCCCTTAAAGAGCAACTTCCAGCGATTCATCCTATAAAGCAAAGTCTTAAAGGAGGAAAAGCATAATGTTGAGAGATATTACAATTGGTCAATACTATAGTGTTGACTCAAGTATTCATAAAATGGATCCAAGGTTTAAAATTATTGCTTCTACACTATATCTCATTTCATTGTTTATTATTCAGAATATATACGCATATGTTCTCGTTATTACTTTTATTGGAATTGCAATTATGATGTCAAAAGTACCTGTTGGATTTGTAATGAGAGGTCTTAAGCCGATCTTTATGCTCATTATATTTGCATTCGTAATCAACATTTTTCTGACGCCAGGAGATCCCTTTTTTAAGTGGGGCTTCATCAGTATATCGCTTGAAGGTGTTGAGCGTGCGTTTTTTATGGCTTTGAGATTAATCTTGTTGATTGTAGGGACATCATTATTGACCTTAACGACTTCACCGATTGAATTAACAGATGGCATAGAGTATTTACTCAATCCATTTAAGAAAATTGGGTTACCAGCACATGAACTGGCAATGATGATGACCATCGCACTAAGATTTATTCCCACACTTCTTGAGGAAACGGATAAAATTATGAAAGCGCAGATGGCAAGAGGAGCAGATTTTGAAAGTGGTAACTTGATGAGCAGAGCCAAAGCTTTAATTCCACTTTTAGTGCCTTTATTTATCAGTGCATTTAGGAGAGCAGATGAACTTGCAATGGCAATGGAAGCCAGATGTTATCGTGGCGGAGAAGGTCGAACAAGAATGAAAGTTCTAAAATATACGCAGTATGATTTAAGAGGTCTATTGGCAATGATTCTGTATTTAGCATTATGCATTGTTTTATGAAAGAGCAGCTCATGAAAAATATGCTGATGGTAATCAGTTATGACGGTTCCGAGTATAAAGGGTGGCAAAGACAACCTAGTGAACTCAGTATTCAAGGGACGATAGAGAAAACTCTAAAGAGATTGTTAAAAGAAGAAATCACAATTGACGGCGCTGGGAGAACAGATGCAGGTGTTCATAGTATCAAAGGACAGACCGCAACTTTTAACCTAACGACGCACATAGAGGCAGAACCCTTAAGGTATGCTTTAAATAGGGCGTTGCCAAGGTCAATTCACATTGATCAGATTACCACAGTTCCTGACACGTTTCATGCAAGATATCATGCGTTAGGCAAAACCTATCGGTATATTATTGATCAAAGTCTTGAGGCCAGTCCTCTTCGGGCAAAATATGTTCATCATTTGGATAGACCCCTTGATTTTAAAGCCATAAGGTTAGCCATGCAACATTTTGTCGGCACACATGATTTTAAAACTTTCATGGCATCAGGAAGCAAAATAGAAGACACAGTAAGAACTCTATACAGCTTTACATTGGAACAATATAAAGAAGAGTATCATTTTACAATTTCAGGTGATGGTTTTTTGTACAATATGATTCGCATCATCATGGGAAGTCTTATACAAGTTGGCGATCACAAAATAGAGCCGGATGAAATTAGGGCAATAATCGAGAGTAAAGAGCGCTCTAGAGCACGATATACGGCACCTGCAAATGGTTTGTACTTAATCCATGTAGAATATGCGCCAAATATATTTTATCAGGTGTGAAAACAATAAAAAATAGTACAAAACCTATTGACAGTAAGGAAGAGATGCTATAAAATAGATTGTGGTCTGTTAAATAACAGACATGAATACGATCGATAAAATCCTGCCCCGGGTTTTAAGATATAAATGGTGAAATAAATTCAAGGAGGTCATTCGATGAAGTCTTATGTTGCAAAGCCACTAGAAATCGAAAGAAAGTGGTACGTAGTTGACGCTGACGGTAAAACATTAGGAAGATTAGCATCTGAAGTTGCGAAAATCCTAAGAGGTAAACATAAACCAATTTATACTCCTCATGTTGACACAGGAGATTTTGTAATTATAGTCAATGCAGAGAAAGTAAGATTAACAGGTAAGAAATTGGATCAAAAAATGTTCAGATGGCATACAGGTTATATCGGTCATTTGAGAGAAAGATCATACAGAGATATGTTACAAAACAAACCAGAGACAGTTGTTGAATCAGCGATTAAAGGCATGTTACCACATAACTCGTTAGGTAGTGCAATGTACACAAAATTAAAAGTATATGCAGGTCCTGAGCATAAGCATGAAGCTCAAAAACCTGAAGTACTTGAATTAAATCTGTAGGAGGGTAACTGATGACTAAGACGATTCAATATCGAGGTACAGGTAGAAGAAAAACTTCAATCGCTAGAGTTAGATTATTACCTGGTACAGGCAAATATATCGTTAACGGACAATCACTTGACGAATATTTTGACTATGAAATTTTAAGAAAAGAAGTACAAAGACCTTTAGACTTAACAAAAACAGCTGGAAAATATGATGTTGTTGTTAAAGTTGAGGGTGGTGGTTTTACTGGACAAGCTGGTGCGGTAAGACACGGTCTTTCAAGAGCTTTATTACAAGTAGATCCTGATTTCAGAGCAATCTTGAAACCTGCTGGATTCTTAACGAGAGATCCAAGAATGAAGGAAAGAAAGAAATATGGTCTTAAGGCTGCAAGAAGAGCACCTCAGTTCTCGAAAAGATAGGCGAGACAACAATTCAAACAAAAAGAGTCACATGATGTGGCTCTTTTATTTTTGTAAAAAGAAAACCACCGGTTCTACCGGTGGTTCTAAAGAGCTTTAGCTTTGAGTCAAAAAAGCACCTCCTTCTGATAAAATAATAATGGTTCGCCAACCATATTAGCTCAGAAGGAGGATCCGAAATGGATAAGAACAGTTTAGCATATACTCAATGGAATTGTAAATATCACGTGGTGTTTGCACCAAAGTATAGAAGACAAGTAATCTATGGAAACATCAAAGGTGATATAGGGAAAATTTTAAGAAAGTTATGTGACCAAAAAGGTGTAGAAATATTGGAAGCAACAGCGTGTCCAGATCATGTTCATATGGTGCTAGCAATTCCACCGAAGTATAGCATTTCAAGTGTGATGGGATATTTAAAAGGAAAAAGTTCTTTGATGATATTTGATCGTCATGCAAACTTGAAATATAAGTATGGAAATCGCCACTTTTGGTGTCGAGGCTACTATGTAGATACTGTTGGACGAAATGAAAAAGCGATAAGAGAATATGTAAAAAATCAATTACAAGAAGATATCGCAAATGATCAAATAAGTATTCAAGAATATATTCTATAAATCCACGATGCATTTTACCATTAATGCTGATGGATACAGTTTCTACCGAATAAAAAAATATGAAAAATTGCAATTAGAGAAGGCCTTGTAAGTTTCTTATTACCAGGGCCAATAATTGTAGCAGCTTCTGTGCACATTTCTCTTCTAACAACGTATTCAGCAACGCTTAAAATGAGCATTAGGATAAGCATTATATAGCCTAAAAATCCGTCTTGGTGAAGACTAACTTTTGTTTAAGGTGTAAAAACGGAACTTACAATTTCATTTAAGGAACCGATAATGAACCAATTTCTTGACTTACATGTTTTAGCATAATAGTAAAATTCCCTTGACAAACGCCTATATAAAGGAATAAGATATACATATACAGCGCTGTTAGATTTTATATGAAGAATATAGAGTAAAGATTAATGATAGAAGAATGCCAAAGAGTGACTTTGTGATATCTATTATTGGTATTTATGCGTAGCTAAAACTAGTAGATATTCTTGAGTTATAAACTAAAATATTTTTATAATAAGGAGGAACTAAAATATGAAAAAAATAATTTCTTTAATGCTAGTAATTGTTATGACAATCTCAATTGGATTACCAACATTTGCTACCGCTACACCTAATACGGTTGATGATACTAGCTATTTTAAAAATGATACTGTAAATATTACTCTAACAGAGGACGGCAGAGTAGAGACTGGAAATATAATTTTTCAAGGCGAAGTTGTAGAATATTCATTACTCATAAAACCAAATGGTGAAATGGTATTTCAAACTGTTGAGAAGGGTATTAGCCATACTGGTATAATTAAAACTGATAGTGATTATTTTACATTTGACGGCAAAGCACATAAAAAGCCAAGCAGAGAAGAGGTGAATTTTCTATCGAATACTTTAAATGTAAGTGGATTATTTAATCCGGATGAAACATTGCGAATGGCTGCCTCAGATTGGGTATATGATGGTACATATACCGGGAGTAGATCAATACATCTAGCTGAAGTAAACACAGTATCTGTAATTGCAACTGCTGTTCTAGCAGGAATGAGTCTTCCTGTAGCCGCAGCAGCATTTGCAATAGCAACGGTATGGTATAATTATGGTGTTTCTGAAGGGGACTCAAGAAAAATTTATTGGAGAGTATGGAGGTATAAGAACTCCGTTTCAGCTCCAAGTCCATATCCTTATTACTACAGATTAGATACTACTTACTATACGGATAGCTCTCATACATCAGCAATGGGTTCAGAAAGTTTTTATGAATATCCATTACTACCCTAAAAAGGCTAGGTGAATAAATTGAGAAGAATACAAAAGCGGCATAGAATAATTATCCCTTTAATTTCAATAGGTTTATTAATATTTACTTATATTGGTGAGCATATTTTCAATTCTGAGATATCTTTGATAAGTCTTATTGGAAGTTTGCTTATGATTGTGCTGTTTCTTGTAATTGAAACATGGCATCTGTATAAGGATAAAAAAGTAAAATTAACTATATTTTATTGTATTGTTATTTTAATAACATTTGTTCTTGTTGGGATAATTGTTAAAGACAATCTTTTGATATGATGATTTTTTGACTCAACGTGAGTGATGGGGCAAGGATTCTATGAATCCCTGCCCCTTACTGTTTTAAAGATTTTGGATAAGAAGGCGTACTTTTACTGTAAACGGTAAATAGCACGTACCTATGTAAAATCAAGGTAAGATGTTATTCTTGATTATATAAGAATTCAATAATTTGTAAAATTTATTATAGTTTTTCAAGCTGCTGTAAAAACTATAATCAGGAGGCTCTGAATGAACCAAGATATCAAAGAAGCAACTGCTGATGTTCGAAGAGACAAATGGATTAGCATTATTGCTGCTCAAAATGCTAGCGGTCTAAGCATCAAAGCATGGTGTCAAGAAAATGGAGTTAATGAAGCATCCTATTATTACTGGCTAAAAAAATGCGTTCACATCATCTTGATTCAATCAACTCTTCCAATCAAGGCTCTTCACTGACTTTTGTTCCGCTACTCAGATCGGATATATCAACGGAGACAGAATATATTCCGCCTTGCATTGAATCTGAAATGACAATTACAAGTGGAGATAGCACCTAAAGCTTGGAACAGGAACATCAGCTCAAATCCGACACTTGTTCCACATATACAAACCGCTGTTAATGATGCAAATTATGCCACTATGCTATACTTTGGTCACAATAGAATAGGAGATCTCTCAGACGCGTACAGACATGCGGTATGGAATGCTTTTATGGCAAAGAATATAGGGGCGGTTTCATCACCAGGATGGGGCATAAATAGAGCGGATGCATATGCGAGTGCACATGAAGATATTCCTAGTTCAGAACTTAGTAAACCATCATATAATTCATTTGAAGAATTAGATGGATTTATATTCTACAATCATAAAATGATGGATTTATATAATAATAAAAAGGGTAGAGACATATATAGTGGTAACAGAACATTAACTACTACTGAACTAGCAAAAAAAGTATATGATAGCAGAAGTAGTTTTGTGTATTTATATAGTTATTAACAAAAACAAATCGGAATAAATTATTGTGTATTTTAACTTGTTAATTTTTGAGGAGTGAATTAAATCTAATGAAAGAAAAAAAAATATTAAAAGTTATTCCTTTCTTGATATTATTGGTTGCAATTTGTTTTATAGCATTTAGTGCCTTAGAAGATAATACAACCACTATTACAATAAGAAACAATTCTAATAAGAGCATAAAAAATTTAATTGTTTCATCAAATGATAGTGAAGAATATAAGATTGAAAGCATAGAACCATATGTAGCATTTGACTTTAAGTATAATCTGGGTAGATTTAATGAAAATGCTCTTAACATGAAACATATTATTAACGAGAATAGTTCAAAAAATTATAATATATTAGGTTATATAGACAAACAGTATAAAAATATTTTTATTTATGTAGATTCTGTTGACGAGTATTATAATCTAAGTATTAGAGTCGAAACGCCTTAATTTAGTCAATGATTAATCGTGATTAAAAATCAATATTGACAATATGTGGATTCTAAAGGGCGTTTTAAAACTTATTATGTCAAATAATTGCGTGTGCACATCTGCTATATAGTCATTTTCAATTATCAACAAGGATATAAAAACAAAGTCATTGCTAAAACTCAAAATTTAGCATAACATACAGTAGGGATATATGTCCGATCATACAAGGCGTTAGGTTCAAAGTCAATAGTTGGGGTGGGGATTCAATGAATCCTTGCTCCTTTGCTTGTTTTTGAGACTTTTAATGCTTATTTGAAGGTATTCAACTCTTTTCTCTGAACAGAGCCGAGAGTTGTCTAAGATCATCAGATCATTAAATACTCATACACTTGACGTATACCCTACCTTGCATTACAATGTAGTAGGTGTTATGTAAAACAAGCGTGTGGAGGTGAAATTTAATTTGGATAAAACACAAATGCTAAAAGGCATTTTGGAAGGTTGCATACTTGAGATTATTCAGGATCAAAATACTTATGGGTATGGGATTTTAGAAATTTTAAAAAATTATGGCTTTTCGGGAATTACAGAAGGTACAATATATCCGCTACTCATTAGACTAGAAAAGCAAGGTGTTCTGTTATCTGAATTAAAAGGCTCTCCATTGGGTCCAAAGAGAAAATATTATACATTGACAGAGAAGGGGCAAAAGGAGAGACTATTATTTTTAAATGAATGGGAACAATTGAGAAACAGCGTAGAGGCGCTAAGGGGAGGCGAAAAATAAGTGAGAGCGTTAAGTCGAATCAGAAGACAATTAAATAAAAAAAACAAAAGTGTATTGGGAAAGTTGACGAATTATATCTATGCCAACGGTATAAACACAATTGTTTTAAAAGAAGTACAACTGGACCTTGCAGGAATGCTTTTAGAAAGTCAAGAGCGTGGACAAGAATCTGAAATCGTTATTGGAGACAATTACAAAGCGTTTTGTGATGCCTTAATCGAAAGCTGTCCAAGAAAGAAACCAATAGATGTGATGGTGGAAATTATATTTATTATCGGAATAGCAATTTCAATTATTGTGCCGATGATTTATTTCTGGGGGAAATTAAATCCTTCAATAGAACAGTATGTAGAGGGAAGTCTATTTTATGTCTCGCCGAGAAGTTTTAGTATTTTATTAGCAGGGGCATTCGGTGGCGGAGTCGGTTCGTTTGTCAGTCATAAATATGCCTTTAGCAGAAAAAGAATGATCCTTTACATTCTTTTATACTTGATTGCATATACCGTTATAAGCCTATTGGCACTAACCTTTTTAAGACACAATTTTTCAGAAGGCAATCTTATAGGCATAAATATGCTTAAAGTTGAAGCATTAGCTTTACTGACGAGTATCGTATTTTTTCTAATCAGAACATGGAGAATGAAGCTTCAAGTCAATCAATTTAAAAAAATATAAGGCTTTTATGTTATAATTGTCCTGTGGATAACAACTGGATAACTTAGAAAACATTCTTGATAACTGGGAAAAATAGAGGAAAACTTTAAAGATGGTGTGGATGGATCGTGGACATAAAGCGTGAAAAAACGTGGAAAATTGTGGATAGAATGTGGACTGTGTGGATAGAATCTGTGAATTGAGCAATAAAGCGAAAAAGAGGACAGAGTTATCCACAATTTTTGAGTTGTAAAAATCAAAACATGTAAAAGGATTGTGGATAAATTGGGAAATGCATAAGGATGGTGAAGTATGAGAAAAATAATAAATGTGGTTATAGGTATTGTTATAATATTACTCTTATTGATGACGTACATATCCTTTAATATAGACAAAAATATTAAACTTAGATACTGGTTAAGTGAACATTTTCAAAAAATAGAAATTGAAAGTAATGAACCTGCGGTTTATTTTTTAGGGATAGATCAAGTCTATATAGACGCGTCAGATTTTCTAGTTGCTGAGCCCAATTATGTTAATTTGGAATGGTTAAAAGAGATTGATGCGACATATCAGTACGATGTTTCTAAAGGCATTTTATCTCTGATATGGAATGGCAATCTTTTGGTTGTGGATTCAAATGGTCAAGCGACCTTAAACACTCAAAAAATCACAGAATTTGTGACCGTTAAGGTGATGAATGACCAGATCTATATTGCAGCGGAGGCTTTAAATACGCTTGAGGGGTTTGATCAGATAGGTGTCCATATCCTATCAAGTGAAGATCATCAAACGCATATTGTCACGCTTGATGCAATCCAATATCAAATGAAACGTGTAAATCATAAATCTTATTTACTAAAAAGTGAAGACAAACTTAAAAATTCTCAATTGCTTAAAGCTTATCCCAAAATATCAGATATACTAAAACAGCTTTCAGTTGTGGATAGTATTGAGACGACCCATCAAATCATTTCATATGAAGTTGAGGCAGATATTGCGCTTATTTTTAATGGAAGAACGATTGGCTATGGGTTAAATCAGTTTAGTGATTCAACTGATGCAAGTGTTTACAAATATGCTGCGGATGATTTTTATCCAGACAAAAAGGCGTTTGAGCACCCTATTTTTCTAGTTTGGGAAGCGGTGTATTCTAAAAATCCAAATACAGAGCAAATTCCTAAAATGAATGGGGTGAATGTTGTTTCGCCAACATGGGTAGAACTTAAAACGGCTCAAGGGGATATAACAGAAAAAGTATCTATAGATTATCTTAAATGGAGTAGAGTAAACAATTTAGAAACATGGATATTGGCAACAAATGCGTTTGATCCAGATTTGACACATGATTTTTTAAGTTCATACGCGGGCAGAAAGCAGTTTATTGATCAAATGATAACGTTGTGTTTAGAGTATGGTATCAATGGTATCAATTTAGATTTTGAAAATATCTATTTAAAAGATAAGGACATACTATCTCATTTTGTAAATGAACTCGCGTGGCAATGTAATGAATTTGGCGTGACGTTATCGATGGATGTCACGGTTATGGACGGGAGTGATAATTGGTCCAAATGCTTTGATAGAAGAGTTCTTGGGAAAATTGTTGATTATTTGGTCATTATGACATATGATGAATATTGGGCTTCAAGTCCAATAAGTGGTCCAGTTTCTTCTTACGATTGGGTTGAAAGTAGTTTGATGAAGATTATAAAAGTCGTGCCAAGTCATAAGGTTGTTATGGGGCTGCCCTTCTACACCAGAGTATGGACAGAGAATTTGTCAAATGAAGAAGCGGATAAAGTGAAGGTGACATCAAAAGCAATCGGTATGGTTGCGCAAAACGCTTTAATAGCCGAAAAAGCGTTAAGTCCCATATGGAATGAGCAAGAGGGGCTCTTTTATGTATCCTATATTGAAGAGAACAGTATTCACAAAATATGGGTAGAAAATGAAGTAACACTATCCAAAAAGGCCGCCTTGGTTAAAAAACTTGGTTTAAAGGGTATAGCGTGCTGGAGAAGAGGTTTTGAGGATATATCCGTTTATGATATGCTTCTTAAAGAAATAGAAGAGTAGGTAGCTATATGGAGCGAATAGGACTAATTGTGAATCTGAATAGACTTTTTAAATATTGGCTTTTTTTAATCATAGGCCTCTCGTTGATATTTTATGGGATTATAGGGAACTATGAGAATAATCGACAAATACACATGAATCTATCAGATAATGAGATCATAGAACGCGCAAAGGCACTTGGGATGGTTGATCTGAAAGACCAGTTGATTGAAAATACAAATAATGAATAGAAGAGGTTAGCGTGATAAGAGTAAATGAAATCAAATTTAGATTAGATGAAACTTTTGATGATGCCAATATTATCAAAAAAATTGAACAAAAATTGAGACTAAAACCAAATGAACTCTTAAATTTTAAAATGGTCAGAGAATCTATTGATGCAAGAAAAGAAATTATTTTTTCTTATACAATTGATGTAGAAACAACCATAGATAAAAAGTTGATAGAGAAGGGGGCTGCAAAAGCACCCAAGGGCTATAAGGCCATATATGAAGAAATCGATTTAAGTGAGGTATCTTTAAAGTCAAGACCTGTCGTCATTGGATTTGGTCCTGCAGGCATGTTCGCTGCTTTGGTGCTTTCAAGAGCGGGATTAAAACCGATTGTAATTGAACAAGGCGAGTCCGTTGAAGAAAGAACTCAAAGTGTAAATGCGTTTTGGGAGAAGGGCATTCTCAATCCCTTTTCAAATGTCCAGTTTGGAGAGGGTGGCGCAGGTACCTTTTCGGATGGCAAGTTGACGACCCGCATTAAGGACACTCGCATTGAGTTTGTAATTGAAGCGCTTATTGAGGCGGGTGCTCCTGAAGAAATTCGTTATAAAAATAAACCGCATATAGGGACGGATCGGTTGAAGGTTGTTGTTAAAAATATGCGCAATGAAATCTTAAAACAAGGTGGCGAAATCTTTTTCAGCAGTTGCGCTGAGGCGCTCATCTTAGAAGATCAACATATAAAAGGGGTTGGCGTCACAGACTTGAAGACCGGTATAAAAAAGACGATAGAGACAGAGCATGTGGTGCTTGCAATTGGCCATAGTGCAAGGGCCTTTTATAAACACTTACATGACCTCAATGTGAAAATGGAAGCGAAGCCTTTTGCGGTTGGTGTAAGAATTGAGCACCCTCAAATATTGATTAATGCATCGCAGTATGGTGTAGATCACACCAACAAGCGATTAGGTGCAGCGGATTATAAATTAACCCATAAAAGCCGCAATGGTCGAAACCTGTATTCATTCTGCATGTGCCCTGGTGGGACAGTGGTGGGTTCAGCTTCTGAGGAAAATCGATTAGTGGTTAATGGCATGAGTGAGTTTGCAAGATCAGAATACAATGCAAATAGTGCCATACTAGTCAATATAGAACCCTTGGATTATGGCGTCAATCCGGATCAGTATTCAGACGTTTTGAAGGGGATAGAATGGCAGAGAGATTTAGAAGAAAAGGCCTTTAAATGTGGCGGTATGAATTATAGTGCACCAATTACCACGGTGGGCGCTTTTTTAGGCGAAAATCTAAAAGAAAATGAAATGATACAGCAAAATCAAAGTTATTATAGTGCGTTAAACGTTTCTTATGATGAAGCGTTTGATGCAATGCAGGCCACTTATAAACCAGAAACGCAAATGAGTGATTTTAGTGAAATATTTCCAGACTACATTTTGGAAGCTTTAAAAGAAGGTATTGTGAACTTTGGTAATAAAATTAAGGGGTTTAATGATCCAAGAGCTGTTTTAACTGCAGTTGAATCAAGAAGTTCTTCTCCCGTCAGAATTTTGAGAAATAATGCATCTTTGGAGTCATTCAATGTCAAAGGTTTATATCCTTGTGGAGAAGGTTCTGGTTATGCTGGTGGCATCACAAGTTCATGTGTTGACGGTATTAAGATTGCAGAGAAAATAATAGAAAGTAAATTATTTTGAAGAAAAGTGAATAATTGCGAATATATCCGAATACTCTGACAACTTGTTGATTGTTTTTAAGGATTGTGATAAAATTTGAATATGTTAATAAAATGTAAAGAAGTTTACTTTTGCATCATAAAATTTATTTTTTATATTGAATAAAGTTCAAATTTCTGTTACACTTTATTAACATTTGAAGTAAACTATGCTTTTGATAAACACACAATATTTAGATGTTGGGGAAAGAAGTATTGGAGGATATTGTGGTTTTGATAGAGGATAGCGCCTTTAAACGTCGATCAACAATATATCAGGAGGGGGATTTATGGAAAACAAAAATCTTCAACAAAGAGATGGCTTTTCATCTAAGATGGGCATCATCGCTGCTGCAGCTGGATCAGCGATAGGGTTAGGAAATATATGGAAATTTCCGTATATTACAGGTAAGTATGGTGGCGCTGCATTTATTCTCGTTTATTTACTTTGTATTGCACTTATTGGTTTACCGGTTATGCTTCAAGAGTTCACAATTGGACGTAGAGCTCAAGCGAATGCAATTTCGTCATTTAAGAAATTGAAACCGAACACACCTTGGTTTTTGACTGGATGGTTAGGCTTTATAACCGCATTTGTCATTCTTTCATACTATGGTGTTGTTGCTGGATGGACTTTGAGTTATGTATTCTCTGCAATTACGAATTCTTTTGCAGGGCAAAATCCAGAGGCACTAGGTGGTATGTTTGGCGCATTGGTATCGAGTCCTTGGAAACCTGTTTTGTTTCAAGTTATTTTTATGGCTTTAACAGCAGGCGTTATTCTTGGTGGTGTAAAGAACGGTATTGAAAAGTATTCTAAAATTTTGATGCCTTTATTATTACTGATCATCATAATCCTTGACATTAGAGCAGTTACGTTACAAGGTGCTGGGGAAGGGATTGCATTTTTATTCCAACCTGATTTCGGTAAACTTACCGCTGCAGGGATTATGTCTGCGCTAGGACATGCTTTTTTCTCGCTTTCATTAGGTATGGGTACCATGATCACATATGGTTCCTACATTGGTAAAAAAGAGAACTTAGGTGTAACGGCACTACAAGTAACCATTGCAGATACAGCGATTGCTTTGTTAGCAGGTCTTGCGATTTTCCCAGCAGTGTTTGCTTTTGGTATTGAGCCAGGTTCAGGTCCGGGTCTTGTATTTATTACATTACCAAATGTATTTAATCAAATGCCAGGCGGTTATATCTTTGCAATTATGTTCTTTGTTTTGCTTGCAGTTGCAGCTTTAACGTCTTCAATTTCTATTCTTGAAGTTGTTGTTGCATACTTCGTAGAGGACAAAGGCTGGGATCGTAAAAAAGCGACTATCATTGCGACTGTGGCAATCACAGCACTCGGCGCATTTGAATCCTTAACTAACGGGACGATTAATTTTACGTTACCATTGCTTAAAGCAGGGGCAGTAACATGGTTTGGATTCTTTGACTGGATGATTGAATTGTCAGATTTATTGTTACCAATTGGCGGATTCTTCATTTCAATCTTTGTGGGCTGGATTATGAGTAAGAAAGATGTAGATGATGAAATTACAAATAGTGGTGAGTTAGCACATTCATGGGTAGGTATTTTTGACTTCTTAACTAAATGGGTTGCACCAATATTGATTTTAATTACATTCATCAACTTAATTGTTGGTTTTACAAATTAGTTTTGTTTTTTAACCTAAAAGCCGAGAAGTCTCCTTCCTCTTAGCCTTCCTTGCTCACGCAGTGAGAGTGTAGGTGGGAGATAAATCGGTGGTTTTTGCCTTTGAAATAGGCTATAATATAATCAGTAGTAGTGTATAAAAGGGTTTGGATATAAATGAAACTGGACAATAGCAATCATTCGGTGTTCTTGATGTGTTATCATCTTGTGTTAGTAATTAAATATAGACGGAATGTATTTGATGATGCGACATCTGAAAGCGCTAAAGAAATATTCGAGTACATTGCAAAAAACTACAATATAACATTGTTAGAGTGGAATCATGACAGTGATCATATCCATATATTGTTCAAAGCGCACCCAAATAGTGAATTATCAAAGTTAATTAACGCTTATAAGAGTGCAAGTTCAAGGCTACTCAAAAAGGAATTTCAATCAATTCTCAAGAAGCTCTTGAAGGAATATTTTGGGTCAAGAAGTAATTGTTTACTTACAACTGGTGGTGCACCCATTGAAGTCATTAAGAAATATATAGAAAGTCAAGGTGAAAAGCATTGAATAAAGCGTTCAAATTCAGAATATATCCAAATTCAGAACAGGAAGTGCTAATAGCTAAGACGTTCGGCTGTGTACGCTTCATATACAACAAGATGCTGAGTGATAAAATTGAGCATTACGAGAAAATGAAGCAAAAGCTAAACAATACTCCAGCACAATACAAAAAGGAATATGAATGGCTTAAGGAAGTAGATAGTCTTGCTCTTGCTAATGTACAAATAAAGATTATAAACTTAAATCTGTAACTGTGAGCAAGACTCCAACTGGAAAATATTTTGCCAGTGTTTTGTTTGAATATGAACAAGAGATAAAAGCCGTTCAACCTAAAACATTGTTAGGGTTAGATTTTTCCGTGAAAGAGCTTTTTGTGTCATCTGATGGCATATCAGCAGAGTACCCTAGATATTATAGAAAATCACTCGACAAGCTTAAGCGTGAACAAAGAAAGCTATCCTTGTGTCAAAAAGGAAGTAAAAATCGTAACAAGCAAAGSATAAAAGTAGCAAAAATTCATGAGAAAGTGACCAACCAACGTAAGGATTTTTTACACAAGCAGTCAAAGCAGATMRCCRATGCTGTTGATGCAGTGTGTATTGAAGATTTGGACATGAAGGTGATGTCACAAGCGTTGAATTTTGGTAAAAGTGTTATGGATAATGGGTTTGGGATGTTCGTGTCTATGCTTAATTACAAGTTGATGGAACAAGGAAAACACCTCGTCAAAATTGACAAATGGTTTCCAAGTTCTAAAAAGTGTAGTGCTTGCGGGATAGTCAAGAAAACATTATTGCTTTCAGAGCGGACATATCATTGCGAAGATTGTGGCATGACAATGGATAGGGATTACAATGCAAGTATAAATATCAAAACGGAAGGTATACGCTTATTATTAGGGTAAACGAACTCATAGAACCGTGGGGCGCACGGGGATAGCTTGCTTATGCTGTAGCCGTTAGGCTACTCGAACAAGAAGCCCCCACTTCTTCAAGTGGTGGGAGTATGTCACAAGAATCAAATCAATACATTGGATATTGTGGGTTTCAATATTGTACAGTTCTCGAGGGATTAGAAATATTGTATGGGTATGCAAAGCAATATTGGGGGGAATGGTTATGCCATTGAAGCTGCAAAAGCGGTTTTAGAATTTGGATTAACTGAATTGAATCTTGATGAAATAGTAGCTGCCGTTAATTATGAAAATGTTGCATCTGATAAAGTATTAATTAGAATTGGAATGCATTATGTAGGGGACATAGAGTGGCCAGATCAAGGCATAGTAAAGAAGTATCGCATTAAGTCTTAGTTACCAATATTGCAAGGATCATCCAATAAGGTAATTGAGCCTTATGACGTGAACCCACGGACATACTTAATGACCTTTGCTAAGAAATAGAAATAGAAAAGGGAAAGGGTGTATTATGGTTAAGAAAGAATCAAAAATGTTTTTTGTTGCATCGGCTTGCTTTTTTTTGGCGGGAATTTTCGAAATATTGAATAGTCAATTCGTTTTTGGGTTTTCTTTTATAACATTTGGATTTGTATTTTTGACATTGGGCGTTAGTAATAAGAAGAAGGTTATAGACTTAACATTAGTAAAAAAAGATGAAGCGTTCTTAAACTTGATATCAGAAGGTAATAAAATTAAAGCGATAAAGCGGTGTAGAAGTATTACAAATTGTGGATTGAAAGAAGCTTCAGATTATGTAGAATCAATGGACAAGGAATGCAATCCGATAGGATTGTGCAAGTGTTACGAAGGTAGGGGTAGCGAAGCGGACTGAGTATACGCTTTGAGACAGAAAGAAGGTCTAAAATGAGAAAAAACAGTATTTTTGAGACGCTCCCTTATATAATCGGTATTGCAATTAGTGGATATCTAACGCTTCAATTTGGGTATTTTGTCTATAGACTCAATTTCACTGGTCATTTGGGTGATTCATTTACTACAGGCATGATCGGTAGTGGTGCAGTCACAACATATATAAGTGAAAACATGCCGATTGTATTTTTGATTTTATTTATCGTAATGTTCATTGTAACAGTGGTTTTAAGTAAATGCTTTATAAGCACATTAAAATCCAAATAGAGTTAGTTGTTAATCGTGATAGGAGGCAAAAGTGATGTCAAAAGTAGCGTTTTTAATAGTAGATATGCAAAATAATGTTAAAGAATCTACACCTTGTAAGGCGACGTTTGAAAAAGCAGTAGAATATATCAATGAAATCAGTCAATTTTTTCGTCAGAAAAATCTGCCTGTCATCATCATACAGGATGTTGAAGCGGGTGGAGCAGAGACAGAGGGTTTTAAATGTGTGGCAGAATTGGTCGTATCTGACACCGATTTTTTTGTACATAAATCGTATAGTAATGCCTTTTGGAAAACAGAGCTGGATACCCTTTTAAAGAATGCGGGTGTTGATTGTACAGTTATAAGTGGATTTGCAGCAGAACATTGTGTACTTTTTACCTATAATGGTGCTATCGAAAGAGGGTATGATGCGTTTTTGCTTCAAAATGGCATTGCGGGGTTTGATGATGACGAAATTAAGCGCATTCAATTGTTAAGATCGGTTATAAGTTATGAAGCACTTGAGTATTTTTTAAAATAAACAGGGTTAAAGCTAAACGTAGAGCGTAACAATAAATGATGCATGGAGGCATAATTTTGAAAAAAGCAGGAAAAATCGTCATTAGATTGATAGCGATTTGTTTATTAGGTTTTGTAGCAATATGCGGGTTGGTGCTCAGAGAGCTGATTTTAACGGAGGCATATGATTTAGCCCTATTATTGACTTCGGTTATGGTTACTTCAACTTGTATCGCCATAGATGGCCTTAAAAATGGCTGGCGATTTATCAAAAAGAACTTGATCTCCTCATTTGGGATCATAACAGCAACGACGATGCTTTCTATATATATGGTGGCAACTTCAGATATACATAAGCTTGGCATTTCGCTTATTTTGTATATGATCAGTTTTGTAAATCTCTATTACACTTATCGCAAAGAAGGCCATAAAAATGTGGATTATATTATTTTAATGATGGTGATAGGTGCTGTTTATGCGTTGATCATCTTGATGTTGACGCGGAGTATACTGGTGATGTTGATATCCTTGTTGATTTTGATTATTGCTTTGGTTGTTTACAATGTAAAATACTTGGTGCCTTTAAAACTTAAACTGCTTTATTCAGCCAATCATAAATTGTTGAGGCAAAAATGGATTAAAGCCGACTTGAGCTACGATGGTATTATTCAAATATATTCCTATTTATATAATAATGAAATAGAATTGGCCATGAAGAAGGTTCTTGAGTTGGAGAATCATTATAAGGGTAAATCATCTGATAAAACTGGGAATCTGCAGTGCATGATCGATTTTGCAATGATGGATTGCATCTATTATAGTGGATTTGAGGCAACTGAGAAAAGAGAGGCGTTTATGGAACGCTTTTATAAAGTGCTTGAATTCAACGAAACCTTAAAGCGAAAAAGTTTGCCACTGGCGCAGCTCATCCAAAAAGCGATATGCGTTAGCGGAAATGATATTCAAGAGGATTCTCGAATAAAAGCAGCAAAGGCATCATCCAATGTGCGGCAACGTGTGCCTGATCATGCATTTTATAAACATGATAAGGATGAAAACGCTTTAATACAGGCAGATTTACTTTTACTCAAAAACGAATCAGATAGAGCAATGATTTTATATCAGACCGTGGAAAAAGAAGCCGTTCAACCCTTGTTTATCGCGTATGCTCAGGAAAAAATAATCAATATCTCGGAGGGCCATAAGAGTGAAAGTAAGACTGGAAATTATTGAAAGCAAATGTAGGAGTCATTATCACAAACAGGGGGATGTTTTTATAGTGGAAGATCTCTGTCCACCACTTTGTCAGGAACTATGGCATTTGATTTATCCCGATGTATATGTCTTAGCGAATAATGGCACTTTAGATTATGGCAATACCAAAGCACAGAAATTCGAAGCAAGATGCCCAGATGGTGGGCGTGTTGTAATAAGAGGAGAGGTTGTTTTATGAAAAAGAAACTATTCCCATTGCCCATTCAGAATTTGCCAAAAGCGGATATCCCCTTTGAAGGGCTCACCGCCTATTTATCTCAAAGTGAAAATCATCAGATCATCTTTATGGAATTTGAAAATGATGTCAAGCTACCTGAACATAAGCATGATAGCCAAGTGGGCTTTGTTCTCGGCGGTAGGATTGACATGACTATTAATGGTGAAAAAAACACTTATGAGAAAGGCGATATTTATTACATCCCAAAAGATACTTTGCATTCTGGATTTATATATGCGGGTTATGCGGATATTACCTTCTTTGATCAAGCGGAGCGCTATAAAGCTAAAGCCAAATAGTGCTGAAAGGAAATCAAACATCATGTCCATAGATATGAAATTCTATAACCGTGTAGACCCAAAACTTGAAAACTACATAAGTCACTATTGGACCACGGCTGGAGCATTAGAGGCTGAAAAAGCGTATAAGATTTTGCCCATGGATCATATTGATTTAATCATGCCCATTACAGGGCAATATGAACATGTTTATGGAACTCACGTAGTGGATAAGTCACCTTTATTTTTCCATGGCATGAGAGATACAGCCATTGAAGTTGTAAGGCACGGTTATGTAGAATGTATCGGCATCACTTTTAAACCTTGGGGGTTCTATCCTTTTATTAAAAAGGCACTTTCTCAGTTTCAGAACAAATCCGTTGATTTGCATCTTGAAAATGCGCTGCTTGCAAATGAACTCGTGAATGTAATGAGGTCCATAAAGTCGGTACAAGACAACGGCAAAATAGAATCCAAAATAGTCGAGATTGAAGGCGTTTTGCTCAGATGCTTAGAAGAGGATTATACTGAATATCAGGGGACAGTACAATTGCTCATGGATCTTTGTAATTCAGGTGGAGAAGACGTTGAAGCAATTGCAAAACGGCACCATATAACCATCAGAACGCTTGAACGCATGGTTAACAAATATATAGGCATCAATATACGTACTTTTTATAAAATCAGAAAATTTGAAGAGGCCTCAAGAGCGGTCTTATACGACGGAAACATAAATTTGACAGATATTGCTTATGAGTCAAATTATTATGATCAAGCTCATTTTTCAAAAACCTTTAAAAAGTTCACCCGTGATACACCCAAGCAAGCCCGCCAAAATAAAACGGCATTGAAGTCACACATGGATTTTGAGTAATGTCGTAAGTGTACAATTTTTATGGCTTAATCGGTGTTAATATTGAATCAACCCAATAATTTGATTAAACATAAAGGAGCGTAATTATGCCGTTTATAAACATTACTGTAGGCCCTATGACAAAAGAAAAAAAGAAAGAACTCATTGAAAAATTAGTGGATGCCTCTATGGCAGTAACAGGAGCATCGGAACAATCACATACTGTGGTGATTCATGAAATGCCTCTTGACGCGCTGAGTATAGGCAAAACCACAGTGGAAGAGATGGTAGCTGCAAGAGAGCGTATGAAGTAGCTTAGAAGCGCAAGACCAATAGTGTACCCTAGAAATGCCCCTTTTGAAAGGGGTATTTTTTGATTGTAAAAAGAAAACCACCGGTTCTACCGGTGGTTCTAAAGAGCTTTAGCTTTGAGTCAAAATAGCACCTCCTTCTGATAAAATAATAATGGTTCGCCAACCCTATTAGCTCAGAAGGAGGATCCGAAATGGATAAGAACAGTTTAGCACATACTCAATGGAATTGTAAATATCACGTGGTGTTTGCACCAAAGTATAGAAGACAAGTAATCTATGGAAACATCAAAGGTGATATAGGGAAAATTTTAAGAAAGTTATGTGACCAAAAAGGTGTAGAAATATTGGAAGCAACAGCGTGTCCAGATCATGTTCATATGGTGCTAGCAATTCCACCGAAGTATAGCATTTCAAGTGTGATGGGATATTTAAAAGGAAAAAGTTCTTTGATGATATTTGATCGTCATGCAAACTTGAAATATAAGTATGGAAATCGCCACTTTTGGTGTCGAGGCTACTATGTAGATACTGTTGGACGAAATGAAAAAGCGATAAGAGAATATGTAAAAAATCAACTACAAGAAGATATCGCAAATGATCAAATAAGTATTCAAGAATATATTGACCCGTTTACGGGTAAGCAAGTCGAAGAGGGCAAAAAGAAATAAAAAGCTGCTTTAGCAGCAGCCAGTAAAGGTAAGCAGTTGGCGAACCGATTCAAAGAGCCTTAAGGCTCACGCGAGTAACATGCCCTTATAGGGCTGAGCAAACTACCCGCTAAGCGGGTAGTTTTGATTAAATAGATCATAAGATTTGAGCCGAAAGACTTGAAGCGGAATGTTTAACCGCTGAAAGGTGTCAGCGAAAATCGGTTTGAGACATCGAAGAGGGCTCAAATATGATTTTAGGGTCATTAGCTTTTGTCTAGCTAGAGCAGTCGAAGAGGATGATCCTAGCCCTTAGATTAAAATTTCACTAAAAAAAGAGGACAATCCTATACGAACAATAATAGATAGTTTACAATAGAGTTGAGTCTATAATGTGATAAAGTTGAAAGGAGTTACAATGCCTAAACAAATAACACAATTTAAGTTATTAATCGTGACTCCGGCAGATGTCATGGATGAGAGGAACCTGATTCAAGAAACCGTTGAAATGCTCAATCAGATGTATGGCATGATCAACAATGCTGATATTAAGATACAGTATTGGGCATTTGAACATCCGAATCAGACTTTCGCAGAATTTGATGCGGTTATAGCTGTATTCTGGACACAGTTTGGAACAAGCGTTGAGGATCGTATTGACCACGTAAAGGCAGAAATAGAAGCGCATATGGCACATCCAGAGCAGTTCTTTTTATACTTTAGTGAACGTCAAGTGAGTCCGCTCCAAACAGATTCTGATCCCTATAGACAAGTCTTGAAATTTAAATCCAAATACATTAAAATGAGCAATTGCTGGACATATAATACTTTAGATACCTTCAAAAGGCTAGTGTCGAATCAATTAACGCTTTATTTTGTGGCACAATTAAATACCCTTCAGATTGCTTCTGAACCCAAAATGAGCGCTCTTAGAATTGTAGGTGTAATAGAGGATCAAATCATTGAAACGCCTAAAATCTTTAGGCATAGATTTGTTCAATCTAAATTTGTGTCGAACTACAAACAGAAAACATTTGACCTACTTGATAAAATAAATACACTAAATTTACTTTTGACGGATTCCAATCTAAAAGAGATTGAAGCAAGTGACCCATCAAAATCAGAAGGCGGTTCTAAAGATGACCTGATCGAAAATGAAATCCTCAATAAAAGGACTCATACAATCAGGAATTTTCCAGGTGCCAATATCGTGAAAGCCCTTATGACTGAGCCCGTACAGATTAATGCCAAAATTCAAGAGCTCATCATTAAACATCTGGAAACCATAGATAAAAAAATTGAAGTTGCAGAATTTTTTAATGTAGGCAATCTGATGGAACGGCTTAATCCGCTCAGAGGCGTGCAATACGGCAATATAGCATCATCGCAGTTGATCGGTAACGCACATGAAAAAAAAAAGTATCTTTTGATCATGGAATTGTATGCGAATATAGTGGTCTATAAGCAATCCTATGCTTATCTAAGTGAAATAGATGCCCTTTTTTACTTGCAGGGCGTGCTTGTTAATGAGGGCAATGATTATGATGAAGACATTGATGTGAAACTCTATTTTGATAAGGGTTACCTTTGCAAGAAAGAAAATTTACCCGTACCTGGTGAAGGCATATTAGAAATTATGAATCCTTCACTTGAACTGTTTTATAAACCACATCAAGTGAACGGTATTGAGCTTTATAGTGAGTATCCTGAAGATGCGATAAAATCAAAGTTAGCGTTTTATGGAGATCAAGATCTGGGAAGAAAGCAGAAGTCAAAAAGCATTCAAGAAATTTATCAACAAAAAATGGAAATGTATTTTTGTTATGAGTATTCTCAAGAAGGTGAATTTGATGTTCTAAAATACCAGATCACTTCAATCAAGCAGAATACTCAAATCGCTTTTCCAACTTATTTGGTTTTTAAGAGAGAACCTAGGCGGATGAAGTATGAGATCAGTTCAAAGCATTCACCTGACGTGATTCAAAGGGAACTTAGTATCATACGTTCGGATAGGTGACCGGTTATATTTACGATGGAGGCATTATGATCTTTAAAATTGCAGCAGTAATGATAATACTACTTTTCTACTTGGTCTATATTACAAAAATGGTGGTGCAAAAAAGGAAAGGGATTCAAACGGATCAGATTGCAAAAGGCAATAAAGAGAAATCCATATTTGTTAAAGAAGCCATCATGAAAACGGCAACATATAGCATTGTACTCGTGCAGTTTATTTCTATTTTGGGTGAATTTTCAATATTGTCAGAAAAGATGCGCTATATGGGGCTGGTGATTGGATTAATAGGTGATCTTGTATTTACAATATCAGTTTGGACTATGAGAGATAGTTGGCGGGCTGGAATACCTGAAAAAGATGAAACAAAAATGATCACAGATGGCATCTATTCAATGAGCAGAAATCCTGCTTTTTTAGGATTTGACTTAATGTATTTTGGGTTATTGTTATTATTTTTTAATTGGGTTTTATTGGTTTTTTCAATAGGGGCGATGTTTATGTTGCATTTACAAATTTTAAGTGAAGAGCAGTATTTGGAAAAAGTATTTGGAAAACCATATGAAATATACCGATCAAACGTTAGAAGATATTTTGGCAGAAGCGCATAAGAGGGCATAAGATATGGCGATTAAATTGAGTTGAGACTGAGGTCAAACGTCTCTATAAATCCTTGGACATACGATAACAGATGATATGCTCACAGACATCATCGATTTCTATAAAAGAACATTGAGTTACAAAGAGGATTTATCCATATAAATGAGAGGAAAAGAGGGAGATTATATGTTTAGTGAAAGTATCAAATCGTTATTTTTAAGATTGGTTGCCACTCAAAGTGATACCAATACACATAGAGAAACTTATATAGAGGAGCAAATCTTATACTGGATTAAAGAACAGGCCTATTTCAGTGAACACCCAGAGTACTGTGGGGCTTACCCAATTGAAAATGATCCTTATCAGCGCAGTGTCATATGGTCTCTGGTCAAGGGCAGGGGTGATAAAACAATCGTTTTGATGCATCATCATGATGCTGTAGATATTGAAGAATATGGCAAACTCAAATCAGTTGCCTTGAGGCCTGATGAACTGATTGAGGCGCTTTCAAATAAGAAAATACCTGCTCAAGCAAAAATAGATCTTGAGTCTGGCAATTGGACTTTTGGTAGAGGTGTCGCCGATATGAAATCAGGTGCTGCGATCCAATTGGTTCTAAGCGCATATTTTTCGGAATTGGAAGATTTTGAAGGTAACATTCTGCTGTTGAGTGTTCCAGATGAAGAAACCTTATCCCGAGGGATGCTCGGTGCGGTTACACTAATGACCACATTACGTGATCAATATAAACTCAATTATCTTTTGACGATTAACAGCGAACCATACTTTAATCAAACAAAAGGCAAAGCCATTTTTTATGAAGGTTCTGTGGGTAAAATCATGCCTGTACTTTTTGTCAAAGGGGTAAAGAGCCATATAGGCGAACCGTTTAACGGGTTTAACCCTTCGTTGGTACTTTCGGATTTACAAAGAAAAACAGAACTCAATATTGATTTATGTGATGTATTGGGAGAAGAGGCCACACCACCTCCAGTATGGGTCAATCTAAAAGATCGAAAAAAAGCCTATGATGCTTCGATTCCAGAAGCTGCCACAGGTTATTTCAATTGGTTGACGTTTACGAGATCGCCAAAGCACATTATGGACAAACTGGTATCTCTCGCCAATAGGTCCCTGAGAGATACCTTGATTTATTTTGCAGACGCTTATGAAAATTATTGTAATCTAACCGGTGACATTCCCGAAAAGATTTCTTTTATCCCTAAGGTTTATACTTTTGAGCAAATATATCAGATGGCAATGACGGAAATCGGTCAATCATTTGAAGCGCGTTATGAGGAGTTTCAAGAGGAGCTCAACGCACTTCTCGTTGAAAATACAATCACTTTGCCAGAGGCGACAACCCGCTTGGTGGAGTTTGTACAAGATGCAATTGATCTAGAAGGTCCCGCTATCATCGTGGCGTTATCAGGACCTTACTACCCGCATGTCAACAATATGAAAATCTCTAAAAAATTGTCATTTTCGCTTGAAGAAACGATCAATAAAATTGCGGCTGAAAAATATGACCTCGTCTTTGAATCGCAAAGTTATTTTATGGGCATCTCAGATTTGTCATACGCAACTTGGTGTGGAAATGATGAAGATATTGCCTTGATTAAAGCCAATAGTCCTGGATGGGATACCATTTATAGAATTCCCTTTAAAGAACTGTCTACACTGAATATGCCAGTCGTTAATATTGGCCCTTGGGGCAAAGATTTGCACAAGACGACGGAACGCGTTCATACAAAAGACGTCTATGAGCGCATTCCATACATCATCAAAGAATTGATGACTAAATGTCTAAAAGAGGACGTTTAGAAATTTTTTGATCAAGTTAAAGACACAAGAACGCGAACAATACCGCGAACAATACCGAGAGCAATACCGCCAAAAGTTTATCATAGGCGGTATTTTTTTTGAAAATTTTCTTTTGACCTACGCATAAAAAAGGTGTTGACAAAAGGCAGATAAAATAATATCCTAAAAGTGACCCCGAGGTCACATTTTAAAAATGTCAATTAGGAGACTAAAATGCCAAAGTCTACATTTCTAAATCTTGCAGAAGAAAAAAAGCAAAGAATCATAGAGGCAGCTATTAAAGAGTTTGTGGCTTATACCTTTAGAGATGCCAGTATCAATCGTATAATTGCGGACGTTGGCATTGCAAAGGGCAGCTTTTATCAATATTTTGAAAACAAAAAAGATTTATACAAGTATGTGCTAGCTGTTTCAGCAACACTAAAACTCAAGTATCTCACGTCACAAATGATTGAAGCAAAGCATCAAGATTTTTTCCAAATTCTAAGGGGTCTGTATTTAGTAGGCGTAAATTTTGCGAAAGAGCATCCTGATTTATCAAAAATGGGAAATGATATTCTCAATGATGGTGACAGTAAATTTAAAGCGGAAGTTTTAGGCGAAAGTATTGATATGAGTAATGTTTTTATTGAGAATTTATTAAAAAAAGGTATTGAAGAGGGTGATGTCAATCCTAATATTGACGTAAGGCTAATTGCACATTTGATTACGACATTTAGTATTTCTTTAAACGAGTATTATTTGACACAATGTAAAGAAGACTTAGATGTGATGACATTAATTGAAGCGTTGTTAGCGTTCATAGAAAATGGAATTCGAATAAAAAGGAGTGATTTTTAATGTTAAATGTAAAAGGTTTATACCATTCTTATTCAAAGGATGAACATTATGCGGTTCAAGATATGACTTTTCAGGTTGAAAAGGGTGAGATCTTTGGATTTTTAGGGCCAAGTGGTGCTGGAAAATCAACTACACAAAGCATTTTATTTGGTTTGTTAGAACTTCAAAGAGGTGAAGTGAGTATAGATGGCATGAGTGTCAAAAAATTAAGTGATGATTTCTTTAATATGATAGGGGTTTCGTTTGAATCCCCCAATGTATATAAAAATCTTACAGGATTGGAAAATCTAAAATTTTATAGTAAAATGTTTAATGTAGCGACTGAAAAACCAGAAGAGCTCTTAAAAGAAGTCGGCTTAGGCAAGGATATGAACAAAAAGGCTTCTCAGTATTCAAAGGGGATGCTACAACGCTTGGTTTTCGCAAGATCAATGATCAACAATCCTAAAATATGGTTTTTGGATGAACCCACCTCAGGACTTGATCCAGAAACAGCAAGTCGGATTAAAGCCATCATTAAACGAAAAAAAGATCAGGGAACGACCATATTTTTAACAACTCATAATATGAACATTGCAGATGAACTCTGTGACAGAGTGGCGTTTGTAAACGACGGTAAAATTATTTTGATTGACACGCCACAAAAATTGAAACTCAGATATGGAGAGCGTTCTGTCAAAGTTGAGTTTATGGATCAAGAAAAGCTAAGAACAGAATTCATTTCTTTAGTGGATAAACAGGGACAGTCGCAACTTCAAAAATTAGTAGAAACAGGGCGTATTGTCACCATGCACTCTCAAGAGGCATCGTTAGAAGAAATCTTTATCAGCGTTGTCGGTAGGGGGTTGATTTAAATGAGGACTAGATATTTTGGACTTTTAATGAAAGATATCCTTTATGCTTTTAGAAATTATTGTTTTCATATCGTTATAGTATTGTCCCTCGTATTTGTGGTTTTAATAAACTTTGTAATAGCGGAGGACTTAACGATTAAACCTCCAGTTTATTATTACATATCATATACTGGTGCCTATGAGAGTGCACTTAACACCACACTTGAAACCATGAAAAAGGACCACAACAATGTTTTGCAGATGTCTTCTGTGAAAGAGATCGAGACGAATATGAACAAAGAAATTAATTGTATCGGTCTTGTGATCACTGGGGTAGAGGATGAGGTCGACATTGAGTTTTTACTGCACGGCTATGAAAATGAGCAAGTTCAAAGCACTTTAATACTTGCGATGAAAGATGAAATCTCACATTCAATCAAGGGTGAGATAAACGTTAAAACAGAGATCATTAATTCAGCTGCGGATCAAAAAGAAATTCCTGCGAATAAAAATATATTACCGCTTTTCCTAGTGATGGAATCCACTATGCTCGGGTTTATTTTAATCGCAGCACTGATTTTCATCGAGAAGGATGAAGGCACTATAAAATCATTTGCAGTCACTCCTGGGCGATTGTCTGAATATCTGATTTCAAAAATAACAGTTATGGCGATTCTAGGTATTATGGGGTCCTTTTTAACCGCTGGATTGGTAATGGGTCTTAACATGAACTACTTATGGCTTGGGGTCTTAATCCTATTAGGGAGTGTATTTTCGGCTACTCTTGGATTAATTATGGCAAGTTTCTTTAAGACGATTTCAGAGTCTATGATTTGGATTCTAATTGTCAATCTGTTGTTGGGATTGCCTTTGACATCATATCTTTTGCCAAGTTATGCCCCGCTTTATATTAAGTTACTGCCGACTTATTATCTCCTCTTTTCGGTAAAAGAAGCGGTATTTCCAACGGGGAATGACACGATTATAATTAAGACGGTTGTTATGTTTATCCTCATTTTGATTGTGTTGTATTTTTTATCAATACTCGCATTTAAAAGAAATCTAGAAAGAAGCTAGGCGGTGCTATATGAATAGAATTATATCCATTTTTAGAAGAGACTTCAAAAGTAGTGTGAGAGAATACATTTTGTTATATATGATGATAGGGCCTCTATTATTAGCGCTTGGATTTTCGATGATCATTCCCAATACAGAATCTGCTTCCCTTCAATTTGCATTAGAAGCATCTTTAGATCAGTCTATCGTAGATGAGTTTAACAAGTATGGATCTGTTTTCCTCTTTGAATCCAAAGAGGAAATAATCAATCGAGTAAATGGGATGGATGATATTGCAGGGGTTATGAGTGAAAAAGAGGGCAGTCTTTTCATTATACTAGAAGGTAATGAAACTCATGATACAAAAGTTGTTCCTCAAAAAATTATTAGAGAGATCAATGGGGTAAATGATGCAAGTATCAGCTATAAGATTAGAGATATTGGTGTGAAACGGTCACCGATAAGTATTATTGGAAGTGCAGCATTGATGATTACAGCGATTATATTAGGGGGTATCATCATTGGATTCAATATCATTGAGGAGAAAGAATCCAAGACGATTCAAGCCTTAAATGTGACGATGATGAATAAAATGGAATTTATTATCGGTAAGAGCTTGCTTGGCTTTGTGCTTCCAGTTGCTCAGGTTTATATAATTTTGTGGCTTTTAAAAATAGATGATGTCAATAAACTGATGATACTCGTCATTGTTTTATCGGGGACTTTAACCGCCTCCGTTTTAGGCTTTCTAATCGGTGTTATCAGTGATAATCAAATTGCAGGTGTCATGAATATGAAGATGATCTATCTTGCAACAGCGGCATCTATCGTGGGTGCCATGGTGATTCCCGAATCCAGTCAATTTTTCTTATATATACTGCCGACTTACTGGATTTTTGTTGGCTTTAGAGATATTGTTTCTAACACGGCAACTTGGCATCAAATCATTATAAATCTGAGTTGGATTCTAGGCATGACGTTCATTTTATTCATGTTGATTAAAAAGAGAATCATCCGCGGTCTGACGTAAGCATTTTGATGAATAGAAAAATAAGCTAAAAGGAGGTGATCTGATAATGGCATTAAAGTGGTGGCTTATTATTATAGCGTTGCTCATTATAGCAATTCCACTCAAATTATTGATTTACAAAAAATTGCTGTCTAAAAAAAATCATGATTCTGATTCTGATTAAGTTGTAAAATACAATCCATACGATAATATTGGCCTTATTAAGTGTGGATTTTTTCAACCCGTACAACCCATAAAATTGAATATATAACACAATAAGTATTATGATGAGATGCTTTAATGGATAATAAGTGGAGAAAAAAATGAAAAAATTGATGACGAGTAATGAAGCTGTTGCACAAGGGTCTATAGAAAGTGGGGTCGCTTTTGTAAGTGGGTATCCTGGAACACCTTGTACAGAAATTGTAACGGTTCTTCAACAAGCAAAATCCGTAAAGTGCGAGTGGTCCACAAATGAAAAAGTTGCTCTAGAAGTTGCAATAGGCACTTCACTCGCGGGTTACAGATCACTTGTGGTGATGAAGACTTTGGGTCTCAATGTTGCTGCGGATGCTTTTACACAGTTGGCGGGTACGCCGATAAATGGTGGAATTGTCATCGTGGTAGCGGATGATATCGGTAGAATAGCAGGTGATGATTATCAAGATTGTAGAAGCTATGGCATCATGTCGAGTGTGCCAGTTGTTGAACCCTCTAACAGCCAAGAAGCAAAGGATTTTGTTGCAGTCGCTTTTCAAATGAGCGAAGCCTACATGACGCCCGTTATTTTCAGGCTAAATTCAATTTTGTGCAAATCTAAAACGGTTGTATCTTTTGAGGCTTTTATTGCTGAAAAACCTTTCAGAAAATTAAGTCACAAGAGCTACCAAAAAACAATTGGCAATATTGTAAAATTTGGGTTTGATGATTGTGCCTTAGACAAATTAAAAGATTATTGGCATGATTTTAACGATGAATGGCAAAAGCTTAAGCTCTATGCAGATGAAACCGCGCTTAATAAAATCGAAAAGGGCAAGACGAATATGGGGATCATCGCAACAGGTATTGCCTATTATTATGCAAAAGAGATTTTTCCAGATGCATCCTTTTTAAAACTGGGTATGGTTTATCCACTGGCTGAAAAACGCATAAGGCAGTTTATAAAGACGCACCAAGATGTGTATCTATTAGAGGATGGACATCCCCTTATTGAAAAAGAAATAAAGAGTATGGGCTTAAAGATCATTGGTGAAGATTTATTTCCAAGATTTCCAGAGATGCTCTACTTCACACCGGATATTATTGAAAATAAATTTTTAAAGAAGACGGCATTGGTTAAAAAAAGGGATGTTCCCATTAGACTGCCGACGAATTGTAAGGGATGCCCACATCATGCTGTAAATGAAATTATAAAAAAGCATGACATTTATACGGCTTCAGGTATTGGCTGTGGAGGGTTAGGTGCACTTCCGCATGTTGGAATAATAGATGTTGTGAAGTGCATGGGTTCGTCTTTTGGAATTGCGCATGGCTATAATAAAGCCAATCCAGCTCATTCTAAAAGTAAAAAAATGTTGGCCATTATGGGTGATGGTGAGTTTTGGCATACAGGAATCAACAACCTCATCAATATGGTACACAATGAGAGTGCGACCACTGTGGTAATAGAGGATAATATGACCATTGCAATGACAGGCGGACAACCGACAGTGGCAGTCAAAACAAACGATGCTCTATCATCAATTGAATCCGTTTGTAGAGGCATTGGGGTCAGAAATGTAAGGGTTATTGATTCTAAAAACATCGAGGTGCTTGAAAAAACCATTCTTGATGCAATGAATATGGAGATCTTATCTGTTATTATTTCACGACATCCGTGTGTCATCTTTAATCAAAACAAAAAAATGGAGGCAATCAAATGATATCTCAATTAGATATTATAGTTTGTGGTATTGGAGGACAGGGAATCGTATTGGCAAACGAGATCATATCAACCGTTTTTATGCAGAAGGGGTATGATTTAAAATCTACAGACATTATAGGAATCGGTCAGAGAGGTGGTTCGGTCATATCACATATTAGAATTGGGAAAAATATCTTGTCCCCCTTGATCAAGGCAAAATCTGCAGATATGGTCATTGCTTTTGAAAAATATGAAGCATTGAGATGTTATGACTATCTTAAGACAGAAGGGTTACTTATAACAGATAAAGAGGCCATCATTCCGAATTCTGTAGAGATGGGCTTGAATGAAGATATTGAGATTGAAATGATTTTTGAAGCGTTGCCATGCAATAAAACCATAGTGGATACTAAAGCCTTGTTGAAACTGCAAAAATTGGACATGAAATTTGCAAATAGTTGTGTTGTTGGTGCTTTATCAAAACACATTGAGGTTGAAGAAGCGTGTTGGCTAGAAGCTATAAAGCGTGTTGTGCCCTCTCAAAGCTATGAAAAAAATATAATGGCTTTTCGTGAAGGCAGAAAGGCTACTTCTTTGAAAGGTGAAGGGTTTGATAATGGATTTAAATAATAAAGTGGCGATTATAACCGGTGGTAGCAGAGGAATTGGTAAGGGAATTGCGATCAAAATGGCTGAAGCTGGTGCGGATGTTGCAATCTTTTATAAAAGCAACCATGAACAAGCTGAGGAGACCCTAAATAGGATTAGAAGCATAGGCAGAAAAGCCATTATGTTTCCTGTTGATGTGAGCGACAAAGATGAAGTCAATCGTGCGATTGATAAAGCCATTGAGTTTTTTGGTGGAATAGATATATTTGTGAATAACGCGGGTATTACAAGAGACCATATGCTGCTCAATATGGATTTTAAGGATTGGCAAGAAGTGCTCAATAACAATTTAAACAGTGCGTATTATTGTTCAAAAGCTATATTAAAGCATATGAAAGACAAGGGTTCTGGAAAAATCATCAATGTCACTTCGTTGAGTGCGTCTGTTGGCAATATTGGACAAACAAATTACTGCGCAGCAAAAGCGGGTTTAGTGGGTTTTACTAAAAGTCTTGCTGCTGAAGTTGGAAAGTATGGGATTATTGTTAATGCCATTGCACCAGGAGCGATACAAACGGATATGCTCAAGCATACGCCAGATCCTATTTTGGAGAAAATGAGAAATAGGATACCACTTAATCGATTTGGAACTCCAGAAGACATTGGTTCTATGGCAGTTTTCTTAGCAAGTGAGGATTCAAATTATATTTGCGGCCAAACACTTACAGTTGATGGTGGTTTAGGTGCGTCAATACTATAACAAGGGGGATTAATATGAGAAATGCTGTGATTTGTGGAACGGGTTCTTATGTACCAGATGAAATTTTAACAAATTCAGATTTAGAGAAATCAGCACCTACGAATAAAGATTGGGTCGAAAATGTTCTAGGCATTTATGAGCGTCGAAGAATTTCCAATGGTGAAGTGACTTCTGATTTGGCTGCAAAAGCGGCAGAGAAGGCTCTAGAAATGGCTGAGATGACAGCAGAAGAGATTGATTTAATACTGGTTGCAACTGTAACACCAGATCGAATGGTTCCATCTGTTTCGACCATAATTCAAAGGAAAATTCGAGCAAAAAATGCAGCTGCATATGATATAAATGCAGCATGTGCTGGTTTTATGTTTGCATTAATCACTGCGGAGCAATTTATCAAGACGGGTTACTTTAACAAGGTTCTTGTTATAGGTGCAGACTCAATGTCTACAATGTTGGATTATAAAGACAGAGGGTGTGTATTCTTCGGTGATGGGGCTGGTGCAATTGTTTTGAAGAGCTCAGAGACGCGACGCGGTATAATAAGTACTTATTTTGCCACAGATGGTGAAAGTAAAGATCATGTTACTCTATTTGCTGGCAATGCAGAGCATCCCATTTCGTATGATTTAATAGATCGAAGAAAGCACTATGTAAGAATGCAAGGCAAAGAGGTGGGGATTACTGCTAGGCGTATTATTCCCTACGCAATAAACAAAGTTCTTGAAAAGGCACAAATGAGTTCACATGAAATAGACTTTTTGATTCCGCATCAGCCCAATTTGAAACTTTTGAGAGACTGTGCAAAAGAGGTGAATATATCAGAGGAAAAAGTGATTATTACACTTGATAAATATGCGAATGCATCCAGTGCAAATATTCCGTTGGCGCTTGATCATATCAACCGTAAAAAGGGATTAAACGATGGCGATATGTTAGCCTTTGTAACCATTGGCGCAGGATGGTCTTGGGGTTCTGCAATTTTAGAGTGGGGTGTCTAGATATGTCAAGTGGCAAAAAAACAAAGGTCTCTATGCGAAAGTGTGAAGTCTATGATGTCTCTATTTTAGAGCCTATGATCCAAAATATGCTCAATGAGATCTGCAATCCAAAAGCACTTTTTACAAGAGGTAAAAAGGTCCTTATAAAACCCAATTTAGTTTCTCCTGTTTCACCTGAAAAAGCTGCAACAACTCATCCCGCAATGGTTGAAGCTGTTGTAAAAATACTCGTGGCATATGGTGTTGAAGATATATGGATTGGTGATTCAGGCATACATGGCACCGATAAAATTTTTACAGTTTGCGGTATGACCGATATTGCGGAAAGATATGGTTGCAAGATATGTGATTTCGACCGTTACGAGATAGACAGAGTTGAAAACACTGCCAATGTGATCTTGAAAAAAATTCCAATGACTAAGTATATCGGTGAATGTGATCTCGTTATTAATATGCCCAAAACTAAAATACATCATGCGGTTCTTTATACAGGTGCCATCAAAAATCTATACGGGACAATCGTTGGCAAGAATAAAATGAAACTACATGCCAATTTAGGCACCAAAGATAATTTTGAAAATGCATTATTAGATCTTTATAGCACTATAAATCCAGCGCTTACGATTATGGATGGTATTGTTGGGATGGAGGGCAATGGACCTGCAAATGGGAAGCCAGTTAGATCCAATATGATACTGGCAAGTACGAATGGTCTTGCTCTAGATATTGTGGCTATGCGCCAAATTGGCATCAAGGTTAAGGATGTTGGTTATATAGAAAAGGGCATTGAAAGAGGTGTTGGACCCAAAGAAAATGACATCGAATTAATCGGGGATGTTATTGAAAGCGTTAAGTATGACAAACCCTCAGGCTATTTAATCAAATTTAACGGTTGGGCAGAAAGAGTAACGCCTGTGATCTACAAATTCTTTAAACCGATTCCTCTGTTTGATCAGAAGAAATGTGTAAAATGTGGCATATGTGTGGAAATCTGTCCAGCTAATGCGATCGTGCTCCCCGATGTTCCGAAAGTAGATCGAGAAACTTGTATCAGCTGTTTTTGTTGTCAAGAAGCTTGTTTTTCGGATGCCATTACAAGAAGTGATTCTAAGAAGAAAGGGATATAGATATGCGGTTAGAAAACAAAACGGCATTAATTACTGGTGGGAGTCGAGGCATTGGAAGAGATATAGCCATTAAATTTGCTGAAGAAGGCGCAGACATTATTTTTTTATATAGAAGTGACGCGCAATCCGCTCAAGCGTTAGCGACGATCATCGAATCTCTTGGCAGAAAGGTCTTTGCATTTCAAGTGGATGTATCCAATTTTGATGAGGTGTTAAAGATAAGAGATGCCATCGAAAAAAAGCATAAAAAGATCGATATTTTAGTCAATAACGCAGGTGTTTTAAGGGATAGCCTCTTTATGAAAATGAGCGATTCTGACTGGCATACTGTAATTGACATAAATCTCACAGGCGTGTTTAATTGCACGAAAGCTTTTTTAGAATTGCTCTACAGGGAGAATCAAGGGGTCATTGTGAATATCGCTTCTATTGCAGGTATTTATGGAAATGTGGGTCAAACCAATTACAGTGCTTCAAAGGCAGGCATAATAGGGTTTACAAAAGCGCTCGCAAAAGAAGCTGCACGTTATAAAGTCAGAGTGAACTGTATTGCACCAGGTTTTATAGAGACTGGTATTTGGGATGATCTTCCTCCAAAAGTCTATGAAGCAGCACTCAAAAAAATTGCCGTAAGAAAAATGGGATTACCTGAACACGTTTCTAAAACAGCGGTATTTTTGGCAAGTGAAGCGTCCAGTTATATAACTGGGCAAGTCGTAGAGGTTGACGGTGGTATTGGGCTATCTGTTATTTAATGAGAAAGGGGTGTCATTTTGCAAATAGATCACATTGGGATTGCCTGTGCTGATGCGGCACAATTTTTAGAACTCTATTGTACATTGATGAACGGCAATATAGGCCAAAAGACAAAATATGAGGAAATGGGATTGGATTCAACTTTTATTAATTTTAACGACACAAAAATTGAACTCTTAGAGCCTTTTGAGACCAATAGTGTTATTAGCAAATTTCTTGATCAAAGAGGTAACGGACTTCATCATATTTCTTTTAAGGTGGAGAATATTGAAGCTTTTTATGACCGAATCAATAAAACGGGACATGAATTTTTACATGAAATCAGAACCATTCATGAAATCAATAAGGTGAAAAAATATACCTTTTTAAGTTTAAGAGTATCTAATAACATTATGATTGAGGTTTTTGAGGAAATTATTAAAAATGAAGGGAATGCATATGAAAAATTGTGATATTGCAGTAATTGGAACGGGATTGATGGGGAAGGGGATCAGCCATCTCTTTGCACAAAATGGTTATACTGTCCATATATATGGAAGATCTTTAGATCATAAAGATAAAATGATGTCTTACTTAGAACATGAATTAAAAAAAGGGAGAATAACAAAAGCAGCATTAAACACAATAAAAAGTAATCTTGAATTTTTAATGCTGGATACGGATCTTGAACAGTTGAGTAAAGTTGGTTTTGTTATAGAAACCATCAAAGAGGACCAAGCCTTAAAGCATGATTTACTGCAAAAAATGGATCGGTATATTTCTGAGGATTGCTTAGTCGCTTCCAATACATCGACATATTCCATCACTAAATTGGGATCTTCTCTAAAAAACCCGGAATTGTTTTTAGGCATGCACTTTATGTCACCAGTTCCCATGATGAATGCTGTTGAAATTATACGCGGTTATAGAACCTCTCAAACCGCAATTGATCAGGCTCTGGATATTGTAAAATCAATTCAAAAAGAGTCGTTTCTTGTGAAAGATACACCAGGCTTTGTGATCAATCGTTTATTGGTGCCGTTTTTTAACGAGGCCTCAATGATGATGAGTGAAGGTTTGGTTTCTTCACCTAAAATGTTAGATGATATCATGAAAAAAGCGATGAATCTAAAAAATGGACCACTCGAATTGGCTGATTTGATAGGCTTAGATTCTATTTATTACAGCATGGAAAGTTTATATGATAATTTTCACGATTCAAAATATCGGCCGTGCTGTCATTTGAAAAATATGGTCGACGCAGGGTACCTGGGACGCAAAACTGGAAAAGGTTTTTATGATTATAACACGGAGGAAAAATTATGAATTATGCATCAATAGGGATACAGGGCATTGGATACAGCATACCGGATAGAATCGTAACCAATAAGGATATCGAAAATCTTATAGGGCTTGAAGAGGAACAAGTCGCATTTTATACGGGTGTAAAAGAAAGAAGATGGGCAAATGAAAATGAAGCTTTTTCCGATTTTGCAATCAAGGCAGGTCAAGCTGCCATAGAAGATTCAGGCGTTTCAAAGGAAGAGATCAATCTTCTAATTGTAGCCACTGGATCGGGAGACTTTTTCTCCCCAGCTACAGGTTCTCTGATTCAACATGAGCTTGGCCTTGAAAATGCATTGGTCCTCAATCTAAATCAAGCATGCGCTGCATCTAATTATGCACTGGCAACTGCTATAAGATACATGATAGATGGCACATATGACAAAGCGCTGGTTGTAACGGGTGATTGTACGTCTAGAATGCTCAATGCAGAAGAAAATTTATTTATGGGGTTTATAGGAGATGGTGCAAGTGCTGTTGTTCTCGGGAAGTTAAAGGCCGGTTTTAGTGGCTTTTTATCAGAGCATTTTGATTCAGATGGTAAGTTTTTTTATGGATCTGGGTTGTTCAATAGAGGTTCTCGAGTTCCAAGGGCAGAACAGGGAGAAGGAAAAGACTATTTCATAACAAGAAGTGAAATCGTTGGCGTCTTATTACCAAGAGTGATCACGTGGTTTACGACTTCCTTGGATGAATGTTTGCGTAAAGCAAATCTAAAAAGAACCGATGTCAATTTTTATTCACCACATCCAGCGGCCATATCGCAATTGGAAGCTCAATTAGATGCCATTGGAGAAAGTTTAGAAAAAACGCATATTGTCACGGATATGTATGGGCACAGTGGTGCGGGATCTGCTTTTATTATTTTAAAAGAAGCCGTCCAAAACAATAAAATCAAACCGGGTGACTATATTTTCCAATTTGGAAATGCAGCAGGTTTTCAATGGGCGGGGATGTTATTGAGATGGTGTGATAAAAACGAATTTATTTAGGAGGAAATTTATGAATGAAGCTTCTAGAACATACGAAGATGGCACATTGCTATGGGATGTTATACAGCAAATGGTGGCAATGATGAATGAGGAAAGTGTGAGAAAAGAACATATCAATAACGCGATTCAATTAAGTGTGGGCTATAAAATGACGGATATTAATTTTGATCATACGATTGAGATTAAGGACGGATACCTTCATGTCAATTTAGGGTTACAAGAAGACAATCAGGTAGTGATCGATATTTCTAGTCAAGATTTTCATGATTTGAATATAGGCACTCTGAATCCGACAAAAGCATTGGTTCAAAAGAGGCTCAAATTTCTTAAAGGCAATATCAAACAAGTCATACTTGCTGGGAATATGCCCACAATGTTTTATTATCAAGAAGCATGTAAATTGAAAAATATAATTTAGAGGGAGACCATATGATAACTAATATAGCAGAAAATGGTAGTTTTGGTGTTGGCATTAGAGGTATGGGAACGTTTTTACCAGAGAGAATTTTGACAAATCATGAGCTGTCAAAACAGATACCAACCACTGATGAGTGGATAAGAAGCAAAATCGGCGTTGGCGAAAGAAGAATTGCAGATGAGAGTGAAACGCTTTCTAATATGGCAACGATAGCGGGTAGACGTGCCATAGAAAACGCAGGGCTTAAGCCTGAAGATATCGATTTGATTATACTGGCCAGAGTAGATCCAGATCATATAGATCCTTCGACGTCTTTTAAAGTTCAAGATAATTTAGGGGCAATCAATGCCGGTGCTTTTGATGCGGTTATCGGTGGATGCCCTGGGAGTGTATATGCGTTATCAATAGGTGCAAGTTTTGTAGCAAGTGGTAGTTGCAAAAATGTTTTGGTCATTGGTGGCGATATTATCAGTCGCAATTTGATTAATTGGAATGATCGTGAAACCTGTTGTTTTTTTGGAGATGGGGCTGGCGCAGCTGTTTTAAGTCGGCTTCCAAAAGGACAGGGCATTCAATCTTATCTAATGAAAGTGGATGGGTCCAGATATAACGCGTGCATTATACCCGCTGGAGGCTTGAAAATGCCGGTTGATAGCGGAAATGTTGACGATGTAAAGAAAAGATATCTCAATATGGATAACAAAGCTGTTTGGAATTTTGCAACTACAGTCTTACCAGAAAGTATTGTTCAAGTGGCAGAAAAAAGTGGTGTAAAGGTAGAGGATATAGATATGGTCATTTCCCATCAGGCCAATATTAATATCATAAAAACTTCAATGGAGAAGATTGGATTGACGATGGATAAAACGCATACAACGATTGAGAAGTATGGGAATACAGGAGGGGCCTCTACTTTAATTACTTTAGCGGAAGCCGTTGTTGAAAAGAAAGTGAACAAGGGCGATAAAGTTGTCATGGTTTCATTCGGTGCGGGGTTAGCTTGGTCGGGCATGTTACTGGAATGGCATGAGCAATCAGATTTTAATTAAGGGGGCGTGAGCATTGGGAAAATATTCAGGCATAGGCATATCGGGTAGTGGTTCTTATGCACCCAAAAATGTGATGTATACGGATCATGTAAAGTCAATTTTCAACTTTACAGAAGCGTATATACAAAAAATAGGCATAAGCAAAGTTCATATAGCGGACGAAACGGAGTATCCCACGGACATGGCAATTCAGGCTTCTAAAGATGCAATCAAGGATGCGGGGATATTGCCTGAAGATATCAATATAATTATTTATTCTTACGGTGGATTTCCAGAATATTTTATGTGGGCAGAATATGCAAAAATTCAATATGAAATTGGGGCGATTAACGCATCTGCCATGCGTTTTGATCAAGCTTGCAATGCTCAAATTATTGCTTTAGATTATGCAGTATCCAAAATTAAAGCGGATGAAAATATAAATCATATACTCATCGTCTCTGCAGATATGTTTAAAGAACCGATTGTAAATAGGTGGAAAACAGCAGATGCTTGCATATGGGGAGATGGTGCTAGTGCAGCTATAATCAGTCGTGGTGTGACGGATCATGAAATTATTGATGTCGTAAATATGACGGATGGCGCGTTAAATCATCTGTGGAGAATACCTGTGGGGGGAACTGTTACCCCACTTGAACCCGAGCACATTGAACAGAATTTGTTTCGGATTGATATGAATCGGTTTGCACTGGAATACTTGAAGGATGATGCTGAAAGAGAACGTGTATCAAAGCGTATTGTGAATACAAATATTAAGACCTTTGAAAAATTACTTGAAAAAATAAAAAAAGAGAAATCGGATGTCAATAAAATCATTACCTACAATGTCGGTAAGTTTATTATTGAAAACATAAGCAAAATGCTCTGCGTTAATTTGGCGGATACTTCATGGGAATATGGAAGCCAGCATGGACACATGGGCCCTGCGGATATTTTTTTCAACTATGATCAGATGAAAAAGAATAATAAAATTAAATCGGGGGACTTAGTTGTTCTATTTAGTGCAGGGACGGGTTTTTCAACTGCAAGTGCTGCGATTCAGTTTTAGTAAGTTATTAGAGTGCGAAGGTATTTTATAAGAGGGGGCATGAAATGAAAGCTGTAAGTATTGTTTCAACTGGAAGATATGTACCTAAAGATGTTGAATATACAAAAGATTTTGCTATAAATGAGGGGCTTTCACAAAAAAACATAGATGAGCTTGGGATCGACAAAGTTCATGCTGCTAAGCGTGAGGAACCAACAGATATGGCGATAAAAGCTGCAAAAATAGCAATTGAAAAAGCTAATATTCTGCCGAAAGATATTGATATTATAACTTATTCGAGTACGATGTCAGATTATTTACGATGGTCTGACGCCGCAAAAGTTGCCCATGAGCTCGGTGCAACGAACGCTTATGCGTTTCGGATTGAACAATTTTGCTGTGGTGGGATGGCTGGATTAGATTTTGCATATAGCAAGTTAAAATCGGATCCAGATATCAATGCAGTTCTGGTTGTGTGCAGTGACAAATATGAAAAACCCATCATTAATCGTTGGACATCTGCTTCGGCAAACTTCTATGGAGATGGCGCAAGCGCGTGTGTGGTGATGAGAAGTGATCGTGGTTTTGAGATCAAAGGCACACATGCACTGACGGATGGCAGTTTCAATCATTTGTGGAAAATACCTGTAGGTGGATTGAAATCACCTGCAACGGCCGAAGATGTCAGATTAAATCGATTTTGTTCTGACAGTCGAAAAACAGCATCAGAATATTTAAGTGACAGCGGGAAGCGTGATGACCTCTTTAACATTATTGGATTAAATAATAAACGTGTCATGATAGAATTGTTGAATAGATTAAACTTGGACAAATCTGAATTGGACTATATGGTGCTGTACAATATTGGCAAAGAGATCATGCTCAAAATAATAAATATTATTGGGATGGATGTCAGTAAAACCTCTCAGTATATCGCTAAGGATTACGGCCATATGGGACCAACAGACATTTTATTTAACTTAGATTTGATGACACAGGACCAAAAGTTCGAAGTAGGTCATAAAATTATGTTGTTTAGTGCTGGCGCAGGGTTTTCATGGTCGAGTGCGCTATTAGAATTTAAAGGATGGCGTATATGAGTGGTAAATCAGCTGTCTGCGGAATGGTAGGCTATGGACTCTATATCCCTGAAGAGCGTATCTCTGCCAAAGGATTGGAAAAAATTTCAGGAATCCCTGAGCATATAATTATTGATAAGATCGGCATTAAAAATAAAGTTGTTGGCGGTGCAGAAGACCATTGTGTATCCATGGCAGTGAAGTCCGCCTTTGACTGTTTGAGAAGAACTCAAACGAACCCTGAAGATATTGACTTGATTATCTTCAATGGGGAAGAGTATAAGGAATTTATATGTTGGACAGCAGCAATAAAAGTGAAAAAAGAGATTGGGGCCACCCGTGCGTGGGGGTTTGATATCTCATATCGATGTTCAGCAACTGTACTCGCCATAAAACTGGCAAAGGATATGATGACAGCGAATGAATCTATAAAAACAGTTATGATTACAGGGGCAAACACGATTGCCTACCTTGTTGATCCTACAGATTTTAAGTCCTCTTTTATGTTGCCATTAACAGTGGGCGCTTGCTCAATCCTACTGAAAAAAGATTATCCGGAAAACCAAATATTTGAAACTTACATTAAAGATGAAGCCGTTTTTGCAGACGATGTAGTGGCGCGACATAACGGTTCAGCTGATCCACGGTTTCCAAACAAAATGGATGCAATGAATTTATGGAAAATTGAGATGCCTAATTACGATGCATTTAAAGAAAATATGAGGAAAAAAGCCATTCCTGCTTTTTTAGAGGTTGCAACTCATGCCATGGCTTTGAGTCAAATCATGCCCTCTGATGTAGATTATGTGGCTATGGTTCATGTGAAGCGTGAAGCCCATAAATATATTCTAAATACCTTAGGTTTTGACCTAGATCAATCCAACTATCTTGACGAATATGGCCATGTGGGTCATGTGGACAATGTATTGTCTTTAGAATTAGGCTTAAAAAATAAGCAAATTCAAGAAGGCAGTCATATTTTAATGTTGACAGGCGGTTTGGGATATAGTTTTGCAGCACTGGTTATGAAATGGGGAAAAAACTAAACCTTTATTTTAAACAGAGAAAAGGTCCACACAGAAGTGTGGGCCTTTTTTCTGTTTAAAGCGAAATAAAAAAACTAAATATTTAGAAAATTCAATAAAATAGGTTGACATATGACGTTATATTAATTAATATAATATCAAGACGTCATATGACGTTATATAACAGGAGGGCGATAAAATGAATATTGAACACCAAGAACAGATGCAAAAAGTACTGAGTGCTCTAAAAAGCATGACAGTCAAAAATTTCTTTTTTGTCGGATGCGGCGGTTCTAAAGCGGCTTTAGGTCCCGGAGATTATTTTATGGACAGAGAATTAAATCTCCCGTCAAAAGTATATACTTCTAATGAGTTTATACATCTAAATCCAAAAACCTTAGGAGAGAACAGTGTCGTTATTACGAGATCTCACTCAGGCACTACGCCTGAAACCGTAGATGCCACAAAATTTGCTAGAGATAAAGGCGCTATGACCATTGCAATTTCAATGGATATGGCATCGCCACTCTGCCGTGAAGCGGAGTATGTGGTTCACTATAATTACAAAGATGGGTCTGATGCTGTAGATGGTGATACGGGCATGTTCTGGGCGTTAATCTTTAATATCATCAATGCACTTTCTCCAAATGAAAAATACGATCGACTTTTAAACCAACTTTCAAATCTTGAAAATTTGTTTGAAGTGAATAAGAAGAACACTTATGACGCTGCATTTGATTTTGGAAAGCGCAATAAAAGAGAAAAATTGATCTATACGATGGCATCAGGAGCATACTTTGATCAAGCGTATTCCTTTACGAGTTGTCTGCTCATGGAGATGTTATGGATTCATTCAAATGCCATTCACTCGGGAGAATATTTCCATGGTCCATTTGAAGTGACGGATTATGATGTGCCGTTTCTTGTGATTGTTGGAGATGGACCGTCAAGACCACTTGATGATAGAGCGCTTGAATTTGCCCAGAAATTTAGCGATAAAATTGAAGTGGTTGATGTTCAAAAGCTAGATTATCTAAAGGTGGATGCTGATTTAAGAGCCTATTTTGGGCCTGCAATTATTGGTGCTGTTTTGCGTCAATATGCAGATGGATTAGCAGAACATACAGGGCATCCACTTTCGGTGAGAAGATATATGTGGAAAATGGAATACTAAAAAGAAACAGTGTATACTAATATTTATGTTGAAGGAGGGAACTATGATGAAGCGTAAAATGACGATATTGGGGCTGCTTGTTTTAATCATAAGTTTTACGGTTGGATGTTCAAAGGCAAACGATGTTGAAGTGTCCTCGGACAATGGGGTAAAAGAGGACCAAGTTGTTATTGATTTTTTCCACAGATGGCCTAATGAGCCGAGAAAATCTTTTTATCAAGAAAAGGCGGATGCCTTTATGGCGCTTAATCCAAATGTGAAAATCAACATTGATGCTGTTTTAAACGACTCATATAAAGAAAAAATACGTGTATTGGTCTCAAATGACGACTTACCAGATATCTTTACTTCATGGTCTGATTCCTTTGCATTAAATCTAGTGTCTTCTGGCAGAATTATGCCAATAAATGATATTTTAGAGGCGGATACCGATTGGAAAGACAGTATTATTGCATCACAGTTTTCTGGATTTACTTTTGATGAGGTCACCTATGGGATTCCTTTTACCATAGATGGAAAAGCATTCTTCTACAATAAAAGCATTTTTGCAGAAAATAATCTTGAAGCACCAAAAACTTATGCAGAATTTATAAAAGTTTTGGATGCGTTACAAGCAGCTGGTTATGAGATCCCTATAGTAGAAGGTTTAACAAACGCTTGGGCGATCTCTCACTACGAGGGGACAATACTTCAAAGACTTTTGGATCCCCGTGTGACTGAAGTGGATTACAACGAAACGACAGGAACCTTTACAGATCCTGGTTATGTAAGAGGTCTTGAAATTTTCAAAGAATTAACCCAATATATGGGTGACGTCTCCACTGCAATTGATCATGAAACGGCTAGAAACATGTTTGCAAAGGGAGAATCGCCAATCGTTTACATGCAGTTTGCCGAGATTAAAATGGTTGAAGATCAAACGGATATGGATTTTGGATTCTTTAATTTTCCAAGTATTGAAGGTGGAAAAGGGGATCAAAATGCTTTAACAGGCGCTCCAGAAGGGTGGATGCTCAGTAAAAATGCACCCAAAGAAGCAGTCGATTTTCTAAAGTTTTTAACCTCTAAAGAAACGGCATATGACTTTACAAAGGCAGATGGGCAATTAAATGCCATTATAGGGGGTGTAGATGCTGAAAACAGTTCCCCAATCAGTATGGAAGCTTTCAATTTGGTAATAGAAGCATCGGCAACAGCACCTTGGTTTGATAATGCCGTCAACATCAACATTGCGGACATCTTTATGAGAGGTGGTCAATCGCTTGCAACAGGCGAATCAACGCCACAGGATATTATGAAGGAAGTACAAGCAGAAGCGGATAGATTAAGAAAATAATGTTAATTTCAAACCTTCTTGTGATTGGTGGTTTTAAATCATAGTTTTAAATCATCGTCACAAGAAGGAATCCCCCCTTTTATTAAGGAGCAGAATGATGAATAAATTTAAAAACAAAATAGCCGCCTTTTTATTCTTACTGCCCTGCTTAATCTTTTTATTCATCTTTGTTTTTATTCCCTTGTTTAAGAACTTTTATAATAGCTTTTTTGAATATTCCGTTTTTTCAACCACAAAAGATTTTGTGGGACTCGATAATTTTAAGTTGCTTTTAACGGATAAAACCATTAAAGTAGCACTTCTTAACAACATAAGATATGCGATTATATCGGTTATTTTTCAAGTGGGATTAGGGTTGGTTTTGGCAGCGGTATTAGAACATCAATTTTTTCGAAAATTGGCCCCCTTTTTTAGAGTTACTTTCTTTATGCCTGTTATGATATCAATATCTGTAATCGCATTGCTCTTTGGTTTCATTTATAATCCTCAAATCGGCATTCTCAACAGCTTTTTAGAATTAGTCGGATTAGAAACTTTATCAAAAGCATGGTTAGGGAATTCTTCAACGGCAATTTACGCTGTAATAGCCATGTCTCAGTGGCAAAGTGTTGGTTATATTATGATGCTCTTCATTGTGGCAATCCAGAGAATATCAAAAGAGTTGTATGAGGCAGCAGAGATTGATGGCGCAAGCAAGATCAAGCAATTTTTCTATATTACGGTACCACAAGTTAAAGAAACGCTATTCATAAACATTTTACTCACCATTACAGGGTCCATGCTCGTGTTTAATGAACCCTACATCCTCACCAATGGTGGACCGGGTGTGAGTTCAATGACGATGGCCGTGTATATGTATCAGAGCGGTTTCTTTAAAGACCGAATGGGATATGCTTCAACGATTGCAATTACGATTTTCATCATAACCGCTATCCTTGCCATTATTCAAATAAGAATTTCACATACAGGAAAGGATTGATGATATGATGAATAAAAGGATTCGTAAGCAGAAAAATCGAATGACCCTTGGCAACTTAGTTGTCAGCATTGTCTTGTGCATAGGTTCTATCATTATTCTCTATCCACTTTTATGGATGGTCATCTCTTCTATGAAAAGCTATGATGAAATCTATAATAATGTATGGGGATTACCGAGTAAGTGGTTAATTGAAAACTATAAAACAGCATGGTCCATAGGCATTTCCAATTATTTTATGAACAGTGTTATCGTAACGATCATAACGGTGTTATCGGTACTTATAATTGCCTCTATGGCGGCTTTTGCGCTTTCAAGATACAGGTCTAGATTTATTGATATTGCGTTGGTCGTCATTATGTCTGGCATGATGATTAACCCACAAGTTGCATTGATTCCTCTTTTTGATATTTTGACGAAATTGGGATTAATCAACACAAGACTGGCATTGATATTGCCCTACATTGCATTTAGATTGCCATTGAGTATTTTGCTGCTACGCTCTTATTTTTTAAGCATCCCAAGAGAAATTCAGGAATCTGCCATTATTGATGGCTGCAGTGAATTCGGTATCTACAGAAGAATTTACTTGCCGATGTCGAAACCGATATTAATGACAACGATCGTTTTGACTTCATTTTATGCATGGAATGAATTCTTGTTTGCAACGATATTTATAGATTCGGATATATTGAGGACGATTCCGTCAGGGCTTATGAATTTTAGAGATGCGCTTAGGACGGATTGGGGCGTTCTACTTTCTGGAATGGTAATCGCAACAATTCCGATGATTATTTTACTCATATTCATACAAAAACACCTTGTCAGAGGGCTTTCAGAAGGCTCTGTTAAAGGTTAGGAGGCGCTCATATGAAGATAATTGGTATAGGAGACAATGTGGTCGATGTCTATTTGGATCAGCACACTTTTTATCCAGGCGGGAACTGCGTCAATGTGCTCGTAAGTGCAAAGCGAAATGGTGCTGAAAAAGCCGCTTATTTAGGGATATTTGGAACAGATGAAGCTGCAGAGCATGTTCAGCATGCACTGGATCAAGAAGGCATTCCTTATGACTTTTCGAGGACAGTCATAGGGAAAAGTGGACATCCCGGCGTCAATTTAAATGAAGTGGGGGATCGTGTGTTCGTCGGGGGCCCCCGCAACACCGTTCAACACATAGTCAAATTAAATTTGACAGAAGCTGATTTAGAGTACATTAAAAACTTTGATATAGCACATGTGAGCCGTTATTCATCCCTGGAAGGTGAACTTGAAAAATTATCAAAGGTGATTCCGATTTCTTTTGATTTTTCGAATGGTTATTCATATGAGTATTTAAGCAAAGTTTGTCCTTTTATCAAATATGGTTTTTTTTCTGGCGCAGATTTAAGTGATGAAGCCATCGAAGAACTGCTTCAAGTAGTCGGTGCCTATGATTTAAAAGTCATAGGCGTTACTCGAGGGGCTAAACCTGCTATTTTTATCTGTAACGGCAGACGCTATATCCAAGAGCCCATAGAGACCCGCATCGTAGATACAATGGGTGCAGGGGATAGTTTTATCGGTGGATTTTTAAGGGCTTTTTTAGATCATGAACCCGTGGAAACTACTTTGGTGTTGGCGGCGAGTAGTGCAGCGAAGACTTGTGGGTTCCATGGTGGTTTTGGTTATCCCAAGGCAATGACATCTTAAGGAAAAATATGATATAATAATGCATGTTATTATATTTTAATGATTATGCTTGAGGTGGTAAAATGGAAGGCTCCAAATATTTATATGATCAGATTCGAATGAGTGTCCTTCAAATGATCAGTTCTGGTCAACTAAAAGAGGGCGATAAGGTTCCAACGGAAAAAGAATTGGGTGAGCTATTTGGTGCGAGTAGGATTACTGTAAGACGCGCTTTAAAGGAATTAGAGGCTGAGGGTGCTTTAGAGATTCTTCATGGCAAAGGGACTTTTGTCAAACGTAAAAAGCAGAGACTTCACATGTTAGATTTAGAAGGCTTTAGAGAAGGTCTGGAGCATGGCACTAACGATATATGTAAAGTGATCTTGGAAAAGAAGATTATAAATGCACCTGAGGCGCTCTATCCGATATTTCAGAGAGCAGAAAAATTTAAGGTTCTGAAATTAGTGCGGGAAATCAAACATAAAGAGGCTATATTTAGTGTGGATTATGCCTATTTTCCTGTGGACATTTATCCTGATTTTGATCAAATTGTGACAGATAACGTTTCTACTTTTGAGATTATCCATAAAGATTACGGGATAAAGTTTATGAAAGCCAGAAAAGTAGTGGAAGTCGTCTATCCGGATGAAGAGGTCAGCAAAAGGCTTGGCATTTCTAAACTAGATCTCGTCATTCAGATCAAAAAAGTGACTTATGATGAAAACAATAGGCCTGTACACTTTTCAACTTATTACTTAAAAACAGATCATGTTAAATTATTTATTGACGTCGATGTCAACGGTAAAAAAAGGGCGTTTTCCGAAATGCCGGATGTATTACTTTAGTGCATTAAAAGACAAAAAATCATTATTACCATAATATAAGAAAATGTGATATGATTAGAGATAACCGATTAAGAAGATAAAGAGTTCATGCTTATAAATTTAGATAGCTTAGGAGTCTTTTGATAGCGTATTTGAAATGAATTTACTTGGATTTTAGAGGATTAGAGGTGACCATGATCGATCAGTATGTAACACATAGTCTTTATGGACGAGGTATTGTTAAAAAATTTGAAAACAATTATATGAAATTGGATTTTGAAGACGGTGGTAAGCTTAAAACTTTTTTATACCCAGATGCTTTTGAGTCTTTTTTGACATTTGAAGATGAGGCTTTACAAAAAAAAGCACTTGAAGATTTAAAAAAGGTTATGGCGGTAAATCAAATCGAACAAGATGAAAAAGATTTAAAGAGCGCTGAATACGAGCAAAATCTAAAAGAAGAACGTCGTGAAGTGCTCAAGAAAAAGAGAAAAGCGGCAGCACCTAAAGTGCCAAAAGTGGCAAAAGCAAAGGTTGTTAAACCTAAAGTGGTCAAAGAGAAGAAAGTCAGAAAAGTGAAGATTGAAGATTAAATCAAATGACTATATCAGCCTAATGATGGCATGATATAGTCATTTTTATTAAATCATTAGTCTTCGTCCAGTAAAGAGCAGGAATGTGGGGCCTGCGCTTTACCAGTTTTCAGCATGGATCAACAGGTTGTGTATGATCAATAAAGCTTGTTCACGGGTAAGATTTGCCTTTGGCATAATAGCGCCATTGCCATCGCCATTGATGATGTGGTTTTCGTAAGCCCGTTCAAGTGCGCTCAAAGCCCAAGAAGAGATTTGATGTTGATCTATAAATGGAGCAAGCGCTGAACTGTCTTTTTCAAATGTGATACCTGCTGCTTTAAGCATGCTAATAGTGACAACCGCAATTTGTTCACGGGTAATTGGGTCTTCTGAACCAAACTTTTGGTTGCCATAACCGCCAATAATGGAGAGCGCATGTGCTCGTAAAACCCATGAATCCTTTGTATCGATAAAAGTAGTTGATGAAGACGCTTTTAAAAGAGCCTCAGGCGTATCGGTGAGTGTCATATAGGTTCTCACCATGAGTTCAGAATAGTCGCGTCGGGTCATACTGGATTGGTAGTCTGCGTAGTAGAAATTTGGTAGTGTTAATGCTTTTGATAGAAGATGGATGCCTTCAACTGCCCAAACGGATGGTTCAGAGGACTTAACATCAGTGGCTTTAATTGAAGATAAGGGCTCTGTTGGGGGTTCTATATGGAGGTAATTTAGCATCGTATATTCATCAAAAATGCCCATTTCCATCGTTAATTTATTGTCTTTTATGGTGATTGTTTTTGACCGTTCTAAATAATCGGTGATGGATTTGTCATCAATAAAAGCATGGCCTTCAATAAAGATTTTGTTGTGCTTGTAGGTTTTGCCTTGCCAACCGCAGGCGACTGTGACCTTGTAATCCCCGTTTGGCAGATCAAATTCAAAGGTCTTTTCACGGCCCCAATCATCGTAGAGAACACTTGCTTTTAGAGGGTCGGTTACATCGCTTAAATAGCGAGACATCACATGTGCCATGTCTCCATACCACCCATAGCCAAGTGTTTGATCATAGGGGTTCCAACCTATTTTAAGGTATGTTTTACCCGCTACGACCAGTGGGTTATCAGTAGGTGCAACTGAAGGATCTTGAAAGTTAATATAGTAAGCTTGACCAGTGGTTTCTGAGCGATCGTGCGTATTTGACGCTTGGATATCTGGTATTGTTTTTAAATCGCCACTGAGGGTCATACCGATGTACTTTCTAAGCGTATACATATAATGACTATCCCTGTTGTAACTGGTCAACCCATAAATAATTTTATCAACTTGATTGTCAGCTGGATTTTCTTGATAAACTTGAGGTTGATTTTTATTATTCAAAAGGTAGAGATATTCATAATCTTCTAAACTGTCACGCATCAATTCAAATCGGATAGAGGAGACATAGCGGTGATTAGTTGCGCCGTATTCAATAGGCTTATTGTCTTTCCCAGGGGGGTAGAGCATGAAATTGTCACCGTTATGATTGCTGGTCATGGTCTCTGTCCAGACATTTTTTTGCCAATCGTTAAAGGCATAATGTGCAATCCCTTTGATGCGATATTGCCACAAAAACCAGCCTGTCAATTTGCTTTCAATGCCGGGATGATCCAATGTGATGGGATTAAAATAAGGCGGTTTTGTGCCGTGTAAAAAGTAAGCCCAAGTGTCTTCGCCATAATGGGCCTCTCTATCCCATGAAACATCTGGATCATACTTGTTCAGCACCGCAAGCCATTGATCAATTTTGACATTCGGATATTTTTCGTTGTTAAAGATTTCAGGCTTGGGTTCTTCTGAAATCATGAGCTTTAGGTCTGGTGCAGATTTTTTAAGCGCCTGAGCATACCAACTGACGGCATCGTAATCCGCTTGATCCTGTGGTTCGTTGGCAAAGTAGTAATAAGCTTTATCTAAATAACCTGTTTTTTTCAGATAAGCTTCAAGGTTTTGAATATAGCGGAACCATTTTTGATTATAGGCATTTTTGAGGTTGTCGCTTTGGTACCAATCGCTAGATTTTCGGGTGATGCCATCGAAGACATCTGGGCGTTGATCTGCGGAAGCATCATTATTTCTAAAAGTGATCGCCATAAAGGATGGAAATCCAGTGCCCTCGTTGAAGGCATCAGCACTGAGAGAGGCGTTTAGTGAATTTGTATTGCCTTTTAAATAGCGGTCAGCAGGATACTCGAACCCCCATATGCCGTGTGGATCGGTAAAGGCGCCTGAGGTGCTGTCATAGTTGATATAGGGACTACCGCCATTGCTGGTTAAGCCACCAGACCAGAGTGCGTTTTTAGGCGTTAAACGGTGATCGATCATAAATTGTTTAAAACTGTCGACATACTTCCAGTAATTTTCTGATGTGCCAGAGACACCGTATTTTTCTAGGACGCTGTTTGTGGATACGTTGATTTGGGATTTGACATGAAGTTCACTTGGAATGGCAAAGTCAAAAACATGAATGCGGACAGGAATGACCGTATCGTTTATAGAAACAAACAGGGTATAATCACCGGCATTGATGTTCACGGATGATTTTAACGAAAACCAGAGTGTTGTGTTTTCTCCTGCCTTTGCGGTGATGTTATCGTTCATTTCTATGGGATACAGTGGGTCAGGGTATAGTCCTACTTGTCCAAGGTTATCTGTGACTTGTTTAAGATTGACGTACTCAACTTTATAGAGCTCTACATCGATGCCCTGTGGTTTGTCTTGGAGTTTTACTTGAATATTCAAATCTTTATCTGGATGAAGGACGAGCTGAAAGGGCTCAAATTCATCTTTAGCGAGGTAGAGATCGATGCCGCTATATGTAATTTCAGGAATAGCTTCATCTTTAAACACTTTTTCGCTGGGATAATCCGTCCAAAAGGTGCAATCACTTGAGGATTCAGACAAGCGGTATCTGCCAGGATTTTCAGAGATAGAACTATTTTGAATGATTGCTTCTGTTGGCGAAGTGGCAGTATAAGCTAAGGGTGTGCTGATCAGTATTATCAATGTTAAAAATTGGGCTATAAATCTCATGGGTTTGTAACCTCCTTTTTAGCGAATCCGTGAATAGATAGATTCTACTGCTATTGTACTAAAGTTATGCAGTAACATCAATAAACGGAAGTGCATTGACTCATCTCTGAAATGTAAAATTAATGAATTCGTCAAAAACCTATTGACAGAGAGGCAAATAAACTTTATAATCATTTTTAACTTAATAGCTCTATCGAGAGTGGTGGAGGGACAGGCCCTTTGAAACCCAGCAACCAGATTAAGACTGGTGCTAATTCCTGCAACATGGATACCATTTGTCCTTGTTGAAAGATAGTTGAGTGTTCGTAAATCGCTTCTATCGCAGAAGCGTTTTTTTTACCTCACATGAACAGATTAAAAGCTTACCATTTGAGCAATTGATCGTGTTTGCGTGGGGGTTTTGTTTTTTCAAGAGGAGGATTTAATGCCAATAAAGATTTTAGACAATTTACCAGCAATTGATATCTTATCGCAGGAAAATATTTTTTTGATGCGTGAAACGCGTGCCGCTGAGCAGGATATTCGGCCCCTTAAAATATTAATATTAAATCTGATGCCCCTTAAAATTGATACAGAAACGCAACTTTTAAGAGTCCTCAGCAATACCCCTTTACAGCTTGATGTGACGCTTATGCATCCTGCGACTCATACGGCAACTCATATTGATTTGAAACATTTAGACACCTTCTATAAGACTTTTGAAGAGATCAAAGAAGAGAAGTTTGATGGTATGATCATCACAGGGGCGCCTATTGAACATTTGGAGTTTGAAGACGTTTCATACTGGGAAGAACTTAAAACCATAATGGATTGGAGTTTACACCATGTTTTTTCTACGCTTCATATCTGTTGGGGGGCACAAGCGGGTCTTTATCATCACTACGGTATTTCCAAATATTCAATGGATCAGAAATGTTTTGGCGTCTTCAAGCATAAAACACAAGTTGATCATTTACCTTTGTTCAGAGGGTTTGATGATGAGTTCAATGTGCCACATTCGAGACATACGACGATCATGCAAGCGGATATTGAGCAGGTAAAAGCTTTAAAAGTCGTAGCCACATCGGAAGAAGCTGGTGTTTATGCCGTTATGACGGCAAATGGAAGACAAATTTTTATTTCTGGGCATTCAGAGTACGACTCAGATACCTTGAAAAAAGAATATGATCGGGATGTCCTTGCAGGTAAAACGATAGAAGTCCCTCAAAATTATTATCCAAACGACGATCCATCAAAGGCACCTCATGTAACATGGCGATCACATGCCAATCTCATGTTTGCCAATTGGCTCAATTATTACGTCTACCAAGAAACACCGTTTGATCTCAAGCAGATAGATTAATAGATAAATTCAAAATAGAGTGGCAAAAAAATAAATATTATATATAAGTTGAATTAAATTTTAATAATTTACAATTGGACACATAACCGATCTATAATAATATGTGGATGTTTTGCAATTTCTGTTAGAAAAGCAGAGACATTCTTTCTAATCTCATATGTCTTGTTATAAAAAACATTGTTGATGACTTTTTCTTTAAGCCAACCCCAGAGACCTTCTATCAAGTTTAGATTTGGACTATATGGAGGTAGATACATTAACTCAAGTCGATGGGAATTTTCTAAAAGAAAAAGCTGAAGCAACTTGGCGTGGTGTATCCTTGCATTATCAAGAACCATAACAATTTTACCAGAATACCGTTCAAGTACATTGTTCAGAAAACCAAGAAATGTTTGTGCATCGTATGTTTCGTGCTCTTCACAATAGATATCTCCACTCTCATAATCTAAACAGCCCACTAGTTTTACGCCACGATGCTTTCCATACGTCTTGATGATTTTTTGTTTGCCGCGTTCAAACCATGTAGCTCCGATCGCTTGGTAATCTCGAATCATAGATTCATCCTCGAATAGTATGTGTTGGATTTCACCGTTTATCAATTTTTTTTAACATCAATAAATGCCTTGCGAAATTGCTCTTGCTTTAGGGGATCAGCTTTAGCTAACGTGTACGTAGGACGTGTGAATGATAAATTCAGTCTAGACAATATCAACGTGATACCTTTGATGCTGTATTGAACTTTGAATTCTCTCAAAATATATTCTGCTACAATTCCAGCTGTCCAATTGAAATTAGCTACAAAACCAACATCGGCGGGTGTTTTGTTTAAAATGAGGTCTTTTATTGTAGCCTCTTGCTCTTCGGTTAACCGACTTGGTTTCCCTTTGCGTGGAGCATCTGGGATTGAACTAAGCCCTATGCTACGATACTTTGTATATAATCTTGAAATCGTAACAGGAGTCAACTGTGTTATTTCAGCGATTTCTCCGACCTCTTTTCCTGTTCCGTATAAATAGATAGCTTGAATTCGACGATATTCACGTTTGATTTTTGATGATCTTATTGCTTCTAAAAGTTCTTTTATTTGTTCTTGAGTTAGTGGCTTGCGTTTATTCATAGGGTTCATCCTCACATAGTAGTTTTGGTTATGATATATATCGGATGATTTTTATAAAATTTTAATTCAATTTATATAGCAATGAGATGCTCAGTTCTTCGAAACGAATGGAGACTGCCTGTTGAAGCAAATTCTTTGATTGCGTTTCTTTCTTTAAAAGTAACATCTGAGACTATTGTACTTCTTGATGGTATTGCATATCCTGCAAGCGTAAGCACAGAGAAATCAGTAACCAATTTTGTTTATTAATATTATCAATCATATTTGAAGTAATATTCATATTTTAATATATAGAAGTGTGCATCTTGCAAATTCTTATTTTATACTATATAATGTGATAGAGTAAATCAGACAATCGTATGCTTTGGCATGAGGAAAGTCCGAGCTCCGTAGAGCAGGGTGCTGGGTAACCCCCAGTGGAGGCAACTCCAAGGAAAGTGCAACAGAAATAGACCGCCTCTTTTAGGAGAGGTAAGGATGGAAAGGCGAGGTAAGAGCTCACCAGCGCATAGGCGACTATGTGGCTCTGTAAACCCCACCTGGAGCAAGACCAAGTTAGGGTATAAAAAGGATGCTGCTCGTATCCCCCAGTGGTAGGTCGCTTGAACGTATTGGTAACACTACGTCTAGATAGATGATTGTCTAATACAGAACTCGGCTTATAGATTTACTCAACCAGTTGAAAACACTAGCTTTTAGGGCTAGTGTTTTTGTTTTGCCATCATTAAATTACCTAATTTTTGTGTCTATAATGTGTATAACAGATAAATCATTAGATTCATCCAACTTTTTCACTGCTGAGCTAGGAAAAATGAAAAATTACCATGAACTTGAAAAATCATACCGTGTACATTATACATTACAAAAACACATATTCAGGTTCAACAAATGGTGTTTATGTTAGCTATCATACTAGTGATAATTACAACAAACCATTGCCATATCTTATTGTTGCATTCGATTATGTGCGAGGCATTAGTTTCTCAAATGCAAATTTTTAGTGATATAGTATATAATACAAAGGCAGGTTGATCTGCCTTTGTATTATTGCAACAGGAAAGGGTGGTGTTATCCTAAAAAAGAGTATAGTAATTTTAACGATAGGTCTTGCTATTGCGTTTTTGTACTTCATTTATTTAGGTAGTGGTGTTGAAAACACGTATGGATTCAATATATCAAAAAATGATATTCTTGCTGTAAAAAAAGATATTGAAGCTTATTATTCAGCAATAAACAATCATAATGTTGAGGAAATGATAAAATACACCATCGACTTAGAGCCTGAAGGCAGAATTGAGTTCTTGAAAGAGGCTTTCAAAAATGACTTTAGTTTATCATTTAAAAATCTTGAAGTCCTTCATGACTTTCCAATATCAGAATTTGATAATGCTAGATATGTTGAAGAATATGATATAAAAAAAGCAATCGTTATAAAAGCAGAATTCAGTTTTGATTCTATTGAACTGCCTGTTCTAATGGGAATGGATGCAGGTGAACATAAAATTTTCTTGTATGTAGTTCTTGCTGGAAAGTCTAAACAGTGGCAAATTATTGATATGTCTACAATTGACCCATATAAATAGCATTGGAATAAAGCACTCTAGAGATAGAGTGTTTTATTTTTTCTAAAGAGAACCCCACAAGTTCTGCTAGAGAGGTCCAAAGGCCTTGGCTTGTAACCTCCAAAATTATAAATCTCCCAGTCAGAAAATGGATTACCTTTCTCAACATAAAATGATATTAAACATTCACTCGAATCGCATCCGCTATAATTTCAGAAAGTGCCTCTGGTGTTTTAGGCGTATCTTCTTCTAACCAGAGTACAAGCATATTCCAAAATCCACCCGCACTATAGGCTAGAGCATATTTGGTACTCTCTATGTCACCGTATTCATTGCGCTGTGCCTTAAAATGATCATAAATCAAGGGCAATTGTTTATTGATAGACAATAAGACGAGAAATAACAAATTACGCTTGTGAAGCAGTCTCAGCATATCAATATGTTGTGCCCAAAAAGTAAAAAGTACTTTTGAAATCGCGGGAAGTTTCAAATTTTCTGCTTTCATGAGCATCTGCACGTATTGCGCACTTATTTCCTCAAAATGATAATTGAGAATGTCTTCTTTTTGTGTAAAATGTCTATAAAATGTACGCCTAGACAATACAGCTTTATCTGTAATTTCTTGTATAGTAATGAGATTGAATTCTTCTTTTTCCATAAGCTTGAGCAGAGCAGAGACCAGCATTTGCTTTGATCGTCTCGCTGATGGATTTTCTTTAGAATGATTTTGCAGCATAGCACACTCCTTTAATGCTTTAAATATGTCACACTTACGCGAATTTGTAGCACTTTCATCATAAGCATTGACCCTAAGTTTAATTTCATTATACTAAATTACATAAAGTGTCGCAAATGAGACATTAATTATCACGACGTTAAAGGAGGTTCTTTATGACTATAGAAACACTTGCATGGATGTTACCCCTCATTTTTATCGTTCATGATTTTGAGGAAATCATTTTGATCAAATCATGGAAGGCAAAAAATCAAGATTTATTTCTCGCACCCACAGGCTTTAAACCTTACGATCACTTTAAATCATCAGAGCAATTCTCTATAGCCGTTTTAGAAGAGTTGATATTGTTTATCGGTGTTTCATTTTACACGGTTTTAAGGCAAAACTATCTTGTTTGGATTGGCACTTTTTTTGCTGTAACCTTTCATTTTATACCACACTTCCTATTTTGCTTACGCGTTAAAAGATTTGTACCTGGTGCCTTCACGGCTCTATTGGCGTTACCATTTAGTCTTTGGATTTTATTTGATGTGATCCAACAGACACATTACAGTACATTTGAACTTGTAGTATCTTGTATTATATGTTCATTTGTATTTCTATCTAATTTAAAAATGATTCAACAAATGATGAATCGGTAATCCTCGCCAAGCCTATTTGAACACATGATTTTAAGCAAATTCAAATCAATTCATTGAGAGTTAAAATTTGAATCATGTTATAATTAAAAGGATAACACCATCCAATTTTAATTATAGATTCCCTATATTGTTAATACTTAAATTTTACAGGCTGCAAGCTTAAATCTTTATGCTTTTGGCAAGATAATTGCGTAAGTATAAGATGATAAAAACTGTTTTTGGATGAAAGGGATTACTTTATGAAGAAAAAAATAGGATTTGCTATACCCATAATTGTAATTACATTTTTTTTATATCTATTAATTCTAAATTTCTTAACGGATAGCAACAGCCATTCAAGTTTATCTGGCGTAAAACTCACCGCTGATGAACTTGAGTGGTTAGAGCACCATGGTCCGTTGATTTATGCCGCTGATAATAACGCCCCGCCACTGAGATTTGTAGATGAATCTGACGGACAGTATAAAGGGGTAGTTGTTGATTATGTCAATTTGTTGTCATTACAGCTTGGGATCAATATTGAAGTCCATCCTTTACTATGGGAAGACGCCTTGAAACAACTCTCTGAAAACAAATCGGATTTATGTGATATGTTCAAAAGCGAAGAGCGTAGCAAGCACTTTGTTTTTACAAAGCCCATCTACAAGCTACGTGCCGTTGTGGTTACCAATAAAGCTTTAAAAAATTTAAATGGCATTGGCAAACTACACTTTGCGACTCAAGAGGGCGATTATGTAAATGAATATCTTAGAGAAAACTACCCCGACATTCAAATTACTTATGTCCCTGATGTCAGTCATGCTTTAGATTTGCTTTTAAAAGGTGAAGTAGACGCCGTCGCTGGAGATGAACCAGTTATCCTCTATTTGATCAATCAAAATCCTAACGGCTATAAACTCAATGTGGTAGGTGAAACTCTATACGATAAAGAAGTGGTATTTGCAATCCCAAAGGAGAAAAAGGAATTGGTTCCTATCATCAATAAGGGCATCGATTCAATCGTTGAAATTGATCAATTAGAACGCATCCAACAAAAATGGTTTGGCATATCTACACCCTTAGTAAAAATGCCCGACAATACACTGATTTTCAGAATACTGATCGGGATGTTTAGTATTTCAGGCTTGATCCTTATAGGCATGTTCACATGGAATAAATCACTTCAAAAAGAAGTAGAACGTCGTACAACTGAAGTCATCAACAGTAAAAATGATCTTCAAATAACCTTTGATGGTATAACCGAGTATATCGCCTTAATGGACTTAGAACTGAATATCATCAATATTAATAAATCTTACTTGGATTTTCTCAATCTAAAAAAAGAAGAGGTCATAAAAAACCCATATGCATTGATTTTTGATACCTTTGGCACAGAAACCATTGATGACTTGGCGCATTATGTTACCGAAACAGAATTGCCCAGTAGTAAAGAAATCATTAAGTCACACCATTACTATAATATTAGAATGTATCCATTAAAAAGCTCTAATAATGACAAAAAAAATCTTTTAGTCATTATTCAAGATGTGACTAACGAAAAATTATCGGAGAGCAAATTACTTCAAGCCAATAAAATGTCAGCCATAGGGCAATTAGCCGCCGGAATGGCTCATGAGATTCGGAACCCACTGGGGATTATTAGAAATCAAAGTTTTATTTTAGAATCTAGGATAGAAGACCCTAAAGTGAGTCGATCATTTGTACTGATCAATTCAGCCGTTGAACGCGCAAGTCAAATCATAGATAATTTGCTCGATTTCTCTAGACTCACAAACGATGAAAAAAGATGGATTGACCTCAATGATTTTATATCCAAATTACTTTCACTTGAAGATAAGACACTGTTAAAATTAAAGATCAATTGTGTTTTAAAATGTGAACCCAACTTAAAAATAAAATCCAATATTGAATCTCTTAAACATATCTTGATTAATCTCATTTCTAATGCCATTGATGCCATAGGAAACGAAGGTGAATTGGTGATCTATGTCTTTAAAAATGAGAGCGGGATAAAAATACAAGTAATCGATACAGGTATCGGGATCACCCCTGATGAAATCGAGAAAATTTTCAATCCTTTTTATACCACAAAAGAAATTGGTAAAGGCACAGGATTAGGCTTATATATTGCTTATAATGAAGTCAAAAAATTAGGTGGCGAGATTGTGGTAAAAAGGACAGAAGATCAGAGAACTGTTTTTGAAGTCTCTTTGCCACAGAAGCTTTAAAATAGGAGGGCTGTATATGGAATCTACTAAAATTTTAATCGTTGATGATGAAATAGAATATCGAGAAACCTACCGAATGCTCCTTGAAGACAACGGTTATATCGTAGGTGAGGCTAGCGGCACTGAAGAGGCTCTTGAAATTTTAGAAAGAGAATATTACCCAGTCGTCCTTACAGACATCTTAATGACAGGTGAAGACGGTATTTACCTTCTAAAACAAATTAAGAAGCGCTATCAAAATAGTATTGAGGTGATTATTGTTACGGGCTATGGCAGTGTCACAGGCGCTGTGGAGGCTATGCGGATTGGTGCATTGGGGTACTTTATCAAAAGTCACAATCCTCAAGCACTCCTCGTTGAAATTCACAAAGCAAAACGCTTGGTACAGTTTGAAGCCCAAAAAAACACAATCCGAAAAAAAACAGACGCTGGAGCGTATATCTCTCAATCTCAAAACCCCCAAATGCAAAAAATATTGGACACCATAGATGAACTTAAAACTTCAAATTGCAACGTTCTATTGACAGGAGAGTCTGGCGTTGGCAAAGAAATAATCGCAAAGTGGATTCATGAAAAAAGCAGTCGAGTGGATGAGATTTTATTACCTGTAAACTGTCAAGCCATGTCAGAAAATTTACTTGAATCAGAACTTTTCGGACATGAGAAAGGGGCTTTTACAGGAGCGGCCAACAAAAGAATTGGTCGTTTTGAAGAGTCCCATGGAGGCACCTTATTTTTAGATGAAATAGGTGAGCTGTCACCAGAGATACAGGTAAAACTTTTACGAGTACTTGATAACAGGTATATAGAGCGGCTCGGTTCAAATAAGCAAATCCCTGTGAATTTTAGATTAATTTCTGCCACAAACAGAGATCTTGCCACGGAAATCAAAAAAGGCAATTTCAGACAAGATCTATTTTACCGAATTAATACGCTTCATATCGAAATTCCGCCACTTCGAGATAGAAGAGAAGATCTGCAAGAGATGATTACTTTTTTCATAAATCAATACAGTATCGAAATGAAAAAGGAAATCAAAGTGATTGATCAAGAAACAGAAAAGTATTTGCTCACTTATGATTATCCTGGTAACATTAGAGAACTGAAAAATATCATCGAACGATTGGTAGTCCTCTCTAAAGCGGGTGTTCTCAAAATGGATTTTATGCCTCAGCAAGGTATCCTAAATAATCAAACTTATAATCAACCCATAATGCTATATAAAGAAGCTAAGAAAATATTTGAAATCAATTTTATCATGAATGCGCTTTCCAATTGTAATAACAACATCACAAAAACAGCTGAAGCAATTGGTATGAGTAGAAAGCAATTATTCAACAAAATGGTAGAGCATGATCTAAACCGGGACTAAACCTAAACTGAACACATATGATTTGACTGAGCAGTGATTGATAATTCAATTGCTGCTTTTTTGTATATCATTATTTTTCGTCTAACTTGAACTGAACTGTTCAACTTGTGAGAAATTGGCTTTGTTTTTGCGTTAAATAATAGTGCGTATGAATCCATAGATTCACTAAACTGTAGATCAATTTCATTATACGAGGAGGTTTATCAATGAGTAAAGCAACAAACGGATGTTGGGTAGAGATTGAAACTCAGGTACTGAGCTCAAGTGAAAGAGCACCACAGATCCCTTTGGATACTAAAAAGACACCACTTCTAATGTGGACCAGAGGTTTTCTTGTGGAAGATGAAGCCGAATTAGACATGATGGTTACAATTGAAACCTTGTGCGAGAGAAAGGTTCAAGGCAAGTTAGTAGAAATCAATCCACGCTATGACCACGATTACGGTGAAACCGTTATGGCGTTACTTGAAACCGGTGTGCGTATCAGGAAAGATCTCGGAGGTATAAAATGAAATCTATGAGCTATGAGGCAGTGATGTCTCGAAAAAATGAAATCATGAAAACCGCTGTAGGTATTGATTACAGCAAGTTTGAGTTTGGTAAAATCGGATTCGATTATGAAGGTATGATGGCAAATGTCGCTTATTCCATGGAGGAGATGGAAGAAATCCAAAGGCGAACTAAAGTTGGTAAAACGCCCTTATTTGAACTTTATAATATCAACAAATTGATTAAAAAGTATGCTGAAGTTGGTAAAGGCGCACGCATTTTTATTAAAGATGAAGCCGCAAATGCCTCTGGTTCCTTTAAAGCAAGAAGAGCTGCAATCTCCGTTTATCATGCCAAAAAAAAAGGCTATAAAGGCGTTATTGCCGCAACAAGCGGCAATTATGGTGCTGCTGTAGCATCACAAGCAGCTCAGTTAGGCCTCAAATGTATCATCGTACAAGAAATGTATGATTCAAGAAAAATAGGACAACCTGAAATCGTTGAAAAAGCAAGAAAATGTGAAGCATTTGGTGCTGAAGTGATCAGACTCACAGTGGGGCCTGAATTATTTTATACTTTTCTCAAGATTATCGAAGAAACAGGCTATTTCAACGCCTCCCTTTATACACCATTTGGTATTGCAGGCGTAGAAACACTCGGATATGAAATTGCTGAACAAATGCTTGTACTTGAAGGGCGTTATCCAGATGTCGTCGTTGCGACGCATGCTGGTGGGGGCAATCTCACTGGAACAGCACGCGGGTTGATAAAAGCGGGGGCAACATCATGCAAGATTGTTGGCGCATCTGTTGATTTAAAAGGGCTTCATATGGCATCCGACAAGGACTTTAATCGAAAATCATTTACCACTGGCCACACGGGATTTGGAATACCTTTTGCGACTCAACCTGATCGAGCTGATGTTCCAAGAAATGCAGCAAGAGTTCTGAGGTATATGGATCAATATATAACGGTTACACAGGGTGATGTATTCTTTGCAACAGAGGCATTAGCACAAATGGAAGGTATTGAACGAGGCCCAGCAGGGAACATCTCTCTTGCTGCTGCTATAGGCCTTGCAAAGACTCTAGATAAAGATCAAATCATAGTCGTTCAAGAAACAGAATATACAGGTGCAGGTAAACATCCATCACCTCAACTGACCTTTGCAAAACAAAATGGTATTTTAGTGAAAAGAGGATTACCAGCAGAAAACATTCCAGGAGAGACCGTTGTAATTCCAGAACATTTAGGTCAAATTGAACCTACAATATTAGATTTAAACAGTTTGAAAAAGCGTTATCTTCAAAACGCACTAAAGGATTATGCATACAATGACCTCAGTTCTGAAGATCAAAATTACTTGGCTGATGAAGTTAAATTATCCATTGATGAAGTTAAATCGCTTATTCAAAAGTAGGTTAGTAGGTAATATATTACTATGAAATATTTTTCCACCTAGAAAAATATTTCATAGTAATTAGGACTAATAGAATTACATTTTGATTGTTTTGCAATGAAAACAATTGAAATCTTTGTATTTAAGAAAATATTTTTTTTGGCAAAGGAATTGCTATATATAAAAGTGTCGGCGTTTTATTTTTATATGAATTGTTAGGAGGATACACGATGAACAAAAGGGGTAAGTTAGAGTTTTACGGTGGGGAATGGATGTCCTTTGTTCCATTTATTGTGTTTTTAGTATTAATTGTTTTGACGACCTTTGTTGCCGGTTCCATTTCAAATGGTGCTTTATGGATTCCAGCATTTATGGCCTTGATCATTTCCTTTTTCTTTGCTAAAGACAAGAAACTGTTCAGCAATATCATTATTGATGGCATGGCGAGTAGAGAAGCCATTATTCCAGTGGTATGTTGGATCTTTGCAGGCGTATTTTCCAGAATTTTAAGAGAATCAGGTTTGGCATTAGGATTGGCAGGCACTTCAGCATCACTTGGCATTAGTGGAACGACCTTTGTAGTGGTGTCTTTTATATCTTCAGCAATCTTTGCAACTGCATCTGGTACTGGGTTTGGTACTATTGCCGCAGGTATGGGCGTTCTTTACCCTGCCGGACTTGCTTTAGGTGCTCATCCAGCATTACTAGCAGGTGCTATTGTTTCTGGTGGGGCATTTGGAGATAATTTAGCGCCAGTATCTGATACAACCATCTGTTCGGCAACCTCACAGGGTGTAGATGTTCCTGGCGTTGTCAAATCTAGATTAAAATATGCGCTCACAGCAGCAGGCATGACCTTGATCGCCATTGTTATCTTTGGAATGACACATTCTGGTACTGCAACTGTTGTAGGCGAATTTGCATATGATCCCAAAACTTTATTAATGCTGATTCCAGTAGCACTAACCATTTGGATTGCCATTAAATCAGGGGATATTATAATAGCAACGACAATCGGATCCGTACTTGCTGGCGGAACAGCTGTTATGGCTGGCTTGATGGATTTTATCCAAATAGATCCATCAGGTGAAGTGACCCGAAATGCACTTTTTAGAGTATCAGGTGCTGGACTTGACAGAACAGTTGATGGGATTGTGTATACAGGCATCAATAGCATGATTCAAGTAGTCCTTTTGGCGATATTACTCTTTGGTTCAATTGCCATCATGCGTGCTGGCGAAGGTGACATTAAGCTTTTAAATTCGCTGGGTAAAGTTGCAAAGACAGCAAAGGGCGCTGAGTTTTCTATCATGGGTATGACCATTTCACTCTCAGCACTTATGGGACTCAATGCACCAGCTATATTAGCAGTAGGCGCTTCATTTGCTAAACCGCTTTCTAGAAGACATGGTATCAGTCCATACAGAACAGCCAATTTACTGGATGCAACATCCTGTACACTAGTATATTCACTCCCTTGGACGCCTGCTATTATTTATACAATAGGATTCACCCAAGATAGTGCCTATCCGTTAACAGCACTTGAAGTAACACCATTTGTCTTCTACGCGATTGCAATGCTCATCGTCATGGTTGCCAGTACATTACTTGGAATTGGTCGAAATGACAATATGAATGGTCGAACAATTGAAGATTTAGAAAATATAGAATAATTTGTAACTATTCAGTCACATGATCTAATATCAAGTAAAAATCATCATAATAAGTCACATCACAACTAGAAAAAACAACACTGATAACACTGTGAACCCCAATTCGTTATTAATAAAAAAATGGCTTCAATCCWTTGAAAACACTGTMTTTATCTGCTGATTAATGGTATAATTATAGTAGATAAAACAGAAAGGAAAGTCGTGAAAATGAGTGAAAATCTACATTCTAAAACAATTAAAGAGCTCATTGAGAAAATTGATGATTTAACATCAATTATTAGCACTCTCACGACTACAGTGGCGGCTCAAAGTAAAATGATTAAATCGCAAACTGAAAAGCTAAATGCTCAAACTGAAAAACTTAACGCTCAAAGCGAAACGATTTCAGAACAAGCTACTGTTAATGATAAACTTAAAGAAAAAATTAAAGTTCAACAAGAACGGTTGAATAAAAATAGTAACAACAGCTCTAAACCACCTTCAAGTGATGGTCTTAACAAGCCTAAGCCAAAGAGTTTAAGAAAACCTTCTGTTAAATCACCTGGTGGTCAGAAAGGGCACCAAGGGAATGGTTTTAAACTTATGAAAGAACCAGATGAAACAATACAATATCACTCTGACCAATGTGAGGGATGTCCCAGATTTGGTTTTTGCAAAGTATGTGGCGTTTCCGAAACCAAATATGATGTAGATATTTGCGTTGAAACTAAAGTGACTGCCCATCAGGTTTTATCCTATGAATGTCCAATTAAAAGTAATCGTGTGATTTCTGGTACCTTTCCTAGTAATGTAAAAAGCACTATGCAGTACGGAGATAATTTAGAAGCACTCGTTATTGCACTTAACACATCAGGCATGATGGGGGTTAAACGTACTCATGACATTTTAAGTGCAGTTTTTGGTATTCCAATCAGTACGGGTACTATCTTTTCAATGGTTAAAGAGTGTGGTCTGAAATTAAAGGATACTGTCGAGATAATACGCCAGACTATTTGCGATTTGCCTCACGTTCACTTTGACGAAACTGGATTACGTGTTAACCAAGAATTACACAGGGTTCAAGGTGCTTCAAATGAATCGTTCACGTATTTATCAGATGAAGAGAAACGAGTTAATATTTGTATGGAATACAGTGGTGTTCTGACTAACT
>NZ_BDHH01000020.1 GCF_001748365.1 Fusibacter sp. 3D3 | reverse complement strand
GTCCATATACTGCGCACTATGGATCTTCTAGAGGCTCATTATGACGACTATCTTGCTTATCTTTTTGATAAAAGCAAGACTATAGTTAAACGTGATACATCTGTTTGCTATTATGACTGCTCTAATTATTATTTTGAAATCGAATCTCCCGATGATGATTATGTTGACGAGATTACCGGTGAAATCATTAAAGGTTTTCGCAAATACGGCATATCCAAGCAACATCAACCAGCACCTCTTGTTCAGATGGGACTATTTATGGATTCAGATGGCATACCACTTTCCATGTGCCTTACTCCAGGGGCCGATAACGAGCAGACGACAGTCATTCCATTAGAAAAAAAACTGACTGAAATGTTTAAAGGGAAAAAGTTCATCTACTGTGCAGATGCTGGTTTGGGTGCTCTCAGCATCAGGAACTTTAATTCTATGGGTGGTAGAGCGTTTATTGTCACACAATCCATCAAGAAACTTTCAGGCACCTTAAAAGAAGCTGTATTTAACGATACCGATTACAGACTACTCTCCACTGACAACGAAGTATCTGTAGCAGCTATGAAGCGTTTTGATAAAAATGATCCTGCAAACAGGAATCTATATGACGACAAACTATATAAGATTGTAACAGCAGACAAAGCTATAGATCTTGGTCTTTACGAAGAAAAAACCTTAAAAAGTGGCAAGACAAAGACAGTAAAATCAAAAGCGGTGGTTAAGCAGAAAATCATCATTACATTTTCAAGAAAGATGATGGAATATCAGAGATTTATTAGAAACCGTCAGATAGAAAGAGCTAAAGCGCTGCTAAAAAACATAGATCCCGATTTATATAAAAAGGGACCTAATGATGTTACTCGATTTATCAAAAGAACGTCTTCTTCCAAAATGGGCGACAAAGTTATTGATCGTTATGCGCTTGACCAAGATGCCATTGAGGCAGAAGAAAAATACGATGGTTATTACGCAATAGCTACTAATCTTGATGATTCTGCAAAAGATATTATTGAAATCAGTTCTAAACGATACAAAATCGAAGACTGTTTCCGCGTTATGAAAACAAACTTTTCAGCCCGTCCTGTGTTTCATCAGAACAAAGAAAGAATCATCGCGCATTTTATGATATGCTACACAGCTCTTCTAATCTATCGCTTGCTAGAAAAGAAACTAGACTTGAATCAAACTCATTTTTCTGTTGAAAACATTGTTGAAACTCTAAAAAATATGGAAATAGCAAATATCGAAGATATGTGTTATATGTCAACCTACACATGCTCTCAAGTTTGCACGGCGTTAAACACTGTATTTGATTTAGAACTGAATAAAAAGTATTATCAACCAAAAGAACTCAACAAAAAAATTAAAAAAATTTTAGGATAAGATTTCCGTACAACAAAGTCAACACTAATAAAGAGGTCACAAACAGCCATTTAAAGCCATTTGTAACCTCTTTTTATTTTCAAACTGTCGAAAACGGGATTATACCAAATATCAATTGCATCAAGCAATCGCCATGCGCTTATTCTAAAATAGGGCACTCCTAAAGCATTCAAAAGACCAGCTCCTTATGAAGCTGGTCAGAATTTAATAATATCGTGTAAAATCTTGATAAGCTTTATAAAACATATTCAATGCATTGATGACATCGTTCTCGCTCTTTTTAAGCTCTTTTTTTACAGTGATCATATCCAGTGATGTTGCCATTCCAACATCGAATTTTAACTGAGTGGTCTCTTGCTTGTTTTTAAGAAGCGAAAGTGTATTCTGAGCCAATTTGATATCAATCAACTTATTTTTAAGATCATCATAATCCGAGATTACTTGATATTTTATGACTTTATTTCTCCTAGAAATATCAAACTCATTGTTTTTGAAGTTCGTCTCATAGTTTAAATAAGCACTCGCATTTGCAGGGTCCAGTCTTTCCACAAACTTTTGTTTTTCATACATGGGAATATTTTCATTATAATCGGCCAACAAGGCATCATTTGCAAGGTTGTTTTCTGTTATTTTTTTGATATCAATACTTCCAATGTCAATATATGAGTCATTTAAGACTTTTTCAACATCTGTTAATTCTGGTGTATAAAGAACTACAAGTGTATCATTGATCAAATAATTAAAGTCCATCATTTTAATATGCCAGTCACGCTGAGCTTTCTCTAAATCTTTAATTGCTTTTTCAAGCTCAATTTGATAGACCAATAGTTCATCACTTGTAAGTTCGCCCAAATCCTTTTTAAGCTTCATTTGATCCAATGACTTTTGTTGAACTTCTATGACCTCTTTATAGAGATCTATTTGATTTTCTCTCTTTATGAAATCCACATAAAAGTCGAGAACGCCTTGCTTGAGATTATATTCTTTATCTTTGAGGGTTCTTTCCAAATTATTGAGTTTGTTTCTAGCAATGATAGGTTCTACATAGACTGCAGTCCCTCTTTCGTTGATTTTGTCTTCATCTTCGCTTACAAACCCATCTAATCTCGAAGCATCATTATCGACCTCAATAATGATTTCTTTTTGAATTTCAATCTGTTTTTTTAAATTTTCAATTTCACTATTATTTTCAAGTAATATTTTGACTGCATCTTCGTAATTTATTATTTCAGTATCCCCTGCAAATGATACGATCTGAAACATCATCAGACACATCAAAATGACGATATTAACTTTCTTCATTTGTGCCTCCTAAAGGTTAATCCCTGAGCCTATCATAATTTGAATTTTTTGGCCCAATAACATCCGTTCATTTTCCAAACTCATCTTTTGCAATCTAGATTGAAAGCATTTTAACTCATAGCCCAAGCGATCCGTATCTATGACTTGACCTTGTTCTTCCATTATTTTGAGTGTATTAAGCCTATTTTGATCGTATTCAATTTGCAAATTGATCACATCAATCTCATCCACCACATGATTGTAATCATTTAGATGCTCTACAAGCAACTTGTAGACATCACGTTTAGCATCCTCTTGAGCCTTTTTGCCATCTTCCATTCTCTTATTAAAATCCAACAGATCGGTTTTCAAAACATCTCTTTGGTATGTCATTATAAAATCTTCTTCATATTCCAAAGCTTCCATTTGACGCTTCACATCTGCAATCGTAAGACTTGTACTTAAAGCTTGTTCGTAATATTGTGGTAGATTTTCTTGTACAAAATCAGTTTCTGTGAATATGGGTTTTGGAAACTTATACGTTTTATCGCTGTCTAAATTTGTCATAGAAATAATTTGCGCTTCCAAACTATCCAGTTGATTTTCGAGTTGATCTCTATTGAGTTTCGTATTTTCAAGTACAATCCGAGCGTATTCCAGATCATATTTGGTTAATAACCCTTGCGCCTTTTTATCCAAAGTTGTTTTGTATATTAACTCAGTCCGATCAATCATTTTATTATAAAGATCAATCTTCTCTTGCAATAATGCCCGGCCTGAGAGCAGTTGATCCGCGCCAAAACCCAGCTTAGCTTCCGCTAAGTCTCTCAGAATAAACAAAGATTCCCGCTTCGCTTTTGCATTTTCAATGGCGACAAAGTACTTGTAATAATACTCATAATAGCGTCCTTTTCGATCTTCAGGATAACCATTAGTCAGCCTCTCACCAAAATAGTAAATCAACTTCTTATTTTTCTCAAACGCATATAAAGCATCATCAATTTGTCCTATAAAATCATTGAGCTTCCTGATATCCGCCGAGTCTTCAATAAATAGTGCTCTTAATTCAACGAGATTTACAGTTTCAACTTGATCTGCGTCTGTCTTTTGGCTTTCTTCTGCTGATACAAAAGAAACGGGTATTGACAGGAGCAATAGCGAGATTAGAATTAGACTTATCCTCTTTTTTCTTTTTCTAAATTTCATATTTTGGTTTTTCCTCCTATATCAAGGCGGATACTCAGTATACTTCGTACCTCTTATGCAAGCCATTCTCTTGGGTTAAAATCATTTATTATTCCAAATTGAAGCTTTTTCAACAAACGATTTAGAGAATCAATTTCGTCATTTGTCAAAGATTGCATCATTTTTTCGCTAAATTCTTTATGCAATAACTTTACTTCATCAAATAAATTCAATGAAGGCATAGGCATCTACATACTTTTGTAACAGCTCTAAATCCATTTTTATCAAAGGCTTATGCCTCCTTTGTCAACAACCGTTTTTTAGAAATCCATCGCCCCATCATTAGCCAGAATGCACCAAATACGAGCAATTGAATAAATCCATTCCTAAATTCAGCTGGAAAACTGCCTTTAATCAAGTAATCTCTTAGCGGTGAAACCATGTAAATTAATGGCCAAAACAACTTCACGATCCAAGTCGTTATTGCAGGCATTTTAAACATTGGCCAGACATATCCTGCTGTTAAAAATGTAGGCAAGGACATCATCATACAAAATTGTGTGGCTCTTAGTGAATTTCTCGTTAAAGCACCAATCGTCATGCCCATCCCAGTCAGACATACGAGATATACCCCTAAGATTGCTGTGGCGATCCCCACATGCCCTAATAATTTTACATTTAAAATCTCGTTTAACAGCAATAAACAGATCCTATATGAAAACATCCCTGTAACAATATGAATAAGTGCTTTTAAAATAACATTTTCTTGATCTTTAATATAGTTGATTACAAATACAGATAAAAACAACTGCTGAATTAACACAAGTACCATTCCGGGCATTATATAATACCGATATGAAAGCTTTTGATCCCATAAGATCCTTGTGTTGAATGCAAAAAGTTTTACATAATTTTCTGAAAGACGCTCTGGCGTCCCTTTTCCTGATAAAAATTGGATATTTACGCCAGCATTTATCGTGTTTAAAATTTCAGAAGCTGTTGCCACAGCGTTATTTGCAATCGCAATGTTCGTACCGTCTACCATCAATGCAGCCGTAGTACCTTTTTTGCTTTTCATATCCTTTTGAAAGTTTTTCGGGATTACTAATCCCATATAGACCTGCTTTGTATCTACCAGTTCTTTAATACTTTCTAAATCATGAGTATAGTAAATGATTTCATATCGATCATCATTCGAAAAAAGCTCACTCACACTTCTTGACAATGCACTTCCATCCATGTCACAAACTGCAATTGGTATCCCATTCACATAATCGTTAGAAAAAACGTATCCAAAAAATAGAGTGAGCGCCAGAGGTCCTAATATCATAAATACAAGATTTTTAGGAACGGAAAAGAACTTTTTAAGTTCAACTATAAACGGGGTCATGTTCATCCTCCTCGGTTAAAAATCGCGTTCTTATACGATTAAAAAAATAAGCTAATCCCAAAGAGATCATATATATAGTAAACAATTTCACTAAATTTATACTGTAAACGTGTGATGTCCCTTTGAGTAATAAATCTCTCAACGCATCTCCGTAATACGTAAACGGCATCATTTTAGACAGATTCTGAATAACAGTTGGCATTGCAATCGTTGGCCATGTGTATCCTGCAACTATTGAGCTTGGAATAAACCATACTGCACCCACTTGAGTTGCAAATACTTTATTAGAGAATGCAGAAGCAATCATCAAGCCTACCGAGGTAACTGTCACCGCAAAAAAAGCTGTCAATATCATAATCTGAGATAAATTCCCCTTGACTGGGACACTAAAAAAGGCAGACTGGACTAAAATAATGCTCATAATCGATATAAAGGCAAGACCCGAATACACACTTAAATATCGCCACAAATTTTTAGAAAACAATTTCCGCTCTTGTGCTGTAAATACCGCTGCAGCATTCATGACAAGTCCAACTTGTACTAATGCGGCCATCATGCCAGTCAATAAAAAATTAATATAATTCCGGGTTGGATTCCCTGCAAGTCTAGTGGTAATTGCAATTGGCATCGCCATATGAAGTGCCTCATTTTCAGAAATACTGTACTTGCCCTGATATAACTTTACCATGGCACCTGTTTTAATTGTGAGTAAGATCTCGGAAGATCTCAACTTGGTAAACGATGCAAGCGATAATTGGCTCCCATCAATTACGGTATTAATGGTCGGGGATTTAAACCCTTTCATATCCTTTGTAAAATCAACTGGTATAGATAAGCCAAAATATATTTTCCCCTCTGTCATTAAGGCCTCGATGTCTTGTGGTGATTCCGCGTAATACTTGACCTCAAAAGTTTCATTCTCATCAAAACTTCTTACGATTTCTCTTGTTAAAGAAGTATCATCCCCAAGATAAACTGCCATGGGGATTTCCCGAAGTTGTTTATCGCTCATCATTTGACAGGTGATCCAATTGGTAAGCTGCGGGATTAGGATTATGAGCACAAGTGGGGCTAGATATTTCTTAATAATTGGTCTCATTTGAATTCCTTTCTATAGCCCTACCTTAACAAATGCGGTCATTCCAGGTCTAAACAGCTCATCGGGGTTCTCAATTTTAACTTTTACAGCATAAGATACCAGATCAAAATCACCATTCTCATTGCTTGCCTTTTTAACCGCAAAATCTGCTTTTTTATTGATTTGAACAATTGTGCCTTTGAACTCTTGATCTTTATATGAAAGCGTCGTTATGACGACTTCTTGATTTTCCTTAAATTTAGAAAGTTCTGTTTCATCAACATCCAGAGCGATCCATGTATCTGTTAAATCTGTAATCGTTGCAATGTTCATACCTGTGGAAACCATTTCACCACTTGAAGCATTTAAAGACGTCACGTAACCTGCCAGTGGTGATTTAATGGAAGCGTCTGTAATATAAGTATCCACCTCAGCGATACCCGCAAGTGCTTGTGCATATTTTTCCTCTGATGCAGCAATGTTCATTTTTGCCGCAGCAACTTGCCCTTGGTATGCTGCCACTTGGCCTTTCGCGGCTTCAATATCTTCTGATCTTGCACCTTCATTTGCCATTTTTAAATCTTGAGAAGCTACGTTTAATTTCGTTTCCATTTCATCAAGTGTTGCTTGTGGCACAGCTTCATTGTCAAACAATGTCTTTACACGGTCATAACTTTTTTTCATGATATCGTAATTGGCCTGTGCTTTAGCCACTTCTTCCACCCTTGCACCATTTTGTGCTTTATTTAATGTTGCTTGTGCTGCAGCGAGTTGCCCTTCAGCCGCTTCAGCCTGTGCTTTAGCCGCTTCTATGCCTGCTTGTGCCGCTTTTGAAACAGCTACTAACCCATCGCGTTTGGCCTGTAAATCCCTTGCATCAATGGTTGAAACCACTGCCTGTTCTTCAATATATTGTCCTTCTTCTATAACGAGTGATGCAAGTCTTCCTGCTATTTTGGAATTGATATCGACGTTGTTCGCTTCAATAGTTCCTTGAAATACGGTTTTATTTACAGCCAGCTCTTGTTGACATCCTGTAGAGGCGATTAATATCATTGATAATAAAAGTGATAATAAAATATGTTTCCTTTTCATTTCTTTTCATTCTCCTTTTTTAAATTCAATTTTTAGAACTTTCTTAGTATACTACTAAAAAAAATATTAGTAAATATATTTACTAATATTTTTTATGTTTTTATTTTCATTCATTTTTAGGATGTCAAAAATTAAAAGTTGAGCACACGCGCTCTATTTTGCAACAGCACCATCTATTTTTTTCTATACCATCACAGACACATTTTATAAATGGCCTTAATATCTTGTTGTATTAAGGGTTTGAACCCCTGCAAAAAGCCATCGGCACATGCTTTTTTAGCCATGATGTCGAAATAAGTCTCATCAATGCCTATTTCAGTAAGTGTACTTTGAAGTTCTAAAGTGTTAAATAGAAAATCCTCTAGTTTTTCAATCCCCTGCTTTGCCACTACCATGGGTTCTAAACTTTTGTCAATCTCAAACACATTGATTCCAAACTGATAAAATTTTGAAACTGTACTTTGATCCAACGTGTATGTCAACCATCTTGGTCCAAGAATAGCGAGTCCAAGACCATGCGTGATGTCATAATAAGCTGAGAGTTCGTGCTCCATAGGATGACAGCTCCATTCTTGACGTTTACCACCTCTTAAAAAGCCATTGATCGCCCATGATGCCGTCCACATTAAATTCGCACGTGCTTCATAGTTATTAGGTTCTGCCATTGCTATTGGCCCATATTTGATAATGGTCTTCATGAGGCCTTCCATAACACGGTCAAGCATGAACAGATCTGCTTCCCTGTTAAAGTAGATTTCCATGATGTGATTGAACATATCTGCTGCACCACAAGCAGTTTGAAATCGACTTACCGTATACGTGTTGGTGGGATCTAAAAACGAAACTTTAGGTTGCATCAAGGGAGAACCCATGCCGATCTTTTCTTTTGTCTCTGGATTACTGATCACACCTACAGCATCCATTTCGGAACCCGTTGCCGAAAGCGTCAAGACGGTTATAATGGGTAGGCAATCTGTAACAGGTGCTTTTCCAGTCGAAATATCCCACGCGTCCCCCTCATAGAAAGCTGCTGCGCCAATGAACTTGGTACAGTCAATCACTGAGCCGCCACCCACTGCAAGCAATACCTCTATGTTTTCTCTCTTACAAATCTCCGCACCTGCATTTACAGAGGCAACTCTAGGATTTGGATCAATCCCAGATAATTCAAAAACTTCAAGTCCTGATTTTTCAAGTTCTGCCATGACATTGTCATAGAGACCACTTTTTTTTATAGAGCCACCCCCATAAGTTAGCAGCACCTTTTTGCCGTACCGACTCACTTCGGTTCCTAAATGTTTTAAATGATTTTCGCCAAAATAAACTTTAGTGGGTATATCATATACAAATTTATTCATTTTTGTCTCCTTTTCTAATCTTAAAGAGGTTATTCAGCGTCGTCTTCCCCCGATAGAGATGATACCCATAACGACCTCTTACTAATCAGCTCTAAGCCAAAGGTTTTTTTCAATCCTTTTTAATATTTACAAACACATTTTAAATATATTAACAACATCTTGTTGCGTTAGAGGCTTAAAACCCGTTAAAGTACCATCGCCACATATTTTCTTTGCCATCATCTCAAAATGCGTCTCATCGATCCCAATTTCGGTGAGCGTACTTTGAAGTTCAAGCGTTTTAAAGAAAAAGTCACTTAACATTTCAATGCTCTGTTTTGCTACTGCCATCGCTGGTAAGTTTTTATCGATCTCAAACACATGGGTTCCAAAATCATAAAGTTTAGAGACATTATTTTCATCTAAAATATAGTCAAGCCATCTTGGCGTCAATATTGCAAGTCCAAGGCCGTGCGTGATATCATAATATGCAGAGAGTTGGTGCTCCATAGGATGGCAGCTCCAACCTAAGGTTCTGCCCCCTTTCAAGAAACCGTTAATAGCCCACGAAGAAGCCCACATCAAGTTTGCACGTGCTTCGTAGTTTTCGGGTTCTGCTAGGGCAATCGGCGCATATTTAATAACTGTTTTCATGATGCCTTCCATCGTCCTATCTAGCATGTATAAATCTTGCTCCATGTTAAAATAGACTTCCATGATGTGACTTAAAATATCGGCAGCACCACAAGCAGTTTGATATTTATTGACTGTATACGTAACCGTTGGGTCTAAAAAAGAAACTTTAGGCACCATCACGGGAGATTTCAAGCCGATTTTATCATGCGTTTCTGGATTGCTAATCACTGCATTTGCATCCATTTCTGATCCAGTTGCTGAGAGCGTTAAGATGGATACAACGGGGATACATTTATCTACTGGTGCTTTTTTGATTACAAGATCCCATGCATCACCTTCATAATAAGCAGCAGCACCAATTGCTTTAGTACAATCAATTACCGATCCCCCACCCACTGCCAATAGCACATCTATATTTTCTTTTTTGCAAATTTCTGCGCCAGCATTTACGGATGTCACTTTAGGATTGGGTTCAATGCCAGAAAATTCGAAAATCTCTAGTCCAGATTTTTGGAGTTCTGCCATCACTTGACCATATAGTCCCGTCTTTTTGATGGAACCTCCACCATATGTCACCAATACCTTTTTCCCAAGTCGGCTTATTTCAGCACCTAAATGCCCCAATTGATTTTCTCCAAAATAGACCTTAGTCGGTATATCATATATAAAATGCTTCATTTTCTACTCCTTTTGAACCTCTTTTTATAGTAAAGTGCTAATTTCAGTTTTGAATAAACCCTCTATTTCATTTAACAAGTCCTATTCATTTAACAAGTCCTATTTTATACTAAACACTGCTTCTTCTGCAATATTTACTTGCCAACAGGCGTCCTAAAATGCCGTATGAAAAAGAACTATCCATACGGCAGATAGTTCCTTCAAGGTTTATACTTTAAATTTATCAATTAATATTTGAAGTGATTGCGCCATATTGGCCAAATCCTCACTTGCACTTGCAATCTCTTGTGCTGAAGCGGATTGTTCTTCAATTGAGGCAGAAGCTTCCTCGGTAGATGCTGCATTTTGTTGTGCAAGTGCTGATAACATCTCAATATTGGACACAACAGACTCTTTACTCAACTGCATCGTTTCGCTGGAACTGTCAATTTGTTGAATCATCTTCTCCGATTTTTCAACAGCTAAAGCAATCAAGTTAAAAGTTTCTCCCGTCAAGCGAACACTTTGTTCTTGTTCTTTTACGATATCGCTTGCTTCCTTCATTTTATCTACTGTGGTTTGTGCGTTACCCACTAAATCACTTACAATTTCATTGATAATGCCTGTGGTATTTCTAGATTGCTCAGCCAACTTTCTTATTTCCTCAGCTACAACTGCAAAGCCTCTTCCCTGTTCCCCTGCTCTTGCGGCCTCAATTGAAGCGTTTAATGCCAATAGATTTGTCTGATCCGATATGTTTAAAATCAAATTACTGGCCTCACCTATTTTGCCTGTGCTCTCATTTGTTTTTAAGATACTTTGAAAGACAATCTGAGCGGCATCACTATTTGCTTTTGTCTTATGATTGAGCAAATCAATCGTCTTAATCCCACCTTCAACAAGTACGTTTATTTGATTAAAGTCCTCAGAAAGTGTATTACTTCTCTGTAGATTACTTTCGATTTCACCACTGAGATTATTCAGTGCAGTGGACGCATCAAGCGTATTTTCGGCTTGATCCATGGCCCCTTTTGCGATTTCATTTACAGTTTGAGCCACTTCTTGGGATACCGTGGCTGTTTGCTCAGAAGTTGCGGTGAGTTCCTCAGAAGTCGCAGAGACCTGCTCAGCTGTATTCGAAACATCCACGATTAAATCTCTTACATTTTGAGACATGCTTTGTAAAGACAGGGCCATATCCGCAATTTCATCTTCTCGCTTTGCAATTTTTCGAATCATATCTTGATCAATTATACCAAAATCAAGATTTGCTTGCTTTTCAACAATTTTAGTAAGATGTAAAATAGGTCTCGCAATTGTCTTACCAAGAATCATAGAAATCACCACCGAAATTAGGATTACGATCACAATAAGGATCGCAAGCACCAAAATAAGATGATTGACACCAGACAATACTTCTGACTGCAATGCCGTACTTGCTAAAATCCAATTTGTATCTTCTACGGGCACATAAGCATTGTATAACGCTTGGCCTCCATATCGATACTGACTTACGCCTGTTTTATGCGCTATCATCTCCAAGAAAACCTTGGCAACAGGTTCAAATTTCGCATCATTTTTAGCCGCTTCAATAGGTGCGAACTGTGTCATGACAAGTTCTCTATCGGGATGAGCAATGGTAATCCCTTCATCGTTGATCATATAAGCATACCCCGACGCACCATAACCCATTTCATCCGTAATTTCAAAAAGAGCGTTGCCATCTCTTCTTGCAATGAGCGCTCCCACAATTTTTCCATCCACTGTGATTGGAGCCGCATACATGAGTACCGCCGAATGCGTCACTTTGCTGATCAGCACATCCGAAACATTCGATTCACCCTTTAACGCTTTTTTTACATATTCTCGATCTGATAAATCTGCTGTGTTTTCTCCGATGACATAATGCGCCATTCCATCTGGGGTGACAATTGCCATATCTAAATAACCTAATCTTTCAACATCCACTTGAATGGACGCCTTCTGAACTTCAAAATCCATGGTTCTCGTCCGAGCTCTATTTGCGATTTCTTCTAATATAAGCAACCGATCTTCTATTGCCATTGTGATCTTTTGTGCGCCTAAAAGGGTCGTTTGACGAAGCGTCATTTCTGCCTCTTCAATCATTGAGCTCCTGCTTATGTAGATGGAGACCCCCCCAATTAGAACACAAATTAAGATTGCAAATAAACTCACATACCGTGCAATTTCTTTAGCAATACGCTTTCTATTTTTCTTCTTTGTCATGTCTGCACCTCACTCTTTTAGATACTATAGTGGCTGAATAAAATTTTGCGATGAGAACAGATTTAAAGCGCTCAATATTTACTCAACTGACCATAGGTTCATCAATTAACGTTATTTTTTTAACAATTATTGTTAACCAAACATACACTTTCTTCTATCTTTATTACCCCTTTTAGCAGCATAGTGCACATTTATTATAGATTATTAGTTGTATTATAACATTTTAAGGTTGACAAACCTATCCTTAAAGTCGTAAAGTTATATTAGAAATAATAACTTGCTGATGTGGCTCAGGGGTAGAGCAGCGCACTCGTAATGCGCAGATCGTGGGTTCAAATCCCATCATCAGCTCCAAAGTTTCTCACTATATATAGAGTTAAGAAGTCTGACTGCAACCTCTAGAAAAATGAAATTTCTATGCGCATTGGTGTAAAAACCAGAACCTTTTGTGAAATTCAACAAAAAAAGTCCCCAAGACTCTGGAGACTTTTATTTTACAAAAACTAAGTGCCAGATATTTTAAGCTGATCTAGCAGCAACGACGGTGCTGTGATGGTTCTATTGCCCTCATAAAGCGTGAACGGGTCATTACCTACAGCTCTAACAGCTTGAAGCATTTTCACAAAGTCTCCTGCAATGGTGATTTGATGAACACCGCCCACGATACGCCCCGCTTTAACTTGAAACCCCTTGGCAATGAGCACAAACTCCCCAGAAGCATACTTCGCACCTGCGAAAGTCCCCGCTATATCCGTTATAATCAAACCTTCATTTAAAGTCTTAATCAAATCAAGCTTTGAAAAATTTCCTTTTTTTAAAACTAAGTTTGTCGTGCCTGTTGTAACTGGTTGCTTGTAAAGCAGTTTAAAACCATTACCAGTGCTTTTCCCATCTTTTAGGGAATGCTCATTCCTCAAAAAAATTTTAAGAACACCTGAATTCATCAACGTCTTAAACTGAGTTTGAACGCCTTCATCATCAAAACGACGCTTTAATCCCGTGCCTTCCATAAGAGGTACCTCAAATAACGAAACAGCATCACTTCCGATCTTATGATCTAGTTTTCCACATAGACAGCTCATCCCGCTATTGACATTTTCCATATAGAAAGCTGGTATATAGGCTTCGAGAAGTTCACTGACGACTGTATTCTGTAATATGACCGCATAATGAGCTGTAGGGACCATTTGAGCGCCTAGCATTTCAACAGCTGATTTCACTGTTTGCTCAACATATTTTTTAAACGTATCCAAATCGCCCATTAAAAATCTACGATAACAGCTCTGTACCTTTTCACCCTCTTTTGCGGTCACCTTTAACATGAAAATCTCTGCCACACCACAATCATCTTGTAACGAGACTTTGCCATCTGTCAATAAAACCGTACGATGATTGCTTTCATATCGGCATTCGCTGACATTTACAATTCTAGGATCACATTCAATAGCAAGTTTCTCAGCCTTTAAAAGATCGGACAATATCACCTCTGAATCCTTAAAAGTTTGATTTTGGACTGGTAATAATTCAATAGGCTTAAGGTCGCAATACTGCCATACTTTCTCACCACATTCTGCAGTTTGGCAAATTGTACGAATGATTTCATCGTATGCAGATGCCGCCAATATTTCGGTATACGCACTCCCCACTTTATTCTGCCATTCCCCCTCTATGAAAATACGTTCAAGTATTGAAATTTCAATATTTTCTGGATCACCTTCAAAAACAGTTACAGTTATTTCTTCTATTTTTTCCACATAGAAACGCAACCGCCCAATACCTGCTCGTTCTGCTAAAGGTATAAAATTTTTAATAAATGTTTCAACGATCATTCCACGCCTCCCACGGTCATATTTTTAACCCTTACCGTAGGCTGACCAGCGCTGATAAAAAGCGCACCACTCTCTGCATAGCAATAGCCTTGTCTGAGGTCAAAATCATTTCCAACGCGATCTACGGATTGAAGTAGCGTCATGCCATTTCCAATTAACGTAACCCCTTTTACGGGATTGGTAAGCTTGCCTTTTTCAATGAGATAGCACTCTGCAGCATTAAAATTAAAGTCCCCTGTTGAAGGATCCACTGAACCGCCATTAATATACTTTACATAAATGCCTTTCTCTGTATCCGATATGATACTTTTGGGGGTATCTGCTCCGGGGGCAATATAAGTATTGTTCATCCGAGCCACTGGTGCAAATCGATAATTTTGTCTTCGTGCTGACCCTGTTGATGACATGCCCATCCTCTTGCCGCCGAGTTTATCAACCAAAAAACTTTTAAGAACACCCTTTTCAATGAGTACATTCTTCTGAGTTGGTGTGCCTTCATCATCCACATGTAAAGAGCCCCATTCATTTCTCATGGCACCATCGTCAATGAGTGTCACCTTTTCAGAGGCCACCTTTTGACCGAGTTTACCCGTAAATTCAGATGCACCTTTAGCCACTGAACTCGCTTCGAGTGAATGACCACAAGCTTCGTGGAACATAAGACCACCGAAACCGTTGTTTACCACTACGCTCATTTGTCCACCAATACAGTAAGGTGCATCTACCATGGTTTTAGCGATGCGAGCTGCCTCTGTGGCAAATGATTCTACATCTAAATATTCATAGTACTCAAACCCCTGCATAGAGCCTGGACCGTAATAACCTGAATAATTACCATGTCCATTTTGTGCCGTTGCCATTAAAAACAGCCGGGTCTTTATGCGCTCATCAGAGACATAAACACCCTCTGAGTTTGCGATACAGACCAATTGTGAAAAATCCAGTACTTTTGCCTGCATTTGTACAATGTCTTTATGATAATCCAAACCACTGCGAATCCCTCTGTTGGCGAGTTCAATGCGATATTTTATCGAATGATCTTTTGGCAGGAGGAGATTTCCTTGGTTCATTTTAAAAGTTTTTAGAGCGCTAAGTGCTTTTAAATTGCGTTGCCCTTCACCACAACCCATTTTTTGAGCAAGTGCCATCAACGCTTTTTCACTTTTATCATTTGTAAAAGCGTATTTGGTGTGAAGCCCATCTATAATGCGAAGGCCTACACCACTTTCATAACCCATAGAATGATTATAAAGCCCTTCTTTTCGGACTTCGATCTCATTAAACTGTGTTTCTTCATCAAAAATTTCAGCAAAGACACCCCCACCAGATAAAACCTCTAGAAGATTTTCCACTATACGTTTATTTAACATGAAGACACCTCCTCACAAACTCTAGGAAAATGGCAGGCTACAAAATGGTCAGGCCTTATTTCTTTTAATGTGGGCACTTCTAATTTACATTGATCTTTGACATAGACACATCTGCTCGAAAACTTACATCCAGGCGGTGGGGTAATCGGACTTGGCACTTCCCCTTCAATTTTGACGCTTTTTCGGCGTTTGGCTGGGTCAGGCTCTGCTTCCGGAATTGCTGAAAGTAGCATTTGAGTATAGGGATGAAGCGGTTCATCAAATAAGTTTAAACTCGTTGCAATCTCAACCATATGCCCCAAGTACATAACCCCCACACGGTCCGATATATGTTTGACCATGGAAAGATCATGTGAAATAAATAAATAGGTCAATTTGCGCTCTTTTTGTAATTTAATGAGCAAATTGATGATTTGAGCTTGGATTGAGACATCAAGTGCCGAAATAGGCTCATCACATACGATAAACTCTGGTTCAACAGCAAGTGCACGTGCAATGCCCACTCTCTGTCTCTGTCCACCAGACAATTCATGTGCGAACCGATTCCCAAATGACGCTGTTAACCCCACGTCTGCCATTAAAGCATTCACCTTTTCTTCTTGCTCTCTTTTACTCATTTTAAAATGAATATTGAGCCCTTGCGCGATGATTTCACTAATGGTCATTCGTGGATTTAGCGAGGAATATGGATCTTGGAAAATCATCTGTATGCGCTGTTTATAGTCTAATACCTTGCCTTTAGGCAAATGACTTATATCTTGTCCATTATAGAGAACTTGCCCATCAGTGGCGCTATAGAGATTGATTAGAGTACGTCCGCATGTGGTTTTACCACAGCCTGATTCGCCCACAAGTCCAAACGTTTCACCGCGTTTAATTTCAAAGCTCACATGATCCACTGCTTTCAGGACTAATTTTCTACTGATTTTAAAGTGTTTGCTTAAGTTTTTTACTTCTATAAGTGTCTCTGACATGAATCAAACCTCCCTTTTATAGCCCGGTTCTATAACGGGTGCTTTTTCGTGTTTGAGCCAACAGGAAACATATTGTGTCTCAGTGATTTTTGTGCGATCCGGCATAGCTGTACGGCATATCTTCATACAGTATTCACACCGAGCAGCAAAAGGACAATGCTCTAGGGGTAAAATCAAGTCAGGCGGTGTTCCTTTTAGCGCATAGAGTTCTTGCTTGTTATGCTTGGATAACTTGGGAACCGATTTTAATAGCGCCCATGTATAAGGATGTTGTGGCTTGTAGAAGATTTCCATAGCGGTTCCCTCTTCCAGTACTTTTCCAGCATACATAATTTGAATACGGTCTGCAAAATTGGATACGACGCCAAGATCATGTGTCACCAATAAAATCGCCGTATCAAATTTAACTTTAAGCGCGTTTAAAAGTGCCATAATCTGTGCCTGAATCGTCACGTCAAGCGCTGTGGTGGGTTCATCTGCCACTAGGATCGACGGTGAACAAGCCAGTGCCATGGCAATCATCACACGTTGTCTCATCCCCCCAGAAAGCTCATGGGGATAAGCATCAAGTCTTTTTTCAGCATCGGGAATCCGAACCACATTGAGCATTTCAAGCGCCTTCTGACGTGCTTCTCTCTTATTGATATCTTGATGTAATATAAAGCTCTCTATGATTTGATCCCCACAAGTCATGGTAGGATTCAAAAAAGTCATGGGATCTTGAAAAATCATGCTCACATCATTGCCTCTATAATCTTGTAGTTCTGTCTTGTTCATTTGAAGCACTTCTCTTCCCTTATAGAGGATGGAAGAACTCTCTTTAATCTCGGCAAGGGGTGCTTTTAAAAGCCGCATAATGGATTTTGCCGTTACCGTTTTACCACTACCCGATTCCCCTACAAAAGCAAGAGTCTCACCTTTATGAATATGGAAATTGATGCCCCTTACTGCGCGTACTTCGCCTGCATAGGTGTGAAATGATACCTCTAAATTTTTAACTTCTAAAATTTTCTCCATCAGTCTCCTACTTTCTAAGTTTAGGGTCAAGTGCATCTCTCAAGCCATCTCCCATGAGGGTAAACGACAGCATGGTAAGTGCAATCATAAGTGCCGGAAACAGCAATTGATACGGATAAAAAATAAAAGTAGACTGTGCTTCTGAGACGAGCGCACCCCAACTTGTATCTGGCGATTGTACCCCGAGTCCAATAAAGCTCAAGAAAGCTTCTGAAAAAATATAGCCGGGTATGTCAAAAGTGATGGATACAATGACGACACTCAAAGTATTGGGAATCATATGCTTGGTCACAATGCGCCAGCGACGCTCTCCAAGCACTTGTGCCGCTAAAATATATTCTTGACCTTTTATTTGTAACATTTGAGCATGAATAAACCGCGCCATCCCGCACCAACTGGTAATGGTCATCGCAAGGAGTAAAGTGCCTACACTTTTACTTTGTAAGATTACGGACATGAGAATCACTACAATCAGATAAGGCACACTGATGAGAATCTCAACAATACGCATCATCACATCATCCACTACACCCCCGATATAAGCTGCAATGCCACCATATAGACAACCCACCACCGTGGAAACCAGTGCACCAATAACACCAATAGCAAGCGAAATTCTACCACCCTGCCATACACGTGCAAAAGTATCCCGTCCGAGCTTATCTGTACCAAACCAGTGTGATCCATTGGGTGCTAAATTTCGCGCTGTCTTATCCATATCCGAAAAATTATAACCACTGATCGCTTGACCAAACAAAACCATAAAAATGAGAATGGCCAGAATGATCATGGCTACAACAGCAACTTTATTGAGTTTAAAACGTCTCCAAGCATCTGCAAGATAGCCCACACGAGGTCGTGAAATAACATCTGTCTCATTTTCTTCTATGCCAATCATTTCAAACAGATTCGACTGAATTTCCATAACACACCCCCTATATTTTTTCGCCTGTAATGCGAATTCTCGGATCAATGACCACATAAACACAATCTACGATCAGTTGCATCACCACGAATAATGTTGCATAAAAAATAGTGGTGCCTAGAATCATTGTATAATCGTTATTGTTGATGGAGTTGATATAATAAAACCCAATTCCAGGAATTGAAAACATCTTCTCGATGACAAAAGAGCCTGTAAACACACCTACAACGCTACCCCCAAATAAAGTTACTGCAGGGAGCATCGAATTTCTAAGTACATGTTTTCGAATCACACGTGACTCAGACATGCCTTTGGCACGTGCTGTCATAATGTAATCCTGATCCAGTGTGTCCAACATAGAAGATTTCACATACCGCGCATAGCTGGCAATTGGGCCTAAACAGAGCACCACAATTGGCAAAATACAATATTTAGCGCCTCCCCAACCAGAAGATGGCAAAAGACCTAGACGCGCAGCAAATATCATTTGAAGCAACGCTGCTAAAACAAACGCCGGTACGCTCACCCCTAATACTGCAATAAAAATCACTAAAAAATCGGGCCATTTATTTTTATTCAGTGCCGCTACAATGCCTAATAGGGATCCAATGCCAACCCCTATAAAAAGTGCTATACCGCCTACAAATCCAGACACAGGAGATGTCGTCCTTATGGTTTCGCTTACAGAACGCCCCGCATATACAACACTATCTCCCAGATCTAAGTGAATGAGTCCTTTTAAATAGAGTAAGTATTGTTCGAATAGAGGTTTATCCAATCCATATTTTGCGAGAAAATTCGCTCTAATCTGATCTGGTAGTGCTTGAGCCATACTGGCTAGAGGATCTCCTGGGATGCTCCTCATCAGAAAAAAAGTTAAAGTTGTCACGATAAAAAGGGTTAAGAACATGTACAGAACCCTTTTCAAAATGTATTTGCTCATATCCAATCTCCTCTACTCATAGAATAGCGCATCACTGCTTAGACTGCTGTGATGCGCTATTCACCTTTTATCTTGGGGGATTATTTTCTGCCACTTGTATACACATATTTATAGCCCGCGTTGCTAAAGCCTAAAGTATTAAATCCATACACAAATTTTCTAAAAAAACCATTTGTCGTTGATGTCTGCATTGGTGAGACCACACACGCCTCCTTAATTAAGATTTTTTCGGCATCCATATAGTACTGCAAGCGTTTATCTGCATCAAGTTCAATGCCTGCATTGTCAATGAGTTCGTCGTATTCTGCATTGGCCCACCCTGTGCTCACTTGATCGTACTCTGATTTAAAAATACTCAAAACATCATAGGGATCATCATAGTATGCACCCCAACTCATATAACCCATTTGATAATTGCCGGTTTCAACATTGTTATAAAAAAGACTCCAATCGTTAAAGGTAATATTAACATCTAAACCCATTTCTGCTTTATAAGTCTGTTGCAAATAATCGCCTAGTGTTTTAAACCATTCCGTAGTGCCACCTAAGGAGAATGTTACATTTAAAGTGCTTGGATCATCGCCAAGCCCAAGTTCTTTCATACCTTCGAGCAGTAAATCTTTAGGTGTTTTCCCCTCAGCTTTGAGGTCATCAATCATCTCCTTGATTGGATCGCCTGCTTTTTCACGAAAGTTAGTATCTCCTACTGAAATCGTTGGAACAACCCAGCCATAAGTTGGCAATCTAAGCCCACTGTAACACATAATATTGGCATCTTCTCTATCAATTGCAAGCGTAAAAGCCTTACGAATATTGGCATTTTGAAATAATGCATCTTTTGTATTGTAGAAAGAAAATAAGATAGAGTTATTCACTGTCTTTTGATACTTGCTGTCCTCACGTGCTGTAAATTTATCAACCCATTCCTGATAGGCCACTGAAACTTCATCAATCTCACCGCTTTCATAAGCACTGGTGATTGTGCTTGTTTCAGACATAACTGCAAAATTAATCGTTTCAAGTTTTACAGAATCTTTATCCCAATAATTTGGGTTTTTTTTCAAAACCAATGCACTATTACGCGTCCAGCTGTCTAAATAAAAAGGGCCGTTACTTATGATATATTGAACATCCGATCCATATTTTTCACCAAATGCTTCAACTTTATCTTGACGTTGCGGATAGTAAATCGTCGCATCACACATCTTTAAAAATGCAGGGGTCACTGCAGATAATGTGATCTGCAAGGTTTTCTCGTCTAATGCCTTAACGCCAAGTTCGTCTACAGACATTTCCCCATTGCTGATGGCTTCGTAGTTTAAAACGGGAGAGAGGAACCACCCATTGGGACAACCTACCGCAGGATCTGCACTCCTTTTAAGTGAATAAACGTATTGATCCGCTGTTACAGCTTCACCATCTGTCCACTTATTATCACCAAGGTGAAATGTCCATACAAGTCCATCCTCAGTACTTTCCCAAGTCTGTGCATCTCCAGGTGACGTGACATATTCTCCATCAACTTCTATCGTTCTGATCAGACCTTCCATGGTGTTGATAATCATTGTACTGGAATACGAGTCTGAACGGAGTGAAACATCGAAAGAAGTTGGATCCGCTGAAATATACGTATTGAGATATTGTTCCTTATCTGGTTCTCCAGATACGGGTGCCTGTGCACCCTTATTTGCTTGCTCACTACTTGCAGTTTGTCCAGTATCACTCACTGCTTGATTGCCCCCACAACCTGAAAGCAGGCTTATGCACAAGACCAAACTCAAAATTACCATTACTGTTCTTTTCATCATCATATTGCTCCCCCTTTTTTTAACTTTAATTATCTGATATTTTAGAAAATTATAATACTTACTTTAATAATCTGTCAATGTTTTTTTATAAATTTGCGATATATTATTGTATTTACTATATTTTTTATTATTTAGAGCTATTTTTGTATGCCACTGAAGGCTATACTTAGTATCGGTTTATTGATGCACCATATTAAAAGATTAAGGATACTTTTTGACCTTACGGTCAAAACCACTCCGCTTAACGCGTTTTGCTGCGCGTAAACGCTGCCTGCGCTACGTTAGTTTAAGGATACTTTTTGCCCTTACGGTCAAAACCACTCCGCTTAACGCGTTTTGCTGCGCGAAAGCGCTGCCTGCGCTACGTTAGTTTTATAAAAAACCACCTCATACTTTTGTATGAGGTGGTCAGCTTACTCTAATAACATCATCGCGTAAAAAGTGATGAATACTCATCACTTGACTTTCTTCGCTTACGCCTACTGGCATTTAGTTCTATGCTCACCGCTGATGTCAGCAAATTCACGAGCATCATTGGTGCTGAAAGTGTATTTAAGAATAACGGCGTTGCGCTTGATGTGAAAAGTGAAATATTGCTCATCTTAGAGATTTCAGAATCTTCACTATCCGTAATAGCAATGATGGTCGCTTTTTTCATTGCTGCATATTCTGTAAATTTGCTGGTTACAAAATAGTAATCTGGGAATGAAATCGAAATAATAAGGGTTTTACTGCACAACATAGGCAATGCGCTATGAACACTGTCATTTAACTCCGTATTGACAAGCACTGATGATACACCAATAGTCGCCAGTCTTATGGAAATTGTTTCTGCAAGTTGAAGAGATATTCCTCTTCCACAAATAATAATGTCTTTATGATCTAAAATGACTTTAGCAGCTTCTAAATAATATTCAGGATCAAAACTTTTCCCAAATTCATTTAAGAGGCTCACTTCCCTATCTAAAATATCCATCAAATATCGAGATTTATTCCCCAGCTCCGATCTTGGAACACGCGGTGCACTGTAAGCATTTTCACATTCAACTAGGTTTTTACCATACTCGGACATATAATTACGAAAGGCACTTTTTAGATCATTATAATTGTCATATCCCCAAGCCATACACGCATTAAGAACTGTAACTTCTGAAATTTTAGTTGCTAAGCAAAGTTCTTTAAGTGTTATAAAGCACATGATATTGGGATCAGATAACATAAAATCTGCGAGTTCCATTTGTTTCCTAGTCATATTATCATATTGCGCCTTAATGTTGTCAACAATATTCATATGCAGCCTCATCTCTTTCAAATTTCAGATTTAAAGTATTTACTCTAATTTATAATCTGAGTTTGTTAATAAGTTTACTACATATCATTTTGATAATCAAGATATCCTTGTGATCTATAAAAACATAAGCTTCGTACATCTCAATTTAAAGTGTTTCATGCGCAAGGGTGAAGTAAATGCTTAATTGGCTTCATGAAAATTGTAACAAAAAAAATATGATTTAGCTTATAGCTACAATGCGACTGTACGATTCTATGTGGCTGGCAGTCCACTTACCATTAATGTGGCAGAACAAATAGAAGTAGCGCTCCTCAATTTTACTTTAATTTCAATACCGGTTTAATATCATAGAGGTCTTTAAAATATCCGTTTCTTCTAACCAATTCTGATTTTGTAGCAGTTCTTTTAAATCCGTTCTAAGTGATAAAGCCGTTTCATAGTCGTCCGCTTTAAAGGAAATTTCAACGACATATTCGTATCCGTTACCCTCTTCATTCAAAATCTCCCAAACTTCAATATAGGTTTTAGCCTTTTGAAATGTGCCAATATAGCGTTTTGCATTGACATAACCATATATTTTAGAATCTTCTAATATAGATTTTCCCCAATTCTTATATTGCCAATTTTCGAATTTACCTGGGGCTTCATTCACAGCAACTTTTATAGAATCCTTTAAGTTGGGAAGATCCATGCCACTATAATCATCGTCTTTAAAGGTCTTTGTATTGGAGAAACTGAGCGTCTGCTTCGAATATCCCCAATCCATTTGTGCCTCATAATCATCTTCACCTGCATCAAATCCCTCAGATGCTGCAAGTGCTAATGTAGCTTCAATATCCCCCTCATTAATTGGATATCTTTTTTTATAGGTCAACTCAAATGCTTTTGAATCTTCTTTTTTTCTAAGCCTGCAATACCAACCAAAAGTATTTAGATCAAGCACAGCATCATCTAAATATTGTACACGCATCTTGGTTACTGAAGACGGCATGTCAAAAATTTCTCTTACCGATTTCTTAAGCTTATAATTTGAATCCAAAACTTGATCTGCTTTCAAATAAAATTTGACCTCGTAATTGGGATTCGCATAGTTCGTACTTGCACCACTGATCATGTATGAACTGATTAATGTGATCGCAATTATTGTGATTATCGTTCTGATCTTCCTCATATTTCACCTCCAATTAAAATGCAACGGATGCCTTGATCTGACAAATATCAACATTATAAAAACCTTTTGACTTTAAAAATTTAACGCTCTTTAAATTTTCATGACCGTCTAAATGACACAGTAAAGCCTTATTTATATTGAGTGCATTCAACAACTCTATTACACCATTCACACCTTGATGCGCCTCTATATCACAAAAAAACACACGCTCTGTAGATGGTCCCTGAAGCTCATCTTGATGCTTCATAAAGCTTGCCTTTGATGTGAGCCACATCTGATTATGCCCATTTTGTAAAAAAGATTCAACGGCAAGTTGCTTTTCCAAGTATAAAACATCTTGATCTAAAAAAATAAAATTAGCCTTTTCAAACCATTTTGCTCTGAAGTTCTCTGAATGCCTATTTAGGCTTTCATCCCGAAATTGTTTAAATAGGCTTATGGACTTCACTTGCCTAACAATTTCGTAATAAAGTGCCTCATCATAATAAAACACGAGATTAGGATACTGCTCCCTTAAAAGTATGATGGTTTCAATTACTTTACTGAATCGATTTGCTATAAAAAGATTTTGACCTTTCTGTCTTAACGCATGATCCATATGATCGTGCATTTCACGACGATTTATTTTGGCATTCATCTTCTGCATACCATTTGCACAATCTATAATGGCAAGATCAATCGGGTCTAAAACGGCGCTCTTCTCTGGCACATGGAAAGGTAAAATCTGCACCTGCCGATTATAATCACCGGAGTAAAAAATTGTTTTATCATAGATTTTAATCAAGAACCAAATTGCACCATACATATGCCCACTGGCGCCATAGCAGAGCTCAATATGATCTGACAGTTTAAACCACTCTAGATGGCTCGCAATTTTTTCAACAAATATAAATTCATGTGCATATTGCTTAAGTTCTTCTGAATACATCTCATCAAGCTGACGACCTGTCTCTTCAGTCATGATGACTTTTTTTGGATGCCCCTTTTTTAAAAGTTCAACAATCCCTTTTGAATGGTCTTCATGGGAATGTGTTAGCAAAATACAGTCCACTTTATCCAATTTGTCATAATCAATTTCTGGCATTTCTCCAGTGACAATGTTTATGCCACAATCCAACAAGAGTGATTTATCACCAACACTTACATAGTAGCAGGCACGACCATGTTCAGTCGTCCCGCCCCACACTTCTAATCTACCTAGCATCATTCATCCTTTTATCTACAAATATATTGAGACACATCAAAATGGTTATGGTGATCAACACAGAGACAACAGCCATTGCCATCCCCTTTGATGCATCCCCTTGTTCAAACTGATTAAAAATATACGTCGAAGACGTCTCCATTCCTGGCGGTAAAATCATAAGTGCACCCACAAGCTCTCTAAAAGCAATCGTGAATGTCATCGTCCATCCCGCTATAATCCCAGGCATCATCAGAGGCAACATGATTTTTCTAAAATTATAAAAGGAACTCCCCCCACATATTTTACCCGCAGATTGCAAAGACTTAGAAATCTGTGATAGAGATGATTTTATATACTGTACTGAATAAGGAATGAAAAAAGTCATATAGGTCACAATAACCATCCAAAATGTATTGTATATAGAGATAACATGCCACTTGGCATTCCAAAAGAGAATGAGACCAATGGCAAGCACAATTGTGGGTACGGAGTTAGGCAGTAAGCTCAGCAAATCGATGAGTTTGCTCACTTTGCCATTATAATAGGTTACAATAAGCGCTACCAATATGCCAATGATTACGCAAAGCGTTGCCGATATAACTGCAATCTTCAAACTTGTTAAGAATGCTTCAGAACCACTGGACCCTACTTCAAAAAGTGACCTGTAATGCGCCAGTGTAAAATTGCCCTTCTGAAGACCATAACCCCTAAGTTTAATTAATGAGGTGGCTATGATTGAAAAATAGGGTATTCCAACAGATATGGCAAGTACAAATCCAATGTAAAGATAGCTGATTATTTTTTGAAACTTATTTAAGGGTTTCTTGAGATTAGTCATGCCTTTACCATTAACCGTCTGATAACTAAACCTATTGGACAATACGGATTGGACATACCAAATTAGAATGCAGATAAATAGTAAAAAATAGGCAAGCGAAGTTGCCTTACTTAAACTAATCGGCCAACTAGAGACATATTTATGAATCTCTGTGGTCAATACATTAAATCCAATACGTCTTCCAAAAGTAACTGGCGTGCCAAATTCTCCAATGGATTTTACAAAGACCAATAAACTGCCTAGAATAAAGGCTGAAAACAGTAACGGCATCGTAATTCGAATTAACTTGTAAGCTGGACTTGCACCATGTACGATTGCCGCTTCGTCGAGATTCCCACTAATCCTTTCCATTGCATTCTTTAAAATAAGATAGATAAATGGAAAGAGATGCAAACTCATAATCATAACGAGCCCAAAGAAAGAGAAAAATAACGACTCTTGTCCAGTGATTCCTGGCACCAATTGATTAAAAAAACCATTGGGTTGCAAGAAAAGAATCCATGCCATTGAACCGATATAAGGTGGTGTCATAAATGGAACAAGTATAATCAGATCAAGCCATTTATGTTTGCCGATTTCTGTTTTAGCTGTTATAAATGCCAAGGGAAATGCAACCACACCTGCACCTATAACCACACAGATTCCCAATAACAGGGTGTTCATTATGGGCTTAATCAAATTGCCTTGTAAAATAATTTTAAAAGGGGCCACCACATCAAGTGTGTGGCCATCATACATACTCCGTAACAGTATTTGAAAAATAGGGGCTGCAACCAACACCGTTAACAGTGTCAGCGCAGCAATCAATTCAAATTTTATATATTTTTTAATGGGGTTTATCAATCCAATCACCTATTTTCTATTTCTGATTTAATGCATTTCTATTGAAAAATAGCTGTAAATTTTTCGATATTTTCAATTTGAGCTTCAGTCATTATGGACCAATCATATTTCAATAATGGGATTTCATCCATGTTCGCTCTATTATCACATCTAATGTCTGACCGACCCGGAATAATGTAAGCATCTTTGACCAATCCTTGAGCCTTATCTGATAATAAGAAATCAATGAATAGACGTGCATTCTCTACATTTTGACTGGACTTCATAATCACTGCACCTCTGGGATTGACCACGGTTCCACTTGTAGGGTAGAGAATATCAATAGGCTCCCCCTTTGCTTTAGCAGAATAAGCCATATAATCTACGCCTGCTAAAACAGCACTTTTAGCACCGGTTAATACCGTTTCAAGCGCTTCTGTATTAGCACCATTCACGCTTGCATCGTTGTCCTTTAAAGCGCTAAATAATTGCCAGCCATCATCGCCATAATTGCAAATGTATCCTGATATAAAATCCATGCATGACCCTGAAAGTGTAGGATCTGGTAAATTGACTTTTCCAGTCCATTCAGAACCTGTATAGTCCTTCCAGTCTAACCCTGGATTTGTAACCAAGTTGGTGTTATACGTAATGCCTAAAGCCGATGCACTGTATCCAAATATATGAGAATCTTGATCCACAAAATTTGAATATAACTTTTCTTTGTTTTTCGCTTCAGGATAAGCCTGAGTCATACCAGCATCTTTAAGCCCCATAGCCGACGGCCATGATGCCAATACCACGACATCTGCAATTGGATTGTTTTTTTCCGCTTCTAATTTACTTAAAATTTTTCCTGATGTCGCTTGAAAAAGTTCCACTTTGATGCCCGTTTCAGCTTCAAAAGCTTCTGCAATACCAGTTGCTAATCCACCAGGTCCAGCGCTGTAGACAACCAGTGTCATTGACTTCGATTCTACTGGTTCTGAGGTTGGCTGTGAGACTGGCTGTGGCGCCACCACTGCATTGTTTGTATTTTCGCTTCCAGCTGTTGTAGCCTCTTTTGTAACTTGATTCTGCGCACAACCCGTAAATCCTGCAATTAAGATCACCATCATTAACAACAAACTTAAAATCTTCTTCATCTTCTTTCCCTCGCTTTTATTTCTCACTTATTATGGTTGACTCAGCCATGCCCCAAAGCACGATCGCTGAGTTTTATGTTAAACTTTTCAATTCACGAAAAGCTTAATCAATCTGCAAAACGTATTACATCCGAATGCTTAAAATAGAGGTCAATTCTATCTCCGAGTTGGCATCGCTTATTATGATAACTCATCCAATTGCCCATTTTTTCAATTTGAACAATCATTTCGTATTTATCACCAAGATAGGCTATACTTTGAACAACACCTGAGACTTTCTTATAAGGTCCAGTCGGATACAGCGCAAGCCTTTCAGGTCTAATGGCTTTAGTCCCACATTCAAACCAATTACTCTTCCCTACGAAGTCCATGACCAACTTACTTACAGGTCTATCATAGATGTCTTCAGGTGTACCCACTTGTAAAATATTGCCTTTATTCATAACTATAATTTGGTCAGACATGGACATGGCTTCTATCTGATCATGCGTCACATAAATCCCTGTTAAATTCATCTGTTTCACCATATTGCTAATTTCAAAGCGCATTTCGTCTCTCAGAACAGCATCCAATGCACTTAACGGCTCATCAAAGAGTACGATTTTAGGATTCGCAACTACAGCTCTTGCAAACGCTACTCTCTGCTGTTGTCCTCCAGAGAGCTGATCTGGATAACGCTTTGACATGCCCTCTAATCTAACGGTCTCCAAAATAGACTCAACTTTACGTTCAATTTCTACATGCATCTTTTTAGCTTTTAATGGAAATGCAATATTCTCAAAGACATTCATATGTGGCCAGAGTGCAAACTCTTGAAAAACCATGCCAATTTGCCTTTTTTGAGGCAAAACATTGATGTTTCTATCCCTTGAAAAAACACATTGATCATCAAAATAAATGTCACCTTGATCAGGTGTTTCCAATCCCGCTAAAATTTTAAGAAGTGTCGTCTTGCCACATCCAGATGGCCCAAGTAAAGACGTAAACTTCCCAGTTTGAATGATAACATTGATATTTTTTAAGGCATGAACTTCCCCATACCACTTGTTCAAGTTGACGATTTTAACATTCATACTGCCACCCACTCTTTTTTTACATTGCTTATTCTTGTTCATTATAGATTTTATATATTAACTTAATATTTACTCTGGGTTAACCTAGAGTTAAATAAACTTTGAAATAATCTCTATATCTATAGATTTTATCTATACCGAATTATTGTGGAGGGCATATGAATTATAGAAAATTAGAAATACTGGTTGCCATTGATAAGTTTAATAACATTACAAAAGCTGCTCATCATCTAAAGATTAAGCAGCCAACAGTAACTTTTCATATGAAGGGGCTAGAAGAAGAAACACAAACCAAACTCTTCCAAACCAATGCCAGTAAAACCGTCTTAACCAGTGCAGGGAAAGCCATTCTGTTTTATGCACAAAAAATTTTACAGCTTGCTGATGATGCTCAAAAAGTCGTTAAAGAATTTAACGATCCCGAAGGCTATCACATCACCATTGGTTCCAGCTCTGTACCGTCTATATATGTATTGCCTGAGATCATTGGCCTCTTCAAAAATACGCATCCAAATGCCATGGTTTCAATAACAGTAATGACCGCACCAGAAATTCAAACGCTGATCTCCAATTATGAGCTTTCGTTAGGGATTATTTCCTCCACGGATTTATTGCTTGAAAACATACCACACGAAAAATTATGTACGGACAAGATGGTCTTAATCTACGCCAAAGAAAATCCCTTGAATCAATACGCTGTTATTGACAAAGCTCATTTAGAAAATGAAAAATTTATTTTGCATACCCAAAATTCCACCACGCGTATGCTCACGGACAAATGGGCCACAGACCTCAACCTCAATATAAAAACTTCTGTGGAGATTAACTCAACTGAAGCCATAAAACGTGCTGTCATGTGCAATGTGGGCATTTCTATCCTATCTGAGCTCTCCGTCCGAGAAGAGATCGCCTCTGGCAAACTCGCTTATGCCTATCTGCCCGGTTATTCGCCCTCTCGCAATATCTATCTCGTTTATAACGAAGATCGCTATATGCCAGAAGTGCTTAAGGATTTTATTAAACTTCTTAAACATCAGCTTTCGGAAACTTCACATCCTGCATAGGTTCTTAGGGCTCACTCTATTTTCAATTATCCGCTTGAGGCGTTTGACAGTCACAGACACATTTAATATAATACTTCTATTACGATAAAATACAACTTATTACACGTTTTTATAGTGGAAAGGAGAACGACTTATGTCAATGATGAAGATAAATGGCATCCATTTGAATGTAGACATCAGTGGAAAAGATTGCTTTAGACTGTAGAGGTCATGGTAAATCTGATAAACCAGAAGTCCTCAACAGCTCTCTGACACAAAAAGAAACCTTGGCTGCAAATAAGGCCTTGGAGCATTTTGACTTTCGCTCCAATCTTCCCAAAATTACAGCTAAAACCCTTGTTATAAGTGGTAAGTATGACGGCCTTAATTCCCCTGCTGAAGGCAAATTATGTGCCGCTCTAATTCCCAATGCAACTTTTATAGAGATGCAACATTCCGGCCATGTCCCTATGCTCGAAGAAAGAGCATTATTGAGTAGCATTATAGATGAATTTCTAGAAGAATAAGTAACCTAAAAAAGCTTTAGACCATAGCATAGAGTTCATTAATTCTGCTGATCATCGCATTGAGTTCCTCAATTTAAGCTCTAATATTTTTGTTCATATACACCTCTGCTTTTTAGTCCCGAATCGCATTATGTTAGTTTAGTACGATTTAGGACTATTGTCAACTGTCTTTTTGCTTAAATTATTGGCCCTTTTATTCAAATTTGTGGTCTATAAAAAAACTACCAAGAGTCAGCACATCCGACTATTGGTAGTTTCAAAAATTTTATTAAATCAACTTAGATCACTTGATATTCCAAAAGCAATTTCATTATATCCGTGTTTTGAATTTTACCGACTAGCCCTGCTAACATCATTCTTTGTTCAGGCGTCATATTTAGATCGGTTATTTTCTTACCATCATTTATTTTGACAGTTGCATCTAAAAGGTCTCTCACATCATAGACACTGCCCCAAACTTCAGGAACACCTCTGTCGATGTCAAGTAGCGTATACACAGACTCCATTGCCGTTCTAACAGAATACTCCGTCGTAAAGATCGTATCACGTTTGGTCTCGGCAAATTGACCTAGGAAAGCAAAGTTAACACTGCCCTTAGGCACAACATCAGGTCGATCACCTTTGCTACGCGGCATGAAGAATGCCGTAATATAAGGCATCATACATGGAATACAGTTTGCACTGTTTTCTGCCAGATCATCAATTTGATCCACTGGAACACCCATGTGATAGAGCCATTCCATACAAATCTCTTTACCTGTACATTCGAGCATTGTCTTTTTAACGTAATTGCCTGGTTTATCACTAAATAGGCCGTAAATCCAACCTACTAATTGACCCTCTGGTTGATTTCTAAACTGTGGTTGTCTGTTGAACGTCCAGCTTAAGAGCCAATTTGAATCCGTTGCAGTGACAATTCCACCCGTTACCACTTTGCCACTAAAGGGATCTCTTTGACAGATTTTTTCGATATAAGGGGGAATGCGGTCATCAAATGTCGTAACGGTTGCAGACATCCAGTTGGTTTGCTCTGGTGCACTACAGAATTTATCTGGATTTCCGAAAGCTTTATCCTGGGCTGCTATTTTACGCCACATATCCCAGCCGCCGCCTTCTTTCAATTCAGGGGTGTAGTTAACCGGTGTGTTTTGATCCCCTAATGTTGCATTTTCAACACAGCCGCCGTTTGTAATAAAGACGAGGTCATTCTCCGTTAAATCTTGTTCAACCGTTTTGCCCTCTTGGATATAATGTAATTTTTTTGCTGCTTTTTTATCTTTGCCTATTTCAAATTCAACATTGACAACATGTGTATTGTAATGAAATTTAACATTATGTCCTTCTAAATACTTAACCATTGGCAAGATCAAAGATTCATATTGATTGTACTTTGTGAAACGAAGTGCCTTAAAATCAGGTAGACCACCGATATGATGAATGAAACGTTTGATATAAAGTTTCATTTCTAGAGCACTGTGCCAATTTTGGAATGCAAACATGGTGCGCCAGTACATCCAAAAGTTTGAGTCCAATACCTCTGCATCGAATAATTCATCTATACGTTTATCCTGTAAAGCTTCATCTGGTGTGAAGAAAAGTTTCATGATTTGCATAGCGCCCTTATCTGACAAATTAAACTTACCCTCTGTATGTGCATCTTCACCTTGATTCAAAGTTGCACGCATTAAAGAATAGTTAGGATCACTTTTGTTGAGCCAGTAATATTCATCTAGAACTGTGACGCCTTCCGTTTCAATGGAAGGGATTGATTTCATCAAATCCCACATGCATTCAAAATGATTGTCCATTTCTCTACCGCCACGCATAACATAACCCAGATTATTAAATTCATAACCATCGCATGCGCCACCAGATAAATCTGTTTTCTCTAAAATATGAACATTTTCACCTTTCATTTGACCATCGCGCACTAAAAAACACGCTGCTGATAGAGAAGCAAGTCCAGCCCCCACTAAATAAGCCGATTTATGATCCACACCCTCTGGTTTTAATGGACGTGCAAAAGATTCATAATTACCACTGCTATAATACATAAGTTCCTCCTTGTAATAATTAATTTTTAGACTCAATCACTTTAGTGACCGTTTCTATAATCTAAATTTAACATTTCAAGAATTCCCCTACAACAGACAAATTCATACATGTGTCTAGTTTTTATACAAAGTTATATCAATGTATGACTTTCAGTAGTGCATTTATGGTTTCATAATCTATGGGGATTTCCGATACTGAAAAATAACATCGCCTTCTGCCGTATGTAATATATCTCGATTCTCTTTGATACAATCATTTTCACCATAAGGATTATAAGAGACATAACTCATCTTCATACCTCTTTAATCCACTTAACACTTGACCATCATTTTATAATTTGCTACAATAATACATAGTAATCCGATGCATTGATTCGCTATGTATCATTCTGAAAGGAGCATCCTATGAATAAAGAACTGCTTAAAGGCACTACTGATATGATGATTCTCAAAGCACTGGATCGTCAGCCCATGTATGGCTATGGCATGATTAAACATTTTGAAATCATGTCAAATGGTGTTTTTTCACTAAAAGAAGGGACTTTATACCCTATTTTACATGCCTTAGAAAAAAAAGAGCATATTGAATCCTACTGGGATAATATTGAAGGTCGAAAACGAAAATACTATAAGATCACAGATAAGGGTAGAAAAAACCTAAATGAAAGGCAAAGTGAATGGCAAGATTTCACAGTTGCTATGAAATTATTAATGGAGTAACAGGGAGATAAGTCATGATAAAGGACTCGACAGAAGTTAAATCAACAATTGAATCACTCCAAGTGGAGGATATTTTAAATCATGAAAGTGTGATTGCTTTTATACAAAAAGTGTTAGACCAAGTGTATACAGAGGACGAAGGCAAAGTCATAAAAGATGAACTTCTGGATCACTTGTACAGCCTCGCAGAAGATTATATGAACGCCGGACACTATAAAGAAGCCTCTATTCGAAAAGCATTGCTCCAAATGGGTGATCCTTCTGAAATTGGTTACAGTTTCACAGATTATGACGGCATGAAACGCAGAAAATTTTTACGCATTGGCTTAAAAGTATTGGCATCCATTCTTATACTTGCCACACTTGGATCCGTCATGATTTTTTCGGGTGCTTCCACTGAGCCTAAAATAGATGGACCTCGATCCTTTGGCGATTTATGGACGATGCTATTTTATTGTCTATATTTCCCGATAATGATCTATTCCAATTTTCAGACACAAGGGTTCACTGGTATGAATGGTATTCCTGTCCATCAACTTAAAATCTCACAAGATCCCCTATTGGTATTATGGGCCTATAAAAAGAGATTTCCATGGGAGTATTTTTTTATTTCAATCTTCTTTATCCCAATCATTTTAGTCTTTATGGTTATCTTTGCTTACGAAGGCAACAATATTTTCCTCATGATTGGATTTATCGTCACAATCGCATTTTCAATTTGGTTATTCATCCACAGTGAGAAATATCGGATTCCTAAGTATTTAATCCTTGAAGATGGTATCGTTATAAAAAACAGATTTGTGTCTTGGACGGCGATAGATCGCATCTCTTGGTCGAGAGATTATATGGCCTCAAATGAAAAGCACTATAAATTGATTATTGAGCACATCCATAAATTGCCCAATAACAATGCCAAGATGAGCCCCATGACCATAAAAAAGAGCATCGATGTCAATGCCAATCAATATCATCAAGTCATATCCATTTTAAGGGAGCGTGTATAGATGAATTATAGTGACTATCTGTTATCCTACAAGATTTATAAAAAAAGAGTCTTTAGATTCGTTTTACTCAACATTTGCCTTTTTATAGGTGTATTGATATTTCATAGAGAGACTTGGCACGACCGCTTCATTATGACGGTGTGGATTGTATTATTGGTCATGATCATTACACATTTTGTAAAAAAATTATTCAAAGTAAGTCAAATGCGCTTAAAAGAAATTGAACAAACAGTAGGAAATGAACCCATTTATCATTGTGTAGACAATTTTATAGGTATTGTCAAAGGCAACATTTGGAATTATAAGGCTTTACTTTTAGTTTATAGTCTATTCCTATTATTTGTGCTGGTGTTTCTATATTATGAATTGTTGTCAAGTCTAGTCCTAGTTGTCATTTTAGGGACAATGCATCTGGTCTTTATGATGCCCATTGTTTTTGCTCTGAATCGATTAGGCACTTCTGCTTGTTTCTTCACTTCTAAAACACTCATTGTGAATAGAACGACCCTTATCGCTTATGAACACATAAAAAAATACCAGTTTATCGAACTTATAAAAGGCGGCTATTATTTAGATATCAATTCAATAGAGGGTTTCGCAAGGCTAAAGATTGATGAAGCTCAATATACAGACATAAAAAACCTGATCTCAAATCATGCTTGAGATCAGGTTTTTTTCATTAGACGACGTACTCCATTTATACCACTTGCTTTTCTTTAACTTTATCTACTGTGCAAGTTACAGATTTTTCTTGATCCCAACACTCTGCATTAAAAAGACCTTCTATAGACTTTGAATTGAAGACAGGATCTATTCCAGCTCTTCTCTGAGCAATATAATCTGCAACTACTTTTGAAACAACCTTTCTCAACTTAAAGATCACCAAAAGATTCATAATAGCCATCAATCCCATAAATAGATCCGCCATACTCCAAACGATATCTAACGAAGACATTGATCCCCATAATATCATGCCTAATACAGCAAGTCTGAACACAGTTAAGAGTGTTTTACTCCCATTCATAAACTCAATATTAGACTCTCCATAATAGTAATTTCCAAGGATAGAACTATATGCAAATAAGAATATACAGGTTGCAATGAAAATATTACCCCAAGCACCTACTTGTGATGTTAAAGCACCTTGAGTTAATTGTATACCTGTAAGACCAGCACTTTCTGGAATATCAGAAACGAATATGATGAATGCTGTTGAACTACAGATCACAATTGTATCCAGAAAGACACCAAATACTTGCATAATCGCTTGCTTAACAGGATGACTTACTTCTGCTGTTGCCGCTGCATTAGGGGCACTTCCCATACCCGCCTCATTTGAGAATAAACCTCTTTTGATCCCCATCATAATAGTAGCGCCAAGCCCTCCGCTTGCAACTTGTTTAAAACCAAAAGCACCTTCAAAAATCATTTTAAATACATTTGGAAGTTCTGAAATATTTTTAAATACGACGAAAAATGCCACTAATACATATGCAACGGCCATCACAGGAACGATCACTTCTGTCACTCTTGCAATTCGGCTGACGCCACCAAATATAACCAAAGTTGTCAGTACAATCAAAATGCCTGCGCCCCATATTTTTTCTAAACCAAATGCACCTTCAAATGACGAAATAATTGTATTGGCTTGAACAGAGTTAAATACAAGACCAAATGAGATGGTAATCAATATCGAAAATACGATCCCTAAATTCCTCTTTCCAAGTGCTTTTTCCATGTAGTAGGCTGGACCACCTCGGTAACCCTCTTTATCTTTTACTTTATAAATTTGCGCCAATGTATTTTCAACGAAACTCGATGCTGAACCCAAAAGTGCAATCACCCACATCCAAAATATGGCACCTGGACCTCCAACTGTAACCGCAATGGCAACCCCTGCTAAATTACCTGTGCCCACGTGAGATGCAACACTTAAGCAAAATGCTTGAAATGATGAAATGCTTGACTTCCCCTTTTCTTTTGAGGTCTTATTCCCGCCACCTAAAATTTTAAATGTGTCTCCAAAAAATCTAAATTGTGAAAATTTAAGATATATAGTAAAGTAGATCCCCACTGCTATCAATAAAAAGATCAATACATACGACCAAAGTATATTATTGCTAAATGCTACGAAATCATTGATAAAATTCAACATAAAATTATTCCCCTTTTATTTTATTTTGCTTTTACACTTTAAACTGCCAACTTAAAAAATACTGAGTTCAAGCGCCTTAGAAAGCGCCTCCATAACTTTTATCCCAGCAACACTATTGCCGTGTTTATCAAGTGCTGGGCCAACAACTGCTATACCCATTCGATTTGGAACAACGCCCATGATACAGCCGCCCACACCACTTTTAGCGGGAATGCCCACATCAACTGAAAATTTTCCAGAAGAATCATACAAGCCACAAGCAGACATCGTCGCTTTTATAATGCGGTTGACATCTTTTGGAATGATCACTTCATTAGACCATGGCGCTATTCCATTATTGGCAATCACAGAGGCTATTTTCGCGATATCCTCAACTTCCACCTCAATAGAACAGCACTTGAAATAGGTGTCCAATATATCTTCTACATCTTTCTCTATAATCCCAGCGCCCTTGAGAAAGTAGGCAATTGCTCGATTGGTATTGCCGGTTAATTTTTCAGATCTAAAAACAGAATAATTGACTTCTATAGAGTCGTTATTTGCCAATTTCCGAATCATATTAAGAATTCTCGTGAACTTTTCTATGCCGTTATCCCCAGCCACAAGAGAAGTACAGACAATGGCGCCTGCGTTGATAAATGAATTTAAGGGCTTATGATTCTCTACAATTTCTAGCTTTAATAACGAGTTAAAAGGGTCCGAGGAAGGTTCATTACCCACTTTAGAAAACACGGCTTCTTTGCCATTATCAATCAGTGCACATATCAGCGTTATTACTTTTGAAACGCTCTGAATCGTAAACTTAGTTTGATAGTCCCCTTCTAAAATCAAATTGCCACTTGTATCAAAGATACACGCCCCGAGCGCATCTCGATTCCCCTTTGCAAGCTCTGGAATATAAGATGCCACTTCCCCAAGCTTTGTCGCATCTCGACTATTTTCGATTGCATTTTTTAAAGCTGTTTTTTCCATTATTACCTCCTGTTCAATTTCTAACACCTCACTATATTTTGCAAGATGTATGCCAAGATGTGATTATACTGAAATGGAGGTATTGGATAACTTTTTGGTAACAACTGTGACTCATATGTAAAATATCGCACACAAAAAGTGCTCGAAATCAAACAAAACGTTCGATTTCGAGCACTTTTACGATAGTGCCCTATCTTCATAGTACTTTTTCATTCTTCTGTTGAGCGCATGCCTCGAAATGCCTAAGAGTTTGGAAGTGGCACTAAAATTGTCCTTAGACAGTTCTAACGCCTTTGAAATATAGTATTTTTCAAGGTCTGCCACTTGCTCTTCTAGAGAAAAGCCCTCTTCTATAAACACATTTTCCGCTTTGAGGATTGCCGAGCCACTCTCTTTCGAACTTTGATTTTGGACTTCATTGGGAAGAAGCTTGACATCAATATAATCTAAATCATTGAGAATCACGATCCGTTCTATGATATTTTTAAGTTCTCTGATATTGCCAGGCCATTGATAAGAAAGCATGCGTTCAAAGGCATTACTGGTAAAACCCTTGAAATTTTTTTTGAATTTGATGTTGTAAATCTCTAAAAAATACTTTGAAAGTTCAAGGAGATCAACCTTTCTTTCTCGAAGGGGTGGCAAATGAATGGGCACCACATTTAATCTATAATACAAATCTGCTCTGAACTCTTTTTTCGCAATGGCTTCTTCCAAATTTTTATTTGTGGCTGCTATAATTCTAATATCCACCTCAATTTCTTCAAGACCTCCAATGCGATTAAACTTTCTCGTCTCCAAAAATCTAAGCATTTTTGATTGAATATCCAGTGGCATTTCCCCAAGTTCATCTAAAAATAAAGTCCCCCCTTGTGCCATTTCCAAAAGACCTTTCTTCCTTGAATTTGCACCGCTAAAAGCATTCTTTTCGAATCCGAAGAGTTCACTTTCCAAAAGTTGCTTAGGGATTGCTGCACAGTTAACACTGAGCATTAAAAAATCTTTCCGAGCACCATTTTTGTGTATATAATTGGCCACAACCTCTTTACCCGTTCCTGTTTCACCACCAATTAATGCAGTTACAGAGTCATTTTCAGCTAGAATAGTCATTCTTTTTTTGATATCTTCCATGATGGGGTCTTTACTGATGAATGTATCTTCCGCTTTCATCTCTTTTTCTTCATAAAGCTTCAACTTTTTCTTCATACTTTGACTTGCGATTGCCCTTGAAATATTCACTTGAATTTCATCAAGATCCAATGGTTTTTTGATATAATCTGTAGCGCCCAGTTTTATAGCTTCAATAGCGGTATTAATATCTGCATAGGCCGTCATGATGATGATTTCCACATACTCATCAGTCTGCTTGATTTTTTTAGCAACTTCTAAACCACTTTCGGACTTTAACTTCATATCGAGTAAAATGACATCTGGTTCAAATTGTTTTAATTTGACGATGGCGTCACTGCCATCAGCCGCCGTTTCCGTGTCATATCCGAGGTCGCTAAGGCCTTCTCCGAGCGTTAATCTCATGATTTCTTCATCATCAATTATCAGAATTTTTGTATGCATTATGCGCTCCTATACATGGGTAAATAAATTTTAACGACAGTGCCTACAGCTTCTATGCTATCAATCTCAATGTTGCCCTTGTTTGAAATAATCAACTTATGAACCACTGAAAGGCCTAATCCTGTTCCGGTCTCTCTCGTCGTAAAAAAAGGATCAAAAATGGTATTCATATTTTCCTTCTTGATGCCAGAGCCATTGTCTTCAAATAAAACCAACACCCCTTGCCCGTCCTCTTTGTCGAAATACTCTACCGCGATCTCAAGCTTCCCTTTTAGTTCAATGGCATCCAGTGCATTTGCTATGATGTTTAAAAAAACCTGAATAAGCTGTCCCTTGTCAAAGAGCACTTGTATGCCTCTCATTTGATCCTTCATGTGGATTAAAGCCATTTTTTCTCTGATTCTTTTTTCTGAAAAAAGAAGTGCTCTGTCGATCACTTCAAATACATCTACAATTTGAGCTTTTGGGATTTTAGGCTTTGAAAAATTCAAAAGGTCCGTCATGAGCAAATCTAACCGATCCGTCTCTTTAATCATCGCTTCAAATATATCTTGTTCTGAGGTTTCAAGGTGCTCGCTTAAGCGCTTGTTGAGGATTTGAGCCCCCATTTTTATGCCCGAAAGTGGATTTCTTATTTCATGAACCAAAGCCGCCGACAACTGTCCAAGCGAAGCTAGTCGATCTATGCGCTCCACATTTTCTTCTATTTTTTTTCTGCTGGTAATGTCGTTAAAACTGCAAATCACACCAACAAATTCTCCAGAAGAGCGCTTCATCAACGCTGTGGTTATATCGAGATAAATGGCTGCCTTCGTGTTATATTCATTGAAATAAGCGACTCTATTGATAGAATCCATACGCTCTATGGTTTCATTGATCTGCATCATCAATGTTCTAATGATCTTAGGCTTTTCCTTATCGAGGCACATGACCCGTTCAATCATCTGCATTGCAAAATCATTACAGTTCCTAATTTCACCGACTTCATTTGTCGTTATTATACCCGTTGAAATACTCTGCAGTATATCTTCGTTGAACTTTTTCATCTGTAAAAACCGATTACTCCCTATTGCAATTTGTGCCTTCATTTCATTGAAAGCTTGACCCAAGAGCCCCAGTTCGTCTTCGCGTTTGATCTCTATATCATTTTTAAAGTTACCCGCTATGATATCATTATAACCTTCAAGTAATATGGATACGGGTTTAGAAAGACTGTCAGACGCAAGCAAAATGACTTTTAATGTAATTAGAATCGAAATAATAATTAAGATGAGATAGGGTTTATAAAGTTCTAGAACATCAAAGCATATGGCGCGTTTATCTATTACGATATAGACCCCCGTGTTTAAATTTTCATAAGTTCTATTTCTGATCTCGTATCTTTGAGGCGCTTTGTATCTACTTTTCATTTCATCTATACTTAAGTTGACGTTTGCCTGATTAGAATATAGAAGTTTATCACCTTCGTAGGCATAAACCTCTAACGGATCCAGCACAGTCAACTCGCTTATAAGCCTCTGTTTTGTATAAAAATCAGATTCGATCTGACGCGTTCTTTCTTCAATCAAGTTAAAGGCATGCTCTATTTTTTCCACATGATTCTCATAAGATAATCTTTGCATGCTCACAAAGAACAAAACACTTAACAGGATTGTCGGCACTATCATCAACACTAAAATAGGCAATACGATTTTCCTTTGAAGCTTTAATTTCATATAAATTACCGCAGCTTTCTCTTTTGTTTGTTACATAAATGAATTATATCAAATTATGACACATTGTCACACCCCTAGTCTATTGAGATATACTGAATCAGATTTATTTAACGCATCTCTCACCCATATGTTATAATAATTGTGCGTCATTTTATGGAGGTGTCTGTGTGATCAAACGATTGAATAACAAGGTCCTAAAAATCCTTTTAACGATCCTTATTATTGTTTTTCTTATTTTAAACATTTATGAGCACACTTATCAAACGCTCTTACAGAATGATTATACAGCTTCATTTGATCACTCTGTTGAGCAATACAATCTTTCCATTTCAGATTTCTTTTCTAATCTTGAAAGTGCTGCTGAAATGCTGTCAAAAAACGAATTGATTCAATATGTATCAGATGATCCCGAAAAATATTACGAATCCACACTTGAACTCTTAAAAAATTTTTACCAAGTATATGATGCCACTGCATTTGCTTATTTTACACCTGAAAAAAAAATTTTTGGTACTCAAAAACTGATTTCATGGCCTGACACGTCAGAAGAACTTTCAAACACGTCGTGGGAAGCAGAGCAAAGACCATGGTATATCAATGCGATTAATTCAAATCCTGCCTTTGTTTGGACTAAACCTTATATCGATACGACCACAAATAAACATGTGATCACAGGTTCCAAAACGGTTATAGACAAAGCACAAAAATTTAAAGGTGTTTTAGCAATCGATATTTATCTTGATGACTTATCTGAGAAAATTAACGCTTTAAAAAAATACAATGAGGGTTCTGTTTTTATCGTATTAAAAATGGATGATCAACATTTTTTTACCATTGATAGCGCGGATAACGTGATCTCCAAAACACTTTTCACAGACGACCTCATTCATCAAATTTACCAAAATGAATCCGCTTCGCTATATTTTGAAAATAAATCCAGCCATTATTACATCTCATATGCCACAAATCCTATTACAGGCTGGAAAGTCATCGGCGTCATTGATCCATACAAGTTTACAAAGGCTACGACAAACCTCATCATCAATCTAGTAGCCAGTATTGTCACCATTTTCCTAATAACCCTCTTCAGCGTGCTTTACATCAAAAAACAGATTGGCAGTACAATACAAACATTAAGCGGTTCTATTCTCGCTACGGAAGATAAGCCCATTGCACATCCTAGTCAAATTAAACTGGAATCTGAAGACCTTATGTTCGAGAAATCAACGTCCCACATTAATCTTCTATTTTACATTGAAGCAGAAAAAGAGAATATAAGAAGCCTCCTTAATGATATAGACGCGCTAAGCATCACCAAGATCAAAGCGATTAACCTTTCACTCACAAAACTTGCCCGTTATAAAAACGGTCTCAATTTATCGCTCAAATCACACGAAATACAAGTGATTAGCATCAATCATTTTTTGTTAGAATTAAAAGAACAGATGCGTGTTTTACGCCAAAAATCCATTGCTGTGGATATAGACGCCGAATTTAATCGATTTGAGACGCTTATTATATCCAGCTTCTAATGCTCGATTATGCCTTTAAATAGTGTCCATTAATGCCTTAATTTTTTCTTTTTCTTCCAATGATAGTGTGTCTTCTAATGCCGTACGCTCTCTATCATTTGGAGCAAGAAATTCTTGCTGTAAGCGTTCATTTTGTATTTTTATTTCTGCCATGAGCTCCCTTGCCGATAACAAGGCACATCCAGCACCTCTTATGATCACTTGCTGAAGTCCATCTGAAGTGGCCACAGTGATATGATATTTATGCTGATTGGTATGTGCGAATTTTTCAATATAATGATCTGCGGTTTGCGCCTCTCCTGTGAAAACCACATGGATGTTATGATAAGCTTCGATGGACTCTTGGCGCCCTTCAACACGGTAAGCATCAAATACGGCGATGATATGACACTTGCGTATCCCTTGATAATTACTCAAGATATCCAATAATTTCAACCTAGCCGCATCCATATTTTCATTTGCGAGTGCCTTTAAATCAGGCCATGCGAATAAAATATTGTACCCATCCACGAGCAAATATTCTTCTGAGGTTTCTTTTGGCTTTCTGATCGTTGGCCGCACAGTGGATTCATAAAAGGTTTCGCGACTCTTGGTGTGCTTTTTCCAAACCGATTTTCTGCCTTGATTCGCATTATAAGTACTGTTGATAATCTGATTGATCTCTGCTAAACTCAACCATTCGGTTTCACTCGGCAACGTCAATACTTCTAAGACCTCTTTAATTTCAGGTTTAGAAGGTTTAAGATGCGCTGCCACATGCATATAATTTTTAACATCATCCCAAGGCACCGTAAATCCAGACCCATGTGTACAGAAAACAGACCCTGTGGGATTCTCAAAATCTCTTTCAGGTTCATAAGCCATCTGCTCTATAATAGCTTCTGCATTATGACAGGTATCGTATCCTTCTAAGGTCAAGAATAATTGCCCGCGTCCTTTGGCATAAGCAATCACTTCCTTTTGATAATTGCGCATCGTCGCAACAGGTGCTCGCCCTTTGATCACGGCAATTTCACCATCAGTCTGTGCAATTTCACAAGTGCCGTGCATGTTCTCCACATCGGTCATGGCTCTGCCCACTAGATTTTCAGGCAGTTCTAATTGGAATGCATAGTAGGGTTCCAGTAAAATAGATTCAGCTTCCATTAGGCCCTGCCTTACAGCACGATAAGTAGCCTCTCTAAAATCCCCACCTTCAGTATGCTTATTATGCGCACGGCCAGAGACCAAGGTAATCTTCATATCCGTAATCATTGAGCCTGTGAGAACGCCTCTATGTGCTTTCTCTCGAAGGTGTGATAATACTAACCTTTGCCAGTTTTTTTCTAAAATTTCTTCATTACAAATCGATGTGAATTGAAGCCCGCTCCCCTTTGCACTGGGTTCAAGCAAAAGATGGACTTCTGCATAATGTCTCAAGGGTTCAAAGTGACCAACACCTTCAACCACATGGACTATTTTTTCCTTATAGACAATCCGACCTTCTCCAAAAGTCACCCACACATTAAACCGGTCCATGATGAGCGATTGTAATATCTCCAGTTGAACTTCTCCCATGATTTGAACTTTGATTTCTTTCAGTTCTTCTTCCCATACGAAATGAAGTTCTGGCGCTTCTTCTTCAAGCACTTTGAGGTTTGGAAGCATCATGCGCGCGTCTATACCATCCGGTAATACCATTTTATAGGATAAAACAGGTTCCAAAATAGGCTCACTTGACGCGCCTTCTATCCCAATACCGGCTCCAGGTTTAGTCTGGCTAAGACCTGTGACCGCACAAATAGCACCTGCTTTAAGCGCAGTTACCACTTCGTATTTTTGTCCTGAATAAATGCGAATCTGGTTGACCTTCTCTTCCCAATCCTCACTTTTTATAGCATCTTTTACCTTGAGTGTGCCGCCTGTTATCTTCATATGTGTTAACCGATTGCCTTGTTCATCTCTTGAGATCTTATAGATTTTTGCGCCAAACGGATCTGCGTAAATAGGCAATTTTACATACGCTTTAATACCCTTCATGAAAAATGCCACACCTTCAAGTTTTAATGCCGAACCCAAAAAAACAGGAAATAGACTTCGGTTTTGAATCCCTTCACAGATATGTTTATCACTTACCGTTCCTTTTTCAAGATACACTTCCATTAAGGACTCCTCACATAGCGCAAGTGCCTCAAAAAACGACTCTGTCTTCACTTCACTGAACTCTATACACCCCTCTCCCAAGGTCCTCTTGATCTCATGGATAAGTGCATTTTTATCGGTTCCCTTTTGATCCATCTTATTGACGAATATAAACGTTGGAATCTTATAGATTTCCAGCAATCTCCACAAAGTCTTTGTGTGTCCTTGCACACCATCTGCCCCGCTGATCACCAAAATAGCGTAATCAAGCACTTGCAAAGTTCTCTCCATTTCAGCAGAAAAATCCACATGTCCTGGTGTATCCAGCAAAGTGATTTCTGTATCTTCTATATTAAAAATAGCCTGTTTGGAAAAGATTGTGATGCCCCTAGCTTTTTCAAGTTCATAAGTATCTAGATACGCATCTTTATTATCAACACGTCCCATTTGACGTATTTTACCACTTAAAAAAAGCATGCTCTCTGATAAAGTTGTCTTCCCTGCATCCACATGTGCAAGTATACCCACTACTAATTTTTTCATTTTAGATTTCAAATCCTTTATATATATGTCTTATGAGCCATTTGATTTCCTCTAAGCTCCTCTAACATCATATCAATTACTTGTGTTTTACACAACACTGTTTATACAACCCAATACAAACTACCAGCACCAACATATTGATCGATAAATTATTGTATTCTCAAAAAAGACAGAGTCCCTTTAACAGACTCTGCCTTTTATTAACTGATTTTTATGCATTTTAAGAGTTATTTCATGGTTTCCACGATCTCAACCAGTTGATCCATCATCAGAGCTTCCTCTTCACCAACTACTTTTATTGTAATTGCTGAATCACAAACTGCACCCAGTGTAAGGATACTCATAACAGATTTGCCGTTTATTTCTTTGCCCTCAAAGGTAATTGTCACATCACCGCTGTATTCCATTGCTTTCTTTGCAAAAATGGATGCTGGTCTTGCATGAAATCCAGCTTCTGCTGTAAGAATCAGGTTTTTTTCCATTGTTTAACTCCTTCTATACTTTTTCGTCATAAGCTTTTTATAGTATAGACCTAATCACTGCTTTGATCAAGTCATATTCCAAAGTTATACACGGCTATCGCATGAAAATCTACCATAATCAAGGCTTTTATTCAAAGTCTTAAAAAAATAGCATTGCGCTATTGGATTATGTGGCATGACTTATGTTTTAATGCAGAGCTCAATCCTTTTTACAGTTTTGAGGGCACAACTAATAAACCGTTTGTATCACTACAGCCGACTTACCCTACGAATGGTATAACTCAGCCTTTTTTCTACAGCTCAGATACTACTTTCGTTAGAAAAGACTCATCTATTGATGCTTTATAACGCTTCAACTTTAAACTGGTCTTCTTTTTCGTGATGGTCTCTTGTTTTAAAATATTCATGGCTATCTTCTTCAACATGGATTGATTTGCAGCACCGTTATTCATTCTTACTCGGCTATGATCTTCTCTAAAAACAACATCAAGTATCCAATGACAACTTTCTACACCCCAATGTGATCTCACGGCCTTTGCAAACACTTCACATGGTCCTTCTTCTGGTGTTTTTAAACTGGATATGAAATAGCTCACTTCTACGCTTTCTTTTCCTTTTGTGGTCACTGTGCGCCTTACCATACCTATGCTTGATAAGTTTTTCCATTTGTCTTTTTCTACATACCATTCTATATCGTTTGTCTGATAATACTCTCTTTTTTCAATTCTTCCATGACCTTTTTCTAGAGTTGTTTTTCTACTTACTGGGTAATCTCTAAAATTGGATTCAATTGCATCTTCAAAATAACTTTTTACTTCTTCATTAAAATTACCTTGATTCCCTTTTAATGAGAGTACATAATCTGCTTCTTTTCCTATTATTTTTTCGACTATCTTTTTTTGTGTACCCATAGCGTCTATTGTGATTATGCTATCCTTTATAAATAGCAAATCCAACAGTTCGGGGATTGCTGTAATTTCATTACTCTTTTCTTCTGTTTTCAATTGTCCTAGCAAAAGATCATTTTCTTCTACCCACGCATTTACCAGATGGATTGCCTTTCTATCTTCTGTATGTGATCCCCTTGATGTTTTTCCATCTACAGCGATTATTCTGCCAGCGGATTCATTCGATAGCTTGCTTGTCCAGCTTATAAAGGCTCTATTAAAAGAATCACTATCCAAATTTTCAAATACGCGTTTATACGTATCATGAGAAGGTACGCCATTCTCTAAATCCACATATTTTTTAAACCATTCTTTTTTTGCCTCTACAAAGGATTCTACTTCTATCCAGGTATTCGCATTTGCAATCGTTGCAATCACTGTTGTAAAGATTATTTCTATCAGCTTATGTTTTACTTTCCACTCTTGTCTAAAATCGCTTACATTTTCAAATGCACTTTTAAACATTGTTTTGTCCATATGAATTCTCCTCCAGAGTTTTTTTCCTCTAGTATTGAATTCGACATTACTTCTTTAATTCCTTTTTGTAATTATTACCATTTATTCCTTCTGCATTTTCGCATTCACTTTTCCTAAAATACTCTACATTTTTTTCATGCGATAGCCGTGGCTGATCACACGATTAGATCTCATGGCACTCTTTGAGTTCCTTTTGCATAAGCACCCACATGAAGTAAAAATACTTTGCACATAATGCGCGCGTGATTATGCGTTTCGGTTCAAAATAACGGCCATGCGCAACTAACCCACGATGGACATCCACCTCTGAACGCAAAAGCCCAAGTTGCCATACGGACTGCACCGCATCCAAGAAGATCGGTTCGATTTTATCCTGATCTATAACATCATTAAAAGCCAATAACGGCGCATATCCCTCTCTAAAATAGGGAATGGGCGCAAGTGACGCTATGCTCTGATTATAAAACGCATTCATTAAGTAGGCCAATAATTCGCGCGTCACTAAAAGCGTTTCTATCGGTTGATTATAATGTGTTTCAATCCCCTTTATGTCGATCTCCAGTGAATGTTTGCTCAACTGGCTTAAGGCACTAAGACAAACTTTAACATTCACCGCTTCATTTGGATTAAAAAAGCCTTTTTCATCCAGTTCAAAGGCTCCCATTTGAACCATTTTTTCAATTTGATTTCTATATTTTGCATGAGTCCCGCTTACACAATCTCGTGCTACTTCTGGGTAGACGGCTTCTGATCTGCCCGCTTCTAATAAGGTATGGACTTCTGGCTTAACCCAAGATATGAGTGCCTTCACCCTTTCAGCTGACGGTGCTAATCTATAGAGTTCCTTTAAAACGAGGCGCGCGTACTGCTTTGCGAGTGCTTCTTTAAAATGTGTGCCATCTGGACTGCTGTTTGGATTTCCATTTGCAAAAGAACCCGCACTCATCTTTGCAGGCGATTCCCCTGCTTCTAGATACATAGATATGGCTTTAGCCGCATATACGCCAATCGCATTTAAGTAGACAATACTTTCTCGGTTGAGATCAACAAGTGGTATCTGATGTCTTTTTGCCACTTTGCGCATAATCTCTGGAAATTTTAAGCGATTGAATGAATTCATCACTTCATCACCTGCTTTATAATTGCCATCAAGTCGCGTCATCGGCGTTACGAAAATCGGATTCAATCCACACTGTTTACATAACGGCATAAAAACAGTCTCAAGTGTGCGTTCATAAGCTTCTTCAGTTGCCCCGCGTCCAAAGCGAGATGAATGCCCTTCATTTTCATGTCCTTTTACTTCTTCTTTTTCGTCATTATGCCCTGATTGGATTAAAATATAGTCTCCAGGGTTACTCTGAACGAGTAAATCGTTAAACCGGCCCTCCACATACATTCTCTTAAGAGAACGCCCACCATTAGAATAATTGACGATATCCACTTGGGATAGATCAAAAAACTTTGGAAAATGTTGCCCCCACCCATTCATCGGCAGTTCTTCGAAAATATAATTCTTTACTGTGGAATCTCCAAGTAGAAATAATTGAGGTTTACTTGAGGTCTCCACCTTTTTGATCAATCGCTCAACAATAATTTCTTCAATCACAAACGATTGACCCTTGTCAGTAGGTTCTACTTCCACGTGAATATGATCTTTCGCATTCATATAGCCATACCGCCACGTATCCTCCTGCCAACAATCCGCAAAATACTTGGGCATTGTCCTTGCATCATCCCAATAGCCGATCTGACGCGTCCGAATCGGATCAAGCCCCGAGATCGCAACAAGTGGTTTTACATCTAATCCTTTAAATCGAATCGAAATTTCATATAATCCAGGCTCGAGATCAATTCTAAAAATAAGGCCTTTATGATCGAAATTATAACAGGCTTCAAAAGTGAGCAAATAGCCATCACTATGCGTCAAAGCAAAATCATGTGCTTTATTGGCGTTTACAACTAACCCCTCATTATGGCATATGATGTCTTTTAAATCCACATTGCGCTTGATGATATCATAGCTCTGTTCAACGCAACCATAACCTGTAGAGCCCTCATAGATTGGCAATTCAGTCAGTTGTTTGAAATGAAACCTTTTCTCTTGGACTCTAGCCATAGCCCGCATTCTATTTTCTTCCATGCTTTGTCTTCTCCTCTAATGTCTCGTAAACAATCCAAAAAGGAAGTCACAATACCTTAGCATTGAACACTTCCTTTTAATCTTCTACACTCTACACTATTTAATTTAACAAATATAAAGCACAAATAAAAGCCTATTCTTACTATTCGTTCACCTTTTTTTGAATTGTTATCTTGTACCGCCGCCTCTTCCACCACCTGAAAATCCGCCACCACCGCCAAAAGAACTGCGACCACCACGTCCAGATGAACGCGCATTACTTGTAGCTCTGGCCGTATAATACGATGCACGTTGATATCGGTGTGCTAAGTGGTAATAATACTGTGCATTTTGCTGATAAGGTGTCACGGCTGGATAAACCGCTTTAAATTGCTCCATTGCTTTATCTGCAACACCGAGTAATGCCGCAAACACAAAATAATCTTGCCAGATCTCACTTTCACTAATGCCTCTTTCGGAAATCAAAGAAAAATCCAACAGATATTTTTTAAAACCTATAATCTGCATGAGTAAACTTTTGCCATTCTCCGTGAGCTCATTTAAGTCTTCGGTGGGCTCATCATTATAACAGTTGATCTCCAAAAGGGTTTTTTCGCCCTCTACCTTTGCATGCTTAACAAGATCAAGCATACTGGTATAGTGCGATGCACAATATTGCTCTAATTCTTTTTCCTGTAAAACGCCGTCAGGCCCACTCGCTAAAATCAATAATCCATATAATAATTGCGCTGTAATACTGTCAAAATTCGGGGGTCTAACAAGCTTCAAAGAAATATATTGCTTTTCTCTCCCTAAAATACCTATTGACTTTTCTGTTAGGGGTTCCAAACTGCCTGTATGAATTAATTTTAGAAAAATAGCGGCAATGAGGTTTCCATCATCATCTGACTGTTCAAAGCGACTTGCTAATGCCATTACCGCTTCTATATTGCCTTCAATTGGAGGTTCTCTATAATATGTCGTCGCCGCATAAAGCTTTTTTAACGGCAATTTCCGCCTATAAGTACGTATTAACCAAAATGCTAAATATAGAAAAGGCGATAGGGGGATCAATACAAGAATGGATAAAATGATCACTTCCAGAACTTTATCGAAAAATCCCATCTCACCTAAATCATATGCTTCTGAATCCGAACTCACATTTGAATTTTCAGGCCCCAAATCATAATCACTGTTATCAAGCGCATTGCCTTTGAGGGTTTCAAATGTACCCTTTTCCATTCTTATTGGAGTGAGTACACCTTTATTCAACTGGATCATTATAATCACACTGTCTGAACCCTTTGTAAGCGGCGTTTCCGTATATGCTAAAACTTGATTTTCTTTGAATTCAATCTGTCCATCAAATCCAAACGCCCAAATGCCACAATTTTCGGCACTTAGAGCAGTACCATCATGCGTCATGATTTTCACAGTGGCATCTGTCGGAAGTGTTCCCATATTGCTTCCAATAAATTGGAAATTAAGCCCATCGTAATCTTCATATGAGCCTACTAATCCACTCAGTTTATATTGAATCGCATAGCGCTTTTGTCCATATTCAGTAATGCCCCAACACAGTTCATAGCCTTGCTCTGTATCTACTATGCCACATTTTTTTGCTTTTTCATCAAAGTTTGCACTCACATCCCAATGTTCAAGATATGTATATGAACCATTCTCATCCATTACAGAAAAATCGGATAGGGTCATGCCCTTTAAATTTTCAAGGGGAAAATAAGCTTCCGTTCCTTCTTCAAAATCACAATTCCAGGTTTGAACAATGACAGCAGATCCGTCCTCGTAAAGCGTCACTTCTATCGCTATATCAGATACATTGTTTGCTGCAAATGCGTATAGACCTAACCCAAATACACCTATTATTGCAACAATAAGCCCTAAAAGTAATTTCTTTTTCAATTGATCACCTACCTCATACTTGGCATGTTTGTTTTTGACTCATCCGCTTCAAGATAATCACGCTTATGAAAGCCCAAAACACCTGAAAAAATAAGCGTTGGAAAAAGACGAATACTCCTGTTGAGCTTAGTGACACTATCGTTGTAAATGAGTCTACTCGTACGCACCATGTTTTCGTATTGATCGACAGCATCCATCGTTCTTAAAAAACTTTGATCTGCTTTAAGCTCAGGATAGTCTTCAGCAACTGCCATAATTTTTCCAAGTGCTTCTGTAATCATATTTTCTTGTCCCACCACGTCTTCAGCGGAAGACGTTTTAGTAATTGCCCGACGTGCTTTGATGGTTTCTGTGAGCGTTTCATATTCATACTCTGCGTACTTTTTTGTAAGCTCTAATAATGCATTCAATGCATCCCAGCGCGAAGAAAGGTGAACCCCAATTTGGGACAATGAATTGTTAATATTTTCATCCATTATGACTAATTTTCTCTGTGTTGAAACGATCCATAGTAGCGTGAATACAATGATTATGCCCATAAACAAATAGACCATAGCTACATCCTCCATTTTTTATCATCAATATTGATTGTTAAAAGCCACGGCCGCAGTAGCGGTCGTGGCTTAAGGGTTTATTCTTAGGATCTACCACCCTACGTTCATTTTTTTATGAACTAATTCGCAGGTACTGAAACTGCTGCTAAAGTATCTATTAGAATTGAGTGAAGTTCCTCAATTAAGCTAACATAGTCATCTACATCCGCTTGTGTCATATCACTGCCTTCAAGTACACTCGGATCACTGAGGATTTGATAGCAATCATCAAGTGTCATCGAAATTTCATTGAGCGATGCTGTAAGTTCTGCTTTATCTTTCCATCCATTAGCTTCAGCTGCTGCAACGACTTGATTATAGAGGTCTAATGTTTTATTATAACGCTCTGTAAGTACTGTCAAATCAAATCCTGACACAGCGCCAGCTTCATAGGGCACCGAAATCGCTGCCTTATAGTCATTAATCAAGGGAATCATTGCCTCTAGATCAGCAGTTAATTGTTCTGCATCTATTAATTGAGATTGTTCTGGATCTTCAATGAGCACTCTAATACTCTCTAGAGTATCTGCAATTGAATTGTGAATTTCAAGTATGCTTGGTTCATTTGCCCAGCCGTTTGCATTTCCAATCTCAGCTGTTTCGTTAAAGAGATTTGAAACTTCGTTAAACTTGTCTGTAACCGCTGTCAAATCAACAACTGGCTCATAAGGTACAGAAACTGCTGCTTTATAATCATTGAGCACAGGAATCAGTCCATCAAGCTCTGCTGTCATTTGTTCTACGTCGATATCTTTTGACTGCTCAGGATCTTCAAGAATTGCTTTGATCCCATTAAGCGCCTCTGCTATTGAATTATGTGTTGCTAGCATTTCTGCGTCAGTTGACCACCCGTTTGATTCAACAAGCGCTGCCGTTTCATTAAAAAGTGCAGAAACTTCATTGAACTTCTGATTCACGCCCGTTAAATCTGGACCACCACCACAACCTGTAAAAATGAAAAGTACAAGTGTAAGGGTTAGCATTACTGATAATATTTTTTTCATATTTTTTTCCTCTTTCTTCACAATATAAGTTAGGAGATATTACCGACTCAAGTGTCGTGTTTCTCCCATGCCACAACTATATCAGATTTATATGACTGTGACCGTTTTATGCATGAAACGTCTCCTTTTTTACATGAAATATCTGCTCATTTCAAAGAAAGACATGATATAATGGTATTATTTCAGCGGGAGGTGCTTTGTGTTAAAAATTGCGATCTGTGATGATCAAGTCTCTGAACTTTCAAACATCATCAACATTATCAACGCCTACAAGGAAATGAACATTTTCCGTTATGACATCACTTACACTGCCTTTCAAAATGCTGTAGAGCTCATCTCAGCCATTGAAGAAGGTAATCAATATGCTATTATTTTACTGGACATCATTATGCCTTCCCTGAATGGGATGGATGCTGCCAGAGAAATCAGACGCCTTGATCAAGTCGCTAAAATTATCTTTCTTACGTCTTCACCTGAATTTGCTGTGGATTCTTATACGGTGGATGCTTTTTATTATGCGCTTAAACCCATATGGAAAGAAAAATTATTTGCTGTTTTGGATAAAGTGTTGAGCACGATTCAAACTCAACACGAAGCCAGCCTTTTAGTAAAATGTAAAACCGGTCTAACACACATTCCCTTGCATACGCTTGAGTATGTTGAAATTTGTGGAAGAACTGTATATTACAATTTGATAAATGGTATTGTTTTAGAAGAAATCAATGTAATTTCCAAACTTGAAAAGGTGCTCTTTCCCTATTCACAGTTCGTAAAACCACATCGCTCTTTTATTGTCAATCTCGATTACATTGACGTCCTAACCACACGTGAAATTAGACTCTACTCTAACGCAACGATCCCCGTCTCTAAAGCAAATTATACGGCATTGAAGGCGCGCTATATTGAACATACTTTTCAAAGAACCCGCGAAAAAACGGATTCATTGCTCTGAATGCCCTTATTGAGCCTCTCGAAAATCACTCCACAAATCCAACGGTTGTGGTGATAACACCGTCTACTGACTCAAACATAATGGCATCTGAAAATGCGAAATTCCCCTGCATATCCGTCATTTCAAACATTTGTATAAAAAGGCCATCGCCGAGGTCAATCTCCTCAAAAATCATGTTGTTATCCCATACAATCTCATCGACTTCTACAGGCACAAGTTCATCGTCCTCACCTGAAATGGACATCGCATAGTGAATTGTGGTTATGATATCGCCTTCAATCAGTGTGTACAGGTTTTTATCTGCCATGCCACTTTCATCAACGGGTCTTCTTGCCCCTTGAATTTGAAATGCTTCTGCTTGAAAATCATAGATCACATTTAGATTATAATCCTCTCCATTGATGAGCACTGGCACTGCATAAAGATTGTAACCCTCTCCCTCATAAGAAATATCCATATTGACTAAATTGCCATCAAGTGCCCCCCAAACACCTCGGAAGTTATCTTTGAACACACCCGTATCCCAATCGCCAATCAGATCATTATCACGTCCTAATAAAAGCATCAGATCCAGTTCAGGGTCCACATAATAAAGTTGAATATAGATGCCACTCAAAATATTCGCTGCATTTTCACCTAGTGTAAGTACAGCTGAGCCTTCACTGTCAACATCGAGTTCATGATTCTCCCAGCCTTCATTTTCAAGTGTTTCAAGTGGCTTTATTGTCTCATAGTTCATTTCAGCGATGAAATCCATGCCTGATTCAGGCAATTCACCTGTTAAACCGTATTGATAATAGTATTTAAACGCTTCTCCATAACCTAAATCCGCATAACCATTGAAATCATCGATATCTCCGTTAAAAGAATAATAGCAGGAAAGTCCCGTAGACTCTTGGCGATAAGGACCGCTGACCTTATAGGTCACGCAATTTTCAAGTGCCTGAAGCACATTCTCAGAAGTTTCAGGAAGCAATTCTGAGGACTGTCTTGCAAGGTGTCCTAGATCCACCATATTCGAAAAACCTTGTTCCTTTGTATTCCCCCCATAATTTTCTGTTGCAAAGGCAATTCGCCCAAAATAGGAGAAAAACGAAGGTTCAGCACAGGCACTTGCCAAGGCTTCCTTTCCAAAATCTTCATATGCGCCAAGCAATGCACCCAATTTTGAAAGGTCTGTCAAAGATAAGGTGATATCATCTGCTGTTCCAACCCCTTCGCAGCCCGCTTGGTAAGTATCACAAATCACTTTTCCAAAGGTTTCTGCATCCATCTCTGGATTATGAGCTAATGCGTCTGCCATACCGGTGTAGTTCCATCCATTGGAAGGCTCTAATTCTTGGGAGGCTACTAAATATTTCCCAACATCCGAAAAAGTATAGGCCACATCCACCGTTGCCATAAGACATGTATCAAAACCAATGATATCAAAAGGCTGATCCGCTTCTGACAATTCATAATTGGCATTAAATGCACTGTACATTTCTCTTAAATCAAGTGAATCCCCTTGAAACAATTCATCAGATGCAGCACCGCTAACCGTGCCTCCACCATGATTCCAAAATAAGAACATCGTTTTATCCGCTGGATAATTGGTCTTTGCAAAGCTTAAAAAGCTGGATAAAGTCTCTTCATCTCCCATACTTGTCAAAGGGAGTTGCTCCACTTGCACTAGCCCGTTGCTGTCATAAACATATCTCTCAATATAATTGGGATCAACGAACTCATTCTGCCAAGTACTTGCCCCACCCGTCTGAATAATGATTTTTACATTTTCAGGCAATTCAACCTCGGTGAGTTCAAAAAGGTCTATAGATGCGGAACCCCCTCCTGATTCTAAATCACTTCCACAAAGATACCAATAAATTGCCCACTCAGTCTCATGCGTTGTCTGCTTAACGCTTTTCGTCTGGTTGGTTTCGCCAATTTCATTCGCCGAATTTAATACCACCGATGCTTCACTTGTAGAAGCATCACCACCACAAGCAACCAGTAAAAACATCAATACAGACATCAGAAATAATGCACCCCATTTTAATCGTTTTTTCTTAATCAAAATTAATGCGCCTCCTTGAATTCATATTTTTTCATGTTATTCAATATACGGTACGGAAACCTTTTGCAAATATGCCTCAAAAACAGGAAGTAATGCATTGATGATTGCGATCTTCTCAGTTTTATAACCTTCATCAATAGTCTCTGAACTTTCAAGTTTTGCTTTTACTTCATCCATAAAGCCATACACAACCCCTAACTCTGAAAGCATGTCCTCATCTTTATCCCAACCCGTTTCTTGAGCTTTTAGCGTCACTTGATTTACGAGATCAATGAGTGCGTTGAACTTATCTACGAGTGCCGTGTCTGCTTCTCCAGTTTCTCCAGTTTCTAAATCTTCTAATATCAAATTCAATATTGCTTTATCCTTCTCAATTGCACCCACCACTGCTGCCTCAAATTCTGTAGTCCCTTTTAGATACCCCCCCATGTCTATAATGGTTTGATGGTTTTGGGTTACTTCATCCAGTTCTGCTCTAATCTGATCCATTGCAGATTGATATTGTTCGCCCAAACCATGATCCGCCACAACTTTTTCAATCTCAACGATTACGGCTTCTAATTCATCCAATTTAGGGAGAATTGTCGCATTGTTTTCATCAATTCTCACCTGTTCCTCTGTTTTTACTGCATCTGGTGAACGATCTTCTTCGATAGAATCTCCACATGCCATAAATACAATCGATAGAGCCACCAAAAGCATCCCTAATAATATTTTTTTCATGCTATCCCTCCATTATCTTTACCATTATATTCTGTTTTTCTTATAAAAACGGTTCCTTGCATGAAATGCCTTTTTTATGTCATAAAATACTAAAAAAAAGAGCCGCAGCTCTATTTCAGTAGTATTTCATGAAGTTGTATGCTTTTTATCACTCACTTGATCATGACAGAATTGCGCGCATCTTAAAAATGCCTTCTTCTTCTGTAAAGGCACATATGCCATTATATTTTTTTGCAATAGCCATAATACTTTTTATACCCAAACCATGGTTTGCCTCGTTAGAGGTTGGGATGTCCTCCTCAAAGTGAATCTCCCCTTCGTAGCTGTTACAAATCTCAATCAAAAGCTTTTTATGATCAAACTGACAGCTCACCCTTATTTTTCGATCACTTCTGTTTGGGATTAGGTTGCAGGCATGAATTGCATTTTCTATGCCATTTGATAAAATCACACAAATATCAGTGGCCTGTATGGGGATATTCGTTGGAACATCTGCTATAATATCAATGTTATCCATACTCGTCTTTGCTTTTGCCGCATAAGCAGATAGAATTAAATTGACATTTGTATTTTCACAGTATTGGTCAACATACGTTGCCTCAATATCGCTGTTAATCTCGGTTATATAATTCAAGGCTTCATCTGTATGCTTTTCTGAAATACAATTGCTCAAATAGTGTAAATGATGCCGTAAATCATGACGATAAACCGCAAAGTCTCTCTGGGCACTCTTATAATCCTCCAGTTGGACTAAGATCATGTCATTTTGCATTTTCAATATGGTTTGTTCCGTCTGGGATTCATAATTTTTATTCATTTCGATAAAATAGGCAATTATAAAAACAAAAAAAACAGAATTAAACCCCACACTGAATATGCCTACAAAGACGATACTTGAATTATAAAGTGCCTCGGTGTACACCGTAGTTGCATACACAAGAAAGTAGCTTAAAGTAGGCACCGCTGCCAAAAGGGTAATGCGTGGATTTGGATATTCCAATATACGATTTACATGGGGTTTAAGGTATTTATAGATAACGATCAGCAATAAGATAGATGTTATTATTTTGGTTATGAGCACTATTGATGGCTCATTATTAAAAACCAATGCCATTGCTTCTCCAACCCATCTCCTTGGTGATGTGAACATATAAGCCGTAAAGAGGACAAACAATACCAGATTCAATCTTCTTTTATATACCGTGCAAAATAAAAGTACAAGGGGGAAATGAATCAGTATAGGGTAGAGTTTTTCAATAATTTCAGCACCATGAACATAATAGAGACTATACTGAAGAATACTACTCAAAAACACGTATATGGAGAGAATGATGATATTTCTTCGGGTCGCTTTGAGATCGAGAAAAAAAGCCATAATCAATATGCCATAAATCAATACACTAATTGAATCTAACGCAGTTAACATGAGTTTTTACCTACTTTCAAAAGATCGGTGGTTATACTTAAATGTGAAAACGGACAAACTTTTCTACATTCAAAACATGTAATTTCAAGTTCTGTACCTGACTTATCAAAAGCATGATTCCAACAGCTTATTTGATTAAACAATTTAAGATCACCCGCAATAGCACCTACAGGGCACGCTTCTATGCAAAGTTTGCAATGCGTTGGGCACAATTGTTTCATCGTGACTGGGGAGGCTTCTAGTGCACTATTGATAACCACAGCACCAAACCATAATAAATTACCATGTTTAGGATGAATAACAAGCGTATTTTTCCCAATGCAGCCCAACCCAGCCAGAACTGCTGCATACTTTAGCGACAACATGCCTCTTGATTTTTGGGTTTCATCATCATATTTACTGCCTCCCACAGCATGTATTGGAAGGGCAATGACACCTTCAGCTTCAAGCATATAGCACAGCTCAATGCTGATGTCATTAATAGCTTTTGTAAGGCTGTTTCTAACCAGCGCATATGGCTCGTTCTCATTACAGATAAGTGTACTTTTCAAATGCTCACGTCCAAAAACAATAACTGCTTTTGCGGATTCTAAAAAATCAGTCGGTCTGTGCCCCTTGGGCTCGTTAATAAATGCCTCTGCATTCACTACACCATAGACATCAATCGAATGTTCTTGAAAAAAATGTTGGATAACCGCCCATTTTAAATGATCCATTATAGTGCCTCCCATCAAAACTAATTTGTGATATAATGGTAACATAATAATCAACATCAATAAAATTGAAACTATTGATATATGATATCAAAATAAATGATATGGAGATTAGATGGAAATTAGAAATTTTCGAACGTTTAAGACCATTGTGGAGACAGGCAGTTTTAGTAAAGCTGCTGAGAAATTGGGCTACACTCAATCGTCTGTTTCCATGCATATAAAAACAATTGAAACCCATTATGGAAAGAGCTTATTGGACCGTACTGCTTCTAAAATTAGGCTCACTCAATTTGGTAGAGAGCTCCTTATTGGTGTTGATCAATTGCTTGAAAAATATGACGAACTCAGTTCTTTTGACTTTGAAAACTTAGAAGTCAAGGGCACATTACGAATTGGTGCACCTGATTCATTAATGATGTACCGCCTTCATCCCATTATATATGCCTATAAAATGAAATACCCCCACGTAGATCTCATCATTCACACTGGTGTATGCCCAGAACTGAAAGCGCAAGTTGCCAAAGGCACCTTAGATTGTTGCGTTATGCTCCAGCCTTCAATCACTTATAAAAATTTAACTTCAATACTTTTAAAACAAGAAAATTTCTCGCTAATAGCGCCTCTTGATTCGGATCAAACCTTTTTACCTAAATCGCATCATATGGTCATCGTTGCAGAAGAAGGGTGCACATATCGGGAAGTTTTTCTAAATTATTTATCTCAACATGGTATTCAGCAGAGTAACCTCTTGGAGACTGGAAGTGTTGAAGCCATAAAAAAATATGTGACAAGTGGTATCGGACTATCCTATGTGCCCTCATACGCAATTGAAATGGAAATCAATAACAAATCGCTATTGTCACAAGTGCATAATGGTAACACGCCCTTTTTTACGCAATTGTTTTACCACCAAAGTCGAGTTTCTTCACTTGCTCTTGAAAAACTTATTGATATGGTGATTACGAAGGCAACAGAGTGGTGAATCAATAATACCGCTCACCATTAGTAGGTCAGCGGTATTGTCTTGTCTAAAATATAACCCTATGGATGTTTTTTTCACTGCGTGAAAAACCAGTCGCTCTAACGCCTCTGCTTTGCAGCTGCTGCCTTTCGCTCCTTAACTTATTCGTCCCAGTTATGGTACACGGTTTGGACATCATCGCTGTCTTCCATGAGGTCGATTTTGAAACCGTTGATATAACTGGCTTTCGAGGTTTTTTATTTTTGAAAATTATGTTTTTTTGTTGTTTTTTTGATGAAGTCTATCATAGCTCACACTACTTTTAAGTTGATGTACAATTAGTATACCATAACTCATTATAATCAATTTTTCACCCTAAAACAACCCTTTTAAAGTTAATGGGATAGACGTTTCTTCACTGGTTCTATTGTTAATTCCTACCAGTAAACCTGTATAATAATAATTTATGCACTTGATCGTGATAGAGTTACTTGTTGTGGATGTGATTGAATAGTTCGCTGAATCAATACCATCAATTCTAAATGTGAATGTAGTGTCAGTTGCGATATCATCAACATATTCATAAATATCAGCACTATCTGTAAAATCCTCAATTACTTTTAAATCTGTTTTGCCCCATCTGTTTTCAGAAATTATAACAGGCTCTTCACCCACACCATCTGGGATTTCATTAATCAAATCATCGCCACTAAGGACTGAGGTTTTTTCTAAATACAATGAAACGATATCTTTATATTCTGTTGTGGCTTGCTCAACTCAACCTTCCAAGCAGAATTAAATTTGATTATTCTATCATTAGTTTGAATTTTAATTGTGTTCTCATTGAGAGGTAAACTCACAATCATTTTCCCATCTTGTAAAGGATATTGAGAGCCTGTTAAACCTTGATTCCCTAATTCAATTGCACCATAATTAGAGTTGAGAATCTTATCAATACCAAAATTGATTAAATGTATCAGCCTAACACAAGTCATTTTCCCATAAGATTGATGTGTCACTGGTTCACTTTCTTGTGTAATCATCCAATGAATCCCATCAACAATTATAATCTCACCTTGAGTCAAATCCCCTAAATGTGAAAATATGAATTTCTTATCATCATTATTGGCATCTGTAATCTCTTTAAAAAACACCTTGATAATATCACCATTCGATTTCTCAGCATCAATTGAGTATTGTTTCATGTAATAATCAAACATATATTTGCTAGTGTCCATTTATTTACCTACTTTCTACTGAATAATAAAGTGATTGGTGATTCATCGTCTGAGCCACTTGAAACTGCTTCGAGAATATCAATCACAGTATAAAGTAATTGTTTCTGGTGCGTGGCTTTATTGTAATCCTTTGTTGATGTGAGGGTGTTCTCATTTAAGAATTGAATATAATTATCTTGCGTGAAATAGTCCTTATTGTTTAATTCTAAATTTAATCTATCAATAATTTTCATGGTGTTGCTCCTTTCGTGTTTAAAATTAAGTGTAGCGTCTAGTTTCAATTTTAATAATTTCATGATAAATACTATGGCTAAATGAATAAAATCGTTTCTAGGCTCTCACACAGTGGTAATAACTCCTATTGCCAGTGGGAATTTCATGGCGAATTAGAGGTTTTATTCATTAGGTGGATAAATGGTATGGCAAAAAATAAATCGTCTAATTCGGTTCAAAAAACAATATAGAATGACATGAAAAAAGAGCCAATGGATTTAGGCTCTCTTTGATTTGTTCTCAAAAAGTATTATTTGCTAACAATATGATGTGTAAAGTATTTATCATTTAAAGATGTTGTTTCACTGGTTAAAGTCATATAATTTTTAACAGATTCATCAATATAAAAGTAAATACTGAAAGATTTTATAGAAATTATTTTCTCAACAAACATTCGATTATTCTCAGCATCTATTTTATTAAGTTTGATATATTCATTTGGTTTCAAATAATCGTAGTAATAAAAATCGTCTCTTACTTCGCCTTCAATTACATTTGTAAGTATAAATACAGTCTTGTAGTTGTCTGTATTTTCATTGGATACTGGAAACTCAAAAATTAATGCCCCATTATTATAATGTATACTATTTCCAATAATAAAATCTATTAGTATTTCCTCTCTTCTTAAAAGTTCACTAGTTTGCAAATAAGCATCAAATTGATGTAAACAATAATTCTTTGTTAAATATACATCTAGTCTATCTAAAATATCTGAATCTTTCAAACAACTTTTAGTGCAACACTCCTTATTTTGCGTCTTAATAACTAAATTTAAATGTTTGTCTATTACCATGTCATCACAAGTAATTTGAATTGGATTAAAAATAAAATTTACAAAATCATTCTCATTAAATTCATCATACCCACTAATTGAACGGCTTAGAACATTTTTTAACTCTCCAATATTCATACAGTTTCCCCTCCCAATATTTGATATGTCCATTGTATCCCATTCTCAAAAAGAAGTCACTAGATCAAATCTTACTTTTTCAGAAAATTCATTCAACCTCACTCAACGATTCATTTATGACATCAATACTGCACTGGTATAATTTATTTAAAGCATCCACTATCTCTGAAACTGTAAATTGATCTAATAGCGACTCACATTTTAATTGAATATCGTTCATGGTCTATACTCCTTTAATTTCAATACTTACAGGAAAAATTGTCCACCATTTGTACGCAAGATTTGATTGAATAAAGAGAGATATTAAAAGTTTGGTGGATAAAAATTGGTATTACACTAAAAGATAAATCATAAGGGGGGTATAAATTTATTCTCATTCCCTCTATGACTACAACTATTTATACATAGGCTAAACTATTTCCTAAATACATATTATCGGAATAGTTGAAATTTCCATCTCTAACAGTTTAGTATTTGCAACGCTTTCAATGTTTTAAATTTATCTATTGCTTATTAAACTATTCCTCTAAATCATGATTTTTATACAATTTGCATAAATATGAATAGAATCTTGCATATTTTTGATTAATTTCACTCAATCTGAACCATAATATTAATAAGCACTGATAAATGTATCACCTCTATAATTTCCATTCGATTGTACAACGTTTATTGGTTTAGATAATGTTAATATTATATAAACCATACCATTCAATTCATTGGAAATACTACATAGTTATTTTTTATGATTGATGCAATTGTACCAGTTCTAATGGTATGATACCGAACACGATCATTACCTATATTGAACCCCCTTATTGACGGCATGTGTGATTCAATGAAAGGCTAATATTCACATATAAGTGTGCGTAAGGCGTGGACAAAATAACACGATACAACAGAACATAAGTTCTGAATTTGATTGCAACATAGTTTTCCTAATTTTTCAACTTCTTGACCTACATCTGTAATCAATGGACTCTTATCCAAATAACTCTCTAAACTCAATGCACCATCTTTAAATTGTGTACTAAGCATATCAACAATCTCTTTATCATCGGTTGGTCTATTGAGCGGGTACTCTACACCAACATAATCGAACTCATTGAATGTTGTTCCCTGCATTTAAGACTAATTAGAATTGTATATTTTTATATGATCAAAAATGTACATTCTAATGTCGACATTTACATCAGACCTAATTGGTATCAAATTAGTTGAAGACCAAAGTTTATCTCTGAATAAAAAATAACCTAGAGATACGAATGTAGATCTTTTAACTGAAGTTCTAATAAGCAATCGCTCATATGAGTAATTGCGTAATGCTTGATAGATGTTGACCACATTTGAGAGGTACGGAGAAATGAATAAAAATCTTCTTTAAAAAGAATAACAAGATAATTATAAATAATAACAATCTTTTCTATCTCTATGTCTGTGCTACATCGTTTTAAAGCTGAATGAAACAATACTGTCATGTGAATATTAAAAATTTCGGGCTCGTAGGCTTCTTCAAACAAAGAAAGGCCTTCGTTTATAAATGCAATTACAGTTTCACTTTCCTGTTGCATGCAATTAAACTTTGGTAAACAAACACGCCCTTCTTTTTTTAAAAATACGAAAACGTCAATAAAAAAAGAAAATATTTTTTCAAACTCAGGAGTACGGTAAACTTTCATAAATCAGTCCCCTTTTCAAGTTAATAGCATAAGTAATTGGAATCATTTATTTAAAATTATTTTATATAGATTACATCGACATTGTATACTCTTAATTCAACAGCATTTGGAACGGAAGTTAATTGAGCTGTATTCTTATTGAGAACTTTGTTATTATCGCTCTTATCAAACTCGATTACGCGAGAAATAATCAGGTCTCCAGATTCTTCTGTTGTAGCTAAGGATACGATATTTGTTGAAAATAGTGATGTAAATAGAAATAGCGTCAAACTATTGATTTTACTTGATTTAGGTTGATATTCTCGTTACACTTTTAAGGACCGTAGGTTACATAAGTTCTAGATAATCCATTTTCCAATTTGAACTCAAAATATTCTTGAATATGACGCTTAGTAATTTGCTCAACCTTATCAACTTGATGAACTTCATTAATCCATGTTAAAAATGCTAAGGGAATATTTTTATAATTTTTGAGCGTCTTTAGGCTATATCCCCCTGTCTTTGTTTCATAAATAAAATCTTCAAGTGCCACATTTAATTCTCTCATAAAAAAAACACCTACCCTTTAAATTAATCAAATAATCAACTTAAAAAATAGGTGTGTTCATCGCAATCAAATCAGAAATACATAATTTTACATATAGAACGGATGCCGTAGCTCACAACATTAAACTCTGAAAGCATTGAAATTCCAACATTCCTTATTCGTCCCAGTTATGGTACACGGTTTGGACATCGTCGCTGTCTTCCATGAGGTCGATGAGTTTTTGCATGTTTTTGATGTCATCTTCGCCTGTTAGAGCTGTCATGGTTTGTGGTAGGTAGCGGAGCTCTGCCATGCTGAAGGCATAGCCTTGTCCAGCAAGTGCATCGCGTACGCCTGCAAAATCTCCGATTTCTGTATAAATTTCATAGTGATCTTCTTCCACCGAAAAATCTTCACAACCCGCTTCGATTGCGATCATTTCTAGTGCTTCATCATCCATGCCCTCTTTTTTATCAATAACGAGAACACCTTTATGATCAAACATAAAAGAAACACAACCATTTGTGCCGAGATTACCTTTTCCTTTTGAGAAATAGCTTCTGACATCTGCTGCAGTTCTATTGGTGTTATCTGTAAGACACTCTACCAAAACTGCCACACCACCTGGACCATAGCCCTCATAAGTCAATTCTGTAAAGACTGCACCATCACCATCACCCGCGCCTTTTTTAACAGCACGATCGATGTTATCATTTGGCATATTTGCCGCTTTTGCTTTTTCAATTGCAGATTTTAAAGCTGCATTGTATTCTGGGTCTGCGCCACCTTCTTTAGCAGCTACCATAATATATCTTCCTAATTTAGTAAACTCTTTTGCTTTTTTAGCATCTTGTTTACCTTTTCTTTGAATAATCGTTCCTATTCTTCCCAAAGTAATCTCTCCTAATCTCTTTATTAACTATGCCTAATCATAGCATATCTTGGATACTTTTTAAAGTTTTTATTGGCCCTTTATTAATGCGCTTAACCAACTTTGAGACAATATAAAGGGAATGTTGTGCAAACAACATCCCCTTTATATTCTAAAAGTTGGCGTACTTTTATTTCAATGTTAAGTGTCAACAAATCACTCTTTAGAGCTGATAAACATCGATAATCTCAGCGATATGGTCACATCGTTTCACCTCATCTGGAACACTTGATTCAAGATTGCTATACGTTGATCTTATCCCGATAAAATGGCCTCCAAAAGCCTTGGCAAATTCATAGTCCGCAATGCTATCGCCCACCACAAGGACTTCATCAGGCGTTAAATTGAAGCGCTTACAGAACAGTTCACCCATTTCAGCATGTGGTTTAGGACAAATAACGCCATCATCCGCACCGATAAAGTCAAAATACCCGAGAATGTCCACTTTCTGTAAACTCTTGCGGCAAGAAGCCATTGTATCTGCAGTGGCAATCCCAAGACAATACTTTTTCTCCGTAAGATAATTCAAAGCATCAACAGTGCCAGTAAGCAGGGTGACATCAATATTATCATCCGATGTGACTTGTTCAAACACCTCTATAATCTCTTTAACCGCCACCTCTTCTCGCTTGCTAGATAGGCGAGCCCATTCTTTCACAATCTCTGTTGTGGAGAGATATTGAATCGCACTTTCCTTTTCAAAACCGTCATCACGATAGCCTGCATGCTTTTTAAATAAACCCATATCCGCTGGATATCCCATTTCATCCAACACTTTAAACACAGCATTTAAAATAGAATGCCAAGTGCTTTCAAATTCAATCAATGTCCCGTCTTTATCAAACAGTATGCCCTTTATCATCTCTAGAAAATGCCTCCATTAAAGTCCCTAATACATCAGACTGTTTTTTTCTATCCGCTGAGTAGACTGGGTTGACATAAGCGACTACATCGCCATTCATATCATAAATACCAAATCTAATCCAACTTTCTGCCGTCCTTAAAGAAACGGGTCTCTCCAAAATCATAATGGGATTCTCACGTGTCAACACACCGATTTGAATACATCTACCGTTGTAGAAAAATCGCCCTTCAAACCTTTCAGGTGCATGCCCTTCATCAGAATCAAACCAAGTAAGAGTGACTTGATAATCATCTAATGTCCCATCATATGTCGTTCCTGGCTGTATCGTATAAGCCATTATTTTGAGATCTAGAGAAACCCACCGCGCAACATAGCACTTGCCAAGGCGCAATCCTCTTTTTAAATGCTCAATCGATAGGCCCTCACAGTACACATAAGTTGAGGGATCCCCATACACACTTGGCGAAGAAGCGTTTTCATAATGCTCCCAAGTCGGATTATGGGCATCACTCCCCCCGACACCGAATAGAGTATAACCCTTTTCCCAAACCCAATCCATAAAGGCTACGGCTTTTCGATTGGCCTCTGGCGAATCCCTATAAGTCGGATCGCAAATCACCTCTAAAGTATTTACAGCCTCCATCGAGATTTCTTTATCCTCATAAGCCCACGGCACCATAAAAGGGTGATTCACTGAAATAATGGCTTTTTCTTTAAAAGCATCAACACCTTTTGCCAACCTATTTTCAGGTGCCTTAAGAAGTGCTGACAAGACATCCGCTGAATCCATCCCCCAAATATTAATGTGCCCATTTGGTAAAGTGAGTTCAAAAGCAGGTATCATTAAAGCCTGACCTTGTCGATGCCCAAAAGGCATCCGATTGTGCTCAGTTAGTGCCATAAAGTCAAGTTTGGATTCATTTAATACTTGCATTGCCTCAGAAGGCGTCATTTTACCATCAGAAAGAGTCGTGTGCCCATGCAAATCACCTCTATAGTACCGAGCTTCGAGATTTACGACCTCACTTTGATCTAAAGTGCTTAAAGGCCCAAACCATACTTTTTCAGTGTAAAGGGACGCCTCCAATAATCGGCGCTCAACATCCGTTTCAATCCTAACCGTGCAAAAGCAAGCATGCTCTGGCATCTGTGTCTGAAATACCACAAATTCAAACTTATAGGTCCCTGATAAGGGCGCATGCATCATCGCATTCAGGGTTGACATCTCTTTCCCAAATTGCATTACAGCGGGATAACCATAGTGCCCATGCACACTCTCACCAATAAAAATACCCTCAGGATTATAAACCCGCACATAGAGATGACAATCGCCTTCAAGTATGGACTCTATGGTAATTCCAACTCCAGGTGCTTTAATCTCAATCCACTTTGTTTCATATAAAGCCGTTATAGGCTGTCTGAATTCAATCATTTGCACACACTACTTGTTGATTTTATCAAGCTCTTTTTGAGCTTTTACAGCAGCTGCATCCAGTGCTTCTTGCGCAGACATGTTCTCGATTTCAACTTTGTCCACAGCTTCACTCAGTGCAGTCAAAATTGCGCCTCCTGTTGGATCAATAAATTCTGGTACTGCATATAAATCAATCTGCTTAAGTGCCACATCCGCATCTGGATTTGAGGCAAGATATGCCTTATAGCTTGGTAAATCCAAAACGGATTTTCTAACAGCAGCATATCCTGTTGCTATAGCGAATTTTGCGGTATTATCCGTTGAAGTTGCAAATGTTACGAAATCAGCAGCACCTTTTTTCTGATCTTCCGTCAGATTAGAATCATTGGGTATAAAGTACATCAAACTGCTAAAATAAGGCGCTGGATCATTTGAACCCCAACCGGGTTGATGCACCACTGCAAACTCATTTTTATAACCTTCTGAAATGGCTTTATTAACAGCTTCTAGTGCAATCGCATAGTCACCTGGAGAACCCGTATAGCCTAAAGATTTGCCATAAACCCAGTCATCCATAGTTTTGTACCAATATTCCCATCCCTGTCCACCTGAGTGAATTTTCATGATTTGATCCTCGTGGAGCCATACTCTCACTTGTTCTAAAACCGCCACCCATTCAGGTGAATTGATCATCACAGTCTTACCATCTTCAGATATAAATTGGGCACCATTTGAGCGTGCCATATCTTCAATATTACCAGAGCCCCACATCGGTTCCCATACATAACCTATTTTATCCTTATGGGTGTCTAAGCCTATAATTGAAGAACTCATGCCTGCAATAGACTGCCACGAACTGAGATCATCCACCGTTTTACCCGCTTCTTTTAGCACTGCCTTGTTGACATATAATACTTGAGAAGTGCCATAAGCGGGCGCTACCATCAATTTGCCATCAACAGTTGCCGCTTTCAAAAATCCGCCCACAATATCCGCTTTGTCATAAGCACTTGGCATATAATCCTCAAAAGGTGATACCAACCCCTTTGAAGCGAAGAGATTGAAGGATCCCCCAGCCACAAGTGCTGGTACTTGATCCGCTGCATATGCCGCTTGGAGTTTTTCATCGATTTCTGAATAACTGCCAATGACCACAGGTTTGACCACGTATTGAGTCTGTGTTGCATTATAGTCTTCTATAATTTCATTTAAACCATCCCCAAGTGCACCGCCAAGAGCGTGCCAGAATTCAATTTCCACAGGTGCTTTTGTCGTTGTTGTTTCAGGCGTCGCTGCTGTACCCACTTGAGTATTTGCATTTGTGCCACACCCTGTTATCAATACCATCAGTGTTAATGCGATTGTCAATAAACGCTTCATAATACCCTCCTATTTTGAGCCACTTTCTTCCTTAATGCCTGTTAAAAACCACTTTTGTGTCAGAATAAAAATCACTATAATTGGTAAAATAGCCACTGTGCTTGCCAGCATTATTTGTGACCAGTTCATGCCATAGGCACCATCTTGTATAAAAAATTGCCTAAGCCCCTGCGATATAAGGTATTTTTCTTGACTCTTGAGCATAATACTCGGCCACATATAGCTGTTGTACTGCTGAACGAAGGTCAAGACAAATACAGTATAAATTGCAGATTTATTTAAAGGAAAAATCACATGTCGCATGATTTCCATATGGCTTGCACCATCAATTCGTGCCGCTTCAACATAACTCCGGTCCATCTTGAGCAAGGATTGTCTCAACCAGAAAACCGCAAAGACACTTGCAAGGTTTGAAAAAATTAATCCCGTTAGTGTATCCGATAACTTTAATTTTGCAAGGATCACAAATGCGGGTACATAAGTGACTGCACTTGGCAACATATACGTCCCAAGGACAATCCAAAAGAGTATTTTCATGCCTTTGCTGTCCATAAAGACAATGGCATAGCTGAACATCAAGGCAATAAAAATCATGAGTATACTGCCAACAATGCCTACAAATATACTGTTAAAAGCATACGTTTCAAAATGAAGTGCCCCTAGATTTGCAAAGACCTCACCAAAATTAAAATGATCGGGCAACATTTTATAGGGTTCCTGCCAAATTTCATTGTTGGTTTTAAACATGCCAAAGATCATCCAAACAAAGGGGAAGGCAAATACCATGGAGACAAAGATCAAAAACAAATGCTTAATGCCCTTTAGTAAATTTTTTTTCATTTACGCCTCCCTAGTCATAATGCACATGCGTCTTAGAAAGCCAAGTGCTGATAAGAGATAAAAACACTATAATGACTAACATAATCATCGCCACTGCATTTGCTTCTCCCATATTAAAATTCTGAAATGCCTTCTGGTAATACAGGTACAGAAGTGTGGTTGTGCTCCCCCCAGGTCCGCCTTGTGTCATGATCTGTATTTGATCATAAACTTGAATAGAGGCAATTAAGTTGATAATGCCTAAAAAAAATGTCGTCGGCGAAATCAGAGGTAATGTTATATGGAGAAATTTGCTAAAAGCATTACAACCGTCTAATGTTGCAGCTTCATACGTACTCTCTGGCACCTTTTCAAGGGCTCCCAGATAAAACAACATAGTCCATCCAACAGATTTCCATACTGTAAAAATAATCACAGCAAACATAGCCGTATCAGAACTCTTTAACCATTCAAGTGGCGCAATGGATAACATGCCTAAAAAGTGATTTAAAAGGCCTCTTTCGGGTTCAAATATCCAAGACCATACGAGAGACACTGCCACTGTTGGCGTTATCCAAGGCGAAAAAACAACCAATTGATATAATCTGCATCCTTTAAAGTTTTTATAGAGGATTAGTGCCAATCCAAGACCGATCATCATCGTCGGCAAGATAGAGCCTATTGCGAAAATAAGCGTATTCCATAAGGCTCTCATAAAATCCGCATCCTCAAAAATATAGCGGTAATTGTCCATGCCTACAAAATTAGAAGATGGCGATATATAATCCCAGTCTGTAAAGCTGATACCAAAAGCCATCATTAAGGGGATAATCCAAAAGAGCAGCAAAGGGATCATAAATAAAATCGTATATGAAATTTGAATTATTGGTTTCGGTTTCATGTCAATCTCCTTTCACTCATAGATTAACAGTGTCCCGTAAAGAAAAAGAAAAAACCAAGTTAAGACCCTGTTAAATCAGTCTTTTTCTTGGCTTTTTAAATAAAAATTTGGTTTTTTATTGGTTATTCATGCATACTGCGCTAGACCGTATAGAAATTTATGCTCATCTTTTCTAATTCGGCCTGCCATTTCTCATCAAATGTCTTGGTAGTTATCAAGTAATCCAGTTCCTCAAGCCCAAAAGCTCTGTAATGTGCCACAAATCCAAACTTCGACTGATCGGATAAGAGCATCTTGAATCGAGCCCTTTTTTTAACGCTCTGCATAATGGCGAAGGTCGCATCGTCTGTATTGGTAACACCACCCCTAAGATCAACCGCATCACAAGAAAATATCATTTTATCAAAATGCATCGGTTCAATTGAAGCATCAAAAATCGGTCCACAGGTTGTCATAAGGGACTGATTCACATTGCCACCAATGAATATAAACGTGTTGCTTGATGCCATAAAGTGACGCTCATATCCCTCAACCACATATTTCATCAGCAAAGCAATCGATGGCGTCACTAAAGTAATGCCCTTTCGCTGATCCAGATAATTAAGGAGATACGATACAGTAGACCCTCCGTCCACATAAATCATATCACCTTCTTTTAAGAATTCCACAGCCTTATGGCATAGTTTTTTCTTTTCATCTATTCTCAAATGTTGCTTATATTGATAGTGATACTGTTCCTGATAGGCCATCTCGCGTTCTTTTCTCAGCCCACCATGAACTCGTGTCAAATCATAATTTAAGTTGAGATGGTCAAAATCTTGCCGAATGGTTTCCTTGCTCACATCGAACAGGTCTGCCATATCATTCAAAAAAACTTGACCTTCCTTATCCAGTATTTTTAATATTTCTCGTCTGCGCTTTTCAACTTTATGCGTCACTTGATCTCTCCAATACTATCAATCCGTATGTTCTAATCCATTTTGACGATCAAGTTCCACTAAAACGCAATTTAAGTAAACCGTATTAATACCTGCTGCTTCTGATTGATCAATCAGTTCAACCGTAAACGTATCCGGTTGAAACCAGATATTCTCAATACTGAGTTCAATGACTTCCTCAAGTGTTTTTTGAGTAAATTGAGGGCCCACTACCACATCCACACAGTCCACTTTTTTAGGTAAATCGCTTAGAGATGCATAGCAAACATCGCCATCTACTTCACTATAATTGGGATTAACCGCGTAAACTTCATACCCAAATCGCTTTAATTTTTTATATATTTTGTTGCCATATTTCGAAGCATTTTCTGTTGCACCTACCACTGCCCAAACTTTTTTATTGAGCATTTGTTTGATTTGTTCATCCATAACGCTATCTCCTTCTGTACATAATCCACTAAAATCAGATCAATTCTCCATTATAAAGCGTCAAATAGCCTGACTCTAAAATTTTAACTTCTATGTTATTGGAAGTTAGATCAATTAACTTTTCTGTTAAAAGATCTTGCTCGCCTTCAATTACATAAATTGACAGCACGACGTGATCGCTAAACTGAGTGTCTTTTAATACAACATTTTCCATAAGCAACAAAGCATTCTGAATCTTCCCATGCAAGTGATAAGCAATAATCAATTCTACCTCCCTGTATACTGCTTTATCCACAATTTTAGCTTGTTCAATCACCTTCTGTGCCGCTTCTGTATAGGCTCTAACGAGTCCGCCCGTTCCGAGTTTAATACCGCCAAAATAACGTGTGATTACAACACATAAGTTTGTAATTCCTTCCTTTTTCAGCATTTCTAAAACGGGTATACCAGCAGTCCCAGAGGGTTCCCCATCATCAGAATAGCGTTGAGTACTCATATCATCACCCAACAGATAGACAGGCACATTATGGGTTGCATTATAATGCTTTTTTTTAATGCGCTCAATGAAAATGGTCGCGTCTGCTTCTGATTCTATTGGCATTGCATGTCCAATAAATTTTGATTTTTGAATATTGATTTCGATTTCACTTGCCTCTAAAATCGTCTTGTATGGCTTCATTTAACTTACGCCTCGATTTTTAAATATTGACTGTACTTGTTGTAATCTATTTCAGATACTTCAGCTTCAATATAAGTGCCCATTTCTAAATGATCCAGTTTAATAACTTGATAGGTTTGGCAAAGATAAGAAGCTGCTTTACCATCTGTGTATGGAACTAGAAAAGATGCCTGTTTCATATTACTGAAAAGATGCGCTTTAATTTTTTCAATGAGTATTCCCACATTTTCGCCAGTTTTAGCAGAAATGTGTACAGATTCATCCAGATCCCCGATGACCTTGCTTGGTACTAAATCAATCTTATTAAAAACGTTGATCATCGTCTTATCGCCCGCTTTTAACTCGTTTAAAACTTGCTTCGTCACTTCCATTTGCATGGCATATGAATCATTGGATGCATCCACAACATGTAAAAGCAAATCGGCACCTAATGCTTCTTCAAGTGTCGCTTTAAAAGCATCAATAATGCTGTGTGGCAATTTTGAAACAAAGCCAACTGTATCCGTTAAAACAAACTCTTTTTTATCTTCAAGTACAATTCTTCTTGCAAATGTATCTAAAGTTGCAAAGAGCATATCTTTCTCAAATACTTGTTTATCCGGTTCACCTTCAAGAGAATGGTTGATAAAATAATTTAAAATAGACGATTTTCCCGCATTTGTGTAGCCCACTAAAGCCACCACGGGCACTTCCATTTTTTCTCTCAGTTGTCTTTGGACTGTTCTATTTTTCTCAGCTTCTCTAATTTGTTTTCTTATTTCATCAATGCGTTCATTAATCCTTCTGCGGTCAATTTCGAGCTTTTGTTCACCAGGACCTCTTGTACCAATGCCACCCCCAGTACGAGAAAGAGATGCCCCAAGACCAATTAGTCTTGGCATTCTATAACGTAACTGGGCAAGTTCCACTTGAAGTTTCGCAATTTTAGTCTGTGCTCTAATCGCAAATATATCCAAGATGAGTGCAGTCCGATCAATTACTGTTGTTTCAAGTATTGCCTCTAGATTCCTAATTTGTGCCCCTGACAATTCATCATTAAAAACGACAATATTGGATTCTGTATCTTGAACCGCAATTTTGACTTCTTCCACTTTTCCAGAGCCTATAAAGGTGGCCGCTTCAATAGACGCCTTATTTTGAATGATAATATCTGCTACCTCTGCGCCAGCCGCAAGTGTAAGTTCAGCAAGTTCATTCATGGATTCTTTAATATCAAATTCGTCTTTCAATCCTTGATAGAGTCCCACTAAAACAGCACGTTGTGTTATAACTTTGTTTTCTTCCATATATATCACCTACTTTTCTTAAGGTCATTATACTATAAAACCGTAATATTACAAAAAGATTATTTACGGTTAAATAATTTAACACCCACATTTAAATATGTTATAATACAGTGAGAATTTCCGCAAGGAAATGTGTCATTTTAGAGCATTGGAGGTCTTTAAATGGAAAGTAACAAAACGGCTTCTCCTAAAAAGAATGCAAGTCAGAAGAAGAAGAAAAAGAAAAAATCAAATGGTACGTTTTTAAATATACTCAAAGTATTTTTGATTTTCATGATCGTTGCGGGTATGCTAGGATCTGGAATTGCCTATTTCTACGTCACAAATGTATTAAAGGACATCGAAGCAATTGATCCAACCTTAATTGAAAAGGCTCTTACTGAAAATTCTGTCATCGTCGATGGCGAAGACCGCGTTTTAGAACAAATTCAAAACGTAAATGGGCTTCGTACCATTGTTCGCTACAATGATATCAGTAAAAACCTCATCAATGCCTTTGTTGCCGTTGAGGATAAGACCTTTTGGTCACATAACGGCTTCAACTTTGTACGCTTGTTTGGTGCCGTGAAAGATACCTTGACCTCAGGCAAAAGACTTGGTGGTACGAGCACCATCACACAGCAGCTTGCTAGAAATGTCTATTTACCGGATTCCAAAACAGAAAGGTCTGTTGATCGTAAAATCAAAGAGGCTTATTATGCCGTTGAACTCGAAAAATACCTTAAAAAAGAGCAAATTATCGAAGGGTATCTCAACCTCATTTACCTAGGTTCTAGTGCAAATGGTGTTGAAGCTGCTGCTCAAACTTATTTTTCAAAGAGTGCAAAAGATCTGGATCTTGTGGAATCTGCAATGCTTGCTGGCGTTCCAAAATCACCGACAAAATATGCCCCTATGACGACAAAAAAGAAAGAGAATGTAACGCCAGAAGATTATGTCTTAGATGATTCAAATCCACTTTTCACAGTGGTTTTTAATCCAAGTTGTGAAGAACGATACAATATCGTCATTTTGCTCATGAGAAATAATGGTTACTTGACAGATGATGAATACAAGGCTGCTAAAGCAGTTGATCTGAAAACAAAACTTCAGCCAAGTAAATTAACTTCAACTGAAATTTCATCTTATTTCTCCGACATGGTCAAAGAAGATGTGCTCAACGACTTGATTGAAACCTATGGCTACACCTATGAGGAAGCTTCAAATATTCTCTATACTAAAGGTTTAGTGATCCACTCTACCATTGATTTCGATATGCAAAAGATCCTTGAAAGCAATTACGATGCCGATAACTTTACCACTTATTTTGGCGAATCCACACATGCCGCAGTTAAATCATTTCAATCCAAATATAATTTATCTGCAGATGGTATAGCGGGTCAAGGCACCATCGCTAAAATTGGCGAAGTTACTGGGATGGATACTTCTGTATTTACACAAAATCTCTATAAAAAAGGATCCGACGGCGAAGAAGTCATATTGCTAAAAAAAGCACTTTATGCCCAAGGTTTTTTAAGAAATAACGAAAACTTTCCAAGGGTAACGGTCACATTCAACAAAGATGGCAATATTATTTCAGAAGAAACTAAAAGTACAATTTTATTCAAACAGAGCAATTTCATCAATACGGATCAGCAATTAATGCTGCCTTCTAGTGATTATAAATTTGATGATCAAGGTAATCTGGTCTTATTTAAAAATAAGCGTTTGAATTTTTATCCACATTTACAAGGCGATCAGGTTGTCAGCATTCAAGTCGTCGTTAAAAATACATTCACTTATAACGAAGATGCAAGCGGTAAAAGCACAGGCAAGAAAAATATTGAGGGCCTTTACACTTATGAAGGCCGTGATGTATTCATCCCTAATGAATATAAATCTTTTGATGCCGATAAAAATGTCGTCATCGATAAAGCCTTTTTGGCAAAAGAACCCGATTTTTTTAAGCTCGATGGCAACCAAACGCTACTCATCGACAAAGATAATTATTATATTAGCGATGTTGGTATTATTCAACCTCAATCGGCTATGGTCATCATTGATTATCATACTGGACAGCTTAAAGCAGTCGTCGGCGGCCGTAATATTTCAGGTCAAAAGATTTACAACAGAGCTGTAAATCCAAGACAACCCGGTTCTTCAATAAAACCATTGTCTATTTATACGCCAGCCATCGATTCGCTTAGATATACAGCGGCAACACCCATTGATGATCGTCCGCTTTATTTGAGTGGCAGTCCATCAATTCGCTGGCCTTATAACTGGTATGAACACTCAAGCTCATACCCGAAACACTGGGGCCTTGTGACTTTAAGAAGAAGTATGCAATACTCCATCAATACTATTGCCGCTTATATTGCAAATGATCTTGGTGTGGACACATGTATATCATATCTCAAGAAGTTTGGAATCACTTCCCTAGTGACTGAAGGTGGCACAAGTGATATGAACTTGTCTGCCGTTTCTATGGGGGGTATGACAAAGGGGGTATCCCCGCTTGAAATGACCAATGCGTATGGTGCCATTGCCAACAAAGGTGTTTTAACTGAACTCATCACTTACACCTCCGTTGAAAACAATAAAGGTGAAATCATCCTTGAGAATAACCAGACTAAAGAAGTCGTCGTCGATGAGCATGTAGCTTACATCGTTAAAAATATGATGGAGTCCACTGTAACATCAGGAATCGCATCTTCTGCTAGAATTTCACCCAACAACGATTCGATTCCTGTAGCAGGTAAAACAGGAACAACTTCCAATAAAATGGATGCTTGGTTTATTGGATTTACACCTTATTATGTTGCAGGTGTCTGGTTTGGTAATGACGTTAACATGCCCCTCGATCAAGGCTCAGGTGTTTCCGCATTATTTTGGAAAACTGTTATGAGTGAAATTCATGCAGAGCTAGAACCTAAGCAATTTGAACGTCCTGACGGTATCGTTACAAGTAAAGTAGATACGATGTCTGGCAAACTACCGACCGACTTATCTTATATGGATCCTAGAAATACAGTCATCAGTGAAATTTTCATCAAAGGAACTGAACCAACAGAACAAGATGATGTCCATGTTTCTGCAACCGTTTGTCTTGAAAGCGGTAAACTTGCAACGCCAAATTGTCCGACAACCCTTGTTGAAAACAAAGTATTTGTCAAGCGGCCATTACCGTATGTACCATCTGAAAACTACGATAATAGTGGCAATCCAATTATTTTGGGGGACTGGGTTTATGAACTTCCAACTGCGGAGTGCGATATCCACAATAGCACAATCATTGACACTTTTGATTATAGTAACTATGAAGGTGTCACACCTACGATTAAGTTTGCTGATGGCAGCACTGTGGTTCAAAGACCTTTCTTCATAGAACTCAACGATGGTCAAAAAGTATTATTGCCTATTGGTACAAAAATTTTAGCTGACAATTCCATTTTATTCCCGGATGCCTCTACGATTCCTGCCTATATGATCAAGTTTATTCCTACGTTTACAACCGAGGAGCTTGATCACATGGATACATTACCTAGTGTCAATGAGGCTATTCAAGGCGTAGATGATAATAGTAACATCACTGAAGATTCCATGAACACGAATAATTAAAAACACAATTTATAAAAAACGACCTCATTCACTTGCTTTTGAATGAGGTCGTTTTTATGATATCGTCTTATCTCAATTGGATTTACTCTAGGAGTTCTCCTTTGGAAATAATGTAGGTTTTTTTTTGCTCAATCGCTTGAGCTATGAGCTCTTCGCCGTTCACAAGATTTTCAGAGTTAATTATTTTATCTACCTTTGGCCTCGTAACGACTCTATCAGGCAAAAACACGGTGCAACAATCTTCAAAAGGCAAAATTGAAATTTCAAAAGTGTCAATCTGTTTTGCAATTTTAATGATATCCACTTTATCATATGCGATTAAAGGTCTTAAAACGACCATGTTTACAGCATTATTAGTCACCGTTAACCCTTCCATCGTCTGACTTGCAACTTGTCCTATATTCTCTCCTGTTATCAGACAGCCGCATTTCTGCTCAACTGCCAATTGTTCTGCGATCTTCATCATAAAACGTCTAGATAAAAGGGTCATTTCTTCTGATGGACAGTTTTCATTAATTGCCTTTTGAATCTCCAAAATATTGACACTGTGTATCTTCAAATTTCGTGTGTACTGAGTCAATTTCTTCCCAAGATCAATAACTTTCTCTAGAGCACGATCGCTGGTAAAAGGGTAAGAATGAAAATGCACAGCTTCAAGTTCAACGCCTCGCTTCCCAATGAGATACGCTGCCACAGGGCTGTCAATGCCCCCAGATAAGAGAAGCATCCCTTTTCCAGCTGTCCCATATGGCATTCCACCTGGTCCAGGAATGCGTTCACAATAAATATATGTTTTTTCTCTAATTTCAAGTGTCAAAGTGATCTGAGGATTATTGACATCTACCTTTAACCCTTCAACATTTGAAAGAATATAGCCTCCCACTTTTTGACAAATATCAGGTGATTTAATCGGAAATCCCTTGTTGGCACGTTTTGTTTCAACTTTAAAGGTAGTAGCACCTGTTAAAAGCATTTGCCTTTTAACTTCAGCTAATCCCTCTGTTTTCATGAGTTCAAAATCATTATCAATTTTATAAGCGATACTAATGGATACGACCCCAAATATTTTAGTAACGATATCAATTACTTCATCGTGATCTTTTGTATTGTAATCTACATATGCTCTTCCATGACGATCTATCACATAGGCATCCTCAATGTGCTTAACTGCCATTATGATATTCTTAATAAATTTTTTCTCAAAATAGCGTCGGTTCATGCCCTTAAGTCCAATTTCACCATACCTTACTAAGATTAATGCTCTCATTTCTATTCCTCTCTACTGAACGTGATCCCTATAAATTTACATTCTCTTGATTATACTTCTCAAACTTTTAACTTCCTTGCAAATTATTTCAGAGGCTTTTATAACCTCTTCTAACGTATTCATCTTAGAAAAACTAATTCGAATAGCACCCTCTAATCTTTCATCATCTAACGCCATCGCTTCCAGTACATGAGAATAACTTTTCTTCTTAGAAGAACAAGCTGAACCTGTGGAAACGTAAATCGAATGCATCTCCAAAGTATGAAGTAATACTTCCCCTTTTATCCCTCTGAATGAAACATTTAGAATATAAGGACTTGTTCTATCGGATATTGTCCCGTTAATTTCAAATGCATTACAATGCGTTTCAAGGTACGACAGCATTGTAGATTTTAAATTTTTAACATGTTCATAATTGGTCTCTAAATTTTGAAAAGTACTTTCTGTAGCGGCACCTAAAGAGGCAATGCCGCAAATATTTTCCGTTCCTGGTCTTGACCCCTTCTCTTGTCCCCCACCGTAAAGTAAAGACATCAAAGTAACACCCTCTCGCACGTAAAGACCTCCAATGCCCTTAAGACCATTGATCTTATGTGCACTAAAGGACAGCAAATCTATATGTGCTTTCTTTACATTCACCCTTAGCTTTCCAAAACTTTGTACCGCATCCACATGATAGATGATTTTAGTATTATGCGCCTGATTGAAATTATAAATCATTTGACCAATCTCTTCAATGGGCTGTATAGTTCCAATTTCATTATTGATATGCATAATGCTTACAAGAACCGTCTCTTGACTTAGAGTTATTTCAAGTTCATTTAAATCAATAAAACCATCACAATCTATTTTTATAAAGTGTGCGTCAAATTCCTTTTTCGCCATCTGCTCAACACATTTTAAAACGGAAGGATGTTCAAAAGTAGATGTAATAAGGCGCCCTTTTTTACTTTTAGGGATCGCCCCTTGAATCGCAAAGTTATTAGACTCTGTTCCCCCACTGGTGAATAAAATTTCTTTTTCGTTTACACCAAGAGCCTTTGAAATTTGAGCACGGCTCTTCTTTAAATATTTTTCACTGTTAACCCCTAGCTTATGAAGTGATGATGGATTTCCAAAATCATCAAACATAAGTCTTAAAATTAATTCTTTTTGAGCTTGATCCACAGGTGTCGTTGCACTGTGATCTAAATAAATCATAATATTCACTCCCTTACAAACAATATAGAATTTTATATTATGAATTACAAAAAGTAAAGCGTTTCATCAAATATTCTATTTTTTTAAAACAAATCGCAGTGTATACTTTTTCTTATTCCTTTTATTCACTACTATATTATTATATAATAATTTTGAATTCAGATTAAGTCATTTATTTTTTGGAGGCATTCATGAGAAAAAAAGTTGCTGTGGTATTCACAGGAGGCACGATTTCAATGAAAGTTGATGAGAGATTAGCTGCAGCTGTTCCTGCTCTCTCTAACGAAGAAATCATGTCTATGGTTACAAATATTGATAAAGTTGCAGATATTGAAGTTATTGACTTTGGTAGTTACCCAAGTCCACATATGTCACCCATGCTCATTCACAATCTTGCCAATATCGTCAAGACACTTATAAAAAGAGACGATATTGATGGTATCGTGATCACTCACGGAACAGACTCTCTTGAAGAGACCGCATACTTCCTTGACTTAAATATCAATCCAACAAAACCAATCGTTATGGTTGCCGCTATGCGTAACAACTCTGAATTAGGATATGATGGCTCTAGCAATTTATCATCGGCAATTTGTACTGCAATCTCAGATGAAGCCCTTGACAAAGGCGTACTCATCGTACTCAACAACGAAGTCAACTCAGCCCGAGAAGTTACTAAAACACACACTTTATCCCTTGACACATTCAAATCTCTAGAATTTGGCCCCCTTGGTATCGTTGACAACGATGAAGTCATCTTTTACAGAAACATCATGAAGCATGAACACATTGAAACGGATGAAATTGAAACCTCAATTGAACTCATAAAATCATGTGTTGGTACAGACTCTAGCTATATGATTTTTGCCATCAATAACGGTGCTAAAGGTTTTGTTATTGAGGCCATGGGGCGTGGTAATGTGCCTCCTGAAATGATTTCGGGTATAAAACTTGCCATCTCCAGAGATATACCTGTCATCATCGTCTCCAGATGTCCTTCAGGACGCGTATTAGACTCTTATGGATATCTTGGCGGTGGTAAAAACTTAAGAGATTTAGGGGCCATTTTTGGCGGAAATTTAAATGGTCAAAAAGCTCGAATTAAATTAATGCTCGCACTGGGTAAAACAAAAAAAATAAGTGAAATTAAAACCATATTTGAATCCTCATTCTATAAGTAAAAAAGCGTATACTCAAGGGATCAAAGCGTATACTCAGTCCGCTTCGCTACCTTCGTAACACTTGCACAATCCTATCGGATTGTATTCAGTGGGCGTTTGGACTCCCACTGAATTAGGAATATGAACCCCCACTTAGAGAAGTGGGGGTTCATCTCCTCAAGGGTTATATCAAGATATTTTATTGAAGGATGCCCATTGATCCATTTTTTTACAATATAAAACATAAAAAATGACGCCTTTTACCTATGAGGCGTCATTTTTTTATGAAATTACTTCTTCAATCTCAAGTGAATAATCCGTAGATAAATCAATAAATGCATTGGATACTTTGACAAGAGGCCTATTGAGTGCATATTTATTAATATATACAACTTCGCCTTCTCTTCCATCAGATAACCGAACACGATTATTTACAAAAAATGCTGCAATATTGCTTAAAAAAACTTCTGAAATGTTGGGATCAAGCCCCCTAAAACTTTCGTCTTTTATAATTGTAAACGCCTTAAATGAGGACACCCCTTTTTTATAGATCTTATCCGAAGTTATGGCATCAAAGACATCTGCCACGGCAACAATTCGCGCAAAATAAGGTGTCTGTTCCTCTTTTAATCCACTTGGATAGCCACTGCCATCACTTCTTTCATGATGGAATAATATCGCAGCTAATACCGCCTTGGGGATAGTCGGATTATTCTTTAAGCTCTCATAACCAAATCTAGAATGCATCTTTAATTGTTCGAACTCCTCCGCTTCCAAATCATCTGATTTAAATAAAAGCGTTTGAGATACCTGTGCTTTGCCGACGTCATGTAGTAAACCTGACAAGGATGCCATATAAATCGTCTCTTTGTCAAGATTTAACCATTTACAGATCATAGCGCTAAGCATTGCAACATTAACGGCATGCGTAAAATGATAATTTTCATCAAGGGCGATTACTCTCATACTGCCTAAAATATCATTATCAGAAAGTAAAGTGTCTATCAGTTCCATTAAACCTTCTTTAACAGCATTTATATCGAAAGTGTAATTCTTGTTTTCAATTTCAAAATAGAGCGTCTTAAACTGTGACAAAACCTCCCCATAAGCATGATTTAAATCTTTTAGCTTATGTGCCATAGCATTTTTATAGCGATCTCGCGATATAATATCATCAATTTCCTCTATATAAACAAAATAAATACCATGTTTTCTAAAATAATCCAAATGTTTTTCGGCAATTTCTGTCCCCTGCGACAAAATTATATTGCCAAGATCATTATAAATATCTTTCGACAAGCACATCCCTAAAGTTAATCCTTCTATTGCAATTTCTCTCATATATCCCCCCACCAAACAACCACATTATAATCTTATCATAGATTAATTGTCATTGCCATAATATTCAATCTTCGCCAACAAAAATGAGTATTAATATGTGCTAAATAGTTCTTGAGAACCATACTCAGCTAAATGTAATATTGTGCTATAATGTAATTGAGTAAAATAAAGTTGAGTAATTCTCAAAGTAATTTCCAATTTACTCAATTCATATAGTGAGGACTAAAATGAAAATACTAGAATATGCCTTTTCTAAAGATTATAGTTACGTCACCAAACTCTTTGAAGATCATAATATTGCTTTTATTGATATTGAAACGGATGGCCTAAGTCACAAAAATAAAATTGTTTTGATCGGCATGGTCATCTTTTCTGATCAAACTAAAACGGGAAAAGTCATTCAATTATTTAATGAAGACTATCAATCCGAACGCGATATTTTGAAGCAATTTTTTGTACTTCTTGAAGCTCATAAAATTAATTACTTTGTAAGCTTTAATGGTGATTCATTTGATTTTCCATTCATCAATGCGAGATTAAAAGCTCTGAAAGTCAATCGTATGTTAAATAAAAAATTTAATATAGATTTGTTAAGGGTTGTACGGCAGAACAAAGTCTTTTTTCCCTTTGAGAGCTATACCTTAAAATCACTTGAAAAATTTATTGGCATTCATCGATCAGATACCATTAGTGGAAAAGATAGCGTCATACTCTATCATAGTTTTATTGAAACCAAAGATCCTAAACTCGAAGAGATTATTTTACTTCATAATTATGATGATATAATCAACATGGTTCCTTTGCTCCGTATTTATCAAAATATCAAATTCAATACGCTTTATAAAAAATGCACACTTGCACAAGAACAATTCTTTTTAATATCCTGTGAATTTAAAAAGAATACTTGTATCGTTTTACTTGGTCATCCCTATAAAGCACCTCGCATCGAAAGTTATTATGAAACTTTAGGTTCAACCTTTGATCAGAAAATTGAAAATACAATCATTAGTTTTGAAATAAAAAAATTGAAAATGAAAGATTCAGATACTGTTCTCACCATTGTAAATACTAATTCTGTCCTTAATCTTGATTTCTCCGCACTGAGCCAAAGCGATAAGGAAACCTATCTGATTGCCGTTGATGATCAACTTTATTGGCATAATATTGTTCATATTGCGGAAAAAATTCATAGCAAATACCTGTAATAAAAACACTCTCGTTACCCTTTAAGATCCATTCCTAAATTGTAATGAGAGTGCTTTATTGTAATAAGAGTGCTTTCATATTTTATAGATTTTAACCGTATATTTATAAGTTCAAAAAATAAAAAAAGAACCTTACAGTTCAAATTTTAAAAACTTGGTGCCCGGAGGCGGAATCGAACCACCGACACGGGGATTTTCAGTCCCCTGCTCTACCGACTGAGCTATCCGGGCAAAATTGTGGTGGGCATAAGTGGACTCGAACCACCGGCCTCACGCTTATCAGGCGTGCGCTCTAACCAGCTGAGCTATACGCCCACAATTTTCAGACTAAAAGCCTTAATGGTCGGGGTGGCAGGATTTGAACCCGCGGCCCTTTGGTCCCAAACCAAATGCGCTACCAAACTGCGCTACACCCCGATATTTTTGATATGCAATTTTAAATGAAACTTGGCAGGGGTGACAGGGTTCGAACCTACGACACGCGGTTTTGGAGACCGCTGCTCTACCAGCTGAGCTACACCCCTAAGGTGTTTATCAATATAAAATATGGTGGGCCTTCAGGGACTCGAACCCCGGACCATCCGGTTATGAGCCGGGCGCTCTAACCAGCTGAGCTAAAGGCCCCAATTAATTTAATGGCGGAGAAGGAGGGATTTGAACCCTCGCGCCCCTTACAAGACCTACTCCCTTAGCAGGGGAGCCTCTTCAGCCACTTGAGTACTTCTCCATTAAATTTGGCGGAGAGGGTGGGATTCGAACCCACGTGGGCTTTCACCCTAACGGTTTTCAAGACCGCCCCGTTATGACCGCTTCGGTACCTCTCCATGTTTGGTGATCCATCCGCGACTCGAACGCGGGACACCCTGATTAAAAGTCAGATGCTCTACCGACTGAGCTAATGGACCCTATTAAGTTGGCTGGGGATACAGGATTTGAACCTGTGAATAACGGAGTCAAAGTCCGGTGCCTTACCGCTTGGCGAATCCCCAAAATGATGGTGGGAGTTATAGGGCTCGAACCTATGACCCTCTGCTTGTAAGGCAGATGCTCTCCCAGCTGAGCTAAACTCCCGTGGGTTATCGTTTTGCAGGCATCGACCTGCGCCTCGTGAATTCAATCACTAAATGTTTCTGGAGCGGGTGAAGAGAATCGAACTCTCACAGCCAGCTTGGAAGGCTGGAGCTCTACCATTGAGCTACACCCGCAAGTAATGGTGGAGGGAGAAGGATTCGAACCTTCGAAATCGCTGATAACGGATTTACAGTCCGTCCCCTTTGGCCACTCGGGAACCCCTCCTAAAACATGGAGCCGGTGATGGGACTCGAACCCGCGACCTACTGATTACAAGTCAGTTGCTCTACCAATTGAGCTACACCGGCATTTGGTACATTTCTACATCAATATTCCTATCAATGTACACATGAACGATCAACATTCATGCTGCTTGCAAACAATTGATCAATAAATCAAAATGTTTAAATGGCGACCTAGAAGGGACTCGAACCCTCGACCTCCAGCGTGACAGGCTGGCGTTCTAACCAACTGAACTACTAGGCCATAATGTTCATTTTATAGTTATGAACGAAACTAATGGTGACCCCTAGGGGAATCGAACCCCTGTTACCGCCGTGAAAGGGCGGTGTCTTGACCGCTTGACCAAGGGGCCATGAATTTGAATCCTTTAATCTAAATTGACTAAAAATGGTAGCGGCGAGTGGACTCGAACCACCGACCTTTCGGGTATGAACCGAACGCTCTAGCCAACTAAGCTACGCCGCCATGTGTTTCTTTTGTTTTATTGTTGAAATTTCAACAAGTATTTTGCACATTTCTTGTTAAAGAAATTGGTGCCGAAGACCGGAATCGAACCGGTACGATCGGTAAGGATCGCAGGATTTTAAGTCCTGTGCGTCTGCCAGTTCCGCCACTCCGGCTAAATGGCTCCAAGAGAGGGATTCGAACCCTCAGCCTATCGGTTAACAGCCGAGTGCTCCACCGTTGAGCTATCTTGGAACATAAACCAGCAACGTTCTACTCTCCCAGGCAGCTGCCCGCCAAGTACCATCGACGCTGGAGGACTTTACTTCTGTGTTCGGTATGGGAACAGGTGTAGCCCCTCCGCCTTCATCACTGGATATAGGAGTTCAATTTAGGCAGTGTTGCTTGCAACACATTAAATCGAACGGTCTTAACTGTAAAGTTAAGAAATTACCTTTTTCATTTCGCTGTTACAACTATGTCAGCAAGAATAATTTTACCATCTTGCAAACCCATTGTCAACACTATTTTTTGAATGCTACTAAAGTATTTTTTACCAACATGCCTCCTGCATTTACTGCGTAAAGGCTATGTCGGCTGGAGAATCTCGCAAGCGAGAACGCCATACTTACCTTGCATCTATCAAAGATAGATTGCTGGTTTGCACACTCAAAATTGCATATATCAGATTAACCGATTTGTTCTTTTGTGGTCTTAAACCTTGCTCGTTTTCACAAGTGAAAACTTGTCATTGGTCAAGTCCTCGATCTATTAGTACCTGTCAGCTGAATACATTACTGTACTTACACCTCAGGCCTATTACCATATTATCTACATGGGATCTTACTCCATAAAGGATGGGAAATCTCATCTTGAGGGGGGCTTCGCGCTTAGATGCCTTCAGCGCTTATCCCTTCCAAACTTAGCTACTCAGCAGTGCTCTTGGCAGAACAACTGATACACCAGAGGTTTGTCCATCCCGGTCCTCTCGTACTAAGGACAGCTCCTCTCAAATTTCCTACGCCCACAGCAGATAGGGACCGAACTGTCTCACGACGTTCTGAACCCAGCTCGCGTGCCTCTTTAATGGGCGAACAGCCCAACCCTTGGGACCTACTTCAGCCCCAGGATGAGACGAGCCGACATCGAGGTGCCAAACCTCCCCGTCGATGTGGACTCTTGGGGGAGATAAGCCTGTTATCCCCGGGGTAGCTTTTATCCGTTGAGCGATGGCCCTTCCATGCGGTGCCACCGGATCACTAAGCTCGACTTTCGTCCCTGCTCGAGGTGTCCCTCTCGCAGTCAAGCTCCCTTTTGCCTTTACACTCTTCGCGCGATTTCCAACCGCGCTGAGGGAACCTTTAGGCGCCTCCGTTACTCTTTAGGAGGCGACCGCCCCAGTCAAACTGCCCGCCTGACATTGTCCTAGAACAGGGTTACTGTCCATAGTTAGAATAACGTTATATCAAGAGTGGTATCCCAACAGTGACTCCATGAAGACTGGCGTCCTCACTTCTATGTCTCCCACCTATCCTGTACATGATATACCATTATCCAGTGCCAAGCTGCAGTAAAGCTCCACGGGGTCTTTCC
>NZ_BDHH01000019.1 GCF_001748365.1 Fusibacter sp. 3D3 | reverse complement strand
GTAATGAATGGATCAATCTTTACAAAATAAGAACGGTTTGTGAAAGAACCATCGCACAACTTAAATCCTTTATGCAAATCAATATTTCCAAAGTCAATAAAACCTTAACCCTGAAATCAAACATCTTTTTAGCTGGCATCACACAATTGATTGCTTTCATTATCATTCATAAAAGTAAATTAAACATTGGTCATTTGTCTATAAAAACTATGGTTGCATAGAATAACTTACTGCGAAATTGAGTAAGTCTTTATTCTGTTGCGCTTTTTTTTTGAACTTTTTTAGATATTTCAATTTTGCTTGTGGATAACTTTGGTTTTTATTTCGCAACGATCTAAATTCATATTTTTTAGTTTTTAGTTTTTTATTGTCTTTTTCTTAATTTTCTAGATATTCCGGTTAATATTTTTATCCGTTACTTCCTTCTCGAAAGAAAGCTGATTACAACACTGGAGACACCTTCAATAATACCTGCAATGGATGAAACTGTATCACTAGGTGGACTACTGTCAAAAAATGTATCTCTAACACTCTCCGACGTTTCACCTACACTAATCACCGTCTTGTCTATACTTCCGATAAGCTGGGGTAGTTTTTTTACTGCTTCATCAATGCTTACTCCATTATTGTCTAATAACTTGTTGACTTTTCGAAGGGTTTTTATAATATTAACCAAAGCAATAATGAGGAGTACCAACACACCAAAGCCTAAACAAACACCAATAAATACAGCTAAAAAAGCAAGCAAGGCATTAACATCAATTAACATAGAGCTCTCCTTTTGTAATGTGTTTTAATGTTTTATTTGTTTGCTTCATTTTTCACTTTTTCTGCCTTTTCTTCGACAGTACTTGCGACATTGGCAATGCTCGATTTTAGATTATCCCTGACCTCTTCTGCTGATTTGGATACATTATCAAAAGCATCACCCAGATTATCCTTAACTTTATCAACTGTCTCTTTAATTTTTGTTTCTAATGCTTCCTCTTTGTTTAATATAGAATCTTTAACTTCGATTGCAGATTTTTTCACTGTCTTAGCTACTTTATCCACGTTGTTAGAGATATCTACTCTCGTCTCTTTCCCTGATTTTGGAGCAATTAGAACTCCAACCGAGATTCCTACGCCCACTGCTACTGCAGCAATCTTTGCCGCTTTACGTCTTTTTTTTCGTTTTTTTTCTTTGATCATTTCTTTTATAAACATAATATTCTCTCTTTCTTTACAATTTAGACTACCATTTATACTAATATTTATACTAACACTCCCATCTCAACTAATTCGATACATCAGATGATAGCCAGGATTCATATTTCCTGTATAAGTACTGTATCAAATCAAGTACGTAGTTTACTATTAGCACTTTTGACTCAGATTGCATTTATTTTCAATCTTTTGAGACAGGATGCTAAAAAAGGAGAACTTTCGTATAGAACAAAAACAGCCATTTTCTTGAGAATATACTCAAAGGAAACGGCCATTTATTATACGGGAAAGGGATATTTCTATGTCACCGCTAGTGGAAAAACTAAGTTCCGCCGGTCTGCGTAATGCAGTATTGAGTTTAGCGATATCTATCCCTTGTTTTTGTTAGTTTTTTATTTGAGTAAAGCTGGTTTTAAATGGACATCGTCCGGTTGAATAAGCTTTAGATTTAGCCTTTCCAAGAATACTAAGCCTAACTTCTCTTCTGCTACAACATAGGCCGTTTTATTGTTTAATCCTTCACGCGAAACACTGTTGATGTGATTCATGACTAACGTGAGTTTATCTTGTGTAGCATTGGAAATGGACGTTTTTTCGGAAGAATTGTGCGAGTTAAATCAATTCCTGCTCTGGACTTGACTAACTGGTTCTCGTACCACGATTGTTGCAGGCCATAGTCTCACACGCCTAAATGTAGTTTATCATTTAGCGACATAAGATGCTAATAGCTGCGACATTATTCAGGTTAACATATCGACCTTTAGCATCTAAAAATCCTTTTACCGGATGTTTTTCTTTAGAATAAGTCACCTCAGTATCTTCGTATTCAAACACATTGCCAGTGTGATTGATGATAACAGCCATTACCACATAAAGACCCTTTTCATGGGCTGCTTATAAAGCTCTTTAAAAGGGTCTGTCTCTTGGAAGGCTTCTTGTTCTAAATGGTAATCTGATTTAATCGTCACATTATAGGTCTTTGTCTTTGCGCCTTCTTTGTAGGAGCCTTATCGAAGCGGACAGTCTTGACACTTTTTGACGTCAAAGTAGTACGTTAACATTTGATTCTGATCGGCTTTCTTTCTGCGCTTCATGAGTTTCTTTTGAGCCAAATGACCTGCTGGACACACATATAAATCGGCATCTTTGTTAAAGATAAAGCCATTCGAGATGACTGGATGGAGCTTGGCGATTTTTCCATACTCGAAATTGATACATACAATCCGAGTCAAAAAGTGCTAATAGTATACTAGGTAGTTTCTTTGATATATTGTTTTTAAAGGAAAAATGAATCCTGATTATCATCTAATTTATCGGATTAGTTGAGAGAGTATTAGTATAACCCTTGAGGAGATGTCCCCCACTTCTCAAAGTGGGGGTTCATATTCCTAATTCAGTGGGAGTCCAAACGCCCACTGAATGCAATCCGATAGGATTGTGCAAGTGTTACGAAGGTAGCGAAGCGGACTGAGTATACGCTTTGATAGGGTTGATTATAAAAATAAAATGGAATCAATTCAAAAGGACACGTTAAAAAAATTCAATTAGCCCAAAGGAGGCAAACAATGAATAATTTATTTGATTATGGAAACAAGATTACACCATTAACAGGTAACCAAAATTTAGAGACAAATTCTCTATATAACGATAAAGAATCTGGAATATTAGATAGTGAAATAGGTAGAACAGATCATAAATTGGGGAGAGGTGACAGGGATTTGGGTGATGCGGACAGAGTCCTAGTAGGTATTTTTGAATCTGAAAATGAAGCAATCAATGTTATCAAGCGCTTGAAAGAAATCGGATATAGCGAAGATGAAATAACTGTCATAGCAAAAGACAAGGACAAGATGGATCGACTTGAGGACGAAACTGATATAGATACCAAGAACCATGGCGATTCTGACGAAGTAGGCGTAGGTGCCGCAATTGGTGGAGTTCTGGGTGGATTAGTTGCAGCGTTACCTGCGTTAGGTCTTCTCGCAATACCTGGAGTAGGTCCTATTCTAGCGGCCGGTCCGATCGTGAGCATATTAGGTGGAGTCATTGCAGGCGGTGTAGCTGGTGGACTGATTGGTGGATTGGTTGAACTAGGTGTTGATAAACAAGACGCCGAGGCATATGAAAAACAGATTAAGCAGGGAAAAATAGTCATATTTGTTAAAAACAAAGATGACTGGAGTGATGATATTTATGCAACCTACAGACAAAACAACAGTTTAATGGGTGGTTCTACTGGACTAAGATAATTCCGTATTAAAGAGTACGTTATTAATAAGAATCTAGGGATATCACCATTAAGGCTGGTATTCCTATGATTCCTCATATTACGTAATCAAAATCAAAGGAGGCCCCAAATGGATGTTTTAGCTCACATAAAGAAGGAACATAAAGAATTCAAGAAAATGATATCACAAATTGAATCTGCACAAGGTGAAAAGAAAAAAGAGATATTTAGAGAGTTTTATGCAGAATTAAACGGACACCATGAAGCAGAGGAACATGTTGTTTTTCCGCTGGTTAGAAAAAGTGCTAAAGGTAAAGATGATGAGGTTGTACTTGAAATGATAGAAGAGCATAGTCTTGGAAGGCATCAGTTTAGCATATTGGAAAGAACTGCCGTGGACAACGAGACTTGGGACGCAAAGTTTAGCGTACTTAAAGAGGTTCTAAATCACCACATGGAAGAAGAGGAAAATACATTTATGCCTTTAGCTAGGAAAGTTGTACCTAAAGAACATTTAGATAGTATCCTAGATGAATTTGAGTCAGTCCTAGAGACGTACAAAATGAAAAAGAAAGAAAAATTACAAATTTAGCATCTTAAATTGCTATTTGTTTATATAAAACCTCTAAGCTATCTTTTGACATTAGCATAGAGGTCTTTTTTTACTTAAAATTTTTAAATTCCAAATCATTTCTTACGTTATAACTTTTTGGAATAATCTACAAGCTCATCAGGTGAATATATATTTAACTTTTCCATCAGATTTTCTTTGTGCTTATCTACAGTTTTTTTAGATATATCTAAGCTATCAGCAATTTCTGTACGACCGTGGCCTGTGACCAGCTTTTGAAATACTTGCTTCTCTCTTGACGTGAGCTTATTGTATAACACTAAATTCTTCTGTGCTGTGATATTGTCAAAACTAATTACATATCGTACCTCATCTTCATCAGGCATAGAAACCGAAATCGCTGAGACAACAATCCAAGTATAATGGGTTGAGTCTGGAGGCTTGTAACCCATTGTAAGATTTTGCTCTCCACTAGAGTTAAGTTCTTTCATAAAAGGCAGTGGTTTTTTCGTAAAAGCCTTACCATCCTCATGAATGGGATCCGAAAAAAACTCATCCAATGGTTTCTTGTCCATTTGATTGAACGTAAGTCCAAGAATGCTTTCAGCAGATTGGTTAGCTGATACAATTTTCCCATCGCGGTCACAAATAACAATACCATGTGTTATGTTTTCATATATTGTGCGATAGATATGTTCTTCTTTACGAAGGGTTTTTGCTTGTACTTCTTCTGTGACATCGATTAGTGCGGCAATAAATGTATTGCCTTTCTTGTCTTCTCGTACCTCCATATGAACAATAATTGTATCTTCTGTTCTTTGTAGTTCAAACTCAAAGATTTCCTGGGATTGTTTCTTATGTACATTTTTCAGAAAAGAGGTATATTCAGACCAAGATTCAGAAGACATAAATTGTTGAAAATGTTCATTTATAAGGTTTGATTTTTCCACCCCGAACAAACCTACACATGCCGAGTTTACTTGTAAAATAATGCCACTTCTGTTCAGGGTCAAATAGCCTACAGGAGCAGAATCATAGAGAGTAGAGTACTGTAAAAGGAGTAATTCCAAATCTGTTCGAGCTTGTTCCAACTCATCGTTTTGCAATCTAAAACTACTAAGTTCCTCTGCAAGTTCCTGGTTTATTTCCCGTAATCTTGAAAGCGTACCAGGAACACTTAATCTTAGAAAACGATCGGGTAAAAGATCATCTGCTCTACGGTATTGTATCCTTATGGAGCTGTTTTTCTCGTTAATCATAATAATTCCTCCAATTGGTGAGTGATTGTTTATATTGATAACATTGTAACATTTTAACAGTCTACAAGCAAATTTTATTAATCCGGAACTCTATGTATAATAATCTCCTATCTCAGAGAATATGGAAATTATCCCCTTGCTTTAGAACAAATATCATCGTAATCAAAAGCCACCTTTCCTACATATTCGATTACATGTATTGTAAAGCATGCAAAGGACCAAGATAACTCATGATTCCTTTGCATTTATTCACAATATATACAGTCCTTTAACGCTGTTCACTCTTTTATTTACTACTTACCATGCTCAAAACCGATTATGCAAATTTAGTAACTCGATTGTTTTTGATTATTTACTCGTCTTCCACAAAGCCATTGGATGATTTTTGATTCGTTCTAAAATTATTTCGTCTCCAAATAACAGTTCCGAAATATAATCACTGTTTTCAAATCTATCCAAAAATTCTTTCTCATCTTCTGTAAGGACCATTAAATTAGCAATATACGCTTTTACCATTTTCTTTGCCGTTTCCAGTTCAAAATCATCTTTTCTTTTGATCACTGGCAAAAGGTCTGTCTTTATTTTTTGTTTTGTGATTGAGTCAATTGCCGTGGTGTCAAAGGTCTTGTTAATCTCTTTCGCTGATACTGCCGCGTAAAAAATCACTGTCTTTCTAAGAAGCACTTTTTCCGATTCATCAAAGAGTTTAAAATGAATCATATTCCTTGCATGCATAGAATGAAAAGCTCGGGAAAATGAATCAGCTGAGTCGTATCCATATTTGACAGCAACATCAATTACTTTTAAATCCGTATCTTTCAGATCAAGAGCGGCAAACGTTAGTCTTCTTCTTCGTATATATTCTGATAAACCAATGCCTGATAAAAACGAAAACATCCGTATCAATAAAATACGGATACTGTTCATGTCTCGTTCTTGCAATGAGTAACTTAGGGTATGCATCTTTAACCTAGTGGGGCTTTGGCGGATAGTTGGCCGATATTATCTTGTATTATATGAGCCTCAGATTCGATGCAAAAAAACATTGCTATAATCACTCTTTCATAAGCCATTCCAATACATTTATTTGTTTAATTCCATTATGGGAAGTCAGAGGTGTATAATCCATCGTAAGAAGATATTTAGGATTATGGTCCTTAATGGCATTTAACGATGAGAGCTCCCTTTTTAGAGTTTGCTCTTCCATAACTGTCTGAGATACCTGGTAATATGTTTTACCGTCAGCATTAACTGCGATAAAATCAACCTCAGCATCACCAACTTTTCCTACATAAACTTCATAGCCTCTTCTTAAAAGTTCAAGATATACGATGTTCTCAAGGATGTGTCCCATATCTGTATGTCTGGTTCCCAAAAGGAAATAGCGAAGTCCAATATCAGCTACATAATATTTTGAACCAGTTGCAAGATACTGTTTTCCCTTTATATCGTATCTACCAACCTTATATAAAATAAAGCTGTCGGCAAGCGCAGATAGATAACTCTCAATAGTCGGCACGCTTATCTTTCTACCTGAGGATGTCATCGCATTTGCTATCTTTGTATAAGAACACATATTGCCGACATTATCAAAGATAAATTCTACCACACTTTGAAGCATAGACGGATCTGATATTTTCTTTCTTGTAACAATATCTTTAAGAAGAATTGTATTATAAATTCCTTCAAGATATGTTCTGATATCCTTTTTCCCATTAAGTTCAAGTGTTCCTGGAAAAGAGCTATTCTGTAAATAATTCATATATAACGCAGACATGTTGGTATTGTTTGGGTAGGCTGACACATACTCTTTAAATGAAAGCGGCTGCATCTTTATCTCAACATATCTACCTGAAAGTAGTGTTGCAAGTTCTCCAGATAACAGAAATGCATTTGAACCTGTTATATATAAATCCACATTTTTTTTGGCATAGAGCCAATCCACACCTTCTTGGAAATTATTAACATGCTGAACTTCATCAAGAAACACATAATTCTTTTTTTCCTTAATCAATCTGCCTTCAACATACTCATATAGTTTTTTTGATGTGCGTATGTCCCTATAATCGCCATCTTCCAGATTAACATTAATGATCTGTTCTCCCTCTACTCCATGTTCCTTTAAATAACTTTGAAACAATTCAAAAATGGTTGATTTACCACAGCGACGGATTCCAGTCACAACTTTTATTAAGTTTTTATCCTTAAAGCTAATCAAGTCTTCAAGGGTTTCTTTTCTTTCAACCATTGCTTACACCTCTATATCATTATTGTAAACTGATATTATCACAATTCATTCATTATGTCAATTTTGCGATTTTCATTTTACAAATCTGAACGTTTTGACTATTTTGAAAATCATTTTTATATCATTACAGTATTTCAGCATCTGCTTTTGCAGTTCATCGATCTGGTCATCGTATTCCGTTGAAACACCCTGAGTGCTGTAATTGCCTATGACCCGGATGACATTCTCTCTGAAAGTCTCTATAAAATAGAGCTTGTTCCGTTTTTAAGTCTATCTTCACATCGCCATACGGCTGTTTTCTGTCCGTATTTGGACCAGGTCTGTCTTCTATAGGCATGGCCACATTCTGCACATTCTAGTAGCTCAGTAAGTACGTATTTGGAGCTGAACTTACACTTTTCTTTTTTCGACTTGTTTGATTTCCTTGTAACCGCTGATTTGTTTAGGCTTGCTCTTCTGGCCTTTTCTACCTGCACCTGATGATATTGTGACTATCTAAATATCCAGTGGATCTTTTTCCGCATACGAAAAGCCACTGAATGTCGCCTGAACCTATTGGGGCCTTGGCGGCAGGATGTTTTTCTCGAAAACGGACCATAACAATCCACTTTTTTCGCTTCTACCACCGCTCCTTTAGAATCGAAACGGGCATCATTTTCGTTCGACACCTTGTAGTGTTGCTACAACTTTACCAGTTAGTAAAAATTGTGCGCAATAAAACTTTCAAACTTGTCGTGATTTGAGAGCTTTATTCTGAACAATTATTCAATTGTCTTGATAAAGTCTTCTTCCATAATTAATCCGGACTTAAAGTGAACAGTTGCAGTTTTTTCACTCTTGATGACAATCCGATCAATCGTCTTATTCAATATTGATTTAGTTATATCATCAAAATCATAAAGGCCAGACAGCTTAAATCATGCTAGTCTGACCTTTATGATTCTGATGCTTAACCTTTAGGTGGGTACGGATCATTTCCGTAAGAGTTCTTTTCTCTTATTTGACCATTTGGACGATGAATGACCAACTCAGATTGTTGATTTTTAGCCATTTTAACACGTCCTTTCTCTTCTAAATAAATTTAAACCTTAATCATTAAAATCAATCTCTTCTTCGGCAATGTTGTAAATATCAATTCTATTTTCAACATCGATTCTATTTACAAGCCACCCTCTAAGAAAACAATTCTTAACAAAATCATCAATGCGATTAACGCCATCAATCTCCTTAAGCGTTATAACTATGCCAAATTTTAAACCAACTCCAAATTTTTCCGCTAGCCGTTCTTTTGTTTTTAAGCTTAAACCCCATATACCTTTATCGTAACATTTTTTAGCGCGATTACCCTTTTGGGAAATCTCTCTAATGTGCTTCACGTTATCCCATTTTCTAAAGAGCTTTCTAGCATCTTCTTCCCATGTGAAACTCTCGACTTCAGATGTTTGATAATTGTTATCTATCGGTTTTATACCCTTCTCGTTCAACCTACCAAATTGTATATCAAGTTCAGTATTAGTGTAATCAACACCTTGATTACGTGAACAACACGGGAAATAGCAAAGCGTAGCTTTTGCGATAAACGGATGCTTTTCTTTACTAATGGGCACTGGAATATTGTAATTATAAGTGTCATATTTTCCAGAAACACCCGATAAAACAAATTGGATCTCATCTTCTGGACATCGAACAACGTCATCAATTTTTAAAGGTACTATGCCATGTCCAATTAAAGAAGAGTCAAATTCTTGTTTGTTCCAACCTGTAGCTGAGTTAATTAGAAGTGCTTTTGCCACTTCTCTGCTTAAACCAAGAATATCAATTAGATATGACATTTTCCTTGCTATCCATGGTGCTGCAAATGATGTTCCTCTTACCATAGCTTCCCCAGTTGAAGTACAAACACGCATATGATTTTTCCCGTCTCCCCCGTAATAACTAATATCTGGTTTTGTAAAGAACGAAAGAGCTGGTCCTTTACGCGTATAGGATGCTGGACGATTAGAATAATCTACCGAGTTAATAACGATAGAATTGATTGAGTCAGCTGGCGTCCCGATTGCTTTGGGTTGCTTTTCTGATGATTCTTTATTTGTTCCTGCAATAACAAATATGATGTCATTTTCATATTGTATTCTGTCTAGAATTGCAGCTTCTGGTGATATGAAATTTGGATTTATTTCTAGTTTAGATCCAAGAGATAAATTCCAAACTTTAATGTCTTTATTAGAAGTAATGATTTCATTTATGTTTCTCAAAATTGAAAACGAACTGAATTTGTTTCCAGCCGCAACACCAAAGTGTCGTACTCGAAATCTACCACAACCATCATCCATTAAAGGATTAGATGCCGGACCGTCTACAATAATTGATGAAACTGCAGTGCCATGAAAATAGTCGCTTTGTGTTAATGGAATATCTGTTGATAGCATGCTTTTGAATTCAACCCATTCAGAAAAATAAACCTTATTGTCAAACATGGTATCAATAACGCCGATTGTAGGTTCGTTTTTTGGCAATGGTATTGTGATGACATCTGTGTCACAAAAATCAAAATCATCCTTTGTAAGTTGAGTTATGTCACTGACAGCCATTGATATTAAATATGGGGCCTTCTGCTTTAAGAGCGCTAACTCATCAGGTCTTAATAATAGCGTTGTATCATCCATTACTCTTGTAAACTGCAAGTTGATTCCTAATTTCTCCATCAACTTTGTCGCTTTGACATCTGTTTTATATATTGTGATGATAGATTCATCTTTCAAATCGATGAGATCAACCAACACATCGAACTTTTCAACATAATAAGCATCCACAATTACTCTTAGAAAATTTGTTTTAGCAATTTTAGTAGAAGTGAATGCTATTTGCTTGGAATTGATTTTTTTGATAATGTCATGGCTGATTACCCCATTGAACTTCCTATTTAAAATCTCAATACACTCACTTAATCGCTCGATTGACTCATCAATTAAGTCCATGTCTACATAGTGCGTGATTATATGCTTTGGCGAATCTTCTTTTGTAAATCTCGCACCAACAATTGAACTATTGGCTGTAGTACTTCCCTTTGACAGTAAGCCTTGTATCCTGTTGCTTTTAGCTGCAACTTTATTGTAATAGACACTAATAAGTGCACCTGAAACAATACTTTCTTTGGACCAAAACTTTCTAAGTTCCTTCAAGTTATTTTTAAGTATTTCTAATTGAGCAACTTTAACGCTTTTACCTGCGGGTAAGTTTGGAGATCCAGGTTGTGAATTACTAGATGCTTGTTCAAACGTGCCTTTTAATTGCAACAAACTATTCATACACAATTACTCCTTCAACTCACGAGATACTTGGCTCTTGGATATGCCAGTCAAAATTTCAATTTCCCTCACTGTAAAGCCTCTATTTTGTAAATCTTTTAAACCTGTTTCTGAATTGTGTTTATTCACAGCGCTATATAGCCTCTTTAAATAATCATACTCATTATTGGGATCACTAAATGCTAGCGATGTTTTAATCAAATTCTTTAAATCTCCTGGGTAAGGGATTTGATGCATACTCTCTAATATTTTTCTAAATAGCTTCATATTTCTACCGGCAGATTTGAACTTAATCAACAAATCATTAAGGATGATTTCGCCAATAGCCACCAAATCCAGTTTAGTATAGCTGCTGAAATCAATTACAGAATCAAATCTTCTTGTCAGTGCTTTGTCAAACGACTTATATAGATTGGTTGTTGCAATAAGAACAACATTGTTATTCAAATTATCAAGCCCTTTTAAAACAGACGATGTAGCTCGCCCCATTTCACGTAGATCATTTGAATTTATGCGATCAATTGCAATTGCATCAATCTCATCAAACAAAACCACTACTTTTTCTGGATGAGATACATTGCAAATTTCTTCGAATAGGTTTGCTATATTTTTTGATGTTTGACCCAGTTTGCTGTCAATTACTAAGTCAAAATCAACCATAAATAGATCTCTCTCAAGTATTCGTGCAATTTGCTTTGCGGTTTCAGTTTTCCCTGTTCCAGGTGGGCCTTCAAATAAGAACTTATTTATACCTGCGTTGTGCCCTATCGCATTGACAATTCCTAAAACGCTATCTTTTATGCTATCAGGCAAAGGGAGCGATTCTGAATTTACATCCACACGTTTAAAGTACATTTGCGTTCCTACATCCATTTGAGGAGAAAACGTATTTGTATCCGATAGAAGCGCCATTATATACTCAGAAAGTTGATAATTATTTACCTCATCAAAGTATCTAGCGATTTCATATGCTTCATTTTTGAAAGCTGCATCATTCTTTTCAGCATAATATTTTATTAAATTTAAAACATTCTTTTTTTTCATTACTTTCACCTCAGAATAGAATCTTACGGAATCTAATTTCATTATAGATACTCAGGGACACAATGTCAAGTTTAGGGACAAAATTTATTATTTTAAAACGTAATATTAGCAACAAGTCTCCTATTTTCAAATAAAACCGCAAATAGATTTTACGTATTTAGAGCTATACTCACTCTTTTCTTTTTTTGACTTATTTGATTTCCTTGTACCCGCAGATTTGTTTAGGCTAGCTCTTCTGGCCTTTTCCACCTGCACCTGATGATATAGTTCCTTTGGAACAATCACTAGGTTTCCATCATCATCCTTTGTGTAGCCTAAAAATTTTGTATGATTGACTGATATAATGCCGTTTTCAAACCGCCTTGTTAATCCCCATCTTGTGTTTTCGCTGATGTTTCGGCTTTCTTCTTGTGCTTGGCTGCTCAGGATCGTTATTAGGAGTTCGCCACCACTTTCCATGGTGTTTACCCCTTCTTTTTCAAAAATAACTGGGATGTTCTTTTCCTTCAGCTTTCGAATATATTGAAGGGCATCCAGTTGGGATTGCTATTGATTTTCTCCGTATAATAGTCAACCTGTGCTTTATAGCTTCCTTCCTGTTGCTCCACAAGGTGCTGACTCTACAGTAAGCGGCTACACGAAGCGTCTTCTGTTCTACGCGCAGATGTTTGTCATATTTAACCTGAGGCGGTATGATTGCTACCGTCTTTCAAGCTTCACAACGACCTCAGTATGCCTTGAGGAGACAAAATTGATGTCGCTTAAACCTATTGGTCCTTCACGGAGTCGCTCTGATTACAAATATATGTTAACTGTCAGGAGAAACAAATTGCTCAACTCTATCGGTAATCTGTATTTCTAATATATGCAGTACTTCTACCAGCACCGGTTTTTATAATATAGCTATTCTTCAACAAGTCGGAAAGCGTAAGTTCAACGGTAGACATGCTGATGTCTGGGCATTTTTCGAGAATATCTTTTTTAGATAATTTTTCTAAGGTATTGTCAAATAACACTTTGATTCTTTCAGTCTTTGAAAGCGTTCTGTTATGCAAATGTTCAACTCTTGATGAAAATTCTTTATAAGCGCTAAGGACGATTTCTAGATAGTATTTCACAAACGGCAAATAGCTGTGTTTGGTTTCAAGCCACTCTCTTGAGCTTTCTTCAAGCTTTTCATAATAGGTTATTTTCGTTTTCTCAATAATCATTTCCAAGCTGATATACTTACCAACAATATAGCCTGAGCGATAAAGTAATAAAAGCGTCAGCAGTCTGCTCATCCTACCATTACCATCATTGAACGGGTGGATGCAGAGAAAGTCGAAAATGAACATTGTTATCAACAACTGTGGCTCTTGTTGCTTTTAGTTAATTGCCTCTATGAAAGTACTCGAAAGTCTTTCCATGGCATCAGGTGTTTCAAACGAACTCAATGGTTCGAAGCGAATACGTTCCTTCCCGTCTATAATTTCAGCTATGACATTATCCGAATTCTTGAATCGCCCACCTATTGACATCGGATTGAATTGATAAAGATCTCTGTGGAGCTGCAGAATGACGTTGACTCTCGGATTCATATACTCATAGTTTTCATGAACCAACTGAAGAACTTCACGATAACCTGCAATCTCTGATTCTGAGAGGTTCCTTGGTTCAACTTTTTCTTTTACAATGGCCTGAAGCCTGTCATCTGAAGTATAAATCCCTTCAATCCGATTAGACGCACCTGTACTTTGAACCTTTGCAACTTCAAGCATCGCATTTAAAATATCTGGTTTTGCTTCAATGAAAAGCTCTTGCTTGCCCTTATATTCATGAATTGCTGCAAGCAAATTAATGATTTCGCTACAAAGTAGTTCACTTGGAATCTTACTATAGTCAAATGCACGCATATTCCACCTCTTTCTGCACAATACGTTTCTTTATGCATTATTGTATCATTAAATTATGCATATAACAAATGCAATATGCATAAAGAAAAAATGTTGCTGCATATTTTCTTCCGATTAATATGCAGCAACCAATCTTCTTATGCAGATAATAGGACTAAACTACCACAGGAATATCTAAATTGATTTTCTGCCAGTGCTCTAACACAAGAAGTGATAGAACACTGATAGTAACACTGGCTCTATTCCCTAATACAAAAAGCCACTGAATGTCATCTACACATTCAGTGGCTCAATATATTGATTTTACTGCGTTCTACCGTCTTTCAAGCTTCACAACGACCTCAGTATGCCAAGTCCCAGGAAACATATCCACCGGCTGAATCACTTCCACCTGATAACCCCCAGCCACGAGCACCTTGAGATCACGTGCAAGTGACAACGGATTACACGAAATATAGACGACTTTTTTAGGCGCAAGTGTTACCAAAGCATTTAAGAAGATCTCATCACTGCCACTTCTCGGAGGATCCATAAAGACCACATCGAGGTGCTCACCCGCTTTGGCCACATCTCTCATAAAGTCGCCAGCATCGCCATTGTAAAATCTTGCATTCTCAATATTATTGCGCTTTGCATTTGAAATGGCATCTTTCACCGCATCATTGTTGAGTTCAATGCCCACCACATGATTGGCTTTGCGACTTGCGATTAGAGAGATCGTACCGATACCACTGTAAGCATCTAGTACCACTTCTTTACCTGTCAAATCTGCCATTTCGATGGCTTTATTATATAAAATTTCCGTTTGAATTGGATTCACTTGATAAAATGATTTTGAAGAAATTCTAAAGACCGTATCGCAGAGCGTATCCTCTATGAAGCCCTTGCCATATAAAACGACTTCTTTATCGCCCAAGACCATACTGGTCTTTTTATGATTCACATTTTGAACGATGGTCTTGATCTCTGGATGTGCCTCCGTAAGCGCTTTGACAAAATGGTTCTTCTCTGGAAACATCGGACTCACCACAACAAGCACCACCATCACCTCACCACTCACATGACCTGTTCTGATGAGCACATGACGTAGAAATCCTTTTTCAGCATCTTCATCATAAGGCATCATTTTAAACGATGGCATCAGCGTTCTAATGGTTTCAATGATTGCATTTGCACGCTCATCTTGAATTAAACAATCCTTTACTGAAATCACATTATGGGACTCTTCTTCAAAAATGCCTGATATAATCTTACTTTTAAAACCTAATGAAAAAGTAGAATTCACCTTATTTCGATAATGGGCTGGATTTTCCATACCAATAATGGGCAAAATTCTTCCATATTCAGATAAGAGCGCATTGACTTTAGATTGTTTAAAGTGAAGCTGTCCCGCATATGATAAATGTTGAAGCTGACAACCGCCACAATTTGATGAAATTTCACAAGGTGAAGTCACCCTAAATGCATTGGCTTCTTTAATTTCTAAAAGGTTAACGTACTTACGTCTCCCTTTTGTGATCATTTCCACTAAAACAGTCTCACCTTCAATCACATTGCTGAGAAAGTACTTTTCGCCTTCAATTGTAACAATGCCTTTTCCATCTTGAGCCATGTCTGAGCACTTAACTATAAATCTTCTGTTTTCGTCACCTTGAAAGGATGCGTCAGAGACTTGTGTTGCACCATAACCTTTAGACTGCCTTGGCCCTTTCTTTGATTTATTGCGATCCCATTTTTCATTTTTAAGTGCATCCGATGGATGATGTGATTCCGTTTTTAACCCAGTAGTAGCATCAGACTTCACTTCTTTAGCTTTGTAAGGATTTATTTTTTTACCATACTCAGGCTTTTTCCCATATATTGATGAACTTCCTGAATCCCTTTTCTTACCGTATTCGGTTTTTTGGCCATATTCTGCCTTCTTGCCGTATTCAGGTTTTTTATGATCTTTATTATATTTAGACTTAAATTCAGAAGTTTTAGCCCCTTCTAAATCATCGCCTTCTTTTTTATAACCTGACTTCTTATAATCAGAGCCTGATTTAGATCGAACACCTTTTTTATAATCTGTTTTTTGTGCATCAGATTTTTGACCTTCAAATTTTTGACCTTCAAAGGGTTTACTGCCTTGTTTATTAATGTCTGTCTCTGTTTTGTCTGCTCTCTTACCAAAGCCTTTACCCGCTGGTTTACCTGTCGGTTTACCCACTGATTTGCCCGCACCTGCTCTACCTGCTGAAACTCTGCTCTTACTATACGTCTTATCGGATTTAAAACCTTCCGCTTTGCCTTTTTCTGATTTTATAGGCTCAGATTTTGAATGTTCTGATTTTGAATGTTCTGAATGTTCACTGGTCGACTTTTCATCTGAGCCTTTGCTCCATGAAGGTTTTCCCTTTGAGGGATTGCCTTTTGAACGACTGTCTTTTGAAGACTTTCCGCTCGTTGATTTACCTTCGCCTGATTTAGGCGTATTAAAGCCTTTGCCTCTACTTGAAGGCTTGCCATTATTTTGATTTGGTCCCTTACTCATATGATTCACCACGATTTTCTCTAGAGAGTTATTTAACGATACCCTTTAGTATACGATATTCCTTGTGATTTTACTACTTAATTTTTAATAGCAAAACAACCCTTTTGAGTGTCATTTCGGAAAGCACAAATCAAATGCGCCTAATGATACCCAAAAGGGTCTTTTTAAAATTAGATTTTGGGAGATGTATTTTTCAGTTTATACTTTTTTCTTACCTAAATAAGCTTCTTGAATTACGGGATCTTTTATAAGCTCTGATGCTAGGCCTTTCTTGACGATCGTCCCCTGTTCGAGCACATAACCCACATCTGCTATGGAGAGCGCTTTATAGGCATTTTGTTCCACTAAGAGGATCGTTTTATTCATCTTCTTGATGTTCAAAATAATCTCAAAGATTGTATTCACCAGTAAAGGCGCAAGTCCCAGCGAGGGTTCATCCAGTAAAATGAGATCTGGATCAGACATTAAACCTCTACCCATGGCAAGCATTTGTTGTTCACCACCACTTAAAGTGCCAGCCATCTGCTCTTTTCGCTCCAAAAGCCTTGGAAAGAGTCCATACACATTCTCAAGGTCTTTTTGAATCTGAATCTTGTCCTTTCTGAGATAAGCCCCCATCATCAAGTTGTCTTTCACCGTGAGATTTGCAAAGATCAATCTACCTTCAGGGACTTGAGAAATCCCCATTTCAACAATCTTATTAATCTGTTTTGGAAGTGTCTTATTTTTAAACTCAACCGTGCCTTTGCTCGTCTTCACCACAGAACAAATGGCATTTAAAAGCGTACTCTTTCCAGCACCATTTGAGCCGATAATGGAAACGATCTGACCCGCTTCCACATCGATATCCACGCCTCTCAGTGCATGGATACCCCCATAGTGCACATTGAGATCTCTTATTTTTAACATGCGGCTTCCCCCTCTCCCAAATAAGCTTCGATTACTTTTGGATTGGATTGAATCATCTCTGGGGTACCCGCCGCCAGTTCCTTACCGAAATTGAGCACGGTAATTTCATGGCAGAGATTCATAATGAGGTCCATGTGATGCTCAATGATGAGTATGGTTAAGTCAAACTGATCTCTCACTTGTTTAATCAAATCTAACAATTGGAAGGTCTCTTCTTCATTCATCCCTGCAGCGGGTTCATCGAGAAGCAAGAGTTTAGGTCTAAGTGCCAACGCTCTGGCGATCTCAAGACGCCTTTGAAGGCCGTAGGGCAAATTAGAAGCAATCGTATCACGACGTTCCTCAAGCCCCATAATTTTTAAAAGTTCTTTTGCATTTTGATGTAAAATAGCTTCACCCTCTTTGTACTTCTTCGTCCTCAACACGCTATCTAAAAGTGAATAAGCCGTATTAAAATGACAAGCGGTCAAAATATTTTCATAAGTGGTGAGATTTTTAAAAAGCCGGATATTTTGAAAGGTTCTGGTGATGCCCACATCTGCAATTTTAAAGGTAGGCGTTTTATCAATGCGTTTGCCTTCAAATAAAATCTCACCCTCTGTGATGTTATAAATCCCAGTAATCAAATTGAAAATGGTCGTTTTACCAGCGCCATTTGGCCCTATTAACCCATAAATTTGTTTGGATTCAACTTTGAGATTAAAATTGCCAACTGCTGTTAAACCGCCAAATTGTTTCGTTACATTTTTAAGTTCGAGCAGACTCATTTAGACCTCCTGTTCCGCAGTGGGTTTATTTTTTTTGCCAAACCATTTTTTCAAATATTGAATCGGTCTAAACTCTTTGCCCCCCATTAAACCTTGAGGTCTTGTGATCATAATGAGCACAACTGTTGCCCCATAAATCACCAAGCGCCATTCCTTGACGTTTCTCAGCACCTCCGGTAGAGCGGTAAGTGCAATTGCACCGATCACTGAACCGGTGACACTCCCTAAGCCTCCGAAGATGACGATGATAGTAAGTTCCGTCGATTTGATCATTTGGAACATCTTCGGCTGCAAAAATCCAATGTAGTGTGCCAATAATCCTCCCGAAACACCAGCGTACATGGCACTGATCCAAAGTGATTTGAGTTTATATTTAAAGACGTCAATGCCGATGATATTGGATGCCATTTCCTCTTCTCTAATGGCCTTCATATTGCGGCCATGTTTAGAACTTATGATGTTGACCAAAATCACAATGCCGATGATATTGATCACGATCACATTCATAAGAGAGGTATGATTTGTAATCCCAGGCCATCCTCTGGCCCCACCGAAATACTGCATATTGTCTAAAATAAGCCGGATTGCCTCACCAAATCCCAAAGTGGCAATGATGAAATAATCCCCTTTTAAATTGAGAGTCAACTTCCCTATGATCAAGCTCATAATGCCCGCCATTAAGCCTCCAATAACAAGTGCAAGATAAAAATTGAGTCCTAAGGTCATGGTGCAAAATGCAGTGGTATAAGCCCCTATTGCCATGAAGCCTGCATGGCCAAATGAAAATAAGCCTGTGAAACCGGTTAGTAATGATAATCCAAGTACTGCTAATAAGTTTATCCCCGATAGTATGAGAATACCTTCAACATAATACCAATCCATATTCCCCTCCTATGCCTTATCTTCATTTTGCTTGCCCATGATGCCCATAGGTCTGACGACCAAGATGAAGATCAAAAGTGCAAACGCAATGAGGTCTCTTAGTTGTGACGAAAAATAACCTGCTGTAATGGTTTCAATTACCCCCAGTAATATCGCACCCAGCACCGCTCCAGATAAACTGCCTAATCCGCCAAATACAGCGGCAATGAATGCTTTAGTGGTGATAAAGCCAATCTGAGGATATACAGTATATTTCATTCCAAATAGAACACCCGCAATCCCAGCAAGCCCACCACCCAGACCGAATACGATGAAGATAATATGGTCTGTGTTAACGCCCATAAGTGCACTTGCTCTCAAGTTGTAAGCCGTGGCTTTTATCGCCATCCCCGTCTTCGTCTTTTCGATGATAAACAAAAGCGCTGTCAGAGAAACTGCAGAAATGATAAACATCATCACGTCGAGCCTTCCCAGTGCAAGCGTTCCAATCAAAAAGGGCTCCTTCTCAAAAACTTTAGGATAGGTCTTAAAATTCGGCCCAATAATTGCAATGACTAGATTTTCTAAAAATATAGAAGCGCCCATTGCAGAAATAATGAAATATAAATAAGGTGCATTTCTCTTTCTAAGTGGATTGTACGCGATGCGCTCAAGAACAATCGCAAGTAATGCAGAACCCAGTGTTGCCAGAATCATCGCCACTGGAAAGGGCAAATTCCCTACTGCAAGCGCAAAAAAGCCCATATAGGCACCCAGCATGATAACGCCACCATGTGCAAAGTTACTAAAATTCATGATACTGTACACCAAAGAATAACCCACAGCCATTAGAGCGTATACACTGCCGATGGAAATACCATTGATCAATTGCTGAAAAAAAGTTGTCATAGCCCCACCTTCCCTAATCGTAATTGCTAACGTTGCCACTTCTTATTGGATGACCAACCCTACGCTGGGCGAAATAACAGCCATCCAGTTATTGTCCCATTATTGCCCTCGTTATGAAAAAGAGAGCGCCAAGCGCTCTCTTCCTCTTTTGAGCCTCTAACTTGACTTTTGCAGCAAAACAACAAAAAAACACCCTTGATCCCATTGCAAACAGTGGGATTCAAGGGTTTCTTTTTTTGCGTTTTTTTGTAGCGTAAATCTATCTCGTTTTGGTTTCTGAAATATTTTTTTTAATCTGTTGAAGTGTTCTTATCTTCGTTGAAAAATCAACATTTGTCACGTCTCCGATATCCTTTAAAACTTCATCGTAATAATCAAACAAGTAATAGTTTTGATCTACATTTGTACATGTACATTTGCTTAAACTGTCGATGATGCGTGTGATGGTGTGTTTGCCATCCATTTTAAACTCTAAAATCCTAGCAAGCACCAAAGCTATGAAGCATGTTAAGAAATGTGCTTTGATGTGGTCTTGTGTTGAAACATATACAGGTCTCGTTTCAAGATCACTTTTGGTAACCTTAAAGGATTCTTCTATCTTCCAAAGGCCTCTGTAGATTTCAATCACTTCACTGGCACTCTTCTTGTATTCGCTTGTGATGAGCACGTAGTAGCCATCAAGAGCCTCTTGCGCTTTTATTTTCTCCTCATCAAGGCTTAAAGCAGTTATATCAGCAATTTCGCCAGTATCTTTTACAAAACTAAGGTTCTTCACATATCCAGCAGCCCCATAGGATGTAGAGCGATTATAGTTTGAAGGTGTTTTTATAAGCTTCTTAGCTTTTTCAATGGCTTTAGCGCGTTCCATCCTAGCTTTCTTCGCATATTTTTCGCTATAGAAAACCACTTGCTTGGCATCGATGGTTTTCTTTTGCTTTTTTCCAGAAGTCATGGTAACCCAAATTTCAGTCGGGTAAATGCGTTCCTTCCACTTATAGTCATCCCCTTTAAAAACATAGCCCTCTTCATCTAAAATATAGTCTTTTAAAGCTTTGTTGGCGCCTCTAGCGGAGTAACTAAAAACAAAGCCATCGTTTGCTGAAAGTGTGTACTGAATGTTGTCACCTGTGGACATCCCTTTGTCAGCAACCACGATGACTTTTCCTAAATCAAACTCTTTTTTCATTCTAGAAAAAGTGGGTCTGTAGGTGAGACAGTCATTGGTATTGCCTGAATAAAGATCGTAGGTAATGGGGATGCCGTTGGTGTCCATGAAAAGGCCCATTTGAACAATGGGGTTTGGACGATGCTCTTTGCTGACGCCTTTGCACCTAAAAGCATCTTCACAATCCGATTCAAAATAATAATTGGTGACATCGTAGTAAACAAGGCTGGTATCTCGTCCGTAGTTTTCTTTGACTTTTTCATTCATCCATAGCTGCAACTCATTGCCTTTTTCATTGAAAAAACTCAGTGCGCGGTAGACGTCATCAAGAGAGTAATGAGCGTTTTCAAAAAAATCATTTCGCTGATCATAGGCTTTCTTTTTAGAGCCTGGGTTAAGGAGTCTTGAAAAAACAAGGAGCTTCATGATGTTATTGGTGCTCGCCTCAATCTTCGTTGAACGTTGGCGATTGATGAGAAACTTGTCAATTTCAAGTGTGTGGTAGATGGCGCTGAAAGCGGCATAGCCAAAGTTTTTACGGTTGTTGGTGCCGACTTCTAATTTGTCATTAGATTTGTACTTAACAAGAATATCTGAATTTTCAAAAGCTTTTTTTTGATTCATTTCGCAGATGATTTTTTCGTAATAAGCAATGGGATCTTTAAACTTTTTTTCTAGTTCATCTAAATAGCCTAGACTTTCAATGGTTCTTGATTTAGTTTTTTTAGTTGTTTTATCTCGATAGCTTTCAACAATAGAAAGATAGACACGTCCTGTGTGTTTTTGATTAATTTTACGTAGAAACATATTATTACTCCTAAACAAAGATATTACAATTATACCATAATAAATCACTTTAATCCATAATAAAATGAAAGAAAAATAAAATAAAAAATCCCTAGACCAGTTAAAACAACTTTAGTCTAGGGATACCTATGTATTATTTTGCTGCAAAACTCGGGAAATAACAGCCATCCAGTTATTGTCCCATTATTGCCCTCGTTATGAAAAAGAGAGCGCCAAGCGCTCTCTTCCTCTTTTGAGCCTCTAACATGGTTAGGGTGTCAAACCCATAAGTTGAGCAACACTCTACCTTTACTTAATTTCAACAGAATATTTAGTTTGGAACACGTATTTATTCTGATCGATTTTCAAAATGGCCGCTTCTTTACCTTCTGGATTATGCGTCTTTGGGTTGATTTTTATTTTTCCTGTAATCCCTTGAACTTCTGCAGTTTCCATAGCCTCTTTGATCTTAACAGAATCTGCCACACCTGCTTTTTTTACAGACTCTTCAAGCAATCTAAAGGCATCATATGCCAAATAACCATTGAGTTCCACTGCGGCATTATATTTTGCCATGTAAGCATTTTTAAACGTTTGCACATCTGGATCTTCAAAATCTAAGTGATTGACCACATAACTGCCTTGGACAGAATCACCAGCCATTTCAAGCAATTGTTCAGAAGTCCAACCATCGCCCCCCATTAAAACTGCATTGATGCCGAGTTCACGCGCTTGAGTACTGCTCAATGCCACTTCTTTAAAGAAGTAAGGCATGAAGATCATCTCTGGATTGATTTCTTTAATAGATGACAATTGAGGTCTAAAGTCTACATCTCCAAATTTAAAGGCTTCTTTAGCGACAATTTCGCCACCGAGTTCGACAAATGTCTTTTCAAAAAACTCTGTTAAGCCTTGAGAATATTCATCAGCCACATCGTATAATATGGCGGCTTTTTTAAGTCCTAAAACTTCATATGCATACCCTGCAGCTACAGCGCCTTGATAGGGGTCAATAAAGCAAACTCTAAAATTATAAGGCTTTGTGTTGCCGTTTTCATCTACAGTCACTTTAGGATTAGTTGCAACAGTTGCGATATCAGGCACGCCAGCTTCTTCAAGCACCTGACTAATGGCGATTGCTTGTCCTGATGCATTGGGCCCAATAATTGCGACGACTTTATCTTGACCTACCAGTCTCTTAACGGCATTAACCGCCTCTAGTGAATCGCCCTTTGTGTCGTATCCAATCACTTCGATCTGCTTGCCTAGCCATCCGCCATTTGCATTGGCATCCTCTACCATCATTTGAACGGTATTGAACTCACAAGTGCCCCATATCGCTTGATCTCCCGTTAAAGAACCTATCCAACCAATTTTAATCACCTCTGATTCTGCCGCAGCTCCAGTTGCTGTGCCACTCGATGAACACCCTGCTAAAAGCCCCAAAACCAACATCATAATCATTAAAATAGATACTGCTTTTTTCATGTTTCATATCCCCCTTAAAATTAGTGTCGCAATTGTAATCCATATACAATTGATGTTTTCAGTATATTCTGAAAATTCACTTTGCCTCAATTAGACACAAAGAGACACAGAAATAAATTTCTGTGTCTCTTTGTGTCCTGTACATATTTTACTGTTCGTGACTTCCTACTTCTACAATCATGCAACTGATAAAGTGAAATAGATTAGGTTTTCCCCCTGTTTTTCGCTTTCCCTTAATAAAATCCATTTCCGCTCTTATACTCTGAGGATCAAAGAGCTTATAAGCATAATGCACAAACGTCTCATGACCAAAATCCTCTATTCCAAGATGTGCCATGTTGTTAAGACCCTTGCTCATCGCTCTTCTCATGCGCTGACTAACTGTTTTAGGGCGTTCTCCTGACCCCGAAAGCCATTGGTTAAACGCTTTTTCTTTGAGCATTTCTACATGATATAAAGCTTCACAGACACGAACCAAATCATTGGTCCCCTTCTCTCCCATCATCCCCAGAGTCATAAACACCTGTTCAAATTTCTGCTTTACGGAAATCGTAGTAGATTTCATTTGAACACCTTCCCCTAGGAATTGCCTAATATGATCCAACTTTTTAACCATCTGCCGCTTTTGAATGACATGATGAACCACTTTTTTAAATTCAACCGTATTCAGCGGTTTGTGGATAAAAAATTCAGCACCGTTGAGATAAGATTTCGACACCATTTCGGGATCCGACACTTGAGAAATCATGATAAAATCAATATGATCTGCCTCTGCTTTAACATTTCGAATCAACCGACTGCCATCGAGTTTGGGCATCAAATAATCGACTAAGCAAATATCGACATTATACTGTCTGATTTCTTTCTCGGCGACCGTTGGGTCTGTTCCTGTTTTTACCACTGTTCCAAGATCTAAATCTTCGATTAAATTGGACAGCATTTGAACCGTGTTAACATCATCATCTAATATATAAAACCTCATATAGCCCCCCCTGAGAGATTTTTTAATGATATGTTTATTGTAAATTTCGTGCCCACATTTTCAGTACTTTCAACCTTAATGGTGCCTAAAAAGACATTTTCAACGAGGCCTTTTACCACACTTAAGCCCATGCCTCTTTGAATATCACCAGAATCTGATGCGTATTTACTGCTAAATCCCGGATTAAAAATAAATGGAAAATCTCTTGATTTAATGCCTTTGCCATCATCTGATATCTCCATAAAGAGCGCCTCAGCTTCTTCAAAAACATCTATTCTGACATAACCATGATCCTCCTTATCAAAAGCTTCTATTGCATTGCCAATTAAATTTCTTAAAATAGAAGTCATGTAAAAATGATATTTGACGCAGGCCTGACTTTTAACATTTTCAATCAAGTGAATATTGGGTTCCTTTTCTTTATAACATTTATGCGTATTGGTTATGACGACCTTAACAATCTCATGAATCCCCATTTCTAAATCGTAAAGTTTCTTTTCGGTGATGGCTTCAAGACCTTGAATGACTCTAATGTAATCCTTCTTTACCTCGTGAACTTCTTTGGCAACATCAAGTGCTATTGCCACAATTTCAGGATCTGCTTGACTGGATTCCGCCTTATGATACAGTTTAAAAGCCTTTGCCATAAGTGCTTCTATATAATTGATGTTTTTCTCCATAAAATAAATTTCGCTCCAAAAGTTAGAGGTCATCATTAACAAGTAATGATAATGTCTTTCATGCGCTTCCCTTACTACAAGCGTTCTAAACTGCTTCACCACTATAACCATCACAATGATGATCATCGTTCTTACAAGCGCAATAATAGCAAGCCCCCTAAAAACACTTAATGAAATGCCAAGGGTTTGAAGTCTTAAAGACATCTCCACAATGTTTGAAATGAAATCGCTGAGAAATACCGCAATCACCAGATCATTTAATTTTCGATCTCTTTTAACATATAGTGCATTAAATAAAATACTGTAAGTGATGTAAAAAAAAATCTCTGGCCAGATCACCTGGAAAGCTTCTTCCAGTGAAATATGACTTAATAAAAGCGTAAACATTCTAAAAAAGGGCGATGCAATTGCAATCATTATCCCCACTTTGATCGGATTGACTTCCTCATACCAGTAGAGTAATACTGGCATTGCAATAACTGAAATGGTAATGATGAATCCTTCAACGAAGAAATTAAAAAAGAAAAGTGAACAAAATGACACCATGCCCGCGATGAAGAGCATTTCCAAATCAGGTTTTTGTCTTCCATATGCCATACAGGCCCCCTCTACGGATCGTATATTTACAATAGCTGCCATCAGATGTTATACTACTTTTATGATTTATTCGCTATAACTTAATAAAATCCTTTAAAATGAATTTTTCTAATATCGTTTTAATCTTTTTTTAACTAATTTAAGGTATTATTAGACATATTATTCACAGTTACTTTATATTTATTGTTTGGGAGGAATCACATGAAACAAAATGAAGAACTAAAAAGCATTCCCGAGCTACAACAGCCGAAGAACATCTTAGGAAAATGGGCTGCTTTTTTTATTGATCGATACAAAATTGTATACTTAATTTTAGTTGCAATCGTTATCGTTGGGGTAAGTGCTTATTTGGGACTCCCTCGGGAATTAAATCCAGAAATTGTTCTGCCTTATGGGCAAGTCCTTGCGGTTTATCCAGGTGCTGCACCAGAAGAGGTTGAGACACTGGTAACAGATGTCCTAGAGACAAAGTTAGAGGAAATTGAAGACGTTAAAATGCTATCCTCATATTCCACGTCAGGCATAGCAAACGTATGGCTTGAATTTGAGCAAGGTGTGGACATGGAAAAGAAAATGAACGAAGTCCGTGAAAAAACCACCGCCGCCGCTTTAGAATTTCCTTCCGATGTAGAGACACCCATTGTCTCATCATTACAATCTAACAATTCGCCGATTATGATCATCAATATCTCTGGTGACTACGATCTCGTGACTTTAAAACGTTTTGCTGAAGAGATCAAGCAACGCCTTGAATCAGACAATAGCATTTCTGAAGTGCTGATCATTGGCGGTCTTGAAAGAGAGATCAAGGTGCATATTGATCCACAAAAACTTGCTGTTTATGGCATTACCCTTGATCAGATCAAAACGAGTATTGCACTTGCCAACTTAAATTATCCAGGGGGTACCGCTACACTGGATGAAAAAACGTATAATATTAGAACTGTTGGAGAACTCAAGTCCGTCGACGCCTTAAACGAAGTCATCATAGCCTATCAAGGGTCGGGCCCAGTTCGGATTAAAGATATCGCCATCGTTGAAGATGGTTACAAAGAAGTTGAATCCTATTCCAGAATGTCGCAAGGCCTTGAATCTGAATCTCCAAGTATGAAAACGGCTGTTGCACTTTCCGTAAAGAAAAAAGAAACAGCAGACATCATAAAAACCAGTGAATTGGTCAGATCTATTCTAAACAACGAAAAAGGCACACTCTACCCTTCTGACCTCATTGTGGAAGTCAGTGGTGACACTGCTGAATTCGTGAGTGATTCTTTAGGTGCCGTTACGAGTAATGCCCTTTCAGGTTTATTCCTCGTTATTGTCGTGCTCTTCTTATTCATTGGTCTAAGAGAAGCAGGCATCGTCTCTATCGTTATACCACTTGCCATTATGATGACGCTCTATTTTCTAAATCTAGCGGGGATGACTTTAAATACCATCACACTTTTTTCGATGGTTTTAGCCGTCGGCATGCTGGTAGATAATGGTATCGTTATCATGGAGAACATTGACCGGTTAAGAGGTATGGGCCTTAATGCAAAACTTTCTGCTGAAGCAGGTACCAATCAGATTGCACCTGCCATCATGGCCTCTACTTTAACAACACTTGCTGCCTTTTTCCCAATTGCACTGACACCAGGGATCATGGGTGAGTTTATTCGCTCAATTCCAATCACCGTTATGTTTGCACTTGGCTCATCATTCTTGTTGGCGATTACCATCACACCAGCGCTTTGCTCACGGTTATTGGCAAAACAACATGATATCAGCCTCGCAAAACCTAAAACAAGATCTCAAATTTCCAAGGTGCTCTCTGTCTTATTGATTGTTGTCCTTTCAATGCAAGCCTTTAAAGATGATACGTCATATGGATTACTTTCATTTATATTTGCGGCTATTTTCGGTGGCTTAATGTTCGCCAAAGTTTACTTTGGCAAGAAAAACAAAGGTCATCATCCGATTGTAGAAGCTTACGGAGAACGCCTTTATAAAATCGTCAGTAAAAAATCAAAAAGATGGACTGTAATACTGGTGCTTATTCTTGCCTTTTTCACCAGTCTCTCTTTAATCCCACTTGGCCTTTTAAAAGTGGAAATGTTTAGCCAGACAGACTATGAGCGCTTATATGTGGATATCAATACACCAAAAGGGGCCACACTTGAGCAGACAAACGCAGTTGTGCAGAAAGTTGAAAAAATACTGTTTACGTATTCAGAAATTAAAACCTTTGTCTCTAATGTCGGTATAACGGGAGCTGATAGTTTTGATTCATTCAGTGCTGGCTCTGGTGGCGGAACACCTAATATCGCCAGAATCACTATAGATTTATGTAAAGAAGAAGAAAGAACACGTACCTCAATGGCTATTGCCGCTGACCTTAGAGAAGCGCTAAAAATTATACCTGGTGCTGATTTAGAAGTTATTGAACTGGAAAGTGGCCCTCCAAGTGGATCAGCAGTTGCCATTGGCCTTATTGGAGAGGATCTTCAAAAAATGGAAGAAGTGGCAAATCACTTCGAAAGTATTCTTGAAACAATTCCAGGGACAAGAGATGCCAGCACTTCACTTTCAAGTGGCGGACCAGAACTGGAAATCAGCATTGATAAAGAAAAGGCTGCAAAGTTTGGCATTGATGAAATGACCATATCTTCAACGATTAGAAATACCGTCTCTGGTATCAACGCAACCACTTATCGAAGTAATCAAGATGATATTGATGTCATGATCTATTCGGGTATGGATGACGTCCAAACTAAAGGCGATCTTGAATCCCTCTATTTTTACAACAGATTAGGACAAGCCATAAGGTTTAATCAAATTGCATCCTTTAAAGAAACGGCAACTTCCCCTACAATTCGACATGAAGATGGCAAAAGACGTGTGAATGTGACATCTCAAACAGAAGCGGATATCAACACAGTGGAAATCGTTGATCAATTTAAAGCCAAAATTGCAGATTATAAACTACCAGAGGGGATTAGCATCACTTATGAAGGCGAACTCGGCGATATGCAAGATTCCTTTACAGATATGTTTATCAATATGCTGATCGCAGCTATTTTAGTATATCTCATACTCGCTGTACAATTTAATTCACTTTCACAACCCTTTATCGTCCTCTTTGCTGTACCACTTGGTCTCATAGGGGTTATGCCTGGATTATTCTTAACGGGTAACAGCTTTGGATTCCTTGCATTTATCGGCGTCGTCGCCCTCGTTGGTATTGCTGTAAATGATGCCATTGTTCTGGTAGATTACATCAACTATCTTCGCCAGAATGGTTATGAACTCCTAGATGCTGTAAGAGAAACGGGTAAAACGCGATTTATGCCTGTACTTGCAACAACCATAACCACTGCAGGTGGTATTTTGCCACTTACACTAAAACAAGAATTTTTCGAGCAAATGGGATTTGCCCTCATCTTTGGACTCATGATGTCTACTATACTGACATTAGTGGCAATTCCGACGCTCTATACGATGTTAGAATCTTTTAAGATCAATAGAATTGACAAAAAAGAAAAGAAAAAATCAAGAACCAATGCAGCCGAAACCGCTGCAACAATTTAGGAGGCTCATATGAAACGCTTATTACTCACCGCTACACTAGTGATCGCACTTACGGGATGTTCAGGCACACAATCAGCAGACCCCAATGCACCCCTTGAAGTTGAAAAACCAATTGAAGCGATCACTGTTGAAGCTCAGACCATAGAAGAGAGAGAAATTGTGACCGATCTCAGCATTCCAGGCCAAGTTAAAGCAGATAAAATTCAAACTGTCGTTGCCATTGTCAGTGGTCAAATCAATTTTATGGCCGCTGAGGTTGGAGATACTGTAAAGTCTGGCGACCCTTTAGTTAAACTAGATGATACCTTACTCAAAATTCAAAAACGTCAAGCCGTCATCGGAAATGACCTTTATCAACTTTCACTTGATTCCGCACAGCGCACATTTGATCGAACAAATGAACTCTATAAATCAGGTAATGCAACACAATCACAAATTGAAGAGGTTACAGATTATTTAACTAAAGCTCAACTGGACTATGCTACTGGTAAAGTTAACACCGATCAGCTCAACTACCAGATGGCGCACATGACTATAAAAGCCCCTATGAATGGCATTATCTCAAAAAAATACGAGCAAATGGGCGTATCCGTTGGTCCAGGAACGCCGCTATATGATATCGTAGACATCAATACGCTCACCGTAGAATCAGGCGTCACCGAAAAAGACATTAACCGTCTTAAATCAGGGCAATCTGTTGTGATCAATCTGCCCACTGTGGGCATCGAAAAATCTGGGACGGTTAAAGGCATCAGCCCCATTACAGGATCAGATCAAACTTATCCTGTAATGGTGGAAATCGAGAATAGTGATTTGAGTATCAAACCGGGAATGTTCGCAGAACTCAAAATCGTTACAGATGCACCTAGAAAAGTGGTCTCGCTTCCAAAAATTGCAGTCGTTCACGAGGACGATACGGACTATGTCTATCTTGTAAAGGGTACAATTGCAACAAAACAAGCCATCCAATTAGGCGCTGCATTTGATGATCAGTTTGAAGTGATCAGCGGTTTAAATGCTGGTGATCAAGTGATCACTTTGGGTCAAGCCTACTTAGAAGATGGCGATACCATCACCATTTCTAAATAGAATGCACCTAAAATAAAAGACGCAAAAGGTGCTGTTGCAAAACGGCCTTCAAATCAAAAAAGGACTATTACAAATCCAGTCAGATTTGCAATAGTCCTTTTTTGTCATATAAAGGGTTAAAATGATTATCCTTTTACCCCACCTAGGGCAACCCCTTCTACAATGTACTTAGACAATAAGAAGTATATGATGAATATCGGTAGTACGGTTAATGCAAGTCCAAGGTATACGGCACCGTACTCGGTTTTATAGATATCGCCTCTAAGTAAGCTCACCATAATAGGCATTGTATATTTTTCACTCTTCGTGAGTAATATTAAAGGTAAGAACAAACTGTTCCAACTGGAAACAAATGAAAATATAGCTTGCGTTGCCATTGCAGGTTTCATTATTGGCAACACGATTTTGTTAAAAGTATAAAATTCACCCGCCCCATCAATGCGTGCCGCTTCCACCAATTCTAGCGGCAGAGAAGCTAGCATAAACTGTCTCATAAAAAAAACCGCTGCTGGTGTGGCTATGGTTGGTAAAATTAATGCAAGAAAGTTATTGGTCATGCCTATTTTATACATGAACTGATAAAAACCAATGCTTGAAACCTGTGCAGGAATCATCATAACAGCCATGATAAAAGTAAAGAAAGGACTTCTGAGCTTCCAGTTATAAGCGACCAACGCATATGCCGTCAATGCCGAAAAATAAATCGTACATAACGTCGATGAAGCAGAAATAATTGTCGAATTTATAAGACCTCTAAGTGGATCAAAAGTCTTTCCAAGTAAAATTTGAATATTGCTGATCAGATATTTTGAAGGTATAAAAGAAAGTGCATCTTGTTGTATTTGAAAAGTACTTCTCGTCGCATTTACAAACATAATCCAAAAAGGCAAAATACTTAAAATCACTAATAAAATACATACAGAGTAAGCAACAACTTTAAAAAGGACTGATTGGCTTTTTTTGTTCTTTTTCATAATTTTTCCGCCTCCTGTCTCTCTTTATATGCTTTTCGCATTCTTTTATTTTCTTTACGTCTTTCTATAGCGTCTTTATCTCGAAGCAAATAGAACAAAATTGCTGAAAAAAAGGCTATGATTAAAAACATAATCATACTTGCTGCAGCTGCACGATTGTAAAGATAACTGCCACTGAACGCTTGATTGTAGATAAACACACTTGTTGTCAAAGTCGCGTTGTCTGGACCACCTTGCATGAACATTTTCGGAATGTCATACATGTTTAAACCGCCAATCATACTGGTGATCAACACATAAAGTAGAATCGTCTTTAAGTTTGGAAGTGTAATATACCAGAAAGCTTGAAGCCCTGTGGTGCCATCAATCTCTGCCGCTTCATAAATATCTGGACTGATTCCTAAGACACCTGAAACGAGAATAATCATCGTATAGCCGTACCACATCCAAAACTGAATAAAGGCAACAATCCCTCTGGCAGTTGCTTTATTAATTAAAAAATAGACGGGTGTATCAATTAGACCAAGCTTTATTAGCAAACTGTTCACTGGCCCTACTGGATAACCAAATAACGAGTAGAATAAAATAGCAATACTTGCTGCTGTTATGATGTTTGGCAAATAGAAAATAACTTTAAATAGACCTTTCCCTTTTAGCTTGTTTCGCCTCGATGTAAACCATGCGGTTAAAACTAATGCAAGCAATATCTGAGGAATAAAATTCGCAGTCCATATAATAAAGGTATTGGATAATGATTGCCTAAATGAATCATTGTTCAAAATAAGAATAAAGTTCTGAAACGGATTGTCAAGAAAATGCCACGACTTAGTCCCCAGACCCTTAAAATCGGTAAATCCCAGTAATGCCGTATAAAGGATCGGATATAAAGAGAAAATAAGAAATATTACTGCAAAGGGAATACTAAAGATATAGCCGTATTTTGCATAACTAACGCCTTTTTTGCGTTTCAATGACAGGTCACCTCCTTAAAATAATTGGGATAGGCGCATCCTATATGCGTTCCTCCTATCCCAATCGTTCTATTTACATTTTATTATTCGACTATGATATCAAGATTATCTCTAACCATTTGTTTTAAATCTTTAATAGCATCTTCTCTTGATTTTTCCCCAGCAGAGTACGCTCTAACTTGATCTCTCCAGTATAGATTGATTGTTTCATCATACTGAGTCAAGTTTTTACCATTTGCAAATTGATTTGCTGGAATAAAGACTTCAAACATATCCTGACCTGCTAAGAATTCAAGTGTACCATCTGACATACCCATAACTTTACCAGATGCTACGGTGTCTTTCGTGCCACCAGGTCCATTAAGCGTACCATTTGCCCACATGTATTGAAGGCCTTGCTCTGTTGTATCTAATGTAATCCAATTGATAATTTGACCAACTGCTTCTTTTTTCTCTGATGATGCTGACCCAAGTACCCAAGTACCGCCCCAGAAGAAACCTACTGGCGGCTCACATACTGCCCAATCACCAAATGTCTCACCACTGTTACCTGCGATTACATAGTTGATCATCCATGCAGGTCCAAAGAAACCTAAGATTTTCTTTTCTCCAGCATCTTTCATGTCCGCATACCAAGCATCTTGCCAGTCTTGCGTGTCATTATGATAGCCCTTGTCTTTAAGCTCTTTAGATAAATCTAAGAACGCTTCACGTTTTGGATCCATCACGAACTTACCGTCTGCGACCCAGCCTTTTTCCGAGCTGTTTTCCACGGCATGCCATACATCGCCATCACCTGAGACGATGCCATAGCCTTTTGCTTTTAACTCAGCAGCCGCTGCATAAAACTTATCCCAACCCGGTCCGATAATTTTTGCAATTTCAGCAGGGTCATCTGTTCCCCAAACATCTTTTGCAATAGATCGACGATAAATATAAGCACCACCTGTGGCTTGATAGCCTAATGCAACGACATCACCATTGCCATTAGTGCCTATGTCTTTAGTATACTGTGCAATTTCAGCATCTGTAATTGCCTTATCCACATCAATGCCCAAATCTTTATAAGGTGCTGCATATTGAGAAGCATCTCCTTGAGCATATTTGAGTACAAATGCCGCTTCTGCGGTATAAATATCTGGAGCATCCTTGCCACCAGATGCAAGTGCTTGGTCAAGTGCTGGTTGATAAGCCCCTTCTGTTGTAGCAATAATAGTCGTACTAATTTCATATTTTGCTGCAAAATCAGGATTCATTTCTAAGAATTTTTCAATCATTTTTGGAACTTCATCCGTAAATGACCAAACATTTAACACAATCTTTTTTGTGGAACTTGGTTCAGTTGTACTTGGTGCAGCACTTGGTTCAGCTGCCGGTGTACTTGGTGCAGCATTGTTTGCCTCGTTTGCTGGTTGACTACCAGAGCCACAAGCCACTAAACTGAACATCATCAAAACAACTAATAATAAACTCAATACTCTTTTCATAAGGTCCCCCTTCGTTTTTTGAGAAAATTTTATTTATGTAAATCTGAACCTTCAAGTTTGATTACTTGGAAGCACAGAAATCCATACACCTTTAATTATAAAAACTTACGCTTGACGCTCTTGTCATTACGGTTATACAGCCTCGCTTTACAACTGGAATTCACAGTGTAGACAGGACTGCCCAGTCAATTGTTTGCTCAGATCATCAGGTTGATTGACACCTGCATAGAGTGTAAAGCGACTGCCATCAACAATCCACTCCCCTTTATCATTCACCACTTTGAAAGCACTTTCAGAGACTTGAATATCTACTTTTATGCTTTCGTTACTCTTGATATGAATACGTTTAAAACCACACAGTTTGTGATTTCTCACTTCATACTTAGAATCCTCACATCGGATATAAAGCTGAACCACTTCATCCGTATCGCAATTACCTTGATTGACCACATCCACTGTAGCCATTCTGTGATCTGGATCAAATTTCAGGTCACTGCAAACAACTTTTGAATACGTTAAACCATAGCCAAATGGGTAGAGCACATTATCTTCAACATATCTATAGGTCCGATTGGTCATATCGTAATCTTCAAAATCTGGTAAAAGATCAGCCGTTTCGTAAAAAGTAACAGGCAGTTTACCTGATGGCGAAATTTTTCCAAACAATATATCCGCCAATGCTTTACCACCCATCTGTCCTGGATACCATGTCTGAATAATGGCATCCGCTCGATCGCCCAACACATTGATGGAACTGCCCGATGCATTGACAATAATCGTGGGTTTATTGAGCGCCAGAATCTGCTCTACCAATTTTCTTTGACTCTTTGGTAAGAAAAGATTTTGCTTATCTCCAGCAGCAAAGGCATTTCCTGTGTCGCCTTCCTCACCTTCAATAGTGGCATCAAGCCCCACACATAAAACCACCACATCCGAATGTTGAGCAGCTGTAATCGCCTCTGAATAGCCATCACCTGGCTGTCCCAATGCCTGTAAAACTGAACTGAAGAGATGACACCCTTCTGAATAGTAAATTCTGCCACTAAATGCATTTCTAATGCCGTCTAAAAAAGTCCAGTACTCATCCCCTGTACCGTAGTAATTGCCTCGAAGTGCCTCAATACTCGCCGCATTGGGTCCAATTACAGCAATTTTCTGAATTTGGGTTTGATCCAGTGGCAATAAGCCATTATTCTTTAAGAGGACCATGGACTTTTGAGCACATACCAATGCATAAGCTTTATGTGTATCACAACTGACTTGATCGTACTCGATGTTGTCAAATTCACAGAACGCATCTAGCATCCCCAATTTAATTCTCGTCTTCATTAACCTAACCGCAGATTGAGCGACCACTTCTCTTGATACTAGCCCTTCTTCAAGTGCCTCCAAAAGGTGCTGATACGTATTGCCACAGTTTAAGTCACATCCTTTGTTTAAAGCAAGTGCTGCCGACTCCGCAGGTGTCTTTGTGATTTTATGATGGGTATGAAAATCTCTTATCGCCCAACAATCCGACACAAAATGACCTTCAAATCCCCATGCTTTAAGTTTTCCCATTAAATAATCGCTTGCGCATGCGGGTTCAAGGTTTACTCTATTGTATGCGCCCATTACACTTTCAACTTTCGCTTCTCTTACAAGTGCTTCAAATGCAGGTAAATAAGTTTCGTTTAAATCTTTATCACTGATTTTCGCATTAAATTGATGTCTAATGCCTTCTGGACCACTGTGGCCCGCATAATGTTTTGCACATGCTGCCACTTTTAGAACGGGTTGATCTCCTTGTAATGCTTTTGCAAAGCTAACGCCTAACCTTGAAGTTAGGTATGGACATTCTCCATAAGTTTCTTGGCCTCTGCCCCAGCGCGGATCTCTGAAAATATTAATATTGGGGGACCACATGGTCAACCCTTTATAAATGCCTCGATCCCCATGCTGACGACTTACATTGTACTTAGCACGCGCTTCTACTGCACAAATATCGCCAACAGTTTTAATGCTATTTTCATCAAAGATTGCGGCAAGTCCAATCGCTTGCGGAAACATCGTCGCCGTTCCTGCTCGCGCTATACCATGAAGCGATTCATTCCACCAATTATAGGCAGGCAAGCCTAACCGTTCAATCTCAAAAGCATCATATCTAAGTTGACTCACCTGCTCTTCAAGGGTCATTTTAGAGACAATATCCTCTGCGCGTTCCTGCACCGTCAACTCAGTATTTTTATACTTCTCCATCTTGATTTGTTCTCCTCTTCGATTATTACAGGACTTGTTCGATGAATCTCATATTTTAGCGTGACTCTATCTTTTGACAAGTGCCACCTACAACAAGTTCAAGTCCAACAGTCGTTTTTGTTTTCGTTATTATTTTGGATTCAATCATTTTAATGCATTTAAGAGCTGCCCCTCTTCCGAGACCTTCCATGTCCTGTTTAATTGTCGTCAATCTCGGATGTATCATTTCTCCAAGTTCGATGCCATCAAATCCAGCCACAGAAATATCTTCTGGCACTCTTATATGCGCTTCTCTTAACGTTTTAATGCCCCATAGTGCACCATAATCATCTTGGTAGATGATGGCTGTTGGCAAATCACCAGAATCAATTAGTATTTTAGTGACCTCTATTGTCGTTTCGCGATCATAATATTTGGAATCTATAATGCGCTCACGTAAATTGGCTTGCTGGATTGCGTTTTTATAGCCATTGATACGCTCATACGTCACCGCTGTTAAATGACCATTCATATAAACAATATCCTTATGACCAAGTTGAATTAAAAAATTAGTTAACATATTTAAACCTCTATAGTTTTCAGATACAATACTGCACACATCAGGTGAAGTATAATCAATTACAACTACGGGAATTTCACTTTTCATAAGCTCTTGAACTTCTTCAGAGTCAAAATTAATACAAGCAATAATCACACCATCTGTCTTTTTCATTCGGCAATGCTCCAAGTAAGTTCTCTTCTGTTTACCCCATATTTTTGAGATAAAAGTCAAATCATAACCACTTTCCTCAGCTTGTTCTTTAACGGCCTCTAAGATTTGGGCAAAGAAATAATGTGTTAAGCCACCATGGCTCTCATCTTGAAATAAAACACCTATTGTCCATGTTTTTTTGGTGCTGAGCGCACGCGCTTGAGTGTTCGGGATAAACCCCATTTCACTTGCCGTTTTCAAAATCCTTTCTTTTGTCTTAGAATTGATGTCGGCATAATTATTAAAAGCCTTTGAAACAGTCCCACTGGAGCAACCACAAGCTTTTGCAATATCATAAATCGTAACCATAGCGAATTCTCCTAATCGTTTTTTTTGAATTTTACCATAATTACACTGAAAAAGAAACAGATCTCTAAATATCACGAAACCGCTTTCGTAATCGCTTAAAAAAAATCATTAAGTTCGCTACCGATCTTAATGGGCTTGTTTATCCCTAATTCGCGAAACCGCTTTCGTTCTTATTATTATACATTTCTGATCTACTGACGTCAATAGTTTGTTTACAATTAATTCATATCTACTGAATGCACTCCTAACGAATTGCACAAGGGTTACGAAGGTAGCATAGAGGGTTTCAACGCTACCATGAAACCCTCCCTGTTTTGACCAATATCCAAAACACCAACATGAAAACGATTAAAAACAAGCCATTGTATTTGTAAAAAAGCACTCTATAAGGCCTTGATGGGTACTGCTTAATATAGAATTTAAACGATATGAGATTTGCCATGGAAGCCACCATTGTCCCCATACCGCCCACACTCACACCCAGCAATATGGCCTCAAAATCCTTCGTAAAACCACTCATCAAAATTGCAGCAGGTACATTGCTTATGACTTGTGACAATGCGCATGAAATCCATAAAATCGACCATTTTGAAGTTATCCCGCTCTGAATAATCTGACTCAATTGCTCAAAATGTGCTAAGTGATCTATCGCAATAAAAAAACATATAAATGTCCCGAGTAAAAAATAATCCACCTTTTTAAAGAGTTCTATCTCAAGTATAATAAAGCTCGCAAAAATAATAACGGTCAAATAAAAAAGGGGAATCCACCTTAAAATCGAAAATATCATTAAGACAAATAAAAAGCCCATCCAAATTGTTTTGTTTTTTGAAGTGATGCTTGGTTCATTTAATTTTAAGCTGAAAGGCGTTTTAGGCGCTCTTAGATTCAAAAGAAAGAGTAACAAGAGTCCAAAGCCTACAAAAAGTGCTGTGATTTTAAAAAAAACCAGCGTGGCAATTGAAAATTTAGAATATAAAAATAGATTTTGAGGATTTCCAAACGGCGTAAGACTACTCCCTACATTTGCCGATATGGTTTCGAGTACGATCCACCTTATGGGATTCACTTTTAATTGCCTACCGATGTTCATCGTAATGGGGACGACTGTAATCAAAGCCACATCATTTGTTATAAACATCGCTAATCCTGCGGTTAAGAATATCAATAAAAAACCAAGTTTTCTATCAGAAGACGCATTCTTGAGCAAAAATAGTGCAATTGCATCTAAAATGCCATATTTTTCAAAAGCTAAAGTCAATAACATCAAATTCATCAAAATAAAAACCACATGCCACTCAATAACTTCCAAATTAATAGGGTCAAAAACAGAAGTTATTAATGCCACCACCAAAACAATCAGAAAGACGATTTCCTCTCTCATTTTATCTTTTATAACCCTTACCATATGCTGTAACTCCTACTGTCTATTTTTCTCAAAAAAAAGCTATGATGTGAACACCATAGCGAGCTGTGTAATACTACATTCTTAAGTCGAGTTCAGAAGCATACGCATCCATCCACTGGACTGAATTGCCGTCCATTGGCTTCTGAATTTGAATGAGAAAGCACGGTTTACCTTTGTCTGTAATTGTGATCATGTCTAGATCACCATTTCTTTCAAGCAATAGTTTCTTAAATGCATCTGAATTCCCGCTAGCAAGGACAACGCATTCCACTAAAGCTTCGAAACTGACAGTTCTTAAACCATTCATAGCTTTGCCTCCCTTATTTAATTTTGTACCCGTTTATATTATATCCTTTTTAATTCTATTTAACCAGTTGCACCTTGTCAAACTTTCCACAAAAAAACAACCACTACATATTTCTATGTTTGTGGTTGCTTAAATGTGATCTTACACATGAATTGAACGAACTACAGTACCCTTTATACGATTATAGCCTTAATTGAATGGGCGTTTCTTGAACTGAATGGCACTGATTCTTTAGACCACAGCCACTACATCCGCCACATTTACTATTTTTCAAATCTTTTCGAGTCCGTTTTAAGGACCAAGTGAATAGCATTGCTACTAAAACACCTACTACTAGAGTCGACATATTATGCCTCCTGACCAATCTCACTCAATTGCGACAATTCACTTCTTTTCACATCAGCACGCTTTACGCCCACATAAACGCCACCAATAACCACTGCAAGAACAACCATTGCAGGTATAAAACCTTTCGCAAACTCACCGTATACAAGCAGCGTTCCAAATTGTGTAATCAGTAACGCTAAGGTGTAGCCTACCCCTAATTGGAATCCAATAGCTCTTCCCAACCACTTTTTTGACCCCAATTCAGAATTCATTGCCCCTATTGCAGCAAAACAAGGCGGTGTGAACAGGTTGAATACAAGAAAGGCATACGCTGTAACGGGTGTGAAGAATTGCGTTAATACGCCCCCTGGGATGTGCAACGCTTCTTCACTTGCAACTGCTAAAATCACCGCAAAAGTAGCCACAACATTTTCTTTTGCAATAAACCCCGTAATAATAGCTGCTGCTAATTGCCATCCAGCAAAGCCAAGTGGAATAAGAAGCGGTGCTATGACTGAACCAACACCTGCTAAAATACTAGCGCTTTGAGAATCTACAGCTTGCAGATTCCAACCATACGCTTGCATAAACCATACGAGCGTATTCATGACCAAAATGATCGTGGACGCTTTATAAATAAATGCTTTTGCCTTATCTAGCATTTGAATAAGTGCGTATTTAATACTCGGAATCTTATATTCTGGCAATTCCATTATGAACTGAGTTGTATTTTCCCAAACGAAAAGTTTTTTAAGTAAAAGGCCACCAATAATAATCATAATAATTGCAATTATATACATGCTTGGTCCAACCCAACTGGATTCAGGAAAAAATGCCACTGAAAAGAGTGCAATAATCGGGAGCTTTGCGCCACACGGTACAAAAGGTGTTAAAATCGTCGTAATTCGCTTTTGATTGATATCCTCTATGGTTCTTGTAGCCATGACCCCCGGAATCGCACAACCAGAGCCTACGATCATTGGTATAATCGACTTACCTGAAAGTCCAATTTTCTTGAGATAGCGATCCATAACCACTGCAACTCTGGCCATATAGCCACTATCTTCAAGGAGTGATAAACAGAAAAACAACACCATAATGAGGGGTAAGAATCCAATGACAGCACCCACGCCACCGATGATTCCATCTACTATAAGCGCTTGCATAAGTGGATGCACACTAATACTTTCAAGAAATTGATTTACCCCTGTAGGTATTGTCTCTCCAAAGAGAACCTCATTGAAATAGCCTGATAAGAAACCGCCTAGCCCTTCAATTGAAAAGGCATAAACTGCCCACATCACTAAGAAAAAAATCGGCAAACCCAAATATTTATGTGCGACAATGCGATCCACTTTATCTGAAAACGTCACTTGGCTTGATGCGACTTTTTTAGAGATAAATTGTTTCACCAGATCATTGATATATTTTTGACGCACTTGATCATCATTAAATGTTTTGATGTTCTTGGATTCGGTTTTTAAGGCTGAATTCACGCTGATTTCAGATGCGGTTTCAATTAATTTTTTCAACCCCTTTTCTGAAGTTGCTGTGGTTTCAATAATCTTGCAATTAAGTGATTTTTGAAGCCCCACGACGTCGATATAATCTCCTTTTTTAGCAATTAAATCCATTTTATTAAGAGCAATGATGACAGGAATGCCGATTTCAATCAATTGAGTCGTGAAAAATAAGCTTCTGCTTAAATTAGTGGCATCAACAATGTTAATGATCACATCTGGAGATGCACTTAAAACAAAATCTCTCGTAATCGCTTCTTCTCCTGTAAATGGTGCTATTGAATAGGCACCAGGCAAATCTACGACTTTAACCGCTTGTCCTTTAATCTGATATTGTGACTTTAAATCCGATTCTTTTTTTTCAACAGTAACACCTGTCCAGTTTCCGACATACTCGTTTTTACCTGTGATGGCATTGAACAACGTGGTTTTCCCTGAATTTGGATTACCCGCTAATGCAATTTTCATAGTTTCCCTCCTATTTGGTTGAATAAGTCTTCTCTTTATTAATTTGAGTTTTTGCGATATTGATAATCATTATCGCTTGATTGGTAAAAAAAAAGTGCTTATTATACTTGAATGACAATTGATCTTGCTAAAGATTCATCTATGGCATATCTGCCGTCTTTAATATTAACGATATAATTGCCTCCTAAGATTGAGATCAGTGTGATCGACTCGCCTTCAAAGCACCCCAAACTAAACAAGAATTTTTGATTTTTCTCTTTGCCTTCTATCTTCACAATATTTACAGTTTGCCCAACTTTGGCTTTTGTTAGAAACATCACGTCACCTCTTTCTTCAATAACTTAACATCAGTACTTTCGAAGGACACCGAAAGTTCTCTACTTGATAAAGATTATCATATTCATTTAAGAGAGTCAATACTTCTTTCTGATTTCATTATACTTTATTGATAATAATTATCAGTAACATGGGTTACAAAAAAATAGAGGCTATACGAACACGAATTAAAAAGTTACTCGCATAGCCTAAATTAAAAAAAATTCACTTCTCAATATTTTTAAAGTATTCGCCTATAGCCCCGAAACCTCGTTTTAAACGCGTATCGTACATTGGGATTTCCCATGATTCAAGAGGTAAAATAACATCAACAGATCGCATTTGATCTTTCATAATCCTCAAACCTATACTTTCGATTTGAGCGGTTTCGATTTGATCCTTTTGGTTGGGGATGAAAATCCTCGAATCCCAAAGTATTGACCTTGATGATGGATCTGAGAATCCCAATAACCCATATGGAATTCTGATTGTAACCTGCTGCCCCTCTATCCATATATTATTCTGAGGCACTTCTAAATCACCTATGTTTAATTGACTTAAATCCACAGTTAAGGCTGGTGTAAAAGTACCGTCTTTATCTGTATTTTCGGGATTGACCAGCTGAGTCAGGTTTTCAAATATATCAAAGCTCTCCACTGAAGATTTATAATGTCCATTAATCCAATTATAGCTTGGAACTACTCGTAATTTTGGAGATTCATCCACTTCTAAAATATATTCAAAACTGTTTTCACTATGGTTATCCTCATCAGATTCAACATTGAGATCAAAGGCAACTTTTAGACCTTGCCTTAAATCAAGTTTGCTCTTAAACTGAAGTTTCAGATAAATATAGGAGGCATTTTGACTCGACGCCACAGAATCAAGATCTAAATAGGGACTATTGCTTTTAAATATCTCTTTGTATTCGGGTATTTTGGCTTCAATTGCAAGCAAGCCATAATTCTGTTCAGGATCAAGCACATTGTGCCAAAGAACTTGTCTCTCATATGGAATCATATAGAATTCTGTAGTCCAAGTCTTCTTTGCCCATTCATCCATCCATTCAAAAATAATAGCACCAGAATAGTTTTCAGCTTTAATCGCTTGAGTCATGCGTATAATGAAACTTGCCTGCTCATCTTCTGATAAGCCACCATGATCTAACCCATCTGGATTATAATGTGCCGTTATTTGACTTGTTGATATACCATATTCTGCAACAATAGCAGGATAACGATGATTTTGATTCATAAACGCTTTAAGGTATCCGCCATATCTAAAGACACCCTCACCATCACGATAGGCTGCATATGCTTGTTCATTATTCATAAAATTGGGGTAGTTGGGGTAAATGTGATACGCCCCCACAAAACCATTGACACGTTCTCTATGAACTCCAATTCGATCAATATCCACTGATACCTTATCATTAAACTGTAAATTCTTGTAACCCGCTTCATTCCACTCACTATCATGATTGAGTGCATCTAATGTTGGCCAATTCACAATTCCTATAATTGGGTTGCCCTGGTAAAAATCTGATTCAATACTTAAAGCGTAATCACAGGATGCCGCTAACCATGATTCCGTAGGAGATGCATTTCGTTCGGCGTAAAAAAATTGTCCCTGAAATTCATAACCTTCATTCAGCTTGTTCGTTTCTATTACTTCTTCTGGTTCCATTTCTCTTCCTACCAAATAACCTAAAAGATAGGGCGAAACATCATATGCATAAAGACCATATGCTCTGTAATCTCTCACAGGAATTTCAATATTTCCATGAATCGCGTGAACGGCATATTCAATTTCTTGTCTATAAATTTGGTTATACTGCTCCCCCAAATAATTCAAATCCTCTGGATTTTCTTCAGGCCAAATTTCTTGTAGGAGATAAAGAGGTTCCCTAGCCTTTTGGTTATATTCATAAAGTGCCTGATAGAAACTTGGCGGTAAAAGCGTATAAACTCTGATGGTGTTAATATGGAGTCCTTCCATCTGATTTAACCAATTAAGATACGTTGCTTTATCTTGTGGAAACTCTGTAAAAAATTTACCAGGAAGTGCTGCACCCAAATTAATGCCCTTTATAAAAAAAGGGTGCAACTCCCCTGCCTCAGATTTCTTGAATATAAATTTGTCTTTAACTGAGAAATTTGAAGTTGTTGATTTGACAATAGCCACATCATTTTCGGCATTTTTCATAATATGTTTAAAAAAAGGGATTGTAAATTGCCAAAAAATCTGTTCTTCAGCGAATTTTTCATAAATTATCTTACGTTGCATCATAGGTACAATAAGATCATATTTTGCCGTTACAAGGGTTGAGTTTTTCGTGAATTGTCCCGCCAAATAATAGCCTTCATAGTAATTTCTTTTAATTTTATAAACTGCTGGGAAACTGTTTTTTATATGATATTGCTCTAGTTTTTCATCACCTTTAGACGTTGTTTTTAAATTAAACGTAGCGAGGCTTGGGGATTCACTTTCTGTTATTTCAAAGACACCATAAAAAGGTATTTTCGTTTCACTTCCAATTTCTAGTGAATTAACAGTTAGTGAACCTCTATAATCTTTGCCTTTAACCAGCACAATAACGTCATCTAGGCTACTGATGACAATTCCTTCCCCATAAAAAGGCCACTTCTCACCATAGTTTTTATGATATATATTCATTATTTGAATAGGAATACTTTCAATATCACTCAAATCCTGATAGGTTTTCCCCACATAGGGGCTGCTTGTTACACCTGTTAAATAATTAAGCTTCTCAGATAAATATTTACTTTCGTTCACTTTTTGATAAAGTGCTTCAAATACAACGATATTACGACTGATTTCATAACTATCCGGCAGCTCCAGAAAATGTGAATCATTAATTAATAAAATTCTGGGGACAATTTGATCATCACTCTCTTCAATTTTAAAATGATCTGATAACCATTTTATTGATTCACTGCCATCATCGTATTGTTTCATCGTGATATTTGAACTCGGTTTGTTGCGGAAAGTTATGTGAGGTATAACAAGCAATAAAATGATCGCGATTGTAATCAGAAATACAAATCCTTTTGCAGCACGTGAAATCCACTTATATTTCATGAATCAATCCCCTTTCTTTTGATTTTCCCCCATCCAGATTGACCAAATATAGTATGAAATTGCCCTTGTATACGCCAAAAACTAAACATTTGGCGAGGTCCAAAATTCTCTATTATTGCGTAGAACAGCAATTTCATAATATCCTTAAACTTATAAATTTGTTCTTCTCGCTCTGCGATCAATAATGCCGTTATAGACACCAAGACCCCTAACAGAACCGTAGCTGAAAATAAGAGTAACGCAATTTTCTCATCGAGGATTCCTAAAATAGCCGCTATAAAAACCATAATGTAACCTTGTATTTCAATCATCGGTCCTATGGCTTCAAAGATGAGATAATAGGGCAAAACAAAAAGACCTGTGCGCCCATAGCGCCTATTGAACATCATCTTTCTATGAAAATATAATATATCAATCAATCCCCTATGCCATCTAAATCTTTGATTTCTCAAACTTTTCAGATCTTCTGGAACTTCCGTCCAGCAATTTGCGTTAAAGGCATACAAAATCTTATATTTCAGATTGCGCTCCCGCATCATTCGACTAATTCTGACGACAATTTCCATATCCTCGCCCACGGTATCCTTTTTATACTTGCCTCTTGTGGTTAAATAACCACCGACTGAGATCACGCGATCCTTCCTGAACAGACCAAATGCCCCAGAGATGATAAGCAAACTGTTCATTTGCTGCCAGCCTAATCTACCTGCCATGAATGCTCTCATATATTCAATCGTCTGAAATCTTGCCAAATGATTTTTAGGTAAGACTACATCTGTAATTAAGCCCTTGTCCACTTTACAACTGTTAATAGGACATACATTCCCTCCGAGTGCAGGTGTTTCTTTACTTTCATCTATTGTTAACGACGCCAGTCTCAAAAGTGCTTCAGGTTCCAATAAAGAATCCGCATCAATGCCACAGAAATATTCTTTATTGGCAACATTTATACCTGCATTTAAAGCATCTGCCTTCCCTCCATTACTCTTATCAATGATGATAAGTTTGGGCAATGAAGGATTTCGATAGATTCCTCTAATCGGTACGGTATCTAAACTCATTTGATATTGATAGTCCACACGTATCAATTTAAACGCTTCAATCAATCTGGAAAGCGTTTCATCCTTGCTCCCATCATTGACCACAATCAACTCATAATCTGGGTATTTTAGATTCAAAAGAGAGCGTACACTTGAAACAATAGACTTTTCTTCATTAAAAGCAGGTGCAATAATGGATATGGACGGGATCATCTTATTTCTAAAAAGCATAGATATATTTTTGAAATTCCAAAGCTTAGCTTGCTTTCTTACATTGATATAAGATAAACACATGAGCATTAAATAAGAAACATTGATTGCTACTGAATAATAAGCAAGTGTATAATTAAAATCAATTACATACCGCTTTAAAATAAATCTTGGTGTCTCAACACCCATTTCATTTTGAAATCTTAAAAAAAATACAACTGGGTAAGTCAGAATTCCAAGTGCAGTAAAAAACAAGACCACTTTAACCAATTTTTTATCCTTCAAGTGGATTTTAGATTCTTTAACCACTTCAAGGGGATCTGTACCCCATTTTGCAATTAATCTATTATCTAAATACCGTCTTAATTCTAGACCAATCGAAGATTCGGGATTTACTTTGGATTTAAGAATTTCTAAAAGTTTGTTTTCAAGATCAAGATTCTTATTTAAGTTCATAAAACCAATGAGCTCGTTAATTTTCCCATTTGATATAATCTCACCTAAAATTTTTGCTTCACGATGTGATTGCTTGCTATTCAGTTTTAAAATATAGTATTCAATTCTATTCGAAAAAATTTGAGACATCCGCTGTTTAATATGATCGTCTGTTTCTGTAAAAAAGGCATCTTCTAATACATATAGAAATCTTGGATTTTTTTCGATCATTTTTGTAATAACCGCTATCAATGTCTTTTCAAAATCATTCTCCTTTAAATGCGCTAATAATATTTTAAAATGATTTGTACTATTTACTTTTGAAAGTGCCCAGAAGGCATTATTTTTTATAATTGGATTCATATGCTCATAATACTGAATGTCCATAAAATCAACAAAGTAAAAATTGGATATCGTTTTACAGGTCAACGTCAGTAACTTGTCAAAGTCCTCATCTAGATAACTGATTTTATATTGAGTTTTATTGGTTTTAAAAAGCCTTAAATAATATGCTCTAAGACTTGCATGTTTCTCTTCATATGCATTGACGAAGTTGAATAAGTACTGTTTTGTCTGCTCATTGAAATTCTCTGCCGCATAATTAAGAATTAACTCAATATATTCAATATCATTCGTTTCAAACAATGCCATCATATGTGGCTGAAATAAAAATCCAAATTCAAGAATATTTGAAATTGCCTTTGTCCGATACCATTTATGAGTCCCAATTAGAGCTTTGATCATCACCTCTAAAGATTTAGGATTCCGAATATCTGTCAGTGCATTTGAAATATATATTTTTACAGCATAATCCTTTTCTCCTAAAAGTGCTTTTTCAAGCGAAAGTCTGGCTTTTTCACTGCCAATGATCCCCAAATAAGTGCAAGCTTCTTTACGTCTGGTTTTATTGAACGATTTTAGTTTTTTTATTTCCACTTTCTCAATTTTGATCAACGCTTTGCTTTGAAGATGATGTTCTAAATCTTCCATAATCAAGTTTTGTTTAATTTCCTTAATTTCGCGCAACGAATCAAAGGTGCCCACGAAGGAGTGATCCACAAGTGATAAAATGGTTGCCAATCTTCTATTGTTTCTTGTATAAATTTCTTCTAAACTTGAAAACTTATTGCCTATGATCCTCATCAGCAATACTACAATCAAATAGAAAATGATGAGCATCAATACAATTAAGCCATTTATATGAATGCTCATTCCCTCAATCCTTTCGATTTCTTATGAACTATTCCGATAAGCTCTGACAGTAGATACGGTTTCTTAATATAATGAATTACACCAAGCTCAAGTGCCCTGTTAACACTTTCCTCATCCTTTTGATGTGATAAATAGATCATATCCATATTTTTAGTTTTTGAACTCTTTTGTAATTCCTCTCTCAATATAAACCCATCCATCTTATCTAAAATGATATCGGAAATAATTAACTTAGGCAGATGGATTTTTGCAAGTTCAAGCCCTATAATACAATCACTTGCAGTGAGCACTTCAATATTGAGCTCACTGATGAAGTTCTTCAATACTTCCAAATTAGTAATATCAGAATCTACCAATAAAATTTTATGTGCTTGAATTACATCACTAGATGCCTCACCACTATGGCAAAAATAATTTTTACCTTTTACCTTTGCGATTCTTAATCGATTCAAAGCACGTTCCATATAATTTTTGACAGTAATTTCATATGAAACAGCATCCAAATCAACTTCTTTTGGAAAAGCGGCACCTATTGAAACCGTTAGTTTACCTAGAAAATGGTCGCTGGATTCCATTTCATTTCTAAAATTTTCTACTAAATTAATTAGGGTTGAAGTATCATAGCCTTTTAAATAAAGCCCGAAATCCGTTTCTTCAAGTTTGAAAATAGACTGTTCTCCAAACTTTTCTTTTAGCATATAGGCCATATTGATAAGCACGGCACTTTCTTCTTCTGCACCATATTTTAATATATATTTTGAAAAATCATCAATACTAATGCAGATAACAGCCCCCACATCTCTCCAATCTTCTACATTTAACTCTTCAAGTAAGAGTGTCACTAAAAAACGCTCGTTAAAAAGACCTGTTATAGGGCACTTCACAAGTTTTTCATTGACGGTTTTAATGGTCTGATCTAAGGACTGATTAATCTCCATCAATTTTCTATTCTGAGCATCTACTTCCGCTAAACTATGAGACATAATCTCTGGCACTTCAAGATCATAAATCGCACATAGATTTCGAACAAAAGGTTCTATTACAGTTAACCACCTCATGCCCCTCATTTCTTGGATGCTTTCAAAAATCAAATTCCATACCAAATTTGGATCGCCACTATATGAAATGATTTCACCGTATTCATTTAAGGCGATCTCGTTTAAACTTTCATAAACCGCCTGAACTTCATTTGGAGGATAAAGCGTAATCAACCGTTGATAAATATCATTAAAAACAATTAAATAACCGCCCGCTTCCATAAGATTTTTTTTAATAGGACTTAGAAGTGTACCGCATTCTAAGGTTCTAAGTGCTACCATGTAACTTCTAACATTCTCTCTTATAATTGAACCATGTTGTGGCAATATCAATTGGATATCATAGAGCATCAATGTATCCATTACAGGCCTAAGTACCGAGTTAGAAGGCATGTAGTGTTCGTGAAAAGTCAACATTTTTCCCATATAATTTTTATCTGCATAAAGGGTCCTATTGTAACTGAAAGCACCAAACAAATCACTTGAAAAAAGTGTTTTATTAACGCGATCATAGCTTGCAAAGGCGCCTGCAAAATGCAAGTAAGGCGTTAGAATAAATTCTACTACCCTGTTATTTCCGAAAGTTAATCGGTTTTCATGTTCTTCTATTAGATAATAAGGTGATTTGATATCATAGTATTGAATAAGCGTCATGGTTCGCCATGAAGTCACCACCTGTGCCTTAAGCCCAACCTCTTCAAGGAGTGGAATCTGAGAACAAAAGTCGGGATCTTGGTGATGTACCACAACATACTTAATTTGGTCCAGCGAAACCAAAGCTGTAATATTCTCTAGAACTTGTTCAAAGTCCAGCTTGGATCCGGGATCAAATAAAACTGCTTCGGCTCCGTCTATTAGCAAGTAGGGATTACAATCCAAACCATTATGCGACTCAATATCCCCGACATGAAAAATATCAGGTTTTAACTTAATATAACTCATAGCTACCCCCTCATAGTACTATTTATCTAGATTGCTCTATCTAAATATACCCATTTTATTAAACGAGTACCATTCTCTTTTTCACTTTATTTTTTTAACAATAAAAACGATCCCCACAACAACCGCAACCACAAAAATCAAAGGTAAGACCATTAGAAAAAACACATAGACATACGTTCTGCTCCATTTGCCTTTTAATTGATCCAGTGCGGTTATTGTCTCAGAGGTATAAACCGTAAAGGTCAAATCTTCTTCTGGTAATTGATCAAAGTTTGCATGGTATGAGATCTGATTTTCACTGCTTTTCCGAGTAAGTGGCAAACTGCTCGAAAGAATGTATTCATAGGGTGCTTTTAAATTAATCGTCAGGTCTAACTGATCAAACGCTTTCCAGTATGAAGCTGGCTTTAGAAAGTACTCAAAGGTATACGTTGGTTCAGAGCTATTGCGTTTATCAAAGGTGCCTTTCATCTGATATGCCACAGTTATTTCGCGTTTCTGTACAGGTTTAAATGCAATATCATAACTTAAAAGTATGATTCTCTCACGGTATAAATACTGCGTTAGGTCATCCAGTATCAGAATAGGCATATCATTCGGTTCATAAAGCTCATGGAGGGCTTCATTCAGCATCTTTTCTTTATCGGTTTTCGTATATATATCGGATTCCTCTGAAAACAATTGGTTCTCTAACAGGGCTTTCATATTTGCGTTTGAGATCGTGGTTTGCTCCACTTTTAAGTTTTCAAAGCCAGTTTTTGAGTCAATGGGATTGTCACTAGATTTCTCTTTAACTGTATATTCAAGTGCCTCTACTTCCCCTTTTGTCAAATAAAGCTTTAGCGTTTCATCTGTCCCAACATTCTTTCCAAACCATCCCCCAATAGAAAACCGATTGCCATCATAGCCATAACTGTTTATATTTTGAACGAAAATCAAGGATTGAGGATCTGACAAACTAAATTTGACTTCAATCTGCATTTCTGCTAGATCCACTTGGGGTATGAATTCATAACAGATCAGATCTGAAGTTAAAAAAGAGTCTTGCTCTGTTGCCTGTTTGAGTACCGTTTCAAAATCCGGTAAATTATTAGGCGTATTCACTTTGTCCAGATAGATTTTTTTAAGTGAAATAGGTTCACCGTCACATTGTATCTCAACGTGATCTTCAAGGCTTTTTATAGTAGACACGAGTGGGAAAACCATATGCACATTTTGAGTTTCATCACTGGTGTTTTCCATTTCATAAGTTGCTTTGACTTTTGCACCTTCTGAATATAAGTCACTCGTCAAATCAAATGTCAGGGTTTCATGATTGACGATAATTGCGTTGGCTTCATCCACGATCATTTCAGAACTTGGATATTCTTCCATAATCGTAGGGCCTGAATTGGCGTAAGTCAAGGCGTGAAGATTGATGAGTAAAGCTAGTGCCATACAAATTCGGATCATTCTTTGAAATTTAAATCTTGATTTTTTCACTTTTTGTGTCCTCCTGTTTTGGTCACACTCTATTTCCCAAGTTTAATTTTCACCTTTTAAGCTCCCGCCCTCTCCAGTATATCTGTTCATGTGAATTCGTGGTACCTCTTGTGCTTCGACTGGTTTGCTGAAATAGAAACCTTGAATAAAATCACATTTGCCAACCTTTAACCGCTTGACCTGATCCAGTGTTTCTATGCCCTCTGCTGTCACGGTCAACCCAAGACTATGAACTAATAAAATCAAGCTGTCCATAATACCGATGTTTTCCATTTCTAAAAATTTGATATTTAACGATCTGTCTAACTTCACCTTATCTACTGGTAAAAAAGTCAAATAATTAAGTGAGGAGTAGCCCGTCCCAAAATCGTCAATGGCAATCTTAACACCCATTTTTTTCAGTTGCTTTAAAAAGACAAGTGATGCTTCTTTGTTTTCTAAAAAAATATTTTCGGTAATTTCAATCTCAATAAAATGTGCACTGATATCATACTGCTCTAGTAATGCGTGAAGGTACTGAGCATAGGTCTTATCCTGCAACTGATTTGCAGAGAAATTGATGGATACCGGTCTAAGGGAAAGTCCACTCTGCTTCCAAAGCGCCATTTGTTTGATCACTTTTTCAGTCACAATTCGGCCTATTTTGACGATAGAACCATTCTCTTCTGCGATTTTGATAAACTCTGCTGGTGAGTACTCTAAAGTTCTCAGTCTCAATAAGGCTTCATAACTCGCTATATAGCCTGAGTTCACTTCTATCTGAGGCTGATATACCATCATAAAACCATCATTTTCGATGGCATCTCTAATGATGAGTTCAATTTTAGATTTTTCAATTTGATGATCCATCATGCTCACACTAAAGTATTTATAGCCATTCTTCCCAATATTTTTCACCGCATACATGGCTAGATCGGCATTCATAATCAATTGATTTACATCTATACTGTCTTTAGGAAACAGTGAAATTCCCATGCTAAAATTAATTTCAATCAAATTATCGTCAATGTCCAGTTTTTCATCGAATAGATGCCTTATGAGTCTGACCTGTTGATCCAGTTCATGAAAATCAGATTCGCATTCAATTAAAATTAGGAATTCATCGCCTCCAAATCTTGAGACGCATATTTTGGGATCCACAAATTTTTCAAGCCTTTTAGCGATGGCTTCTAATACTCGATCTCCAAAAATGTGGCCTAAGGTATCATTGATACCTTTAAAATTATCTAAATCTAACAAAATAATAGCACCACTCTGTTTGGATTGAATGCGTTGGTCTAGGATTTCGACAAATTTTCTCCGATTTGGCAAGTTGGTCAAAGGATCATGAAATGCTAAAAAATTAATGTATTCTCTCTGATGATCAATTTCTTCAAGTTGTGCCATAAGTTCCTCTTCAGAAGAAGTCAACAATTGGTTTTTTTCTAAAATATCCGTATGAGATGCCTTTAGTTTTTCAAGATAAACGTATACTTTATCAAGCAAAGTATTCATCGAAGTGGTTATCCTCATAAATGGATTTTGCTCGGACAGATTAAGTTGTATCTTCGTGTTATTTTCAATATTAACGGTCTTAATCTCATCGTCAATCGTATTGACTTGATTCATAAGCTCAATAAGATTTTCGTGCATTTCAGATAATGCCGTGGCGATAATACCAATTTCGTCTTTTTGTTTTGAATAAGATTCAATATGACTATTATCATAGAAATCAAAATCATAGTCCGCCATACGATTAATAACAGAAGCAATTCCCAATATAGGATCGGTTATACGTCTTGATATTCTATAGATAATGGCAAACATAATGAGTAATGTCATGAGGTAAATGCTGATTAATATATTTGTGATTTCTTTTGCTTTACTCAAAATTTCATCTTTGTCAACGACTGACAACATATGCCAACCGCTTACCGGAGAGGTCACCACATTGATCACCTTATCACTGCCATCGATTACCGCTTCAAAAATGGTGCTGTTATTCATTTCAAAATTTTTAAAAGCATCGATGTTCAGTTCATTCGGTGTTTTTAGAATCCATTCTGGATGTCTTGGGCTCACAATAAACTTCTGATTGGGGTTCATTACTAAAATATAACCCGATTTCCCAATTTGAATCGAATTAACATTCCGTGTGAGTTCTTCCAGATTAACGGTGATGCCCACGACCCCAATTGCCTTACCCTTGTGAATAACACGCTTTGAGAAGCAAATTACCAATTCTTCACTTACATTTGTTTTATAGGGTTCTGATAGGACCACGTCATTTTTATCAATAGTCCCCATATACCAAGGTCTAATTCTCGGATCATAAGGTTTTGAAGGCGAAAATTTGGGGAACTCCATGTAATCCCCATTTTCAGTCCCTAAAAAAATAAAATTTATTATCTCATGGGCATCTTTCAATATTTTAAAATAGGATTCTATCGTCTCTTCTGCTTCAAGTGGCATATATTTAAAGGTTTCAAGATCAAATTTTGTATAATTATTAATCGCATTTTTAGAGGTCTCTATTTGCTCAAGAGAAGCCAATACTGAAACGGCTTTATCAATGTCTTTAATAAGCGCTTTATCAACAAGTTCGTTAACCTGTGTAAGCGTTTGATTTGTGTGCTCGATGCTATTGTTGTAAAGCCATTTCTCAATATAGCTTTTTAAATAAATGCCTCCAAAAAAATAGGGAACCAAACACCCCATAAAAACACCTATAATGAGCTTTTTCCTTATGGCATTTTTAATTTGCATTGGATTCACCGCCTTCTTTTTTTTGTAATTGCCGTAACAGTACTATTTTATAGAAATTTAGGGCGAAATACAATAGAGACACGATATTCTGCTCTTTGCTGGACGAAGACTAATGCTCTAAAAAAGCTTCTCGAAAAAATGAATTTTCAAGAAGCTTATTCTAAATATTTTATGATGGCTTTGTTTCTGCCTTCGTTTTTAGCTTGTAATAGGCATTGATCTGCAATTCTGATCAATTTTTCATAATGTCCTGTATGCCCGTCACAGACAACAACACCAAAGCTGCAAGTCAATTTGATTTCAGGAGAAGTGGGACCAAAGTGAGTCAATTCAATTTGGCCTTTAATATGATGTATAATCTCTTCGACATTATTACGATTTAAATGTTTCATAACAATTAAAAATTCTTCCCCGCCATAACGTGCCACCCAATCACTTGAACTCCTAATCGTACTTTTTAGAAGACTGGAAAAATTAATAAGAACTTGATCCCCTACATCATGCCCATAGAGATCATTTACACTTTTAAATTTATCAATGTCTGCCATAATAACAGCCATAGTACTCTTTTGGTAAAAACTATTCACTAAGTCAAATGATAATTTTTGAGTAATATATCTGCGATTGAACAAACCTGTCATTTCATCTGTAATGATCATTTGATTCATGCCTTCAATCATTGCGGTTATATCGCGATTTTCTTGCGCCTCAGAATTCTCAAAAATACTACTGCCATCAATTTGATCTGTTAATTCCACGACCAAATGCCGATTGCCTTGTCGAATTGGAAAACCATATATGATATAACTTTTTCCTTCCGAAAATTCAAGTCTAGCCAGTTTGCGATTTTCTTGTAAGACTTTAGAGCAAAAACAATTCTCTTTTAGCCTACACAGATGGCTACAAGGCCTCCATTCTAATTTATTTTGGTGGTTTAGTGTATAAGTAACCTTTTCAGCAAAGTCCACAACTCTTATCTGTTCAAATAAAGGTTCGTATCTCTTTTTTAGGTCCATTAACACTGCTTGCATCCCATTTCTCCCCCATAATTCATTTTAACCAATAGAACTTCGACTTTTTAAAATGATTTGAAAACTATTATTATCCACATCAATGACATAATCCACATACTCAATCGGTTGCTGCATTTCTTGACTGAGCTCATCAATAAAATCGGGAATAATGATGTGCCCCACGCGATTGTATAAATCCGTTAATAAGGTTGAGGCGTTCTCTAAGTTTTCGTACACAAATTTCTCAAGCGGTGAAAAGACCAAAGCAAAATTGATCGTAATATGTCTGTCTTCAATCTTCACATAAATATTTTTAGGCCCTCGCCCGCCGACTCTCTTAATATGTCCAACATATTTAGAAAGAATTATTCTTTCATACTCTTTCTTTACGTTCAAATTACCCTCCTTGGATCTGTTAATAATTATTAGAGTCCGTTCTAATAAAAAAATAAAACCAATATAGTTGTATACTATATTGGTTTACATAAAAAGCTGAATTACTCCTCTTTTATAGTCTAACCGAGATATTCAATTGATTTTATGCCTCTTCAACAAACTTAGATATATATGTAAATTATATTCGATTCATCCTTTTATGTCAATTCAACTAATGCGTTCTTTACCTTGTAAATACGACATTTTTTCTGTATATTTTTAAAACGTTTACACAATATCCATAATTCCAGACCCAAGACTATAGTCTCGTTTAAAGAAAAAGAACAGAGACCAGAGGCCTCTGTTCAATAGCCTATTACATTATATCAGTATTAATTGTTTTCGCCAAGTACTCAACCCCATCATTATTTTCTACAAAAGTCTCTTTTCACCATCTAGTGACATGATTTCGTCTATAATTTGACTGACCTCGAGTGTGCCAATGTAGGTCCCCCTCTTATTACGCAATGCAAAGTAACTCCTTTTCAAGTTTTCAATCCTAAATTGTCAACAATTCAACTTATGCTTTATGCATCCAATCCAACTTATAATAAAGTTTAGGAATCATCCTACCTGCTTTTATTAAAGACGCCGTATCTCCGCTATGGACTGCGCCCATTTTTTCATAAAATGCCTTGGCTTCAGGGCTTGTCACTAATGTGACGACTTCAATTTCAAGTAGAGCACATTGCCTGAGCATGTGTTGCCAAAGAGAAGCCCCCATACCTTTACCAATATAATCGGGTCTCACATAGAAGTATTCTAATTCGCAAAATCTGCCCTTCAATATCAAACCATAAAAAGCAATGATTTGATTGTCTCTTAAATAAACAAAAGTTGGATTTTCAGATATAAACGCCGCGTTTATCGCATAAAATGTTCTAAATTCATTCATAAACGATTCATCATAGCCCCAATGTGCTTCCGAAATTGACGCCACTTCATTTAATATTGCAAATTCATCAGGCCTTGCCGGTCTAATATATACATTTATATTTTCCTTGACTGCGGAGAGACGTTTCATAAGTGCTTCTGGCAGAATGCCTTGATGCTTAAGCTCTTCCATTATTGTTGTTTCTTCAATCTTTTTATCCTTAAAATACGTTTCAATCAATTTGACTTTCTCCTCTCGATTCCCCATGAGTGCATAAAGAACAAACCAATCTTCAAGCGGTGTCAAAGGTATCACTATGTGATCTTCTTTCCAAATTGATTTTATACACGCCTCATTGAAATGATACGTAAATTTGCCATCAATTGTATTGATCGTCAATAAGGCCATTACATCGACTTTAATGCCCTCAATCTTATATTCGTAAAAATAGGGCGTACTGTATTGATCTGATTTTTCCCAAGATTGTTTCTCACCTAGACCTTTTAATAGGGCATCTACTTTCTCAATATCATCAATTTGAATGATCAAATCAATGTCATGTGGTGATTCTTCTAAAAGACCATAGTAATCCAGTACGATAGAGGCCCCCACTGCCCAAGTTACTTTGGCTTCGTTCAACTGCTTTGCTATTTTAAGCAAAACTGCTTTTAAATTAGATTCAATTCTCAATTGAATACACCTCACCCTCAACGGTATAATGGTTCGAGTAAAATTCCGAGCACTAACGGATCTTGCTTAAATATTTTTGATTCACCACTCTTCCAAAATAAGCGCCACACATGCCCACAACTAGACATACAACCCCGATAAAAACAATCATCAGGGGGCCAACCACATTGTAAAGTAAATTTCCAGTAATCACATGGGTTACATACAATGAAGTATAAAAACTCATTAAATTATATATACCCAGAGAGAACACCCTTTTAAACCAGTGTTTTACAGGTATAAGCATAAAAAGATCTGAAACAAACCCAGAAATAATTATGGCAAGTGTCATCCATGGCGTCAAAATCAAGAGTATCATTCCAAATATAAAATTTATCATCGAAAGTGTCCCGAAATTTGGAAATCTTTCAAGTGGAATCATTAACACAAATGTCAAAAATGGTCCCATAACTAAAAACTTACTTCCTGGAAGGGGGACTAGATTGGATAATAAATAGGCCAAATACCCTCCAATCACCATTATCACAACAAAATTTGTAAAAACGAGCCATTTTTTTAGCATTTTTACTCCTTATAAAGTCTTTTAAGTTAAATTTCAATCGTTACCTGATCTAAGTTTATTTTCCAAATATAGTGGTCATAGCCTTCACCCCACTGATCTTTAGAGATGATATTGGGTTCACCAAATTTGCCTGTCCATATTTGCTTTGCGATGGTATACCCACTATCTAAGCAAAATGTCTTTATCCCTCTACCCATGAGCGCTAAATACATTGCATTTAGCATCAAAGAGCCAATGCCTTGATTGTGCCGCTCTGGGTGGACGAAAACACTGCCAATTTCACCATAAGCCTTATAGGCACCCTCTGAAAGTTGATCTATTAAATCCCCCGCAGGACCATATGCGATAGTGCCTACGATCTCGCGCTCTTTTTTAGCGATTAAGAAAAAATGTTTATCCCCGTTTGAATACAGATCAGATTGAACAAAGTTCATTTTTTCAACGACTTCTTCATTGACAAAGGCCTCAATGTCTTCAAACCCTTCATTTATCATAACCGTTTGAATACACAATCTAAAAAATTGCTCAAGTGCTATTAAATCGTCTTTTAGCAGTCTCACAAGTGTTATTTTATCTCTAGCCATCACGAACGTCCCTTCTTATAAAGTAAATCATAATCATAAGAAATTTCTTCTAGTCGTTTCTGGAACCAATATTTCGAGTCTGACAGTGCTTTATTATAAGTCACCTTTCCAAGCGTATCTAAGAAAAAGTCAAGAATCATATCCGCTGCGATTGTGCCTAATACTTCATCTCTCTCCACACTAAAATAAGTTTGGATTTCTGCTATAAGGGTCTCTCTTTCTGCTTTCTCAAGTGTAATGGTATCTAGTACGGATCTCTTCTTCATACGACTTTCCTTCCTTAGTAAATTATTAACCTATCTTAGACTGTAAAAAAGCTTCTAGTGCCGATACCGTTTCCACAATCTGGATAGATTCGCATGCTGAAAGTTCCTCGTAGTCGCCATAGCCATAAAGCACGCCCACAGCATCCACCTGATTATCACGCGCACCTATCAAGTCATGTTTACGATCGCCTACCATGAGAATCTCTTCTGCTTTTAAAGTTTCTATAGCCATCAAATACGCTATTACTTCTCGTTTTTGGCTTCTAGTGCCATCTAGTTCACTGCCTACAATTTCTTTAAAATAGGGGGCTAACAAATCCTTTTCTAAAATCTTCCTGGCATAAACTGTAGGTTTTGAAGTTGCAATATAGAGTGGTGTACCTGTCATGTGGAGTTTTTTAAGCATTTCCAAAACACCCTCATAAGGCGCATTATCATAAATTCCGAATTCTGTAAAATAAGTTCTGTAATGAGTCACGGCTTCATTTACTGTATCTGAGTTAAACTCATAATATTGCTCAAAAGATTCTTGAAGAGGTGGACCAACAAATTTTTCAAGAGATTCTAGAGGTTCATTGATATCAAATTGCTTTAAGGCATATTGAACCGCTTTTGTAATGCCACTCTTTGAATCACTTATAGTGCCATCTAAATCAAACAATATCGCTTTGTATTGCATTTTTTCCTCCTTCAACTCTATCTGATTTTATCCATGTACATATTATTATACTAACAAAAATAAAATATGAAGTAAACAAGACCTAAGGTCCAATTCTTATTATTTCTATATTATATTTATGGTTGGGATGTCAAAAGTCAGTTTTGCATTAACACCCTAAGCGTTTATAACTTCGCCTATAAAAAAGAATACCCCTATATCACATCCGTGACACAAGCGTATTTTTTAATGGATTCATTAATCTATATAGGCGTCTATTCCCAACACTCCGATTATACCATTTTCATCGTATACGGTGATGCCAATGGTCTGAATTTGCCTATTGGTTATTGCATCCGTATATGGCTCTGCATAATATATTTCTTCCGCCATTGTGTTTAGATAAGGCGGTCTTTCTCTAAAATCATAGTCTTCTGGGAGTTCCATACTAGGATATATATAAAACGCACCTTCTGCACTTCCGTAGTATGCATATTGAATTTCAAGATCTTCATATAATGTAATTTCAGTTAGAGCTTCTTGGATTTCTGTCTCAGACGTAGCTGCACCTACCCAATCAGCACCCTCTATAGCAAGGTTAAAAAGCAAATCCGATGCTGCGTCTCCAAGATCAGCCTCGGCAGAGATCGTTTCGGAAGCTGTCTCATCGCTTTCCCAAAAGTTTGTCTCTACGGGTTTATCCGCGCTCATGTTAATAGTCATTGCCACTAAAATCGTTAAAATAAGTTTTCCAATCATTTGTTTCTCCTCATAATAAATGATATTTCATAAAGACTGCAATATCTCCCGACCGACCTGATATGCTTGGATAATGAGAAAAATCTACACCATCAATTACAAAATTGTGCTTTTTATAAAATTCAATGGCTGGATAATTCGTATTCTGTGTCTCAAGACCGATCAGTCTAAAGTTTTTTAAAGTCGCTAGATGAATCACATGATCCATTAATGCTTTCCCAATCCCCATACCTCTATGAGCACTTGAAACCCTTATATTTTCAATCCATAGTGAATTATTCCACTTAATTTCATTGCATATGATGATGCCAACTAATTCTTGATCCAGATACGCACCAAAAGACAAGTCTAGTTTAATGACTTCATTAAAAAAATTTAAGGCGCCTTCTGAAACTTGCCATTCTTTCACATAGGTTTTCGCCAATTTTTCAGGTTCTAGGTTTATAATCATGTGCGCCTTATCTACTTGGCGTTCAATTTTCATGATCGTGTTGGTCTTAAATCCATTAAAGCCAAAATGGGCGAGTGAATCGGTTTGAAGGTGTTCCAATTTATTGATTATCAGCATATTTCTACCTCCCATTATTGAATTGCTCCTAAAAACAATTTAACCTCTTCAATATAGCGCTCTGGTTCATCATCAGGGATCATATGTCCTGATTTTGAAAACTCAACTTTTGAAAAATAAGTTAATGCACTTTCATAGAGGTCAATATCCTCTCGTTCAAGATTAGAGGGTATTTTATTGCTTTGATCTGCACCATAAAACACCCTTACAGGTATGTTGATATCACATAATTGATCCGCAAATTCTACCGTTCTGGCTTCTCTAGCCAAACCCTCTACCGCTTCTTGCCTCATATAGTTGAGAAGTGGTACGCCTTGATAAACCATACCCATCCAGTACGGCACTGCATCCGCATGCATAGCCCTATGTATCGGCGGTTGATCCACTATGATTAATCCAGACATTTCATTATGATGTTTCACTGTCCATCCCCATGCATAGGATGCCCCTCTTGAGAATCCAAGGATACAATACTTTTCTAGTTTAAGTGCATCCACAACAGCCTCAATATCTGAAAGATGTTCTTCAAGATCATAACCAAACTCTGGTGTAGAACTTAAGCCTCGTCCTCTAAAACTAAAGCTCACCACATGAGAAGATAATCCTGACAAGACAGGTATTGCACGTTCAGCAGGTTCCCATATACCGCAAACTACAAGTAAAGTAGGTGTATCCACTGAGACACTGCCCTCTTCTAAAACATGAATTTTGACGCCATTATCATCTATAAAATAACTCTTCACAAAAACCTCCATTTTTACTTAACTTCTATATCGCTTCTATACTGTCTATAATACGCGCTTTTCTGCATGACGCTACACCATCCTCTTTGCAATCAGGTGATCTTTATTAAGCTGTAACAAATCCCATTGGTTCCCATACAAATCCTTAAATACAGCCACCATGCCGTAATCTGCCTGTTTAGGTGCACGGACAAATTCGACGTTTTTCTGGATCAAGTCATTATAATCTCGCCAAAAGTCATCCGTGTTTAAAAACAGAAAAACTCTACCACCTGTTTGATTCCCTATGAAAGGGACTTGTTCTTCTTTGGATGCCTTTGCAAGTAAAATCGTCGTTTCTTTTGATCCAGGCGGCGCAACAACTACCCATCTCTTATCCTGCTCCGGTTGATAAGTATCCTCTATGAGCTCGAATTTGAGTATTTGAGTGTAAAACTTAATGGCTTCATCATAATCTTTGACCAGCAGAGCAATGTGTACGATCGCTTGTTTCATAAATTCTGTCTCCTTTAGATGCGCTATATGTAGAAAATAATTATATCAAAATAACGCATTAAATTCTATGCTCTAATTAAAATTAGAAAATGAGCGCTATTCACAGAATTTATCTCCTTATAAACCCATGTGAATTGTGCCCATTTAAATGTCTATCTAAAAATCAAAAGTGTCATCGTTACCAAAATAGCAGGCAATGCTTGTTTAATAAATATAGCTTTTGACGATGATAAGGCTCCAAAGGTTCCCGCCACGATCACACAACCTAAAAAGAAAAAAGCGACATTATAAGACCATATCATATCCGTAATCAAAAGTGACCAAATCAGACCAGCTGATAAAAATCCATTATATAGACCTTGATTTGCAGCCATGCCTTTTGTCATTTCCATAAAACGCCGATCAGCACCTTTTACAATTTTTATGCCTTTAGTCGTCCATGCAAACATTTCAATCCACAATATAAATAAATGCTCTATAGCGATTAGTAAAACCAATCCTTTCAATGCGATTTGCATGCATTCCCTCCTGTCTGTATATCTTAAATTTTGCACTGCCCATCCACACAAATACCCGCTGATGCATCACTTGAAGCATGCGTTTCTTCTAATTTAGATTTTATTTCATCTGTTTTAATTTTATTTAGACGCTGCAAAAAGACATCCGTCGGTTGTGCACCTGATATTGCATAATTACCATTGATTACAAAGTAGGGCACACCACTTATATTGAGTTTTCTCGCATCCGATTCGTCTTTTCGAACTTCATTCTTGTATTGATCTGACCCTAAAACTTTGATCACTTTATAATAATCTAACCCTACTTCTTTTGCCAAAACGGCTAGAACCTCATGGTCAGATAGGTCTTTTCCTTCAGTGAAATAAGCACTTAAAAGCCTTTCTGATAGTTTATCTTGTTTGCCCTCGGCATGTGCATAGTGTGCCAACCTGTGCGCATCAAAAGTGTTTGTTGGCTTCATTGCATCAAAATCATAATTTAAACCCATTCCTTTAGCTTGAGCAACGATTTGTTCGTTACTGGCCTTTGCTTGACGCACTGGAATACCATATTTTTTAGCAATGAGCTCGTGAATATTAGCATCATATGCTTTGGGCGCATTGGGATCAAGTTCAAAACTTTTAAATTCTACTGTGATCTCAGATTTAAAGTCCAATTGATTGAGCGCTTCTTCCATTCTTCTTTTCCCAATGTAACAAAACGGGCATACATAATCTGACCATACTTCTATTTTCATGATTTTTCTCCTTTACTGCCTAAAGCGACTTAATCGTCTGTAGATTTAACAATACTTGCTCTAACTGTTGCGTTAACTTGTCTGTTTCTTTAGCATCCATGTTTTTTAACATTTTTTCCATAAATTCTTTTTCTATTGCTTTAAGCGCCTCTACAATGTACATAGCTTCTGGCTTAAGGTAGACATAAATACTGCGCTTATCGTCCTTACAATATAACTTATCAATCAATCCTAAATTTTCATATTTAGCCAAAATATCCGATAAGGATGATTTCGAAATCCCCCACTGCGTCATAATTTCAGTGAAATACATGGGTTTGCCATCAACCGAGAGGATATAAAATAGCGGCATATGATTTACAAGAATCGGTAAGTTCATTGCTTTAATTTTTTTTTTGATAAAAGAAATGGATATTGAGTTAATTTCATTTATTTTGCTTAACAAACACGGGCTTTCCATAAAACCTCCATTCAGTTCGTTCGGGTACGAACTAATAACAACACAACTTTATAACGATGTCAACTTTGTTATCACTTCATCGATTTGTCAATTCAACCTAACAATGCGTTTTAAAACACAAAAAAATCACAGTGATCTCTCTGTCATTTGAGAGACCCTTGTGATTTTAAATTATTGCCAAGCTTTAAATTTTAAATCGCTCAATTTCAATTTTGAGCTTATTCGCCAATTCTTCAACTTCAACTGCCAATTGAGTAACGGTCTGTAAGGTCATCACTTGTTGCTCTGTGGATGCAGCAACTTCTTCTGAACCTGCAGAATTCATTTCAATTACATTTGAAATATCATTAATTGCACTTCTGATTTCACTAGCTTCTCGGTGTATGCCTTCATTTTTATTTTTAACATCGTCAAATTTAACTTTCATTTCTTGAACAGAGTTGTTTACAGAAGTAAAGATTAAAGCGACTTGTTCGACCGATTTTTCTTGCTCTTTTACTGCGTCTTCTGCAATTTTAGCCTGATCTACAGCAATTTTGGTTCTATTAATGATTTCTTTGATAGATTCATTAATTTTGCCTGTGGATTGAGAAGATTGTTCCGCAAGTTTTCGTATTTCATCAGCAACAACTGCGAAACCTCGTCCTTGTTCACCCGCACGTGCGGCTTCAATAGAAGCATTTAATGCAAGCAAATTGGTTTGAGACGCTATGCCATCGATCACGCTGACAATTTGATCAATCTCTTTAGTTTTAACATCTAACATCTTGATCGCATCATTTACACTATCGGTTGCCTTCGTATTTTCTAGCATACTCTGATTTTGAATCACAATTGCCTTTTCCCCTCGATCAATGAGCTCTGCAATTGATTCAGTGACCTGATAAACATTCTGTATGCTCCCAGATATATTCTCTATCGTATCTGTCATAGAGTTGATTTTATTGACACTCATGTTGACACCATCAGACTGCTGTTCTGCACCCTTAGCGAGATCATATATTGCATGTGATATTTGAACTGCAATTTCTTCTGTTTTTTCAGAAGCTTGACTCATTTTATTGGATACTGAATGTACATCTGTTGATAGGCTTCTTATACCACCCACTAGATTTCTTAAATTGTCCGCCATAAGGTTAAAACTATTTGCCAATTGCCCGATCTCCGTATTATCCTTGATATCAGCTTTCTGTGTCAAATCGCCCTCTGCTAGTAAGTGTGTTGCGCTGTTGAGCTTAACCACCGGATTTGTAATCTTATTTGTAATAATAACAACTGCCATCGTTGCAATCGCAACAAATAGGAACGTTATTACTAAAATTACAACCAACAGACTGTCCAGTTCTTTTGTTAATTCAGCCTTTGGGATTGTAACAACAATCTTCCAAGTTGTGTTAGGGATGGATGCAACTGTTGCAATTTTAGCAGAGCCTTCATATTTATACTCATAAGAACCTGATGCGTTTTGGGTTACATATTCTGTTAATTGTTTGAGATCACCATTAACATCTGTAAAACCATTCTTTGAAATCATTTCGGCAACGGGATGCGCCACAATAATGCCACCATTTGTTATGATAAAAGCATAACCGTCTTCACCCACTTTGACTTGATTGATCTTATCCGAAATCACATCAAGTTGAACATCTGCGGCTAGCACACCTTTGAAATTGCCATTCTTATCCAAAACAGGTGCCCCCACAGAAGTTACCATTTTATTCGTAACCATATCTAGATATGGATCACCATAAGCACTTGCATTGTTTTTTAGAGCATCTGTATACCACGGTCTAATGCGCGGATCATAATCTGCAGATGGAACCCAACCACTACCATCAAGCATTGTGCCATCTGTGAGCCCCATATATATGTCTGTGACTGCTGAATCGATTTTCATCATTTCACTCATAAACTCAATTCTATCACTATTCGTTATGGAGATCTTGTGATCTGTTTTTGAGTTCATATCTATTAAGGTGTAAAATTTGCCCAACCATAGCCCTGTTTCATTCGCTAAAAGGTGGGCTTGGTTTTCATTTTGTTTCATAATATGCTCTTTTACCTTTGTTTTAGAAATTTGATAGACAATCCCTGATGAAGCAAGCAATGATACTATAATGATTGGAACTAGTATTGCCAGAATTTTAGTTCTTAACTTTTGCATAAGCTCATCCCCTTTTTATTTGAATATTAATAACCCCTTATACTACAAACTTATACCCATGACTCCATGCGGTAAACTCATATATTAATATGTGCTTTCAATCGCCTCGATATCGATCGACAATCCTGAAAATTCCCACGTATCACCATAAATTCTGATGTATAAACCCATTGTACCATTGCCATTTTCAAATCTGACAACACATTTTAAGAGGAACCAGTCTGCATCATCTTGCATGCCTAGATATTGATAGTGTGAATATGCTATTTTCAAAATATCGCCATAATATTGAACATCTGAAATGCGCTTTTGGATATCTTGTTCAGTCATAAAAGACTGGGCATAATCTCCTAACAATTCATAAACGCGTTTAGAATCCATTAAATTGATGGTCTTCTGAATATCTTCTAATAGATTATTAATGTCATCGCCAACAATGATTGCGGGAAGCTCTTTTTGCACAACAACTTCTTCTGGTATGGTTGAGGGTTTGCTCCTATCTTTAACACCCAAAAGGATAAGAACCAGTAGCATGAAAAAAATTATATAATTCATCATTTTAATCTTTTTTAAGGTTCTTTTTATGGACTCTAATTCACTTTGGGATCCCATATGACAAGTCTCCTATTATTTTCAACCTTCACTTAGTAAGGCTGATATTGGCGCCTATTTTTTCTGGATGATCATAATTTTAGTATACCCACTCCAGAACAAGTTCAGCTGCAAAATTTTTATTTTATGATATACTCATCAAGATGTAGCACACCTTATTGATTATACTTAAATTCTATGATATATTTTTTGATATAACCCTTGAGGAGATGAACCCCCGCTTCTCAAAGTGGGGGTTCATCTTCCTAATTCAGAAACGCCCACTGAATGCAATCCGATAGGATTGTGCAAGTGTTACGAAGGTAGCGAAGCGGACTGAGTATACGCTTTGATACGCATCGAAGGGAGTGAAACTGTTTTGATCACTCGAAAAGCATCGTATCTCATTTTTTCATATGGCCTATTCTTATCTTGGTTATTGTCCTTTTTATATAACGGCAGTTTATTATCTTTTGTGTTTAAAAATATAAACATTACAGTACTGGCCATGGTATACATTATCGTCCCTGCTATTGCCTGTTATTGTTTTGCGGTTTTACCTTGGAAAAAGCATACAGCCGTCCTCATGATGAAATATGGCTTATCCGTTTCAATGATTGGCACAACGGCGTTGCTTTATTTAAGTGAAACGCATCTACCCATCCTTGTAATCTATATTCTTTCAGGCGTTTTGGGGCTCTTCAGTGTTATATTCATCGCCGGCTGGGGCGTATTGTTTATTCAGGTTATAGAATTTTCAAATATGTTTGTTGTGATGGCAGCTACGATCTGTCTGAGTCGAATTTGCATTTCATTTAATGGCACTTTAAGCATCCTTAGTCATGGTGAACTTGGTCTCTTTTTCGTATTCTTTTGTCTAATATTCGCTTATATTTACACCCTTAAAATAGGACTCGTCAAAATAAATTCTGATGAATCTATCAACACCTCCATTGACCTTAAGTTAGTTTTATTACTTTGTCTGACTGTATTCTTTACCAATGTCGGAGGTGGCCTAAGCCAAACTCTACTCGTGGAGCTCACCGTGAAGACCTTTAGATATATATATATCATCGAAGGTTTACTCTACGGCCTCTTCATCTTACTCATATTCTTTGGAAATCGCTATTTGGACAACCCCTTTTTCACCACACTCTCCATCATTATTATCGGCATGGGATTCCTTATGCTCATTGTTTTTAATAATATACCCACTCTCTCATATCTTATCACCACTTCAGGTTATTTATTCTTAGATATTATTTTATGGACTCTTGTTGCTAAAATAAGTTACTTGTTCAATGAGCCTTTTAAAGTGTTTTTTCCCGTTATGGGATCCAATCTGTTAGCTGTTTTTCTTGGAAATGTATTGGCTATGATTTTTAGAGATAATTGGCAAAGCATATACATCGCTGTAGCGCTCTGTACGATGTGTATTTTTCTTGCACTACCGCTTTATAATGCCCTTCATCAGCAATTATTGTCTTTACTAAAACAATTTCGAAAAAACCAATGGCTCAACGAAGATTATTTCAATGTTTTAACAGAAAGGGAGCGAGAAATTGTTCTCCTCATGCTGGATGGATTGAAAAATAAGGATATTGCTGAAAAAATATTTATTTCAGAAAACACTTTAAAAACACATGCAAAAAACATTTATGCAAAAACAAATGTCAGCAATAAAAAAGAATTAATTGAAAAATACGAAAACAATCTAAAAGTTGAATGAGCTCAAACCTTAAATCACCCCTTAGGGGTGATTTATTTTCTTTCATGAATGTAATAAAATAAAAGGGGGTAATACCATGTCCAACAGTCAAAATCCAAGGGAGGGATGTAATTTTGAATTCATATTTTATGAAAGTAATCACTATGGCTCTACTCTTTATGATGATCTCTACTTCTATCGTCTATGCGAACACTGGCACATTTAATGAAGGTCCACTGAGTTACACCATAAATCCTGATCAAGAAACAGTAACTGTTACAGGATACGATGGCAGTCTGAAAGATATCACAATTCCAAGTCAAATTACTTTCAACGGAAAACAGTATCACGTCAATAGAATTGCAACAAGTCCATTTCATAAAAAGCAAACTCTAAACAGTATTCATTTGGGGGATCAAATTACCACCATTGATGAGATGGCCTTTTATGGGTCAGGACTAAGCAGTATTCATTTTGGAGCTAAGGTGAGTACTATTGGAGACAAAGCTTTCTACAACTGTGACAATTTAAGAAGCCTTATTATTTCAGATGAGATTACAAGCATCGGTGTGGATGCGTTCATGCACTGCAGTAATCTAGAAAGTGTCATATTAGGTCATAACATTTCAAAAATAGGCTCAAGAGCGTTTTATCAATGCGAGCAATTAAAGCATATTTCAATTCCAGATAGTGTTACAGACATGGGAGATTCTGTCTTTAGCATCTGTACGAACCTCGCTGATTTCCAATGGGGAAAAGGGCTTACGATGATCTCTTCTAACGCTTTTTCTGGTTGCAAAAATCTAAAGACCATCGATATTCCAAGCCATGTGACCACCATTAAAAAAGGGGCATTTAACAACTGTGATGGGCTGACGAAAATTGTGATTCCTGGCAATGTGAAAATCATTGAAGATATGGCCTTTCAAGACTGTGATCAATTATCTGAATTACATTTAGGTGAAGGCCTTACACAGATCAATAATTCAGCTTTCTATCAGTGTGATCGTCTGATCGATATATTATTTCCAGAAAGCGTTGAATTAATTGGAATTTCGTCATTTTCAAATTGTTCTAGTTTAAAAAGCGCCACAATTTCAAACAGTAATGCAGTGATTTTTTCCGATAACAAGATTGGTGGCGGCAGCATGGGCGATGCTTTCTACAACTCGCCAGTCACACTATATGGTTATACGACTTCTACTGCAGAAAGTTACGCTCAGTTAAACGGCGTTCCCTTTGTAAGTCTCGGTATTGATAATACTCCAGATCCTCCCCTTATTGCGCCTCCAAACGTACCCTCAGTACCGACACCAGCACCAGCACCAGCACCAGCACCAGCACCAGCACCTACTCCAACACCGACATCTACAACTTATACTCTAAGTGGCTATTCCATGAAACAAATGCCTTATTTTGATGGCGTTATTTCAAATGAGCAAGGTACTTTAACATTAAAGGGTGGCACTTTTACAAATGGGCGCATCGTTGACGGCAGAAGAGATGGCAATGCAGTGCGAACGGTAGATCAGTTTGATCTCAAAAATACAAAAATATACGGAAGCTTTGCAATCTATGGAAATTCTTATGCCAGTTATATGGGGCTTGTCGTTGAAAATCTACCCAGCGGCGAACCTGTAACCACACATCATAGTTGGCTTGGTAGCAAAGTCGTTCCAAGTGGTACCGTGCTTTACAAAGTGATGACACTAACGGATACGACTTATGATGTTAAAATGACGACCGGCAATTACTACGGCAGGGATCAAGCCACTTTAGTTTATGAGCATAACGGCGAATTAACCGATGTGGCAAAACAAGCCATTCAAGAAAAACAGGCCCTATATTTCACCTTTGGAGACAACTACGGAAACGATCAAAATTACATGGAGATTTACGCGCTCTATATAGAACCTTTTGAAACACAAAACAGTCCTAAACCTGAAGAAACAAAATCGCCAGTCACACCAGCGATTCAATCAGCAAGTTCATGGGCAATGGCACTTATCCAAAAATCAATTCAAAGTGGTTTAGAAACGTCTAAAATGACAACTTCAGATTTTAAAGATTACACCACAAGAGAAGAATTTGGTGAATTAGTTGTTGTAATGTATGACAAACTTGGGGGAAAACACTCTGTTCAGAATAACCCCTTTGAAGACACTGAAAATCCAGATGTGGTGAAAGCTTACAACGCAGGCATTATCAGTGGAACAGGACCTACAATGTTTAGTCCTCACAATTCCATCACAAGAGAACAACTTTGCGTCATGATTATCAAAGCATTAAATGCTTCGGGAAGACAATATGATTCAAATGTCAATTTTCAAAAGTCATATGCGGATGTCAATGCGATATCTTCATGGGCAAAAGATAGCGTACGCATTTTAAACAGCTATGGCATCATTAATGGAAACGGCGATATTCTGGATCCACAAGGCAAGGTCACCAAGGAGATGGCCATCATTATGATGTATAATGCTTATGAGCAATTTAAAGATAATCTAGCGACACCCGTTCCACAGGTTAATACTGGCAGTACTCACGTATTACAACTTGACAAGCAAGGTCCGCTCTATTTATCCGTTGGCGAACTTGTTCAGATCACGGCAATCATCCCTGAAGCTAACACTGAGTTTAATGATATCTACCCACGCTGGGGAATAAGCAACACGGCCATTGCCCAAATTTCTGGGACTGTTATATCTGGCTATACCAATACTTCTGCTTCTTTAGGCGTCACAGAAAGGTTTATTGTCACTGCAGATAAATATGTATTTGTTCAAGGGGTAAGCCCAGGTAAAGTCACATTGACTGCCACAATTGGCGCATACGCCACACCAGAAAATCCATCCCCCAAAACCGAATCCGCAGAAATCGTTATTTATGTCGTAGAATAAAAAAAGAACCTATCTTTTATAACACAGAACGATTTACAGTTCTTGTTATCATAGATAGGTTTTTTGTGTTTTTGTTAAATTGGCTTCAATAAATTAGTTTGGCAGCACAAGACTCTGTCCTACTTGAATTAGGTTAGGATTTTTAACGCGATCCATATTGGCTTTAAAAAGAGCTTCAACTGTTGTGCCATATCTCTTGGCAATTTTCCACAGTGCATCTCCTGGCACAACTGTATATGTTGTTTGACTTGTCACAGATGCCTTAGAAATCCCAAATTGATCTACAATATAAGGCTTGCCTTCATTTTTACTTTGATCAATTTCATAGACAACTGCTGTCAATTGATCAGCATCTACCGTTATGCCCACAAAGTTTTGAATTTGACCACGCACTGGTCTACTCGAATCACTTGCATCGGGTCCATATGTCGCTGCATGATTTTCATCTGCCAATGCAAATAAATCGTAATAAGTTGAATCCAACTCTTTGTTTTTATAATAAACTTTAGGTCCCGCCGTTGCTGGAATCATATAGATCGTACCATCAGGTTGATTGTAATAATCGATTGTCTTCCCATTTAAACTTCTTTTGCTCACGGTTGATGTGACAGCCTTGCCATCGGCGATTGGCAATGTTCGCGCATAAATATGATCATGCCCTTGCAACACAAAGTCAACGTCTAATTCTGCAAGAAGTGGTGCAATTAACGTCCTCACACCGTTTTCGTCCATGATGTCATCATCAGAAGCATGGTTTGATGTGGTATATGGTCCTTTGTGCATAATTAAAATAATCCACTTAGCACCAGCTGCTTTCGCCGCTTTAGCGTCCAATTTTAACCAGTCTACTTGTGAGGGGGTCAAATCTGCAAATTCTTTTGAATCTTCATTTGTGTTCAAGATGATGAAATGAGTCCCTGCATAATCTACAGAATAATAAGCACCGGTTTCTGTTGAAGCTCCAATAGGCGATGGGACATTAAAATGTTCAATAAAAGAATTTTTTTGTTCTTCATGGTTTCCTGCCACAGGTAAGATTGTCGTATTCATAAAACTATCTTTTGTATACTTAAAAATATTATCCCACTGCACTTCATTTAATCCAGTATCTACAATGTCACCATTGATCGCAATGAATTTTGCATCTTTAACCGTTTCAAATGCCTTTTTAATCGTTTCGCCAGATAGAATACTCTCATCTTCAGATTTTGCCTGAGTATCCGCAATATCGATAAATGTAAAAGAACCTGTTGATGCAGCGGTCTCAAAAGTGCCAATATCACTCCACAAATTAAGGGATTCGTCGCCAACTCTATAAGCGTAAGTTGTGCTTGCTTTAAGACCCGTTACGTTTGCCTTATGAACAACTTCCAATGGAAAATTAGGCGCATGTGTAGAAACGGTGTAATCCCCTTTGAATTTTAATGCTTTTTGAAAATCTGGCTGTCCACTTGTTTGCTCTACGACTTGCACATCACTATTTGCAGAGGCTAAAGTCGTATACCATGTAAACCCTTTTGCAGATGTTGTATCCCCCAAAAACGTCACCGTAACTTTTTGAACCTCCCCTTTAACAGCATTGGGATCAGGTACAACGATTTCTTTCTCACTTGCAGAAGCACCTGATAAAGCTTTTATTGACATTTCAAACCAAAGATCTGAACTATCACCACCATCTTGATGGACTTCAACCGCTATGGTATTTTTGCCATCTTTTAATGCAGAAACAGGTATTTTTAAAGTTTCTTCCTTGGGTTTAAACTTTGCTTTTGTGCCGTATTCAACAGCTACATTTTCATCTATTCCCTTTCGAAACAGTTCTTTTCCATTTACATAGACCACAGCACCGTCATCTACGTGAATGTAAGTTTCAAGAGCAGAATAACCCGAGATTACACCTACATCTATTGTTTTTCTAAAGTAAGTCGTCATATGCTTATTTTCTGCATCAGTACCATATCCCACTTGCGTTGCAAGAGGTAATGTTGGATCTGTTTCCGAAAAATCATCGCCATAGCCAAAAGGCGATTTCCCTGTTTTCCAAGAAGATTCATCATAGCCTTCCACAGTCCAATCTTTACCTAAATCTTTACCGTTATCTAAGTACAGCCATTCTGCATCTTTCTCTAATATCGTTTTATCAGCCTGAACACCTTTCATAGACATTTCAAACCAGAGGTCTGAACTGTCTCCACCATCTTGATGAACTTCAACTGCAACTGAATTCTGACCTTTTTTAAAAGCAGAAATCGGTATTGTCAAGATTTCTTCTTTAGGCTTAAATTTACCAGTTGTACTGTATACCACTTTTTCAGTTTCATCTATACCACGTCTAAAAGCTTCGATCCCATTCACATAAACCACAGCTGAATCATCTACATGTATATAGACTTCAACAGCAGAATACTTTTCGATCTGATCAATCTCTGCAATCCCTCTAAGGTAAGTGGTCATATACTTTTCTTCTGCTTTATCTCCAAAACTCACTTTTGTTGCAAGAGGTAAGGTCGGATCTGTTTCCGAAAAATCATCGCCATAACCCAGTGGTGCTTTTCCCACTTTCCACGTTGAATCATCAAAATCAACTTCTCGCCATGTCGTTCCTAGATCTATCCCATTATCAAGATATTTCCATTCTTTATCTTTCTCTATAAATATACTACTGTCATCTGTTGCCATCACAATGTCGTTCACCCCAAATGTGCTCAATGCTACCATTAAAACTAAGCACAATACTGCAATCCTTTTCCGTAAATTCATATAGATCTCCTTTGTATACGTTATACAAGGATTATAGATTATTTGAAGTGTTAAAGTATTAGCTCAATGTAAAGACTATGTAAGTTTATTGTTCCGCTTATTTAGGATTAATTAAATAACCTCGCATAATCCTTGAAACATTCAAGATCATACGAGGTTATCACTATGCCCATAAGCCCAATTTAACGCTTTAAAACACACTCAAGCCGCTCATCACGACGCGCACCCAAGCCTTCATTGCGCATTTCTGCAAAGGTTACAGTCTCTGCATTTTCTGAGTTGCCCCAAAGATCCCAGCCTTGTTTATGAATATGAGGTCCCATTTGACACTCTATAAACTTGACCTTTGCAAAAGGCCGCCATGGCCGCCCTAAAAAAACAGAATTTTCTTTGGCTGTACTGATCAAATTGCACTTATAAAAGATAAAGCCCTCAGCCGCATATTCTGGTGTAGAAGCCGCTGTGATATAGCCATTGATCTCCTCACCTCTATCATTTGATATGAGATCGCAATGATAAAAATCTGCCCTGCCACTTCCAAAGATAAAATCAATATCGCCTTGTATTTCACATGCCGTAAATCTAGAATAGGTGGGTTTACGCTCCGAATGCTCTTTAGGACCTGTAAAAGAATTTGGAATCCTAGGAGCCGATGGTAATGGCCCAATGAACAGCGTATCTTGATGCCCTTTGAGACAACAATTATTAAAATACGCCACTTTACAATCCACATACAGCGCTATGGCTTGTCCAACGCGTTCTCCTGGACCAGAGGCATTTTCTATGATCATATTTTCAGCTGAAAAATAATCTGAGCTCACAAAAAAAGTATAACTTCTAAACGTCTTCATCTGTTCCTCATTTTCTATGATTTTAAAAGCATGATCATCAAATGTAATCCGCGTGTTTGCTTTAGATTCACCTATAAGGTTGATATTTTTATCAACGATTTCGATCTTCTCTTTATAGATGCCATTTTTTATAAAAATCGTTATGGGTTCAAGCGCTTCGTCATTTTTAAGCGCATTGGATATAGGGCATATAGAATCAACCGCCCCCATAATCGTGCTATAATCACCAGTTCCATCTTGTGCTACTATAATCATCATTAACCTCTCCCAGTTTCATAATCTTTTGCTCTTATATGATCATAACAAAATTTTAGTTTGAATCAAAGGCCCTAATCGGTATCAAAATTTCAGTTTCATACTTTTCAGGATTGCCTTTCATGAGCATACCTGGACCTTTTAAGTAAATTTCTCTGCTTGGCGTATAACTTTCAAGATGATGCGCTTTTATATAATCTGTGATGATTTTATAACTGTTCGAAATGTGTTCATAAGGACCCACATGGACATACTTTACACACTTGATCGCTGGCAATGTACGCGTTTTGACTTCGCCCTTTTCGACTGCTTTCTTAACTGGAACTGCCACTTCAATATCGGCACCCTCTTCCATGTAATCTTCATCGTAATAAAGTGAAAAAGGGGCACCCTCCGCATGCATTCCCACAGCCTTATACAATTGACTGATGTATATGCCCAAATCCTCATAACGACCCTTATACCTTAAATAAGCTACTTTTACCTCTGCAATATCAACCTGTTCTACTTCATATGATTTTGACATAAATTTAACCGCCTTCATGTAATTCACTTCTTTTATAAGCGCCCTTTGATCCTTTTTGATCATAGCGACTTGAGTTTCAAGTTGTTCATGTTTTTCAAGCAAAAAATCTGCTAAGTCATCCGCGTGATCGATCCTAGGAACCACTTCAAGTAGTTCTTGTATCGAAAAATTAAACCGTCTTAAAGTCTTAATCACCATAGATTTTTGAAAATTTTCATCATCATAATATCGATAACCTGTATCCTCATCAATCTTTGCAGGTATTAATAGACCAATTTCATTATAATATCTTAGCGTTTTCACGGATAAAAATGTGATTTTTGAAAATTCTCCTATCCTATACATCAAAGCCCCCCTTGTCACAAATGAGTTCATACTTTCAACTCCGACAAAATATTTTGCATAACCAGCTCTTCTCTGCTGGCAATTTTTAATATGTCTTCTGACATTTCTTCAAGGATACTGACTTCTCCATGTTCATAAATATGCAGCATTTTTACTGCAATAGCTTCCCACAGAGTTCCAATCTCTATATACGCCTCTCCCTGGTTTTCAAGCTCTGATATTACTTTAGAGGCTTCTATTAAAAAATGCCCATACATAATTCTAAAAGCACCCCCACCAGTTCCCCCATCTTTATCTATCATATAATAATTTGTACATCCTGCAAGTTTAAACTGCTCTAACGAAAATATATGCCATTTTTTTAGTGCCTTTGCAAATTTTCTGATCCCATTTATACCAAGCAATTGAGCAGGTGGATTTAACATTTCATTCAGATTTTTCTTTATAGACGCTTTCAAAATGGCAGGTCCTATTGCCTGTATTTCTGAAAAATCAAATTCGATCCAATTATTGTTTGGCGGAAAAGGTCTAAAATTTGAGCTTCTGGCTTCTTTCATTTCAGCATAGGGCACCAAATGATAGTTTTCTCCGATCTCACCTTTGGGCGTACTAATTTTAAAGTCCTCATTATCCCTGTCAGAAACATAAAAAACACTTTTCTCATCATCATATCCAAATATTATGATTGAATGTCCTCCAAAATGACTGTTTTCATCAAGATTCATATATTTCAAATACACCATATCCACATAGAGCATTACAGGTCTATTATGATCTATATTTTGCTTCACTTTTTCCATAGCGATAGCCACATTTTTAGCGCTTTTTATTTTTATACCAATTCTGAGTGCTTTAGCAATATTTTCTTCAAATTCAAACGGTTTTATCCGACCCGATATCATTGGCGCATTTGCCAAATTTACATATGCAAATCCAAGACCTGAGCCAATCCCAAATATCATTTCTTCAGATAAAGGACAACCATAATAAGTAAAAATTTGTTTTAAGGAATTTGTAATACAGTGATGTCCTCCTAATGTTTTAAAGCGATCAATGATTTTCATTATGTTCCAACCTCCATTTCTCCTGTTCTATTCATTCTTTTTTTATCTCCGCTTATGTATAGTTTATACCCTCCACTGCGCTGGAGAGTCAATCCCTAAATCAAAGTATTTAAGATTATAAAAAAAACATCCTAAAATCAGGGTGTCAGGGTTCTGATCTTAGAATGTTTTCATTTATAATATATAATTTAAGGAGTAAGATGTTTCCATCTCTTTGAAGAGTTTGAATTTCAGTTGTATCTATTTTGAGGTTTTATTATATCAAGTGTATCAAGTTATGAGTTATGAGTTTCAGTTAATTTGAACCGTCTTAAGTCACACTCAGTAAGGATGTCAGGACTTTTCTGAGTATTTCTTGAGAACAGCTTTTGCAATGGCATCCATTTTCACAGAATGATCCATGCTTTTTTTCCTCATGTAGTTATAAGCTTGCTCTTCATTGAGCTGCCATTTTTCCATGAGTATTTTTTTTGCACTTTGAATCACATCTTCTTTTGGCATATCCTTTTTTTCCCGCTCTTGAATAGCCAAAACTTTCTTTTCTTCCCTAATTTGCGATAAGGCAGTCGCGATTACAGTTAAAAAGTGATTTCGATCCAAAGGTTTTTTCATATATCCACCGAGTATGGTTTGAGAAAGTAGGTGTTTAAAATCATCATTTACAGAATCCGTCATGGGTATAACTTTTGATAAATGATCGACCTCGATGATATGAATCATTTGTTTTGTATTAATCCCCCTTAGTGCAACATCTAGCAAAATCAGGTCAGGCAGGACTTGACGTGCTAAACGAAGCACTTTATATGGATCTTTAGCTTCAAAGACCGCATATCCTTCTTGCATCAGCCATGTACAAATTTGAGTCCTCACAGTAGTGTTTTGTTCAGCTACAACGATTTTTGAGCGAATAGCCTTCATGAGGGCTTAAAACTTTCTCAAATAACGATCTAATTCCCACTGTGACACATGCTTTGAGTACTCATTCCATTCATACATTGCGGCTTCTTTAAAACGTTTATAGGCATGCTTGCCTATTGCTTCTTTCATCAATTGACTCTGTGAAAAGGCATCGACAGCCTCACAAAGTGTAGATGGTAATCTTTCCATCTCAAGCAACTCTATATCTTCTTCTGTAATATGATAGAGATTACTTGAAATAGGTTCTGGTGGGCGCGTATTTTTCTTGATCCCATCAAGTCCTGCTTTTAATGTAGCAGCCAGTGCCAAATAAGGATTTGCACTAGGGTCTGGACTTCGAAGTTCCAATCGTGTAGAGTTGCCACGACCTGCAGGAATTCTGATGAGTGGACTCCTGTTAGACAGTGACCACGCTACCAGAATAGGCGCTTCAAAGCCAGGAATCAATCGCTTATAAGAATTCACAGTCGGGTTTGTCAGTGCTGTATATGCTCTCGCATGTTCCAGCAAGCCACCCAGAAACGCGTATGCCTTATCAGAGAGTTCGATTGCATCCTCTGGATCATAAAAGGCATTTTCACCATTTTCTCCAGATAACGAGATGTTGAGATGCATCCCAGAACCACTGATGCCAATGAGAGGCTTCGGCATAAAAGTCGCATGTAAACCATGTCTTTGAGCGATGATTCTCACAACCATTTTAAAGGTCATGATATTATCTGCTGTTTTTAAGGCATCCGCATATTCAAAATCGATTTCGTGCTGACCCGTTGCAACTTCATGATGAGAAGTTTCAATCTTAAAACCCATGGATTTAAGTGTCATAGAAATGTCATTTCGGGCATTTCCACCCATATCCATTGGCGCTAAATCAAAATAGCTTGCTTGATCATGCACTTCCAGAGAAGGATTGCCAAATTCATCTGTATGAAAGAGAAAAAACTCACATTCAGGACCGACGTTCATGGTATATCCCATGCCTTCGGAATCCTTTAACGCCTTTTTGAGGATGTATCTTGGGCAACCTTCAAATGGCGTTCCATCCATTTTATAAACATCACAAATCAAACGTGCCTCTCTTGGGGAAGAAGTCCACGGAAACACCGTGAAAGTGCTAATATCTGGCATTAGATACATATCAGATTCTTCTACTCTGACAAACCCATCGATACTGGAGCCGTCAAAGGTAATGCCACCATCAAGTGCTTTGTCAATTTGGTGTGTCATAATCGATACATTTTTAGTAATGCCTGTAATGTCTGTAAACTGAAGATGAATCAAATCCACTTCAAGTGCTCCAATTAGATCCTTTAGTTCTCTCTTTTCATCGGAAATAAATGACATTTTGCCTCCTGTAATGATAACGACCTTACGATCAGATCGTCGTTTGGTTTACCATTTTTTCTTTTTTGATTTCAAAGTCTGCGTAGCCGACGATGCCATGTTCCTCAAGATCAAGACCAAGAGTTTCCTCTCTAGCACTTACTCTGAGACCCATTGTCATGTCAATTACCTTAAAGAGTACAAATGAGCTGCTTATCGTCCAAAATGCCGTTGCAGAAATACCAATAACTTGTGTTGCTAAAAGGCTAATATCTCCTGTGTAGAGCAATCCGCCCTCAGTTGCAAACACGCCTACCATCAATGTTCCAAATACACCGCAAGCACCATGTACTGCAAATGCACCTACTGGATCATCAATTAGTAATACTTCATCAACAAATTTTGTAACATAAACAACGATTAATCCTGATAAGAAACCGATAACGACTGCCGCTTCAAGGCTTACAGCATCTGTTCCAGCTGTAATACCCACAAGTCCAGCAAGTGCGCCGTTTAAAGTCATCCCTACATCAGGTTTTTTATGTTTAATCCAAGTGATCGCCATTGCGCCAACAGCTCCTGCAGCTGCAGAGAGATTTGTCGTCATGAAGATATGTCCTACGAGCGTAGGGTTCCCCATTGACAAAGTCGATCCTGGATTGAAACCAAACCATCCAAACCATAGTATAAAGACACCAAGTGCTCCAAGTGTAATGCTATGACCTGGTATTGCATTAGATCTTCCTTTTTCATATTTTCCAAGTCGAGGACCAAGAACTTTGGCACCAACAAGTGCTGCCCAGCCGCCAACAGAATGGACTACTGTTGAACCCGCAAAATCATGAAACCCTCTAGCTGCTAACCAGCCGCCGCCCCAGATCCAATGACCTACGACGGGATATATAACTGCACTGATTACAAAACTAAAAACTAAATATGAGGCAAATTTTGTCCTTTCAGCCATGGCACCAGATACGATTGTAGCTGCTGTGGCACAAAAGACTGTTTGGAAAATGATAAAAGCTTCAATTGGGATCGAAAGTCCCAAATGTTCATAAGTCCCATTTGAAAATAAATTAATCTTGCCAACAAATCCTAAAATATCTGTATTGAACATCAACCCAAATCCAAATAGCCAAAAGATTAAAGACCCAACTGAAAAATCCATAAAGTTTTTCATGATGATATTGCCTGAATTCTTTGCTCTCGTAAATCCCGTTTCTACCATTGCAAACCCAGCTTGCATAAAAAATACCAAACAGGTTGCAACCAATACCCACATCGTGTCAATTGATTTTAATGTATCCATGCGAATCCCCCACTTTCTAATTTGTCGATTCAAAACATGGACAGCTGTCCTAACCATTCATAAAATCACATATTTCGGCTCATAGCTCCTATATTATATAAAAAGGCGTCATCAATGAAAGAGAACTTTTTCTCTTTTTTTTGAAGACGCCATTGCCTTAATGTTTAATTTTATGAATAATTATACTGTATACAGGTTTAATATTTACTGATTATAATACAGACTTTTCTCTTTTGCAAGCCCTTTTTTAAAAATAAATCATTTATTTTGTATTTTTTTAGTTCAAACCCAATTGGGATCTCCGTAAGTGTGTTTTTCATTGTACAATTGGGAGCTTTATATTAAAAGTAACCCCTTTACCATATGCGTTATCTACATCAATACTGCCCTTATGCTTATTGACAACAATATCGTATGCGATACTCAATCCTAACCCGGTCCCAACACCTACAGGTTTAGTTGTATAAAAAGGCATAAAAATACGACTTTCTTCGTCTATGCTTATGCCTCCACCATTATCTTGAATTTTACAATAGACATATTCTTGATCTGATCTGGTTTCAATATAAAGATTTCCAATCTCCTCCTGTAATCTAGTCTTAATCGCATAAGTACTATTGAGTATCATATTGAGTAAAACCTGATTAATTTGACTTCCAATACAAGTTATTAGGGGGATATTTGCAAAGTTTGTCTCAACTTGAACCGATGGTTTGAGCTCGTTGTTTACCATCATAAGCGTATTTTCAATGCCTTCATTGAGATCATATTGAGAAAAGTGATCTCCTTGATCTACTCTGGAAAAAGTTCTCAACCCATTTACTATTTTGGAAACACGTTGCAAGCCTTCGTTTATATCACTCAAAAGTTCTTCCAAATCATCTATGACATCTTCAATATAATATTTTTTACGAAGCGCTTCTATATTGCTTATAGACTCTGTAACATCAATATTACTCATCGTGCATTTTTTTAGATTCTCATAAGTTTGATATACTTCTCCCAATACGCCAACATTTTGTTTAAGGGTATCGACATTGCTCAAAATATAGCCCAAGGGATTGTTAATTTCATGTGCGATACCTGCAGCTAGGTGACCGACACCCACAAGTCGCTCTTGCTGTATAATCTGTGATTGCGCTTTTTGAAGAAGTTCAAGGGTAATCTCTAGTTCAGTATTATAATTTAGGAGCTCTTCTTCTGCAAGCCGTCTTTCAAAAGCATGGCTGAAAATCTCCGACGTCAGTTTTAAAAGTGTCACATCCTCTGGATTCCAATTGCCGATGCTATCCAATTTATCGAATCCTATAAAACCTCTAAGTTCTTGCTTAATTAAAATCGGTAATACCAATACAGACTTTATGTCTTGCTGATCCAATATTGTTTTCTCAGCACTGGCTTCCAACGGTAATAATTTGACATCTTTTATGTCTATGATCTCTCTCTTTTCAAGTTTTGCCATCCACCATGGAAAAATGTCAACAGGCAATCCTTTTAACTCTAATATTTGGGGATTCACACCTGCCTGACACCACTCAAAAGTATTGTCCATATGCGTTTTATCAGCGCTGAATTCAAAAATATAAGCTCTACTTGAGTTGCTAAACCGTCCCATTTCTTCCAAAGACGAATCAATGGCTTGTTCTATATCGCTTATTGTAATGAACCTTGAAGATAAAGAGGCAATGAGCTGTTCAAAATTTAACTGATGACGCATTTTGAGCTCCGTTTGCTTTCGAGTTTCAATAGACCTAAACATCAATGATGCTCCAATCAATAAGTCTTCTTCCACAATAGGCATAAAAGACAATTCAAACCATTGGGTATCACCGTGTCCAGTTAGATCTATATTGAGCTCAAAAATATTTGCATGCCCTTTTAAAACACCTTCAATTTCAGATTTCAAAAGTGATTCTCTAGAATCCATTAAGTAATCCATTATAAAACGACCGAGTTCTAATTTTAAGGGGGAAATCCTATTGATTAACTTTTCTGCTGGATCATTAAAATGTACAATACAACCTTCAGCATTGAGAATCACAACAGATTGACTAAGTGCATTCAAAACACTTGATAATTTAGGTTGATGTTCCATGTCTATTCTATTCATAAATTCACGTCCTCATTATTGTGTGCGCCTTATGCCTTATACTGATATTATCTTTTGGATCGACGTCAGTTTTATACCCATTTTATTAAAATTCAATAAAAAAAAAGACGCTAGATCATGATGCTGAATATCATTGACCTAGCGTCTTTTATAGAGGAGATTACCCATTGTTTAAATAATACACTGATTTCAGTTAGACTGTCGAAATCGCGTTTTCATGAACACACTAACGATTAAGCAACTTTATTTTTTTTAGCGGCTTGTTCTTCAACTTGTCTTTGAGCTGTCGCTTCATTTTTCTTAAGATTTTCCATCCATAAATCCGCATTTTTTATGCCCAATTTTTCTGGGTTGAAAACTGGATTTAAGCCGAGTTTCTTTTGAGCTTCAAAATCTTTAAGCGTTGCAACGCCTACTTTAGTTAAAAGCAAGATCGCAATGATATTTAACCAAGCCATCAAACCTACGCCAACATCCCCAAGAGCCCATGCAGAACCTTCTGAATTAATAGCGCCAACAAATGTCATAACGAGTAACGCAACTCTAGCAAAGTTAAAAATCAATTTATGATTTTTAGAATTTTTAAAGATATAAGCCACATTGGATTCTGCATAATAGTAATATGCCATCAAAGTTGTAAAAGCAAAGAAGAACAATGCGATTGCAACAAAAGCTTTACCAAAACCGGGTACAAAAGAGTCCAGTGCCATTTGTGTAAATGCAGGACCTGGTGTTACGCCTGGAATGTTTTCTACGAGCACAGTACCTGCTGTATCATAGATATTGTACATGCCTGTAATTAAGATCATAAATGCAGTTGCAGAACATACGAATAGTGTGTCTACATATACAGAAAATGCTTGAACCAAACCTTGTTTAGCTGGATGTGTAACCTCAGCTGCAGCCGCAGCCATAGGACCTGTTCCTTGTCCAGCTTCATTTGAATAAATACCACGTTTAACGCCCCACATAATCGCTTGTCCGATCACTGCACCTGTAGCGGCTTTCGCACTAAATGCATGTGAGAAGATTAATGCAAATATTGAAGGAATTTGACCTATATTTAATACGATTATAACCAATGCTACCAGAATATAAGCGATTGCCATAAAAGGCACGATAACTTCTGCAGCTTTACCAATTCTTTTAACACCACCAAAAATGATTAAGCCAAGTAATGCTGCAACAATTCCCCCAGTCACTGGTGCAGGAATATTAAAGGCAGTGTTCATAGCTGTTGCAATACTGTTTGCTTGTACCCCTGGCAAGAAAAACCCACATGAAATAATTGCTGAAATTGCAAACAAAATTGCATACCATTTTTGGCCAAGGCCTTTTTCAATATAAAATGAAGGTCCACCACGGAACTCGCCGTCCATCTTAACTTTATAAACTTGAGCAAGTGCAGCTTCGATATATGCTGAGCCTGCACCAAGAAATGCAATTGCCCACATCCAGAATACAGCACCTGGACCACCAAAACCAATTGCTGTTGCAACACCGGCAATATTACCCGTTCCCACACGGCCACCAAGTGCCATTGCAAAACTTTGAAAAGAAGAAACACCACTTTCTGAACTGTTGTCCGTAAAAAGTTGTTTTACCATGTCCTTAACAAGTCTCACTTGTGGAAAAAACATGATCAGTGAAAAGAAAACCCCTGTGCCAAGGCACAACCACACTAAATAATTAGACCAAATTAAATTGTTCAACACGTTGACGATTTCGTTGAATGACATTTTTTTACCCCCTACTTATTATTCTTGAATGCCGTCTACAGATCACCATGAATTTTCATAGCAACCTGCACACTATATAAGAGCAATTGTCATGCCAACTCCATTTATTACGGTTTTTCAACATTTGTGTAATATTCTTGTCATATAAAAACGAGAAATAAATTTCTCAATATGAAATTTATTTCTCGTTTTTTGTTTTAAAGCGTTCAATATCAATCTCTAGTTCTTGAATCTTATTAAAAAGTTGACGTCTTGTTATGTCCAAATGCTCTGCTGCTTGAGTTAAATGGCCTTCGGTATGCTTTAGAATACGTTCTATATAGTGCTTTTCCGATTGATTTCTAAAAGTTTTTAAAGTCTGAATCTGAAATTGAGTTTTATTCTTTTGATCCAGATAGAGATCTTCTTTTCTGAGAATCCCATCAACTGACAACACGATCAGTCTTTCAATCATATTCTTCAATTCTCGTATATTGCCTGGGTAATCGTATTGTAAAAGATAATCCATTAAATCATCATTGACCGATTTAATGGTCTTTTTCATGTCGCTTGCAAGTCTTGACATGAAAAAATGTACCATCTGCGGAATGTCTTCTCTGCGTTCCCTAAGCGGCGGAATTTCAAGTGCAAAAGTACTGATTCGATAGTAGAAATCCTCTCGGAATAGGCCCGTTTGAATCATCTCTGTAATATTGCGGTTCGTTGCACACACAAGTCTAAAATCCACATCAATCAGTCGGTTAGAGCCGATGCGCTCAATGCGTTTTGTGTCTAAAACGCGAAGCATTTTGACTTGCATATCCGGTGTCGCATCCCCAATTTCATCTAGAAAAAGTGTCCCGCCTTCAGCGGATTCAAACTTCCCTATACGCGTCTCTGTAGCACCAGTATAAGCACCCTTTTCATGCCCAAAGAGCTCTGATTCTAGCAAAGTCTTGGAATACGCGTGGCAGTTAACAGGTACAAAGTTCTTGTCTTTTCGATATGATTTTTCATGTATATAGGCTGCAAAAGCTTCCTTCCCTACACCTGACTCACCCAATAATAAAATATTGGCATTGCTATCCGCCACTTTATCGATCATATCTATAATTTTTTTCATTTTTGGATTTTTGGACATCATCAGATATTGACCCTTAACTGCGGGTTGACTCATCTTAAGAGATAATTCTGCTATTTTTTTGACCTTTTTGACTTCAAATAAAAGTTCCTCTGGATCATGTGACTTAATATAGTAAGAAAAAGCCCCCTTTTTAATCGCATCAATGGCATTTTTAATGCTTCCGTATCCAGTGATAATAACGACTTCAGTATCCACATGATCTGTCTTAATTTTTTTAAGCAGTTCAAAGCCATCAAGGTCCTGCATAAAAAAGTCGCTAATCACGAGATCATAACTCTCCTGTTCAAGCATTTCAAGTGCCTCTAATGAACTGGTCGTCGTTTTAACTTGATATTGCTCACCTTCAAGAATAAGCTTTAAAACATCACAGTAATGTTGTTCATCATCTACAATTAGTATTCTAAATCCACTGTTTTGCATGCCTACGCCTCATTATCTTTCTTTAGCTGAATTTTAAATATAGTACCCGTACCCCATTTCGATTTAACTTCTATTTTGCCACCTACTTTATGCAATTCATTATAGACAATGTAAAGGCCAAGTCCCGTACCTTCCCCCACCTCTTTTGTGGTGAAAAACGGATCGAATAATTTTTCTCTTGTACTGTCTTCTATGCCGATGCCATTATCAATAATATGAATAGAGGGACCAATCGCATTGTTTTTTAGCCAAATTGTGAGTTGCCCCCCACGTGGCATGGCATCTAAAGCGTTATTGATCAAGTTGATCAATATATGCTTAAGAGATTCTTCTTGAATATTGATCTCAATGTCTTCAAGAATGAGCTGACACTTCAAATGACTTTTATTCATAAGTTTTTCATTCAGCTGAATCACATTTTCTATAACGGGCTTTAAGTACACTTTTCGTGCAGTATCATCCGATAACCTTGAAAAATTAAGCAGATTATCTATGATCGTGGAGGCCTTATCTACGGATTCTTCTATCACTGAAAGCGATTGATCTAAGAGATTTTCATCCTTGTGATTGCGCTTCAATAAAAAGGCATAATTTCTTATAAGTCCAAGTGGATTTCTGATTTCATGCGCCACACCCGTGGCAAGTTGCCCAATAGCAGCCATTTTATTATCATGCAAAAGATGTGCTTCATTTACTTTTTTATCCGTTACATCCTCAAACATCAGTAATGTCGTCTCTTCAATTTGATCTTCATACTGAATATGATAGGGCATAACCCAAAAAGTTCTACCTTTAATGATTTGTTCATTGCCTTCTCTTAGCACAAGCCATTGTTCTTTAGCTTTTGAATTGATTCCAGGAATAAGGGTCCTAAGCTCAATTTGCGCCCCTGTTTCAGTGATGCCAAACAACTCGTAGAAAAGTGCATTCGCAGATAAAACTTTCAAATCATCTGAAACCACCACGATGAGATGACTCAATCCATCTAAAATTGTTTGAAGATTATTTTTACTGATCTTCAGTGCATTCGTTTGCTCATCTACTGCTTTTTTGAGTTCAAAGTTCCATATTAATATCAAAATGACGATCATCAACGCAATTATTGCAACACCAATGACGACAATCGTGAATTGTCTAACGCTATTATCATTATCTATCGGGGTGGAAATTCCAAACCATTTTTGTTGTATTTTATTAATTGTTTTTTTTTGATTAAGTGCATAAATACCCTTATTAATAATCATTTGAAGTCTTTTTTGATCAAGTGGCAAACTCAATACCATTGGGAGCTCATACAGAGGTTCATCCACAATTCTAAAATGCTCCGATAAATCATATAAACCCATAAAGTAACTAATGACGGGCTCATCCCCTACGAGAGCATCTACCTCACCATTCAACAGAGGTTCTAAATTGGTTTCGTAATCGGTTCCCAAAAAATACTGGATATTTTTGAAATTGTTTTTTAAATATTCATGCACATAATCGCCCTTTTGCACAGCAACGTGTTTGCCTTCAAGGTCTTTTACACTTTGAATGCTTTGGTCTGTTTTGGGCACCAGAATGACCCCTCTCTGATAATAGATGGGATCTGAAAAAAGATAGACTTCCGAACGTGCTTTTGATGGATACATGTCACAAATATCCGCTTTGCCTTCTTTCAGCGCCTGTAGCGCATCTTCCCAAATCATAGGTTGAAACTGTATTTCGGTTTCAAGCTCAATCGATAAAGCTCTCAAGTAATCAATACCAATCCCCTTATACTGCCCCGTCTCCTTATCAAAATATCTAAGCGGAGGCGAATTGTTGTCTGAAGCATAAATAATCGGACCATGTTCTTGTAAAAAAACTTTATCATCAACTGTTAGTTGATGCGTTCCCAAAAAGTACTGAAAAACATTCATATGATAAGTAGACATCGTGTATTGATCTAATAATATCAAGAATATAATAACTAATATAGTGCCCATTAAAATAACTTTATGTCTCATGCAACCTCCAATTTATAACTTTAAAGGTTATTAACTTTCTTTATTGCCTTCGTGCTCATATTGATGGTGTAAAATATTTTGAATGAGCTGTAATATTAGTATATTATTTTATGCTATGACTTACAACAAAAGATAAATCTTAGATTCTAAGCACATCAAAAGTCATATAATAGATTCAAATAAATTTTAGGAGGCTTCTATGAAATATGAACTTATTTTATTTCATAGACCTTAATTTTATTGTAAAGCTGCCTCACACTAATTTCTAATTGCATCGCTACTTTTTCAATATTATAATCATTTGATTCTAAAATGTGAATGATATGTGCTTTCTCAGCGGCTTGTCTCACAGATTTGAGAGATTTGCGCTCATTCATTCTCATTTGAGATGAGAATATGTCATACGGGCTCACCTCTTCAAGTTTTATGATCTGACCTTCTGATAATACGACCAATCTCTCCATGATATTCTTGAGTTCTCTGACATTCCCTGGGTAGTTGTAATTCATTAGAACCTAGGTTCCCTAAATGTATAACGATAAAACACGAATAAAATCTAGTAAAATAAATGGTTTAAGCCATTTTTGTCTTGATATTTACCTCGTTATATATTATAATATATAACGAGGGCGGTGATTACGTTATGGGGATTATATATCAAACAAACAAGAAAACTGGCATAACATATGCCTATCAAAATGAATCGTATTGGGACAAGGAAAAACAACAGTCAAGAGCAAACAGAAAGCTTTTAGGCAAGGTAGATTCTGCATCTGGTACAATCATTCCTACTCGTGCCTACAAAAAGATGAGTCAATCAGTTGAATCGTCATCTGTTAAACCTGGGCCTGTTGCAATGACAAAGTATCAACGCTCTTTTTTTGGCGCTACTTATCTGTTTGACCAGATTGGAAAATCTCTCGGGATTACAACCGATCTCAAAAGTTGCTTTCCTAATGATTATAAAAAGATTCAATCCATTGCTTATTATCTTATACTAGAAGAAAATAACTCCATGAGTCGTTTTTCTCATTGGCAAAAACTCCACATACATCCATATGGTGAGGATATAGTTTCTCAGCGCAGCAGCGAATTATTTCAATCTATCAATGAAGAAAATAGAATGCGTTTTTTCGAGAAGCAAGGAAAACGACGTATTGAAAAGGAATACTGGGCTTTTGACACTACTTCAATATCTAGCTATTCTGAAACGCTCAGTCAAGTGAAGAAAGGACGAAACAAGGAACATGATCGATTGCCCCAAATCAATCTTGCGCTATTGTTTGGTGAAGAATCTGGCTTGCCATTTTACTACCGAAAGCTGGCTGGTAACATCACAGATGTTAAAACTATCAAGCAATTGATGAGCGAATTTGATGTCATGGGATACAAAAAAGTTCGCATCGTTTTAGATAGAGGTTTCTATAGCAAGAAAAATGTTGACTTGCTCTACAAAAACCATCAAAAATTTCTTGTTGGTGTTAAACTTGGACTGAATTATATAAAAAGCGTTCTTGAAGAAGAACGTGCAAATTTGAGGCTTTGGTCAAATCTTAAAACCCAATTTGGTACTTATGGCATATGTCGTCAAATCGACTGGGACTATGAACAAGAACGTCCTTATAAGGGAGATACCATTAAGGATACCCGTCGTGCTTATCTATTGCTTTTCTATAATCCAGAAAAGGCAGCAAAAGATCAGTCTGATATGAATGATTATCTCACTCGTCTCTATAACGATCTGACGGATGGAACGCGCAAGGATTATTGCGGCAGTGATTATGACAAGTATTTCACCGTAACAGAAACGCCAAAACGAGGACGAAAGGTTGTTCCAAAAGAAGAAGCCATGAGAGAAGCCGCTAACAACTATGGTTACTTTGCATTACTCTCCAATGAAGTCAATGACCCGTTTGAAGCACTATCCATTTACCGAAGCAAAGATATCGTAGAGAAAGGGTTTGGCAACCTGAAAGAAAGACTAAATTTTAGAAGAATGCAGGTTTCATCCGAATTATCTTTAAATGGCAAGCTTTTTGTTGGATTTATAGCCCTTATTTATCTTTCCTATGTAAAAAAGAAAATGCAGGATGCAGGACTTTTTGATAAGTGGACACTTCAAGGCTTATTAGATGAACTCGATGTAATTGAACTGTTTGAGGCACCCACGCATGGTAGAGTATTAGGTGAAGTTACTGAAAAACAGACGGAACTCTATCATGCATTAGGAGTTGAACCACCCTCGTTATAAATTTCGGGAATGTAGGCTATATAACTCCCATGAATTTTAAACATTCTCTTATCGTTACAGTATGAACAATATCCTACGAATGGTTCATATGGTTCATTTGGTTCATTTGGTTCATTTGGTTCATTTGGTTCATTTGCTTGATTTGTCATTATTTTCGTCCTCCTTTAGTGAGCGTGTTTTGTCTAACGTTCCCGCGATTACCGAAGGCACTCCTTTTCCCTTAGGAAAAGTGGCGCTGGCCTTGCCCCGCAAGGACTGTGTCATCAGAACGATTTCCGGTAAGTGACGTGTTATCTGATGGCTTTAATCTTTTTTTAATCGTTTATTAGAATTCCATTTCTGAAATTGCATTATCGTTCATATTTCTTCCATTTGCTCATTAATTTCTTTATAAACTGCTTCAATCGATGCATAATTGTCACTAAAGTAGTGTCCATTAATTCCATAAAATTTGATTCCAGTTCTTTTTGACAAATCTTCATCACATTTAGAATCACCAATCAATATAGACTTATCTAGTTCAATCTCAGGGTATTTCAATATTGCACTTTTTATCATTCCTTCATTTGGTTTTCTACAATTACATTTTTCTGTTTCCGAATGAGGACAATAAAAAATGTCAATTCCTACCACTCCACACTGCTTCAGCCTATTATTTAGGTTGTTAGTGAATATTTGATATTCAGCCAAACTAATAATATTATCATTAATAATATGTTGATTTGTGATAATGATTATTTTAAATCCCAAATTCATTAAACCTTTTAGTCCTTCTATAGCACCTTGTAAAATTTCAGGTTCAATTCTATTTTTCCAATTTTTATCGGGATAATCTCTATTGATAGTGCCATCCCTATCTAAAAAAGCTATTTTCATATATACACCTTTTTTCTTTGTGCGGTTTCGTGATAACGTTCCCGCGATTACCGAAGTCACTCCTTTTGACCCTTAGGGCAAAAGTGGCGCTGTCCTTGCCTCGCAAGGGCTGTGTCATCAGAGTGATTTAGGTAATCGGCGTGTTAGCAGATCGTTCAAAACGTTTATACGCTTTGAATAAGTTTCAATAGCTTTTTATTGATAAAAATCTTCTCTTTTCCTCTTTGCTCAACTGATAGTATGCCTATGTTTACCAACTCATTCAAATAATTAGATGCTGTTTTTCTTGTAACACCTAATTCAGATTCTATGCTTCCAATCCTTGTATAAAATTCTGTGAAGATTATATTTACCAATTCTTTTGAATATATTTTTGGATTAACATTTTTGATATGATCTCCAGTTTCGTCAACAAGCATATTTATATGCTTTAATAATTCTAATGAGCTTTCTGATGTTTCTTGAATACCTCTCATCACATACAATATCCAGTTTTCCCAACTCCCATTTTGATGAATATCATCCAATAATTTATAGTATTCATTTTTTGTTGACAAAATGTACTTACTTAAATAGAGAATTGGAGAATCTAATAAGCCTTTCATAACAAGATATAATTCATTTATGATTCTTCCTGTCCGACCGTTTCCATCATAGAATGGGTGAATACTCTCAAACTGATAATGAATAATCGCCATTTTGATTAAGGGATCAATCTCATCATCTTCATTAATATATTGCTCCAAGTTCCATAATAATTCTCGAATTTCAGTTTCTGAAGATGGCGGTGTGTATATGACTTCACCTGTTCTATCATTTACCAATTTTGTTCCTGACTGTTTTCTAATACCAGCATTATTCTTTTCAATGATTCCCTGAATATCAACGATCATATTTGTTGTCAATATTTCATTTTCTTTTATTAACTCAATCCCTTTCCATAGGGCTTCTTTATAATTTAAGACCTCTTTAGCAGGTCCAATTAAATGCTCTTTTTTCATCATTGCTGTGAATAGTTCATCATGTGTTGTCACAATATTTTCTATTTCTGAACTCTCTTTAGATTCATTTAAGGTTATCGCATTTATCAATATATTTTTATTGGGTACAATCTCAGAATATCCTTTCAATTCAGCTATTCTTCGATTGGCTTTTGATACTTCTCTCAGAATTTTTTTCGTTTCAATATCAACAAGTTTGCCTTGATGTTGAGGTGGTAATTTTTCTAATGTATTGGTCATTTTAAACTCCATTCTATTCACGGGTAATTTTTATTCCTTTTTACTTATATATTAAATATATGGGTAATCATTACCTATGTCAATGATATACGAGTATTTTTTTAATTTTACTACCCATGTTTTGAATGTCTGCTAACGTCTCGGGGATTCTCGAAGTGCCTTGGTCTCGGCGTTCGCTTGGCGACGTTTTTGATCCAAGTTCACAAAAACGGTGACAAGCGATTAGCTGAGAATTGGCGTGACTCTTGCCTCAGGCTCGCATGAGGCATGCCAATAAAGGCATTTTGAGAATCCTCTGTTATACGATGCCGCATGCACTTAGTCTTTAAAATACATCGCGCTTTAACGGTGGGGCACCTTAGGGTCTCGCCGTTATCTTTCCTCTGATCACATTTACCCAATACTTCTTTTTTCTTTTATAATCGTGATGATTCTTAGACAATTATAAAATATGCCTTAGTATCATCTACTTGCTCATATTAAATTTTCAACTTTCTTTGTGCGGTTTCGTGATAACGTCTCGGGGATTCTCGAAGTGCCTTGGTCTCGGCGTTCGCTTGGCGACGTTTTTGATCCAAGTTCACAAAAACGGTGACAAGCGATTAGCTGAGAATTGGCGTGACTCTTGCCTCAGGCTCGCATGAGGCATGCCAATAAAGGCATTTTGAGAATCCTCTGTTGGACGAAACCGCTACCGCGGTGACTTTTTAAATCTTTTTGCCCTAGACATATAGTGCTTTCTTTAGATATTCTTATTCTGAATCTAAAAGAAAAGGAGCTATTTTTTATGTCTAAATTATTATCTAAAATGCAAATGGATATGGAACTCAGAGGTTTCAGTCCAAAGACTGTCACTGTCTATCTCAAAGGGGTTAAGAAGATTTCGAAATTTCACAACTTGCCACCTGAGAATCTCACCTATGATCATGTTCGCGAATTTTTACATGATGCAATTACCAGTAGAAAGCTCAGTCGATCTTATGTAAATTCAAACTACAGTGCCATTAAATTCTTCTTCGAAACTACTCTTGGTCGTGAATGGAATATGGTCGATATTCCTAGGGTAAAACAACYGTCTAAGCTTCCAATTGCTTTAACACCCACACAGATTCACGCACTTTTTGACTCTGTCA
>NZ_BDHH01000018.1 GCF_001748365.1 Fusibacter sp. 3D3 | reverse complement strand
GTGATAAAGCTGCTGTAAAAACAGATATCCGATATTCAAGTTTGTACTAGAAGAAACAAGGTCGTTGTTGAGTTTGATTTTTTCAGCAAAATCGATTTTCACCTCCATAGTCACCTTGCCATTTTTTTCTTCATCATTATACTTAGTAACTTGTTCCTTGGCATAAGCCAAAGGATCATCTGTAATCTTTAGCAGTTCAGAATGTTTACCAATTCTAGCGATATTCTTTGTTGTGGTTTTATTACCGTTACGGTAGCCCTTTTGCACAAAGTAGGTTGGGTCTTTTGATTTCTTATCATAATTTAATTTCATAGCCTATTATATCACAATATACAACTCCGTACAACATATAAAACTGAAAAATTTGACAAAAAAATAAGCCTTAAAGGCCTAAATACAGCATTCTATAAAAAAATATCATTTACAAGTGTCGAAAACCCGTATCCAAAACTGTAATTGAGGCAATGAAGACTCACGGCTGTTTTGACGGTATGCCAGATGACAATCAATTATCCCTATTCTCGTTTGCATAAACGTAGGCAATGTGTTATAATATAATAGTTAATAGGTTAAGACATAAGGAGTGGGGGTTCCCACTCTTTGTTATTGTAATTCTATATGTTTTCTTCTGTGCGTTATTTTGAGTACATAAATTGAATTTAAATGCATTAACAATATAAATTATAATGGTGAAAAATGAAAGCAGGTGGCTTATGAAAAAGAAAAAAGTCGTAGATGTTGTGGCGGAAATCGTTGAACCGTTTGCGAAGGCTCAAGGGATGGAGTTTCTAGATGTAGAATTTGTCAAAGAGGGACCATACCGTTATTTACGTGTAACTATAGATAAAGAGGATGGCGTTTCTCTAGATGATTGTCAGCTGGTCAGTCAACATCTCAATAGTAAATTGGATTCTATTGATCCGATTGAGGAACAATACTTTTTAGAGGTAACATCCCCAGGGGTAGAGAGAACTTTAAAAAAAGATTATGACTTTGAACGGTTTAAAGATAGAGAAATTCAGTTAAAGCTCTACCAACCCTTTGAAGGACAAAAAGTTATAAATGGGGTTTTATTGGGATTGGTTGATGATAATATTATGATTAAAAATGAAGCAATGGGTGAGGTCGCGATTCCTAAAAGTAAGGTTTCTGTGGCAAAACTTGTTGTAGAATTTGAATAGGAGGGATAAAGACGTGAAAACAGAACTTCTTATTGCATTGGAACAATTGGTTAAAGAAAAGGGTCTTGCCATGGATATGCTTTTCGATGTTATTGAAGATGCAGTGATCAAAGCTTATAAGAACAATTTTGGTGCAACTCATAACGTTGAAGTTGAATTAAATCGTGAAACGGGCGAAATTAATGTCTATTCTGTGAGAATTGTTGCAGATGAAGTTTTCGATGAAATAACGCAGATTTCTGTTGATGAAGCTAAGAAATTGGATAAGGATTTTGAAAGTGGCGATATTGTCAAAGAGAAAGTAACGCCAAGGGACTTTGGCAGAATTGCTGCACAATCGGCTAAACAGGTTGTGGTGCAAAAGATAAGAGAAGCTGAGCGCTGTGTCATCTATGATGAATTTGCAAGCAGGGAAAGTGAAATTGTAAATGGCGTGATTCATAGAATCGCAAAAGGCACCATTTACATCAATCTGGGCAGAACTGAAGCGATGCTAGCACCAAATGAACAAATTCCATCAGAGGAGTATGTTCAAGGAGAACGTATAAAAACGTATATCACTGAGGTTAAGAATGCAACAAAAGGACCACAAATCTATGTTTCGAGAACACATCCAGGTCTTGTAAAGCGTTTATTCGAACTTGAAGTACCTGAAATATTCGATGGCGAAGTTGAAGTGAAAAACATTTCTAGAGAGCCAGGTTCAAGAACTAAAATTGCTGTCTATTCAAGCAATCCAGATTTAGATCCTGTTGGTGCATGTGTTGGACAAAAGGGTCATCGCGTTCAAAACATTGTTGATGAGCTTCAGGGGGAGAAAATTGATATTATTGAATGGCATGAAAATCCAGCTATTTTAATCTCAAATGCGCTTAGTCCTTCTAAGGTAATGCGAGTTGAAGTCGATGAAGAAGACAACTCTGCACTTGTGGTTGTCCCTGACTATCAATTATCACTTGCGATTGGAAAAGAAGGTCAGAATGCGCGTTTAGCAGCTAAATTAACAGGCTGGAAGATTGATATTAAAAGTGAAACTCAGTATAAAAATTATTTGCGTGAAATTGGTGAATATGAAGAAGTATACGGAGATGATGAATAATTATGAAGAAAATACCAATGAGAAAATGTATTGGTTGCGGTGAGCAAAAGCCCAAAAAAGAACTCATTAGAGTTGTAAAAAATAAAGAGGATGAAGTCTTCGTTGATTTTACTGGAAAAGCAAATGGTCGAGGTGCTTACATCTGTAAAGATAAAAAGTGTTTTGATCAAGCGATTAAAAAGAATGCATTTAACCGTGCTTTTGAGACTCAAATTGATAATTCTGTTTTTGATGCACTCAAGGAGAAGTTAGATGATCATGAATAACGTTTTAACGCTTATTGGATTCGCAAAAAAATCTGGAAATTTAGTATTAGGTGAAACCCTTTGTACTGAGGGCATAAAACGCAAAAAAATTTCACTGATGATCATTGCAAGTGATCTCAATGAAACAACTACTAAACAAATAATCCAGTTGTGCGAATCGGAAGACGTTGCTTATAAAATCCTTTTTACTAAGGATGAATTGTCAAAAGCAATTGGCAAAGAGAACTATGGTTTGTTCGGAATTTCAAACAAAAAATTTTCTAGAGCATTGATTGAAAAAATTGATGTTTTATAACACGGAGGTGAAGCTATGTCAAAAATCCGAATATATGAATTAGCAAAGGAATTAAACAAATCCAATAAAGAGGTTCAAGATGCAGCAACAAAATTAGGTCTTGAAATCAAATCTCACATGAGTACTTTAGAGGATAACGAAGTTACAAAATTGAGGAGTAACTTCAAGCCTAAAACAGCAGCGACAGATCAAACTCAAACAAAACCTGCTGAAAAACATCACAAGATCATTTATGATCGTACTAAAGAGATCAAAGAAGAAGAAAACAAAAAACACACAAAAAGTTATAGCAGCGATACACGCAATAAATCGTATGATAACCGGTCCAATAATCGACCAACGGATGCTAGATCAACTACAGCTGCAACTAGTACCGGTGATCCTAAAACAACTGATACTAGAAGCACTGATAATCGACCAAGAACAAATGATAATCGACCAAGAACTTACGATAATAGATCAGGCGATCAGAGAACGGGCGGTTATAACCAAAATAGAAGCTACGACAATCGAAACAATGACAATCGGACTTCTACACCAAGGCCAGCATCTGATAGACCAGCATCTGATAGACCCGCATCAGATAGACCAGCGGGTGATAGACCTGCTTCTGATAATAGAAATCGGAATTATGATAATCGCAACAGAAGTTATGATAATAGACCAACAGGTGATAGACCAGCGGGTGATAGACCAGTATCTGATAGACCAGCATCTGATAACAGAACCTATAATAATAACCGCAGTTATGACAATAGAAACAATGCAAATCGAACTGGGGATCAAAAACCAGGTGGTTATAATCAAAATCGCAGCTATGATAATCGTTCGGGCGATAGACCAGCAGGCGACAGACCAGCAGGTGATAGACCAACAGGTGACAACCGAAATAGAAGCTATGACAACCGTAGTCCAAGGCCGGCAGGTGATAGACCGACAGGCGATAGACCAACGGGCGATAATCGTAATCGGACGTATGATAATAGAACCTCAAGTGGTGCAACTCGCGAGGGTGGATACAAGCCAAGAGAGGGTGGGTATAAACCAAGAGAAGGTGGATACAAACCAAGAGAAGGCGGTTCAAGTACTGGAGGGACAAGCAGTAGTGGTAATAATAGAGGTCCAAGTAATTATCAAGGCCGTGATAATAGGGGGCCAAATAAGAAAGTAGATTCATCTATTAAATCCATTACTTCTGAAATTCAAGAAAAAACACCAAAGAAGAAAAAACCTAAAAAAGATAAGATTGTTGTGACTTTTGACCAAGATAAATTGGAAAACAAATCTAAAAAAGCTAAAAAATTACTCAAAGAAGAAATTTCTGTTAAAGAAGTCGATCCGCGTAGAAACTTTAACTTTGGAAAGAAGACAAAACAGAAAAAAGTTAAGTATAAACAACAGTTTGAAAAAGAGAAAACAGAAAAATTGGATGAGAGATTGGCGAAAGAAATTTTGCAAGTTGAAATCCCGATCACAGTAAAAGAATTTGCTGAAAAGATCAATAAAGGCATTAATGAAGTCATCATGAAACTTATGGAATTAGGAACGATGGCAACCATTAATCAGGAACTTGACTTTGAACTGGCAGAGTTGTTGGCTTTAGAATACAATATTGAGCTTGAACAACTTGTTGTAGAAGAAGAAGATCTTGTTGAACTATTCGAGCTTGATTCTGAAGATAGACCAGAGGACATGGTTAAAAGAGCGCCTGTAGTTACCGTTATGGGTCACGTCGATCATGGTAAAACATCTTTGCTGGATGCTATTCGAGATACAGGTGTTGCTGATGGCGAGGCTGGTGGTATCACACAGCACATTGGTGCTTCTGAAATTGTTCATAAAGGCGAGAAAATTGTATTCTTAGATACACCTGGTCATGAGGCGTTTACTTCGCTTCGAGCTAGAGGGGCTAAGGTTACGGATATTGCAATTTTAGTTGTTGCAGCAGATGATGGTGTCATGCCTCAAACCATTGAAGCGATTGACCATAGTAAAGCTGCAAAGGTACCGATCATAGTTGCAATCAATAAAATTGATAAGCCAAATGCCAATACAGATCGTGTAAAGCAAGAACTTGCCGATCGTGGTGTACTCATTGAAGAATGGGGCGGCGATGTTATTGCAGTACCAGTTTCTGCAAAAACAGGTGAAGGTCTTGATAAATTACTTGAGATGGTATTGCTCGTTGCAGAAGTGCTTGAATTAAGAGCGAATCCAAATCGTTTAGGTGTGGGTTCTGTCATAGAAGCAAAAGTTGTCAAAGGTCGCGGTACCGTTACAACAATCATCCTTGAAAAAGGTCAAATGTGTGTTGGCGATCCTATCGTTGCAGGTGCATCTGCTGGTAAAATAAAAGCAATGTACAATGATAAAGGGAAGAAAGTCAAAAAAATCGGACCTTCTACAACAGTGGAAATCGATGGATTGTCTGATATCCCACAAGCAGGAGATCAAATCTTTGTGACACCAGATGAGAAAACCGCTAAAGTGTTTGCAGATCGAAATGCAATTCAAGTTAGAGAAAAATCGCTCAGTAAAAATAGCGGTCTTACACTGGAAGAATTATTTGAAAAAATTCAGCAAGGTGAAATCAAAGATCTTAACATTATCGTTAAGGCCGATGTTCAAGGTTCGGTTGAAGCGATTAAACAATCGCTCCTTAAAATTAAGAACGAAGAAGTACGTGTCAATATTCTCCATGCAAGTGTGGGTGCAATCTCTGAGACGGATGTCGTATTAGCATCTGCTTCAAGCGCCATTATTATTGGCTTTAACGTAAGACCATCTTCAAACGTATCTTATATTGCGGATCAAGAAGGTGTCAGTATCAGGACGTATAGTATTATTTACGATGCAATTAATGATGTTGAAACGGCAATGAAGGGTATGTTAAAACCTACTTTCAAAGAAGTTGTACTTGGTAGAATTCAAGTGCGTGCAACATTCAAGGTGCCTAATATCGGTACGATTGCAGGTGGATATGTGACAACGGGTAAAGTAACACGTAATGCTCAAGTTCGACTTATTCGTGAAGGGATTGTTATCTTTGAAGGTAAAATTTCATCACTTAAGCGATTTAAAGATGATGCAAAAGAGGTTAATACTGGATATGAATGTGGTATTGGTCTTGAAAAATATGATGATTTGAAAGAAAATGATGAGATAGAAGCATTCATCATGGAAGAAGTCAAAAGAGATCTATAAGATATATCTCAGCGATGAGTGTATTGAGAATGGACCATCAGGCACTGATGGTCCATTCTATAAACACAGAAAAGAAAGTGGGTGTTTATATGTCTAAATCTAGAAATAAACGCATAAATGAAGAAATAAAGAAAATTGTGAGTCACATTATTATGTTTGATCTCAAGGATCCTAGGGTATCGAAACTTGCTTCAGTGACTTATGTAGATGTTACGAATGATCTTAGATACGCAACGATCTATATCAGTGTATTTGATCCAAATCACAATACACAGCAAACGATTGACGGTCTCAATAGTGCAAAAGGGTTTATTCGAAAAGAAATTGGAAAAGGTATAAAGCTAAGATATACACCTGAACCTATTTTCAAGCAAGATACATCTATTGAGCACGGAATGCATATTAATGATATCATTGGTTCGCTTAATATAAAACAAGATGAAGCCGAAATTACGGATGAAACAATGATTTCAGATGATTTTGATGACGACGACGATGACGATGAAAATGATGAAGAATAATATTTGAGGAAACTAAAATGAATACAAAATTTGAGGCTTTAAAAAATCATATAGTAGAAGAAAATGTTCATACAATTTTGATTTTTCCTCATACACTACCTGATGGTGATACTTTAGGTTCAGCAATAGGGATGTATCATTTAATTAAAGACTTTAATAAAACAGGGTATATTGTCTTAGATGACGATATACCTTCTAATTTATTGTTTTTATTTGAGGAAAACAAAGGCATTGTTATCACTTTGGAAGAAGCAAAAAAACTTAAATACGAACTGATTATTATTGTGGATACTGGAGAATTAAAATTAATTGGAGACAGAACAGTACTTATGTCATCAGAGGTTCCGACGATCAGTATAGATCACCATATTACCAATCAAGAATTTGCCGATTTGAATATAATAGAATCTGAAGCATCTTCAACAGGAGAAATCGTTTATAAAATATCCGAATATTTCAACTTGGAACTGGATATTTTTGCTGCTCAAGGTCTTTATGCAGCCATTGTTACAGATACAGGAAGCTTTAGATATTCTAACACGCGTCCTTATACATTTGAAGTTTGTAAGGCGCTGGTAGAGCACAAATTTGATTTCAATCGACTTAATGTCGAAATTTTCCAAAACAAATCCTTTGAAAAATTATTATTACTTAACAAAGTTTTTGATACATTGTCGCTTCATTTTGATGGCAAATGTGCAATCGTAAAGCTATCTGAAGTATTGAAAAGACAATTAGTCTTTGAAACCTATGACACAGATGGTGTTGTTGAGTATGTAAGAGATATTAAAGGCGTAGAGGTTGTCGTTTTTATTAAGCATATAGATCAGTGTGAATATAAGATTTCAATGAGATCCAAAAATGAGTTCGATGTCAGTAGGGTAGCGGTTGCTTTAGGTGGTGGCGGTCATAAAAAGGCCGCGGGTTTTAAAGCCGTGGGCAGTGATCTTGAGATCGAAAATGCAATTCTTAAGATGATAGGAGAGTCCTTATAATGTCTCAAGAAATTAATGGTATCATCGTTATAGACAAACCAAAAGACATGACTTCTCATGATGTTGTAGCCATTTTGCGCAAAAGGTTAAAGACCAAGAAAATTGGTCACACTGGAACTTTAGATCCAATGGCCACAGGTGTCTTGCCAATTTGTATAGGGCGTGCAACTAAAATAGTAGATTTTCTACTTGAAAATGTAAAAGGTTACCATTGCGAAATGTGCTTAGGGTCTGCTACTGATACTCAAGATCGCTGGGGTGTGGTGACGCATCAAGTAGCAGATCCTAATTTTCAAATTGATAAAGAAAGCGTTGTAGAAGTTGTTGAAAGTTTTATCGGCGAAATTGATCAAGTACCACCGATGTATAGTGCTTTAAAAATAAATGGCGCAAAATTGGTTGACCTTGCTCGAAAAGGGATTGTCGTTGAAAGAGAAGCGCGGAGAAGAACCATTTATAAAATCGAAAACATAGTTGTAAGACAACATACAATAGAGTTTGATGTTGCATGTTCGAAGGGGACGTACATCAGAACTTTGTGTCACGACATCGGATTGACCTTAGGATGTTATGGACATATGACAGAACTCAGAAGAACGATGTCTGACCCCTTTAAACTGGAACGTGCTGTGCCAATTGATCTGATCGATTTGGATATGATATCAACACATTTGGTGTCCATAGAGGATGCGCTTTCTTTTATGGAACAGATTGTACTACCAGATTCAATAAAATATCATAAACTCATTCAAAATGGTGTTAAAATTCAATTAGACTCATTCAAAGATGAGATTCAATTGAAAAATGCTAAAAAGTTTTATAGAATATATGTAGGCCTTACTTTTTACGGTATCGCTGAAAATACAGATAAGGGATTGTTCATGAAGAAACTATTATAAGTGAGACAATCGTTAAAGAATAGGTGCTTTTATGAAGATTTATTTTGAACTAGAGGAAATTGATGTACAGAAAAATGCCACTTCAGTGGCACTTGGAACATTTGATGGGTTGCATATTGGACACATGGAAGTTCTAAGCGAAATGAAAAAAGCAGCTGAGAGCAGAGGCTTAAAAACTTTTGTCTATACTTTTTCGAATCATCCTAGAGAGGTATTGACACCCAATAATGTACCCCCTAAGATTATGGATGTGGATGAAAAGACTCAGATTTTTACACGGTTTGGATTGGATTATCTCGCTCTGATTAAGTTTGATGAAGATCAGCTCAAAATAGAACCAGAAGATTTTATTAAGGACGTTCTCATTGGAAAACTCAATATGAAACATCTCACTGTGGGGTATGATTATCGATTTGGCAGAAAAGCCCGAGGGGATATCAATATGCTTATAGAATTTTCAAAAGTATATGACTATACCTTTGAAATTGTTGAGCCTATTATGAAGAATGATATTAGAATTTCATCCACGCTCATCCGAGAACTTTTAAATGAAGGCAAAATTGTTGAAGCCAATTTTTACCTTGGGAGAAAACATTTTGTCAAAGGGATGGTTGTCGAAGGCAAAAAAGTGGGCAGAACAATTGGCATCCCAACCGCTAATCTCAGAATAAAAGAGAATATCAGCACGATTAAACCTGGGGTCTATATTACGGAAACCCTCTATAAAAATACGGTTTATAAAAGTGTCACCAATGTAGGCTATAATCCAACTTTCGATCAAGTGGGACTTAACATGGAAACCTATATTTTTGACTTTAATCAAGTTTTATATGGACAGCAAATTGAAGTTCATTTTATTAAAAGACTCAGAGATGAGATGAAGTTTGAAACGGTGGACGAACTTGTTGTCAAAATGCAAAGTGATTTAAGAATGGCAGATGAATATTTTAAAACACACTTGCCGAAGTAGCCTAATAGTGATATAATTCTAATGTTGTATACCGCTTGCTCTGTTGCTCGAGACTCCGACGACTACATAGCTTGTGGGCTAAATTATGAATGGAGGCAATAAACATGATTACAAAAGAAAACAAACAAGAAATTATTGAGAAATTCAAAACACATCCAACGGACACTGGTTCTCCAGAAGTTCAAATTGCACTTTTAACTTTTAGAATCAATGACTTAAATGAGCATTTAAAAGCACATAAAAAAGATCATCATTCAAGAAGAGGTCTTTTGAAAATGGTCGGTCAAAGAAGAAACCTTTTGACTTACTTGAAAGACAACAATCTTGATAAATACAGAGGCTTAATTCAAGAATTAGGGTTAAGAAAATAGTGTGAGACAAAGGTAGATTGTATAATCTACCTTTTTTTTGAACTGTGGACATTAAAAGATTTAATCCTTTATATTTGTGCGTTAATTTAGTATAATATAAAGGGTAAGTAAATTTACTAAAAACATTATCTAGGAATTTATCTTAAAATCCTACTTATTTGAAGTGAGCTCTCAGTTTTATGTTCACAAATGTCATTGAGCGTTGATTTGAAATAAGTAGGATAAATTCTGTGCGGTAATGTCAAATTATTAGGAGGCATTATGATTAAAGAAGTAAGAATTTTTGAAAAAGAAATCGCTGGAAGACTGTTTAAAGTAGAGCTTGGAAAAATGGGCAATTTGGCTAATGGTTCGGCACTTGTAAGCTATGGTGAAACTGTGATTTTGGTCACTGCTGTAGCAACTAAAAAACCGAGAACGGGAATTGATTTCTTTCCATTAACCGTTGAGTTTGAAGAAAAATTATATTCAGTAGGTAAAATTCCTGGAGGATTTATTAAGAGAGAAGGCAGACCTTCTGAAAGAGCAGTGCTGACAGCGAGAATGATCGACAGACCTATTCGTCCGCTTTTTCCTGATGGCATGAAAAATGATGTTCAAGTAACGGCGACTGTATTATCGGTAGATCAAGATTGTACACCAGATACGTTGGCGATGAATGGCACTTCAATTGCACTTGGGATTTCAGATATTCCGTTTAACGGACCAGCAGCAGCGGTTATCGTTGGATATGTGGATGATAAATTGATCATTAATCCAACGGTTGATCAAATGGAACAATCGAGATTACATCTTGTGGTTTCTGGAACAAAAGAAGCTGTGGTTATGGTTGAAGCAGGGGCTGATATTCTATCAGAAGACATTGTGCTTGAAGCGATCATGTTTGGACATGAAACGATTAAAGAAATCTGTGAGTTTATCGAAATGATCAACAAAGAGGTTGGAAAGCCGAAATTTAATATTGAAATCCCAGAAATTGATTCAACTTATGTGAGAGAAATCTATGATTTCTTAGCAGAGAGAATGGATAAAGCGGTTAGGATTCAGGACAAATATGATCGTAATGAAGCATTAGATGAACTTAAAGATGAGATGATTGCCCATTTTGAAGAAACTCATCCAGAGGATAAAGATTTCTTAAAAGAGCAATTTAAAGCGATAGAGAAAAATATTGTCAGAAAAATGATTATAAATGAGGGCGTTAGACCAGATGGTAGAGGGATTAAAGACATTCGTCCAATTTCAAGTGAAGTGGGTCTATTGCCTAGAACACATGGATCGGGGCTCTTTACAAGAGGGTTGACACAAGCACTTTCAATCACAACTTTGGGTGCGCTTGGAGAAGCTCAACGTATTGATGGATTAGGGCTTGAAGAGACAAAACGCTATATGCATCATTATAACTTCCCTCCTTTTTCAGTTGGTGAGACGGGCATGAATAGAGTTAATAGAAGAGCAGTGGGTCATGGCGCATTAGGGGAAAGAGCTTTAATACCGGTATTACCATCAGAAGTAGATTTTCCGTATGCTATTAGAGTAGTGTCAGAAGTAGTCACTTGTAATGGATCGAGCTCGCAAGCAAGTATCTGCGGAAGCACATTATCGTTACTCGATGCGGGTGTACCTCTTAAAGACTCTGTTGCTGGTATTGCAATGGGATTGATTCAAGAAGACGATAAAATTTCTATCTTAACAGATATTCAGGGTATGGAAGATGCACTCGGCGATATGGACTTTAAAGTGGCGGGTACAAAGGATGGTATTACAGCACTTCAAATGGACATCAAAGTAGATGGTCTTGATAAAGCATTGCTTGAAAATGCGCTTGCACAAGCTAAAGAAGGACGTCTGTTTATCTTAAGCAAAATGGCTGAAGTCATTAAGGCGCCAAATCCAGAAATGTCCAAGTATGCACCTAGAGTGTTTAGTATTAAGATCAATCCAGATAAAATTAGAGATGTTATTGGACCAGGTGGTAAGGTCATTACGAGAATTACTTCTGCTTATAATGTTAAGATCGATATTTCAGATGATGGATCCGTTTTGATTACTGCTAATGATGGTATTGGTGGCGAAAAGGCACTTGCAGAAATTGAAGGGATCACGAAAGAACCAATAGTCGGTGCAGTTTTCACTGGTAAAGTGACACGCTTGATGAAATTTGGTGTGTTTGTTGATTTAGGTTTTGGAAAAGAAGGCTTATGTCACATATCGCAAATTGACACGAAACGTGTTGCCAAAGTGGAAGATGTATTAAACATTGGGGACGAAGTAACGGTTAAAATCATAGAGATTGATGATCAGGGTAGAATCAACTTATCTAGAAAAGTCTTATTGGAAGAAAATAAAACTGAAGCATAGATTGATGTATTTTCATAAGCAAAGAGATAAAGATAATATTTGCCTTAGTGCAAGTATTATCTTTCTTAATGTTAAATCATTAGTCAAAAGTCAAATATTGTAGCAAAATTAAAATGTACAAAGATGAGGTGGCAGTTTGCATAATAAAATGCAATTGAGTAATGGGCTGAATGTGGTATACCAAAAATTAGAAGGCTACAAATCCGTATGTGTTGGCGTATGGATCAAGGCGGGGTCGGCAAACGAGTCTAAATGCAATAATGGTATTTCTCACTTTATAGAACATATGATGTTCAAAGGAACAAAGACGAGATCCGCTAAAGACATCGCTTTAATTATCGACGGTATAGGTGGCGAAATCAATGCGTACACAGCCAAAGAATGTACTTGTTATTACACGAAACTTTTAGGAGAAGATCTCGAAGTGGGCTTTGATGTGTTGTCAGACATGATACAACATTCTACGTTTGAATCTGAGCATATTGAAGTAGAAAAAACAGTTATATTAGATGAAATCAATATGTATGAAGATTCTGCTGAAGATTTGGTTGAAGATATTTTGACGGGTATTACTTTTGGAGATCATGCTTTGTCATTGCCTATCTTAGGAACAAAAGAGACGGTGTCAAACTTTAAAAGAGAAGATCTTATATCGTATTATTCAGATTTTTATGTAGCCAATAATGCGGTTATTTCAATTGCGGGTGCCTTTGATGAAGTTGAGCTTAAAAGACTTTGTGAAAAATACTTTGGCGCAATGGTTCAGAATGATAGATTGGCATCAAATGTCATAGGGCCCAAGTTTCATTCTGAATTTGGATATAAGTATAAAGATAATGAGCAAATTCAAGTTTCTATAGACATGCCAGGTGTCCCTTATGATGATGACAGAAGCTATGATTTGATGTTACTTTCAAACGTATTTGGTGGTACCAACAGCAGTTTGCTGTTTCAAAAAATTCGTGAAGAAGCGGGATTATCATATTCCATTTTTAGTCAACCCAGTTTCTATGATGATATAGGCACGATGAATATAAGTTTTGGTGTTTCCAAAGAAAATCTTGAACAAACGATTAAGTTAATTATCGAGACGATCAATCAAATAAAGCAAAATCGACTTACGGATGAAGCGGTAGAACATGCGCGAGCTCATTTGAGAGGGAGTTTTGTACTGGGTCTTGAAGGGACAGATAACTATATGGACTTGATTGGACGCTTAGAGCTCTTTACTCAAAAAGAAAAAAGCCTTGATGAGATGATGGCTAAAATAAACAACATTAAAACAGAAACCGTTAACGCGTTAATTGACCTCTGTTTTGAAAAAGATAAAATTGCACTTGCTATTGTGGGAGATATTGATAAGGCATCCACAGAAAAGCTTTTCAACATGTTGAAAAACGACATCTTAACCCTCACTTAAAATATAAAATTTGATGTTTGTTGTGAAAAATTGATATAATAGACTATAGGGTTGCGTGCTGTGAACCAGCACGCAACAGTATGTATTACTGGAGGTTGCTATGACTGTAAAAATTGTAAATAAATCAAATAATCCATTACCCAATTATCAAACACTGGGTTCATCAGGAATGGATCTTTTGTCTAATAATGAAATTGAAATAATCATAAACCCAATGGAGAGAACTTTAGTGCCAACAGGACTATTTATGGAAATACCAGTTGGATATGAAGGTCAAGTGAGAGCAAGATCGGGGTTGTCTATCAAAAATGGCATTACACTTGTCAATTGTGTTGGTACAATTGACAGCGATTATCGAGGTGAATTAAGAGTTCCAATCATCAATCTAGGCAATGAGCCCTTTAAAATATCAAAAGGGGATCGAATTGCACAGCTTATTATTACAAAATATGAAAGAGTTTTATGGGATCAAGTGGATTCGGTGGAAGAGACGGATAGAGGCACCGGTGGATTTGGTTCTACTGGCGTTTAAAGCCGTTTCAACATTATAAAAAAAGTTTTTATTCTAAAGTTATTATTCTAATAGTATAGAGGTAAAAATGTCGATTATTGTGCAAAAATACGGTGGAACCTCAGTATCCACTGATGAAGGTAGAAATATTATTGTATCAAATGCTAAAAAAGTTATTTCAAGTGGCGATCAATTGGTGATTGTGGTCTCTGCAATGGGCAGAATGGGTGCGCCGTATGCAACGGATACTCTGATTCATATGTATCAACAACCACATTATGAAATGAACACGATAGATCTCGATTTGTTGATGAGTTGCGGAGAGACCATCTCTGCAGCTTATATCTCCAACTGGTTGAGAGGTCAAGGGATAAAAGCAAGAGCGTTAACGGGATATCAGGCAGGGATCATAACGGATAATATTGCAGGAAATGCCACAGTGAAAAAGGTTAATACCGAAAATATTACAAAGCATTTAGATCGGGGATACGTGGTAATCGTAACGGGTTTCCAAGGTATATCTGAATTAGGTGATATTACAACACTGGGAAGAGGTGGTTCCGATACCACAGCTGCAATTTTAGGGGAAGTTCTTGCTGCGGAATATATTGAGATTTATACGGATGTTGATGGTGTCATGACGGCTGATCCAAGACACGTGGGAGATGCTAAGGTTTTAAATAAAATCAGTTACGAAGAAATGCATCAAATGGCACTTGACGGTGCTAAAGTTGTAGATCCAAAAGCTGTGGCGATTGCGAAGAGAAGTAATAGGCCTTTAATCATAAAAAACACATTCTCTGAAAGTTCAGGCACGCTTATTTATGGGGCGCATGTTCCTGAGGTAAAAAAAATAGTGACAGCGGTTGCCTATAAAAACGATATTATACAAGTTAAGGTTAAAGTTGATAATTATGATCCTAGATTTGAAAGGCTACTTCAAGATATTGAAAAGGCGAATATCTCTATTGATCTTATCAGCTTTCTAGAAAATGAAAAAATCTTTACGGTGGATCATATACATCATATTACGATGCTCAATTTGACAAGTGCATTGGATTTGACGACTCAAATTACAGAAGCTTGTTCTAAAGTAACCGTTATCGGGCATGGCATTCATGGTGTACCGGGTGTGATGAAACGCGTGGCGTTGGCCTTGACACTTAATAAGGTGAATATATTACAAACGGCTGACTCCTACACGACCATATCTTGTTTAGTGAGAGAGCAGGAATTAACGAAGGCAATACAGGCATTACATGATGAATTTGGACTAAACGATTAGACGGAGGTGATCTTTTGGCTACCCCAAAGACAACCAAGAGAACGACAACTAGAAAGAAAGCATCTACCACAAGTAGAAGTAATACTGCAGCAAAAAAGCCTGCCAAGAAAACAGCGAAAGAGCTGGAACATCATTATAAAGTAACCTATGAGCTTAAAATTATAGCTTTAGTTGCATTTACGCTGTTTACAATGTTGAGTCTATACACTTCAACCGTGGGACAGTTTGGACATGCTATTAAAAACATTTATTTAGGTTTATGTTCTTATGTGGGGTTTATTCTGCCCGTTTTTATATTTATTTATATTTTTGTGCACATCAATATGAATTTTAGACCTGCAAGGAATCGAATTTATATTGCGATGTCACTTATTCTGCTGGGTGCAATGCTTTTGACAACGATGATGGTTTTTTCGGGTGTGGAAAGAGAACTTTTTAAAGTGGATTCAAATTTTGGAACAGCACAGCAGTATAAAGTGACCTTTGATAGAAGTGTCCTCCTTAAAGGTGGCGGTGTGATGGGTGAACTGGTTACATTTGGTGTGCTCAAACTGATTGGCAATATAGGCGCATTTATTTTGATCATCGTTTCTTTTGTTTCGGGATTCATCGTCTGGACTCGAATATCACTTCATGATTTATGGGATGAGAAACGCAAGAAGCAACTTGAGAAAAAACAGATTAAGCAAGAAGAACTGGCTAGATTGATGGAAGCCAGAGCTACAGCGGCTGCCGCTCGACCTGAAACGGTATCAAAACCTCAAAAAGCATCTCCTCTAAAAGAAGCATCACAACATACTATAGAAGCAGATTCTGAACATTTTTTAAATACTCTAGATACTTTTAGAAAAGCTTCGAGAAAAAAAGATGTTAAAGCATTTGATTATGATTCATATGATAACGCGGATAAACAAAAGGTTCAAGCAAATGAGGCGAAGGTAGAGACGAAGATAGAACCAAAGTTAGAGATGAATTCAGCTGTAACATCGACGGGAAAAGTTACACCTACTCCTATTATGCCTCAACCGGTTCATCACTCCGCACCAGAATTGGTTATGTCAGGTGTTAAATCTATTTTTAAAGGCGGATCAAAACTGGAACCTGAAATGGAACCCAATGGGGCATACAGTAGTGAACCTGTGATTGAGTCTAAGGCAACTGAAAATGTAACGACAGCCGAAAGTCCGTTAAATATGAGCCCTCAGCCGGAGGTGCAAGATAAGAAAGTGGTCAAGATAAAAGAAAAGGATATTGAGCCTGAAGTCAGACAAAATGTCCATGATGAAATCAAAGAAAATATCGCTAAACCCGTAGAACATTACGTCTTGCCACCGATCACTTTACTTAATGAAAATAAAAACGCTAAACTTTTAGACAATCAAGAAGAATACATTGAAATGGCCAAATTGCTAGAAGAAACGCTTGTCAATTTCAATGTTGAAGCAAAAGTGGTTTCTGTTAAGCGTGGTCCTTCCATTACTATGTTTGAAGTGCAGTTAAGCCCTGGCGTTAAGGTCAGTAAAATTGTAGGATTAAGTGAAGATATAGCGCTTAATTTAGCGACGAGTCATGTGCGAATTGCACCGATACCAGGAAAAGCCGCTATTGGGATAGAAGTGCCTAATAAAGTGACATCCATGGTGACGATAAAAGAAGTGCTTAATTCGCCAGAATTTAAAAAACAAACGTCTAAGATCACCATAGGATTGGGCAAAGACATATCTGGAAATGCAATTGTGGGCGACCTCGCGAGTATGCCACATCTGCTGATTGCTGGTGCGACTGGTTCGGGTAAATCAGTCTGTATCAATACGATTATTTCAAGTATTTTATTTAACGCAAGACCAGATGAAGTTAAATTTTTAATGATAGATCCAAAGGTAGTTGAACTCAGTACTTACAATGGCATTCCGCATTTAATTTTGCCAGTTGTGACGGATCCTAAAAAGGCATCTATAGCACTTAATTGGGCTGTAAATGAAATGACCCGGCGCTACAAGTTGTTTGCAGAACAAACTGTTCGTGACATGAAGGGTTACAACAAAAAAGCAGAACTTCAAGGCATAGAACTTTTACCCCAAATTGTCGTGATCATCGATGAACTTGCGGACTTGATGATGGTAGCGCCAAATCAAGTCGAAGATGCGATCTGTAGGCTCGCTCAAATGGCTAGAGCTGCTGGAATCCATTTAATTGTAGCAACTCAGCGGCCTTCTGTTGATGTTATAACAGGATTGATCAAAGCCAATATTCCTTCGAGAATTGCGTTTTCAGTTTCTTCTTCTATTGACTCCAGAACCATAATTGATATGGGTGGAGCAGAAAAGCTATTAGGAAAAGGCGACATGCTCTTCTATCCAGTGGGTGCGGCGAAACCTAAACGGACACAGGGCGCTTTTATGTCAGATGAAGAAGTAGAGGGCGTTGTCGACTTTATTAAAAACCAATCTTTAGAGGTGTCCTACAATGAAGCGATATTAGATGAAGTCCAAAGTGTGGAGCAAGATTTTGATGAAGCAGATGAATACCTTGAAGAGGCCATAAGAGTTGTTTTAGATTCAGGTCTGGCCTCTGCGTCCATGATGCAAAGAAAATTCAGAGTGGGATACAATAGAGCTGCTCGAATGATTGATTCGATGGAAGAACGTGGCATTATTGGGCCCTCTAGGGGCAGTAAACCCAGAGAAGTATTGATGACCCTAGCAGAATTTGATTCGATGTGTGATGTGTCAGAATTAGAGGGTGTATCCAGTCACAAAACGATTATTTCAAGTGAAGATGATTTTGATTATGACCGGTCATCGGATGACGCTATTTATGACGAAGATCTCATTGAAGAAGAGGGGATTTTACATTCTGAAGTGTAATCTATATCAAATCCTACCGATTAAATTTATCAAGAAATAAGATGAAAAAATAAGAGGGTATTATGAAAAAATTATATATAGAAACATTGGGCTGTTCTAAAAATTTAGTGGATTCAGAGCAAATGTTGGGCATATTAGACGAAGACTATACATTGTGTGATCAAGCTGAAGAGGCAGAGATTTTAATTGTGAATACGTGTTCTTTTATTCACGATGCTCAAGAAGAATCCATCAATGTGATTTTAGATTTTGCAAGATTAAAAACGGAAGGTCATCTGGAGAAATTAATCATAACAGGTTGTTTATCTCAACGATATCCCGATGAACTTTTAGCAGAGATCCCAGAAATTGATGCCATCATCGGCACCAGTAATTTTTATAAAGTAAATGAAGTCATTAAAACACTAGATCAGAATAAAAGTCAGAAGGTCTTTATAGAGTCTGTAGACCTGCAGATCCCAGAAAATCTACCTAGGATTTTAACAACGCCAAGTTATTATGCCTATCTTAAGATTGCAGAAGGTTGCGATAACAAGTGTACTTATTGTATCATCCCTAAACTTAGAGGCAAATATCGGTCCAGAGCGCTTGAAGATATCATAGAGGAAGCTGAGGATTTGGTTTCTATGGGCGTAAAGGAGCTCATTTTAATTGCTCAAGATACTTCAAGGTATGGCATTGATCTTTATAAGAAACCTTCTCTACCAAAACTTTTGACAGCACTTAATGCAATTGAAGGCTTAAAATGGATTCGAGTTCAGTATTCATATCCAGATATTTTAGAGGATGACTTATTAGAGGGCTTTTTCTCAAATGATAAAGTTGTGAATTATTTTGATATTCCAATTCAGCATGCAAGTGATAAAATATTAAAATTGATGAATCGAAAAACCACACATGAGGATATTCTGAAAATAACTCAAAAGATTAGAAAAAGAGATCCCGAAGCCGTTATTAGGACTACTTGCATCGTCGGCTTTCCAGGAGAAACAGAACAAGACTTTGATGCACTTTTAAAATTGGTTAAAGAAGTTAAATTTGATCGCCTAGGGGCTTTCACTTATTCAAATGAGGAGAACACTCCTGCTTTTAAACTCCCAAATCAAGTAGCTGAAACCGTTATGGTAGAACGCAGAGATGCACTTATGGCACTTCAAATGAATATTTCGGAGAGCTTAAGTTATTCAAAAGTGGGCAAAGTTTATGAGGTCCTTGTGGAAGAACTTGTTGAAGAAAATAAGATTTATGTGGGACGTACGAAATACGATTCACCTGAAATTGACGGTGTGGTTTACATCAACACAACGGAAGCTTTGGATATAGGCAGTTTTATAGAGGTTAAAATGATAGATGCATTGGAATATGATGTCATTGGTGAGGTGTATCATGAACATAGCAAATAAATTAACACTTTTAAGAGTACTTTTGATTCCAATCTTTATTTATTTCTTGTTAAATCAAATGATGTTGTTTGCACTTATTATCTTTGTCGTGGCTTCGTTCACGGATTTTTTAGACGGTTATTTAGCGCGAAAGTTGAATTTGATCACAAATTTTGGAAAGTTCATGGATCCCCTTGCGGATAAACTTTTGATAACCTCTGCACTTATCTGCTTTGTTGAACTTGGCAAAATAAGTTCTTGGGTGGTTATTGTGATTATCTCTAGAGAATTTATTGTAAGCATCTTTCGGGCGGTTGCTGCCTCTGAGGGAATTGTTATCGCAGCGAGCTGGTGGGGAAAATTCAAAACGATTTCACAGATGATCATGGTCATAGTCATCTTGATGCATAATTTTCCGTTTTCAATGCTCTCTTTTCCAATGGATACAATTTTAATCTGGATTGCAACAATTTTAACGATTATATCGGGATATGATTATATTGTTAAAAACAAACAAATTCTTAAATAAAAAGCAATTAGGTTGACGTAAATGTATTATGTCAACCTTGATGCGTTTACACCTAAAAAAACATAAATCTAAAACGAATAGCAGGAGGCAAGAGGATGACAGAGTCTTCAAGATATCTAAAGGCAGGCATACTGGCGATTGGTACAGAGTTACTCATGGGACAGACAGTTAATACCAATGCCACTTTTTTAAGTCAAAAATTAAATGAAATTGGCATTGGTGTTTATTATCACATGACAGTGGGCGACAATCCGATGAGAATTGAAAATATACTGAAATTGCTCATAGATGAATGTGATATCATCTTCACCACTGGTGGCCTTGGCCCGACTCAAGATGATATCACAAAAGATATTATTGCAAAAGCATTAGGTCTTGAAATGGTGTTTGATCCACATAGCATGGAGCGCATCGAAAAAAGGTTTAGAGCATTTAATCGTGTGATGACAGAAAACAATAAGAGACAAGCTTATTTTCCTGAAAATGCTCAAATTTTAGATAACGATATGGGTACTGCACCTGCTTGTATTATGAAATTGGAAGCTCTAAACAAGCATATTGTCGTTTTGCCAGGGCCGCCTAAAGAAATGAAATGGCTATATGATGAATATATTCAGAATTATTTACTGGCATTGAATCCAAATAAAATGTTTTCTAAATATTTAAGTGTGTATGATCTTGGCGAATCGAGTACAGAGGATGCGCTTCTTGACCTTATCAATGACCAGACGGACCCAACAATTGCCACTTACGCGGGGGACGGTAAGGTGCTTGTCCGAGTCACCTCATTTGGGCATAGCAATGAAAAGTGCCAGCAAAGTGTGAATTCAATGGTTTCAGAAATTAAAAAGAGAATAGGCAGCTATATCATTTCAGAAGAAGGAAAAGATATTAATGAAGTAGTGGCGTCTATGCTCCTTGAAAAAAATCTATCAATAGCCTTTGTTGAATCTTGTACTGGGGGGAAACTTGTAGAAAGTATCGTGAAATTCAGTGGTGTTTCTAAAGTGGTAGATCGCGGAATTGTAACGTATTCCAATAAAGCAAAGACTGATGAAGTCGGTGTTTCTGAACAAACGTTGTTGACACATGGTGCTGTAAGTCATGAAACTTGCTTTGAAATGGTCAAAGGACTCTGTGAAAAAACGGGCTCAACCATTGGGGTCTCTATTACAGGTGTGGCGGGACCAACTGGTGGAACTGTTGAAAAACCAGTGGGACTTGTGTATATTGGCCTGAAAATTGGTCATAAAATCATGACTTTTGAAAATCATTTTTCTGGAGATCGATTAACAGTACAAAATAGAGCTGTGAACAAAGCTTTAAAGATGCTTTATGATGAACTTTCAAAATTATAATAAAAAGTAATAGGGTTTAGAGTTTCAAATCTCAGTTTTGCATAAACCATCTACCATATGCTGTATCACATACTTCTCGTAAACGACATCATAGGGTAGATGGTTGCTCAACTTTTGACTTTTGATACTCAAAGTGAAATTTAGGGCTTTACAATTTGTAAAAATATGGTTATTATATTAATAGGTTAAAGTTATTTGAAAAGACTGGACAGTGGAAGACAATATGGTATAATGAATTAGAACAAATGTTCTTACAAAAAGGTGGGTGTTTAATTAGATGAGTGAAAGACAAAAAGCATTAGATAATGTAATGAGTCAAATAGAAAAGCAGTTTGGTAAAGGTTCTATCATGAAACTTGGTGATGAATCCGCAAAAATGAATATAGAAAGTATACCTACGGGGTCTATTGATTTAGATATTGCACTTGGCATAGGTGGAATTCCAAAAGGTAGAGTTGTTGAAATATATGGACCTGAATCGTCAGGGAAGACCACAGTAACGCTTCATATGATTGCTGAAGCTCAAAAACGTGGCGGCGTTGCCGCTTTTATAGATGCAGAACATGCACTTGATCCCGTATATGCTGGAAATATTGGTGTTGCAATTGATGATCTTATTGTTTCTCAACCCGATACAGGAGAGCAAGCACTTGAAATTGTAGATGCACTTGTTAGAAGTGGTGCCATTGATATCGTTGTTATTGACTCGGTAGCAGCTCTTGTGCCTAAAGCTGAGATCACAGGTGAGATGGGAGACTCTCATATGGGGTTACAGGCGCGTTTGATGTCTCAAGCACTCAGAAAGTTGACGGGGATTATCAATCGATCGAATTGTACAGTTATTTTCATAAATCAATTGAGAATGAAGATTGGTGTTATGTTTGGTAATCCGGAGACTACAACAGGGGGGAATGCCCTCAAGTTTTATGCTTCTGTCAGACTAGATGTCCGAAAAATTGACAGCATCAAAAAAGATACTGAGATTGTAGGCAATCGAACAAGAGTAAAAGTGGTTAAGAATAAAGTGGCACCTCCTTTTAAGCAAGCAGAATTTGATATCATGTATGGTACCGGTATCTCTAAAGAAGGTAGTATACTAGATGTGGCAGCAACTGCAGATATTATTAAAAAATCAGGCTCTTGGTACAGTTATGAAGGCAATAAAATTGGCCAAGGTAGAGAGAATGTTAAAGAATATCTCATCCAAAATCCTGAGATCTGCGACACAATTGAAAAAGAGGTCAGAGCGTTTTATAATCTTGAGGCAAATGCACCTAAAGTAACAGAAAAATAGCATAATTGTATAAAGTGAGGTCGTCTCATGTAGCGTTTATTTGAGATGACCTTTTTTATAAGGCATTCACATTTTATTTGTTGCATATGCCAATTAATTGTGATATCATAATAAAAAACTTAATACTTTTATTTGCGGTCACCAATTTGGTGTAAAAAAGGGAATCAGGTGAAAATCCTGAGCAGCACCCACTACTGTAAGCTGGACGAGAGTACGATACCACTGTGAAAATGGGAAGGTGTACTTAAGGAAGATGGCAAGTCAGGAGACCTACCGTTAATAATACCAATTCTCGGGGATGGAGTTTATTTATTGGTTATGCAGAAATTGACAATTGCACACCCCTGAGAGGTGTGTTTTTTTTGTAGTTAATAAAGATACTTCTAATAAGTAACTTATTAAACCAAAAAATGTTTACGAGATCATAAAGGGTGTTCCCGTTGTGATGAGGCCTACATCATGCGTTTTGTTATGCTCCAGATGTATGCAAAAATGCCCTAGTGAGGCAATTCGATTTCCAAATAAAGCAGATTATATTCAGTATATAGTCTATAAATAGCGAATAGAGACATTTTTTAGTCTTTTTGGGGCAGGAGGTTTATATTGAATTATGATTCAAAAACAAAAACAAAATTTTATAAGGTGTCTTTAATAACCTTATTGTTTTTGATTAGTTTGATGGTTACTGTGATTTCTGTCTGTGTAGGCTCTATGTCGTTTACGATAGAAGAATCTTTACGAGCGGTTTTAGTCGCGGATGATTCATCGGCAAGACTTATAATATGGCATGTTAGGCTCCCAAGAATTTTATCGGGGGGACTTGTAGGGATATGTCTGTCATTATCGGGTTGTATTTTACAGGGGGTCATGCGAAATCATCTTGCATCGCCTTCAACAATAGGTGTAACTAGTGGTGCTAGTTTTGTTGGCTATATGACTTTGGTTGTGTTTCCCAGTTTGTTTTATTTGTTGCCATTAGGTGCTATATTAGGTGCTTTTCTTACCACTTTGATTATTTATGCAATTGCTTATGAAAAAGGGGTAAGTCCTGTAAAGATGATTTTATCAGGTATGGCAGTTTCAGCAGTTTTTGGGGCATTCAATGATATCATACGAAGCTTTTTTCCAGATAAAATAGCCAATGCGACAGGATTTCTTGTTGGCAGTTTGAATGGCGTTGCATGGAAAAACCTATCTCTCATATTGCCATATGCAATTGTTGGCATCATGATTTGCTTTTTTTTACCTTCTAAGATGAATATTTTGATGCTTGGAGATGAAATGGCAAATTCACTTGGTGTCCGGACGGAACGCTTTCGTTTTTTTTTAATAACGATCTCTTCTTTGCTGGCAGGAGCGGCGATATCGGTTTCAGGGCTTGTCAATTTTGTGGGCTTAATTATTCCGCATATTGCTAGACTTTTGGTTGGGTCAGATTATAAATACTTATTTCCGACCTCAATTGCACTAGGGTATTCACTCGTGGTGATGTGTGATACGATCGGGCGCATTATTTTACCTATTGGGGAGATATCGGTCAGTATTATAATTTCTTTTGTTGGGGCACCTTTTTTTCTTTATTTGCTTAGAAACAGACAGAAAGCGTAAGGTGGTTTATATGTATTTTGGATTCAAGAATATCAGTATTCGATATGGCGAAAAAGAAATCGTAAATGATATTACAATGGACTTTCCAAGGGGAAAGACAACCACGATTATTGGTGCCAATGGTTGTGGTAAAACAAGTCTTCTAAAAACAATTTCAAGAGCGGTGAGTCCTAAAAAGGGTGAAGTTGTATTTAAAAATAAGCCTTTAGATCATTATCGTCCAAAAGAATTGGCTAAAAAAATTGCCTATTTACCACAGATTCATTATTCGCCTTCTGATATTGATGTTAAAACGCTTGTGTCATATGGCAGATATCCGTACCGACAATTTGGAAAGGGTTTGAGTGAGCAAGATCGTGAAGTTATTCAGAATACATTAAATTTAACAGGGCTAAAAAATTTGGAAGATAGAACACTGGATCATTTGTCCGGTGGCGAGAGACAAAGGGCATGGATTGCTATGACCATATGTCAAGAACCGGAAATTCTCATATTAGATGAGCCCATCACTTATTTGGATATCGGATACCAACTTGAAATAATGGAATTGATCAAATCACTTGGAGAAAAATTGAATATTACAATTATTATGGTATTGCATGACATTAATTTGGCAGCACGATATTCCCAGCATTTGTTTTCTATTAAAGATAAAAAGATTTATGCTTATGGTGATCCTAGATTTGTGATTACTGAAGAACGATTGTCAGATATTTTTAACATTAAAGCTCAAATCTACGAGGATAATCGCAATGCATGCCCGTTTATAATTCCAGAAAAGAGATAAATGCACTGATTTATATGTCTTCTTTCTTGAGAAGGAAGCTTGTAATAAAAATCATATAAAAAGAGAGGCAAAAAACCATGTATAAAAATAGTTTGAAATTAATGTTCATTTTTTTATTCAGCATTCTGATCTTGTCTGGGTGTAATGCTGAAAAAAGCGAAATAGGTAATGCTGAAGTTGTAGCAGCTAAACCGACTACAGAGGTAAAAGAGCCTGTAAATGCAAATGCGCCTGTTGAAGTTTCAGAAGAGGTGAGCCTAACTCAAAGTGAGCTGCTTAAAGCCGCAGATGAGGTTCAAGTTACAGATATTGAGGTGATCTTTAAGGATGACTCAGGAAGAGCTGAAATTGCCATTCCAAAAAATCCCCAAAAGGTGGCTGTTTTGTATGGAAGTCATGCATGTCTTTGGACTGAAGCTGGGGGGACTGTGCGTATCGGAATTGGTGGCAAGAGTGCAATAGCGCTCTACGAAGAACAAATAGGGCGCAATTTTTTAGAGGATGAAGGTGTGGTGACAATTTCAACATCTTCATCTGCTAAAAATTGGGATGTTGAAGCTATTTTAGCGGAACAACCTGATTTGATCATATGTTCAACTGCAATGAGTGGTTATTCAACTATTTCGGCACCCGCTGAAGCGGCAAACATTCCTGTAATAGCGATTACTTATAGTGGTGTAGGAGACTATTTGAAGTGGTTTAAGGTGTTTTGCAATATTAATTCTAAACCAGAATTGTGGAATTCGATTGCCAATAAAACTGCTGAGGAAATTGCAACTATAATTGACCTTGCGCCAATAGAAAATACACCAAGAGTGCTCTCAATACTGCCCAAAACGGATTCCATTAGTGCCAATCTTGTGTCATCAGATATGGGTGTAATTATTGAACAACTGCATGCCGTCAATGTTGCGAATGAGATGTCTGGAGAATCTACAACGGTGAGGGTTGATATTGACCTTGAAACCATTTTATCTATGAACCCAGATATGATTTTTGTTCAATGTATTGGTTCTGAAGAAGAGGCACGTGAAATTCTAGATTCACATTTTTTGGGAAATCCAGTTTGGGAGAGTTTAGAGGCTGTTAAGAATGGCAAAGTCTATTTTATGCCAACCAATCTGTTTCACAATCGCCCCAATCATAAGTATAACGAATCATATAAGATGATGTTTGAATTGCTTTATCCAGAGATAGCGTTGTAGAAATCATATTAGAGGGTTAGACTGTCAAAAGAAAAATCAAAAGTTATAAGCTTCTCTACCTATGAGGCACTTATGGATAGTATGCAATACAGAATTGGGTAGAGGGGGTGAAACTGGTTTTTGACACTCTAAGCTTAGATTAAGGAGAATAAAAATGGAAAAAACTGCAATTCTTATTACGAGTTTCGGGACAAGTTACGAAGAAACAAGACAGCAAAATATTATAGGTCTTGAAACCTTTATAAAAGAAAAGTGTCCAGAACATGAACTTTATCATGCCTACACCAGTGCCGTCGTCAGAAGAATCCTTAAAAAAAGAAATGTCGAAGTAGACAGTGTGGAAATGGCGCTGGATAAAATGCATCAAAAGGGGATAAAGCGCGTAGTGATACAGCCAACACATTTGATTTATGGAATTGAGTTTGAAAAAATAACGCAAACAGTAATACAGTTTGAACATAAATTTGAGAAACTTAAAGTTAGTACACCACTTCTTGCGAACACGGAAGATATGATGAGGGTAATAAAAATATTAGGAGATGCGTTTGAAACCGATCAGGAAACTGCATTGGTCTTAATGGGTCATGGCACAGAGCATTATGTCAATTCAGTATACCCAGCGCTTGATTATATTGCAAAGGCAAGTGGGCACGAACATATATTTGTTGGAACGGTAGAAGGTTATCCAGAAGTTGAAACCGTTATTGAGTTGATAAAGAAAAAAGGCTATAAAAAAGTGATTTTAACGCCTCTTATGTTTGTAGCTGGAGATCACGCCATAAACGATATGGCCTCAAGTGAATCAGATAGTTGGAAATCTCTATTTGAACAAAATGGAATAGGAGTCAAATGCGTTGTGAAGGGCCTTGGAGAATATAGGGGCATTCAAGCATTATACTATAAACATCTTAGTGAATTTCTTTAAAATTAGGTTGTAAGTAGGAAGCAAACAAATATAATTAATTAAAATAGCGTGTTCGTGAGTTTGATGAGGATCAAAATGCTGAAATAATCGTTGTTTCAACCGCTTTCAGCTCGTGCGCATCTTGACAGTTTGTTAAAAAAAATATAAAATAATCGTATAGGTGTATCTTAAAATTGGCCTATATATAATAAGATTGAGTTGCTGATCTTATAACAAACATATAAGGGGGTGAACGACATTAGCGTGCCAGTATTTCTCGTAGTAATTATTGGAGCTGTTCTGGGCGCAGGTGGTTTTGGAGTCGGTTATATAGTCAGAAAAAATACAGCTGAGAAAGCAATATTAAGTGCTGAATTTAAAGCAAAAGAGATTATTGCTGAAGCTGCAAAATCAGCTGAATCCGTCAAAAAGGAAAAAGTCCTTGAAGCAAAAGAAGAAGTACTCCAAATTAGAAAAGAGATAGACAAGGAAACAAAGGATCGTCGTTTAGAAATTCAAAAACTTGAAAGAAGAAATCTTCAAAAAGAAGAATCTTTAGAGAAAAAAGCAAATACACTTGAATCTAAAGAAGAAAAGTTGGCGGTCAAGCTTAAAACTATTGAAAATAGAGAGCAAGAAGCTGAATTACTTTACTCAAATCAAATCAAGGAATTAGAACGAATTTCTGAATTGACTATTGAAGAAGCGAAAGCTCAACTTCTTTCAGATGTTGAGAAAGAAGTAAAGCATGAGTCTGTTATCTTAATCAAAGATATTGAGTCAAAAGCAAAAGAAGAAGCAAATAAAAAGGCTAAAGATATTTTGGCTTATGCAGTTCAAAAATGTGCAGCGGATTACGTTGTAGAGAGCACCGTATCTCTTGTCAATTTACCTAATGATGAGATGAAAGGTAGAATTATCGGTAGAGAAGGTAGAAACATCCGTGCATTAGAAACACTCACAGGAGTAGATTTAATCATCGATGATACACCAGAAGCTGTTATTTTATCCTCTTTTGATCCTATCAGAAGAGAAATTGCAAGAGTAGCACTTGAAAAATTGATTATTGATGGCAGAATTCATCCAGCAAGAATCGAAGAAATGGTAGAAAAATCAAAAAAAGAAATTGATCAAATTATTAAAACTGAAGGTGAGAACGCAACCTTTGATATTGGTATTCATAATCTACATCCCGAAATTATAAAATTGGTAGGACGCTTAAGGTTTAGAACGAGTTACGGACAGAACGTATTAAGACATTCTATTGAGGTAGCACACTTAGCGGGTTTAATGGCTGCAGAAATTGGTGCAGATGTTAAAATTGCAAAACGTGCTGGATTGTTGCATGACATCGGTAAGGCTGTGGACCATGATCTTGAGGGCACACATATTGAACTTGGAATGCAAATTTTAAAGAAATACCGTGAATCAAAAGCTGTAATTCATGCAATGAGTACGCATCACGGAGATTACGAACCTGAAACAGTTGAGGCAATTTTAGTGACTGCTGCAGACGCGTTATCCGCTGCTAGACCAGGAGCAAGAAGAGAAACTCTTGACACTTATATCAAGAGATTAGAATCTTTAGAAAGCATTGCAAATGGATACGAAGGTGTTGAAAAATCCTTTGCAATCCAAGCAGGTAGAGAAGTTCGTGTAGTAGTATATCCAGAAAAAGTAAACGATGATGATATGTTTTTATTAGCAAGAGAAATCAGTAAAAAAATTGAAGCAGACTTGGATTACCCAGGACAAATTAAAGTACATGTCATTCGAGAATCTAGGGTAACTGACTTTGCAAAATAAGATATAATAGAACTGTGATGGATGTAAAGAAGAATTCTTAGGAATTCTTCTTTTTAGTTAAACTAAACTAACGTAGCGCAGGCAGCGTTTTCGCGCAGCAAAACGCGTTAAGCGAAGTGGTTTTGACCGAAGGTCAAAAAGTATCCATAATCTTTTAGTAGCGCAGGCAGCGTTTTCGCGCAGCAAAACGCGTTAAGCGAAGTGGTTTTGACCAAAGGTCAAAAAGTATCCATAATCTTTTAGTAGCGCAGGCAGCGTTTTCGCGCAGCAAAACGCGTTAAGCGAAGTGGTTTTGACCGAAGGTCAAAAAGTATCCATAATCTTTTAGTAGCGCAGGCAGCGTTTTCGCGCAGCAAAACGCGCCCCGCGAAGTGGTTTTGACCTACCCTAAAATGAATTTGTTTAACCCTCATAACATCGGGTATATTTTTACATAATTAGAATCATTAGAACGAACTCTATTAGCAGTAAGGAGGATAACAGAAATGGAAGTACTAAAAGTAGCAAGTCATTCAAATCCTAATGCTGTAGCTGGTGCGCTTGCGGGCATTATTAGAGAAAAAGGAAGCGCAGAAATTCAAGCGGTTGGGGCTGGTGCTCTTAACCAATCGGTTAAGGCCATTGCCATAGCTAGAGGCTTTATGGCACCAAGTGGTGTAGATTTGAATTTCATTCCCGCTTTTACTGAGGTTATGATCAACGGTGAGGAACGTACTGCTATTAAATTGATTATTCAAAAGCACAATATTTAAAGGAGGCAATGCTCATGGAAGTATTAAAAGTTTCTTCAAAATCAAATCCAAACTCAGTTGCTGGTGCTTTAGCAGGTGTTATAAGAGAACATGGAAGCGCTGAAATACAGGCAGTTGGAGCGGGGGCAATTAATCAATCTATAAAGGCGATTGCAATAGCAAGAGGATTTGTATCTCCCTCAGGGATTGACCTAGTTTGTATTCCTGCTTTTGCAGATATTATTATTGACGGTGAAGAAAGAACCGCAATTAAACTCATTGTTCAACCTAGATAAATTAAAATTAGAATGCTTAATTTCAAAAAGAGCCTGTGTGCTCTTTTTTTTAAGTTGCGCCCTAAATAAAATTAGTCTATAATTGATAACGAAGATGTATGAAAAATAAGATGTTGGATAAATAGTTCGGATTTTAAAGGGCTTTGATCCAATTTGGAGGTAAAAGATGTACGAAAATTATCAAAATCCTTTAATTGAAAGATATTCAAGCGAAGAGATGCTTAAACAATTTTCACCTGTGAAGAAATTTTCAACTTGGAGAAAATTATGGATTGCACTTGCTGAATCCGAAAAAGAATTAGGCTTAAATATAACGGATCTTCAAATTGAAGAAATGAAAAAAAATATATACAATATTGATTTTAAACGAGCAGCCGAATTCGAAAAAGAAGTTAGACATGATGTGATGGCACATATACATGCTTTTGGAGAACAGTGTCCAAATGCAATGCCAATCATTCATCTAGGGGCTACAAGTGCTTATGTAGGCGATAATACGGATCTTATTGTTATGAAAGAGGCCCTTGACATTGTTAAAAAGAAACTAGCAGTACTCATAGATAAATTAGGACATTTTGCAGAAGAAACGAAAGATATACCAACACTTGGATTTACACATTATCAACCGGCACAGCTCACCACAGTAGGTAAAAGAGCAGCTCTTTGGTTAATGGACTTGGTCATGGACTATGAAGATGTTTGTATTCTCATGGATCAAATGAAGATGAGGGGGGCTAAAGGCACCACTGGAACTCAAGCTTCCTTTCTTAATTTATTTGAGAATGATCATGCTAAAGTGAGTCAACTCGATGAAATGGTTGCCATTAAAATGGGCTTTAAAGAAACTTTATCCGTTACTGGACAGACTTATACACGAAAGATTGATGCGAAAGTACTTGGCGTTCTCTCAGGTGTAGCGATGAGCCTCCATAAGATGACAAATGATCTCAGATTATTACAATCTTTAAAAGAAATTGAAGAACCCTTTGAGAAGAACCAAATTGGCTCCTCGGCAATGGCTTATAAAAGAAATCCTATGAGAAGTGAAAGAATTTCATCTCTATGCAAATATGTCTTGTCATTGGCTTCAAGTCCTCAACTCGTTGCAGCGACACAATGGTTTGAAAGAACACTTGATGACAGTGCTAATAAGCGCCTAGCGATACCAGAGAGTTTTTTAGCAATAGATGCGTGTCTTGATATTGCCAATAATGTGACGACGGGACTTGTGGTCTATGAAAAAGTCATTGAAAAACACGTGATGGCAGAATTGCCTTTTATGGCAACTGAAAACATCATTATGGAAGCTGTAAAAAAGGGCGGCGATAGACAAAAAATGCATGAGGCGATTCGCGTCCATTCTATGGAAGCAGGCCGTATGGTGAAAGAACTTGGACTTGATAATGATCTTTTGGAGCGTATTTCAATGGATCCTGCTTTTAATTTATCGGATGAAGATATTAAAACATTATTGAATCCATCGGATTATATCGGTAGAAGTCCTGAACAGGTCGATGCGTTTATTATAAAGCACGTCATGCCGATTAGAGAAGCACATGCAACTGATTTAGGCACAAATATTGCGCTGAAAGTATAAAAAAGACTTTACATGTTTATCAGATGTGTTATAATTAATTTCGTCTTTAAGAGTGTTTCCTTGGTACCCACTATAAAAAACAAGGGGTTGATAAATATGTCAATAGAACGTTACAGCGTTATTGATCAAAAAAACCCCCGTGAAATTGTCCTGTTAAAATCTAGGAGATGTCAATGGGGGATTTGTACTTTTTGTGACTATATTCATGATAATTCGGAAGATGAACTTGAAATAGTAACGCTTAATCAATCAGTATTAAAAAAAATTACAGGCAAGCATCATACACTGGAAGTGATCAATTCAGGAAGTTGCTTTGAATTGCCAGAGGATACTCTTAGAGACATTAAATTAATCATTGAAGAAAAGCAGATTGAACATTTGTATTTAGAAAGTCATTATATGTATCGGGATAGATTAGAAGAAATGCGCTCATATTTTAAGATCCCAATTACTTTCAAATGTGGTATAGAAACATTTGATGATTATTTTAGGAACAAAGTGCTTAAAAAAGGGGTGACTTTTAAAGACCCTGAGGCAGTTTCAAACTATTTTTCTTCAATATGTTTGATGGTTGGCATAAAGGGACAAACTCGTGAAATGATTCAAAGCGATATTCAGATTCTTCTAAAGTATTTTAAACAAGGGTGTATCAATATTTATCAAGATAATTCGACTCAGATAAAATCTGATCCCGAATTGATACAGTGGTTTAAAGAGACTTATTTGCATTTAGAAGTGAATCCGTTCCTTGAAATTCTTTGGCACAATACCGACTTCGGTGTAGGGGGCATAAAACATGAATAACAAAACCAATTTTTTAGTTAGAACAGCTGTGGTGGCATCACTCTATGTTGTGATTACCTTTGCATTTTACCTTTTAAGTTATGAAGCAATCCAGTTTAGAGTATCTGAAGTCATGGTTTTATTAGCATTTATTGATCCGCTTTATATACCTGGGCTTGTTATTGGGTGTTTTATGGCGAATCTATTGGGCCCATTTGGTATTATCGATGCTCTTTTTGGTTCTTTAGCCTCATTAGTGAGTTTGCTGATGATTGTAAAAACTAGAAAGTGGTTTGGAAATAATCTTAAAAGTCTTGTGATTGCAAGCTTATGGCCAGCTATTTTCAGTTTCATTGTGGCTTTTGAAATCGCAATCGTCTTAGGCGCAAAAGAATCTTTTTGGTTTTGGACAATAATGGTGGCGGTCGGCGAATTCGTCGTCATTACACTGGCAGGTGTGCCAATATTCAGCTGGATTACTAAAAACGAAGGTGTCGTAAAACTTCTTAAATTTAGCAAGTATTCCTATAAGTAAGCAAAAAACCGTTTGGGCGGATCGACTCAAACGGTTTTTTTATGGAGCAGTATTTTTTCATATTGAGTTTACGAAAAGAAAAAAAAATGACTCAAAAAGAAGTTGCTGATGCAATGCATATCAGTGACAAAACTATTTCGAAATGGGAGCGTGGCATGGGCTGTCCGGATGTCACACTTTTGAAAGCGCTTTCGCACATATTGGGTATAAATATGGATTCAATATTATCTGGAAATATGGATTTAAATGAATTAAATGGTGGTAATATGAAGCACATTAAATTTTATGTGTGCCCAAATTGCAACAATATTATTCATAGCACTGGAGTATCCGAAATCGCTTGCTGTGGTCGAAAATTAGAAGCATTAGTGGCTAAAACTATGGATGATGCACATAAAATCACTATTAGTAAAGTGGAATATGATTACCATATAACGTTTAATCATCCTATGGAAAAAGAGCATTATATATCTTTTTTTGCATATATAGGGATAGATCGTATACTTTTCATTCGGATGTATCCAGAGCAGAGTTCTGAGATTAGACTGCCTAGAATGCAGGGTGGAACTTTCTATTTTTACTGTACTAACCATGAACTCTGGCGGTATAATTTATAATAGAACGGTAATCTGCAAAATAAATTTTTATCTGATAGAAATGCGCACATGGGTATGAGTACGGTTTTCTTATTATTTTCTAAAATGCTACTGTGAATGGGGGCATGTGAGCCCACTTATTGAGCTTTTGCAAAATGAAACGCATAAGACGGATAAAAACGTCATGAATCTAGGTTAAAGATTCATGACATTTTTTTATACTTTTATGATAATTTCCGATGACCTATGGGTATAAATGTAAATATCAAAGCTTATACTCGGTCAGAGTGTCCAGTAGTAAACCGTGTTTTTACGGCTTTCAAGGAATTTAACAAAATCGCTTGTTTTCAGTTCAACGGTTGCAGTATTGATGTTAGGGTGGAAAGTCAGTAAGTTTTCTGAAAGTAAATCCTTGTCCACGATGACAATTACTTCACCGCTTGTATCGTTGATGATGCCAAAGGGAGAAACTGCCCCAGGTAATAGTCCTAAATATTTCATAAGCCGATTTTCAGAGGCAAATCCAATTCGACCCAATTCATGATCTTTAGAAAGCTGATTTAAGTCAACGCGTTTATGATCTTCAACTACAATCAAAAAATGTTTTTTACCATTATTGTCTTTTAGAAATAGATTTTTGCAGCCTTTGCCCTCAAATTCAAGTGATAGTTTATCGACATCATCGACGGTATAGACAGGAGGATGTTGATAAACCTTGTATTGGATATGGAGAGCATCAAGAACATCGTATACGTATTGCATGCCACACCTCGTGTTTTTTAATTTTTAATCATTTTAACATTTTAAATAAGCATTTGCTAGAATAGAAGGTAGATTAACTTATATTCTTAAGGCATAATCTGATAGAATCTTGATAAGGGCTAAGGGATAAGTGAATTATCTAGAAAATATGATATAATAATGGTATGGTGCGAGCTGATCTTTTTAGCATGTATAAAGACCATTTGCTATAAAGCATTAGTTTTGACGGGCAATGATTAAAGTTTCCCATTATAACCCTTGAGGAGATGTCCCTCACTTCTTTAAGTGGGGTTCATATTCCTAATTCAGTGGGAGTCCAAACTTCCACTGAATGCAATCCGATAGGATTGTGCAAGTGTTAAGAAGGTAGCGAAGCGGACTGAGTATACGCTTTGATGAGTTGAATCAATTTTAATATAATAAAGTATTAGGGGAGGATAAAATGCTTAGAAAATGTGAACAATGTGGCCGGTTCTTTGGTGATGAAGGGGATAGTAAAATATGCAGTGCTTGTGCGTTGTCCACTCGACATTTTAAAAGTACTGGCGATCCAGAGCGCGATAAATTTCAAGCTACTCGGGACGTCGTCTATGATAATCCAGATATTTCGCCACAAGGGATTATAGACATATTGGCAGAAATGGATATCGAGATAACCGCCAGACAAATTCTAAAGTACGTTGATGAAGGGCGATTGTCGCTCAATACGGACAAAGTAGGCAATCATTGTCTCATGTGTGGTACAAAAATTGGGTTTGGTAAATATTGTGACCGATGCCGATTGAAAAAAGAACTTGAGTCCGTAGATACATCTGAAGTAAAGGAAAACAATTCTGAAGGACGCATAAAGATGCATATTAAATAATAGACGAAATCATTGTCTGGCAAAATAAAGTGATTGGCAGACAATGATTTTATATTGCATAAGGAACCTATCACTTAGTAATTTATAAGACATCTCGAAAGGTGGATATTTCTATAAAAAAGGCATACATTAAATACATAGCCCTTTTGTCAATCGTTTTAATTGTCGTAGGGCTAATCATTCAATTTAAGGTTATCGATCGTGTTATGATCAAGTCCATGTTAAAATCGTATAAGCAACAGCTTTGTACCGTTAGTGTTGACAGTGAGAGCTATGCGATAGCTGATTTTGAGGATCAAATCGTATATATGGATACTTATAAGAATTTTTTCACTGAAGAATCTTTTATGGAATTTTATGGAAATAGAATAGGGTCTCTATATGTAGATTTTGTTAAAGCAAATCCGAAAATCAGTTTACAATTTAAAGAGATTAAATTTGATAAATTTGTATATGATTCAGAAAAGGATCGATTTATCATCAATTACACATTACAAATACAGGCAAGTGATGGTAAGGTTTATACGGAGTCTAATCAATCCATTATTATTAAAGAAAATGGACAGCGGAAAATTGATCATGAGAAAATTTTTAATTATGGGAGTATGTTTAATAATTGAGTTAATAGCATATCCCTGATTCAGAAACTCCCGCTGAATGCAATCCGTTGGGATTGTGCAAGTGTTATGAAAGTAGCGAAGCGGACTGAGTATACGTTTTGATAGCACTACGTTATACTCAGTATAATACAGATAAAAAGAACTCTAAAGAGTGGTGCGGGCGTAAATCCTAAGCTTTCAGAGTTCTCTTTTTTATTTATATGTGCTTATGTTTTGGACTTAATATATTTATCAATGGCTCTTGAGATATCACCATCCACCAGTTTACTCAACTTATCAATAATGGCTTTGGGTTCTTCCTTTGTACCAGACTTAAGCCATTCAAGCATTAAATTTACAAATCCATAAGTGTAAAAGCGCGCAATAAAGTTTTTTTCTTCATCTCTGATGGGAAGTTCACCAGCAAGTTCATTGACAACACCTAAAAGTAAATCAAAAACCTGTTGATTTAAAAATATTTCCAGATGATCTCTACCCAGTGAGTTGACAGTACTTAAGCAAAACGCTCGGTTGTTTTCAGCGTATTGAAATATCTTTAGAAAACCCAGTTGCCAAGTATCATAGGTCTTGTAATCCACGATGGACTCCAGTGCTTCAGATCTAAAAATATACCCTAATAAATCATAGATATCTTGAAAATGGTAGTAAAAAGTCTGACGATTTATGCCGCAATCTGCTACCAAATCTTTAACGGTAATATGATCCATACAGGTTTTAGACATCATTTTTTTTAGGCTGCAAGCAAGCTGTTCTTTTGTATGATTGGACATGTGAATACTCCTTGTCATTCTGCGGATTTATAGGGTGATTATATTTTATCATGTTGGCAATAGATTTTATATAACATTCATGACAAACGGTTTTGACTATGGTATGATTTTTAAAACCCAAAAACAAAATAATGAAAAAACTCAGTCAATATGGGATAGAGTGACAAAACGAAATAGAGGAGACATCATGATTAAATTACTCATTGTAGACGATGAAAAACATATTAGAGAAGTGATTAGAGAATATGCAGAGTTTGAAGGGTACTTGGTTGAAGAGGCTTCTGATGGTCATGAGGCGATAGAAAAATGTAAACAGACGGATTTTAACATCATCATTATAGATGTTATGATGCCAAAACTTGATGGATTTTCCACGGTGAAAGCGCTGCGAAAAACACTTGAAACACCGATTCTCATGCTATCTGCAAGGGGTGAAGAATATGATAAACTCTTTGGATTTGAGATGGGAATAGATGATTATGTCGTCAAGCCCTTTTCTCCAAAAGAAATCATGGCGCGGATTAATGTTATTTTAAAGCGTGGAAAGCTCTCGATGAAAGAAGATTTGAGTAGTGGGCTGATGATCTTTAGAGGGCTTGTCATCGACAGAGCTGGGCATGTGGTTCACGTAGATGATAAACGCATCGAATTAACACCTAAAGAATATGAACTTTTGATTCAATTGGCGGAAAACAAAAATATCGCCTTCAGCAGGGAACAACTTTTAAATTCTGTTTGGGGCTACGACTACTATGGCGATGATCGTACAGTGGATACCCATATTAAAATGCTTCGAAATTCACTTGGAGACTATCGTGATTTGATTGTAACCATACGTGGGGTGGGATATAAATTTGAATTTTAAAAATCGAAAATCAATCAATTTCAAAATGTGGCTTTATTTCACCGCATTCTCTATTTTTATTGTGGCGATGCTTTGGATTTTTCAGATTGTCTTCCTGAACAGTTTTTTTGAAAGCATGAAAAAGCAGAACATCTCTAAACTTGCTGATAGCATTATCTCTGAATACGGTGCAGAAGATTTTCAAACAACAATAGACGATATTTCATTTAAGAATTCGATCTTAATCTATATTACAACGGATGCTGGTGAAGTTCTGTTTACTTCTGATGAACATAGCGCTGGTGGTTTATGGAGACAACCAAATGATACATCAGATCCACCACCAGATAGTCCGCCTAGTAATCCACCCAATAATGCCTTGGAGAACCCCGCTGACAATCCATTTGACCAAGTTAGACCACTGCCAAGAGACTATGATGATTTTTTAAATCGGCTAAAACTCAGCGAAAAAGAACGAATCGCCTATACGATGGCACAAGAAAAATTTGATGGAGACACATTTATCTATGGTGTAAAATTTGAAGCTATCGTGCTCTATATGAGTTCACCAATGCCACCCGTTGATGCTACCATTGTGATCTTAAAAAAACAACTTATATACGTTACCTTTGGTGCGCTTATATGCAGTTTATTTGTGGGGTATTTTATTTCCAAAAAAGTCGCAAAACCTATATTGGAAATAAATGAGAAATCCAAGTTCCTTTCGAAAGGAGAATACGCATTATCATTTACAAAAGGGTCTTATTCAGAAATTGATGAGCTCGCCACGACTCTTGAAGAAGCTGGCGTTGAACTATCAAAGATTGAAGGCCTAAGGCAAGAGCTTATTGCCAATATATCGCATGACTTCAGGACACCGCTGACCATGATTAAGGCTTATGCTGAGATGATTAGAGATATTTCAGGCAACCAGCCTGTTAAACGTGAGAAACATTTAAAAGTTATTGTGGACGAGGCAGATCGGCTTGCGGAACTGGTCAATGATATTTTAGACCTTTCATCGCTACAATCGAGGACTGCGCCACTTAATAAAGCATATTTTTCCTTAAGTGCATTATTAAAAGAGACTGTGTCTAGATTTGAACTTCTGAGCGAACATGAGCCTTATTTCATTGAAACCTATATTGAAGAATCACTTTTTATTAATGCGGATCGGACACATATTGAAAGGGTTTTGTATAACTTGATCGGAAATGCCATCAACTACACTGATGAATCCGGTAAAATACACATTAAGCTTTTTATGAAAAATCAGAGCATTCGTTTTGAAGTAAAAGATAACGGTGTTGGGATTTTCGACGAAGACCTGCCCCATATTTGGGATCGCTACTACAAATCGCGTACACCAAGTGATAAAATAAAAAGCACAGGCCTTGGTCTTTCCATTGTCAAACAAATTTTAGAACTTCATCATGCCACTTTTTCGGTAGAAAGCATACCTAAACAAGGCAGTACTTTTTGGTTTGAATTGCCATTTGAAAATAAGTGGACAGACAATGAGTTCGCTTAAAATACGAATTGCTGCATAGGATTAAACGAATCACTTTTTTTATCAGTTGAGAGGTATGAACCTTGATTTTGGTAAAAGAAGTGATTTTTTTTATTTTAAATCACAATGATTTTCACTAAACTTTCACACAATATCATCATTTCTATCACGAATCTATCACATAACAGTATTAAACTTAACTTAGAAATTACAAAAGGAGTTGAACATTATGGCAATTGAAGTTTTTAACCGTTACGAGAATAAATACATGATAGATGAGGTTACTTATAAAATGCTTTTAGAACATTTTAGTGAATATCTGGATAAGGATGTTTATAATCAAAAGGGACATCCCTATAAAATTTCGAATATTTATTATGATACAGTAGATCATCAACTCATTAAAAATTCATTAGCAAAACCAAAATACAAAGAAAAATTGAGACTTAGAGCATATGGCGTGCCAAATCCCGATACAAAAATATATGTTGAAATCAAGAAAAAAGTTAACGGCATCGTCAATAAACGGCGTACTTCCGTTAAGGCAAATGAAGCATATGATTTTATGATCAAGGAAAATCAAAGAAAAGCTCAAGATGATATGAATCCGCAAGTTATCAAAGAAATTGATTACATGATTAAAAGATATGACCTCTTTCCAAGCATGTATATCTCATATGATAGAATAGCCTATTTTAGTAAGACTACACAGGATCTCAGAATTTCTTTTGATTCCAATATTTGTTACAGAATAGATAATCTTAATTTTGAAGCGGGGATTCATGGAAAGCCATTGGTTAATTCGGGATATTATCTTATGGAAATCAAAGCGGCACATAATATGCCTTTATGGCTAAGTCAAATTTTGACACATTACAATATCTATCCAACGAGCTTTTCAAAATATGGAAATGCTTATAATAAGGAACATCAGCTCATCCTAAAAAATGCGCGAGGATACGAGACACTGATATTTGACAAGATTGCATAAGGAGAATACCATCCATGTTAGATTTATTATTTACAATACAAAACGATGTCCTCACAATGGGCGAACTCTTAATTTCAATATCCATTGCTTTTTTTATGGGCCTTTTAATCAGCCTAGTCTATATAAAAAGTCATGCAGGCGAGTCACACTCGCAAAGTTTCGCTTTGACGTTAGTCATGTTGCCACCTGTGGTGGGTGCAATCATATTTTTAGTAGGCAGCAATATTGCCAGTGCTTTTAGTTTAGCAGGTGCGTTTTCAATCATCCGTTTTAGAAGTGCTCCAGGGGATTCAAAGGATATCACATTTGTACTCTTTTCCATGGCAGTTGGGCTCGCATGTGGTATGGGACTCATCTCTTACGGTATTGTTATTGCACTCTTTTTAAGTTTTATCATGTTTGCACTTACTAAATTCAGATTTGGCGCATCGAACATAACACTGCAAAAACTTAAAATAGTGATTCCAGAAGACGTTTCATATGAATCTGTATTTGAAAGTGTTTTTATTGAAAATACAGTGTCGCATAAACTTATGAAAACAAAGACCATAGAACTTGGAAGCCTTTACGAACTCGAGTATAGCGTTTTACTCAAATCGCATGTTGATGAAAAACATTTTATTGACGCGTTGAGATGTAGAAATGGCAATTTGAACATCACACTTCAGGCGGGTGCAAATTTAAGTGATTTTTAAAAAAAATAAATGAACCATTATAAATTTAAGAGGAGGCATCACATGAATCTATTTAATTCATTTAATAAAGGCAAAAATAAAGCTTTGGTCGTTTTCATTTTAACGATGATTATAGCAATGGTTATATCAGGTTGTTCAAATGGAAATGCAACCCCCATAGGGGCGTTAAAAGATCAAGATGGGGAACGTGTATCCGTTGAGACTGCTTATGAAAATTCAGCGCTCATAAAACTGGGTGATGAGATCGTTATAGAAGGTGACCAAGAAGGGATCACTGTAACAGATCAAGTTATTCATATTACCAAAGGTGGGGTTTATAATATCAGCGGGACGCTCAGAGAGGGTCAGATCCTATTAGAGGGTAAGCACGAAACGTTTACGCTGGAACTCGATGGCGTAGACATTACCAACAGCAGTGGTCCAGCAATCTTGACTTTAGATGCAGAGCACACCTATATTTTACTCGTGGAGAATACTGTGAATACATTGAGTGATGGTGGGAAAGAAGAAGAACACGAAGCGCCACTTTTTAGTGGTGACGATATGACCATAAGTGGTGAAGGCACGTTAAATATCTTTGGAAATTATCAAGAAGGTATTGAAAGTAACGATATTTTGACCATCAATGGTGGGATCATTAATATAGAAGCCGTAGACGATGCTTTAAATGCAGGCGATGGTATCGTTATAAATGGTGGGACTATAATTGCAAATTCTGGAGGCGATGGCATTGATTCAAATGGTGATTTGACTATAAATGGCGGTTATATAAAGGTCAGTGCGGGTAATAATGCTAATGGACCAGTGGATATAGGTGATGGTGGCGCCTATAAGTTTACCATTAATGGCGGTACATTAGTCGCATCAGGTGGCAACATGAGTATCAAAACAGATACAAGCGCCACTCAAAATGTCATTTGGATATATGACCCATTTACAGCTCATGAAGAGATTACATTAACAGATGAAGCTGGCAACATACTTTTTAATACCACATTAGAGGAAGCGGCTTCATCAGTTCTGATCAGTACAGATTCAATCAAAACAGGGCAAACATATAATCTTATTAGAACCGATAAAGCGGCTGAAAGTTTTGTAATATCAGAGGTGAGTACAACAATTGGTGAATCGAAAGGAATGGGCGGCAATAGGGGCGGCAGATCGGGTCGAAGCAGTACCGATGGTGCAAAGGCACCAGAAGAGGGTGAATTTACACCACCAGAGGGTTTGCCAGAAGGCGAGAGGACACCACCAGAGGGGGAAAAAATTCCAATGAATAATAAGAATGATAATTCCAACGGACAATAGATAAAGTGTTTTCAAATGAGACCAAACGGTGTAATATAGGTATATACTTATATTACACCGTTTTGAGGTTTTGGGAGAAAAGATGAAAATGAAAGTTTGATTGGAGCAGACCGTTTTAAAGACAATATTTATTTCAGCATCTGACTTTACAAATATAGGAGGTTTATTTTGGAAAATCAATATACAATATCCTATCTGATGGCAAATTCAAATTTACCTGGACCAAGAGGTAATTTGGAACTCTTATATAAATTTGCTCATGCAGCATCCGATGAAATGTGTAAAGAATGTCTTAGCTATAATTGTGATGATTTGAACAATTCTAAAGAAGAATTTGTGGTCATGTGTGGCGTGGTTAGTTTCTGTATAAACCAAGCAGATCACTTTATGGATGGTCATCTTAATTTTGAAGGACTGCACCTATTAGATGTAGAACTTAAAAAGTATGCAAATCATAGCAGTTGGAGGATTAGAGAAGCCGTAGCTATAGGTTTGCAAGAGGTTGCAAAAATAATAGGGCTGAGGCCCGTGATCCTGTTTTTAAAAAGCTGGTGCTCTGGAACTGCCCTTGAACGACGTGCTCTGACTGCTACACTTTGTGAGCCAGTACTCCTAAAGGATCAAGAAACGAATCTAATTGTATTGAATTATTTGCTTTCTGTTACAAAACCCTTTGAACTTATCACGCGCACACTTACAGATGAGGAAAAATCTCTCAGAAAAGCGCTTGCTTATGGGTGGAGTGTCGCTATTGTCGCTTCTCCAGAGGTTGGGAAAAGATATTTTGAAGATTTAATTAAAACGGAGAGCAAACAGATCCGTTGGATCATAAAAGAGAATTTAAAGAAAAATAGATTGCGGAAAATAGAACCCAGTTGGGTTGAAAAGATGATGTCACATCTTTAAAAGACACGCGTTAAAAGAGTTTCTTTTGGGTAAGTATCTAAATGTACGAAGTTTAATTTAGGAGGAGGCATTCATGTCGAATAAGCACAATAAAGATAAAATAGAGACTGTTTCAAAAGAATGGGTCGACCAGATCAGATGTGAAATTCTACCTTTTACAGAACGCTCACTGTATGAACATAGTCATTTTTTAAATGTTGAGCGACATATAAAAGCATTGGCATCACAAAGAAAATTGGATGAGAATCTCGCGCTTTGTATTGCGTATTTCCACGATGTCTCGAGAATAATGGAGGGTGTCAGTGGGAAAATTCACTCCAAAAGAAGTGCTGAAATTGCAAAGGCGCGATTAAAGAAGATGGGCATGCTCTCAAAACATACCCGAAAAGTCATCTATTCAGCAATTTTGCATCATAATCAAAAATCAAAGGTTCATGGTCCTTTTGAGGAACTCATAAAAGATGCAGATAGTCTTGCGCACCAAGATGAATTTGGAATGTCTATAGATAATGAGTTTGAACAAATAAGACTTGATCTGATGGCGCTTGATGAGATTCGTTTCTCTGCTTCTGAAGAATCCTTTGTAAAGACCGTTTATTCTAATTATTGTGAACATTTTATGGGTCTTCTCAGTACACCTCCAAATGAAATGAATCACTGGGTTCATGAAATGCGTACAACCATACGGAAGTTGCAAGCTTTGCTCTATTTTGGAGATAACAAACCCATGAAAAAAGACATGCTTCTAGCACTTAAACCTATTTTTAAGGTCTTGTCAAAAAGCAGATCACTTTATGTATTATCCAGATCACTTGATGCGTTTGAACCTTTAAGTAAGCTCAAAATATCTCTTGAAGTAGCACTAAAAGAAGCGCATGATAGACTTATTAAGCACATAAAAGTGCACTATACCTCTGACTATGTTATGGGCATAGAGCATTTATTATCTCTCAATGAATGTCACCTGAAATTTGATGATATCGGTTTAAGCAAAATGATTAAGCGATACTTCCAAATCCTTAGTTTTACAGAATTAGATGATTCCGATGCACTCCATCAGCTTCGAATAAAAGGCAAACCCTTAAAATACATCTTAGGAAGTGACCTTTTGAAAATGACGCATCCCGTGTTTCAAGAGACGCTTTTAACACTTCACGAATTGCTAGGGGATTTAAACGACATACAGGATAGAGACCATTTTTTTAAACATTATAAGATGTCTTCTGATGAAAAGCGATTTTTAATGGATCAAACCAAATTACAAACTAAATTCTTAAAAACAGAGCTTAAAAAAAGACTTTTTTTATTGAAAAAATTGATGAACCTGAATAAAATCATTTTATAGTGGTATAAATATTCTAAGATTGGAGGTTGTTATGTCTAAAAAAATGTGCAAACGCGTTAAAGAAGACTATTTAGAGACGCATTTAATCGAATATATAGAGCATGTCAAAAATCCTAGATATGTTTGTAAAAAATGTGGTCGTGTTGCCGATGAGGAAGAGCTCTTATGCAAATCTAAGAAAATAAAAGAATAGTGCCTTCTAAGCGTTGATGATTATCAACGCTTTTATAAAGCATTTGATATACGAATTGTTAAATTCGTGTAAATTCATCTTATATAAATGACAATTATTCAAATCCATAGATTATAATAAAGAGACTACAGTAAAGAGGTGTTCAATGAAACCCATATATGCGGCAATAGATATAGGTGCCAGCTCTATTAAATTAAAAATAATTGAATATGTAAATGCGAAAATTACAGTGCTCGAAGATATTTCCAAAGACATAGTCCTTGGAGAAGACGTCTATGAGTTTGGCTTTATACAACATCAGACGGTCAAAGAAATTTTGAAAATACTAAGTGATTTTAATAAAGTGCTTGAAAGTTATGGTGTTGAAAAGTACCGTGCAGTTGGCACCAGTGCCATGAGAGAAGCTAATAATTCCAAAATGGTCGTTGAAATGCTTAAAATTAAAACGGGTATTGATTTGGAAATTATAGAGGATAGCATTGAAAAATTTTTAACTTATAAATCTATGAGGGATTACATGCCCAATTATCGCGATGTAAGAAAAAGTGCACTTGTGGTTGAAATAAACTCTGGCAGTTGTGATGTCTCTATTTATCACCGAAATCATTTGGCTAAAAATGATGAAATTAAACTGGGCACAAAGAATCTCAAAAGCATCATGTATGAACTTGAAGAACGATCTGTTGTTTATCCTAAGGTACTCCTTGAATTATTAGAGACGCGCACCTCGCATATGTGGCAGAATATTCAAATCAAAAAAATTAAGCATTTTATTTGTCTTGGAGGGGAAGCAAAACTTTATAAAAAGTTGCTTTTTAAGAACAAAAGTACCATTTCCAAAAAAGAATTTAAAGCGATTTATTATAATCTTATTGATGATCATAGAGCTTTGAGATTTGATATGGAAGCGCGTGGGTTTAACTGGTATGAATTCGTTGTAAGCGTGCTCATATACAACATGTTTTTTGATCTTACGAGTGCAGAATCGCTTTTAATTCCAGACATATCATTGCGAGACGGTATCATCGCCAATTTTATCGAGAAGGATTATAATCTAAATCGATATAGCGCGTTTAATCAAGATATATTGACGCAAGCCCTTAATATCAGTAAACGTTATAAGAGTTCAGAAGCACATCTCAAATCCGTTGAAGTTTACGCACTTACATTGTTTGAAGCACTTAGAAAACACTTTGAGTTTGGAGAAAGAGATGAACTTTTATTGAGATTAAGTGCTATATTACATGAAATTGGAAAATATACTCGAATGAAAGATTACTTGATTACTTCTTACGATAAAATTAGTAATTTGAGCATTTTAGGGGTTACTCAGGAAGAAATCAGAATTGTGGCACATGTTTGCAGGCTCATTTCAAGCTCAGAGCATAAGGATCTTGATTTTGAACTAGAAGGCATTTCGGAAACGAATTACAGCACAGTTTTTAAGCTTTCCTCCATCATGTCCATAGCAGATGCACTTGATAAGGGTAAACAACAGAAAATTAAAATAGACCGCGTGAAGATCACGGATGATTATATGAGTATCTATATTAAGTATAAGCAAGATATCACGCTTGAAGAATTATGTTTTCAATTTACATTATCCAACTTTATAAACACGTTTGGTATCATTCCAGAATTAAAGGAGAAATAGTATGTATTTTAATAGAGAGTTGAGTTGGTTAAAATTTAATGAACGCGTTTTACTTGAAGCCAATGATTTGTCGCTGCCCATGCTTGAACGCATTAAGTTCAATGCTATATTTTCTTCGAATCTTGATGAGTTTTTCATGGTAAGGGTAGCTTCGATCAAGGATCAAATGAATATTGGGTATGCAAAGACAGATCCTTCGGGTATGACGCCAGAAGCGCTCTTCATCAGCATTAACCAAAAGGTCAGCGAACTTGTTGAACTTCAGAATAAAATCAGTGACGAACTCATGCAAGGGCTTAAGGATAATCAATTCAACTTATTAAGACGAAGTGATTTTACGAAGGGTATCAGAGGTTCGTTAAAACAACTTTTCAATACCAGTATTTTCCCAGTTTTAACGCCTATGGCGGTGGATTTCAGCAGACCGTTCCCTTTGATTTCAAATAAGAGCCTCTATATTGCGGTTAAGCTATTAGTTCAAAATGTTGAAAGACTTGCCCTTGTGGAGGTTCCTTTAGTATTAACGCGTATTTATAGTATTGAGTGTTCATATGGCGACCATTGTTATGTGCTTTTAGAAGATATCATTGAAGAATTTATAGCAGATTTGTTTATCGGAAACACGATATTAGCCACCTGCCAGTTTAGAATCACGCGTAATGGCGATCTAAATGTCATTCAAGAAGATTCAGATATCCTGCTAAATGTCATCGAAGAAGCAATTAAACTCAGAAAATGGGGTGAGGCCATAAGGTTAGAAATCTCATACCGTCCAGATGAATGGCTTAAAAATACTTTGATTTCTGCATTTCATATGGAAGCCTCTCAGGTATATGAAATAAAAGGTTTAATGGATAAAACAGTGTGGTTTAAGTTTAAACCACCCAAAGCACTGCAACATTTGGTTAAAGAGACGTATATCCCACGTAAACTGCCTTTTATGGCGAAGAAAAATATTTTTAAGACCATCCGAGAAGGCGATGTCTTTTTGCACCATCCCTATGAAAGCTTTGATTTTGTGGTAGATTTTATAAAGCAGGCCAGTAAAGATCCTCAGGTGCTTGCCATTAAACAAACGCTGTATCGTGTGAGCGGGGATTCTGAAATCGTCAAAGCGCTTGCGGATGCTGCTGAAAAGGGCAAACAAGTCACAGTGCTTCTAGAGCTTATGGCACGGTTTGATGAACAAAACAACATTAACTGGGCTAAAAAATTGGAGCAAAAAGGTGTTCATGTAATCTATGGATTATATGGTCTTAAAACACATTCCAAAATCACACTTGTGGTCAGAAAAGAGAAACAGCGGATACGTCGATATGTCCACCTTGGCACAGGGAACTATAATGACCAAACAGCCAAAGTATATACTGATATGGGTCTTTTCACATGTAAGGAAAGCTTCGGAGCAGATGCTTCTATATTCTTTAATTTAGTATCAGGCTTTTCAAATGATATTTTTACACATTCAATCATCGTTGCACCTTATCATTTGAGAAAGCAATTCTATACACTGATTGATCGAGAAACAGAACTCGCAAAGAACGGTAAACCCGCTAAGATCATTGCCAAAATGAATTCATTGGTGGATAAAGAAATCGTAGATCGTCTCTATGAAGCCTCCAGAGCGGGTGTGAAAATAAATTTGATCGTCAGGGGGATGTGTGTTCTCGTACCAGGTGTTGAAGGGTTGAGCGAAAATATTGAAGTGATCAGTATTGTAGGTGAATTCTTAGAACACTCGAGAATCTTTTATTTTCACAATGATCATCACCCAGAAGTATACTTGTCAAGTGCGGACTGGATGACGCGTAATTTAGACAGACGTGTGGAATTGCTTTTTCCAATTGAAGATAAGACGATTGCAAAGCGCATTGAAAAAACACTCGAACTCTATCTTAGAGACAATCAAAAATCATGGAAGCTTTTGCCAGGTGGTAATTATGAGAAAAAAACCAGCGAGGGCAAAGACGAGCTTAAAGTGCATGATTTTTTAAAAACCTTGGAGTATAATGACAATGAAGAAATAATAAAAAAGATTTAGACAAAAATTTAAAAAACAGATAAAAATCAACGAAAGAAAGAATGTGATTAATTGGACGATAAAATTGCCATTATAGATTTGGGCTCCAACTCAGTGCGTATGAATATCTATAGCATCAACGAACTCGGCGGGTATAGTGTTTTTGAACAAGCGAAGGAAATGGTTAGACTGAGTGAAGGTTTAGATCAAGATGGCCTTTTGAAATCAGAGCCTATAAACAGAACGCTCAATGCTTTAAAATATTTTAAACGTTTGTTAAGTGTCAATGAGGTATCACGGATATTTGCATTGAGTACCGCTGCTGTAAGAATGGCTGAAAATCAAAAGTATTTTTTGGAAAAGGTTAAAAATGAAATTGGACTTGAATTCAGTGTGCTCACTGGAAAAGAAGAAGCTTATTATGATTATCTTGGCGTTATCAATACAATCGCTTTTTCCGATGCTGTTCTAGTGGATATTGGTGGTGGCAGTACTGAAATTGTACTGGTAAAGGACCGTGAATTAATCGAATCTATAAGCTTGCCCTTCGGTTCGGTCATATTGACGGAGCACTATAAGAAGCAAAAAAACAGAAAGAAACAAATTGAGAGTGCAGAAGCTTTTATAGGAGATCAGTTAAAAAAGATTTCTTGGCTGAAACAAGGTGAGGGATTACCGATAATAGGGCTTGGCGGCATCATTAGGTCCTTGGGTAAAGTACATCGAAATTTGAACCGATATCCTATTGAAAATTTACACAATTATAGAATGTCCTCTGAAGATGTCAACACTGTGATTGATCTGATTAAGAATACGGATCCAGATGCTTTGGATAAATTGGATGGTATTAATAAACGCCGTGCAGATTTGATGACACTTGGATCAACACCACTCAATGTGATCATGAAGTCTATAGGCGCTCCTGAGATGCGCATTAGCGCGTATGGATTAAGAGATGGTTATTTTTTGGAGTATCTCAATTTGAACAGACATCAATCTGTTATGTTTCCAGATGTTTTAGAGGCAAGTGTCGACAATATGATGAATCGTTTTTTTGTCAATGCGATACATGCGCATCAAGTTGAGAAAATTGTCATAAAACTCTTTGAGGGGTTAGCGCCATTGCATGATTTTGATTCTGATGATTTAAGGCTTTTAAGAATTTCGGCATTACTTCATGATATTGGGATGCACATCGAATACTACGATCATCATCTTCATGGCATGTATCTTCTTATGAATAGCAAAATTGATGGTCTTTCTAATTTTGAACATCTTGCAGTTGCTTTTTTAGTGGGAAATCATAGGAGCTCTAACATCAAAGACCGATTTAAAATTTATGAACCTTTTATTGATAAGGACTTTTTTAATAAATTCACTAAATTAGCTGTAATTTTGCAAATATCAGAGCAATTAGATCGGGCCGAAGTGGGTAGCATTGTAGATTTGTCCATAGATATAAAAGAAAATGCCACTTACATCAAATTAGAATCGGATGAAATTCCTACTCTTGATATGGAATCTGCCATGAGATTTGCCGATCGCTTTAAAAAATACTATGGTAGTGAACTTCATATCTATTTTTAATATAACCCTTGAGGAGATGTCCCCCGCTTCTCAAAGTGGGGGTTCATATTCCGAGTTCAGTGGGAGTCCAAACGCCCATTGAATGCAATCCGATAGGATTGTGCAAGTGTTACGAAGGTAGCGAAGCGGACTGAGTATACGCTTTGATTTTGAATAGCTTGGTAAAAAGAACTTTTAACGTCAAAATAGAATATGACAATTTCGAAATATAATTTTGAACCATTATTCTCTTAAAGCATTGATATAGGGTGGATACAGAATATTATATCTATCAATATTATATTGAGTAATTCAAAATTATTATGTTTTTTTCAAATAACCCTACTAATTTCGCGGATGTGTGATATAATGAGTCTTGTTCGGAAGAAACATCGCGGAGTGGAGCAGCGGCAGCTCGTTGGGCTCATAACCCAAAGGTCACAGGTTCAAATCCTGTCTCCGCAACCATTTTTATTTAGGGTTGTTTGAACAAATAATTAGAATATCGCGGAGTGGAGCAGTGGCAGCTCGTTGGGCTCATAACCCAAAGGTCGTAGGTTCAAATCCTGCCTCCGCAACCATTATTTTTAAAAGCGTGGTAAATAATGACGCATTATATGTAAGTTATTGTTTTGGAAACGTTAGAAAGCGTAATGGCGGGTTATCCAGACATCTGCTTAAGCAAATGAATGCGTGATGATATATCCTAGACATGAAGCCAATAATAGATTATAATAATATAAAATTTTAGACAGCATATTGATATGCTGTCTTTTTAATTATATATCATTAGTTTTCGGCCAGCTTAGAGGCAGGAGTGTTTAACCTGCTCTAAGCGGTTAGATGAGGACGGGTCAGGCAAAACAAGGTTTTGATGGACAATGAGTGAAGAAAGAGGTCGTAAGATGATTAGAAAAGCAGAAATGTCAGATGTGCCAGCGATTTGTAAAATTTATAATTACTATGTTTTGGGGAGTACATTTACCTTTGAAGAAGAAGCAATTTCAGTTGAAGGTATGATGGAACGGTTAAATAAGGTGTTTTCATCTGATTTACCTTGGTATGTTTATGAGGAAAATGGCAAGGTCATCGGCTATGCCTATGGCACTAGATGGAAAGAACGTTCTGCCTATCGTTTTTCTATCGAAACGTCTGTCTATATAGATCGAAATAGTGCAGGCAAAGGGATTGGTTCTCAATTGTATGAAGTGCTTATAAATCAACTTAAAGAGGGTGGCTATCACTCTATTATCACAGGGGTATCTCAACCCAATGAGAACAGCCGAAAACTTCATGAAAAATTTGGCTTTAAGAAAGTAGCTGAATTTAAAGAAGCGGGGTTTAAATTCAATCAATGGATCGATGTGACCAATTGGCAGTTGATGTTATAGCGTTTAATGATCTTTTTGGGGGGATAAAAAGGTTTATGAATGCCCTTTTCAGGGCGGGAAGATAATTTAAGTTGCGACTATCTGCTCTCTATTTAAGCATTTTAACCTTGATGCATTTGTTAAAGTCTGCAAATCTTTTTAGGCTCAATTTAAGATGCTTTTTAAATTCTGGATCTGGCTTGAAGGTTTCTTCATACCAGATTTTTTTAACCTCTAAGGTCTTGTCTTTTTTATTATTGACCATTTCTATTCTGCCAACCAGAGTATCTTTGTATAGAATGGGCAGTACATAGTAACCAAATTGTCGTTCTACAAATGGGGTGTAAATTTCCCATTTGTATTCGAAGTTAAAAAGAGCTTTAATCAGTTTGCGATCCCATAATAAGTTGTCTAGAGGTGCCAAAAAAGAAACGCGTGGCAGAAGGCTTTCAGTCACAGTTGAATTTTTAAAAACCTCAAGGCATGTTTCAAGTAAGAGCTGATCTTGCTCTAAAATATAGAATGGCATTTCTAGACCCTCAACTTCAAGTTCAATGACTTTGTTTGTCCTTATAAGTGTTTCAAATGCCGATTTTCTTTGTGCGGTTTTCATTTGATCTATGCCAAGCCAAGCATCAGATGCTTTATTCCAGAGCATGCCGACAGCGCCAATACGTCTTAAAATATGCCATTCAATTTGCGCTTGTTGAGATTCATTTGGATTGGGACAGTTGAGAATTTCAGAATCTATAAAATCTTTTGTAAGAGCGTAGTATTTTAGAGTGCCTTTCTTGTGATGTACCACGAGATCTCCCCTAAAATAGAGGGTTTCAAGAGTTGCTCTTCCAAGTGAAGTATCACTCCAAGCCCAGTTTACTTTTTCTCTTAAATGGATATCTTTAGAACAGGCAAATGTATTTTCGTGTATATACTGGAGTACATCGTTGGTGACTTGATCGACCTCTTTTTGACTGCGATGATAATTCTGGTAATGCGTTCTTTTAGAGGCGAAATAAGGCCAGTCTTCAATAGGGAAAATGGAGAGATTTTTATCAAAGTAATCGACGAGACCTCTATCCTCATAGAGCAATTCTGAAAGCATTTCCTTATTAAAATGTTCTATTCTGGATTGTAATACGAGTTCGGGATTTTTGCCGCAGACATCTATGGGATCGAATTGAATGCAACCCACTTGTTTGATGAAGGCCAGTACGCCTTCCTTATCTTTAAATTTAAAAGCATCGATAAGACCGTGTTTTTTTAGAAGAAAATAGCGCGCTTGCGGGATTGTTAAAATATATTTTGATTTCATAAGTCACCTCACTGTTTAAATTTTACCAAACAAACGTTCTGTCGTCAAATGTTACAAATGGATTAAGTTCACATTCTTTTTGAAATTGGTATTGACTGGGTTTAAATTCTCTTCTATACTTTAAAGAGTCACTTTTAAAGATTAATGTGAGGAGAGTTCAATGAAGTAAGTTCTTAGTAATGAGCGTTTAATGTCAATATAGGAATAATATTTTACCTATGACGGAAGAATAATATTTATTCTTTTAATTAGACTTTTTTGTGCTGAGAACATTTATGACTGCTTATAAATCTTATGTAAAAGGGCGATACTTTTGTGTTGTTCTCTTGTGGCGTTCGCTTACTTATGTAGATAAGGCTGTTCATTGAGTTTGTTCAATGCACAGCCTTTTTTATACTCAATAAAGGGTTAATGCGAAACTGACTTTTGACACCCTAACCATAGATTTGGGTCAAAAGACTTGAAGTGTACATGACATAAGGAGTGATTATATGACAATATTAACCTGTAAAAATTTAAGTAAAGCATATGGCTATGAATCTGTTCTTGAAGCGGTTAATTTAGAAGTAAACTATGGCGAAAGGGTGGGGATTGTCGGTGAAAATGGTGCTGGCAAGACGACTTTGATCCAATTAATAGCGGGAAAATTAAAAGCAGATTCCGGCACGGTCAAATGGCATGATAGAGGAAACACAGTGGGGTTATTAACTCAATCCAGCACTTATGAGTTTTTAAATATAGATATGCCAGAGCTTGATAGTACATATTTTGAGCTCGAAAGCAGATTGAAAGTCGATCTTGTATCAGATGAAGCCATGAGTGGTGGTGAACGTACTAAAGTGGCGCTTGCCAAAATATGGGCAACAGAGCCAACTGTGCTTATATTAGATGAACCCACCAATCATCTGGATTATAATGGCATAGATTGGCTTGTAAATGAAGTGAGTTACTTTCCAGGGACAGTAATCATGATCTCGCATGATCGTTACTTTCTCGATCAAGTTTGTACTAAAATTATAGAAATTGAAAAGGGCGTTTCAACTTCGTATGAAGGCAATTATTCTCAATATGTGCGCTTAAAATCAGAGCGTATGAAGGCTCAACAAAATGCTTATGAAGTTCAAGAAGCTTATAAAAAGCAAATTCAAGCGGATATCAGACAACTGAAAACTTGGTCTGATAAAGCCCATAGAGATGCCACCAAAAAGCAAAAAGGCGGAGAAGTTAAAATGGGTAAAAAAGAGTATTTCCGAATGAAAGCGAAGAAAAAAGACAAGCAGATTAAATCCAGAATAAAGAGACTTGAAAAAATAGAAATTGAAGGTGTTGATAAACCCAGAGTAGAGAGAGAAATTGTCATGCATTTTAAACCAGCGGGTTCAAAAGGTAAAAATATTATAGAAGCAAAGGCAATTTCAAAAAGTTTTGGAGATAAAACACTTTTTAAAGAAAGTGACTTCTACATGACACGTGGCGATCGGATCGGTGTCATAGGGGCTAATGGTTGTGGCAAGACCACGCTCACACAGCTTATTTTAAAGATGCTATCACTGGATTCGGGGGAATTGCTCATGAGCCCCACTTTGAAACTGGGCTATATGGATCAATATGCCATTGATATTTCACCAGAAGTATCCATTCAATCCTATTTTGCTATATACGACAAAACCGCTTTGGTGGATTTGTCTAATAAGCTCTATCAATTGGGTTTTAAATCGCTTGATCTGAGTCATAAAGTCGTCTCTTGTAGTCTTGGCGAACAGACTAAACTCAAACTTTTAAAATTATTGCTAGGTGAATATGATCTTTTAATATTGGATGAACCCACCAATCACTTGGATTTAAAGAGTAAGGAAACTTTTGAAAATGCACTGGCTCAATACAATGGGACGATTATAATGGTAACTCATGACCGCTACCTTATAGAGAAAATTTGCAATGGCTTACTTGTCTTTGAAGCAGAAAAAATTGTACGCCGAGAAATGTAATATACGTTGATAGATTTTACCAAGCGAGCATCACTTTCGAATCATTTCTTGGTAAAAAAGAACAACGCTATTGTTTCGATATATTACTGTTTATTCAAATTTGAACATTTTTACAGTTTGGCACAAGACTTGCACTATAAGAGGGTATCCATGGAGCATAAACGATTTATATTGAGGAGGATAATCATGTTAAAGAAAGACAATTTGTTCGGTGAATTGTTAGCAGAGTTTATTGGGGCTTTCATTCTTATTTTTATTGGTGCAGGATCGGTGGCGTCACTACTATTAAACAATCAATCCTATAATATGTGGGATATTGGTTTGATGTGGGGTGCTGGTGTTACAATGGCTATTTATATTACAGGTGCCGTTTCTGGGACTCATATCAATCCAGCTGTGACGATTACCTTGGCTGTTTTTAGAGACTTTCCTAAGAAAAAAGTAGTGCCTTATATCATTTCGCAAATTGCGGGTTGTTTTACAGGCGCACTCGTAACTTATGCTTTATTCAGAAAAGCTTTCTTGGCGTTTGAAGCTACAAATGGGATGATAAGAGGCTCAGCAAGCAGCGTACAAACAGCGGGTATTTTTACGACTTATCCAGCATCTTATCTCAGCAATATAGAGGCGATGTTTGTTGAGATTGCGATTACAGCATTTTTGTTAATGGTCATTTTGGCAATTGGGGATGCTAAAAATGCAAATGCACCACAAGGCAAATATGCACCATTTGGTCCGATCTTAGTGGGTCTTACCATAGCCATCATAGGGGGATCGTTTGGATCTTTAACGGGATTTGCTATGAATCCTGCAAGGGATTTAGGTCCTAAAATTTTCTTGGCTGTATCAGGATGGGGGAACATTGGATTGCCAGCACCAAACAATTATTTTTGGGTACCGATTGTTGGTCCGATAATTTGGGGCTTGTTAGGTGCTGTCATCTATGACAAAGGTGTGAGTCGATATATTGTAACATCAGTATCTGAGTCAGATTCAACTATAGCATCAAATAAAAAAGCAGCATAAGAATATTGTGAAGAGAAGGTCCAGATGACAAAAAAGTACGCTTAATACAATTGAGAATTTGAGGAGGCATACCAAGATGGAAAAGAAGTATATCTTAGCATTAGATCAAGGCACTACAAGTTCAAGGGCTATTATTTTTGATAAAAATGGCAATATATTAAAAGTAGCTCAAAAAGAGTTTACTCAATTCTACCCAAAGGCAGGTTGGGTAGAACATGACGCCATGGAAATTTGGGGGACACAATCAGGTGTGGCTCGGGAAGTTTTAGAAACAGCTGGAGTGAATCCTCATGAAATTGCTGCTATTGGAATAACAAATCAGCGTGAGACTACAGTTGTATGGGATAAAGAAACGGGCAAGCCGATTTATAATGCCATCGTTTGGCAATGTCGCAGAACGGCTAATATATGTGATGATCTTAAAGCCAAAGGTTATGAAAAACACATTCGTGAAAGTACAGGTCTTGTTGTGGATGCCTATTTTTCAGGAACAAAGGTCAAGTGGATCTTAGACAATGTAGAAGGTGCAAGAGCAAAAGCGGAAAAAGGCGAACTTCTATTTGGCAACATCGATACATGGCTCATCTGGAATTTAACCCGTGGCAAAGTCCATGTTACGGATTACTCCAACGCCTCTAGAACGATGCTTTACAATATCAAGGATCTTTGCTGGGATACTAAAATCTTAGAAGCCCTCAATATTCCTGTTTCTATGCTGCCGACGGTTAAGCAGTCTTCTGAAGTCTATGGGCACACAGATGCCCAAACCTTTGGGGGTGCAGAAATTCCAATTGCAGGTATCGCTGGAGATCAACAAGCTGCGCTCTTTGGTCAAGCTTGTTTTGAACCCGGAATGGCTAAAAACACATATGGCACGGGTTGTTTTATGCTCATGAACACGGGCGAAAAGATGGTGCCATCAGAAAATGGCCTATTGACAACGATCGCTTGGGGAATCGATGGCAAGGTAGAATACGCACTTGAAGGCTCTATCTTTATTGCAGGGGCTTCTGTTCAGTGGTTGAGAGATGAAATGAGAATGATCTCTGATGCGGCGGATACAGAATACTTTGCTTCAAAAGTGGCAGATACCAATGGCGTTTATCTCGTGCCTGCATTTGCAGGTCTTGGCGCACCTTACTGGGATATGTATGCAAGAGGCAGTTTGGTTGGATTGACTAGAGGTTCAAATAAGAATCATGTGATCAGAGCGACGCTTGAATCTATAGCTTATCAGACAAGAGATGTGCTTGAAGCGATGCAAGAGGATTCAAACATTAAACTGGCTACTTTAAAAGTAGATGGTGGTGCAACTGCGAATAATTTCTTGATGCAGTTTCAAGCAGATATTCTAGGCGTTACAGTGAATAGGCCTAAAGTGACTGAAACAACAGCTTTAGGAGCGGCTTATCTCGCTGGACTTGCAGTGGGCTTCTGGAAATCTAAAGAAGAAATCGCAAACAACTGGGCCATAGACAGACAGTTTGAAAATCAAATAGAACCAGATTATAGGGCAAAACTTTATAAAGGCTGGAAAAAAGCAGTTGAGCGTTCAATGGGATGGGAAGATGCTGAGTAATCACGGCTATCGCATGAAAAAAATGTAGAGTATTTTAGGAAAAGTGAATGCGAAAATGCAGAAGGAATAAATGGTAATAATTACAAAAAGGAATTAAAGAAGTAATGTCGAATTCAATACTAGAGGAAAAAAACTCTGGAGGAGAATTCATATGGACAAAACAATGTTTAAAAGTGCATTTGAAAATGTAAGCGATTTTAGACAAGAGTGGAAAGTAAAACATAAGCTGATAGAAATAATCTTTACAACAGTGATTGCAACGATTGCAAATGCGAATACCTGGATAGAAGTAGAATCCTTTGTAGAGGCAAAAAAAGAATGGTTTAAAAAATATGTGGATTTAGAGAATGGCGTACCTTCTCATGATACGTATAAACGCGTATTTGAAAATTTGGATAGTGATTCTTTTAATAGAGCCTTTATAAGCTGGACAAGCAAGCTATCGAATGAATCCGCTGGCAGAATAATCGCTGTAGATGGAAAAACATCAAGGGGATCACATACAGAAGATAGAAAGGCAATCCATCTGGTAAATGCGTGGGTAGAAGAAAATGATCTTTTGCTAGGACAATTGAAAACAGAAGAAAAGAGTAATGAAATTACAGCAATCCCCGAACTGTTGGATTTGCTATTTATAAAGGATAGCATAATCACAATAGACGCTATGGGTACACAAAAAAAGATAGTCGAAAAAATAATAGGAAAAGAAGCAGATTATGTACTCTCATTAAAAGGGAATCAAGGTAATTTTAATGAAGAAGTAAAAAGTTATTTTGAAGATGCAATTGAATCCAATTTTAGAGATTACCCAGTAAGTAGAAAAACAACTCTAGAAAAAGGTCATGGAAGAATTGAAAAAAGAGAGTATTATCAGACAAACGATATAGAATGGTATGTAGAAAAAGACAAATGGAAAAACTTATCAAGCATAGGTATGGTAAGGCGCACAGTGACCACAAAAGGAAAAGAAAGCGTAGAAGTGAGCTATTTCATATCCAGTTTAAAAACACCAGAAGAAGGACCATGTGAAGTGTTTGCAAAGGCCGTGAGATCACATTGGGGTGTAGAAAGTTGTCATTGGATACTTGATGTTGTTTTTAGAGAAGATCATAGCCGAGTAAGAATGAATAACGGTGCTGCAAATCAATCCATGTTGAAGAAGATAGCCATGAATATTTTAAAACAAGAGACCATCACGAAAAAGAAGACCAGTTTAAAGTTGAAGCGTTATAAAGCATCAATAGATGAGTCTTTTCTAACGAAAGTMGTATCTGAGCTGTAGAAAAAAGGCTGAGTTATACCATTCGTAGGGTAAGTCGGCTGTAGTGATACAAACGGTTTATTAGTTGTGCCCTCAAAACTGTAAAAAGGATTGAGCTCTGCATTAAAACATAAGTCATGCCACATAATCCAATAGCGCAATGCTATTTTTTTAAGACTTTGAATAAAAGCCTTGATTATGGTAGATTTTCATGCGATAGCCGTGGAGGTGGGTCAATTCACAGTGTTAAATTTTCAAGGTTCAGTGTATAATCAAAATATATAGAACTCAATTTTCACCCTGTTAGTGGGTCAATTTTAAGCGTTAAACCTGGGTCAGTTTTAAGTATAAATCAACATTTGGTCCTTTACGTATATATAACTCGGTTTCGTTGTATAGTGATGGACCATCTGTACAATTTACTTCAATCATCATAATATACTTGTTTTTGTAGTGAATGAATCCTACATTAGATTTTAAATGATTCTTCAGCTTTAAAGGAAGTTTTGAATTTTCAATTTTACTTAGGATAAAATTTTGATATTTTTCTAAATCGTAGCCAAGATGAACGGCTTCTCTTTCAAGTCCTGCAACACCAACACCATTTAATCGAATTATGTCGATTTTGTCTAATTGTTCAACTCTCAATGTGTCATTTTCTGTATCGCAGATACCAATAAATAGTCTGCCAGTATGTCCAAAACCATGATTAGCCATAGCACAAATGTTCTTCATTATCTTTTCAAAGCTCTTTGCATTGAAGCTTCTATCATCAGATAAATTAAGGAAACCTTGTTTAAAATCATACTTTGATTCCTCAGCTTTTGATTTCATTAAGAACTCCTCAAACTCTTGTTCAGAAACATTGATTAAGGAAACGTTTGTAAATTTATTTTCTAGTATTGATATCAACATAACATTATCTTTAGGAAACTTTTTTACTTGTTTGTTATTTGACAAAGTTTGATAGCATGTTTTTTCATGATATTTATGTTGGTTAACCAAGACATTAATTAAGTCTTTCAAAACCATGCTCCCACCATTATCATTCAAGTAACTGACAGCTAGTTTATTGATATTATTAATTTTATTGCCTCGACTAGATTCGATAATCTCCAGATAATTTGCCTTTTTTGTCCAATAATCGGTATCATCAATTGCTTCGTGGTAGAGGTATGCTCTTTTTTCAAGATATATTTTTAAGTAATATTTTGGTGAATCAAAGTTAACTTTAATATAATTCCAGATGTCATCAGTAGAAAGAGTTTCTTGATTGTAGTATGTGTAGGTAGATAATAATAAATCATCAAAATTTCGTCTGCGTCGGCTGTTGATGATATTTTCTGTATATTTGCTTTTCCACTCCTTTAACCTAGATTCTCGAAACTCATGACGAGAACTAGTGGGGTTCAACTGCTTCAATAAATTGATTTCACTTGATTTTGGCTATTTTAACTTGAGTTTTATATCGCCATGTGTTATAATTAAAGCAAATAATACATGACGAGGTGATTTTTAATGGCAATAGTAAAACAGTACGATAAACGATCAGGTATTACATATGCATACGAAGCTACTTACCACTGGGATAAGGAAAAACAGCAGTCCCGATGCAAACGCAAACTTATTGGCCGTGTCGACACGACGACAGGCGAGATTAATCCAACAGATGGACGGTGTAGAAAAGATAAGCCAATTGAACCAAAGGTTATAACTAAACGTGGTCCTGTTGTTGCAATCGAATCAAGACATATGTATTATGGTGCAACCTATTTGCTTGAAGCTTTTTCTGAAGAATTAGGACTTACCGCGGATTTACGCACCTGTTTTCCAGATATTTATAATCAACTGTTATCAATTGCTTTTTACCTTGTACTTGAGGATAATACACCACTTTACCGCTTTGAAAAATGGAATCATACGCACAAACATCCTCATGGAGCAGATATTGCTTCTCCAAGGAGCAGTGAACTGTTTTCTGAAATATCTGATGAGAAGATAACTAAGTTCTTCCGACTACAGGCAAAACGTCGTATTGAGGATGAATACTGGGCATATGATAGTACAAGTATCTCGAGCTATTCTGAAACACTTACTCAGGTTCAGTATGGCAAGAATAAGGAAGATAATAAACTGCCACAGTTGAACCTTCTTCTTGTATTTGGAGAAAAATCAGGCTTGCCATTCTACTACCGCAAACTTGCAGGCAATATACCTGATTCAAAAACGGTCAAAAATCTGCTCGAAGATCTTGATATTCTTGGATTTGGCAAGACGAAGTTCGTCATGGATCGAGGCTTTTACTCAGAGCAGAACATCAATGGTTTATATCGAGAACATATTAAGTTTTTAATTGGAGTTAAACTTTCGCTAGCTTTTATCAAGAAAAATCTTGATGAAGTGTATGATGATATCCGTATGCCCATGAACTTTGACGCATCAACAAATACCTATGGATATACAGTAACAGCTGACTGGGATTATACTCAGGAGCGTCCATACAAAGGTGATACCATCAAAGACAAACGTAGGATGTATATTCACTATTACTATAATATCGATAAAGGTGCTGATGAGGAAACTGCGTTTGATAAACGTATCGCCGGTTTGTATAAAGAGCTTAAAGAAGGAAAACGTGTTGATGCTCATGAAAAAGCGTATGCTGTTTTCTTTGAAGTAAAAAAAACACCTAAGCGTGGAATAACTGTTACCTACAAAGAAGAAGCCATACACAAAGCCAGACGTTATCTAGGTTATTTTTCACTGATCGCTAATGAAAAGATGGATGCCTTTACAGCGTTACATTTTTATAGAATGAAGGATGTCGTCGAAAAAGGCTTTGGTAATCTTAGAGAGCGCCTCAATTTGCGAAGATTACTTGTATCTTCTGAACGAAGCCTTGAGGGAAAAATATTTGCAGAGTTTATAGCGCTTATATTGGTTTCTCATCTCCATCGGAAGATGAAAGAAGCAAAACTTTATGATCAATACACAATGTCGCAACTACTAGATAAACTTGATGTGATTGAATGCTTTGAGTCACCTGGTCGTTCGTTAAGAGTAGGAGAAATTCTTACAAAGCAAGAGGTGATTTACGAAGCGCTAAATGTATCGATTCCGGCCTCGTCATGAGAGGCCGAGAATCCAGGCTTTAAGATAAAAGAGTTTCCTTTTATCTTTAGAAAGTCGTCATAACTTAGGTACGAAACTATTGTTTGACTTTTTATATGAGGCATGGTCTGTCCTACAAATGAAATAACATCTTCTTTTGTTAATGCTACCCCTTTACTGTGAAAGGCTTCTTTAATAGTTTCTTTTATAAACTTTTTATCGTGATTCCACTCTTTAAGCGCCCATTGTTTTGCACCAATGTTAATGATTTTATCGTGTTGAGCCATTTGATTAGTAAGATTTCTGATCGATTTGGAAATGTTTAGTTTGTTATGATGTATTAGCTTGTTAAATTCAATATAAATATCTGAAATTGACATAGGATGCCTATACTTAGCGAGGATTCTATACCCTATATCTCCAGCTGAAAAGGACTGATCCAAGTAAACACCTACTAATGATGTACCGTCAATTGTTAAAGTCTCTAGTTTAATGCATTTAAGGGCTAATAAAATATAATTCTGATCAAAAGTTCTTCGCTTTTTTTTGGTTTCGATAAGTAAATCATCAATAGAAATGTAAGCCACATGTTTTCTAAGTATTTTATAAGTGCTTTGGATTTCTTTCTCTAATATAGTTTTATTTAAAATTGGTGAAATTATTACATTACAACTATGGTTTGGTGAAGGAATAATGTTAACATCCATAACTTTTAAAATGAGATTCAAATACCTAATATCATCAACTTTGCAGTTTGTAAATGTTATAAAGTCGTGCATTAAAATAACTTCATTTTCGAAAATGATATTATAAAAGCGCTTAAATTCAGAAGACAATAAACTATCACATGAGAAGTTGATTTTCTTAATTCTTTTTTCGTCAATCAAAGTACGAAGATTTTTTATGGCTTTATCTTCAATTTGTCTTATTCTTTCGCGCGAAATTCCCTTGTGAAGAATTCCAAGTTCATCAAGGGTGTATATTTTAGTTGTTGTTAGGCCAAATCGCTTTTCTATGATATTTTTCTCTCTTGCATCATTTTTTTCCTCAAAGTACCCGTATAGAAAACTCTTAAATAAATCGACAAAATTACTCATTGTCACACCCCCAGTGATCTTTCTTGATGTAAAAAACTAAATCTTATCCCCATCTTTATCCACAAAATACCCTTCAAATTCACAATCCAGAGCTTTTGCGATTTCATCTAATTCCTTAGTTGAGAAGTTATCTCTTTTCAGCTTATTTGCCATGTTCTGATTCGTTGTTCCTAGACGATTACTGAGCTCAAGAATCGTGATGTTCTTTCTTTTAAGGATAATTCTTATCTTTTCACCCATTGTCAGTTTCATTAATAATCACCTACCTTAGTTAAATAATACACCGATTAGTGAATAATTGCAACGAGTTTGGTTTGTCCTTATTTCCCGTTCGCGTTTTATTAAATAAAATTGACGAAATCTAGCGTTGGTTAATTTAAAAGTGTATTATAAAACTATAAAATGAATATTGAAAAGGAGCAAAAATATTATGAGTAAAGTAATCGCAGTTGCCTCACAAAAAGGTGGGGTTTCAAAAAGTACTACGTGTAGGAACATCGCAACTATATTAGCAAAAGAAGGTTTCAGGGTTTTGGCAATAGATTGTGATAACCAGGCATCGCTTACAGATTGTTTTGGTATCGAAAAACCAGATAAGCTTGAAACGACGCTGTATCACCTAATGATGGATGTTATGAATGAAAAGGATCTTCCTCCAAAAGAAAGCTACATCATTGAAAGTGATGGCGTAGATATCATTCCAAGTAGCATTGAACTTTCTGCCATTGAAATAAGTTTAGTCAGCACCATGAGCAGAGAATATGTTCTAAGAACCATCATTGAAGAGATTCGTGGGGATTATGATTTTATCATCTTGGATTCTGCACCCTCATTAGGTTTGATGACGCTAAATGTTTTAGCAGCTTGTGATAGTGTGCTTATCCCTGCAACCCCCGAATACCTTTCTGTTAAGAGGCTTGAGCTACTGTTACAAACCATCATGAAGCTAAAACGAAGGATCAATCCTAAAATCACATTTGAAGGCATTTTACTTACGATGTTTGATGAAAGGACTAATCTATCTAAAAACATGATTGATATGGTGTTGGAGGTTTATGGAGAGCATATTAAAGTCTTTGATATTAAAATCCCTAAGTCAGTCAAAGTGGGAGAAGCCAATCTTCAAAGCAAAAGTATCGTGGATTATATGCCAACCAATAAAGCAGCAATCGCTTATCAGACGTTAACAAAGGAGTTGATTGAAAATGGACAAAACTAAAATGAAAAAAGTCGAAACATTTGCTTCTATCTTTGGTGATGATGACGATGACATTGATCAAAAGAAAACAGTGGGAATCACGGCGCTGAAATTAGATACTTTAGCGCCATTTAAAAACCATCCTTTTAAGCTTTATGAAGGGAATCGTCTAAATGACATGGTAGAGAGCATCAAGAACTACGGTGTTATCGTTCCAATCGTCGTTAGGAAAATAGAAGATCATTATGAAATTTTAAGTGGTCATAACAGGGTTAATGCAGCCAAGATTGCTGGACTTACAGATGTACCTGTTGTGATTAAAGAGGGTTTAACAGAAGAAGAAGCCATTTTGATTGTCACTGAAACCAATTTAATGCAAAGGTCATTCACGGATTTAGAACATTCCGAGAGGGCTACGGTTATTGCTACAAGGCATCATGCGATGAAGAGCCAGGGTGTAAGAACGGATCTTTTAAGTGAAATCGAAAGGTTGTCAAAAGTGCCAGATTTGATTGCATTTTACTAGAGTGTTTTACTGGGAAGAACTTTACTTATCGTGTAGCTAAATTTGTGACTGGTGATCAGAAGTATTTGTTTTTTAGACGCAGTGCAATATTGGATAAGGATTATCCCCTAATCGTGTCGAAGATAAAGGGCTTGTCTTTCTTCAATTCGAAAAGAGCTTCCAACGGCGATGAAATGATTGATGTAATCTTTAAAGAAGTATTTTCTAAAAGTGGGTTTGTTGTCAGAGAAGAACAGGAGAGTTTGTCGAAACATATATATCGCAATATGCTTGAACATAAGATTCTACTCAGTGATATTCCTGTTGGTTTAGGGAAAACACATGCGTATTTGGTGGCAGCAATCGTATTTAACTTTTTTTTGAAAAAGAATGCCCTGCATAATCGAATGCCAATTGTGTTTACGACATCAAGCATAGAATTACAGAGAGCTATTACTCAGGAAGATATTCCTGAAATATCTGCTCAGCTCTTGGCAAGTGGCATTTTAAAGGCGCCTATCACCTATGTACTCAGAAAAGATAAAGAAAACTATGTTCGCGAAAATCGGTTAAGGGATTATGTGAATACCCTTGACCCATCAAAGAAAAGAATTACAGAGTATACGGCTTTAAAAAGACTTCTTTCAAATGGCGTCATCGATCTTGGGGAAGTGAATGCTATCAGCTATTTATGAAGCAAGCAAGAAAAGCGGTATTTGATTTTCAAATCTGTAATCACAATTATTATTTAGCTGATTTGCTTAAAAGAAAAGATGACAGACAGCCACTACTTCCAGATCACAAGATAGTTATAATAGATGAGGCGCATAAACTTAAAGATGCAGCTGAGCAAATGTATGGTTCAACCGTACATGAAAATGATCTTCATCATTTGATGAAGCGGATAATTACAGTAGAAGTTAAAAAGAAGAGCCAGAAGATATTAAAGAATCGACGCAATGAAGTACTGGCATTAAACCAAATAATTTTCGACGAATTAGTTGATCGTATCCCCGCCGATCAGTTAACGGAAGAAACGGAAAGGTTCCCTGCAGAAATTACACATAGAATCGTTTTATTACTAAAAAAGCAGCTCTTAACCCTTCAAGAGCTGATACCCTTGATGACCTACAAAGAAAGGCAATATGTCATTGATTTAAAGAAGATGCTGGATGCTTTAAAAACATTCATATCATTAGATCATATTTGTTGATTAGAAAATATACAGGTTAATGAAAAGACATTGTACCCGGACATGATTGTGTATTTGGACGAGGTACTCATACCCAAAATGCTGATTAAGCTGAGGCAAGGGGTGGGACGATTGATTAGAAGTGAAACAGATTCAGGTGTTATTTCTATATTGGATTCGAGGGCAGCACCAACTTGAAAATATCACAAATCAGTTGTTGCAGCTCTGCCTGAGTGCGATATGGCATCAAGTGTTGAAGACATAAGGAAGTTTCTACTTGTGAAAAAAGATAAGTCGTACTTTAGACATTGATTCTAAGGATTTCTTGCATAATTCATGAGTTAGCGTTATAATGAATGTAATAATAAATGTAAAAATGGTATCGGTTAAGAATGCGTATAAATAAACCGTTTAGAGTTGAAAAGAAATAAAAATGTGAAAGGTGGTGAGTATATGAACATTACTCATGTCGTAAAAGAACGTATAGAACATTATCAAGAAACGGAGCCCATTCTTATAGAAGAGATTGTAAAAGGCTTGGATAACGATAAGGATACGGTATATGTTGCTTTAAACAGATTAGCTGGAGAAGGCATCATCGAGAACTATGCAAAGGGCATTTATTATAAACCGAAAAAATCAAGATTTGGCACAATCGGTTTAGATAAGAGAAAACTCATTGAAAAGAAGTACTTAAAGCGAGGCGATGCAGTTCTCGGTTATGTAACGGGACCGCAAATTTGGAATGAATGGGGAATGACTACACAAATGCCGAATAGAGTGTGGATTGCCCAGAATGTTAGACAAAAGAAGATAGATAGTGACCTGAATGTTCTGGTCATTAAAGCTAAAGGTGATATAAAAGAAAAAAATATTAGAGCGCTCCAATTCTTAGATATCATCGACCAGATTGATCTTATTCAAGACAATGATAAAGAAAATGTAGCTAAAAGACTGATTGCAATTTATAAAGAAAAACTTGAAGTGTATGATCGCATTGCAACTTTGGAAGAAGTAAAAAAATATAGTAAGAAAGTAAAAGTTCTATTCGGGTTAATTGTAGAAAAGACTAATATTGATGACGAGTATTTTAGAGCGCTGTTAAAATACTTGAAAGAAGATGTTCAGAAGGGTAAGAAGACGATTATTGATATTAACCCTGAAGTCTTTGAAGGCAATAGAACTTGGGGGAACGGTTATGCTACTACACAAAAACACGGATGATTTTTCGGACCTAATCCGTATCGTTTCAGAATATCTAGGATTAGATCCAACAATTGTCGAAAAAGACTACTGGATTACTCATGCTCTGTATCATTTATCAAAATCAGAGTATATAGAAAAAGTTGTTTTTAAAGGAGGCACTTCACTTACCAAATGTTATGAAGATTTGCATAGATTTTCTGAGGATATTGATATTGCGCTCCTTGCAAATGGCATGTCTGGATCACAAATCAAAAAAACCATACAGAATGTTGAAGAAATTATGAGTTTTGAACTTAGTCCTAGTGAATTTGAGAATGAAAGAAAATCGGGAGACTATCGATATACTCAGTTCACGTACAAATCTATGTTTGCCGGGGATCTGAGGGAACTTCACCCCAATATTAGGTTTGAACTTACGAGTTTTATGCATCCACATCCTTTTGAAAAAAGAGAAGTAGGTACATTTATCGAGCTGTATTTGAATCAGAATAATATGCAAGATGTAATTGATGAATTTGAACTTGGAAAGTTTGAACTTAATGTTCTAACGATTGAAAGAACAGTTGTTGAAAAATTAGCATCATTAATACGGATGTCTTATGAGGTGGATTTGAAAGAAATACAGACGAAAACGAGACATTTGTATGATCTATATATGACTTATCATTTAGTTATCGAGTTCTATGAAGATAATTATGCTTTATCTGAGATGGTGGCTATTGTAAAAGAGGCTGAAGCAGAATCAAGATTTAAAGACATGTATCCTATAGAGCACCTATGGCAAACAGCTCCACTGTTTTCTATTTTAAATGACTCAAGAATCGAAATTGCTTACAGAGAGCGGTTTGGTGCAGAGTTTGTTTATGGTGACCTGCCGGATTTTGACGGTGTTAAAAAAGTAATGCTAGAGATTCAGAAAGCACTCGTTAGGTGCAATGCTTAGAAATATATTGAATAGATTTTTATATACCTTCTTGACCATTTGGTTTTAGGAGGTTTTTTTATTCAAAAAAAAATAAACGAAACGTTGATTGGATTTTATCTGAGCGTTAGTATGAATTAATCAATAGCGCTATTTCTTAGACAGATAAAAATTCAATGATTGGGTTTGATACTTGATAAGGAGAGATTTATATGAGCGAAGTTAAAAAGATATATTACACGGTGGAAGAGGTTTCTCAGATAAGCTTGCTCTGGAAATAAGGAATATCATGAGAGAACTTCAAAATGCACTGCAGTTAGATCATGCGGAGGAAGTTGTGGAGCTTATTAAGAAGAATCAGATTATGTTTCAAGAAATGTATGCAGTGGTGATGAAGGAGAGCGTGGAGCTCAAAGAATGAAGAAATTTAGAAATGTACTTTAAGAAAAGGGCCAAATTGAAGATGCATCGTGTTGATGTTCTTTGATTTGGTCCTTTTTTTAGTGTATCATCCTATCCAAAAAAAGTAGAAGGACACATTGCTGTGTCCTTCTAAACTATTGTATTTTTGATGTCCATATGGACGGTCGCAAAAGCGACATTGTTTTAACTTACTTTAAGTATACTCTTTTGTTTGCATTGTGTCAACGCACTAAAATATGTTAACACAGATAGTGCTGGTTGTCAATCGGGTTATAAAAGGTAACTTTTTTTTTCTGGTTATAAAAGGTAACTTTTTTTGGTTATAAAAGGTAACTTTTTTTTATACATTCATCTAGTGCGTTAATAGTTTTTTCATCAAGTTTGTATTTGGCTAAAGAATGATATGATTTTATTGGTTCTGAAATACGTTGTTTACTTACTGTTCTAATCTGAGAGAAGATTGCCACAGATCCTTTTCTTAAGTTTGTGGACTCTTTATTAAATTTATCTCTCAAGTTTATAAGTTTTGTGTATTCGGGATCTTCTGGTGTTATTAATCGGATACTTTCTTCAATTTCTGCTATTTTCATTTCAACGTATTCTAATTTATCAATAAATAATGCTTCGCCTAGAAAGAGCTCAAAACGCTCATCGATGTCATCAATTGCTTCTGATTCCTTAAGTGATCTTAAAGGAACAACCGTTAATGTTTTAGAAGATTTTGAATTGGCCTTATCTAAGACGACTGCATAATGTAACCCGCCTTGTTCAGAACCAATGTTGTATCCAAAATGAAGTTTTACTATATTGCCTTTAGAATATTTAATTAACGTTTTGGGGTCAAAGGATGATTCGTAAATAAGATATTTTTTATTCCAATCATTTAGCCAAAATGTTAATAGTTTTGCTTGTTTAAAAGTGAGTTTGTTCAAGATTGTATCTTTTAAGTCTTCAAGTGTTGACGATAGATTTTCAGCTAACTCCGCTTTCGTATGAAAATTTTTCAAAAGCTAACCTCCTGCATGTAAATCGTAATAGGAACAGTTTAACATTTTAAACGGCTGTTTTCTACTTATATTTACATTTTGTTAATATGAGTTTATAATATGAATGTCGAGGGAGAGATCCTGCCATATAAGTGGATGGTTTTAACAGTGGGATTTGAATACCTTCTAAACGGTGATTTACAATTCAAAGAGCTTTAATCACACTTGATAATTTTAAATAACCCCAGTATACTAAGATTATAGACATGAAGGTTTTTAAAATTTTCATGCTATCGCCGTTTGACACTAGGTAATATCAGAAAGGCCTAGGATAGGTACTTAATCTGCGACTGTACAGGTATCTGAAAGAGCCATAAGCTCGAAAAAAAGCAGTCTGATTTGAGAAAAGATTTTGACAGTATTTTATTGTTGAAATCTTTATTTTGTAATACGAGGTCTTAAGCCGGTTAAGTGATGTAGGTTTAGAGCTAGATACATCTTTTGATTCCTGACTGCCTTTTGACTTCCAGCCGCAAAATAGGGAATAAAACAAGCGATAATAGAGATAAAAAGCACACTAGAAACATTGAAAAAGTATCAAAAACGAGTTAGAGTCAAGGCCCCTCAATCGAGTGGGAGTGAGTCAGAAATTATTTTAGATGTTTTGAAGTGTTTATTTATTACATCTAGTGGTGCATATTATTCTGTGTTGTTTCTATTATCATAAAAAATGGATTCAGATAGGACACAAGATGATTTGACTCATAGACATCAACTGTTTTATCATGTTGATGTTCTATGACTTTTTTTATTAGAACGGGTATTAATAATAACTAAACAGTGTTTACTTTTTCGCTTATAAGAAGCGCGATATAAGCACGAAAGTAAATAAAAAATGAAAGATATATAGGTTCAATATGCATAATAAATCGAACCAATATAACTTATAATCAAGTTGTGAGGTGCTCATAATGAAAAAAATGGTAAGCGCTAAATAATCGGGCGTATGTAAAATTAAATCCAACAGAAGTTGGATTTGGTGGAGACGTTTACTTCACTTCGATACTATAACTCGCTTTAACAACTTCATTCCAAGGTGATAAGAGTTCAAGTTCACTGTCATTCATCGAGATTGAAGGTCTTTGTGATAATAAGAAATTTAGGTATTTATAGATATTTAGTCCATGTGCTTTTGCCATTTCAACGATGCTATAGACGATTGCGCTTGACTCAGCTCCAGCTGGTGTGTCACAAAAGAGCCAACCTTTTCTTCCAATCGTGAATGGTCTGATTGCTGATTCGTGGTTTTATCCTAATATGAAGATAAAACCACGAATCAGCAATAAGAGGATTCTGTATTGGCAAGAAAAACTGGGTGCTCATAGATACCATTGATGGAGCCAAAGCAAGTGCGGTTATCTACAGCATAGCTGAAACAGCCAAAGCTAACAATTTAAAGCCTTACGCATACTTCAAGTATTTATTGGAAGAAATCCCAAAACACATGGATGATAAAAATCTATCCTTTTTAGATGGGCTTCTACCTTGGAGCGATGAGTTACCACTTGAGTGTAAAAAAACGAATGAAACAGAGCTGCCCCAATAAGGCAGTTTTTTTGTAAAGGTACTTATGGTTTACCGTTTACTAGATAACATTGTAAATTGAATCTATCGTGTTACCATGACGGTCTTCAACAATTCCAACTACTTGATCTCCAAAGGTTATCTTTGTTCTTGGTCCAGATAGCTGATCGGCAAGTGTTTTAAGTGTTTCAATCGGTACATGTGGTATTCCAGCCATATTTAATTTCGAAATAAGGTCCTGTCTCTTCGGATGGATAGCAATACCATATTCGGTGACAAGGATATCAATAAATTCACCTTTAGTAACGATAGTTGTCACCTTATCTATGACGATTGGAATTCTTTTTCTCATAAGTGTTGTCACGACAATTTTGAGCCTTGCATCTTCAGCAGTATCTGGGTGACCGCCTTGAGCCCCCATAATAATGCCAAGTGAGGAGGTCAGTACATTTACATTGAAATTGACATCAATTTCAGTTGCTGACAAAATCATAATGTCTAATTTTTCTGAAACACAACCTTTATTATTCGGATTGGCATACATGGATGCTGACATTTCAATGTGGTTAGCATTCTTGATCATAGATTTAGCGGCGACCATATCGAAGGTTTGTGTGTCAAGTAGAGCATTGAAAGCACCTGCTTCAAGCATTTCAACCATATACTTCGTTATGCCACCTGAAGCAAATGAACCTCTTATGTTGTTTTCAATTAAAAATGATTTAAGATAACTTATGACAGATAATGAAATACCTCCGCTTCCAGCTTGAAATGAAAAACCATCTTTTACATATCCTGAAGCAATCAAAACTTCAGTAGTTTTTTTAGCGATTAAATGTTCAATTGGATTTTTTGAAATTCGGGTATCCATTTTTATAACATCTCCAATTGATGGTACAAGTGTAACGTAATCTACTAGTGTTTGAGGTATGCTGATCGGATAAGCAGGATAATTAACAAGATTGTCTGTGACTGCAACAACTATACGAGCATGCTTGGCATCAACTATAGGGTATCCCATTGATCCAAATGCAGATGGGCCGACTTGTCCATTCATATTACCATATTCATCACAGCATGAAGCAGCAATAAATGCAATGTCTATTTTTACCTGACCACTTTCTATTGCACGTGCACGACCTCCATGAGTTCGAAAGATTACTGGCTTTTGGAGGATACCATTTTTTGAGATGGCTTCAGCCAATCGTCCCCTCATACCACTTGTATGAATTTCTGTTACCGTTTCATCTATGATATAGGGTATTAAGCCTTCGTGTGCAGATGTTAATGAGGAGACATCTAAGGTTAGTTTTTTTATACCACGTTGTTTGAATTGAGCTAGAATAGGCAAAATAATCCCTTCCCCAGATCGCAGATGATGGTGAAAAGATAGCGTTAACCCATCTACTAAGGGCAATGCATTAAGAAGGGACTCTATTGATGGATAAACCTTGTCTTTAGTTTTCATGTGTTAACTCCTTTTTAATATTTTTATGGCGCTCAATGATGGGTTTATCCACCATTTTACCGTCAATTAAAGCCACCCCAGAATGGTCTTCATTGTTTCGATTAAATTGTTCAATGAGATGAAGAGCTTTTTCTATTTCATGTGATGAAGGTGTGAAGACCTTATGGAGTGGCTCTAATTGAGAGGGATGCACACATGATTTACCGGAAAACCCCATATTAAGGACTTTATTAGACTCTTTGATGAAACCTTCAGTATCCGCAATATCTGACCAGACGGTATCTATTGCATCTAATCCGTAGGCTTGACAGACTAAGGCAATGTGAGCTCTGGCATAATCCAAAATTGGCATCTCAGAGAGACGGTGTATGCCAAGACAATTGGTGTAATCCTCAGCACCAAAAGAGAGTGAAATAACCCTTTCAGAGGCTTTGGCAATGGATTCAGCGTTTAAGACACCTTTTGGGGTTTCAATAGCAGCTTGAATTTTTATTGAACCACTTGGGATTTTGTATTTGTCTTCTAATTCACTAATCAGGTTATCCAGAGCTAATATAGATTCTTCTGACTCGCACATGGGGAGTCTAATTTTGCTTAGACCAGAGGATACAACTGCTTCAACATCGAGTGAAGCATATGGCGTATGAAGTGCATTGATACGCACAAAAATTTCAGGTACAGCCTCATTTGCAGGGTAATTATAGAATTTTACAGCTTCAACTAACAAATCTCGAGCACTGTCTTTTTCTTCTATAGCAACTGAATCTTCTAAATCGAATATGATGCAATCTGGTTTTAGAAGTGGTGCCGTCGAGTATAGCTTAGGATTGTTGGCAGGGCAAAATAACATACTACGTCTCATAATGAATTCCTTTCTCTGCGCAAAGCAGTCTTTAGTCTTGCGCGGATCACAAAATCTAAGCAACCGCCGTCAATTAGTTCGATTTCAGCATGTTCAATCCTTGATATTTCACAGAAAGATTCAACAGTTTGCGTGATGGTATCTTTAAAAAGCGCATATGATGAACTCATGATTTTTAGTTTGATGCCTCCCAAATCTTTAAGTTTAAATTGGATGATACAATCTCCTGTGGCACAATTTTTTTCCATAATGGTCCCCTTTATTATGCATTTGTAATTTAATAAAAGTGTAGTATAATATACAACAAAATAGAAATACAGAAAATTTCTTTAGGGGTATAAACAAATTTTATTGCCGGAGGTCGGAAATGGATTCAAGAGATTGGGAAGTTTTAAAACTAATAGACGAGGAAAAAAGTCTGACCAAAACAGCACAAAGGTTATATATTTCGCAACCAGCTCTAACATACCGACTCAATAAGTTAGAAAAGGAATTTAATGTGGCATTGCTCAATAGATATTCAAGCGGTGTAACTTTCACACCACAGGGGGAGTACTTGCTAAAGTATGCAAAGGAGATGCTTGAACAACTTGAACTGGTTAAGAAATCAGTACAAAACCTTGATGATGTCCTTTATGGAAAGGTGAGAATTGGCGTAAGCACAGTGTATGCCAAATTTAGGCTTGCTCATATTCTTAAAGAATTTACTGAACATTTTCCTGAGGTTGAAGTGGAACTTCATACAGGTTCGAGTACATTAGAATTACCTGAAATGCTAAGAACAGGTGTGGTTGATTTAATCATCAAAAGGGGCAATATGGAATGGAATGAAGGCAGACATATAATTTTTGAAGAGCCCAAGGGCATTATCACTTCAAAACCAGTATGCTTTGAAACGCTTCTTTCTGAGCCGTGGATACAGGACCAATCTTCTGTAATAACTGAGTCTGACAAGTTATTTTTTGAATGGTGGACAGAAAAATTTGGCGTGATGCCAAAACCGAAAATTATGGGTGTCAATTCAATTGAGGCATGCATGGAAATGATATCTCAAGGTTTGGGCTGGACATTTCTTCCTAAAATTCATGTTAGAAATCGGAAAAATTTGTCTTTTTATCCTCTTGTATGGCAAAGTGGTGTTCCGATTATTCAACCAACAGTACTACTATACAGAAAACAACTCCTTGAGAAGCCAGCCATAAAGAAGTTTATTGATTATATTCTTATGGATTGCAGTGAGCTGTAGAGAAATAATTGTCCAATCTTATTGGGCAATTAATTTTTTTTATGACTATGAGATAGAATATTGGTATTTCCCTTCAAAAAAATGAGGTGCTAAAATACTCTCAAAGCGATCGCAAATTTTTAAGGGGGTAAATATGAGTTCAGAAAAGAAAAAGTTATTTAAAGTACCGCATACGTTTGTTATTATTTTATTCATTATCTTGTTTGCAGTAATGCTAACATGGATAGTTCCAGCAGGGGAGTTTGAACGCTTTAAAAACGATCAGGGAATCAATGTCATAAATCCGCAGGCATTCACCTATACAGAAAAAATGCCCGTTAGTTTATTTCAAATTCCTAAACATATTGTTGAAGGGCTAATTAAGTCAGCAGAGTTATTCTTTTTGATCATCCTTTCTGGTGGCGCCTTTAGTGTTATTGTTACCAGTGGTGCTCTTCAAGGTGTCATCGGTAAGATTGCAAAGCGATTTTCTCATAGTGAGTCTGTTTTTATACCACTATTGACTCTTGCTTTTGGATTAATCTGTACAACACAGGGTGTTAACATGTTCATAGGATTTGCACCAGTCATGGTAATGATGGCAAGAGCCATGGGCTTCGACTCCATCGTGGGTGTTGCGGTCATTTTACTTGGGGGAGCAGTTGGATTTTCAACAGGAACACTAAATCCAAGCACAACAATTGTCGCTCAAAAAATTGGAGAACTACCACTTTATTCGGGAATTGAATATAGAGCGTTTTCGTTTGTAGTATATATGATTATTACCAATATCTTTTTGATTCGATATGCGAAGTCAATTCGAAAGGATCCTACTTTAAGCCCAATGTATGAACTGGATCAAAGGGATACACTTAATTCAGATACCAATCTTGAAGATATGAGTCATATGGATACTAGAAAGTGGATGGTGATTCTCTCATTGGTTTCAGTATTAGCGGTAATCGTATATGGTGGTATTAAGTTAGACTGGGGGCTTTCTGAGAGTTCGGCAGCATTCTTGTGGCTGGGCATCATCGCAGGCGTGTTTGCGGGATTCGGCCCAAGTGAAATTGCCGGTTGCTTTGTAGACGGTGCAAAAAAGATGGTTTCTGCAGCTCTTATTATTGGTATGGCAAAGGCTGTATCCGGTGTTCTTTCTGCTGGTCACATTATTGATACAATTGTATTTGCACTTGGAAATATGTTAAATGTAGTTCCGAGTTTTGCTCAGGGTATCGCCATGTATATAGCCAATAACTTCATCAATGCCTTTATTACTTCTGGAAGTGGACAGGCAGCTGCAACCATGCCAATTATCATGCCGCTTTCGGATATGGTTGGCCTTACTCGTCAAACGGCTGTTCTCGCTTACAATTTTGGTGACGGCTTCAGTAATTATATTTTACCAACGTCTACAGCGTTAATGGGTATTTTAGGCGCTGCTAATATACCTTATGACAGATGGATGAAGTTTATGTGGAAAATGTTCCTAATCTGGGTTGTAACAGGAAGTGTATTAGTCTTTATAGCTCAAATGATTCATTTGGGACCGATGTGATTTATTCAGTATAGAAGTTGACGGAGTGTAGAATGAAAGATAAATTATTCAATTGGATTGAAAACAAAAAAGAAGAAATATTAGAGCTATCAGATTATATATTTGATCATCCCGAATATGCATTTGAAGAATATTTAGCAGTTGACAAATTGACACAGTATTTAGAGGCAAATGGGTTTGATGTAGAGCGACAACTTGGAAGCTTAAAAACAGCTTTTAAGGCAGTTTATGGTAATGAAAATTCTTCAAAACGCATTGGTTTGCTTTGTGAGTATGATGCGATTGAAGGGATGGGGCATGGTTGTGCACATCATATGCAAGGACCAAGCATATTGGCAGCGGCAATAGCGGTAAAAGAATTCATCGATCCTGAAATGTATCAATTGGTTGTTTACGGCACACCTGGTGAAGAAGGTGGTGGCGGCAAGATTAAAATGCTTGAAGAAGGATACTTTAGGGACATAGATGTCGCTTTAATGATGCATGGTGGTCCTGCAACACAGACGGACGTAAAATCCATGGCAGCAACAAGTCTTAAAGTGACCTATCATGGCATTAGTGCTCATGCAGCCTTAAAACCTGAACAAGGCAGAAGTGCCTTAGACGCCCTTTTACTGACTTTTCAAGGGGTTGAGTTTTTAAGAGAACATGTACTTGAAGATACACGGATGCATTATACTGTTAGTGATGCAGGCGGGCCCAATAATGTGGTGCCATCAAAGGCAGTTGGTTCTTTTAGTTTAAGGTCTTATAATTCAGTTTATCTTTCAAAGCTCGTAGAACGTTTTAGGAGAGTTGTACACGGAGCAGCTCTTATGACGGATACAACTTTTGAAATTGAAATTGAGAAAACCTTAGAAAGCAAGGTTCCCGTGATAAAGCTCAATTCATTAATGATGGAGAATGCTCGTCTAGTAAATGCACCTTGTCTCATGCCGGATAGAGAAAAAACGGGGTCTACAGATTTTGGAAATGTAACCTTTGTATTGCCGGGTTCATGTATTAGAGTGGCTTTTGTTGATTCTGGTGCATCATCGCATTCTGAAGCATTTCTTATAGATGGAAAAAGTGAACGTGGACATGCGGCTGTGATTTATGGTGCGAAGATTTTAGCAGGTACAGTCTATGATCTCATTTCATCTGACAAATTGATTGACGAAATCAAGACAGAATTTGTAAATCGTAAGGAAAATCTAGATATAGTTTGCTAATCTCATAGAAATAGAGCAAATGAGTTTGAAAGTGCAGTAATCTTAAAAATAGATTGCTGCACTTTTATATGTGTGCCAGGCATGGCACTAATCTAGCTAGTGAAAGTCTAGCCACGGGTATTTACCGCCAAGTGTAGCGAACCACAAGTTGGTATCAGTAATGATATGGATGAAGGAAGTGGTGTAGCAAAATTTGGATTGTCAACACTAAACTGGACAAATTAACTAAGGTGTTTTTGCCTATATTCTACAGGCGTCAAATAGCCTAATGTTGAATGCATTCGGAAGTTATTGTACCAATTTGTATAATCTGACAGCATTAGTTTTAAATCATCTGATTATTGTTAAACTCCCTTTTCCAATACCGGATCCCATAAGTGAGTATGAAAAGACATTATACCCGGACATGAATGTGTATTTAGACTCAGTACTCATTCCTAAAATGCTGATCAAGCTGAGGCAAGGTGTGGGTCGATTGATTAGATGTGAAACGGATTCAGGTGTTATTTCAATATTGGATTCGAGGGCAGCACATGCCGGGAAGTATCACAGATCAGTTATAGATGCTCTGCCTAATTGTGATGTGGCATCAAATATTGATGATATAAGGAAGTTTTTAATTCTGAAAAAAGATGAAGCATACTTTATCTAATATGAAAATAAATAAATGTATTAATTGATACGTTTGTGTTGATAATTCCGTATTAAATGGGTATACTATTAATACGATAGAACAGAGGTGGATGCCGAATGAGTGAACAGTTAGTTGAGACAAAAAAATTACTAGATTTCTCACCTGATGATATTAAGACGTATCTTAAAGTACTGAAGAGTCTAGTTCTTGAAGATAAGTATACAATATCTAGAAATAGCAATCGAGAAGAAAACAAACAGTTTATCGAGGATTATAAAATTGATTCAAGGAAAGAAAAAGAAATCCTAATGAATTTAGAATTTGATGATTTTTGTTATGCAGTAAATAATAAGAATCCCAAATTTGCTCATGAAGTCTTATATGTTTTTAATAAAGAGTATGAGTTAGATAGATGGGGTGAGTTAGTTTCAGTAGACATCTACATAAAAACGAATAAAACTCAGACAATGAATGGGGAAGAGTTTATGATTATTGTATCATTCCATGAAAGAAATATGCCATCAAAATACTTGTTTAGATAAATTAGCGAGGAGGTGAAATGTATGAAAGCATTTTGTGAAGAGTGTAGAGAATATATGGACTATCAAATTGACGAAATTGAGAGAGAAAAAGAGATTAAAGGCAAACGCATCAATTTTAAAGAAAAAATAGCTCACTGTTCAGAGTGCAGAAATGAAATATTCGTCTCTGATTTAAGAGATCAAAATTTAGCTGCCATGGATAGAGCATTTAGAGCCGAAGAAGGACTAATTACTGTCCCAGAAATAGTTGATCTACTTGAAAAATATGATATTGGTAAAAGACCGATGTCGTTATTGTTAGGATGGGGTGAAACAACTTTAACGAGATTTGTTAATGGAGATATTCCATCAAAAACATACTCTGATCAACTTAAGAGGATGAATGAATCACCTGAGTCTTTCCTAGAACTTTTGGTAACAAATAATGATAAAGTGACAGAAACTGCATTTAAAAAGAGCTTTGATGCTACAAATATGTTGATAGGTAAAGTTGAAACTTACTTTGCAGAAACTAAAATTGACAGTGCATGCAATTACATTATTTCTAGAAGTATTGAAATAACACCACTAGCGTTGCAAAAATTGCTTTATTTTGCTCAGGCTTTCCATAAAGTATTCGTAGGAAATTTTATGTTTAGTGAAGATTGCGAAGCGTGGGTTCATGGTCCAGTATATCGGGATATTTATTTTAAGTATAAGGATCATGGATATAATCCTATAGATGACAATCAAAAGCAATTTGAGTGCTTTGATTTGTCGGATAGCGAAAAAGAAGTTATTGATGCAATAATCAATTGTTTTGGCTGTTATAGTGGTAAGATTCTTGAAAATATGACTCATGCTACTACACCTTGGAAAGAAACTAGAGTTGGACTTACTGATGAGGAAGCATCAAATAGAATTATCAGAAAAGATATTATTGAAAAGTATTTCAATCAGGTTTATGACAAATTTAAGATGCTAGCGATTGCAGACATTAAAGACTACTCTGAAGACCTGTTTGAAAAAATCAGACACTAGAATTTGATTTATTTGCCACCACGTATACAATGTGGTGGTTTTTATTGTAAAGCTTTATAATGTGAGATACCTTCTTGACCATTTGGGTTTAGGAGGTTTTTTTATTCAAAAAAAAAAATAAACGAAACATTGATAGGATTTTATCTGAGCGAAGTTAAAAAAATATATTACACGGTGGAAGAAGTATCACAATTGCTGGGCATTAGTGTTAGCACAAGCTACAAGATCATGAGGAAACTTAATAAGGAGCTTGAAAGCAAAGGTTTCATAGTGATTTCGGGCAAGCTACCCATCAGGTATTTTGAGGAAAAGTACTATGGCTTAATTTCATAAGGGAGGTTTGGTAATGAAGGCGACCAAAGATGCGAATACAGGAAAATGGAAAATTCAATATTACTATAAAGATTGGCAAGGGAATGTAAAGAACTCGACCAAAAGAGGCTTTAGAACTAAAAAGGATGCTGAGGAATGGGCGAGGAGTTATTTGTCTCAGCATCAAGCTGATTTTACAATGAACTTCGCTGATTTTATTGAAGTCTATTATGATGATATTGAACCGAGAATTAAAGAGCATACCATGCGAACAAAGAAGTATATCATCGATTTGAAAGTGCTGCCTTATTTTAAGAATTTGCGCATTAGTGACATCAAAGCAGCAACCATTAGAAAATGGCAGAATGAACTCATGAGAGAGGGCTACTCTGAGACTTATCTCAAAACCATCAACAATCAGTTAAGTGCGATCCTTAACCATGCGGTTAGGTTTTATGAATTAAAAAGCAATCCATGCAAAAAAGCCGGTAGTATGGGGAAAAGCAATGCGGAGGACATGCAGTTTTGGACCAAAGAGGAGTTTGACACTTTTATTGAGGCTGTTATGGATAAACAAGGATCCTATGTGGACTTCGCAACGCTATATTGGACTGGAATGAGGATTGGTGAATTATTGGCCCTAACTAGAGCAGATATTGATACGGAGAAAAAGACGATTTCAATTACTAAGTCCTATCAAAGATTTGACAAACGCGATGTGATTACAGAGCCAAAGACGGCTAAAAGTAAAAGAGTCGTTAGTATACCAACATTTTTAGCAACTGATTTTGAAGATTATTTTACCAGGCTTTATAAGCTAAAGAAGACTGATCGGATCTTCAGATTTACAAAAGGCTATTTAACATGTGAAATGAAGCGTGGTGTAAAGGAAAGTGGTGTTAAGAAAATCAGGCTTCACGATCTACGACATAGTCACAGCAGTCATTTGATTGAGTTAGGATTTACACCTGTTGCAATTGCAGAGCGGCTTGGACATGAGAAGGTCGAAACCACATTGAATACCTATGTTCATCTTTATCCAAACAAACAGGCTGAAATTGCCAATAAACTCGATGAAGAGTATAGGAAGGAATTGAGATAAGATGGCTTGCCCAAATAGAAACCGAGAAAGGCCAAGGACCATAGCGTTTAGATGCACGGATGAAGAGTTTGAAACCATAGACAAGAGAATAAAGGTGACGGGTGAGATCAAAGGTGATTATTTGAGGGAAGCTATCTTAAATGCTGAGATTCATATCAACGTAGGGAAGTTTAAGAGCGATAAGCTGGCCATAGAAATCAGGAATATCACGAGGGAGTTGCAAAATGCGTTGCAGCTAAATCTTACTGATGAGGTTATGGAGCTCATTAAAAAGAACCAGATCATGTTTCAAGAAATGTATGAGATGGTGACGAAGGAGAGCATGGAGCTTAAAGAATGAAGAAATTTAGAAATGTACTTTAAGAAAAGGGCCAAATTGAGGGTGCATCGTGCGATGTGCTTTGATTTGGTCCTTTTCTTAGTGTATAATATTGAAAAGCACATGACTGGTTTGTGAATTTTGTTGTTCTGTTTTAAGGGCGACATTGACATTTTAGTGCGTCAGGCGTATTGTATAGTTGTAGACGGAGAGATCCTGCCAGACAAGTGGATGGTTTTAACAGTCGGAGAGTCCCTGCCATATAAGTGGGAAGCTTTAACATTGTGGACGACTATTTAATTGAGTCGTCTTTTATTTTATTTTTAGGAGTGTACAATGAGTCAATTGCAGTTTTACCATATAGATACGGCTTATATAGAATATCTTGATAAATTTCAAAATCATATTTGAGAGAATGAAGAAAAAGGTCGTAAAAGACCCTATATCGGTCTTCTTATGGAGATTGATGATTTAAAGTGACTTCCGTCAATCTATTGTAGTTATTTAATGTTGTTTATAGGGTTACATGTCTTTTTTATATGTTAAACTGATATCAGATTTACAAAAATATTAATTTAGGGGAGGAAATATGATTGATGTGAATTTGGTGCAAGCCAAATCTAAGGATCATTCATTAAAACATAAAGTTGTAAAAAGCGATCAAGATTTGATGTCTAGTTTAAGTCATGTTGTTCAAAAGGCCGAAAAGCACTTTGTAAATAGTAAGATTGAAAAAGTTGCAAATTGGGTTCTTTACAAAGATAAGTGGATTGATTATGAATCTGGTACAGGGAAAAATAGTTTCTATAATTATTCAAGAGGTGACATAGTTTTATCTGTAGACTTTGGGACTTCTAATATGGGAACTGAAATTAGATATCCGCATCCGTGTGTTGTACTTTATGATAACAATGAGGATTGGGTAATTGTTGCACCGATAACGGCGGCGCAAATTGACCCAAGTACGGGCAAGGAAATAATCCACCCACCTTTTGAAGTGTTTGTAGATGCTCAAACTAAACCAAGTTCAGATCAAAATGAATTTTATTTCAAAAAGAAATCGGTCATACAGGTTGATCAGATATGCAGAATTAGTAAGTACCGATCAATAAATAGAACGAAGAAAAAACTGAGGGTAGATTTGCTTAATCAGATCGATAATGTGATATTGAAAAATTTTACACCGAAAAAAGATGAATTGCTTGAAACTCTAAAACTTAGAATAAATGAAGTTGAATCTCTTAATGCATTGATTTCTGAGAAAACAATCAATATTGAAGAGGAAAACGAACGATTAAAATCAGAATTAGCATTATTAAAAGGCAAGTAATATTATAACAAAATTTACTTGACAACTTTGAGGGGTAAGATATACTATACAACTAAGAGAGGTCATACTAAAGTATGCGCCAGTATTTTAAGTGAACTGTATACTCGCAAGGTGTACAGTTTATCATTTTTTTGAATGATTTCTTATTTTATGGGTAAGAATGAAACAAGAGAGGTTGATTAAGTTCAACCAGTAATTTGAAGATAGACCATACAAAATGTATGCGTCAGATTTTGATGGGCTACATGCTCGCAAGGTATGTAGCTGTTTTATTTACTTCGGTTTACAATATAGAATGTTGAAGGAGAGATCCTGCCATATAAGTGGATGGTTTTAACAGCGGTAAAATAAGACTATCGTCTAAACGGTGATCTATAATTCTACGAGCTTTAGTTACACTTGATAATTTTAAAAAACCACATTATACTATGATTAGAGACATGAAGGTGGTTAAAATTTTTATGTTATCGCCGTTTGACACTAGGTAATATCAGAAAGGCCTAGGATAGGAACTAAATCTGAGACTGTACAGGTATCTGAGAGAGCTAAAAGCTCGAAAAAAAGCAGTCTGATTTAAGAAAAGATTTTGACAGTATTTTATTGTTGAAATCTTTATTTTGTAATACGAGGTCTTAAGCCAGTTAAGTGATGTAGGTTCAGAGCTAGATACCTCTTTTGAGTCCTGACTGCCTTTTGACTTCAGCATAAAATTAAAATCTATTACCATTAAAAATCAAAACAAATGCGGCTATTTTCTAAAATAGCCGCATTTGTTTTAAAAAAAGGTGTATTAGTTTAAGAATAAATAGTACAATAATACATAAGGAGGTCGTAGTATGAACATAGATGAAATTCTTTTGAAAGACAAGAAAATATATCACACCAAAGAGCTTATGGCAGTTGGATTGACATATTATAAAATCAATAAATTAGTGGATGAAGGCTGGCTAATAAGGTTAAATAAAAGCTATTATGAAAACAATTATTTTGAAGGTGAAGATAATGATTTTTATTATGTTACTGCATATACACCAGAGGGTGTAGTATGCTTGCTGAGTGCGGCTGTGTACTATAGATTGACAAATTTTAGACCTGATTCAATTGATGTAGCTGTCCCTAAAAAGAAGAATGTATCTACGTTACCAGATTGGCCTGTTTTTAAAATGTATTATTTTGAAAAAAATAGATATGATTTGGGAATTAAAAACATAATTTCATCTAAAGATGGATTCAAGATATATGATATTGAGAAAACTGTTGTTGATATATTATATTATCGTAATAAAATTGGTATTGAAGAAACAAAAGAAATATTGACAAACTATCTTAGCCGACAGGATAGGAATCTAAATAAATTGATACAGTACAGTGAAAAATTAAAATGTCATGATATCCTAAAATCTTATTTGGAGGTGCTCGTTTGATGAATGCTGATTCTGTTAAAGCCAAACTAAAAAAATCCGCTAAAGAAAACAAACGACTATTTCAAGACGAGTTGGTAGTATATTGCCTAGAACGTACGATTTATAGAATTTCTCAATCAAAATATAATGAAAATTTCACGTTAAAGGGTGGTATATTTCTATATGCAGTATTTGATGGTGATTTTAGCAGAGCTACAAGGGATATCGATTTATTAGGAAGATCAGTGGATAACACGATTGAAACTATGAGAAAAATATTTGAAGAAATATTTTCGATTAAATTTGATGATGCAATTGTTTATGATCTAAATTCTATTTCGATAAAATCAATAACGGAACTTAAAGAGTATCCTGGTATCAATGTAACTGTTAATGCTATGTTGGATAAAACAAGAGTTCCTGTTTCAATAGATATAGGGTTTGGTGATGTGGTATATCCTAAACGAGTTGTTATGGGATTTCCAACATTACTGGATATGGAGTTTCCGAAGATTTATGCGTATTCAGTGTCATCGGTTGTAGCTGAAAAATTTGAAGCAATTGTCTCACTCGGTTACGCGAACAGTAGGTTTAAAGACTTTTACGATGTATATTTACTGATTAATAAATTTAACTTCGATGGAAATGAACTATCAAAAGCAATTGAACAAACTTTCGGTCATAGAAAAACACCTTTGACTGATATTGTGGCGTTTGAAGAAAAGTTTTATGAGGATAGAGCTAGAGTAGCAAGATGGAATGCATTTATTAATAAGAAACGTGCAATGAGCCAGTTAGAATTTGGTAATGTAATTGAAGGTATCAAGAAATTTCTTGTGCCGGTAGTTGTATCTCTGAAAGAAAAAGAGCCATATGAATTCAATTGGAGCTCAGAAGAATTGCTTTGGAAATAAGTTGATTTAGACAATGTGGTTGGTAACGGTGTTTGTCAACATAGTTGTCAGTAAAACCTGAAAATTAAGATGATAATTTTTCAATGCATTCTATTGATTCTTCTTTTTCAGGATTTAACCATACTTTTTCACTTAAAGTCCAATTACGCGTTTTCCCAGACCATCTCTCAGTATGTCTCAGTTTAGCCGCTTCATATACAGCTCTGCGATTGGCTAAAACTGTTTCTGATTGACCGTTGTGCCTTTGTTCTGGGGTCAGGAAATTAAGCCCACTGTGATGATGCTCCTTGTTATACCAGCGGTGCGAATCCGAGGACCCATTTTCGAGCGTCTTCAATAGTTGCAAACCCTTTTCGTGGATAGCCCGGTCGATACTTAAGTGTTCTGAAGATTGATTCCGCATAGGCATTATCATTGCTTACACGAGGTCTGCTGTTTGAAGGCATGACACCTAGCGTGATTAACGTTTCAAGTAAGGTTGCACCTTTCATCGGGCTTCCATTGTCCGAGTGCAACACAAGTGGTCTCTTATCTTTTGTACGGTTTTCGCTCATAATCGCTCGACGCACAAGTCTGCTTGCGTATTCTTTTTCATAAACTTCCCATGCAATTATTTTTCTGCTGAATAAATCTAAGATTAAATATAAATAGTGATATTTGCCTTTTATTCCAGCCGGCATATACGTAATGTCACACTTATTCTGATGTTGGGATAAGTGGGATATCACTTAATGCCACTTCATGTTTCTGATGAAGTGGCGAGCCTTTCTGCTATTTTGTTTAACAGCGACTATTATGATTTTTTACTTGAAGGTAAGAAAAATATAGAAGGGTTATCAGTATTAGATGAGCTTCGATTGATCCCCTTTAAACGTAAATTCAAATCCCGACCTTGAAATAAACTTCCTATAGTTTGTTTTAAGGTTTTTTTATCCATAATCTCTAAAACCATTTAAATGACTACTGGTGTGACCTCTTGAAAGAATTGCGGTATCATTATATAAAGAAAACTTCATTATCAATCCTGAAAGAGAAAACATTATGATTAAATAAATGACTGGAGGTCTGACCATGAAAAAAGCATGGGTTGTTTTATCTTATATGACGATGATCACATTAAATGTACTTGCGAATTTACTGCCGATTAATGGACAAAATACGGGGGATATATCGGATGCTTATCCTAACTTATTTGCGCCTGCTGGGTATACTTTCAGCATATGGGGTGTTATCTATGTGCTTCTAGGTTTGATGGTTTTTTCGTTAGTAAGGCGGAGCAACTATCTCAATAATCCATTAAGAAATCAAGGCATTAGCCGCATTATGAATTTATTTATGATTTCATCGTTTGCAAATGCAACGTGGATTTTAGCATGGCATTATCGCTTAATTGGAATTAGTGTACTCATCATGCTCATAATATTAGTGAGTTTAATTTTAATGATGAATGTGCTGATCAAGACGCCATTTTCTAAAACAGAGATCAAATGGATGAAACCGCCGATTGGCGTTTATTTAGGATGGATCACAGTGGCGACGGTTGCCAACATCACAACCTATCTTGTGAGTATCAATTGGAATCGATTTGGTATCTCAGAAGCATTATGGATGATGGCGATTTTGGTTGTTGCAGCATTAATTGCTTGTGCGACTATGCTATGGAGTAAATGCGGGGCCTATGGCTTGACTGTGATTTGGGCCTATTTAGGGATTTGGTCAAAACATACCTCGGCAATAGGGTTTAAGGGTGAATATAGTGGTGTCGTTATGACGATTTATGTGACACTTGCGCTCTTGATTTTGACAACGGGGGTTGTGATCAGGGGGCGAATTTTGAGTGATAAGGGTTATGGCGCATAGTGCATTTCTTCTTTTCAAGATATTGATGAATCAAAATAATCGAATTTCTTGTCTTTGTGCCGGATACCAAGATAAATACTTGAAATCTAAAGAAAACTTATAGTAATCTAAAATACCAAATCCCCTAGTATTTTTAATGGCGGTTTGGTATTTTTATTAAGTGAATAATATTTTTCAAAATCTATTCAATACATATGTGACATATTTAAAAGAAAATCGTTTATTAAGTAGGGAGGTGAAAAATTGAAAAAAGACATCATCGATATGGTCTATAAAAAGTATTATAGGGATGTATACTTGTACATATACTCACTTTGTAAAAATCATCACGAGACAGAAATACTTGTCAGTGATACTTTTTTTAAAGCCATTTTGAGTTTAGAGGGGTGTGAAGTACATCTAAAGTATTGGCTACTTAGGGTTGGGAAAAACCTGTGGCAAGATTCGCTAAAAAAGAAGCCTCAATTGTCGATAGAGGATGACTATATAGATCAAGGCAAAGGACCATTGGAGCAATTGATTTTAAACGAGACACAAAGAACCGTTTATGAATCTATAGTTGGATTATCCAATCCATACAAAGAAATATTAATACACTACTATTTTAATGGTTTCTCATTAAAAGAAATTGCAGAAATGAAAAAAGTAAGTCCCGGTGCAGCAAGAACATTGCTTTATAGAGCCAGAATTAAGTTAATGGCAGAATTACAGGAGGAAGAAATAGATGGATTTTAATGAGTTGTTTATAAAATATAAAAATGGCACTGCCACTGATGCTGAAATAAAAATAGTTGAAGCTGAAATAGAAAAAAATAAAATCATCAATGACTACCTTGCAGAATCACTTGATGATTTGTTTCTAGAAGAGAATACGGATCCATTAGAAATCAAAGAGCAGGTTTCAAACAAATTAAGGAAGAATGTTTTATATTCAGTAATAAGTATTATTTTGATATATATTTTTATCAATAGTGCGATTTCACCGTTGATAGATTCTATGTATTATAACCCTAAAAAAGTGACACAAGGGGAAAGCATGAATGATATCACCTTTGATATGACAGCATTAACAGAACTGACTGTTCCTAGCTATCAATCAAAAATGGCTCTAGTAAATAAAAAAGGTTATGGCAGTTACGATATTATTTTGATAAGAACAAATGAATTTGGACGGAATGAAGAACGAATCCCCATTCAGTTGACTCGAAATACAAGAGCAGGTTTTTTTGATTATTTATTTTCATATGATCTAGAAACAAAGCTTACTGAAGAGGTGCCTTTTCTATTCGATTATGAAATGCCACTTGAAGATTTAAAATCAGAGCATAACTATGCTTCGGTATTTATCACTTTTAATAATCCGTTGTCATTATTAGAAGCTGTATCCTATGAGCAAACCTACAATCAATTAGTATTTCAATGGATGTCTATAGAGCATGGTACAGAGCGTCAAAATGAAAAAATTGGTTTTCAACCGGTTAAGTCAATCAGAACCAGTTTTGGAGATAGTCCAAATAAAGAATTGTATCCACTGTTTTACTTAAACGATATGTATCTTAATGGTGAAAAAGTAGACGGTCCCTTTGAAGAAGTCCTAGCAGTCAATTATGAAACACATGTCAAAACACTTTTGAATTATATGATTGATCGAAAAACGTTTGTCACAGTTTTTGATAAAAATAATATGAGACTAAAATTTTATGAAGATACTTTGTCATACATTGATAAAAATGGCATTAAGGTGGATGGGATGCTGATTTATGGCGAAACCAATGATCTTGTCAATTTCATTGAAAAAGCAGATGTATATGGCATCCAAATAGTAGATATGAAAGCATCTAAATATAGCAGAAAATAAAATTGGAAAGCTTGTAATTTGCTAAGTTAGCTCTTTTAATGTGAATCTGATTTTTAAACTTATGATTTACCAATATAGCGCTTCTATCGCAAAATAATTAGTGATATTCAAATAATACCTGAATATATATCAACTGATCCCAATTATTTTATGGATGAAAAAACCTTAAAGCGTGAATTGGAACCGTATATTCCTTTTATTGAATCTATAATTTTCAAATTTGCCTCCTAAAATTTTAAAAGATTCATCAAATCGGGGTTTATTTTATCCCGAACAGTGTTACAATAGAACTTGTGAGAAAACAGGGATCTCAAGGATTTTAACCGCTTCAATGTCGACGATTCATGCGGCAACGAACAATCAGAATTTGCTGGATGCCATGCCTGGTGCAGGGGATAAAGACCTGAGAAAGAATCGATCTGCGCTGAACAATATCATTTTGACTTCTACTGGTGCTGCAAAAGCACTCGAATTCATCTTACCTGAAATTAAAACAATCGGTTTTATGGCGGATTCCGTGAGAATTCCCACCAGTACAGTAAGCACTTTTAAAGAGCGTTATATAGATTCTTAAGTCAGAACGGACCAAAGCATAGATGCTTTGGCCCGTTCATTATATATATTAAATTCCATTTGATACTCAACTCTATTTAATTCTAAAATTTTTCGAGACCTTTCTACTCAGAAGACGCCCCTCACGCATGTGGGACATAGAGCACAACCTATCTCTAAGAAAACCGTTTATGCCACTCTTCAGTGAGCTCAGCGTGAAACTTAGGATCAGCAATGGCAATCAGAGCAGTAGCGCGCTCACGCAATGTTTTACCTCTTAAATCAGCGATACCATGTTCTGTGATGACATAATGTACATCGTTACGAGATGTCGTCACTGCAGAACCTTCGTCGATAAAAGGTACGATTCTTGAAATCGTGCCCTTACTAGCCGTTGAAGGCATTGCAATGATGGATTTGCCATCCTTAGCCATGCTCGCACCACGGACATAGTCCACTTGGCCACCAACACCGCTGAACTGAGTGAGCCCAATGCTATCGGATACCACTTGCCCCATTAAGTCCACTTGAATACAAGAGTTGATGGAGACCATCTTAGAATTTTGCATGATCACACAGGGATCATTGACATAATCCACAGGATACATTTCAACGGTTGGATTGTTATGGACAAAATCATATAGACGTTTGGTGCCCATCAAGAAAGTCGCAACCATTTTGCCTTTGTGCAAAGTCTTTTGGCTGTTGTTGATGACGCCGGCTTCAACCAATTCAACGACACCATCTGAGAACATTTCCGAGTGGATGCCAAGGTCCTTTTTATCCTTTAGGAAAAGGAGCACCGCATCTGGAATAGAACCAATCCCCAGTTGAAGGGTAGAACCATCCTCAATAAGCGAAGCGCAGTGCTCACCGATGGCTTTTTCCACATCACCGATTCGCGGTGGTGGGAGCTCAATGATGGGGTATGAAGTCTCAACGATGTAATCTAGCTCTGAAATGTGTATGAGTGAATCCCCAGCAGTACGGGGCATTTGATCGTTGATTTCTGCGATGACAGTTTTGGAAGCCATAGCTGCTGGCTTGGTATAATCAACCGATAGACCGAAGCTGCAATACCCATGGGCATCGGGAGGACTTAACTGGATTAATGCCACATCTGGCGTTAAATGACCTTCTGTTAAGAGCTTTGGAATTTGATAAAAAAAGCAAGGCGTGTAATCTGCACGATTTTCTTTTATGGGACCTCTTGTGCTTCCAGAGACGAAGAGTGCATTGTGTCTAAAGTGTTTAGTCATTTCAGGATTTGTATAATCCGTCTTTCCAAGTGCCACCATGTGCACGATTTCGACGTTTTCATATTGCGCTTTATTGTTGACCATAGCAGCGACCAGTGCTTTGGGTTCGCTTGCAGCATGGCCAATGACGACGCGATTTCCAGAACGTATCATTTTAACGGCTTCTTCTGCGGAGGTCAGTTTTTCATTGTACATCTTATGAAAGGTCATGGCTATCTCCTGTTCTTTTTCACTTTTATAGTGGGTGATGAGATTCAGGACCTTTTCATAGTCTGAATCATGGATCACCTGAATAACATCCTGTTTTACTGAAAAACGAGAAAAATGGGTGCATGCGTTCCTACACCCATTGATAACGAGGAGTACATCATAGTTTGATGCCTCAGTGGCTTTTTCAAAAACAATACTGTCTGGTAGAGTGCTTATAATACGGCCTGTAAATGCGGTTCGCGCATATCGGGGATTGCAGCCGCCGCAATATTTGATGCCAATCTTCAATGAAGATCACTTGCTTTCGTCTTGCTTAATAGTTTTTTTGCAAAATCAATCAATTCTTCACTGGTTTCACTAACTGAAATGACGCGCTCAATTTCTGGAAAATGCGCCATTAACGCTGTTTCAACCACCTCTAGAAGTGTCAAATTTGCGGATGGACAATTACTGCAAGCACCCAGTAGTTTGACTTCAACGGTATTGTTTTCTACTTTCAGGAGTTCAATATCTCCAGAATGGAGTCTGAGCTGAGGTCTAACCTCTTCCATTAAGACTTTTTTGATTTGATCAAACATGATTATACACCTCTTATTCATTTACTTATCAATACCTGCTATTTTTTTAGCAAGGTCTTTTTTATGTTGTAAGTTACTTTGTCTTGCAATCATAATACGTTGTGCCTGTGGAGAACCTGCACCATGCATAGATTCAGTACGGTAGCCGACTGCTGCAGTTCCAAGCGTTAAGTTTTCAATTAAACGAAGAATACGCATACGTTGTTCAGTAGGCACTTTGTTGATACCTTTGAAGTATTTTTCGCATAGTGGACCAATTTCTGGGTGTTTAAAATCTTTTGCTGAAGGCATTGTAACCATTAAACCACCAGCGATATCTTCAGCTAAACGCGCAATTTCATATGGGAAGCGTGTTACATTTTGCTTACAGATATTTGCTAACAAAAGATCAATTTGGTAGTTACCAGCTTCGGTTGGATAGCCTTCGCTAGAACATGCAATACCACAACAATAAAGTGTTTCGTTTAAGTGTGTCATTTCTATGAGTTTATCTTTAACATGAGAGGCTTTGTCTGCACCATTGTATTCAGCAGCAACAGAAGCTGCGCCTATAAGCACATCGCCTACACCCACTTTACAACCACCGTAGCTTTGACGGTGATAGCCAGCAAAACGTTCAACCAACATCCCTGCAAATTCAGTTTCACCATTTAAGAAGATGCGATCATTTGGAATAAAGACATCATTGAAAACAACTAGGGCTTCTTGACCGCCAAATTGTTTGTTACCAAGATCTAAATCCGCATCTTCTTCGAGGCGTCTCGTATCACAAGATTGACGGCCATAGATCATTAAGATGCCTTCTGCATCGGATGGAATTGCGAAAGACACCGCATAAGCTTTGTCGTCTTCGCGCATAGCGATGGTAGGCATGATCAAATGTTCATGAGAATTTACAGCGCCAGTTTGATGTGCTTTAGCGCCACGAACCACAATGCCGTCTGCTCTTTGCTCTACAACATGTAAGAACAAATCTGGATCAGGTTGTTGGCTTGGAGATAGTGAACGATCCCCTTTAGGATCTGTCATAGCGCCATCTATCGTTAAATCGTTTTCTTGTACGAAGTGCATATATTTTGTGAAATTTTCATGGTATTTAGTGCCGTGTTTTTTATCGATTTCAAAGGTTGTACTGAATACGGCATTAAAGGCATCCATCCCCACACAACGTTGGAAACATGAAGCCGTTTTTTGACCAAGCAGTCTTTGCATTTTGACTTTTTTCCTTAAATCATCAGTACTTTGATGTAGATGCGTGAATCGGTTCACTTTTTCTCCAGATAAGTGTGAAGTCGCTGTCATTAAATCTTCATGTTCTGCTGCATGAGCGAGTTCGTAAGTCATAGCCACCGAGTTGATCGATGGGCGAATCATAGGGTGATCTACTGGATTCTCAACCAACTCTCCAAACATATACACCTTAATGTTTAATTTGCGAAGACTCTCAATGTATTGTTGTCCATTCATTAATGCCATGTGTATTTCTCCTTTCAATTCGTAAAGTTTTCTGTTTTCAATTGTTTTATGTTATCCATTATTAAAGCAATATACATGCCAATAATGAATAACGTGAGGCAAATTAGATACAATCGAGAGGCCGCATGGATTGAGATCGGATTGAGAAGAAATCGGAAAAAAAGTGTGGGCGATATAACGATTCAATCGTTTCATATATGGAACAATTGAATCGTTGTTTTTTAGACTGCGGCACCTGCAAAGTAAGGTTTTGAAAAGTTAGTTTCATAAATAAAACGCGTTCCCAAAAAGAAACAACTTGAGATGTGCCTATTTTTTCTATAAAAACGAATTGATTGGCTAAATTTGAAACATTAGAAACCTATAATGTGAAATTTATATCAATAATTTTGGCGAATTGAATTTAATGACTTGCGTGACGTTAACTAATGAACTATCATAAAATAAGAGATTAAATGGAATGACAAAACTTGTGCTCAATTTAATGTGGGGTTAATGAGTTAGCGCTTTATGTATTTAAAATAGGAGGGTGAAATGGTATCGTTCGAAGTAAATGAGATATTGGAATCCATCTTTTGTGAAGGATCGGTTCTTTCTTTTTTCAACACACTGGATAAAGGCTTAATGATCATAGACAAAAATGAAAATATCATTTTCGCTAACAAAAGAGCACAAAAACAATTGAATAATTCGCTGAAAAGTATACAAGAAACGAAGTTGTCCAATATCTTAGCCTTTGGCAATATTAAAGAAGTGTTGATAAACGGCCTTTGCTTTTGCAATGTAAAGGCCTCCTTCTCTGGAGAAACCCATTTTGTAAACATCAGCCCAATCGATATCAATCTAGACATAGTCGGTGCGGCGGTTGTATTTGAAAATACTCAGAACAATGAAACTTTTGTGAATACCTTAAAACTCTGTAATTGCATTAGCCGAGAGTTAGAATCAGTCCTCAATTCTTCTTATGATGAAATTGTAGTTACAGACGCAAAGGGGAATATTTTAAAAGTAAATGAGGCCTATAGAAAATTGTATAATGCTGAAATGGATGATTTTGTAGGTCAAAATGTGAAGCAATTAGAGAAAAAAGGTATTTTTAATCCTTCGGTCACGATGAAAGTGATTAAAGAGCAGAAACGGATTTCCATTACACAGAAAACGAATTCGGGAAAAGTATTAATTGTAACAGGATATCCTATATTTGACGAGAACAAAGCGTTTATGTCTGTCATTAGCACGGCTAAAGATATCACCGAGGTTCATATACTTAAAGAGCAATTGTCAGAGGCTAAAAAAACAGCACAAGATTTTTATTATCAATTGGGTATTCTCAGACAACAAGAAACACAACAAGATGCCATGATTTCCATAAGTCCAGAGATGAAAAAAGTCATGATGACTGCCAATAGAGTTGCTAGAGTGGATTCAAATGTTTTGATCACAGGGGAGTCTGGAGTAGGCAAAAGTATGCTGGCGAGTGAAATTCATAAGCAAAGTGATCGATCAAAGGGTGCTTTTGTGAGTATCAACTGTGGTGCAATTCCAGCGGCTTTACTGGAGTCGGAATTGTTCGGATATGAAAATGGCGCGTTTACAGGGGCAAGAAAAGAAGGCAAACAAGGACAATTGAGTATTGCAAATGAGGGCACGCTTTTTTTAGACGAAATCAGTGAATTGCCTCTCCAAATGCAAGTCAAAATCTTAAAAGCCATCCAAGAAAAAAAATTTACAAGAGTGGGAGGCACTGAAACCCTAACTTCTAATTTTAGACTTATTACGGCGACGAATAAGGATCTTAAATGCATGGTAAAGGCGGGGACGTTCAGAGAGGATCTGTTTTATCGCTTGAATGTTATTCCGATAGAGATACCACCACTAAGGGAGCGGAAGCAAGATATCATCATGTTGGTCAATCTTTTTTGGGAAAGATTGAATGCAAAATATGGCACAAACAGAAAAATGGATTTAGACGTCTATGAAGTTTTGGCGGACTATGATTGGCCTGGAAATGTCAGAGATTTAGAGAACTGCATCGAAAGAATTATGGTGACAGTGGATAGAGATATCATCAGAGTATCTGATTTGCCTGCACAATTATTGATAAAGTCCAAGAAGGAAGTCGAAGTAAAGGAAATATTGCCTCTAAAACTGGCTATGGAAGAGACTGAAAAAAATCTAATTTTGAGGGCATATAAAGAGTTCAATAGTACTTACAAAGCAGCTGAAGCTCTTGGTGTAAGCCAATCTACGGTGGTTAGGAAGCTTCGGAAGTATGGCTGTTGTGACATTGCGTAGTGTGTGTGAAACGATAACTTAAAAAAATAATACGGATAGAAATACAGACGTGAGTCACAAATGAATTATAGGAGTCATTTGTGACTCGTCTGGAAGTGTTGAAAACACTCGATAATTTTCTGATAATTCAGATATCACTCTTTTTTGCAAGATTGATATTTTTTTTATGCAAAAAAACGGGTATTTTGCTAGGGTTTATTTTGGCATGGGATTTGCGATGTTATAGGCTGAACACAAAATATGTATAAGGGGGAACATGAATGGAGTCACGTAAGGAACTTGAAAAGGTTTACTCGAAAGGCGATGTATTGTCTTTGGCTTTTGGGGCTATGATCGGTTGGGGCTGGGTAATGCTTGCAGGCTATTGGGTTAAAGAAGCAGGTTGGCTCGGTGCAATTGGTGCGTTTGCAATCGGTGCGATAATGTGTATATTTGTGGGGCTATGTTATGCAGAGCTTACGCCTGCGTTACCCTGTGCGGGTGGGGGACTTGTATTTGCCTATAGAAGTTTAGGCTATGTGGCGTCTTGGATCACCATTTGGGCAACTTGTTTTGCTTATATAGGTGTAGCTGCATGGGAAGGCATAGCCATATCCACAGCGATTGATTATGTGATCCCGATACCAAAGCTTGGTTATTTATGGACGATTGCAGGCTATGAAGTTTATCTCTCGTGGTGTGCGGTTGGCATGAGTGTTGGCCTCATTTTAATTATTTTGAACTACATGGGTGGCAAAAGTGCGGCTTTGTTCCAAACGATTGCAACACTTGGATTGACAGGCGTAGGCGTTCTTTTTATGGTCGGTGGAACGACAGTCGGACACACTGAGTTCATGGGTGTGATGTTTACAAGTGGTAAGGGACTGATCGCTGTATTGCTCATGGCTCCGGCGATGTATGTAGGGTTTGATGTCATACCGCAGTCGGCTGAGGAAATGAATATTCCGCTGAAGCAAGTTGCAAAAATCTTGATTCTATCCATTTTCATGGCGGCAGGCTGGTACATCATGATGGTAATTGGAATTGCCAAAGCAGCTCCAGCAACAATTAGAGATAATGGTGCTGTGCCTGTTGCCGATGCAGCAGCTTACTTGTTTGGTTCGGCAATGTGGGGAAAAGTCATCATTGTTGGGGCACTTTGTGGAATCCTCACAAGCTGGAATGGCTTTATCGTAGGGGGTGCGCGGGTATTGTTTGCAATGGGTAGAGCTAAGATGCTTCCACCGATTTTTGGCAAATTACATCCGAAAACACAATCGCCATACGCTGCAATTCTTATGATTGGTTTTATCTGTTTATTATCACCATTGCTTGGCAAAAACGCTCTTGTATGGTTTGTAAATGCAAGTTCATTCGGCGTGGTTATAACGTATCTAATGGTCACGGTTTCGTTCGTTGCCTTGAGAAAGAAAGAACCCAACTTGAATCGACCATTCGCAATTAAGCATTGGAAGTTTGTGGGTTATACTGCGATTGTAATCTCGATTGCATTTATCATGCTATACTTACCGGGTTCACCAGGTGCTCTTGTGTGGCCTTTTGAATGGGGCATGATCTTGGGGTGGACAGTACTTGGTGCGGTGTTGGCATTCATGACAAAAAGGGCGTACCCTAATGTGACTAAACGCGAAAGAGAACTCTTGATCTTTGGCGAAGAGTATGGCAGAGCAGCAATCATTGGAGAAAAAAAAGAGATCACGGTGGCAAAAAAAGATAAGAGTGCTTAGAGTGAGTTTGAATTGAGTGGATTTGAATTAAGTAGATTTGAATGCATATTATATCACATGACAGATATGGAATTGGGAGGAAAGTATAATGACAAAGTTAAGATTAAGTTTACCAAAGATGGTTACTGAGTTACCAGGACCAAAGTCAAAAGCATTATTAGCCTTAAGATCTGAAAATGTACCGGTAGGGGTTTCGTATGGCATTCCAACTTTTATCGAACGGGGTGAAGGTGCCATGTTCCAAGATATCGATGGCAATGTTTTCATGGACTTTGCTGGCGGGATTGGTGTTATGAACATTGGTTACAGCCATCCTGAAGTGGTAGAGGTTGTTAAATCACAAGCGGAGAAGTTCTTTCACACGAGTATCAACGTAGTTCAATATGAGCAATATGTACGGTTAGCAGCAAAAATTAACGCTATATCACCAGGTGATTTTCCAAAGAAAACGATGTTTGTAAACAGTGGTGCTGAAGCGGTTGAAAATGCAGTGAAAATTGCACGTAAATACACTAAGCGTAGTGAACTCGTTACCTTTACGGGTGCATTCCATGGTCGTACAGCATTGACAATGGCATTAACAAGCAAAGTCAAGCCGTACAAATTTGGATTTGGTCCTTTTCCAACAGGCATTCACCGTGCGGAATTCCCGTATGCTTATAGACGTCCAAATGGTATATCTGAAGAGAATGCAATGGCTTACTTCATTGAGAAACTACACAATTTCTTCCTTGAAGAAGTAAACCCTGAAGAAGTAGCGGCGATCATTATTGAGCCAGTTCAAGGGGAAGGCGGTTTTATTCCAGTCCCTATGGCGTATGTTAAAGAACTTAGACGCGTATGTGATGAATATGGCATGCTCTTAATCTGTGATGAAGTACAATCTGGATATTGCAGAACAGGTAAAATGTTTGCGAGTGACTATTGGGCGGAGCACGGTGTCTATGCAGATATTATGACAAGTGCAAAATCAATCGCTGGCGGTCTACCACTAAGCGCAGTTACTGCAAGAGCTGAAATCATCGACGCTGCACAAGCAGGGGGAATCGGTGGGACTTACTGTGGAAACCCTATTTCAACAACTGCAGCGCTTAAAGTGATTGAAATCATGGAGCGCGATAATTTTGCAGATAAAGCAAGTAAAATTTCAGAAGTCGTTATGGCGCGACTTAACAAAATGAAAAATGCTTATGAAATGATTGGTGATGTAAGAGGGCTTGGTGCTATGATTGCCATGGAGTTTGTCACAGATCGCGAGACTAAAGAACCTGCTAAAGATGAGACAAAAGCGGTTATTCAAGAATGCAATAAAAAGGGACTTGTTGTTTTGGATGCAGGTATCCGTGGCAACAATCTACGTTTCTTAATGCCACTCTGCATTACAGATGAGCAGCTCACTGTAGCGCTTGATATTATTGAAAATGCAGTTGCAAAAGTAAATGGTATTATGCTCGAAAGTACGGATGAGAGTGCGAGTGCGTAAGGTTTTAGGATAAAAAGCTTGCATTCAAGGTTTATGGCAGTTCATGAAGCATCAGAGTGAGGGCTGATGCTTCATGTAAAACTGGCTTTTGACACTCTAACCCTAGATGAATATTTAAGAGAAGAAGAGGTTGAATTAAAATGACAAAAGTAGCAACGTATATTGAAGCAGTATTTGAACAAGTTAAAATGAGAAATGCTAACGAACCAGAATTTTTACAAGCAGTGGAAGAAGTTTTCAAATCTTTAGAACCTGTATTAGCAAAACATCCAGAGTACATTGAAGCCAACTTATTAGCAAGATTTGCAGAACCAGAAAGACAAATCACTTTTAGAGTACCTTGGGTGGATGATGCTGGTAAACTTCAAGTCAATAGAGGCTTTAGAGTTCAATTCAATGGCGCTATTGGACCTTACAAAGGTGGTTTAAGATTCCACAAATCGGTATACATCGGCATCGTTAAGTTCTTAGGGTTCGAGCAAATCTTGAAAAACTAATTAACTGGCTCTTMTWC
>NZ_BDHH01000017.1 GCF_001748365.1 Fusibacter sp. 3D3 | reverse complement strand
GCGCACTCATCAATCGCTTTGTTGAATACAAGGGTGAAGTCTGCCTATTTGTAGATGACTTCAGCATTCCATTTACAAATAATTTAGCTGAACAAGATATACGTATGATAAAAGTAAAACAAAAGGTAGCTGGATGTTTCAGAACTAAGACTGGAGCAGATACTTTTGCAACAATAATGTCTTATATAGGGACTGCGAGTAAGCAAGGTATTCATGCTTATTCTGCGATTAAATCTGCATTAGCAAATCAGTCTAAAAATATTATATTTGGTTAGACGACTGAATAGTTACAATAATTTTTATAATTTAAAGATTCGCTCCAAAAATTTAAACGTCTTCAAAAGAGTTTATGGATTCTTTTGAAGACGTTTTTGTGATTACTACTAAAATTAAATTTATCTCATTTGATATATAGGCATACTTTTGGTATAATTCTTGTGCAACAAGGCAATAATAATTAAGCAATTTTCCCCGAGAGGATTATTCAGAAAAGAGGATTCAAAATGCGATATATACTAGATCTACACACACATACAGTTGCAAGTGGGCATGCCTATAGTACACTTAATGAAAATATACTTGCTGCTAAAAATAAAGGGCTTAAGCTTCTTGGCGTTTCCGACCATGCCCCTAAGATGCCGGGAAGTACTCAAGAATATTATTTTGGCAATCTAAAAGTATTACCTGAAGTAATCGAAGGCCTCAGAGTATTAAAAGGTGTTGAGCTTAACATCCTCAATAGTGCAGGGGCTATTGATCTATCCGACCAAGACATGAAACATTTGGATTATGCCATTGCTAGTCTGCACATTCCTTGCTTTGAAAACTTAGGCGCCACAGAAAATACAAATGCCTTAATCAATGCTATGAAACATCCTAAGGTCAATATCATAGGACATCCTGATGATGCCAGATATCCATTGGAATATGAAAGACTGGTAATCGCAGCAAAAGCACATAACGTCCTTCTTGAGATTAACAACAGTTCGTTAGCGCCAGTAGCCGTTAGAGAAAATGCAAGAGAGAACTACATCACATTGTTGGCACTCTGTGAAAAACATCAAGCGGCTGTTATTTTTGGTAGTGATGCCCATTACATTAGCGATATTGGCAACTTTTCAAACGTCGAAGCGCTTGTAGAAGCTGTAAATTTTCCGAAAAATTTGATTGTCAACAATGACATCAACCGTTTATGGTCATATTTAAATCATTCTAAAGAGGTTTAAGATGAAACGGAAAACCCTTAAAATAAGTGCATTTATTGCACTCATACTTATGTTCCTATTTTTAGTCTCTACTGAAATGAATAAATTGTTTGATCCTTTGAGTTTAATAAGTATTATTGTAACATTGCAAAATGCCTTCGGGCATTTTTTTGTATGTTCTTCATCAATTTGGGGTATAAGGGATATGTATAGTCTAAGTCTTAACTATCGAAAGGAGTTAGTACATATATGGAACGCTTTAAATGGGATGAAATTAACGGGAATAAAGTACTTTATCAAGATTTCTCTAACTTAAAAAAAGATGAGATTTCCGATTTGCTCAACCAGTCACACCGAGTGATTGAACGTGAAGGTACAAAAGGCATTTATGTGATTACAAATATAAATGCAATCTCTTTTGACCGCAATACGACAAAAGTTTTTGAAGAGGTATCCGCACAAAATAAATCATATGTAAAAGCCTCTGCACTCTACGGTGTGGGCACTTGGCAAAAAGTTGCTATTGAAACAGTGGGGAAGCTTACTGGTCGAGAATTCAGTGTTTTCAAAACAGAAGAAGAAGCAAAAAACTGGCTCAGAACTATTAATTTGTAGCAGTAAATATACCGTAAATAAAAAGTTTCATTCATAAATTCATTAAAATTTGAATTTAGATGGAACTTTTTATATGTTTTTAGCGTCTAACAGGTGCAACCCTATGTGCTTTTATGTTAAATTAAGATAGAGGCGATTGGAATCATCCGAAAATCCTAGGAGTATACTAATGAAAAAAACACTACCCTTTATGAGCATTATCATTTTATTACTTGCTGCATTAACTTGGCAACAACTTCATATGAAGAGTTTGATTCTGACTAATAGAACACTTCTGGAAAAAGTTGAATTGTATAAATCGCAATTCAGCCAGTTGGATCATAAATTTAATCAGCTCAACGATGAGAACATGAAATCTAATGAAGCCAATGCCAACGCGTATTCTGAAGCACTTCAATATTATCAAGTTGCTCTAACACAGCTTAATAATGACCTCAAGCAACAAGTGGAAATCATCAGCCAAAATTATAAAAAAGAAAATCTGCTCGTTTTTAACCTGCTTGACGACACGGGGGCACCGTATATAGATCACTATGGTATTCTGCCGCCAGAAGCGGACGCTGAAAAAAAGCTGCGATATATCGCCCATTACTTACAAACTCATTACTTTGAAAATGCCGTAATTGAAATTAAATCACTTGAAATTCTCAATGGCAAAAAAACTGCAGTCATCAACTTATCAGAAAAAGAGCCGTCATCAGAAGATGAAATAGGGTGGGCGACTCTCTATTTTCAAGGATCAACTGGCGGCTCAATGACCGAAATGATTCTCATAGAGGGCTTTTTACAAAGGCAGCTTGCAAATTGGCCTATAGATGCCGTTGAATTCCTTTATGAAAATGAACAGATTCAATTTGAACATGTGCCTAGGTTGAAAATTGAGCATTGCCGAAGTTAAAAAACAGATTCTCTCTCCGCTAAAACAGGTCTCCCTCGACTTATGGTTGACGTAAAATAATTACGTCAACCATAAGTCGAGGGATTTACTTTTAATTAACTTTTAATGGTTCTATGATGTTAATTTTGATATAATTAAAACTGACGATTTACGTACTTGGACGAAGAAAGTGATTTTGCAATGAGACCCTCCTTATTTGAGAACGCTATAAAAAAAAGTCACTATACAGATTTTTCAAAGCATAGAAATGCGATTTGGTATTGGATATGCTTAGTTTTTCGTGCAAAATTGAGCCACTTAAATTTAAAAGCTTTACCCATAGTAGAGGAGCGATTACCACACCTTTACTTCAAGCATCAATCTACACTGCTCACTTCCTATGAAACCTTAGATCCTCATGAAATTCAAATTAAAGAAAAAGAAATTAAGCATCTCATTGCAAAACTCAATGGAATCGTCATAAAGCCAAATGCTGTATTTTCATTTTGGAAAAATATCGGACACACAAAATCATTATTTTTAGATGTCACGAACTTTGCAAGTCAAAAAATAAAAGGAACCACTCCAGCGGTTTGCCAAGTATCCAATTTACTCTATTGGATTGCTTTGCACTCACCACTTGAAATATTAGAACGTCATCGTCACGACTACGATTTATATCCAGACGATTCAAGACATAGACCATTTGGAACAGGTGCTACTTGTATCTACAATCTATATGATCTAAAATTTGAAAACAAAACGGATTCCATTTTTCAAATTTTTATGACCTATCAAAACGGCATACTTCGTGGAGAATTACGTTCTTTGACACTTCCCATTTTAAAATATGAAGTTTTCGAAGAAAGACATGTGATTCAAAAGAATAGATTTAATGAGTACATACGTCATAACACAATCTATCGAAAGACTGAAAATACAAAAACACAAAAAATCAAAATAGAATACATCACTGAAAATCATGCATTGATGGTTTATGAGCCACCAGAAGATAATGAAATCATTCAAATTAAGACATTAGAAATGGGGGATATCGCTCTATGAAAATAACGCTTCTAAAAGTAGCAGATTTTTTTAAGCAACTGATATTTAGGTTGTTTCTGCTCATGCTCATAATGACAGCAATTGCATATTACTTTTATTTTTACAAACCTTCAGATACAGGCCTTATCACAGGTAAAATAAGAGATATAAGCCTGTGTGAAATATCTGGACTCGTGGTCAGCGAAAAGAATGCAGATACCTTATGGGTACATAACGACAGTGGCCACGCTGGCTTCATCTATGCGATCTCAAAACGTGGCAATATAAGAGAAAAATTTGAGCTTAAAAATACCGATCTCAACGATATTGAAGATATTGCTATTTATAAAGATGCACAAGGCGAGAGTTACCTAATGCTCTCTGATTTAGGAAGTAATACGAAAAAAAGTGCAAATTCAACACCAAAATTGTTTGTATTCAAAGAACCCGACCTGCTGGTTGACTTATGTCATTTAGCCTCTGAAAATAATGGTCAAACCTATCAAATCTCTGAATTTAAGAGCTATACTGTAACATTCCCACAAATTCCAGATGTCAACTATACAGACCAGACTGGCGTATTTAATTATATTATTAATGAAATTGAATCTGCTGTTCCTAATGTGGAAGCTTTAGTGGTGGATGCCCCACAAAATGAAATCTTGTTTTTTTCCAAAACTTACAAAGGGCTGATGCATGTTTTAAGCTTTCCTTTAGACGCATTGAAATCAGATGATACAAATCTCATCCGTTATGAGGGGGCTATCAATATAAAACAATATGCAGAGGGTTATCACATAGATTATAGACATTTGATTTTATCCCCTATTAATTTACCTTATGCCGTAACGGGTGCCGATTTATCTAAAGATCAAACCACTTTGCTCATCAGGACATATGGTAATGTATGGAAATGGCATAGGGGAGATGGCCACCAATCTTTTTCTGAAATCATTAAGAGTACAAAACCTGAATATATGATGTCATCGTTTGAACCACTAGGTGAATCCATAGGCATCGATTTAGACAGCAGAGGTTTCTATACCATATCAGAAGGTTTGTTTTCAAAAATTTATTACAATGAAATGCCTTGATGAAAAAATACCACAATCGTAAGTGGTATTACATATAAGCCAAACATTTATCCATTAGAGACGCAAATAGCGCCAACAGAAAAAGTGAAGATGAGGAAACGTTAAATACCAAATTGATTATCAAACATTTCAAAGCTATGAAAACCTATAAAAAGCCTTGAAATATCCAGTAAAGTGTGGTATCCTATCTTCAGATGCAACTATTCCTCAAATGTATATTTAGGGAATAGTTGAAAGGATAAAAAAATAACTCATGAATTCGAGGTATATTTCATGGCACGTCAAAAAATAATTAAAGATGATGGATCTTCTCTCTCTAGAACAAATCCTAACAATAAGAAAATTAAAATTCATAATAAATCAGATGTTCCTGATAACATCGTTGAAAAGCAAAATGAAATGATTAAGAAATGTCTCTCTATAGAAGCTCAATTACCAGATTTTCTATTTGACTATTTCTTGTATCTAAAAAATTCTGTTGCCTTAAGTACGCGTCTTGCATACTTGAGCGACTTAATTTTCTACTGCCATTATTTAATCAGCGAATCACCTTTGATGGCTGAATTTGAATTTGAATCGCCTAGAGAAATTCCGCTTGAGCTTTTCGCTAAAATTACAGCACGAGATGTCAATTTATTCATTGGAGATTTTTGCACACGCTACATTGTCGAAACTGAAAATGCAGATTATATTATGGAAAATCACAATCGTGCCTTAGCAAGAAAAAAATCCTCAATTAGCGTATTGTTTAAGTTTCTCTATAGAGATCAGCTCATCGAGTCGAATATCACTGAAGGTTTCAATCCGATTAAACTTCCTAAACCTCAACCAGATGCCATTAAACGCCTCGAAATTGAGGAAGTTGCCCTGATGCTGGATACAGTTGAAAACGGCACTGGATTGAGCGACAAAGAAAAGCAATATTGGGAAAAAACAAAACGCCGAGATAAAGCCATATTAGTACTCTTCACCACTTATGGCCTACGCGTTAGTGAAGTGCAGCAATTGAATTTAAGTTCCATCAATTATGCCCGTGGTGAGTTTAAAATCTACCGAAAACGCGGCAAAGAAGCTAATATGCCGCTAAACCGATCTGCTCTTGCCGTTATTGATGACTATATTAAATTGGAACGCCCAAATTGTATCGAAAACGGCGATCCGCTCTTTCTTTCACTTCAGGGAAAACGAATGACCGTTCGAACACTTAGAGAGCTTGTAAAAAAGTATACTTCAATAGCAATGCAAGCCCCTAGACATGCAGGTTACAGTCCTCATAAATTGAGAGCAACTGCTGCCTCCTCTTTAATTCAATACGGCTTCTCTATCTATGATGTGCAGAATTTATTAGATCATGATAATGTAACGACCACGCAACTTTACTCTGCACATAAGAAAGATGCAAAACGAGATGTCGTCAATAATTATGAACTTTTAGATGAGTATCAGAAGAGAAAAAATGAAAAATAATCTGGATTTTGAATTCTAACAAATTCACACAAACTGAACAATTCTGCTCTAAATTGAACGCGTTCAATGCTGAAAAAAGCCCATTTTTCAATGGGCAGACAGGGCTTTATCAGCAAAGTGAAGACTATCCTCGCCTTCTGATTCTAAGGTTAATCATACAGCTGTGGTCAGAGTGTCAAAATCCAGTTTCGCACACCACCTCTACTCTATGCTGTATCTCGTGCTTTCCGTAAGTGCATCATAGAGTAGAGCGTTACTCAATTTTTGACTTTTGACACTTTAACGCTATCATTTAGAAACTGGTATTACCAATACTTGTCCTGGATAAATATTACTGGAAGTCATTTGATTTGTCTTTTGAATATCGTAGAGGACTTGTCTTATATCATCGTCATAATAATTGTATTGAGATGCAATATCCCAAAGTGTATCTCCAGGGACAACTGTAATTTCCAGATATTCTTGATTTGTAGATGCTACAGACAAAAAATTGCCTGTAATATAAGAAAAAATAATACTTAATAAAATGAGTGCTAATATCGTAGCAAATATAAAGCGCATTTTATTTACGATCACCAAGCGACGTCTTTTAGGTCTTCTATACATTCTGCTGTCAAATGTCACATGAGGTCTAGTTTGAGTCATAATCTACCTCCTCTTAACCCTTGTTCGATATGAATTAGTGTTCAATATGAAAATTCGGTACAAACGTTTGTTCTGTTAAATTTATTATATACGAACGTGCGTTCTTTGTAAAGACAAAAATCGAACTAATGTTTGATTTTTTTTTACGATTATGATATAATCGTCCTAAGATTCAAGTAAAAAAGGAAAAGGAGACCTAAATAATGAGTGCTACGATTTCGAAAAAACAGAAACAAATCCTTGATTTCCTAAAAGATGAGGTTTCTAAAAAAGGGTATCCACCATCAGTGCGTGAAATATGTCTGGCAGTAGGTTTGAAATCAACTTCCACTGTACATATGCACCTCACTAAATTGGAAGAGTTAGGCTATATTAGACGTGATCCCACTAAACCACGTGCTATTGAAATATTTGATAATGCAGATCACACCCCAACAGATAACGTCATCCCTTTGGTTAGAGATACTAAATTTATTCCGATTATAGGTGAAATTACTGCGGGTCAGCCTATATTAGCCGTTGAATCATTTGAGGATACATTTCCTATTCCCTCTGATTTTGTAGATGAAGGCAACTATTTTATGCTCAAGATCAAAGGTGATAGCATGATTGAAGCGGGTATTCACGATCGCGACCTTGTTCTCGTCAAACAGCAGAATGTTGCTAATAATGGTGAAATTGTCGTTGCTATGATTGATGATTCTGCAACGGTTAAAACATTTTATAAAGAGCCCTCTAGAATTAGATTACAACCCGAAAATTCTAGCATGTTACCGATCTACGTTGATGATGTTCAAATATTAGGTCGTGTCAGAGGTGTCTTTAGAAAAATGTAACGCTCAACGATATTAAAGAAAGACCGTGATTAACTTTACGGTCTTTTTTAGTGTAATTTAAAGGTTTTTAGGGTATATATACGCTACAGCATAAGTTTTAATTTCAAAACTCAATGGATTTCATTTTAAAGGAGTGTTTCGTATGTCTTATGTATCAAGCGTATTTGAACGCATAAAAGCAAGAAATGCAAATGAAACGGAATTTTTGCAAGCTGTGGAAGAAGTATTTAAATCATTAGAACCTGTTTTAGAAAGACACCCAGAATATGTTGAGGCCAACCTCTTAGAAAGAATAGCTGAACCAGAAAGACAAATTATTTTTAGAGTGCCTTGGGTAGACGCTCAAGGCATTTTGCAAGTCAACAGAGGCTTTAGAATTCAGTACAACGGCGCCCTTGGGCCCTACAAAGGTGGATTGAGATTTCATCCCTCTGTATATATTGGCATTATCAAGTTCTTGGGTTTTGAACAGATTTTTAAAAACGCTTTGACAGGCTTACCGATTGGCAGTGGCAAGGGAGGATCCGATTTCGATCCAAAAGGCAAATCGGATGCTGAAGTCATGAGATTCTGTCAGAGCTTTATGACTGAACTCTATCGCCATATTGGTCCTGATGTCGATGTGCCTGCTGGTGATATTGGTGTTGGCGGGAGAGAAATTGGTTTTTTATATGGTCAATACAGGCGAATCAAAGGCGTATTTGAAAATGGAGTTCTCACAGGTAAAGGCCTATCATATGGTGGCTCTTTAGCAAGAACTGAAGCAACAGGCTATGGCTTGATCTATTTTGTCGATGAAATGCTCAAGCAAAATCATCAAACTATACAAGGCAAAACGATTATCATATCAGGCTCTGGTAATGTTGCCACTTATGCGTGTGAAAAAGCGACTGCATTAGGCGCTAAAGTCGTCGCCATGTCCGACTCTGATGGTTACATTTATGATGAGAAGGGTATTGATTTGGCACTTATTAAGCAATTGAAAGGCGTGGAAAGAAAAAGAATTCAAGCCTACTTAAACACACATCCAGATGCTCAATATATTGAAGGTTTAGGCAATATTTGGTCATTAAAATGTGATATTGCCCTACCCTGCGCCACTCAAAACGATATTACACTAGAGCATGCTAAAACGTTAGTCGATAACGGTATCATTGCTGTAGGCGAAGGTGCCAATATGCCTTGTACGAACGAAGCCGTTAGATACTTGCTCGAAAAAAATATACGCCTTGCGCCTGCTAAAGCTGCAAACGCTGGCGGTGTTGCAACATCAGCACTTGAAATGATTCAAAACTCTATGAGATATTCTTGGACCTTTGAAGAAGTTGACTCAAAATTAAAAAACATCATGATTACAATTCATGCAAATGCCGCTGCTGCATCAAAAGAATATGGATTTGGCTACAATTTAGTTGCTGGAGCCAATATTGTAGGCTTTAAAAAAGTGGCCGATGCCATGATGGCACAAGGTGATTATTAATATCATTAGTCTTCGTCCAGTAAAGAGCAGGAATGTTCAACCTGCTCTTTACTGGACGAGGACGGGTCAGACAAAACAAAGTTTTGGCGGACAATGATTAAAACATCAAAAGGGGCATCTCCAAATGAGAGACAGCCCCTTCTATTTTTTAATCCACTCTAAAATCCGCCACTAATTGCTCAAAAACGGTAACCAAATCTTTAAGTTCTTCACTCATATGCTTAAGCTCTTCCACCGTAGTTACAATAACACATTGTTTATTTTTTCAAGTTCTTGTGGCGTAAACTCTAGATTTTCAATGGCTTTGACAGAGTCTTCTATTTGAGATTTTCGGCTCGCACCAACAAGGACAGAAGTGACTCTTGGATTTCTTAGATTCCAAGCTAGTGCCATTTGAGCAAGGGTTTGTCCCCTTTCTGTTGCGATTTCATCGAGTGCATTTAATTTCACCTGAAGTGCCTTAGTAAGATCTTCTTTATTCAAGAAAACACTATCCCCCGCCATTCGTGAATCAGCAGGTATCCCCTTTAAGTAGCGATTGGTTAACAAACCTTTTTGAAGAGGTGAAAATGTGATAATACCAACACCTTCTTTATCCATCATGGCGATGAGTTCTTCTTCAATCCATCTATTTAACATCGAATAGCTCGGTTGATGAATCAAACAAGGGGTCCCCAGTTCATGAAGGACATCAATGGCAAGTTTGGCTTCCGTTGGTTTATAGTTGGACAACCCAACGTAGAGTGCCTTGCCCTGTCTTACCAATAAATCCAGTGCATGCATGGACTCTTCAACTGGAGTGCCATCATCTGGTCTGTGGTGATAGAATATGTCCACATAGTCAAGCTCTAATCTCTTAAGACTTTGCTCTAAACTTGCCACAAGGTATTTTTTAGACCCACCATCTCCATAAGGTCCATTCCACATATGATAGCCAGCCTTTGTGGAGATAATCATTTCATCTCTATGTGACTTAAAATCCTGTTTTAGGATTTTACCAAAATTGATTTCTGCTGATCCTGGCATAGGACCATAATTGTTGGCTAGATCAAAATGTGTAATCCCTAAATCGAATGCTGTCTGGATCATTTCTCTTGCGTTGTCATATGAATCGTTAGTGCCAAAATTATGCCAAAGACCTAGAGAAATCAGAGGTAATTTTATACCGCTTTGACCACATCTTCTATACTGCATTTTCTCATATCGATTTGGGGATGGTGTATAATTTGTCATGTAGTGCTCCTCTCATACCAAAGTTACGCTATTAAAGCGTATACTCAGTCCGCTTCGCTACCTTCGCAACCGCCTTGCAATCCAATGGGGAGTTTGGACTCCCCATTGGATTAGGAATATGAACCCCCACTTTAAGAAGTGGAGGCCATTTCCCCAAGGGTTATATGCGTGCAACACCCGATTTTACTGCAGCATCGTAAACCGCTTTAGCAACATCAGCGCCTATTTTTTTATTAAGTGCCGATGGGATGATGTTATCTTCTTTTAGTTCCTCATCAGCAACAAGACCTGCAATTGCATAAACAGCAGCTATTTTCATCGCCTCGTTTATATCACTCGCTCTTGCGTCGAGAGCCCCTCTAAATATGCCAGGGAAAGCCAACACGTTGTTAATCTGATTTGGAAAATCAGAACGCCCTGTGCCCACAATACGCGCTCCAGCCTCAAGTGCTAAATCAGGCATTATCTCTGGATCAGGGTTTGCCATTGCAAATACAATCGCATCTGAATTCATAGCTTTAACCATTTCTTTTGAAACGACATTTCTAGCGGAAACCCCTATAAAAACATCTGCACCAGAAAGTGCAAAAGCCAAGTCCCCTTTTAAAAGTTCATGATTTGTAAGCGATGCGATTTCATCTTGGACCCAGTTATTCTGAGGCACATCTCTTGATAAAACGCCTTCACGATCACAACTCAATATGTTTTTCACACCTAAATCAAGCAACATTCTTGCAATTGCATTTCCTGCAGAACCTGCACCATTGATGACGATTTTAATCTCATCTATTTTTTTATCAACGATTTTGAGCGCATTGATAAGCGCTGCACACACCACAACAGCCGTGCCATGTTGATCGTCATGAAATACAGGAATATCAAGTATTTCTTTTAGTTTTCTTTCAACTTCTACACATCTTGGAGATGCAATATCCTCAAGATTAATACCACCAAAAACAGGCTCAATAAGCTTCACAACATTGACGATCTCATCTACATCTTGAGTGGATACACATATTGGAAAAGCATCAACATCTGCAAATTCTTTAAATAGAATAGCTTTCCCCTCCATTACAGGAATAGAAGCCTCAGCACCGATATTCCCAAGACCTAAGACAGCTGAACCGTCTGAAACAACTGCTACGAGATTTCCTTTAGAAGTATACTTATAGACATCTTCTTTATGTTCTGCAATCCTTCGACAAGGCTCCGCAACGCCTGGCGTATAAGCCGTAGATAAATCTTCTCGGGTTTCAAGCTTTACTTTACTTGTCACTTCAATCTTACCTTTGTTTGCTTCATGCATTTTCAATGCAAGCTCATTATAATCCATCTTTACACCCCTTCGATCTTTGAGAGATGATCATCAGTCATACTCCCAATTGAACTGTTTATCTTGCTGATAACATCATAAACTATTTTGGGCACTAAGGCAAACATTCTCCCCCTATAGCTTAATGAGCTCCTTTTTATAAAGTGCATCCAAGGATTTTATGACACCAAATTTGGAATGCTCATAAGTCAATCCGCCTTGAAAATAGGCAATATAGGGTTCACGAATCGGCGCATCCGCGCTGAGTTCAATAGAAGACCCTTGAACAAATGCACCTGCAGCCATGATGACCTCACTTGAATACCCGGGCATATCCCAAGGTTCAGGTGTTACAAACGCATCTACGGGTGATGCCGATTGAATGCCTTGACAAAAAGCGATCACTTTATCAGGTGTTCCAAACTTAATGGCCTGAATAATATCACTCCGCACACTATCTACACCAGGATTGATTTCATATCCTGCCAATTCATAGACCCGCGCACAGAGCGTAGCGCCTTTTAGTGCACCAGATACCACTTTAGGTGCCATGAAAAAACCTTGTAAGATGGTGCGTGTTTGACCAAATGTCAACCCACACTCTTTCCCAATACCGGGAGAGGTCATGCGTGCTGCCACTTGCTCGATCAAATGATGGTTCCCAACGATATAGCCACCGCTTAAGGCAAGACCACCTCCGGGATTTTTAATAAGACTGCCCGCCATGAGATCTGCCCCAACATCTGTAGGCTCTTGATAATCTAAGAATTCACCATAGCAATTATCCACCATAATAATGACACTTGGTGCATAGAGCCTAATAAGAGAGATGACATTCTTGATCTCGCGTATCGTGAGTCCACGTCGCCACGAGTAGCCTGCTGATCTTTGGATGTAAATCATCTTATATTGCACCTCAGCATTTTCAACCAATGCCTTGATGCGATCAAGATCAAATCCACCCTCTTTTGTCAATTCAAGTTCTTCATATGAAACCCCTATGTCCATTAGACTAAGGCCATTTGAAGGCGATAACCCGATGACCTTCTCAAGGGTATCATAAGGTCTCCCTGTGATGGACAGCAGTTTATCACCTGGCCTCAAGGTCCCTGTAAGCGCTAAAGTTAAAGCATGAGTGCCCGAGACAATGATCGGTCTTACAATGGCATCTTCGGTATTAAAAACAGTTTTGTAGACATTTTCAGTGGCATCACGCCCCATGTCATCATAGCCATAGCCTGTGTTCCAATTAAAGTGGATATCCGAAATCTTATTTTGCTGCAATGCATTTAATACTTTAAGTTGATTGTATTCTGCAATATCATCAATCTTTGAAAAATGTGACAAGATCGCCTTTTCAGCTTCTTCCACATAGGCAACTACCTGATTTGAAACACCGAGTGCTTCATACATAGAATATTTATTTAACATGAATCCTCCTGATTCGAGAAATTTCAACTGGGTTTCTCCACTTTTGACTTTTAACACTCTAACGTCCTATTTTAAGATATTAAGCGCATTGATCAGTTTAGGAATAATCTGCTTTTTTCGTGAAACACAGTTGCCAATAAAGGTCCCCTGTTCAACCGATTTTTCAAATGCCAGCGACATAACGGATTCATTCTTAGATTCAAAGAGCATATATGAACCTTCTTCTATAATATCCGTGACCACCATGAGCGTCAGATAATGGTCTTTATCGTGATGAACCCTTTTAATGGTCTCCAGATAAACGGACTGGTTGTCTAAAATTTCTTGAAAATTTAATGTAAAGACTTGAGATATCGCTATTTTACAGCCTTCTAGCATAAATTCTTTAAAATCGTTAAAGAACACATCTGAAACGGACTTGCCAACAAGCGAAGTGCCCATTTTAAACATCTCAAGTGCAAAAGTATCGGGTTTAATGCCTGTGATTTCGGTCAATTTTTCAACTGCCATTTCATCAAAAACGGTCGTCGTTGGCGATTTTAAAAACAAAGTATCCGATATGATGCCAGACATCATGAGTCCAGCGATGTCCTTTGGAATCTCAATCTGCTCTTCTTTAAAGAGCTGGAAAATAATCGTATTGGTACTGCCCACAGGCATGTTTCTGAAGGAGATGGGCAACGCTGTAGAAATGTCGCCAATCTTGTGATGATCTATAATTTCAATGACATTGGCTTCATTGAGGCCTTCTGCAGATTGAGCATACTCATTATGATCTACCAAAATGACATTCTTCTTTGTCGGATTCAAAAAGTGTGTTCTCCCGATAATGCCAAGGTATTTTCCTTTTTCATCAACAAGAGGAAATTTGGAGTGTTTAGAAGTCTGTATAATTTCACGACAATTTTCAAGGTACTCATTTTCTTTAAACCTTACAAGGCGTTCTCTTTTCATAATGGAACTTACAAAATTAGTTTGATTTATAAGTTTTGAGGTGTAATAAGTGTCATAAGGTGTCTTGAGCATATTCACACCAGTTACAGCAGCTTTTTCAACCAATAAAGTTGGAATTTTCTTATTGCCTGTAACAACAATCAATTGGACCTTACGCTGAATTGCATAGTCAATGATATCAAATCGATCTCCTGTGATGACAATCGTATTCACGTCAAAAATATCTTCTTTGATAATTGAAGAATCGTGAAATGCCGTAATGGATATCTTGCCATTTACATCAGAATGAGCATAATTGAGCGTTTCCGCTTTTAAATCTGATTTAATGTTTATAAAAGTCGTATTAAGTGTGTGCAAATCTCCATGAATCGCACTCATGGCAATATCCTTCATCGTAACGATCCCGATCAAATACCCTTCAGAATCCACGATTGGGAGCGTCCTGATCTTGTTATCATTCATATGTTTTGTAGCTGTCAAAATTGAATTTGAGGGTTCTAAAGCCATAATGCGATCATAGAGCAAATCTTTAAGCTGAATTTTAACATCATCAATTCTATGAGGATGCGCTACTTTGAAGTAATCCAGTACAAACTCACTTTCTTTTGAAAGATCGCCTAGAACGCAGGGTAGTGCATGATATTGTGTTTGATTTTTGAGATATGAGAGCGCAATTGCGCTGGTGACACTGTCTGTATCTGGATTTCGATGACCAAAAATCATGACATTTTCTTTCATAATCATTTACTCCTTAAAGTTGGTACAATTTACTTTCCTATTATAACATACGAATTAATAATTTATTCACAGACATTTACATAAGTTATGCTATAATCAATTTGTTAATAAAGAAAAGAGGTCTTGCCATGAAATTCTATAAACTTTCACTTATCATTATGTTGCCTATACTTATATTTTCAACCTTATTTGTCTTATTAGGCATTCAACACACTTTTAAAACATCAGAAAGTGATAACAATGTTTTCTACTCCAAAATGACGTATAAAATGTTAGAAGAATACATAAATTATCAAATTGGTCATACGAGCAATAGTCTCTTTACCGATAAAGCCTTTTATCAAATTCGTAACGAAATGGTCTATAAAAGCGCCCTCGACACTTCAGAATACGCGTCCATTGAGAATGAGTCTATTAAATCCTTAACCAACCAGTATGGATTTGAATACTATTATGTGGAAAACACGGATCAAGCCCCCTTTACAGATGCGCCATACGAACTCACAATGGGCTTTTTAGTTCAGGATCAAAAACAATATACCACTCAAACGCTTTTTTATGAATACAAAAACACCCTCTATATAGGCATTTTAAAAAATATTTATACCAGCAGCTCCGAGGACAAATCTAAATCCTACCTCGTTATGGCACCGCTTAAATATAAACTCGACATGACCATGATGAAGTCCTTTATTGGTATTCAGAGTATTGAATATGTCCTTAACGACCAAACTCAATCAAACCCTTCAGCCTCAATTGGATATGGTTCAAATGGGGCGATCAACATATCGGATGCCGACTTTAATCAAATTTTTATCCCGATTAAAGTCGATTCTAAAAACAGTTTCTTCTTAACCGCAAAAATGGATAAGCCTGAAATCATCAATGATCTGAGACGACAAACTTTTTTCATACTGCTCTCTGTTTTTCTTGTACTCATACTTGCAAGTATTGTTGCGAGTATGGTCTTGAAAAAAGTCGCAGACCAGATTAACAAAACCGTTAAGAAAGTGGACAGCATTGCCAACGGACACTATGATATCGATTTAGAAAACAGCCGTATAGAAGAACTGAGTCAACTTTCTACGAGCATAAACAAACTTTCCTCAACGATCAATGATAAAATTATAGAACTCAATGATAAAAATGATGAAACCTTGAATATCATGATTGAAGCATTAAATGCAACAGATTCCTACACCAAAGGACATTCCGATCGGGTGTCAAAATATGCGCAGCTCATTGGACAGACTTTGAAATACGATGATTTGAAAACTTTAACAAAAGCTTCATTAGTGCACGATATTGGAAAAATCACGATACCTGAACAAATTTTGAATAAAAAAGGACCGTTGACAGACGCCGAATTCAAAATCATTCAAGAGCATTCTCTAACAGGCTTTCGAATTTTGCACAAAGCATCTGCTTTTAACGAAATCGATACGCTGGTTTTACATCATCACGAAAAATATGACGGAACAGGTTATCCACTTGGATTAAAAGGCGACCAAATTCCACTGGGTGCTCAAATACTCTCTATTGCAGATGTCTATGACGCTTTAACCAGTCATCGTCCTTACAGAAAAGCGCTCACACATATTGAGGCCATCAACCTGATCTCTGTAAGTATGCGCAGTCAGTTCTCCGAAACACTTATACAGGCCTTTTTAACCATAGAACCTGAACTCGAAGCCATCACGTAAATACAGAAAAAGATGGCGTTACTGGTCATCCCTCGACCTAACAACGCCACCTTTAATAAACACGAATACTACTTTAGACATCAGACAACCTTAAGCCTTTGTCACCGTGTCCAAAACCAAAGTAATCATATCGTTAAATGTTTTCTCTCTCTCTTCCGCAGTCGTTTCTTCAGCAGTGATTAAGGAATCGCTCACCGTCAAAACGCACAGTGCTTGCGCCTTATATTTAGCCGCTAAAGTGTAGAGCTCTGCCGCTTCCATCTCCACTGCAAGTACATTATAATCCATAAAAATTTGGTTTCGACTCGAATTATAATCGTCATAAAAGCTGTCTTCAGATAGAATATTGCCCACATGTACCTTCAACCCCGTTTCTTTTGCCGTCTGAAAAGTACTGTGTAGAAGGTCAAAATCCGAAATAGCAGCGAAATTACAGGTTCCAAAACGTCGATTATTCATATTTGAAGTCGTAGAAGCCGCTTGTGCCAGTATGACATCTCTAATTTTTATATGGGGTTGCATCGCACCGCAAGAACCCACTCTGACGAGCTTATTTACATCATAAAATCTCAAAAGTTCATTTACATAAATAGACAGAGAAGGCATGCCCATACCCGTACCTTGGACAGAAACTCTAACGCCATTATATGTACCCGTATAGCCGAGCATACCTCTTACCTTGTTATAACAAACAGGATTCTCAAAAAAAGTTTCCGCAATATACTGAGCTCTTAAAGGATCTCCTGGCAATAGTACGATATCTGCAATATCACCAATCTTTGCATTAATGTGCGTACTCATAAAAACACCTCCATACGATTTTCCAACGTATTCATTATATCATAAAACACTTATTAATGCCCACCAAAACCTTGTTTTGGTGGGCACATCACTGTTAAATCCATCCGTCTTTATGCTTACTCTTTTTCACTTCTACTGTTTAAATTATCAAAAGCGGTCGCAAGCATCAACTTAATACGGTTAATCTGATTGACTTCACTTGCCCCTGGATCATAATCAATCGGCACAATATTCGATTTGGGATAACTGTTTTTAAGCTCTTTGATCATTCCTTTTCCAGTAATATGATTTGGCAAACATGCAAACGGCTGCATACAAACAATATTGTCCACACCGCCATGAATCAGTTCAATCATCTCAGCCGTTAAAAACCACCCTTCACCCGTCTGATTACAAAGCGATAAATGTGGCTCTGCAAGTTTTCCAAGCACCTTAATATGTTTGGGCCCTTCAAACCGCTTACTGTTGTTCAGTGCAGTCACCATTGGCTTGCGATAATATTCGATCATCGTAATAAAAGCTTCACTGGTAAGACGCTTTTTCATACTGCCTGAAAGATACTTATTCTTGATAACGTTGTTATAGGCAGAATACGTAAAGAAATCAATCAAATCTGGCATAACCGCTTCTGCCCCTTCATGCTCCAAAAGATCAACGATATTGTTGTTCGCTGTTGGGTGAAATTTGACTAAAATCTCACCTACTAGACCAACTCTTGGCTTTTTAATATTAAGCAACGGCAATTCATCAAAAGCTTCAACAATCGCTTTTAAATTTGAAATAAATTCTTTTCGAGAGCCTTTCACAAGTGACTGCTTACAAATCTCAACCCAATGGTCATAAAGATTATTTGCGGCCCCTTTTTCAGCTTCATAGGGCCTTGTCTTATAGAGGACTCTCATAAACAAGTCTCCATAGAGCATACTCTGAATTAACTTCTCAAGGAGCGGTAAAGTCAATTTAAAGCCGGGATTCTCTTCAAGCCCTCCCGCATTTATACTGATCACAGGTACATGATCCAATTTTGAACTTTTAAGTGCATGTCTGATAAAGGCAATATAATTTGTGGCACGACAGCCCCCGCCCGTTTGAGAAATAATCAATGCGGTTTTATTGAGGTCATACTTGCCAGAGTTTAAAGCTTTCATCAGCTGTCCAACCACGATGATCGAAGGATAACAAGCGTCATTATTGACGTATTTAAGCCCTTCATCTATAGCAGATACATCCACCGAAGGTAAGACCTCCATATTGTAACCTTCAGGTTTTACCGCCGCTTGAACAAATTGAAAATGCACAGGTGACATTTGAGGGACTAGAATCGTATGCGTTTTACGCATTTCTTCTGTAAAAACCACACGCTCTGCCTTTGGTTTTTCGTATAGAGGAATGAGTGCTTTTTTATCACGCTCTCCAATCGCTGCAATCAACGATCTAATCCGAATTCTGACAGCCCCTAAATTGTTGATTTCATCAATTTTGAGTACAGTGTAGATTTTACTTTTCGCTTCTAAAATCTCTTTAATTTGATCTGTCGTCACCGCATCAAGACCACATCCAAAAGAATTGAGCTGGACGAGTTCAAGATTTGATTGTTTTGAAACATAAGTTGCTGCCGCATAGAGACGCGTATGATAAACCCATTGATCCACAACTCTAAGTGGACGCTCAATTTGATCTAAATGCGCCACGGCATCTTCAGATAAGACAACAAATCCAAAGGATTCAATAAGATCCGGAATACCATGATTGATTTCTGGATCCACATGATAAGGGCGCCCTGCAAGAACAATCCCCTTTAAATTATTCGCCTTGATGTACGCAAGTGTTTCTTCCCCTTTTTTCATAACATCGAGTTTGTACTGATCATGTTCTGCATATGCCAAATCAACTGCTCTGCTAATTTCAGCCTTATCGATGTCCCATTGTGAAATTTCTTCAATCAAGCGTTTCTTCATATGCTTCATAGAATCAAGCGGTAAAAAAGGATGATAGAAATTAACCTGTTTGTTTTTAATATGATCCACGTTCACATTGATCGTTTCGGGGTAAGACGTAACTATAGGGCAATTGTAATGATTCCCTGCATTGGCATCTTCCTGACGATTATAGGGAATACACGGATAAAAAATCTTATCGACTTTTTTAAGAATTAAATCCTCAATATGTCCATGCACAATTTTAGCGGGATAGCAAACACTTTCAGATGGAATGGTCTCCATACCCATTTCATAAATCATTTTGGACGAACGCCTAGAGAGTTCCACGCGAAATCCAAGGGTATTGAAAAAAGTAAACCAAAAAGGATAATCTTCATAAATGTTCAGAACTCTTGGTATCCCAACAGTGCCACGCTTTGCGGCCTCTTTTGAAAGAGGCTTATAGTCAAATACGCGTTCATATTTATATTTATAGAGATTCGGTAAATCTGCTGTTTTCTTTTCTATACCCGCACCACGTTCGCAGCGATTTCCAACAATAAATTGTCTTTGATCAGAGAAGGTATTGACTGTGAGATGACAATTATTACCGCACAGCTCACATCGCCTTGTGCTGGTACTTGTACTAAAGCTTTCTAATTGAGACCCACCAAGCATATGCGACTTATAGGGTTCTTCAAATCGCTCTAGCGAGATAATCGCACAACCAAAAGCACCCATAATGCCTGCTATGTCCGGTCTTACAACTTCACGTCCTGAAATTTGCTCAAGAACTCTTAAAACCGCATTGTTATAAAAAGTCCCGCCTTGAACGACGATTTTTTCGCCTAAATCTTCTGGTGATCTCATTCGAATGACTTTAAAAAGTGCATTTTTAATAACAGATGTACAAATCCCCGCTGAGAGATCGCCAACTGTAGCACCTTCTTTTTGAGCTTGTTTAACGCGTGAATTCATAAACACAGTACAACGCGTCCCCAAGTCAACTGGTTTTTTAGCGAATAAGCCCATCTCAGAAAAATCCGACACAGACATATTGACAGACCCTGCAAATGTTTCGATAAACGAGCCACAACCAGACGAGCAAGCTTCGTTTAACATAATAGAATCAATAATGCCGTTGTGGACATTGAGGCATTTCATATCTTGTCCACCAATATCCAAAATGGTATCAACACCTGGTAGAAAATAATCCGCAGCTTTATAATGTGCAATTGTCTCGATTTCACCATGATCTAACTTTAAGGCCGCTTTGATTAAATTTTCACCATACCCCGTTACAGTACTGTAGGCAATATAAGCGTCTTCTGGTAACATCGCATATAAATTTTTTAGCGATTCAATGGTCGTTCCCAAAGGATTCCCTTCGTTTGAACCATAGTGTGAGAATAAAAGTTGTTTTTGTGCATCCACAACAGCAACTTTAGTCGTTGTAGAGCCTGCGTCTATGCCCAGAAAAAGCGGTCCTTTAGCTTCACTCAGTTGTTTACGCGAAACGTGATGTCTTGAATGGCGCTCAATAAAAACATCAAAATCCTTTTGAGATTCAAATAAAGGGGCGATTCCACCCTCAGAATCTGGTGATTCACAATAAATAGAAGGCATGCGATCATAAATGCAATGCACATCTTGAGAAACTTCCTGATCCGAAGAAATCGCAGCACCGAGTGCCACAAAGTACTGTGTATTTTCCAGTTTAACACTGTGTTCATCATCCAAATTCAGTGTCAGTTCAAATCTTTTTTTAAGTTCTGGTAAAAAGGAGAGCGGTCCACCTAAAAAAGCAACATTGCCTCTGATGGGTTTGCCACAAGCGAGCCCACTGATGGTTTGATTCACCACAGCTTGAAGTACGGATGCCGCTATATCTGCTCTGGACGCACCCTCGTTTAAGAGCGGTTGTATATCTGTTTTTGCAAACACACCACAGCGCGATGCAATTGGGTAAATCTCTTTATGCTGACTTGCAAGAAGGTTTAATCCATCTGCATCTGTCTTGAGCAACGAGGACATTTGATCAATAAAAGATCCTGTCCCACCAGCACAAGTGCCGTTCATGCGTTGCTCAACCGAATGACCAAAATACATAATTTTAGCATCTTCACCTCCGAGTTCAATTGCCACGTCTGTCTGAGGTGCATACTTTTTAATGGCCTTTGAACAAGCCACCACTTCTTGAATAAAAGAAACGCCTAAGCTTTCTGCTAAACTCAAACCAGCTGATCCAGTGACCATTACTTTGACTTTTGCATCGGCAAAAACGCTTTTTGCATCTTCAAATAAATTAAACACAGTACTTTTAATATCAGAAAAATGTCGACGATAATCCTTGAAAATGATATTTTCATTTTCATCCAGAATTATCATTTTAACCGTCGTCGACCCAACGTCCAAACCAACGTTTAGTTTGTCCATAATAATGACACCTCGGTATAAATAAATATGAATCCTAAATTAATTAATGACATATAAATAATGGCATATAATAACAACAACGAAAACGAATTACATATAATAACAAATCTAATATATATTATAGTCCTTTTTTATGAGAATGCTATTAAAAAAATGTTAAATAATAAAAACTTAATATTTTTGGAAATTTAGTAGAAACACGGGATAAAAAAAGAAATTTCCACATAAAAATACAAAAAAACTGCTTTGATCGGTATTACATACAAAGCAGCTTGAAAAAAATAATACTATTTAAGTTTATTTTCAACGCGTTTGGCTAATACAGAGATCGCATTCTCTTTTGGATTAACTTCCTGTGGCAAACTGATAAAATCAAAAGCAACTAATGTGTCCTTAATATCGTATGCGGTTGTAAAATTCAATAATAGTTTTTCAAAATCGTCAATAAGAGACTTTTTTTGATCTAATTTATGTTTAGGCATGATAACAACAGCGCCATTTGAACCGTAAGTGAAAAATTCATCTTCAACGGTGAGATGGCTGCTAAAATAATGTGTCATCGATTTTAAAATAGCCAAATCTTTTATGTTCACATCAACAGTTGTCTCGTTGCTTGTATGATACAGGACAAACAAACCAATCATCAATTCATAACCCTCACGAATCGCCTTCTTAACTGCATTGTAAACAGCTTGGTCAATCGTTTTAGGCGATCGGTTCGGAATTGATTTTGCCATTTCAATCGCATCAATGTGAAAAATAAGTTTTTGTCTGAGATAATCCTCTTCAAAAGGCTTGAGAATATAGTCCAGAGCCCCTACTTTTATCCCTTTTACAAAGGAACGTCTCGTATTTTGACTCGTAACAATACAGATTACAATTTCCTCCTTTATTTCTCTGATACGGCTAATCAGATCAAAACCGTCCTCAGGTCCCAATTGAACATCAATAATCACTAAATCAATTTTCTTCTCCGACGAAGAGACTCGATTGATCGTCTCCATAGAAGTGGTCGCTGTGATAATCTCAACATTTGCGTTTTCAAGTATCTTTTTAATTCTATATGAAGTTGTCGTATTAATATCGACGACTAAAATCCCAACCATTCAATTCCCCCGCATTCATTTTATGACTTAGATTTTCGACTCATCCTGATGTTCTTTTCTTCTAAGCCTTCATAGCCCTTGACATATAATTTTTTCTGTATATCATCTTCAAGCAGTGTCTTAATGAGCACTAAAACAGGAACACCCAAGAACATCCCCAGAACGCCGAAGGTTGCCCCTCCTATAGTGACTGCTAAAATTATCCAGAAGGCACTTACCCCCACAGAATCTCCAAGTATCATTGGTCCGATTACCCACCCGTCAAGCTGTTGTATAATCAATATGATCAAAAGAATCCATAGGACATTAACAGGCGTATGCGGCGCGCCAATATAAGTGATAATGGATGCGGGCACGGCACCAAGGAATGGTCCGAAATAAGGAATCATATTGGTGATACCGATAATGATTGCTATTAAAAGTTTAAACTCAAAATTAAAGAAGGATAATACCACAAAAGATAAAACGCCAATAATAAAACTGTCCAATAACTTACCCACAACAAAATCTTTGAAAATATAATGGGCTTTTTGAGATGTATTCATAATCCAGTTAGAATGTTGATCATCAAAATAAGCAAAAATAAAACGTTTTAACCTTGCCACAAGATCATTTTTTTCAGCAAGCATGTATACAGAAATAATTAATGCAACCACAAAAGAAATAAGTCCAGATGTGATCTTTTGAATTTCATTTACAAGTAGCAAAACCGCTGATCCTGTTGCATTTGTTAGTTTTTGGAGCATAGGTGTCACAGCGTTGACAATACTCTGTTGAATTTCATTGAGATACATATTGTTAAAATCTTGTCTAAAAATATCTTCAAGATTAATATCGACTTTTCCAATAGAATTTATGAGTATGCTTACGGTTTCGACAACTCTTGGAACCACCAATGCACCAAAGAGTACAATTATTGAAATGAAAATAGCAAACGTAATAATAATGGAAATAACGCGATTGAGTTTAAGTTTTTTTTCAAAATAGCGCACGCAGTAATCTAATATATACGCAATAATAAAAGCGTAAATTACCGGCCTAATGCCCTGTTCTATCAAACTCCAGACAGGCGTCCTAGTCAAAAACAGAATCACAATTGCAGCAATTGCGATCATTTTTGCATAGAAGTAAAGATTTAAATCTTTAAAATTCATTGTTCACCTCATATTGTTATGCTTATAGTATTAATATACCACATCTTTTTGTGATTATGCTGAAAATTGAATTAGAATCACATTACAACTGCATGACAGGCATAAAATGAGGGCACAGCACTATATAACAACAGGCTTATAGTACTAAAAAACTGGTAGTATGCATCCTCTGAGGATGTACACTACCAGCGTGTTCGTCTCCAATATTGTAGCGGTTTAATGGATCACATTTTAATAATCCGAGGCACCAGATTGACCGCCAGTAACAATCCCCACCGACGAAGAAGCGCCTATTCTTGTAGCACCTGCTTCAACCATTTTGAGCGCAGTTGCATAATCCCTAACCGCACCAGATGCTTTCACTTCAAGGGCATCTCCTACGGTTTGCTTCATTAACCTAACATCTGCTTCTGTTGCCCCACCGGTACTAAAACCCGTAGAGGTTTTCACAAATTGAGCCCCCGCAGCTTTTGATAATTCACAAGCTTTCACCTTTTCAGCATCCGTCAAAAGACAAGTCTCTATGATTACTTTCAGAGTGGCTTTGCCTTTGAGCGCCTCTACAACAGCTTCAATATCCTTCTGAACATAATCGTATTTACCATCTTTTAAAGCAGAAACGCTGATGACCATATCTATTTCATGGGCTCCATCTGCCACTGCCTTTTGAGCTTCAAGCGCTTTAATTTCACTTGTACTCGCCCCTAATGGAAACCCAATGACAGAAGTCACTTTGACCTCAGTTCCTTGGAGTTCTTTTGCCACTAATGGAACGAAATAAGGGTTTACACACACGGAAAAAAAGTGATGCGCTTTTGCTTCGTCACAAATTTTAATAACCTCTTGGTCAGTAACATCGGGCTTTAAAATTGTATGGTCAATATATTTTGCTAAATTCATATTTACACCTCGCCTAATCTTTTAACTAAATCATATAAGGTTCGTACCCAATCGTCAAATAAAAAAACGCAATTTTATAAGATGTATACAACTACTTTGTATACACCGATTCTTTTAAGGATGCTATAAAAGGCAAATTTCTGTATTTCTCAGCATAATCAATCCCATATCCAACGATGAATTCATCAGGTATTTTATAGCCGATATATTTCACATCAATATTTGCAATTCTGCGTTCTGGTTTATTAAGCAAAGTGCATATTTCAATACTTCTTGGATTTCTAGATTTAAAATTTTCAATCAAATATTTGAGTGTCAGCCCAGTATCTATGATATCTTCCACGATGATGACATCTTTGCCTTCAATGCTGTAATCTAAATCTTTTAAAATTTTAACAACACCTGAGGATTCTGTCGAATGTCCATAGCTCGATGCCGCAATAAAGTCTATTTGAATTGGAAAGCTGATCTCACGCATTAAATCACACATAAAAACATTTGCCCCTTTTAAAACACCCACTAATAAAAGATCTTTTCCTAAATAATCTTTAGAAATTTGATCTGCGATTTCTTTCACTTTTGCTCTTAATACTTCTTCAGAAAAAAGAACCTCTTTAACATCATTAATCATTGTGTACTCCTTATCTATTTATAGCCATCGGGCTCTACTCACCTTAATATGATAACATAAAAAGGCGTTAGAGTTTCGTTAAATTTCTATAATTTTATAAAAAGTCACATGAGGAATATAAAATCACAATGCCCTATTCGGAGTTCATCACCGTGATAAAGGGGGGTTTTAGTCATAATTTTTTTATTATTGACGAAAGTCCCGTTTGTAGAGTTTAAATCTTCAATTAAGTAAGTGGCCTCTTTGGTATATAACTTTGCATGTTCACGGCTAATTGAAGTCTCATCAATGTTTATTTCGCATCGATCATCGCGCCCAATCAGACATGTTTCGTAATAAACTTTGTATTGAAGGGCCGGCTGATCTCGAGAAATGAGTATAGGATGCCTCTGCACATAGCTTGTTTTTTTGAGATTCAGTGCACTTTGTGTGATCATTGGTACTTGCTCGTTTTGATGTTTGCGCCGTTTTTTACACAAGAGCTTATTGGCAAATTTATGATTCAGGGTACTTCTAAAAAGCGCAAATTTACTCTGCGCCTTCTTTTGTGATCCATGAGGTAAATCCGTCATGTTCGCTTTAGAAAGATACTGTGCCTTAAGTCCCGAAATTGAAAAATGCGTTTTCATGAGTAATATGCTCACTTCTGGCATATGACACTGTTCCAATTCGATTAACAAATGTCTGAAAAAGTGAAGTTGTTCCTCCTCGACACGCTCGGTCGCACGGTTAAATGGCAATAGTATCCAAACGAATTGATCGGCTGTCGTATCCAAATAAAGGGCATCATCTCTATAGAGGAGCATTCCACCAGAGAGCATATATTGCTCTAGTTGAAGCTCTAAATGCGACAAAGTCTTTAGTAAATGCACAAACAGCCTCAGATTAAATCTACTCGTACTGATTAAGTTCTCAACCGATACAAGGTTTGGAATAGCGTATTCAAATTCATATTGATCCCCCTCATGCCTTATCTGCGTTAAAGTGGCCAATGATTTTAGCTCAATATTCTGTTGCATTTTGAGGAAAATGGGGTCAGGACTCTGACCCCATATGATTTCCGTGTGAAATTCATTTTTTGTAGTCATAATTTTGCCCTTAATTTGAAATCAAATCTTCGTATTTTGTTTTATTTATCATACCTGTAATCTTCTCGAATAACTTTACAATAAAATCTTTAAATGTAAATCCTAACGCGATAAGTACTGCTATAAGAATAACCATTTCAATAGTCCCTAGCCCACTCTCTTCTCTCAATTTCATACTTTTAATACCACAGTAAACCCTTTTGGGTAAAAGCGGCATTATCTGACTTAATAACATAAACTCTCCTCCTAAAAATTAATATTTATCATAATGGGTGTGATTACCACCACAATGACACTAAATAGCGATAACATCAGTACAAAGGTTAAATATAGGCTGGCCCTTTCAGAAGCAATCCTGACATTTTGGAGCTTTTTATCCCAGAGTTCATCGTGAAATCTTTCCAGTGCGGCATAAGTATTATCACTGCCTGTTAGAAAGTTCTGATTGATCAGTCTAGAGAGCTTCCAGAGGTCATGAAAATTACATTCGAGTGCAAATAAATTAAGCGCATTAATGGCAGATATTTGCTTTCCAATTTTAAGCATCAAAGCATCAAAGTTAGCGTTGTCCTTATTGCTCATAATCGCACCCTTTACGGCGCTTTCAATGGTCATATCACAAGTCATATTCAGTATAATCTCCTGAATAAAACTCGGCAGCTCCATGCTGAAAGGATGTGGTTTGATCTTTTTAAGCTTATGCGTATAGAGAAAGGCGTCCAGTTTTGCATTATAGATTGAAAGCTTAACTTCCAAATTAGACGGCTCTCTTTTCTTTATTTTTTGAGTCCTTTTCTTGAATTTTATCTTTAATTTTTTGACTTCCACCATAGGCCTCCTATATTTCGATCTGAATGATCTTTTTTGAAACCAGTTTCATGACCACTAAAAGTGAAAATGAAAAAGTCATAATAATTCGCCCCAAAAGATCGCTGTATAGTGGCATCAGATAGTCCGGCGACATATTTCTGATCATGAGTATAATCACCATCGGTGCCATACATAAGATCATCTGCTCTGTTTTTTTCTGATACAAAATGGTCTGTATCTCCGATTCTGTTTTATGTTTTATATAGAGCTTATCCAGTGTTATGCTGACGATATAAGACTGATTTGCACCCGTTTTCATACTCTGGATCAACATAGATGAAAACCGCTTGGTATCTCTAATGGGAAATACTGTTTCGAGCACATTTAAAAGCTGCTCTTGAGAAACACCCATTTTGATGGCATTTATAAGTTTTTCAAACCGTATTTTCATAGGGTTATCGAATGATGAGTATCGATCTTTTTCATAAGAGAGTATCGCATGTTCAAAGCTCATGCCTATGCTGAGATTAGAATTGATATAATTCAAGAATTCAATCAATTGATAACTGATTTCAGTTGCATAATTGCGATCGTATCTTTTGGAAAATTTCATAAGAATGGCAATGAGGATGACAGGTAACGGCAACAGAATAGGGATGTTATAAAATGAATATATGCCCACAATATAGAATGCGCTGTCAAAAAAAATAATCATGAAATCCTTCGCCTTTAAAAATTTAAAAAAAGATTCTAATTTCATATAAACGCTCTCCTCAATTTATGTTTATTTACAAGCTCCACTTCAAAATCGTTTTTACTCCGACTGCTTGGATCATAGAAATCAAATATTTTATTTAAGACATAATCCGTTTCATTCTTAAACACCTCACTGACTTCAGTGATCTTCCTTTTACCACTTGGCAAACGCTCAATAAAAATAATTAAATCTATAGCCGATATAATTTGCCGTCTGATGAGCGTATGGTTGATATCTGAATGACTTGAAGCGATTACCTCAAGTCTCGTGAGCATATCCATGCCTGAATTCGAGTGCCCTGTGGATAGCGAACCTTCATGACCTGTATTCATGGCCTGAAGCATGTCCACAACCTCTTCACCTCTAACCTCCCCTACGATAATGCGATCAGGTCTCATACGAAGTGCGTTTTTAATCAGATGGGAGATGGTAACCGATTGCTGATTGGTGTTTGACTTTTTAACTTCAAGCGACACGAGATTATCATGATTTTGAATTTGAAGCTCTGCTGCATCTTCAATCGTCACAAGCCGCTCTGATGAGGGAATATAGTGTGTCAAGCAATTCAGCAAAGTGGTCTTACCAGAACCCGTACTGCCACATATAAAGATGTTAAATTTACTTTGAATACATAACTTTAAAAAATCAGCAAGGGGTTTAGAGAGCATTTGAGTCTGTATGAGTTCATCCGGATTGTTAAAAGTCTGCTTGAACTTACGAATCGTCACCACAGGTCCATTTAACGCAACCGGCTCTATGACAATATTAACCCTAGAACCATCTTTGAGCCTTGCATCCATAATCGGCGTTCCTGTGTTTATAGGTCTATCTATTTCTGTCGCAATTTTATGGACCAAACTCATCAAATGATCATGGTTTGAAAACTTGAAGTCTACAGCTTCAAGCTGTCCTTCTCTCTCAACAAAGATATTTTGAGGGCCATTGATCATAATTTCGCTGATATTTTCATCATCCAGAAGGGGCTGAATAACATCGTATTTGAAAATAGTATCCCAAAGGGTTGCCTTTAAGGCCATTTTATCATCTATGCTCAGATGATTTAAGTTGGAGACTTGTTGATGTATGGCTTGGCTTACAAAAGGTTCCTCAACTTTAGGGATGTTTTCTAATATTTGTGTTTTAAGTGTTTTAATCAAATCATAAGATATCATATGGCCTACTTTCAAATACAATTTTGAACCAGATCCGTAAAACGTTTTAACAAGCCATCCTGCAATGCTTCATGCTCCTTTGCAAACGTTGACAGGTAAACTTCATGCAGAGTCCCTTGAGGACTAAAATGTCTCAATTGCTCTACTATAGAGTCATTTAATTTAGTCGGTTCTGAAGCGATAAAAATTAATTGATCTGAAATACCAATCAAATTTAAATCAAATTCATTCTTGATGGGTACAAGATTTAAAACCAAATGGTACTTGCCCTTTAAAAGGGTTAAGATATTGATAATCAATTCCTTAGGGGGATTCATCATATCCACAAGTGATTTAAAAAAAGTCAACTCTAAAAAATCAGGTTCAGTATGCTTTCTCAAATAAGGTTCAATCAACTCTAAAGACAAATCAGCCTCACCGTTTAAGTCAAAGAGCATATTGGTATCGGCATCCAGTTTAAAGGTGCAGACAACAACAGGACTTTTGGACTTAATTACGTTTGCAATTAGCGGTATATACGTCATATCGAGTTCATCAGAGATAATTGAAAAAATCGTTTTCTTCTGACCATTGAGGACTTTGACAATCTCCAAATAACTTTGATATTTATAAATCGTGCCCTTTAAACCCAATTCCTCCGAAAACATAATCACCTGTTCTGGCTTTACCCAGTTTGGAACCTTGTCGCTAAAACAGGATTCAATGACTACTTTATCATCATCAGCCATCATAATGGCTTCTAAGTCCGAGCACAAACATGCACCTGCTAAATATGTCTTTATTTTACTAAAACACAATTCTGTATAGCGAGAAGGATAAAAATAATACACGATAGGCCTCCTAATATATGGTATATGCATTATTATACATCAAGTTCCATTAATTGTAAATCTTTTTTCAAAAAAAAAAGAGCATTTCTGCCCTTTATTTATCCTTTAGATCTATTAAACTGCGTTTGCGTCTTTCGACCATATGGAAATTTTGCCGTAAACACTTTCTCATTTTTATGCCATAAAATAGTGCCGTAAATCAATCCAAAAATGATAAAAAAGATCAGTGTAAAGCCATATTGATATAGGCTGAATTCAGCATTTGCTTTTGTAATCGCATTTAAAACCATCATTAAGAACCAATAAATCACATAAGTCCCTATCCCCCAGCTCAACACACCAAACTTGATCACAAATTTAAGTTTCCCCATCTCCCTATTGGCTTGCCAATTGTCGTAAACCATTTGATTGTACTTTTCTTTTCGCGATTGCTTTTTGTTGACCATTGAAGGAGCTTTCTCTTTCTCATTTTTACTCATATCCGCCTCCATTTGATTTGATAGTATCTTGAAATAATCGGATCTATTAAAACATGTTTAACAGCGAAATATATTTGATTTACTATTGTCATTGTATCATGACTATTTACAGATTCAAAGATTTCTCAAGATTTTTTCACAATTAGACTGAAAAATAATACTTTTCCGTTCACGCTCTAATCCGTATAAAAACTAAGGTAATCATAGCACTAAAAAAAGGATTACTTAATCGTAAGCAATCCTTTTATTAAATCCTATTTTCAACGTTATAAAATCATACGGGATGCGTCTTTTGTTCTTTATCAACTAAATCGCCATCGATCTTATATTTCTCAGCTTGTCTAAATTTAAAGAACTCTTCAGCAACTTGTGGGAATAAAACGTATGAAAGTACATCTTCTTCTTCTTCAAGGTACTCTTTCATTTTATTGCGTTCAGTTTCAAGTTGTGGCTTTATAATATCGGCTGGTCTACAGGTGATCACTTCTTGATTGCCAATTATTTTCTCAATAATTTCTTGTGAGATTTGAACCGTTGGCTTTCCATACATGCCTCTGACGTATTCCTTGATTTCCTTTGGAACCATCTTATAGCGTTCACCCATGATCACATTGAGTACAGCTTGCGTACCCACCATTTGACTTGTCGGTGTCACCAGCGGTGGGAACCCTAAATCTTCTCTTACACGTGGCACTTCCTTTAGAACTTCTTCAAATTTTTCAAGTGCATTTTGAGCTTTTAGTTGAGAGACAAGGTTCGAAAGCATTCCCCCTGGCACTTGATAAACGAGCGTGTTGATGTCTACGCCTAATATCTTTGGATCCAGTAAGCCCGTTTCTAAAGCTTCGTCTCGAATAGGTGCAAAGTATTGAGTCACTTTATCAAGTTGTTTTAAGTCTAGCCCTGTATCGTATTCAGTCCCTTTAAGTGTTGCCACAAAAGGTTCTGTAGGCGGTTGCGACGTTCCGCTTGCAAATGGAGATATTGCAGTATCAATGATGTCCACCCCTGCTTCAATTGCTTTTAAATAAGTCATCGAAGCAAGTCCACTGGTACAATGTGAATGGATCTCAAGGGGCACAGAGATATTCGCCTTAATCGCTTTAACCAATTTCTCAGTCTCATAAGGTGCGAGAAGCCCCGACATATCCTTGATACAGATTGAATCGGCTCCAAGCTGTTCCATGGATTTTGCCAAGTCGACAAAAGTGTCAATGGTGTGAATTGGACTGATGGTATACGAAATAGCAGCTTGAGCATGTCCACCTTCTTTTTTAGTGGTAATCAATGCTTTTTCAATATTCCTGATGTCGTTTAAAGCATCGAAAATCCTAATGATATCAATACCATTTCCTATAGATCTTTTTACAAATTCCTCAACGACATCATCCGCATAATGTTTGTAACCTAATAAATTTTGACCCCTTAATAACATTTGCAATTTTGTGTTCTTAACATGTTTACGCAATAATCTCAATCTATCCCATGGATTTTCATTTAAGTAACGTAGCGAAGCATCAAAAGTTGCACCTCCCCAACACTCTAAAGCATGATATCCGATTGAATCCAGTGTTTCTAGTATTGGAATCATTTGATTTGTCTTTAAACGTGTTGCAATTAGTGACTGATGCGCATCTCTTAATATGGTTTCCGTAATTTTAATAGCAGTCATGGTAGTCCTCCTTGCTGGTTATAAAAAAATAATATCATTGCAGCGAAAAACTGTACAGTTTTTTAAAAAAGTGATATCATGTATATAGTTTATTAATTAAGATTAATCACCGAATTTCTTAATATAATTAGGGGGTTTTCAAATGGATGCTACTGATTTAAAGATTATCAAGATTCTACAAGAGGATGGCCGTGTTTCTATGAAAGAGCTTGGATCACGTGTAAATCTAACCTCTCCAGCTGTTTCAGAACGTGTAAAAAGACTCGAAGAAAACGGTATTCTTATCGGTTATACGGCTCTTGTAGATCCTAAAAAATTAAATATGCATGTTGAAGCGATTGTTCTAGTGGGTATGAAAGTAAGTGCCCATGCAAAATTCAAAAAACTTGCCCTTGATGAACCCGCAATTATAGAATGTCATCATGTAACTGGGGATGATTGTATGACGGTCAAAGTGATTTGTCAAGATACGTATGAATTAGAGCGTATTTTAGATAAAATACAAACCATTGGAAGCACTAAAACTTCTATTATACTCTCTAGCCCACTTAAGCGTAAACCTATTTTGCCGTTAGAAGAAAATTTATAGATAAAGCATTAGTCTTGTGGCAAAAAAAACCTCTAGCAATTTACTAGAGGAAATAGGGGGGAAATTTATTAATAACACCTAATAGAGAAACTATTAAGTTATTTGTAATATACCCTCCTTTGCTTTTTTTACACAGCGATTTGCCAAAAAATATTTGAACATTTTATGAAGATTCTAACGATTCCATGAATATTATCGAGATAAAGTGGGTGCCATTATGAAAAAACAAAAACAGGAAAATTGGTTCAAATTAGATAATGCTGGGAAACTCTATCCCTCAATAGCGTCATCTCGTGTGTCAACTATTTTCAGACTGACGGCTGTTTTAAAAATGCCTGTCAAGGCAGATTTATTACAGCAAGCACTCAATCAAAGTGTCAATCAATTTCCTTTTTTTAATGTGAAACTCAGAAAAGGTGTTTTTTGGTATTATTTCGAAAAGACAACTGAACCGCCACGTGTACACAGAGAGCGGTATTATCCTTGTACTTCCACCGATTTAAGACATAGCCAGCCCTCGCCTTACAAGATCCTCTACTTTAAAAATAGAGTTCATCTTGAAATATCGCACGCCATTGCCGATGGCGCAGGCGGCTTGATATTCCTCAAAGATATCATCAAAAATTATAACCGATTACTGGGGGAACAGCCAAATCAAGTTTTGGATGCACCGTTTTCTAAAGAAACCCTTGCGTGTTTTGAAGAAGACGCTTTTAAAAAAAATTACGAAAAAAAAATTCCAAGCCCTCAAAAGGTAGAAAAAGCCTATCACTTCCCTTTTAAACTCATTGAGAAAGGCGAGTATAGAGTTACGAACGGCACCTACAGCGCATCAGAATTCAAAGCATTAGCCAAAGCTTATAAAACCTCCCCTACCAAAATGCTTCTATGCCTTTATTTCGAAACGATTCAAGATTTTATTAATGAAAATGAGACTATCAAAATTAAAGACTTAAAACCCTTGATTATCAATATGCCCGTCAATTTGAGATCCATTTTTCCATCAGAGACCATGCGCAATTTCTTCATAAGCATTACCCCGAGTATTGATTTGAGACTTGGAGAATACAGCCGAGAAGAAATTCTGACTTACTTAGATCACTATTTTTCGCTTTGTCTTACCAAAAAATTCTTAAAACGGTATATTTCAAGAAACTTTAAAAATGAACTCTTTTGGCATGTCCGCTTAATTCCATTATTCATAAAGGATTTAGCAATGCCCTTTATATACAACTATTACGGTGAAAGCAGTTATACCAGTAGCTTATCAAACCTAGGCGTTATCAAAATTGATGAGCCCTATGGCGAGATCATCGAAAAACTTGAAGTGCTTCCGCCCCCAAGTGAAGGCAATATCGTCAAAGCCACTGTGATCACATACAATGATATTACAACGATTTCTTTTGGCAGTCTAACCGATGACCGTGTGATTGAAAGATTGTTTTTTAGAAAACTTAGAAACGAAGGCATTGTTATTAAGATAGAAACAAATTATTAAGGAGGTGTCATATGGCGTTTTGTAGTAAATGCGGTGTGAAATTGGAAGATCACGTTCTAGCGTGTCCTCTTTGTCAATATAGGATTCCTGATGATCTTGTCCAAAATGAAGCTATTAAAAAAGCCTTTCCCGAGGCATCGAACTCACATGCGAGACAAAGTTATGCGACTAAAAATAAAATTTTTTATATTTACTTTATGATTAGCATCGCTGCAATGTCCATCTTAATTGTGCTCCATTCTTTAATAAGACCCACACATCGCATATTTCAATACGCGGTTATCTGCATCATCGCCTCAGTGATCGTTTTATTTTTATTACTGGGCTATATTAAAAGAGTCCACCGTATTTTCCTTGGCCTTGGTTTGATGACCTTATTTCTGACTTCTATGCTTGACAGTATAGATGCGAAGATGACGTGGTCGCTTACCTATGCACTGCCCATTATTATTTTTAGCACTGCAGTCGCCATGATTGTTGCTAAACAATATGCTAAAAGTGCACATACGAACCATTTTATCTTTATTCCAGTTTATATTTGTGTCACCTTAGCAATCCTCTTACCTTTTATTGAAGTTGTCATTGCACTCAATATCATCCATGAGATTCAATTGACTTGGTCTTTAATTTCAACCATTTCACTTTTAGCCTTTTCAGGTATTGTGGCTGGCCTTTATTATCAAATGCCCGAATACATCAAAGAGCGGCTTATTAGACTTTTTCACGTTTAGTTTTTGAGGCAAAAAAAAGCCTACATCAATGCAGACTTAATGGTTTGATAAAATAAATGGCTGTAGATGTGGGCGCCTTTTGAATTTAAATGTACACCATCTATTGTGAGATTTAGGTTGCGTTCGCCACTCAAAGCATCTGCAGCAGTCTCAGTAATATTATTGTGTGCATCTTTTATGAAAGCACTGAAGTAATTATTGAGCAAATAGGAAGTTTGAGGTTGTTCACTTAAGTAGTGATTGAATACATCTGCAATTTCAATAATGATAATCTCTTCATACGCTTCAGAGGTATTTGCATTAAATTCTTCAACAAGTTTTCGAATTTTTTGATTGTAAAGTGTCCGTTTTATATTGCTAATTGCGGTTAAATCTTCATTTATACACGATAGAGTGGATACAAACAGCTTTGCACTGGACAGTTTACGAATAGCTCTAAGCGTAGATAGATACGTGCCTTTAAAAATTTCAGGATCTTTAATGGGAATACTGCCACGTGTTCTAAGCGTAAATGCCGTCATCTTAAACATAAATTCATTTTGCTCAAAAATTGGCAATAAAATATCATTATGACCCGCTTCAAGAATGATGATATCATAATCAGAAGTTGTTTTCAAATGTTCTAGGATGCGATTTCCGATACCGATGATCGTATCACCACCGAGACCCAAATTCACAAATTCACAGTCTGGCATAAGTTGTTCTAATTTTTTGAGATAGCTCACACCTGTGATGCCTTCGGAAATACTATCCCCTGCTACTAATATTTTCATGTATCAGCCACTCCTCTTTTAATAAGCTATACATATTTAAGTCCTGGTAGACATTTCTAAAATATGCATATTGTCTTAAACACCCTTCAAACACAAACCCATTTCTTATGACGATTTGCTCACTTGCCACATTGTCTGGATAGATAAGGGCTTCAATTCGATTGAGCTCAAATGTGGTGAAACCCCACTTAATAATCGCCTCTAACGCTTCACGCATCAAGCCCTTATGCCAATATTGATCGTCGAGCTCATAGCCCATTTCAGCACGAGAGGACAATTCATTAAAACCATGAAAACCGCAAGTTCCAATCAACTTATGATTTGATTTTAAAATAAGCCCCCATCTAATAGAGCGCTTATTTTTAAAACTGTCATTAAAGCGTTCAATAAACCACGCTCCGTCTTTGAGTTCCGTTATGGGAAACATACCATACTTCTCCATAACTTTCTCCTTAGAAAAAATTTCATAGAAAGATTCTAAATAGAAAGGTTCAATCTTTGTGAGTATCAACCGTTCAGTCTCCAAAACTGGAAAAACATCTAATGCTTCTAATCTCATACAATTACCATCCTCATTTTTCAATACGCTCTTACCATTCTATCATATCATGATTCATACAATCAAATTAAAGGACCGCTAAAAATGCTCGGTCCCTTAGTGACATCATTGTCCTTCAGTCTGCTGATAACAGACCTGTTCTGGCATTTAAATTTTATAGGTCCCAACGAGGTCATTGAGTTCATTCATCATGGTATTAAGCGAATCTATACTTGCTGTGATTTCTTCCACATTTGCACTTTCCTCTTGAGAGGCCGCATTTATGTTCTCAATATTAGCAGCATTCTTATTAGAGATCGAACGTATTTTTTCTGTATTTTTCACCACACCAGATTGCAACTGTGTTATGGAACTGATTTTACCCTCAAGTGACAATACGTTTGAAAGGATTTCATTGATATATTGTTCTGTGACCGTATACTGTTCTATTGTACTTTTAATTTCTTGATTTGAATCAATAATCAGTCCATGATTTTTACTTGTAATTTCATTTGAAGCTTTGATTTCATCTAGCACGGTTTTGATAATCACATCAATTTTTGACACAGACTGCCCAGATTCTTCCGCAAGTTTTCTAATTTCCTCAGCGACAACTGCAAAACCTCTGCCTTGCTCACCTGCCCTTGCTGCCTCAATAGAAGCATTTAATGCAAGCAAATTGGTCTGTCCTGCGATACTTCTAATGGTTTCTATAATACTCAAGATTGCACCTGATTTTTCAAAGAGATCGTTCATTTTGTGATTTAATAGACTAAAGCCTTCTTCTGTCTCAGAAAATTGCGATTTCATATGGTTCATTTGTCTACTAGATGTTTCGGTACTCTTCTTCACATCTTCACCGTCTTTAATCGCCATTGCGACGGCTTTAGACATATCTGTAACATGGTCAGAAAGCGTCATACTATCCCGTGAAAGATTTTCCATATTAGAAACCTGAACACTTATATTTTCAGCATTTTCACCAAGAGCTGCCGTTGTCTCTTCAATCATGCCCGAAATGGTATGACTGGATTCCTGAACCGCTGTAAAGTTGTCACTGATACTATTTGAAATATTTTGAACCTTTGTGATAAGCGCTTTATTATTGATTTGAAGGCTCGCTAATGCATCCGCTAGATACTTAAATTCCCCTTTGTAGTGGGTATATATATCTTGAGATAAATCGAACTGCGCAAGTCTATTGCAATCATCTGCCAATGTTTTAATTGGACGCAAAGCTCTGTTGATCAGCAATGTCAAAATAATACCGATTAAAATCAAAGCAATCACGGTAAAAAAAATCATCTTAATAAACGTACTCACAGTCTCTTTCATCTCGTCCGTCACATCAAAATCTACACCTAAATAGGCAATTACTTGATTTTGACTGTCGAAAACGGGAAAGTAATTGACAAATAAAAGCATATTTTGATATTTCTCAAAGTCTCCAAAGATCGGTTTTTTTGTATTTGAGACTTCTTTATACTTTGAAGCATATTCTGATTCTACAGGGTCTAAAAAAGGGACTGAACCCTCTTGATCCGTGAGATCATCCACTAAGTAAGCGTATCCCGTATCGGTTTTTACAACAATGTGCAAAAATTTAACAGCAGCTGCATCCCCAACCACCATTAGATTCTCTTTAGTGCGTTCATATGCTGGACTTTCTTTGCTGTTTGCCTGCATCAATTGCTCAAGTGTCGTTTCGTCGAATCTTAAAGCAACTGCTTCTGTCACACCATTTGCAATATTGACCATCCTCTTATTGAGTTCGTCCGTCAAAGTGTAATAAGTCATACCAGATGTAAACACAAGAAGTATAAGTATTAAAAATATCGTAATTTTAACAACTTTTGTACTGATCCTATTCTTTATTTTTTCATTAGCCATGAATAAACCTCCTGAAATATATGATAACACTCCTCATATTAACACAAATTTTTCGGAAATTCATTAACAAATGATTAGAATATTGGGGCTTTTGTATGAACAATTCATTACCAATACCCTAATCATCTCTTTGAGCTAAATACGACTGTCCAATACATGTTCGCCTTGAGCTTGAGCTTGAGCTTGAGCTTCTGCTTCTGATACACTTTCTACGTGCTTCCCCAGTAACAAGCCACTTGTGATGGCTGTGAACGGTGCCACAGTCACAAGCCCAAAACTCCCCACAAGCGTATGCAAAATTTCTGATGAAACATACTTGAGGTTAAAGATATTGAGTATTGGTGTGCCCTGAGCGGTGAAGACCATCAATAGTGCAATATACCCACCAGAATAGGCAAGTAAGAGCGTGGTTGTCATGGTACCCATAACGGACCTGCCAACATTCAACCCCGATTTTATGGCTTCCTTTTTCGACAGCATTGGATTTTTTTCCATGAGTTCATGAACGGCTGATGTGATATCAACCGCCACATCCATCAGAGCACCCGATGATGCTATGAAAATACTGGCTATAAAAATTTGGGTGAGTTGTAAATTCTGATAGCCTGAATAGAGCAAACTCTCAGAGTAATTCATGATGGCACCGTGAATTTTAAAACGGCTCACAAACACAATCGCAAGAACCGCTGTGAGTAAAGTCCCCAAAATTGATCCCAATATAGCTGCAAGGCTTCTTCTGTCCATACCAAATACCATAGAAATAATGCAAACCGTCAAAGTAATCGTGGCAATCAAGGCAATAACAATTGGGTTGTATCCCATTAAAAACAAAGGAATCAATACCTTCCAAATCATTAAAATGGTCACTAAAAAAGACAAAATAGATCTAAGACCAATTAGTCCCGAAAAACTAACCAACGCAAGTCCAAATAAAACCACAAGAATAAGTTCAAGATCTAATCTATAGTGATCGATTAAATTGATATACTTAATGCCCGTTTCATCGTAATCGATCACACAAAAAACTCTATCCCCAGGGATAAAGACTTTATCAAATTCCAATTTTCCCATCAACAAATTCGTGCCTTCAAAGACCGACCCTTTAAACTGACCCTTTAAAATTTCAACTTTACAAGTTTGTTCCCCTGTTTGAATAATACCAGAACTTCTCATCATGCTATTATCCGTCTCAAGGACTCTCGCAGGCACACGTTCGGTATTTTGATAGAGGTCTTGCTCAAAAGGATTGGGGATTAGCAATAAAACAATTGCTAATCCCATTGTGAAAAGTGTGGGTAAAAAATGTTTGTTTAAAAAAAGTTTACTTAAAATCTTCATGGTCGACTATTTAACATTTGTTAAAGCTTTTAATTTAACAAATAGATCTGTATTGTCATAGTAGCCATTAAATAAATGCGATCCTTTTCCATTTGCAAATACTGCTACTGGAACACCTGTATGTGAATACGATGTCCAGCCAATACCTGATTTGTTGTTTAAAAGATGCGTCACTGCAATCGAAAGAGGTTCATATCCACCATATAACAAATATTCTTCTTCACCTGTCTTGCGATCTGCTTTTGCGATCATACTCATATCGTACGCGCTTTTCAATTTCTTGTATTCATAATCTGAAAGTACCATTTCAGCATTTTTACTTGCATCTACATCCGTTTGAGTCATAAGACCAAATTGAGCCTTGATGTCTTTAAGAACGGTTTCAAAAGGTGTTTTATTGGTTCTATAAGTCTCAATTGACTTATCAAACACTTCATATGAACTGTCTTGATTTGATAAATTGTCTAAATAAGTGCCGTATTTAGTCCCCGCAAATCCGATTGTCAAACCACCGGTTTCATGGTCACCTGTTACGATGATCAGTGTATCATCAGGATATTTTTCATAGAATTTAACAGCTTCTGATACGGCATCATTAAATGCAATGGTATCTTTAATACTTGCCATAGCATCGTTGGCATGACAAGCCCAGTCAATTTTACCGCCTTCAACCATCATGAAGAAGCCCGTTTCATTGTAAAGTGTGTCGATGCCTTTTCTCGTGAAGTCTGCAAGCGATAATTCACCTGCTTTTCTGTCAATTTCGTAAGGCAATGCGCTACCCACAAGTTCAGGATTGATTGCGATTACTTTCCCAGATGCTGCTGTAAGACCTAAAATGCTCTCTTTTGTATTCGCTACGGTGTAACCCTTTTCTTTTGCAATTTCTAAAATATCTTTTTTGTCGCTGGCTTTTCCTGTTTGTTGAAGGAATCCTCCACCTCCAAAGTAATCAAAATCACTGTTTACAAGTTCAAGTGCGATATCATAGTAATTGTTTCTTGAAGCTTGATGTGCATAAAATGCAGCTGGTGTTGCATGGTTAATCGGCACTGAAGAAATTACGCCTACTTTATAACCTTTTTGTTTTTTAAGTTTTTCTGAAATGGTCTCATAGGCAATTGATTTTTGCTCATCCATGTTGATGACTCCACTTAACGTCTTAAATCCAGTAGATATTGAAGTTGCTGTAGAAGCTGAATCTGGACAAAATGAAGATGAATCAAATGTCATTGCAGAACCTGTCACTGGAAATTCAGTAAAGCCTAAGTTCTTACTCTCTACTTTTTTGCCTTCAGAAGCAACAGCGCCTAGATAATCACTAGCAGCTGTAAACTGCGGATAACTCATACCATCACCAATAAATAGAAAGACATATTTCGGTGCTGATCCACTCCAAGTGTTATCCGTAGTAATTGCTTGAGCCGCTGGATTCACGTAACTAAGTGCAAACGAACCCCCAATCATGAGCGTTAACACCAATAAGCTTGCAATCATTTTCTTAAATAAAGTTTTCATGTTTCCTCCCTAAATCGTAAATTATCTACCTCGAACAGTTCTTCACGTTCTGGTTCAGTATAGACAATTCTTGTTAGGAGAAAATACGACTCATGTAAAATTGATGTTAGGACAAGTAAATTTCTTGTGAATTAATATTGGCTTTTGATACGCTATCGTTAGAGTATTTTATAAATGTGTTAAATCCGTGAGGATTTCTGATGTTGCTGTTATTTCTTCAAGAGCTGCCGCCATATCCTCAGTTGCTATAACTTGTTCTTTGGATACATGCTCTATCTTTGACATCTGCTCAACAATTCTAGTGATCAAGTGATTCATTTCCAAAAGCGTTGCAGAAACTTTTTCAGATGAATCGGCACTGACCAGCGCAAGATTTCTCATTTCTTCTGCAACCACTGTAAATCCTCTACCATGAGTTCCTGCTCTTGAAGCTTCTATAGCAGCATTCAAGCCTAACATATTCGTCTGTTTCGCCACTTTTTTGATCAGCGACATAATTTGATCACTTTCTTTTACGGATGATGCCAGGAGTTGACTGACATCTACGACCTCAGAGATCATTGAAAACAAAGATTGCATGCCATCATTTACCTTCATGACATTATCTGTTGTGGCTTCAAGTGTGACAAACAAATCTGCTGATGCAGATTCTATCTTTTTGAGATGTTCAATATTTTTAGAGATACCAACACCACCCACGATTTGTCCATTGCTATCCTTTATTGGATAAGTAATCGCTCGAAAAGGCACCCCATAAATTTCCATTGGGACAATTTCATTAACCGCGATACCAGAATAAATGGTCTTATATAAAGCTTCTTCTGGCTTTAAACGATCACCTGTTTTCGTTTTCAAATCAATGTCACTTGCTGGAAAATAGGCAATAAACTTCTCTTTATCTGCTATTGCCACCCCAAAATCCTCTTGAAACATGTTACTCACATTGGCCAAAACGGCCACATGTGCTTCTAATAAATTTTCCATCCTACTACCTCCCTCAAATATGATTTGGATAAAATCGATAAGAATACCCGACGGGTTCATACCCCATTTGGATATATATTGAGGCGCCCATTTCTGATGCATCCAGTACTGAAAAAGTAGCCCCTTGATTTAATAGAGCTTTAGTCAGTGCGTACGTCAGCTTTGAACCATACCCTCTTCCTCGATATGCGTCAACTGTGGCAATCATAAAAAGGCTTCCTACAGTCGTCTGCTCATCATATTGACAGATATAACCGATACCAGCCGATACTGCAATATCACCAGCATACCCTAATGCCAAAATATACCTTGAATCTTCAAGTGCATGAGTAAACAATTGGATCATGTGTGAAAGATCCATCTCCGGATTGTTAAACATGCCCTCTGCAATTACCTTACACCATTTTCTCAACGCATCATCACTTTTAACCTGAATTGTGTTAAACAGATGATCGGATGCACTGGAATTGACGAGAGATGATGAAGTTGCGATCATAATTGGCAATTTTTCATAAGGGATGCCTCTGTCTAAAAGCGATTCTATCTTTTCGTTATTGCATTCAGAGGCTCCCAAAAAAATAGTAGGCGGCAACTGATTGTAACAGATTGCCTTGAGCATCTCATCCACATGAGAAACCTCAAAATCATATATTGTACTACTGTATAGATAAGGTCTAAGGTCCATATATTTTACGGGATAAGTGTCTACAACCACACGCTGGTCTTTTTTTGCCAAATTTTCAAACAATTCATTTCTGTTTTTTTGAATCACAAGGCCATAACCCATGATCTCTTATACCTCCTAGGCTCTCGTTCTAGGTTTGCGTTCTGGTTCAGAAATCTGAAAAAAACAATTTTATCATTGTCCGCCTACACTTCGTTTTGCTGGACACGTTTTCGTCTAACCGCTTAGAGCAGGTTGAACATTCCTGACTCTAAGCTGGACGAAAACTAATGATTTTATCGTTCTTCTCTAAAATAAGGCACACTTAGACCTTGAGGCGGTGCACTTTCTTTAGAATGTTTAACAGAACTCAGTACCAAAACAATAATAGTTACTAAATAGGGTAACATATCCAGAAGATTTTGTGAAATGTTAAATTGTTGCAGACGAAAACCAATAATACTGAGCCCGCCAAATAAATAGGCTCCGAAAAGCGCTTTATAAGGATTCCATTTGCAAAAAATCACCAACGCTATGGCGATCCAGCCTCTACCAGCAGTAATGTTATCCTGCCATTGAGGCACTTCAACGATGGATAAATAAGCGCCCCCTAATCCGCATAAAGCACCTCCCATTAAAATGTGGACATACTTATACAAATTGACGTTGATGCCAGACGCATCTGCAGCCGCAGGATTTTCACCCACAGCAACTAAATTCTGTCCCAATCTCGTTTTATAGAGATAAATGCCCACTAAAACCGCTAATAAATAGCCGAAGTATATAAAAATATCCTGATTAAATACAATTTGTCCAATAAAAGGTATCTCAGACAATAGCGGAATTGCCACAGGGTTATAAAAATTGATGATACCTTCGGATAGTTTTTGCCCCACGAAAGCTGTACCGATATAACTGGATAGGCCTGTTCCGAAAATTGTGAGGGAAAGCCCTGAAACAACTTGATTAGCTCTTAAAGTCACCGTTAAAAACCCATAAATGAGAGCAGAGGCTGCACCTGCAATCATAGCAGCGATCATCGCAAAAATCGGATTTGAAGTGTAAAGTCCCACACCAAATCCCGCAACAGCTCCTATGAGCATCATCCCCTCAACACCTAAATTCAGGTGGCCTGCTTTTTCAGTGATAAGCTCACCAAGCGTTGCAAAAAGTAACGGTGTCCCCGCAATAATCACAGCAGTAAAAAATGCAGTTATCATGTGCGTTCCTCCTTTTTACTCGATTTAGGCACTAATTTATACTGAACAAAGAACTCACTGCCAATGACAAAGAAAAGAATAATGCTTTGTAGAACATCCGCAGCTGCTTGTGGAATTTGAAAAGCCGTCTGAATGAAACTGCCGCCTTTGATCATAGCCGCAAACAAGATCGATACAGGGATAATCACAGCGGCATTAAGCGCAGAAAGCCATGTGGTGATAATCGCCGTATAACCATAACCCGCAGAAAGTGAGGCTGTGAGCGTCTGATTAACGGCCGAAGCCTCCATCATACCCACGATACCACAAAGACCGCCACTGACAAAAAGCGCACTCAAAATCACTCTGTTCACATTGATCCCAGAATATTTAGCGGTATCTATGCTCTCGCCTACCACCGCGATCTCATAACCTTTTTTGGAATATTTCATCATAACAGCGACCACAACAACGATGACTAAAGTGATGAGCCATCCCGCATGAACCCCTAAAATTTTAGGTAAAATAGCAGCGTCAGAAAAGTTCGCAATTTTTGGAAATCCCATAGATTTTGGATCTTTCCAAGGCCCATACTGCAAGTATGTGATCCACTTGATGGCAATATAGTTGAGCATCAAAGTAATAATCGTTTCATTCGTATCAAATTTGACTTTTAAAAATGCAGGCAACAAGGCCCATAAGCCACCGCCAATAAAACCCGCTATGAACATCATCAGAAGTAAAAGCGGTTTGGGTACTGAGTCAAAATTCAGGGCAATAAAACTTGCAAAAAATGCACCCATTAAAATCTGACCTTCACCACCGATGTTCCAAAATTTCATTTTAAAAGCGATCATGATGCCAACGGAAGTCAAGATTAAGGGGATTGAGATGGTTAAGGTGTCCTTAATCCTAAAAACCGATCCAAATGCCCCCATAAACATAGATGAAAATACGTGTATCGGATTATGACCCATAATTGCAATGAAAAGGCCCGCTGTAAAAAGTGCACATAAAATTGAAAAAACGCGGATTAAAGCTGCCTTGTCAGACGTCATATCTGTTCGTTTGACCATTCTTAACACGATATCGCCTCCCCTGCCATCATTAAACCTAGCTCTTCCTTGGTCACCGCATCCGCTTTTACGATCCCTGTGATTTTACCATCACAAAGCACCATAATGCGATCACAAAGTTCTAGTAACACATCAAGATCCTCACCGATAAAGAGGACTGCAACCCCTTTTTGTTTTTGATCATTGATGAGGTCATAAATGGTATGAGATGCACCTATATCAAGGCCCCTAACTGCATAAGCGGTAATGAGTACATGTGGATTCGTTTCAATTTCGCGGCCAATGAGGACCTTTTGTATATTCCCACCCGATAACTGCTTGATGGGATGATGAATGCCTGGTGTTTTAATCTCAAGTTGATTGATCATATGCTCACATTTGGCCATAATCGGTTTGCGCTTTAAAAAAATACCTGTTTGATTATGATGCGCTTTCAACAAATAATTATCGACCATATCCATAGAGGCCACTAGTCCCATACCCAGACGATCTTCAGGAATAAAGCTCATCGTTATCCCACGTTTTATAATCGCCCTTGGTGAAAGCCCCAAAATATTTTCAGCGTTATACGTAATAGAACCCGAGTTCACCGCATAAAGACCCGCAATAGCCTCACAGAGTTCCTTTTGACCACTTCCCACAACGCCTGCTACGCCAAGAATTTCCCCTTCAAAAAGATCAAAGCTTACACCATCAAGCACTTTTACTTTGTCTTGATCATAGGCGACTAAGTCCGCTATTTTTAAAGCCGCATTGCCGCGATTCACTTGTGGTCTTTTAATGGAGAGATTGACCGCTTTCCCAACCATGAGATCCGTCAATTCTTTTGGTGAAGATGCTTTTGTTTTTACAGTGGCCACTGTTGTGCCCTTATGAAGTACCGTTACGCGATCTGAAATCGCCATGACTTCATGGAGTTTATGCGTGATAATGATCACTGCACAGCCTTCTTTGGCCATGTTTTTTATAATTTTGAAGAGTTTTTCTGTCTCTTGAGGTGTTAGAACCGCTGTGGGTTCATCCATAATGAGAATGTCTGCTCCTTGATATAAAACTTTCAATATTTCGACAGATTGTTTTTCGCCGATTGACATATTGTATACTTTTTTATCAGGATCTATTGGAATGCCATAGTTTTCTGATATCGCTTTTATTTCTGAACTGATTTTCTTCTCATTAACAAAAAGTGATCCAGCCTGTCCAAGAATGATATTTGCCTTGGCTGACTGCACCTCTACGAGTTTGTAATGCTGATGGATCATACCGATCTTTTGATTGATGGCGTCTTTTGGGGAATTGAACTTAACTGCTTTACCATGTATAAAAACAGAACCGCTGTCAGGCTTGTAAATACCTGACAGCATGTTCATAAGTGTACTCTTGCCTGCACCGTTTTCACCGAGCAATGCGTGAATCTCACCTTTATTTACACTAAAATTGATATTGTAATTAGCTCTAACCGACCCAAAAGTTTTACAAATATTGTTCATTTGCACGAAAACTTCTTGTTGCATCGTGAGCTCCTATCTATTCGATTTTACCTTCTACACCTTTGACAAACCACATCATGTTTAGCATTTCTTCGTCTGTTAAAGATTTACCTTCTTCTACAGCGACTTCCCCCGCTTGATTTAAAATAGGGCCTGTAAATACCACTAAAGAGCCGTCTAAAATCTTAGCAGTTGCCGCATCAACAGCTTCACCAGCACCAGCAGGTGCATTTTCTGTAAGTGGCGCAAGTTTTACGACATCATCTTCCATACCACCCCAGTACGCTTCGGATTTAAATGTACCCTCCAAAACGCTTTGAACTTGTGCTGTATAGTATGGACCCCAGTTCCAAACCGGTGCTGTCATGTAGGCTTTAGGTGCCATAGTGCTCATGTCAGTATTGTAACCGATTGAGAATGCGCCTCTTTCTTCAGCCGCTTGTTGAGGTCCTGTTGTATCTTGATGTTGAGCGATGATATCTACCCCTTGATCTAACAGTGAAATTGCCGCTTCTTTTTCTTTTGCTGGATCATACCAAGTTGAAGTCCAAACCACTTTCACAGTTGCATCTGGATTGACAGATTGAACCCCTAATGTAAAGGCATTGATGCCTCTGATTACTTCAGGAATTGCGAATGCAGCGACATAGCCAATTTCGTCAGTCTCTGTTTTCATGCCCGCAACGATACCCGAAAGATATCTCGCTTCGTACATTCTACCAAAATAACTGGACATGTTTTCAGTTGTTTTGTAACCTGAGCAATGGAAAAATGCAACTTCAGGAAATTCTTTAGACATTTTTTCAGTGTAGTCCATATGTCCAAAGCTTGTTGCGAAAATAACTTTAGCCCCTTGGTCTACCATATTTCTGATCTCTTGTTCTACTTCTTGAGTCTCAGGAACAGACTCTTTATAGATGGTTTTTACACCTAATTTTTCTTCTAAATATAAACGGCCTTGATCATGTGCATAAGTGTAACCGCCATCACCAATTGGGCCAACATAGATAAAACCAACGGTTAAATCTTCTGGCGCGATTGTTGAAGCTACAGGTTCTGTCGCTGTAGACTCTGCTTGTGCGGGCTCTGCCGGTTTTTCTGCATCAGCTGCTGGTTCTGCTGGTTTTGATGAACATCCTGTCATTGCAAAGATTAGCATAAAGACGACCATTAATGATAATATTTTTTTCATTTACTCTTCTCCTCCTAAGTTAACGCGTTTGCTTTTGTTCGATAAAAGTGATTTTTCCATCTTCAAAACGATTTACAATTGCCAAAGATTCTAAGTGGATATGCTTATCTCTCAAAATTTGCCCACCTTCTTGAAATCCCTTTTCAATCACAATCCCGACGCCCTCTAAAGTGGCGCCTGCTTGCTCAAGAATCTCAATGAGTCCAAGTGCCGCACGTCCATTCGCCAAGAAATCATCCAAAATTAAGATGTGATCATCACTGGATAAATAGCGTTTTGAAACTTTGACATCATAATAAGCTTCTTTAGTAAAAGAATACACACTGCTTTTGTACGTCTCTGCATCTAAATTCTTAGATTGTACTTTCTTAGCAAATACCACAGGGACGTCAAAATAAATTGCCGCAATAGAGGCGATACCAATTCCAGAAGCTTCAATCGTTAAAATCTTAGTGATTTGATGATCTTTAAAGCGTCTGTGAAATTCCTTACCGATCTCTTGCATGAGCCTAATATCCATTTGGTGATTTAAGAAAGAATCCACCTTTAGGATTTCAGGTCCCACTGTCGTGCCTTCTTTTAAAATTTTTTGTTTTAATAATTCCATTCACTTTTCCTTTTTATCTGTTTTTAGATGCCACAACCTGATTTTCACTGATGTTTTCAAGCTTAATTTTCGAAGAAACCGTTTAGTTCCATGTTGGTTGTATAAAAAAACTCTGCCAAAGGCAGAGTTCCTGAAAAACTTGAGATATAAATATAGCAATAACACTACATTGATCAGGTGCAGTATCCTACTATAGATATACTCAAATTTTACCGAACCCGTAGCCTGTAACTATTTAAGGTAGTTTGTAGAAACGTTTGAACCCTATTATCAAACTTATACGAGTAAATATTAAATTTTAAAGTGCCAATTCCATCGTTTTACTATACCACTAAAGGTCCAAAAATTCAATCCTATATTTGCACTTCGTTATATCTAAAACAATCCACCGTATGATCATTCACCATACCCACAGCTTGCATATATGCATAACAAATCGTTGTGCCACAGAATTTAAAGCCTCTCTTTTTGAGGTCTTTACTCATAGCATCGCTTTCAGGTGTACTCACAGGCACCTCTTTCATGTGCTTAAAGGCATTTACAATGGGCTTGCCTCCGACGAATTGCCAGATATAAGCATCAAAGCTCCCAAATTCTTCTACCACCTTTAAATAAGCCACTGCATTGCTTCTCACTGAAAAGACTTTTAATCGGTTGCGAATAATCCGCGCATCCAGTAAAATGGCTTCTAACTGTTCATCCGTATATGTCGCAAGTTTGTGGGGATCAAAATCTTCAAAGACGCAGTTATAGTCTGCGCGTCTCTTTAAAATCGTAAGCCACGAAAGCCCTGCCTGAGCACCTTCAAGGTTGAACATTTCAAATAGTTTTCGGTCATCATGTACGGGGACGCCCCAATCTTTGTCGTGATACTCGTGATTGAGCTCGTGGGACAAGGCCCATTCACATCTTATTTTTGACATAATATCTGCCTCCCTACAACATATGCACAAATTCCCGATATTCATGCTCCAAAATCGACATGATCACCATAGAGTCATATTGTCCGTTATAAAATGTACTTTCTCTCATGATGCCCTCTTCCACAAAGCCTTCTGATTTATAGAGGTGACGTCCTCTCTCGTTATAGGTCTTCACATCTAACCATAAACGATGCGCCTTTAACTCATCAAAAATATATTGCTTCATTAATATAAAAGCCTGACGCCCATAGCCATGTCCTTTATCCGTAATGACAATCCGTCTGAGCTCTATATTGTTATTATTGTTTTTAAGCCCTGCAACGAGCATATAGCCCACCTTTTTACCCGTTTTTGAATCCTCAATAGTAATGTGCATCTGATCTTCATCTCCAATCGCTGCAAGATGCTGTGATACAGTCCATTGACTGACGAATCTTGAATTCTCGGCATCACCCTCAGCGGTCTTTACGAACTCCAAATCTGCAGATAACGTGGCACGACATTTGATGTGTTCATTCTCTATGAAAATCATATATTCACTCCATTCTATAAACCCTTTTTATTGAGATCTGTTGCTATAATCATATCACATTGTCTAATTAAGGGCAAAAAAAAACACGCACACCCGTCTTGCAAAAAACGAGCGTTCGTGATAATATATAACATTATAGAGTTGCAAATTATAAACGTCACTACTCTACTATACATTAGCATAGAACTACCTTGTTTGTCAATAGCTTTTACTAAAATTTAATTTTGAGGAGGCAAAAATGTTTTCGCTTGAACTCTTATCTCAAAAATTAGCGCTCGAAGAAATACTGGAATCCAACGATCGATCTGGCCTTTATGGCCTTAAATTAACCTCTGAAGACGCTCTGGTTCTAATCGAAGCTAGGAATCAGGCTTTGATTTCACATGGTCGTATAGAAGTCGGTAGTGCCACCATAGGTAAAATCATTGAAGCCTTTTTAGATTCCCCCTACATCCAGCAAGCGGATTATGTGGAGATTTTAGACGATCTCATCGAAACCTTTTATTACATGAAAAACGAGATGTTCGAAGTCCTATCCGATGATGAACTGATTGAATTAATGGTAAAATACTACAATGGCAAGTCAGGCGGTTCAATCGAACTTTTAAGAGATCGGGATTTAGACAAGGTTTTGCGACATATTCACAATAAATTTTAGGAGGATTCAATTGACTCATATTTTAATGAAAAAATCAAATTACACAGCGTTTATTCCCAATGTTGAAAAATGGACATTTTCCATGCTTGAATACGGTTTGCAAAAAGGTAGCATTGATGCAAGTCAAGTGGAACAAGTTCAGATTGATATTATGAAACTCATGAGCGACAACCTACTCAGGTATACAAAAGGCAAAAGCGCTTCCGTTAAAACAGACGTGGGCATAGACTTATATAACGGCGTGGTCTACACTATTGATGCTTATTTCAGATCGTTTAACGATATAGACGATGCTTTTGAGAAGCTTATGACTTTTAACGTTTCAAGTTTTTATCACGAAGGTAAAAATTATCTCAAAAAAAAATTTACTCAACTAGAGCTCTCCTACAAATATCTCAAATCCATGCATTTGGGAATTGCCATTGATGCCTATACAGATACCATTTATCCAGGACTAGAACTTTTTTTCAAAACTTACGATTGTGAATATATGCCCAATATCACCAGCGGCATGATTGACTATCCATTGTTTTACGATCCTATGAAAGAAATAGGCTTATGGTACTGCGAATACTATATCAAGACCTTAAATTTAGAAAATGATTTCTGCCATCACTACGATGAACACGATCTCGTTTTGGTGGTGACGCTTTATGCAAATCATTATGATATGGCCCCCGAAGATCTGATCAACAACATTACTGAAATACTCATTAAACAGTCCATTGCTTCTGTTTCCCTGGGCAGAGCCGTTCGCTCGCTTCGGTTAAGTCATGAGGATATGCTTGCACTTTACGTTCTTTTTTCTACTCACGATAACCCAGAATCCGTGTTCACAGATGCCTTTTACAAAACGATTGAGCGTTTAATGCCAAGTGAAAAAAACTACTTCAGCAAAGGGTTCCCGCCCCTTTTGACACAATTTAGAGTTGCACTAAACTCTGGAAACTTATCACATTTTTTTACGGTAACCAACGCCACTGTATAATTAAAGGGCCCAGCGTAAGCCGGACCCTTTGATGCCTAACTCGTTAGAGTATAGGCCACCTCTTTATTTTCAAATTAAACGCCCCCTTTCGATTGGATTAACCGGTCAAGTTCATTATCTCATGACTGCCAAAATATCGACAGGGAAAGAATAGATTGAACTATTTTTTCTCAGCTGTTTTTTTATAGACAATCTTCTTAACAGCAGCTTCACTTATAAAATAGTGATTCGCTATGAGACCAAGTGACTTGCCTGCTTTAAAATCGGCTAAAATGTCTGCATTACGCCTATCAAGTTCTGCACGTATACCTGACTTTAGCCCCCATGCTTTTCTTCGGGAGGACTTAGGAATATAAATCATAGTACCTTCAGTATATTTCTGTAGTTCCTCGAGAAGATCTGCTGGTAAAATTTCTGCAGCATTTTTGTAGTTCAATAAATCTTACCTCCTGTGTTTTGACAATGTTAGAATAGCGGTTAGCTTTCATTGAACATCACTCCTCTCGTGAATTAATTTCATCTAAACGATGATGTGTTCAGTATACCAAAAATAGAAGGATTAGAATATATAAGTTCAGTAGTTGTAAGAATTTTGTAATATTATGATTGTGCTATAATCTTTATAAGGTATTGATTTAACCACTCCAGTTGATGGCTATAATTTGCAATCCCATAATCCAACGTATCCCCTTCAAAACCATCTATTACACATGCTTTATCATGCTCTTCATGGTTTCTAAGATTTTTTAAACCTTCAAGTCTGGCTTCAATACCAGCGATGACACACTTAATTTGGTAGACAACCCCTTCATGGTCTATATTTTTAAAGAAGAACATCTTTTCCTTGTTTTACTTTAAATTAAGAAACACATCCAGAGCTAATCTGAATGTGTTTCTAATTTATAGATCACAAATATACATTTTAAAACAAATGGATTTCTTACTTAATTGTACCACGTCGCAGTTGGAAGAAGTACAGTTTGACCCTTGTGATTTAATACAAATTCATTTACATAGTAGGCACTATATCCAGTAACGGGTATGTACATAAGTCCTAAATTCCTATATGCTCCTGGATTCATAAAAGTTACCCCAAACGCACTAAAAATCATTACCATTAAAATAAGCAATGATATAACTTTAATCTTCATCATACTTTCTGATTTCCTTTAAGTTCATCTGTAGAATAAATTCTCACCTCATCTAATCCTAACTTTTTGAGAATATTCGCGAAATCCTTATCAGAGAGCCCGCCCTTCTCCAATCCAAGATCTTTTTCAGCTTGTTCGATCTCTTTTTGAAGCAATTTAATTTCTTCATGTGTTGGGATTCTTTCGTTTGGATCAACCCCTAACAGTTTATCAACTTGATTTCTTGATAGCATTTTATTCATACTTAAACCTTCTTCCTATTTTATGTATATTTGTAAGTTAAGTACATCTAGACTAATAATCATTGTCAATCTTTTTTTAATCACAACGCTAATCAGCAACGATAGTCTATCATGATCAAAACCTTTATTTTACGCCTCAAAATATAGCTCTTCAAGAATCATTATTGTCAACCTTTTGATGACAACTATTTACAATAAGAGCAAATGATATTTTCTTTTTAACGGCTGTATCATATAAAAGTTTAAGCATTATAAAAAAGCCTCTTAAATTCAACAATTCGACAATCGCTGATTCTAAAAGACTTTTAGGTTTCACCACACTTACATATGCGCCATACTAAAATACGCAATGACGATCACACCTAAAACAATGCGATACCAACCAAACACTTTGAAATCATGTTTTTTGATGTATGCCATCAAGAATTTAATGACAAAGACAGAAACAATAAATGCAACGAACATACCAACGCCAAGTGTAAGCATTTCAGCAGGGGTATAATGAACACCAAATTTAATCAGTTTAATCGCACTCATCCCCAGCATAGCGGGTACAGCAAGGAAAAAAGTAAATTCTGCCGCTGCCGTTCTGGAGACGCCTATGATCAAAGCGCCGATAATGGTTGCTCCTGAACGTGAGGTTCCAGGTACGATGGATAACACTTGAAAAAGACCAATAAGCAATGCTGTCTTATAGGTAATATCATCAAGTGCTTTGATTGCAGGCGTTCTCCCCTTATTCCAATTCTCTACAAAAATAAATATAATGCCATAAAGAATCAACATTGACGCGATCACAATGGGTGTTTCAAAATGAGCACTGACATAGTCATCAAACAAAAACACCGCTACAGCGCCTGGAATACAAGCTGCCACGACTTTAAACCACATGAAAAATATTTCTTTTTTTATGACAGGTTTATTCTTAAAATCAAATGGAAACATCTTATCCCAAAAGATGACCACAACGGCCATAATAGCACCCAGCTGAATCACCATAAAAAACATGTCCTTGAAGGCATCAGACATATTGATTTTCAAAAACTGATCCACGAGCAACATATGCCCTGTACTACTGATTGGTAACCATTCCGTGATGCCCTCCACAATAGAAAGTATTACAATTTTTAATAATTCTATCAAATTCATTCTCAGACTCCTTAATTTAGTACATGCAGCATATCTACTATTCTAAAGACGCAGACGCAGCCACAACCCTTATAAAGTATAATACTTTTCCCTTAATGAATCCACTGTTTTAGGCGACATTTTTCTTTTTTTATACCTTACACTTTTGTAAGGTATAAAAAAATAGACCTTACACTTTTGTAAGGTATAAAAAAATAGACCTTACTAAGCCACTAGTAGGTCTATCTATTATGTTTTCATCAATCCACAAGATTATACTTTCTTGCTTTTGCAGCAACCGTCTTATGGGTCAATCCGAGTGCTTTACCCGCCAAATTGAAACTTTTATACTGTTTTAGAGCCAAACGAATGATTTCTTTATCATAGGATTCATAAGTATAAAGCTCTCCACTATTTGTCTCAACCAGTGCTCTTTGACTCTCTGAGAGTTGGTAAGTCTCTGAAATATGCACAGGAATATCTCTAATCGTGATTTCACAGTTACTTGATAAAACGACTAATCGTTCAATTGTATTTTTAAGTTCTCGGATGTTACCAGGCCACGCATACGATTTGAGGCACATCATTGCTTCATCCGTGATCGAAATCGTTTTCAGCTCATTTTCAAGTCGAAACGTTTCCATAAAAGTATGAATAAGCATTGGAATATCACTCATTCTCTCTTTAAGCGAAGGCAAAGAAACCGGAATTACGTTGAGTCTGTAGAATAAATCTGCCCTAAAAGTGCCTTCTTCCACCATTTTTTCAAGCGGACAGTGTGTGGCAGTGATGATCCTTACATTAATGGGAATCGTGTGGTTAGAGCCGATCTTTTCGATTTCTCTTTCTTGTATAACCCTTAAAAGTTTGGCTTGGAGATCTAACGGCAGATCACCAATTTCATCTAAAAATAAAGTCCCGCCATTTGCAAGTTCAAATTTACCGATCTTACTTTTGTTTGCACCTGTAAAGGCACCTTGGACATACCCAAAGAGTTCTGATTCCATTAAATTTACTGGGATCGCAGCACAATTGACCGCTACAAATGGCATCCCCACACGTTTAGAACATTTGTGAATTGATTTTGCCACAAGTTCTTTGCCCGTACCACTCTCCCCACGAATCATTATCGTCGTATTGGACTTTGAAGCCTTGTACGCTAAAACCAATTCTTTTACAAAAGTGGGATGATCTCCAATAATTTCATCTTTGAATGGATTCTCGAGCATTTTTTCAACACTTTCTATGGGTTTATAATCTGTCTTAAAAACATCATAAGTCGTTAAAACGCCTAGAAAAGCATTCTGTTTAAAAACAGGATATGATTTTGAATAAAAAAGTTGATTGCCTATGTGATAGTTGATTTTACCTTCAAATTTCTTTTGAAATTTCAGACATTTTAACGACAGCTCATCTTTGAATCCCTTATAGAGACTTAGATCGACAGCTCTTTCTTTCGACATTCTAAACAACTTACAATATTGATCGTTAACGAACTTGATATGACCTTGATGATCAAATAAACACACCCCTTCATCTAAGGCATCCAAAATAGTCTCATAATTCATTAAATCTTCTGCTTTGATATCAATCTTTTCTAAAAATGGCATACTTATGACGTTCAAAATTCTCCCCCCTTTGAGTTGAATTACTTTGCAGTCATCGTTCTCGTCGCTACAATATTCACACCTGTTCCCAAAATATTTTCAATGACAACATCCCCTATCTTTACAGGTGCTTCAACTTCAACTTCGTTTATGACAGCCATGCACGGAAAGATCATTTCTTTTGGAATAGGTGCTTCTGTCTTAACAGGCAATCTATTGAGGATGCCATTTTTGATTTTAACGGTTGTTGGTAGCATTCTCGTCGGCGCTGTTAACTCTTTATTGGCATAAGTTTCGCCCCTAGGACATTTATTACCAAATACTTTGATGCCCTGTTCTTTCGATTCATCTATCTCTACTGTTAGATGACAACCTAAAGGACATACGATACATATGAGTTCTTTTTGTGCCATGATTACACCACCTCCTTGATGACTTCAACCGTGAGCGATTTTATAGATTCATTTAATAAGGATTTCTCCAATACAAGATTTTCCATTTCTCCAGGTGCCATGTGATTCTTTTTAAACTCTTTAATGGTAACCCCATCTGCTTTTACCACCATTTTGGCATTGTGATAGACTTTTTTAACGCGCATGAAGAGGTTAAACTTATCCTCTAAATTTTCAAATCGAATATATTGAGGCACAATATAAGTGATCCCTTCATTTGAATACGTGTTAATCACACTAAATGCTTTTTTGCGAGATTCAATCACATATTTAGCGGCATTTGCACCTGCACGGTTACTCTCAGCCGTTACAAAGTCCACAAGATCATGTACATGAACAACATTCCCACAGGCAAAGATCCCTTCAACGGTTGTTTCCATGGATTCATTGACAATAGGGCCACTGGTTCTAGGATCAATTTCAACGCCAGCTTGCTTTGACAGTTCATTTTCTGGAATAAGACCCACAGATAATAACAGCGTATCACATTCGTATTCCACTTCTGTTCCCGCTATGGGTTTCATATGTGCATCTACTTTTGAAACCACCACAGAAGAGACTCTGTCCTTACCTTTGATTTCAGTCACCGTATGGCTTAAAAGAAGGGGTATGTCAAAATCGTTTAGACACTGAACTATATTTCTTGTAAGTCCACCCGAATAGGGCATAAGTTCCGCCACCGCAAGCACTTTAGCGCCTTCAAGCGTCATGCGTCTGGCCATGATGAGCCCAATATCTCCTGAACCCAGTATGACGACTCTTTTCCCCACCATATAACCTTCCATGTTAAGATACCGCTGAGCAGTTCCTGCACTAAAAACACCTGCGGGTCTTGTTCCAGGAATTGCAATAGCGCCACGTGTCCGTTCTCTACATCCCATCGCAAGAATAATGGCTTTTGCTTTGATGCTCATAAAACCATCTATTTCATTCATGGCTTTAATGCACTTATCTTCACCTATTTCAAGTACCATGGTGTCTAATTTATATTCAATGCCCATCGCCTTAAGCGCTTCTATAAAACGCTCTGCATACTCTGGGCCTGTAAGTTCTTCTCTAAAAATATGGAGTCCAAATCCATTGTGAATACACTGCTGTAATATACCGCCGAGTTCACGATCTCTTTCTATAACCAATATACTGCTGACACCCTTTTTATGTGCCTCAATGGCGCTTGCAAGTCCTGCTGGACCACCACCAATAACGACAATATCATAATTCATGATAATTTCCTCCTATAATGATTTGGTCTTTCCAATGAGAATATGAGATGCTTGCCCTTCTTGGCAAATGGATTCCATTTCAACGTCAAGTTCTCTTGCTAAAATCTCCATAACTCTAGGCCCGCAAAAACCGCCTTGACATCTTCCAGCTCCTGGTCTAACGCGTCTCTTGATACCATTCAGCGTTGTACCGCCACAGTTTCTATGAATCGCATCGACAATTTCACCTTCAGTGATCATTTCACATCTACAGATCACACGACCATATGCAGGATTTTCCTTTATCAGCGCTTGTCTTTGAATGTCATTCAAATGTTCAAATTTAAGTCTTTTTCTTCTATTAGGTTCAAATCCTACTCTGCTCTGAGCACTCAAAACAGTGGCTATTTCTTCCGCAACATGAACGCCTATGGCAGGTGCACTTGATAACCCCGGCGATTTCATCCCCGCCAGATTGTAAAAACCAGCCACTTTGCTAAAACCTATGATAAAATCACCTGTTGAAGGTTCTGCTCTAAGGCCTGCAAAAGTGGTTATATTCTCTCTAAAAGGAATATTTTGAATCAATTGATTTGCAAGTTGCTTGACTAAATCCAAGCGTTCTAAGGTCGTTTCAGTGGCTTCTTTTTGTGAATTATCCAGATCCTCTGAATCCGGACCAATGAGTAAATTACCATCAACGGTTGGGACTACTAAAGTACCCTTTCCCGCTTTAGACGGACATGGGAAAACCACTGTCTTTACGTGACCTTTTGCCGACTTATCCAGTAAATAATACTGACCTCTTCTCGGTGCTATGGTAAACTCTGGCGTATCACAAACCATGCGATATATTTGATCCGCATAAACCCCCGCCGCATTTACAACATATTTCGCTTCAATCTGCTCATTACCGTCTGAAATCGTATAAAAATTAACCTTATTTTCTATGGCTTTGACTTCAAAATTCAATTTCAGCTCAGCGCCATTGTCCATTGCGTTTTCTATATAAGCTATTGTGAGTTCCCAAGGCTCTGTTATCCCCGCTGTAGGCGCATAAAGTGCTGCTATGGCATTCTCACTGATATTGGGTTCTATTGCTCTAAGTGCCGCTTGATCTATGATTTCAAGGTTTGGAATTTCAAGCAGTTCCCCATTGCGCTTTAAAGCCTCCAGCGTCAATAAATCTTCTTCAGAAAAAGCACACACCAACGACCCCGTGCGATCAAACGGCACATTAAGAGCTTCACATACTTCTCCAAATATTCGATTCCCCCAAGCGTTAAACTTCCCCTTATTCGAGCCATAAGGGGCATCATAGCCCGCATGAACAATGGCACTATTGGCTTTTGTCGTCCCACAAGAGACATCGTTCTCTCTTTCAAGCACCACTACTTTTATATCATATTTTGTAAGTTCTCTTGCAACTGCTGCACCGATCACACCAGCCCCTATAACGGCTACATCATACATGTTTAGGATCCTCCTTGAGCTCTATAGCAAATCGTATACAAAAAGAGCCATCACAAACAAGCCTATTCAAAGGCTGTGTTGTGATGGCTCTCATTCTCTTGCCATTAATTTTCTATTAACTTCATTATATCAAACTTTTTCACATTATAAAAGGGGCACTAATTACTCAGCACGGCTATCGCATGAAAATCTACCATAATCAAGGCTTTTATTCAAAGTCTTAAAAAAATAGCATTGCGCTATTGGATTATGTGGCATGACTTATGTTTTAATGCAGAGCTCAATCCTTTTTACAGTTTTGAGGGCACAACTAATAAACCGTTTGTATCACTACAGCCGACTTACCCTACGAATGGTATAACTCAGCCTTTTTTCTACAGCTCAGATACKACTTTCGTTAGAAAAGACTCATCTATTGATGCTTTATAACGCTTCAACTTTAAACTGGTCTTCTTTTTCGTGATGGTCTCTTGTTTTAAAATATTCATGGCTATCTTCTTCAACATGGATTGATTTGCAGCACCGTTATTCATTCTTACTCGGCTATGATCTTCTCTAAAAACAACATCAAGTATCCAATGACAACTTTCTACACCCCAATGTGATCTCACGGCCTTTGCAAACACTTCACATGGTCCTTCTTCTGGTGTTTTTAAACTGGATATGAAATAGCTCACTTCTACGCTTTCTTTTCCTTTTGTGGTCACTGTGCGCCTTACCATACCTATGCTTGATAAGTTTTTCCATTTGTCTTTTTCTACATACCATTCTATATCGTTTGTCTGATAATACTCTCTTTTTTCAATTCTTCCATGACCTTTTTCTAGAGTTGTTTTTCTACTTACTGGGTAATCTCTAAAATTGGATTCAATTGCATCTTCAAAATAACTTTTTACTTCTTCATTAAAATTACCTTGATTCCCTTTTAATGAGAGTACATAATCTGCTTCTTTTCCTATTATTTTTTCGACTATCTTTTTTTGTGTACCCATAGCGTCTATTGTGATTATGCTATCCTTTATAAATAGCAAATCCAACAGTTCGGGGATTGCTGTAATTTCATTACTCTTTTCTTCTGTTTTCAATTGTCCTAGCAAAAGATCATTTTCTTCTACCCACGCATTTACCAGATGGATTGCCTTTCTATCTTCTGTATGTGATCCCCTTGATGTTTTTCCATCTACAGCGATTATTCTGCCAGCGGATTCATTCGATAGCTTGCTTGTCCAGCTTATAAAGGCTCTATTAAAAGAATCACTATCCAAATTTTCAAATACGCGTTTATACGTATCATGAGAAGGTACGCCATTCTCTAAATCCACATATTTTTTAAACCATTCTTTTTTTGCCTCTACAAAGGATTCTACTTCTATCCAGGTATTCGCATTTGCAATCGTTGCAATCACTGTTGTAAAGATTATTTCTATCAGCTTATGTTTTACTTTCCACTCTTGTCTAAAATCGCTTACATTTTCAAATGCACTTTTAAACATTGTTTTGTCCATATGAATTCTCCTCCAGAGTTTTTTTCCTCTAGTATTGAATTCGACATTACTTCTCTAATTCCTTTTTGTAATTATTACCATTTATTCCTTCTGCATTTTCGCATTCACTTTTCCTAAAATACTCTACATTTTTTTCATGCGATAGCCGTGCCATTCCCTCCAGCTCTAAAGAGTAAATTTTTTCGGGTTAAACAGGATGCAAAACATTCTCACAAATTATATAATTATACATAGGTATAAATAATCTTAGTGAGGTGTCTAATGCATACAGAAGCAATTACTTGAGCGATGAAAAGAGAACTGAATAATGAACGTACTCCAATTATGGATTTGTTGAAGGTTAAGAAACACTTTTTTAAAGATTTAGAAAAAACCCCAAATGATGTTATCGATCCAAGACATGGAAGTTATACGGTCTACAGTCCATTAGAACTTCTGATGACATCATTATTAGGTAATTTGATGACGATTAAAACAGTCACAGGCGTAACTGAAAGTTTCAATAACAATGAAAGCATTGAAAATTTTCGAAGACTCGTTAAGAATCCTGAATTAGTTGAAATGCCGCATCATGATACGATTACTGACTTTTTAAAAGAACTCGATCCTGATGAACTGTTAAAAGTAAGAACTGGTACGATAAAAGATCTATTGAAGAAAAGAAGCTTTGAGCAGTATAGATTCGAAAGCAATAAACAGAAATATTGGTTGGTAGCCGTTGATGCAACAGGTCCCCATTCATTTAACAAAAGGCATTGCGAGCACTGTTTAACCAGAAAACACGTGGATAAAGAAACCGATAAGGAGACCTTTAGTTATTATCACAATGTTTTAGAAGCAAAATTAATTCTTGGTGAATTTGTATTTAGCATAGGTACCGAATTTATAGAAAATGAAGATGAATTTGTTACAAAACAGGACTGTGAAAGAAATGCTTTTAAACGTTTATCAAAACGTTTAAAAAAAGATTTTTCTCGACTTCCTATTTGCATACTAGCAGATAGCTTATATGCTAACGGTCCTGTGATGGAGATCTGTAAATCCAACAGAGGGGAATACATTATTAGATTCAAAGCTGGTAGTATCAAGACCCTTGATAGAGAATTTGAAGAGATTAAGCGTTTAGAAAATAAGTCTATAACTTGTAATCCAATCATAGAGAAACCGATTGGCAAGCGAGGACGTCAAGGCAAAGGGAAAACACGTGCTCTGATTGAACGTCTTCACAATTACAAGGCATCAGTCTGCTTATTTGTTAAAAACTTCGCTGTTCCCTTCGACAATAATTTAGCAGAGCGAGACATTCGAATGATGAAAGTGAAGACTAAAGTGTCTGAGTGACTGAACAGTTACATTTTATGAATACCGATTTGTACTATAAATCGTTTCAGTCCTTTAGCTATTACGCCCTCATGTGACTTCATCTGACTCCCTCCCTAAACCCTAATCTTTCATTCCACAACCTCTTGATTTACAACTTCGGTTTACGTTTACCATTTGGGCTTAAGTTTGTTATGCAACCTCACCCACCTAATCGCCTTATCAAGTTTCTGTTCGTAGGCTCAAGAATTTCACTACACCATTTCCTTCATCCATACCATTACTGATACTGACTTGTGGTTCACTACGCTTGGCGGTAAATATCCGCGACTGGACTTACACCAGCTAGATTAGTACCATGCCTAACACAAAACAAAAGCGGACAGCCGTAACTGTCCGCTAAATGCCACCATTCATTAGGTAGGTTCAGAAAGTATCCCTATGACCACTGCCCTAAAGACACGCGCTTTTTTTATCGATTTACTTAATCTCCGTTTTACCACCCATGTACATTTGAAGCGGCTTTGGTATCTTAATGGAGCCATCTTCTTGTAAATTATTCTCTAAGAAAGCAATAAGCATTCTCGGCGGTGCAACCACTGTATTGTTGAGTGTATGCGCAAAGTAATTGCCTTCTTCTTTGCTTCTTACTCTGATGCCTAGTCTTCTGGCTTGAGCATCTCCAAGGTTTGAACAGCTGCCCACTTCAAAGTATTTTTGCTGACGTGGTGACCAAGCTTCAACATCGATACTCTTCACTTTTAAGTCTGCTAAATCGCCAGAACAACATTCAAGAGCCCGCACTGGAATATCAAGTGTTCTGAAGAAATCGATCGTATTGTTGTAGAGTTTGACAAACCACTCTGTGCTCTCTTCAGGTTTACATACGACGATCATCTCTTGTTTTTCAAATTGATGAATGCGGTAAACGCCTCTTTCTTCTATACCATGCGCACCCACTTCTTTTCTAAAACAAGGTGAATAACTGGTCAGCGCCTGTGGCAATTCTTCTTCATCCATGAGATTATCAATAAATTTACCAATCATAGAATGCTCACTTGTACCGATGAGATAAAGGTCTTCACCCTCAATTTTATACATCATATTTTCCATTTCAGTAAAACTCATAACGCCTGTTACGACTTCAGAACGAATCATAAAAGGTGGAATACAATACTCAAAACCACGATCAATCATAAAATCACGCGCATAAGACAATATCCCAGAATGAAGACGTGCAATATCGCCTCTTAGATAGTAGAATCCATTGCCACTGGTCTTACGAGCACTTTCGAGATCAAGTCCTTTAAGCCTCTCCATGATATCAACGTGATAAGGCACTTCATAATCTGGCACGAAAGGCTCGCCGTATTTTTGAACCTCAACATTTTCGCTGTCATCTTTACCGATTGGCACAGAGTCATCAATAATATTGGGAATCACCAGCATTCTTTCTCTGATTTGCTCTGACAATTCTTGTTCTTTCACTTTGAGGTCTTCAAGTTCAGCACCGATTGCGGCCACTTTTTCCTTTGTCTGCTCAGCTTCTGCTTTCATGCCTTTAGCCATGTAGCCACCAATTTCTTTACTGACGGCATTTCTAATCCCTCTGAGTTCATCACCTCTTGTTTTTGCTGCTCTGTAAGCCTCATCTAGTTCGATAACTTCATCCACTAAAACCAATTTATGATCCTGAAATTTCTTTTTGATATTGGTCTTAACAAGCTCAGGGTTACTTCTTACTAATTTGATATCTAACATAACCTACACCACCTTTTTTTATTATCATATTTGAGCCATCCTTGATGACTCAAAACGATTTTCGCTGACATCTTTCAGCGGTTGAACATTCCGCTTCAAGCCTTTCGGCTCAAATCTTATGATTTATATTATCATATTTGAGCCATCCTTGATGACTCAAAACGATTTTCGCTGACATCTTTCAGCGGTTGAACATTTTGCCTTTTACTGTACGAAGATTCATGGAATTAAAAAAACTCCCATCCCAAAACATGGGACGGAAGTTCCGCGTTGCCACCCAAATTGTAACTGTAATTTCAGCTACCATCTCGTTTAAGCTATACAGGGCTCACCCCTCGGCTCATCGCCGACAGTTACTAAAGTGGAGGGGTTTAATCATGCACTAGCTTTCACCACACGCTAGCTCTCTACAGCAAAATTTAAACCTTAGCTTTGATCATCACTGATTCATATTCTAATTTTATTCTATCGCAGAATAAAATAATATCAAGTAAAAGTTTTAGATTTTGTTAAGATAATTCAGTGCAAATTGAACATAAAGTGCTGTTCCATACTTTAAGCTCTCTTCGTTAATGTCAAATTTCGGATGATGATGTGGAAAGCTGAGTGTTTTATCTTTGTGGCCAGAACCCACAAAAGCCATGACGCCTGGTATTTTTTGTAAGTAATAAGCCATGTCTTCACTACCTGTCGTCTTCTCCTGAGAGATCATATTTTCAGAGCCAACAATGCGCTCAGCCACTTTAACTGCAAGTTGTGTAATTTTAGGCTCATTAATCGTCGCAGGCGTGCCTTTATGAATCGTCACGGTGGCTTCAGCTCTAAAAGCCTTGGCGGTTTCATAAGCGTGACGTTTAATCGCATCCGCAAATCGATCTCTCGCCTCTTCACCATAACATCTCAAAGTGCCCTCAAGATGTGCACTTTCTGAGATTATATTGAACCGTGTGCCCGACTTGAGTTCGCCCACTGTGAAGACAGCAGACTCCATTGGACTTTTTTCTCTGCTTAGAATAGTCTGTGAATTCATGACAAAAGCAGAAGCCACTACAATCGGATCAACCGTCTGATCTGGCATAGAACCATGGCCGCCTTTGCCTTTAAAATCAATGATTACATAATCACCGGATGCCATTCTTGGACCCGATTGAATATTCATTTTTCCAGTCTCTAAATCATTCCAAAGGTGTATGCCTAAAATGACTTCCACCTGTTCTAGCGCGTTTTCAGCGATCATGCGCTTAGCGCCTTCAACCATTTCTTCAGCGGGTTGAAACAAGAGTTTAACAGTTCCAGGTATTTCAGCTTTAAGTGCCTCTAGAGCCTTTGCAGCCCCAAGCAACATAGCAGAATGACCATCATGTCCACACGCATGCATAACGCCCTGTTTTACGGATTTATAGATCACTTCATTTTGTTCATTCACAGGAAGCGCATCCATGTCTGCCCTAAGGGCAACAACACCCCCAGGTAACCCGCCAACGATTGTGGCCACTATGCCTGTCTCAGCACACGACCGCCACGGAATGCCTACTTTATCAAGTTCTTCTTTGATCCGTTTTGACGTGTGATACTCTTGCCAACTCACTTCAGGATTTTTATGGAACTCTCTACGCATGTTGATAACATATTCAATTTGATCTTCTAAGACCTTATTTACAGCCATCATAAACCCGCCTCTAGTCATTTAAATAGGTGATTGCATACTGTGCATATAGACCAGCTGCTACCTCAAGTGCATCTTCATCGATGTCAAATTTAGGATGATGATGTGGAAAATTTGGAATCTTATCTACATTTTTAGTGCCAACGAATGCAAAAGCTCCTGGTACTTCTTTTAAATAATAAGAAAAATCTTCTCCACCAGTGGTTTTTTCATAAGTGACAAGTGCCTCTTTCCCCATTAAAGTTTCAACCGCTCTTTCACCAATAGCAGACATCTCTGGCGTATTGATCGTTGGCACTACCAATTGCTCATAATCCAAAATCGCCGTTGCCCTATAAGCCGCTGCTGTGTTGTCGATCACTCTTCTCATCATGCCTTCAAAAGCATCGTTAACTTCCATACTAAAGCAACGTGTTGTACCCTCTAAGTACGCTTCGCCTGCAAGCACATTAAACCTTGTCCCCGCATTGAATATTCCGATTGAAAGTACCGCAGGATCCAGTGGGCTAATTTCTCTGCTGACAAGCGACTGAAGACTGGTTACAATGGCTGATCCCACCATAACAGCATCTACGCCTTGATGCGGCATCGAACCATGCCCCCCCTTACCCGTTACATAAATTTTGAAAATACCCGCAGAAGCCATACGTGGTCCTGCTTCTATTGAAATCTTACCGACAGGTGCATCATTCCAAAGGTGGATTCCGAAAATACCGTCGATGTCTTTAAGTTCACCTTCTTCAATCAGCTTTTTAGCGCCTTTTGCAGTTTCTTCAGCAGGTTGAAAAATAAGTTTGACTTGCCCTTTAAATGAATCTGACACTTCTTTTAGCACTTTTGCCGCTGTCAAGAGTCCCGCCGCATGTCCATCATGACCACAGCCATGCATGAACCCATCATTGAGTGATTTATAAGCCACTTCATTGGTTTCCTGAAGATCGAGTGCATCGATATCTGCTCTCAGTGCAATGGTTTTACCTGCACCATTTCCCTTAATAATCCCAATGACACCTGTTCCAGCCGCTTTTCTACATTCAATTCCCATGGCATTAAGTTCTTCCATGATGCGATCTGAAGTTCTGTATTCTTTCATGCTCGGTTCTGGATTCATGTGAAATTCGCGACGTATTTGTATCGCATAATCCTTATGTGAGTGCACAAGTTCTCTAATCGACATGTTTTTACCTCCCAAGTTCTATAATAGAATGACAAATTAGCTCAATCCCTTTTTGAAGGGCGTCATAATCCGTCCATTCCTCTTTGCAATGACTCCTACCGTCTTTACTGGGCACAAAAATAAGTCCCGATGGTGCTATTGATGCCATGATCATCGCATCATGACCTGCACCGCTGTTCATCATTTTATATGAAAATTGATTTTGATCCGCTTGTCCTTTAAAACATTTTATCACTTCTGCGTCAATGGCAACAGGTTTAACAGAAAGTAACATTTCTATTTCAAATTGAATGCCATTAAGATTTGCTAAATCATTCAACTTTTTTTCAATCTCATCTTGTACAATTTGGATCGCTGACGCATGTCTGGACCGAATGTCCACCGTAAATTCAACTTTCCCAGGAATAATATTAGCGGCACCAGGTTTAACCTCCAAGACGCCCACCGTGGCAACCGTACCTTCCTCTGCACGACTGGCATACTTGGGAAGCGCAGATATGACCTCTGCTGCTGCACAAAGTGCATCTTTTCTTAGGGTCATTGGCGTCGTGCCCGCATGGTCAGGACGGCCCTTAATGATGACTCGAAATTCTCTGATCCCAACGATGGACTCAACGATGCCCACATCTATTTTTTCGTGTTCGAGCACAGGTCCTTGTTCAATATGCAGTTCAATAAAGGCTTTGATAGATTCGGGTTTTCTAGCTGCCTCACCAATCTTCTTGGGATCAAATCCAAAAGCTTCAAAGGCTTCTGCCATAGAAATGCCCGCTTCATCTTTATGCTTAACGAGATCTTCATAAGTGACTTGACCCGTCATCGCACGGCTTCCAAAGACGCCAGCACCAAACCGACCCCCTTCTTCTTCAATCATCGCCACAAATTCCACTGAATGTCGCAACTTGATATCTTTTGCCTTTAAAACTCTCATAATCTCAAGCGCCATGACCACACCTGCTGGACCATCAAAGTGACCGCCGTTGCGCACAGAGTCAAAATGAGAACCGATCAGTATCGTCGGCGCCAAGGGTTCTGAACCTTCTAATCTGCCTATCAAACTTCCCGCAGCATCTTCATAAACTTTGAGATCAAGCTTTTCCAGTGCGTTCTTTAAATAATTTCTTGCCCCGCGATCCGCTTTTGTAAGTGAAAATCGCGTTAAACCCTCGCCATCAGAATCATTGAATGTTGAAAGCATTTCAATATCTGCTCTGATGCGATTCAGATTTGTATACATAGTGGACTCCTTTACTTTTAAACAAAACAGATTGAAATCGACACAAGCCTATCAGGAAACTCGTGCCGACTTCAATGGGTTGCCCAGTGCAACTATTATCAAAGCATATACTCTATACTCAGTCCGCTTCGCTACCTTCGTAACTTCACTTTTGAACCTAATTTCTTACTATTGAAATCATACTCAGTCCGCTTCGCTACCTTCGTAACCCTTGCACAATCCTATCGGATTGCATCCAGTGGGAGTTAAAACTCCCACTGGATTAGGGATATGCCCCCCACTTCTTAAAGTCAGGGACATCTCCCCAAGGGTTACAATAATTTTACGAAAATCCCTGCGATGATAACCGATGCAATGGTAACAGTGGTAAAACCACCTACAAGCATTTTAGGAAGCATTTGATCCGTAGCATAATCATGCTCTTCCTCTGTTTCAGTCATCGATTTGATGGCTTCAATCGTTAGAACATAATCGGCCGGAAAGCCATAAAGTGCTGTCATTGCCACAGAAAATGCCATTTCTTTAGTATATCCGAGGAGTTTCCCCACAAGGATTGATAAAATGCCCATGCCAATAACCCCTAAAACGATAATACCAAATAATGGTGCTGCAATCTGTTTAAGCATTTCCGGCGTTGCTTGAGATAATCCAGCAAAGATAAATGCCATTAAAACAGTCATTAAAAATCCAAATGCATTGGCCTTAACAAGCGCTTTTTCTTCAAGGAAACCAATTTCTCTACCAATTACACCAAAGAGTAAACATACCACAAATTGATTTAAATGAAGGAATGGAGATGCTAACACGGCAAGCCATGCCACAAATCCCAATTTCACCAAGATCACATAAGGTGTTAAATACTGCTCAGGGACCGGTGGAAAAATTCTAAATTTCTTGCTCGATTCTGCCAATGCTTCTTGTGCCAATTTTTCATGTGGTTTAAAAGAAACTTCACCACTTCTCACTTGATCGGCCAATCGTTTTGCTTCCTTTTTCAAAAGTAAAGCGGTTACAGGATAACCGAAGAAACCTTGCATGATGTACATTGCGGTTGCAAGCACTGCAATCGCCGGCAACCCTAATTCAGTTGCGGCAGTTGAAAGTAAAATAGATGCCACGACACCACCTGTAAGTGGCGGTGTGCCTGCTACAACGGCTTGCCATCCAAATAAGACTTGCCCTATTGTAAGCGTCATGGCACAAATACCTACAATCCCTGCTAGAGCAATTACAACGGTTCTCCATTGTCCTAATAATTCTCTCACGCTCATCAGCGTGCCCATATGAGTCAGTAATAAATACATTGATAAATAGACAATCGGTGTTGAAAATGAACTCTGTGTAACAATGTCAGCCGGTAAAATGGTCCAATACCCAATTAAGAAAAGAGTTGCTGAAACAAAAACGGATGGCACGAATGCTTTGGTCTTCGTTGACACAATTTCGCCAATCGTCAAAATCGCCAAAACAATACTGAACGCTAAAACTACATTTAATACCATTTCTTAGTCCTCCCAAACTTATTTATTGAATAGTCTAACAATTTCGTAACATAATTACCATGGGATATACACCAAATAATTCTATTTTTTTTTGTGCTAAAGGTATATAATAATAAAAACTCTTAAAGGAGGTCTCATGCAGCATTCTGAAATACGTGAAAAAAAATTAGAAGCATTACTCGATGCCAGTAAAATTCTAAACAGTTCACAGGACACCGATCAAATTCTCAAGGCACTGCTTGAACTCTCCATTGATCTAATCGATGGTGGGGACGCTGGCTGTATCTTCTTATATAATAAAGCCTCTGATTTATTAGAAATGTATGCTTATGTGGGCATGGGCGATACCGTTAAAAATGTCAAAATGAAACCTGGCGAATCCATGACCGGCATGTGTTTTTTACGCAACGAACCTGTTTTTTTCCCCGATAATAATGTCGTTAAAAATGCGATGAGTACCATGTCCAAGGGCAATACCGAACTCGCCGTCAAAGGTGCCGTCATCGCTTCTAACATCAATGGTTCCATCTGTTGTCCCCTCCTACATCGAAATGAAACTTTAGGCGTTTTAGTCATCGATAATTTCAGCAATAAAGTCCCCCTTGTGGCAAGTGATGTCGAACTGCTCAAAGCCATTTCTGTACAAGCGACCATCGCCATAATCAATGCGCGCAGCTTAGAAAGAGAACTTGAAAACAATCGAAAACTTGAAGAATACAATAAGATTATACAGAGTCAACGCGATAAATATAAACACAGCACACAAGTCCATAGTAAATTCACCGACATGGTTTTAAAGGGCAGTACTGTGGCAGATATCATTAACGAAGTGAAACTGCTCACTCAAAAAGAGATCTTGATCTTCGATATATTTCACAACATCACCCATCATACGCTCGGTCATAACACCTTAGAAACGCTTCGTGTCATAAAGCCACTGATCGTCCAAAAGTTACAAAGAAATTCTAAAAACAACTTCTATGAGTCCACCACAGCAAGACATTACTTTATTTTTCCTATAATTGTAAACCTAGAACCCATGGGTTGGCTCTGCCTGCTCAGTAAAACGACACCACTTTTAGAAAACGAAATTATTACTGCAGAGCGAAGCGCTACGATTTTGGCGCTTGAATTTCTAAAACAAAATGAATTGACCGATCTTGAACAATCCTTAAAAGGGGATTTTTTAGACAGCCTCATCAGTAATGATAATCTCGCTTATGTCTTAAAATGTTCTGAAAGTTATCACTTTAATCTCTCGGCACCACATCGTATACTCTTGCTGGATTTTGCTTTTGAAGGGCGTTCTTACTCCAATACGCAAAATTATGAAAGGCGTATGCGTGATTGCCTTAAACATTATTATCATCACTTTACGACCTTTTTAAAAAACAATTGTCCAGGATCAGTGGCCTTGATAAGACATCATCAAATCGTCTGCATTTTGGAAGTCCATTTAACATCTGGTCCCCTTCAAGTGGAATCCTTACTGACCTTTATACAATCAGAATATCATGGCAACTATTCAACTGTTTTTAAGGATTTGCTCATAAAAATTGGCATCAGCGATGATTTTTCAGAAATCAATCAATTTAAAGAAGCCTACGAAAACAGTCGTCATACCGTTCGTTTAATCAAAGGAGATCAAGCCTCTATTCAATGGCTTTATTTTAAAGATATCCATATTAAGCGCTTCTTACTTGCCAACACTCAAGAGGATTTGCTAAACTATACACAAAATCTGTTAAACCCTTTACTCCAATACAACAACGCCTCTCGTGAAGATTTTTTAACGACACTGGTCACCTATTTAAAATCCAATTGCAATTGGTCCTATACGAAAGAGCACCTACACATTCACGGCAACACACTTACCTACCGACTGAGCCGTATTGAAGAAATTTTGAAGCTGGATTTGAACGACTATCAAGATCGACTTCGCCTTCAAATTGCCTTTGAAATTCAAGAATTGCTTTCATAAATCAAGAATACATTAAAGGAGCTGAATATGATTAAACTCATGGAAATTAGGCATGTTGTTCAAAACATATCTGAGGCGATTGGAAGCGTTTTAAATATGGACGTTATCATTTCAGATAATGAATTCAACAAAATTGGGGATACCAAAAAACATTTTGACCTTGAAGTGCTTTATATTAAAGATACCTATGTCATTGGATCGGTTCTGAAATCTGGAGAGCCCGTCGTCATTACCGGTAAAGAGGATAATGAAAACTGTATTGTCTGCATTGAAAAGGACAAATGCAATCTGCAAGCTATGATCTGTGTTCCCATTAAATACAAGGATTTGACACTGGGGGCCATCGGCCTCATAGCCATTTCTCAAAACTATAGAACAACACTCCTTGAAAATCAAGTTAACTTGATTGAATTTTTAACCCATATGGCGGATTTAATCGTAAGCAAAGCTTTAGAACAAGAGGCTTCTGGTAAACTGCAAATCGCGATCAACCAAATGGTCGCCATTATTGACTCTGTCGACGAAGGCATCATCGCAGTGGATGAATACGGTACTATTATCTATAAAAATGCCGTGATCCTCAATATGCTCTCCTTAAACTCCGAACAATTGGATCAGAAAAAAATATTCGAAATATTGCCTAAAACATATATTGAAAAACTTGTGACCCAAAAAAAGCCGTTTAATAACATCGAGCTTTCCATTACAAATAAGCATCACGAATATCATACCTTAGTCTCTGGAAAACCAGTTCCTCTTGGCACTAAAAGTGCAGGCTCTATATTTATATTTAAAAAAATGGAAGATATTTTCAATGTGGTTAATACGATTTCGCTCAACACTCAATCCACCTTATTCGAAGACATCATCGGCGAGAGTCCCGAGATCAAACTTGTGAAAGACAGAGCTCAATTGGTTGCCAACAGTAACTCCACAGTGCTCATTTTGGGGGAAAGCGGCACTGGCAAGGAATTGTTCGCACGGGCGATTCATTATAGCAGCAACAGACGTGACAAGCCCTTTATCGCCTTTAACTGCGCCGCTATTCCCGAGAGCCTGCTCGAAAGTGAATTGTTCGGATACGAAGCAGGCTCCTTTACAGGCGCAACCAAGGGGGGCAAATTAGGTAAGTTCCAGCTCGCCCAAGGCGGCACTATATTTCTTGACGAGATCGGCGATGTCCCCATCCATTTACAGACCAAACTGCTTCGAGTGCTCCAAGAGAAAAGTTTGGAAAAACTGGGTGGTCACAAAAGTATTGAGCTCGATATCAGAGTCATCGCTGCCACTAACAAATTTCTAGAACAAATGGTCAGCGAAGGTTCTTTTAGAGAAGATTTGTTTTACAGACTCAGCGTAATCCCCATTAACATTCCGCCTCTAAGAGAACGTAAAGGCGATGTAAAAATTTTGCTCAACTATTTTTTAAATCATTACAATACAAAACTGCATAAAAATATTAAAGGTTTTCATCAAAATGCAGCAGATATTTTAATGCACAATCCATGGAAAGGCAATGTCAGAGAGCTTGAAAACGTCATCGAATATGCGGTCAACATGGAGACAAGTGCCTATATCACCCCTAGCAGTATCCCACAGCGCATTCGAGTCAATCCAATAGAAGACCCTTCTCGATTAAAGCTCATGCCACTTGATGAAATGGAAAAAAATCTGATCTTTGAGGCTCTAGAAGTTTATGGGCACGGCGTAGAAGATAAAAATAAAGTCGCGAAAGTCCTAGGCATAGGTATTGCCACACTCTATAGAAAAATCAAAAAATACAATTTATAGCGCCTTTAATCTAAAAAACCTCTATCCACAAATACTGGAACAGAGGTTTTTTTAGATTAAAAGACGCTTTTGTTATCAAAATGATAAATCCTGTAACCTTTACCTTTACGCAATGATTTGATTTTATGCGTCTAATATTATCAAAATGATAAGCGTTTTAGAAAAAGTAATTATCATTTTGATAATTCATATTTTTTAATATGATTGATTTAAAAAAGCAACATTTGAAACAATCGTTGAATTTTCAGTATATTCAGACTTTTATTGCACTTCTAGTCACTTTTGGCATCTATTTTGCAGTTATACAAGGTGTGATCACAATTAACACCGGGGACCATTAATATTATGAAAAGGGGGTACACCATGGAAAACGAATTAAAAACCAAAGCTCTACCCGTCGTTAAAGCCAAAAAAAATGTATTTTTGTACGGTAGCATTATCTTGGGGATAACCGTATTAATCAGCTATTTTACCATTTACAAAAGCATGCAAGGAGAATATACCATTAATTCTGGCGAAGCCTTTTTACTGATGCTTGTTGCTCTGGCAATCGGAGAAATCATCTCCATTAAAACGAAGGCCTTGATTCCTTCAATATTTGTCACCGCAGCACTCTTTATCGTTGGATTCTGGACCATATTTCCAAAGGACATCTTAACAATCGCAGGTGTTGGTCCTGCATTACCTGGACTTTTCGTCATGATCATGGTCACACATCTTGGCACGATGCTCGATAAAGATGAGCTCATCGCGCAGTGGAAAACAGTTGTCTTGACACTTGCAGGGATGGCAGGCATTTGTATCACCATCATGACTGTGGGCAAATTATTCGTCGGCACACAAATCGCAGCTACTGCTACGCCACCACTAACAGGCGGTTTAGTCTCTGCAATCATCATGCAAGGCGCTGTAAAAGGGGATGAATACCTCGTGGTAATCGCCATGGCGATGTATGTTTTACAAGGTTTCGTCGGGTTCCCACTGATCAACACTTGTTTAAAGATAGAAGGTCGCAGTGTCCTTAAAAAATTTAGAGCGGGCGAACTGGACTTAAGTCAGTACAACTTGAATCCTGAAAAGGCAACTGAGAAAAAATCAAAATTCAGAATCTTCCCTGACACGCCTAAAGAATTTCAAACGGACTATATCATACTCTTAAAAACACTGGTTTTAGTGGTTATTTCCTCGTACCTCGAAAAACTTACAAACGGTGCAGTTTCAAAATACGTTTTTGCCCTACTCATCGGCGTTCTCGCAGCAGAAATCGGCTTCATCGAGAGAAAGCCACTGGAACTCTCAAGAAGTTTTGGCCTTTTCATCACGATCATCATGATGTTTGTATTTTCAGGTCTTAACAGTGTTACGATTGAAGTTTTAAAATCTATTATTGTGAATTTTGCGATCTTAATAACACTTGCTGCGGTTGGTATTGCAGTCTTTACGATTCCACTTGGCAAGAAGTTAGGTCTGAGCAAAGCCATGTCATTTGCAATTGGACTCGGCACCATTGCAGGTGGTTTTCCAGCCAGTTATGTGCTCAGTAATGAGTCTGCAAAACTGCTTTCAGATACTGATGAAGAATATAAACTATTGCTCGAACACTTTTTACCTAAAACTTTAGTTTCAGGATTCGTCAGTGCCACATCGGGTTCCGTCATCATAGCGGGTCTATTTATCAACTTATTTTTCTAAAAAAAGAGGAGGCAATACAATATGAGCACATTAAATCAACCTAAAAACACATCTAACGCAGAGATCAATAAAATCAGGGGTGCCATCATCCATAGAGGGTTATGGATGGGATTAATCTTAAAAGAAGCTAAAGAAAAAGGCCTAGATTGGGAAACCATCGGTAGAAACGCTGTCTTTAACACAGGAAAAATTCATGGCGATGGCATCAAAGATCGCATGACCGATAAGGATAGTCTCGTGGATTTTGGAAACACATTCTTCACTGAAGACATCCGCAACATCTTTGAAATTGAAGTTAAAGAGATCACGGAAGAAGTACTCAAGTTAGAATATGGCCACTGTCCACTTGTGACGGCATGGCAATCTGTCGGGATCGAGGGTGAATTTTTAGATAAACTTTGTGACATCGCAATGTGCGGAGACAGAGGGATCGAAAGCAAGTTCGATCAATTTGATTTTGAGCTTGGCAAGACAATCGCTCAAGGGTATGACAAATGTGAAGTCAATTTTTACAGAATAAAATAAACCGTAACTTAACCCCATAATCATTAACCTATATCATTCATTCTGGCGTCAGATGGGCATTCCATTTGGCGCCAAAATTTTAATAAGGAGGTCCACAAATGAAATTGACTGTCCATGCGTTGCGAAACGAAATCATCGGAAATCATAAGGAGATTCAAACCCCCTATGGCAAACGGCTCATCACTTATGCCGATTATACCGCTTCTGGGAGAACTGTTCAATTTATCGAAAAATATCTCTTAGCCTTACAAGAGTCCTATGCAAACTCGCATACAGAGGACAGCTATACTGGAAAAGCTATGACGACTTATATTCATCAAGCTGAAAAGCGCATTAAAGCGCTTCTCAATGCAACGGATGATCATTATGTTATGCCCGTGGGTACAGGCTCAACAGGTGCCATTCAAAAGCTATGTGAAATTCTAGGCCTATATGTGCCACCAACGTTAAATCATTTTTTAAAGGGTCCTCTTGAAGACCATTTAAAACAAGTTCCCGTGGTCTTTATCGGCCCCTACGAACATCACTCCAATGACCTCATTTGGCGAGAAAGCATCGCTGAAGTGGTTCACATAGCGCTTAATGCTCAAGGTGGCATAGATCTTGATGATCTTAAGGATAAACTTGCACGCCCTCAATACGAAAACCGATTGAAAATCGGGTCATTTTCTGCCGCTTCAAATGTCAGCGGCGTCCGATCGCCCCTATATGAAATCGCTGATATCCTTCACGCTAACGCGGCACTTGCTTGTTTTGATTTCGCCGCAAGTGGCCCTTATGTGGCTATTGACATGAACCATGATGCGACTTCTTATTTTGATGCCATTTATCTCTCTCCGCACAAGTTCTTAGGAGGCCCTGGTTCGAGTGGCTTACTTGTCATTCATAAAAAAATATACGATTGCAGCACGTCCCCTACCATAGCTGGTGGTGGTACCGTGGATTATGTCAGTTCATTTGGCTATGATTTCACCGCTGATCCAGAAGCACGCGAAAAAGCGGGCACGCCTGGCATACTCCAAATTTTAAAGACTTGCCTCGCATTAGAGCTTAAAGATGAGATCGGCATAGAAAAAATCGAAACCATAGAGCGACAGTATATTGCCATTGTCATGGGGCATCTTTCTGAGAATTCAAATATCGAAATACTAGGACCACTGGATCCCAATAAGCGTATCAGTATTTTATCTTTTAATATCAAATACAACGGTGGCTACTTGCATCATCGGTTTGTGGCACGTCTGCTCAACGACTTGTTCGGCATCCAATCTCGAGCGGGTTGCGCCTGTGCAGGTCCCTACGGTCACGCTCTTCTTGGCATCGATAAAGACACTTCAGAAAACTATAGAAATTTTATCCGTATGGGTACACATTCACTTAAACCAGGATGGGTTCGTGTCAACTTTCATTACGCCATGTCTTCAGAGCAAGTTAAATTCATCATAGATGCGATCAATTTTATCGCTGATTTTGGTTATCTCTTTTTACAGGACTATCAATTGGATTACAAATCAGGTGCATGGACACCTATAGCTTTTGACATGGAGAATACTATCTCTCATTTTGGAATTTTGGCTGCTTTGGAAAACAAAGACCAAGCATGGCCGGAAACTGCTTCTGATGTGAGTGGCGCTATCTACTCGGATTATTTAGATCAAGCAGGCGCACTTGCCCGTCAACTGGAAAAGACTTTTAAACCCGCGTTTAAATCTTATGATGATGCTAATATGGAAAGTAATAGATGGTTTTATGTTTTGAATATGTAGGCTCATTAACATACAAACCCCTCAGATGTTAAGCCACATCTGAGGGGTTTATGGGGGATTTATTAAAAAGAAACGTTGTTAGCTATTGAGTTCTAGTTCAAGCGCTTTTGCCAGTTGATCTGGACACGAAGTACCCCTAGACTTGCACTGTATGCCTTTGAATTTGAAGATAATATCTTGTGCTGAATATCCATCTACTAAAAGACATATGGCCTTTAGATTCCCTTGACATCCGCTTATAAATTCAATATTTTTGACAATATTACCTTCGAGTTCAAATTCTATTTTTTTGGAACAAACCCCGTTTGGGATGTAACTTACTGTCATTTTACGGCCTCCGTCTATAGATGATCTTGCCATCGATCAAAACATATTGAGTCTTTGTCATAATATCAAATACAGGACCGTCAAAGATTACAATATCGGCATCTTTACCGACCTCCAAGCTTCCGACTCTATCAGATACGCCCATAATTTCAGCAGGTGTAATCGTAATCGCCTTTAAGGCTGCGTCTTCATCCATGCCACTTCTGATTGCAAATGCAGCACAATTGATGAGATTATAGAGCGGAATTACAGGATGATCCGTGACGATGGCGACTTTAAAACCTGCATTTGAAAGCACTCCCGGTGTTTCAAATGTTTTTTCTTTAATTTCAAATTTACCACGACCGCCAAAACTTGGACCCACAATTAAGGGCACATTTTCACCAGCCAATTCATCCACAACCAGATGTCCCTCGGTAACATGATCTAAGGTGATTTTCAAATCAAACTCTTTGGCAATTCTAAGTGCGGTGAACATATCATCTGCTCTATGCACATGTGCCTTAAGCGGAATTTCACCCTTTAAAACTGGCATGATCGCTTCCATGCCCAAATCCGTATCAAAGTGCTTGCCATCCTGCATCGCTGCTTGTTGCTTTGCTCGGTAATCCACAGCCTTTGTCAAGGTTTCCCTCAGCAACGCGGCAATGCCCATACGTGTAACAGGCATTCTCCCCTTTTCACCATGTCCCTTTTTAGGATTTTCTCCAAATGAGATTTTTAATGCGGCTGGACTCTTTAAAATCATGTGATCAATCCGCTTACCATAAGTCTTAATCACTGCAAACTGTCCCCCGATGACATTCACACTTCCTGGTCCTGTCATAACGGTTGTAACACCTGCCTCATAAGCTTCTCTGAAAGACTTATCAAGTGGATTTATCCCATCTATCGCACGTAGTTGTGGCGTTATGGCTTGAGTGGCTTCGTTACCATCCGCCCCTTCAAACCCAATACCATCTTCAAACATGCCCAGATGACAGTGTGCATCGATTAGTCCTGGCATGACGATCATCCCCATAGCATCAATGACCTCATCCTCAGCACTGGGTTCAATCCACTCTTTAAGGGCTATTATTTTGCCTTGATCTATGGCCACGCAGGCGCAATCATAGGATTGCCCTGCCATCGTTAGAACTTTACCATTTTTTATAATTATCATTCGGTCTACGCCTCACCTTTTGACACTCTAACCATAGTTCGAGTATTAAAAACCACTATTATTGTTCCAGATACCAGTCTTCAATACCATAATAATTGTTGCCTGGGAAACAATTGACGCCCATTAATTTGCCATTAATCGCTCTGCCTTCATACCAGAAGAAGAGATAAACCATCGGTAAATCTTCATTGATGATCTGAGCTGCCTTTTGATAAACAGGTTTACGATCTTCTACTTCCATGAGCTTTTGACCTTCTTCAAGGAGCTGATCTACCTCAGCATTTGAATATTGACGTATATTGAGCCCATTTGGAGGTATTTCTTTTGAGTGATAGAATCTAATAACATCTGGATCGCCAGTACTTGCACCTTCTGCCATTAGATAGAGCTCATAATCACCTTGTTTAACCATTTCATAAAGCGTGCTGAACTCCATAATTTGAAGGTCAATAGTGATACCAATGTCTTTTAAATTTTGCTGAATGATCACAGCCGCTTGTTCTCTTGCTTTATTCCCAGTTGGATATTTTAAAACCCATTTAACAGGTTTGTCATTATAGCTCATTACATTTGACGCTTTGTCGTATTTGAATCCGGATTCTTCAAGAAGTGAAATGGCTTTTTGCTGATCGAGCTCATATAGATTTATATTCTCTGGATATGCCCAGAAATCTTCTCTATAAGGGCCTGCAGCCACCATGCCATAACCATTTAAGATGCCGTCTACCATACTTTGTCGATCAATCGCATACGCAAGTGCTTGTCGCACTTTTTTGTCTTTAAAGATATCTATCGAATTGTTGATGCCCATAAACTGGTTGCTGTTCATTGGTACCATCTGAACGACTACGCCACTTTCTTCATAAAGCGACAAATCATCTGGATTCATTTGTGAAATCATCATCATATCGATCTCACCATTGAGCATTTGCGCTTGAGCCGTTTCTTGATTTGTCACCTGAATAATAATACTATCCAAATTGGGTTTATGGTTCCAATACGTCTCATTTGCCGCCAATTCCACATATTGATCTGGTACAAAAGTTTTCATTTTAAAAGGCCCTGTACCTACAGGATTTCTTAAAAGCTCTGTTGCTTCAAGCGCTTTTTTCACCTCTACATTCTCCCAAATGTGTTTAGCCAACATGTTAGTCGTTCCAAATTTTTGAAGTGATGCACCAAATACCTCTGTCATTGTCAAACTAATCGTGTATGGATCAATGACATTAATGCCCGATATGTGATCGACCTCGCCCTTTTTATAAGCATCTGCACCAACAATCCAAGCAATATGAGAACCAGAAGTTCCTGGATAATCTGGATGCCCTAAAAATTCAAGCGTAAATTTGACATCCTCCGCTGTGAAATCAACGCCATCATGCCATTTAACATCTTCTCTTAATTTAAAAGTCAATGTTTGATTGTCCTCTGAAATGGTATAAGACTCTGCTAAAACAGGTTCTAATTCCAAGCTCGGATTGAGTCGCATTAGCCCTTCAAACATCAGTGAATACACATAAAAATCATATGAATCCGATGTCAATCCTGGTGCAAAAACACCAGAAGGCGCGTTCCAATAAGCAATTTTAACCGTTCCCCCTTGTGGTATAGAAGTTGGTGCCGCAGCTGGCGTATTTTGAGTTGTACTTTCAGCCACACTTTCCCCAGCGACGACTTTTGGAGCTTCATTCGCTTTACTATCGGATCCGCAACCACTTAAAAGCGTCGTCAATAGCATTACCATTACTAAAAAAACAGATGTAAATTTTTTCATAATTCCCCTCCTGATCCAACAAGGTGACAACTCACCAAGTGATCTTTCTCGATTTCTTTTAATTCTGGAATTTCCCGATTACAGATTTCTTTTGCATAAGCACATCTTGAATAAAATTTGCACCCCTCAAAATGACTTGATGGGCTTGGCACATCCCCCTTGAGTATAATGCGCTCACGCACTTCTCTCGGATGCGTCTTTGGCACCGCCGATAGTAGGCTCTTGGTGTAAGGGTGTAGCGGATTTGAAAACAACTGCTCGCTTGTGCCCTGTTCGACGATATTCCCCAGATACATGACACCAATTCGATCGCAAAAGTATTTAACGATCCCAAGATCATGGGATATAAAGAGATAAGTCAATCCCAATTTCTTTTTGAGTTCCTGCATAAGGAGTAATACTTGTGATTGTATCGAAACGTCCAGCGCTGCAATCGGCTCATCCGCCACTATAAACTTAGGATTTAAAGCAAGTGCTCTCGCTATGCCAATCCGCTGTCTTTGACCCCCACTAAACTCATGTGGATATTTATTGACATTTGATCCTCTGAGACCACAGAGTTCAAGGAGTTCCATTGACTTCTTTATCGCTTCTTTCTTTTTGGCCATCTTGTGTTTGACAATGCCTTCTGAAACGATTTCACCCACAGTCATCCTAGGGTCCAAACTTGCATATGGGTCCTGAAAAATCATCTGAATGTCGCGCCTTAAAGCTTGCATATCCTTTGTGCTCACTGCAATTTTATTTTCAACATCATAAATGACTTTGCCCTCAAACGTTACCGATCCCGCTGTTGGCTCGATTAAATTGATCAGCGTTCTCCCCGTGGTGGACTTGCCACATCCAGATTCGCCTACCAATCCAAAAATTTCACCTTTTTTGATATCGATACTGACACCATCAACCGCTTTAACATGTCCGACAGTTCGAGAGAATATACCATCGTGAATTGGAAAATGCTTTTTGATGCCTTTCGCTCTTATTAAATATTCTGACATTGTTCCTCCTCCGAATAGTATTGCCAACATCGCACTTTGTGATTAGGACTAATTGCTTTAAGCTCTGGTTTTTTCTCTTTACAGATGTCCTTGGATAGAGCACATCTGGGCGCAAACGCACACCCTTTTGGCATGTCAAACGGACTTGGCACCATTCCTGGGATACAGATCGGACTTTCTCCACGCTTGATGCGTTCAGGTCTTGAACATAGTAGCGCGAGGGTATAAGGATGAAGCGGCTCATCAAACAAAGTTTCACAATCCGTTTCCTCCATGACTTTCCCTGCATACATCACCAGTACATTGTCTGCCATTTCAGCAATAACACCTAAATCATGTGTAATGAACAGAATAGACGTCTGAAATTCTGATTTCAAATCCTTCATAAGCTCTAAAACTTGCGCCTGAACCGTAACATCGAGCGCCGTCGTCGGTTCATCTGCAATGAGTAGCTTCGGATTGCAACTGAGTGCCATGGCAATCATCACCCTCTGACGCATCCCACCGCTGAGCTGATGCGGATACTCATCTACGACTTTTTCAGGTCTCGGAAGACCCACCCTTTTTAAAAGTTCTATACAAATCGGTTTACACTCCGACCTTTTAAGATGTTGATGTGTTTCTAGTATTTCAGCAATCTGAAAACCAATTTTGAAGACAGGATTAAGTGCCGTCATGGGCTCTTGAAAGATCATTGCAATCCGATTGCCTCGAATCATTTGCATTTCTGGTTCAGAAAGCTTTAAAAGATCTTGTCCTTCAAAAAGGATTTTGCCCGAACTGATAAAGCCATTTGGTTTTGGCACCAATCCCATGATTGAAAGAGAGGTTATGCTCTTACCACAACCTGATTCTCCTACAATCCCAAGGACCTTGCCGCCTTCTATTTTAAAATCCACCCCGTCCACAGCATTGAAAGAGCCTTCCGAGGTTTTAAATCCCGTTACTAAATTTTCTACTACTAAAGTTGTATTTTGCATTGTACACCACCTATTGCTTTAATTTTGGATCAAGTGCATCTCTTAGACCATCTCCTAAAAAGTTAATGGAGAGAATCATAAAAAACACCAAGCATCCAGGTGGAATCCATAACCACCAGTGTAGCCTTAAAGATCTCATACTCTGAGCAGCTGCAAGCATGTTGCCCCAACTCGGCGTCGGCGGTTTTACACCCAACCCCAAGAAACTCAGACCTGCTTCTGATAAAATACCACGTGCAATCCCAAGTGTGGCATAGACGATGATCGGTGCCATAATGTTCGGGATGATATGCTTGATGATGATATCCTTTGAATTTAACCCTAGGGCACGAGCGGCTTCAATAAACTCTCTTTCCTTTATGGACAAGACTTCTGCACGCACAATTCTGGCAATCCCTGTCCAGCCCAGTATGCCCGATATGATCATGACGTTCCATATACTTGGGCCTAAAATCGCCGCAACGACAATGGCAATTAAAAAGAACGGAAAACACATAAAGACATCTACAATTCTCATGATGATATTGTCTATATAACCGCCATGATAACCGCCTGTAGTCCCTAAAGTCACACCGATTAATACCGCTATACTTGTGGAAACAAGTCCTACACTCAGTGAAATCCTACCCCCATATAAAAGCCTTGTAAAAGTATCTCTTCCCAATTCATCTGTCCCCAGCCAATGCTCTGCTGAAGGCTTTTGATAACTGTTTAAAGTATCGATGGCATCTCGGTCATAGCGTGTGATAAGTGGTGCAAAGACAGAGATGATTACGACAATACACAGCAGTGTAAAGCCGATCATTGCCAATCGATTTTTCTTTAACCGTTTAAATCCAATTTGCCAAGGCGATTGACTCTTTACGCTATTCTCTAAACTCATGATTTTAACTCCTCTACTAATATCCGTATTATGCCTAGTTGTATTTAATTCTAGGATCTGCCACTGCATATAGAATATCTGCCAAGAGATTGGCAAACAGCACACAAATCGACAGCAGCATTGTACTTGCAATAACCAAAGGATAATCCCGATTGAGAATGGACTGATAAATCAGAGTGCCCATTCCAGGCCATGAAAATACCGTTTCTGTCAAGATCGCACCTGACAAGATGAAGCCTAATGATGAACTGAGTAAGGTGATTACAGGAATTAAAGCATTTCTAAGTGCATGTCTGTAAATCACCAGTCTTTCGCTCAGTCCTTTAGCTCTAGCTGTTCGAATATAATCTTGCTTGAAAACCTCTAAAACGGATGATCTGGAATATCTCATAAAAGAAGCCATTTGAAGTAAAGACAATACAATCACGGGCAGCATCATATGGTGCATCACATCTAAAACCAGCCGAATACCTGTGTATCCAGAACCAATGGTTTGCATGCCTGATATCGGGAAAAGCTTCAGATCAAATGCTAAAAACTTAATCATCAATAATGCGAAGAAAAAGGCTGGCAGAGACATCCCAATAAAGGCAAATATCGTGGCAATATAGTCAAACTTCGAATATTGCTTCGTGGCTGAAATAACACCTAAAGGCACTGCAATCACAACACTTAGGGTGAGGGACAACACAGATAATAGAAGTGTATTGCCAATCCTTCTGCCGATGATATTCACAACAGGTTCTTGATATCTAATAGAAAAGCCCAAGTCTCCCGTCAAGGCTCTGGAAATCCACTTGGTATATTTTACAGGTAAAGAGTCGTAATAACCAATATTCCGGAGCATATTTTCAATTTCTTCTGTTGGCGTATTCGGATCAATCATAGCAGAATACGGATCACCAGGTGCCATGTGTATCAAAGAAAAAATGATAATGGAAACCCCTATGAGCACTGGTATCATCAACAAAAGCCTTCTAATAATATATTTATACATTTAAAAACCTCACAATGCTAATTATTATTGTCATCCTGTTACTCTTCAAAATACCACTTTTCTGTTTGATAATTGATACCAAGCATACTGTTTGGCGTTAATTGAACATTTTTAAGTTTACTATTCATCGCCATACCTTGATGCCAGTGATAAAGATAAACTATCGGCAACTCTTCATTTAAAATTTTAGCAATTTCAACGTAGATTGGTTTTCTCTCATCAGTACTCAAAAGTCTGAGACCCTGCTCTGAGAGTTCATCCACTCTGCTGTTTGAAAATCTGCTGTAATTAGTGCCATTTGGCGGTGTAAACGCGCTGTTGTATTGCGATTTCATATCACCAGCAACACCGTTTTTATGCGCCGCAATATAGAGTTCGAAATCGCCACTTTTCATATCTGCAAGCATTGTGCTGTATTCTGAAATTTGCAAATCTATTTGAACACCAACCTCTTTGAGTGCTTGTTGTATAAAAGGGGCTATGCTCTCAACTTGTTTATTTCCGGAATAATATTTAAGAGATAATTTAACGGGTTTGCCGTCTTTATACATTTGCTTTTCATCTGCCTTATACTGCCAGCCTGCTTCTTCAAGCAATTCAATCGCCTTCTGAGGATTATAAGTGTACGCATTTAAACCGTCTTCTGGATTCGCCCAAAAATCAGGTTTATAGGGTACATTTGCCACCGTGCCGTAGCCATATAAAATATCTCTGACAATAGCTTCTCTATCTATCGCATACGCAAATGCTTGTCTAACCCTTTTGTCCTTTAAGAGCTCATTGCTATTATTAACCCCTAAGTTCATCGCCGCATCAAAAGAGATCGTGTCAACAAAGACGCCTGCACTCTTATAGTAATCCAAATCATCTGGATTCATTTGTTTAACAGCAAGCATCTCTACTTCATTATTTATAATTTGAGTTTGTGCTGTTTCAGGATTGGCCACTTGAACGATATATTTGTCCACATGTGGTCTACCGTTCCAATAAAGATCGTTTGCCACCATTTCAACATATTGATCTGGAACAAATTTCGAAATTTTAAAAGGGCCTGTCCCCACAGGATTTCTTAGAAGTTCTGTTTGCTCTAACGCCTGTTTAACGGGAACACTTTCCCAAATGTGTTTTGGCGTAATGAGGATACTGGTACAGATTTTTTCCGTCATCGTTGCATCTACTTCTTTTGTCGTTATACTCACTGTATTTGGATCAATGACCTCAATACCACTCACGTGATCTGCTTTGCCTTCAAAGTATTCGTCATATCCAGAAATCGCCTTTGCAACAGCACTATAGGGACCTGCATAATCTGGATGGCATATGAATTCAAATGTGAATTTCACATCCTCAGCTGTGAAGGGTTCACCATCGTGCCATTTCACATTCTCTCTCAATTTAAATGTCAACGTTCTTTTGTCTTCAGATACCGAAAAACTTTCAGCAAGACAAGCTTCAAGCTCGTTGGTCATACTTTTTCTAAGCAACCCTTCAAACATGACTTCCATTTCGTACACATCGAAGCTGTTGCTTTGTAGCACAGGGTTAAAAAGCCCCGGTGCCGTTCCAAATGCAGCATATCTGACGACGCCACCTTCCTTTATAGCAGATTCAGGTGTACTCTCAACCGCAGCTGGTGCTTCTGCAGCTGGTGCTTCTGGTGTCACTACTTGTGCCTCTTTAGGATCCGTTGTACCCGTACACCCCATCATCACAACTGCCATGATTAAAAATAGCATTCCCATTGTCCATATTCTTTTCATAATTGTTACCCCCCATTTCATTTTATTTGATTAAAGCCTTTAGACTTTAATGTTGACTATCGCCTTTTGAATAAAGTACTCAAAGATCTTAAACTGATGATCTTCATCCTTTGTCATAGATTCTGGATGCCACTGAACTGCCAGTTTATAATTGCCGTGTTCAGATTCAATCGCTTCTATGATTTCATCACTGGCTTTAGCGGTTACCTTAAACCCCGATGCCAGCGTTTTTATACATTGATGATGGAAGCTATTGACCATTAACGCCTCTCCATAGATCGCCGTTAGGCTAGATCCTTCTGTCATCTTAATTTGGTGTGCTCTTGCACCTCGCCTAGAATCCTGCCAATGCTTTAAGGTCCCTGAATCGATATAAGATAAATCTTGATATAAGGTCCCCCCAAAAGCAACGTTTATAATTTGCAGACCTCTACAAATTCCAAAAATAGCCTTATTATACTGTTCTGCATATTCGATTGCATCTAAATGAAATTGATCCAGTTCTGGCTCAATATACCCCAATTTCGCCAAAGGTTCTTCACTGAAATACTGCGGGCTCACATCGACACCACCTGTTATGAGTATCCCGTCCGTCTGCATAATCAATTTCTTGATGAGCGCTTTCTCTTTCAAAAAAGGAATAATCAACGGAATCCCCCCTGCCAGTTCAATTGCAGTCACATACTCTTGATTCACAAACGCACGCTCTTGTCCTGGAAACTTGCCATCTTTCTGTAATAAAATATTTGCCAATACACCAATCACTGGTTTCATAAAAGCATTTTCCTCCCACATATATGTTGTCATTTTAACGCTTCATACTCCTACCTGTAACAAATGCAATTATCGTACCAAATTTGACTTTTTAGTAATCTTTCTCAAAATTCTGATTTTTAACTTTGAACGCCTTTACTTTAGCCATTCAAAAAAAAATGAAGCACTCTTTGTAAAGAGCGCTTTCTCAATTTTATTAAAGTCGATCCAAACAATAGGTTAATTAGGTTGTCTCAATTCCTTTTTAACAACCCATTCCATAAAAATCTTCCCTTTTTCAGTAACAACAGATCCCTTTCTCCCCTTATAGGACATCACAAATTCAAATTGATTTAAGACATTTAAGATTCTTCTGATTTCACCTTCACTGATATCGCTGTAAATCTCTTTGAGCAAAGCTTCAAGACCTTGCCTGCCAATATTTCTCCCATGAACATTTTTGTTGAGTATGAGATCCATGAGATCATAGCATCTTTTTAAGCCTATCGTTTCCTTAATTTCTTGTACTTCAATTTTAAATTCATCCCCTTTATCCAAAAGGTAATAAGGTAAATCATTTAAATAGACATCTCTTTCATGGATGATCCCAATATACGCGGCCACGTTTTGAACTTCACGAATATTGCCTGGCCACGAGTAGCGCAATAAGAATTGTTTGACTTCATCGCTAAGTGCAATGTGCTTGCCCTTATCTATAAAGTGTTCCAGCAAGGGGAGAATATCAGCTTTGCGCTGACGCAAAGGTGGGATGTTCAGCGGCAAGACATTTATTCTGTAGTAAAGATCTTCTCTAAAGGTTCCCTTTTTCACCATATCATACAGATTTTTATTCGTGGCAACGATGACTCTGGTATTGATTTCAATCACACGTTGAGAACCAATTCTCATGACTTGGCGTTCCTGTAAGACTCTGAGTAATCTCGTCTGTAACGACAAAGGCATATCCCCTATTTCGTCGAGAAAAATCGAACCATTATTGGCGAGCTCAAACATCCCCGCCTTACCTTCCTTTAATGCACCTGTAAACGCCCCGCCTTCATAGCCGAACAACTCACTTTCTAGTAAATTCTCTGCAAAGGCTGCACAGTTTGCAGCAATAAAAGGGTGATATCCTCTGGAGGATTCATTGTGAATGGATTGTGCCAACAGCTCCTTTCCAGTGCCACTTTCCCCCGAAATAAATACAGTCAAGTCTGAATTGGCTATTTTTTTCGCCAGTTCAATACAGGATTTCATAACGCTTGAATCCGTTATAATTTCCTCAAAATTATAACGCGTAATAAAACCTTTGTTTCTCATTTTTTTTCTCAAGTTTTGTTCAAGCGTCTTGATATAAGTCACTTCCTGAAAATTATAATAATAACCATAATTTTCTCCAAGATACTTGGTCCGCGTCTTATTGATAATGACAAATTTATCTTTGTATTCAATGAGTTCTTCATTTAAGGTTTCTCGATTGAGAATTTCTAAAGTGTCTACATTGAATAGCGCATCTAAATGGACGCCGACAATATCCTGTTGAATATTAAATATTTTAAGCAATGTTTCATTAAAAACGAGAATGACGTCATCATTACTCGTGAGCATGATGCCCTCATTTGATAAATTGACGACCGTATCCAGTTGCTCATTTTTAATATACAGCTCTCTAATCTGACTTTTGATACCGCTTTCAAAGGTGATTATAGACTCCGTATAATCAATCAGTTTCTTTGTAATTTCTTTGTCTGTTATCTTAAGTTTATCTATAATTTGAATAAAAGAAGTCATATCAATATAACGATTTCCAATATCTATGATGTTCTGTATGTTTGCAGGCACCTTCCGAACTACATCTGGCGTGATCGCAATGTTAATATCCTCGTAAACCATGCCACTCTCATAAGGAATTAAATTTAAATGATCAATCCCAATCTGATATAAGAGTGTCACCGTTTCTAAAGTCGTTTCTACAGTATCATTTACCACAAGTACTTTGGTTTTAGGTGGAATTTTGAAAATAGGATAGAGCGCATCCTCTTTAACCGTTCGCCTTAAAACAATGATGGCTTTATTATCTTTCAAGTATTTCTGAGCCTTGACCGCTCTCTCCTCAGTCATCACCAGCACAACATCTTCTTCTATATAAACATCGTCTGTTAGCAGATTCAGATAATAAAAATGGATGTCGACTTGATTTTCAAAAACTATTTTCAAGTTATTTCTGAGAAAAGTTTCAAGTCCAGTTTTGAGATCAATTATGACAGCGATACTTTTCATCCTACGTGCCTCCATTCGCAAAAACTACGTTTTAATCATTATACACGATTCTTATAAAAATTTCTGCAGCAATTGCGCACATGGGGCTTCCTTCGCTCTAATTTATATGTAAAATCAATCAAATACAATATTGATTTCGGCCTCTTCTCTTTGCCTTGTACATTTTCTGATCTGCTAAATCAATTAGAGCTTGACTTGTCATCTCTCTTGTTGGGGTCAAACTTGCTATGCCGACACTTAAAGTAACACACCTTCGACCACTATCAAAAGCATGTTCAATATTAAGGGCCATCACATTTTCTAAAATGCGTTTGGCGACGATTTCTGCACCCTTGGTACCTACATTGGGCATCAGTATCAAGAACTCATCACCACCATACCTGCCCACAATGTCTTCTGGCCTAAAAATCGATTTTTGGATCGCCCTTGCCACTTCTTTGATCACTTCGTCTCCCATAAGGTGTCCGTAATTATCATTGTAGCTCTTGAATTCATCTATATCCAGCATCATAATTGAAAAGGGGAGTCCATATCTAAGGCAATTATGCCAATGCATGTTTATAAATTTATCAAGGCCTCTGCGATTGTATATATGCGCTAGGCCATCTTCCATACTCAGGCTTTCCAAGCTATCCTTTTCTTGTTGAACTTTCAGGAGTTCATTTAACTGTTCCTCAAGTTCGACCACTTGCTTTTCAATGATTTTTCGCTGTAAATAGAGTTCTTTGAAAATTTTGGATTTACTCCTTAAAACGATTGGATCAATAGGTTTCGATAAATAATCCACCGCACCCACTTCATAACCTTTAAAAATTGATTTCTGTTCTTTGCTGCTGGCAGTTACAAATATGATAGGGATATGTTTCGTTTTTTCGATACTTCTTAATATTTCAGCCACTTCAAATCCATCCATATTTGGCATCTGCACATCCATAAATATAACGGCAAACTCATGCTCGCTACATAATGAAAGCGCTTCCTCACCGGACATGGCTTTTATAATATTGAGTTCTGGATCGGTGAGAACGCTTTCCATTACCAAATGATTTTCTTTTAAATCATCCACTATCAATATTTTCACTTGATCTAACATGATTTTTCTCCATTTCCCATAATGATTTGACCATGATGACGATACACCTTAAACGCTTCACTAACCGTTTCAAAATGGTTTTCCACAGCACTATGTGCCAAAGTTTCCTTAGAGCCTAAAAAAAGATAGCCACCCTTTAACAAGCTATTCACAAACAAATGATTCACTTTATTTTGTAACGATTTCTCAAAATAGATTAGAACATTTCTACACATGATCAAATTCATTTCTCCAAAAGAGCCATCTGTCACTAAATTGTGTTCTGCAAACACAATATGCCGTTTCAAATCTGAGTCCAAAATCGCATGTTTATATTTTGCAATATAGTAATCCGAAAAGGAATAAATCCCACCCGATAAATTGTAATTATGAGTATACGTTTTGATTGATTCCAAATCGTATATACCAGCCTTCGCTTTTGACAATACACAGCGGTTAAAATCAGTGGCATAAATCTGACATCGGTCATAGAGGCCCGCTTCTTTAAGAATAATGGCCATGGAATAAGCCTCTTCACCCGAAGAACATCCTGCATGCCATATTTTGATTTGAGGATAGCTTTCCAAAACAGGCACAATTTCATTTCTAAGATACTTAAAAAACGCTGGGTCTCTAAACATTTCTGTCACGGTAATTGAAAAGTCCGATAAAATTTCTTCGAACAAGGATTCATCTTTAATGACTCTGTGTGCCAGCTCCATAATATTATTGCAATCGCTTTTAACCAATCTGTTTTGAATACGTCTTTTGATATGGTCCCTTGAGTATTCACTAAAATTATAGCCGTATTTTAATTTGATGGCCTCAATAAAAACAGCTGTTTCAATATCTTCATCATTTTTAAGCTGAACTTCAGTCATCATGAGAGCCACACTTTAATCATTGACAATAGCTTTTGTGTATCCACAGGTTTTATTAAATAATCGTTTGCACCTGCATCAATACACTTATCCCGATCTTCAATCATGGCTTTAGCTGTCAATGCAATAATAGGGATATTTTGTCCTTTTGAGGACTCTCTAATGCACCTCATCGCATCAAAACCATCCATTTTAGGCATCATGATGTCCATGAGAATCAAATCAATTTCGTTTTCTTCAAATTTTTCAACCGCTTCCACGCCATCTTTTGCCACCATCACTTGTACGCCACTTCGTTCTAACAGCTGACTTAATGCAAACACATTTCGATTATCATCATCTGCTAGTAAAATGCGTACGCCCAGCAACGCCTTTTTATCATCGCCTACGAAAACTTGTGGTGACATTCTAGACCTCTCATTTTTGTTAATATCAAACAAGAACAAAGAGACTTCATCCACCAAACGCTCTCTGGATCTTTGGCTTTTTAAAATAAGCGTTTCTGCATATCGATTGATACCATCAATTTCATCTAAATCTATTGCCTCATCCGTGTAGATAATCACGGGGATTTGAATCGAACTGGAATCTCTTAAAGTGCTCATAAAGTCAACGCCACTGATATCAGATAGCTTGATATCTAAAATAAGACAACCAAACGTCTGTGATTCCAGTTCAACGAGAGCTTCTTTCCCTGTCAAAACTTTTTTTATCCTGAACTGCCCAAGCTGTGCGAATTTTTCGAAATCCTCATCGCCACAATTGCCGACGACTAATATTTGATTCATCCCTTTCATATCAACACTTTCAAGTTTGGATAAAGTTTTATAAATAGACTTTATATCTACGGGTTTCTTTAAAAAACCAACGATACTTCTAGGCATTTCGCCAAAAGAGTTCAAGCCACTGATGACTTCAGCACCAGATATAATATGGATCGGAATATGCTCAGTCACCTTGTCTTCTGAAAGCATCTTTGCCAGTGCCATGCCATCCATATCTGGCAGTTCTATATCTGCAACAATTGCAACGGGTTGCCATGCCTGAGCGCGTTTAAGACCCCTCTTGCCACTCTGCACGCTACTTACTGTATACCCTTTTTCTTCAGCTAAATCCGAAATGATTTGTGTAAAGGTGGGATCATCTTCAATAATCAACAACCGCTTTTCGTTTTCAGTTTTATTTTCTTTCCGCTTTTCAGTTTTATTTTCAGGTTTTTCAATTTGTTCTCCTATTATTTCAGTTTCACTTGATGCACGCTCCTTTTCCAATCCCTCAAGCGTTGACTTCTTTTCAATAGGCATCTTCGGCATAACCAGTAAAAATTGACTGCCGATGTGCTCCTCGCTCTCATGAAGGACATAGCCCCCTAAAAGATGTGCTATTTCTAAAGAAATGGTGAGCCCAAGTCCAGTACCTCCGTATTCTCTACTCGTAGTGCCATCTGATTGCCTAAACGCTTCAAACACGGCCTCCATTTTATCTTCAGGAATGCCAATGCCTGTGTCGCTAACCTCAAAGACAATATAATCTGACTCTAAAATCATGAGTTTGTCTGCTTCTTCTGGTTTCAAATTTCTAATTTGAACGCCAACATGACCTTCTGACGTAAATTTAATGGCGTTTGAAACTAAGTTTCTAATAATCTGATTCAATCTCAATCCATCAGATTCAATATATTCAGGCAATTCAGAGTCAATAGTGAATCTCAAATCTAACGCTTTTAACTCCGCCATGGGGTCAAATAATTTTTTGTTATTCGCTATAATGCCCTCTAAATATACTTTTTCTTTTTGAATATTTAATTTTCCAGCCTCAATTTTAGACAAATCCAACACATCATTGATCAATGTCAATAAATCTTCACCTGCTGAATAAATCGTACTGGCGAACTCTGTTTCTTTTTCTGATAAAGGGGTATTTTCTGGTTTGTCTCTTAAAAGTTGTGACAAAACCAAGATGCTGTTCAGAGGCGTTCTCAACTCATGAGACATATTCGCTAAAAATTCAGACTTGTATTTATTAGTCACTTCTAAAGCATCTGCTTTTTTCACAAGCTCTTCTTGTGCCATGGCCAAAGCTTTATTTTTTTCATTTAAGCGCTTTTTCTGCTCTTCTAATTGCCTTGCATGGATTTCAAGTTCTTCATTTGTGACTCGAAGCTCTTCTTGTTGTATCTGAAGTTTTTCTTCTGATGCTTTCAGTGTCCTAGACTGCGCTTCAAGTACTTCATAATTTCGTGTCAATTCCTCTGATTTTTGGATAACTTCCTGCTTTTGAACTTCTAGTAGTGCATTTATATCTCTTGCATCATCCAGCAAAAGGTGTATTTTTTCCCTTTGAGTGGTCGAATAGATTCTAATAGCAATCATTTCAGCCGCAAACTTGAGATACTCTCTCTTTGAGTTATCATAAGCTTCAAATGAAGCCAATTCAAAAACACCATAGAGTTGATTTTCAAAAATAAGAGGCATCCCAATAACATTGAGTGGCTCTATGCTGATCATGCCTGTGTTGATTAAACCTTCACTTAGAGTCCTATTTTCTATCAAAATAGCCTTCTTATCAAGAGCCACCTGTCCAATTAAGCCCTCCCCAAGTTCAACTTTTTTCATCAACTTTTGTTTTTCATTAAAAGCATAGGCAGCGGTCAAATGAAGCGCTTCTTGTGCATCATCATGCAAATACAAAACACCATTACCAGATGCCGTAAAAGTGGCGAGCGCAGATATAGATTCCCGAGAAAGCATCTCTAAACTCAACTCTCCAGAAATTGCATTTGATAATTCACTCAAGCCAATCCTCATATTAAACTGCGTCTCCAACTGACCTATCAAAGTGTTGTAATGTTTGGATACGTCTGCTATTTCGTCATCTCCAACCCATTCTACTTTTAAAAATTTATTGGCTTCCACACTATTCGCCATTGTTGATTTGAGCCTATTCAAAGAGCCCAAAATATTTTTGATGATCTGTATCATGAACCCCAAAAGTAAAACGACCAAAAGGGTCCCTATTACAATGATATCATTCCATGCTTTTTTCTCAATTTCAGCGGCCTGCTTATTCATCCCTTCAGCTTTGTTCTTTGCATAAACTTGAATGTCATTCAGTTGTTTTTGAAGATCCTGCTGCCCACTTTGCAAACTGTTAATAAAATCAATTTTAGCCGTTTCATGTTGATTAAAATCGTAGATATGATGCATTACATCTGCCCTGCTATTGTGCCATCTTTCTATGTTATTTGACGTTTCCTTGGCGAGAACCTGACCCTCTATGCCGAGAATCAAACTTTGTATCGTCAACATTTTTGTATTCAATTCGTTCTCGTAATCCGCAATCTTTTCTTCATATTCACGTTGCTTTGAAGGCGCCATTTCTATAAGGGCCTCCTGATAAATTATAAGAATCTCTGTAAGAAGGCGTTTAGAATCCCCTGCTAAATTAGATACCACCAGAGGATGCTCTTTTATTTGATTGACTAAATCGCCCACTTTTCTGGTCGTGTTTAGCGCGTAAATCGAAATGCATAAAATCGAAATTATCGTAAATGCCATCACCATATAGAGTCGTGTCCTAATTTTATATCTGCTCATAAGCCTCATATGAATTCTCCCGCACTGTCATAGATTCTTAAAATTATTTATATAATCTACTTCATACCCTTATTCCGTTCACTTTACAACTAAAAATATGAATTAATAGTCATTTAAATGACGAATTCGGGTATAGACTTATGTAGAAGATAAAAAATGTTTTTATAGAATTAAAATGGAGGCACTTATGTTTAATCCGAAAAAAAATCTGATAAGGCTTTTAATCGGCCTCGTGGCTTTACTGGCGTTTATTTTTGGCAAAGGCATCGGTTTGATTACCGATTTTCTGTGGTTTAAATCACTCCACTTTGAGAGTGTGTTTTTAACGCGTCTTTTCACAAAATTTGCGCTTTTTATACCGCTTTGGTTGTTTTTTAGCTTATTTTTAACCCTTTATTTTCGTATGATTTACAAGTCCTATCTGGCTTATCCTAGACTTCACGATGTTACGGTTAAAGAGAGCCCCGTTAAGAAATACAATGCTCTAGTGGGTTTTGGTATCGGTGCACTTTTCGCTCTCGTGATTTCAAACAGCTTGTGGCTTGATTTCCTCAAGATGATCAACGCCGTTTCTTTTAGTCAAGCGGATCCCATCTATCATTTGGATATTAGTTTTTACATTTTCGTACTCCCTTTTTTGAGAACGCTCATGGGCCTACTGATCTTCTTTTTAGGCATGATCATTCTAGGCACTGCTTTCCTTGAATTTATGTTGATCAACCAAAGATATGCTAATGTTATGGACATCACACTGGACTCGATCTCCAATAGCTTAAAGGGCCCTTTTTTGAGAAGTCTCTTCAAAAAAATCAGTTACTTGCTCGCCTGTTGTTTCTTACTCCTTGGGGGCTTCTATTTAACCAATACTTTTGAACTGCTCTACTCAACGCGCGGCGTGGCTTTTGGCGCCAGCTATACGGATATTGCCGTTACGATTTGGTCTTATAGGGCTTATGCGTTGCTTGCTGTATTTTCAGCAGTACTGACGCTTATAGCCTTTCATAAAAACAAACTCCGCTTGTTTGCGGTTGGACCGATCACTTTAATCGTCGCTTGGTTTGTGTTTGCCATAGCAGGAGGCGTCGTTCAACAACTCATTGTTGAACCCGATGAAATTTCCAAAGAGACCGAGTATTTAAATTATAATATCAAGTTCACTCAGAAAGCTTATAATCTAGATACAGTTGATCTCGTAGAATATCCATATGCCGAAAATCTGACACAAGCTTCTATTATGAGAAATGACGAAACCATAAAGAATATTCGAATCAATGATGCCAGACCTCTAAAACAAACTTTTAACCAAATCCAAAGCATCAGACTCTACTACGATTTTTACGACATCGATGTGGATCGCTATACCATAGATGGTGAATACACGCAAGTATTTATAACGCCTAGGGAGCTCAATCAATACAAACTTGATAATAAAGCCATGACTTGGCTCAACCAATACCTCAAGTATACACACGGCTATGGGATCGTCATGTCCCCCGTGAACAGAGTTACAGATGAAGGCCAACCCGAACTTCTGTTTAAAAATATACCACCTATCACAGAGACAAATCTTCAAATCACACAACCCGAAATCTACTTTGGCGAACAAACAGAGAAATATATCATCGTAGGATCAGGGGAGAAGGAATTCGACTATCCAAGTGGTTCCGATAATGTGGAGACTATGTATTCTGGCACAGATGGCATCTCGCTTCACGGTTTAAACCGGCTCTTGTTTGCTTATAAAGAACAAAGCCTCAAACTTTTAGTTTCCAACAACATCACCCGTGATAGCAAAATCATTATTCGACGCAATATCATCGAACGTGTCAACGCCATTGCGCCTTTTATTAAATTGGATTCTAATCCCTATATCGTTTTAAACGACACCGACGGTAAACTCTATTGGATCGTAGACGCTTACACCGATACGCCTTACTATCCTTACTCCCAGCGCTTTGATTTTCAAGATCAAGAGGTCAACTACATTCGAAATTCTGTAAAAGCAGTTGTGGATGCCTACGATGGCACGGTCGCTTTTTATGTATTTGACGATCAAGATCCCTTGATCCAGACTTATAAAAAAATCTTTCCAAAACTTTTTTTAAGCAGAGCCGAATTTCCTGTAGGCCTTGAATCACACACGAGATACCCACAAGATCTATTTGATCTACAAGCATCCGTTTACCGAAAATATCACGTGGATAATCCTGTGGTCTTCTATAATGGTGAAGACGTCTGGGATCTTGCAACTGAAAAATATATGGATGCGGTACAGCCCATGACGTCCAATTACGTGATGTTCAAGATCGATGACAAAGCTGAATTTGCGCTGATCATGCCGTACACGCCAAAAGGCAAACCAAACATGACCTCTCTGTTGGTTGCTAGGAACGATGCCCCGCATTACGGCGAAGTCTTCCTCTACAGGTTCCCTAAGGATAAAACGATCCAAGGACCGATTATGATTGAGTCTAGAATCGACCAAGATTCAATCATTTCACCTCAATTTACACTTTGGGGGCAGCAGGGCTCCAGCGTGCTCAGAGGGAACTTAATCGTCGTGCCCATTGAATCTTCTCTCTTATATGTGGAACCGATCTATATACAATCGGATAACGCCAACAGTTTACCCGAAATGAAACGCGTGATCGTTGCCTATGAAGACCAAATTGTCATGGAAACCACTCTAAAAGAAGGCCTTGATCGACTCTTTGGCGATCCGCAACAATCTGATTTGACGCTCCAAACCCTCGAAGCCTTGATTAATCAAATCGATACTAAACTTGAACTCACAAAAGAAGGCATTGAAGCACTTGAGCAATTGCTCGAGGAACTCAAAACTCAGATCAAGTAACGATCGTTAAAGTTCTCTATTAAATCAAAAAACCGCTCCCTTCTAGAATGCAATGGTTCTAGAGGAGAGCGGTTTTTTAAAGGGGATTAGTCCTGTATCGCATAATGAAATAAAAGCTTTGCCGTATTTTCAATCGCTGTAATATGAGTTCTTTCATAGTGGTGTGTGCTGTCAACACCAGGACCGACACAAGCAAAATTCACATCAAACCCTTGTAGGACAGCCAGACTTGCATCTGAACCATATCGGTTGTAGACATCGACATTGTGCTCTATGTTATGCTTAACACAAACGTCTGCCAATTCCTGTCTTAATTTATAATCATATGGCGTTCTACTGTCCTTAGCCGCTATTGAAACCGCAGACTCTTTGCTGGTTTGTCTAGGACCAACTGGACCGATGTCAATGGCGATTAGTGCATCTGTTTTCGGTGGAATATAACTCACGCCATGACCGATTTCTTCGTAGTTACTGATGCAAAAATGAATCGTATATTTCGGCGTTATATTTTTTTCTTTAATCAATCTGCAAAGGCCCAAAATAATGGCAACTGCTGATTTATCATCTAAATATCGCGATTTGATAAACCCATTTTCACAGCGCACAAATCGTGTTTCAAACGATATAAAATCACCCACACCAATCCCTAAAGCACGTGTGCTATCGGCATTATCGGTCATCGCATCTACGCGAACTTCCACAGTTTCATCTGTGCGTTCCATAGTTCTCACGCGATCTGAATCAATGTGAATAGAAGCAGGGATCGGCATTAGACTCCCTGTGATCGGATCACCTGTGGTCCGGTGGATTAGGACATTTTCGCCCTCAACCGCATTCCAAGAGAAACCGCCAATTTGAGCTAATAACAATCTCCCATTGGGTTTGATTTCTTTGACGATGGCACCAAGTGTATCTACATGACCGACGATCATCTTATGTGCTGCATCATCAATGCCTTTCACAGTCACCATCAAAGCATTTTTGTTCGTCCGCTCAACGGCATAACCCATGTCGACAAATTCTTTTTCAATATAAGTGGTGCAAGTTTCTGTAAAGCCTCCTGGGCTCGGTATGGCTAATATAGCCTCCATAAATTCCAAAATATATGTTGTTTGTGTCTCCATATAAGTCTACTCCTCTATTGATTTGATGCATTTTATCCATTTTATAAAACGCGTTCTTTAATGGCTCTCTAATGGATCTCTAATTTTGCTCCAACTGCCTGACATAATGGCACGCTACCCATCTGCCCGGTTCACTTTCGATCAATTTTGGGGTCTCCTCAAAACAATTTTGTTTACTGTAATCACAGCGACCGGCAAATCGACATCCCTCAGCTGGATTGATGGGACTTGGAACATCCCCGCGCAGTATTAAGCGCTCTTTTTGTACCCCCAGTTTTGGGATTGGGATTGCCGATAACAAAGCTTGTGTATAGGGGTGTAGCGGATCTTTAAAAATGCTTTTGTAATCCGTCAATTCAATGATTTGGCCGAGGTACATCACTGCGATACGATCGCTGATATGCTTGACGACACTTAAATTATGGGCGATAAACAAATAGGTCAACCCCAGTTCTTTTTGCAAATCTTTCAGCAAGTTCAAAATTTGAGCTTGAATACACACATCCAGTGCAGAAACGGGCTCATCTAAAACTAAAAATTCGGGATTGAGCGCCAACGCCCTTGCAATACCCACGCGCTGTCTTCTCCCACCATCTAGCTCATGGGGATATGAAGTCTTTAAGCGCTCCGAGAGCCCCACACGGCCAATCAGTTCATCAATACGAGTTTCCAGTTCATCCTTTGTTTTGTAGACTTTATTGATAATCAAAGGCTCTGCGATTATTTCTGATACGGTCAATCGCGGATTCAAGCATGAATAAGGATCTTGAAAAACGATTTGCATATTTTTCCGCATCTTTTTCATATCGGGTTTACTATACTCTAAAATATTCTCATTATGAAAGAGCACTTCGCCAGAATTCGCTTGTATAAGTCTGAGCAAAACACGTCCTGTTGTGGATTTGCCACATCCAGATTCACCAACAAGTCCCAGCGTTTCGCCTCTATTGATAAAAAAGTTCACGCCATCAACGGCATGGAGCATGCCACTTTTGGTTTTAAAATGTTTTTTAAGTTCTTTTACCTCAATTATTTTCTCATTCATAAGGCACCTTCCTGTTCATACAAGTAACAATAAACATGATGTTCAGAACCAACGACAACTTTAGAAGGTGATTTTTGACTGCAAATCGGCATCTTATGTGGACATCTCGGATGGAACGAACAGCCACTGGGCATATCTGTCGGGTCAGGTGGTAAACCATCAATGACATTGAGCCGATCCTGTTCACTATCCAAATCGGGAATAGAATTAAAAAGACCCACTGTATAAGGATGATAAGGCTTCGTATAAAGCGATTCCTTTGTGGCATACTCCACTACTTTGCCGCCATACATAATCGCTACTTTATCACAAATTTCTGCAACCACACCCAAATCATGTGTAATCATAATCATAGAGGTCTTAAAATCATCTTTGAGCTTCTTCATCAGATCCAGGACTTGCGCCTGTATGGTCACATCCAGTGCAGTGGTTGGCTCATCTGCTATTAGGAGCATGGGATTACAAGATAATGCAATGGCGATCACCACCCGCTGTTTCATCCCGCCACTGAATTGATGCGGGTACTCATCCTGCCTCACTGCTGGAATGCCCACTACTTCAAGCATTTTTTTCGCTTTTTCTTTGATCTCTTCTTTCGTTCCGGGTTCATGAAGCTTTATCATCTCTTCTATTTGTGCGCCCACAGTCATGACTGGATTTAACGAAGTCATCGGATCTTGAAAAATCATGGCAATCTGTTTGCCTAAAATCTTTTTCATTTCTGTTTTAGACTTTCCAAGTAAGTTTTCACCTCTAAAATATATTTCGCCTGCCACAACTTTTCCAGCAGGTTCTGGTAAAAGCTGCATGATTCCAAAAGCTGTGGTGGTTTTGCCTGCGCCTGTCTCTCCGACGAGTCCAAGGGTCTCTCCGTTCCCAACTTCAAGATTAAAGCCTTCAACCGCGTGGACAGTTCCATAATCTGTTTGATAATGAATCGTCAGATTTTTAATTTCCAATAAATGTTTTTCTGCCACTATTAAGCCTCCTTTAATTCTTCAATTTGGGATCGAGCGCATCACGAAGTCCATCACCTAACAAGTTAAGGGCTAAAATCGTCACCATCATGGCGATTCCTGGGAATAACGTCATATGTGGATAGTCCCGGATATAGCTTCTTCCACCTGAGAGCATTGAGCCCCATTCTGGCGTAGGCGGTTGTATGCCAAGTCCAATAAAACTCAATCCTGCTGCTGTTAAAATCGCAATTGCAACGCCAATCGTCGCTTGAACAATAATAGGCGCCATACAGTTCGGCAGAATATGCTTCACGATAATTCTGAAATCTGAAGAACCCGCAGCTCTTGCAGCTTCTATAAACTCTTGCTCCCTTATAGACATCACGGAAGCTCTCACAAGGCGCGCATAACCAGGAATAGAGGAAATCCCCACTGCAATCATGAGATTGGCAATACTAGGCCCTAATGCTGCAACGATTGCTATGGCTAAAAGAATTTCTGGTATCGCCAAAAGCACATCCATGCATCTCATCAATAAATTTTCTAATCGACCGCCGTAATAGCCTGCTATAGCCCCAATTGAGCCCCCAATGATAAGCGATATGCCCACTGCAATAAACCCAACTTCTAGAGATATCCTTGATCCATACACGATTCTACTAAAGATATCCCGACCAAATTCATCGGTTCCAAACCAATGTTCAAATGACGGGGTCTGAAACATATTGAGTAAATCTTGACTCTCGTAACTATATGGTGCAATCCAATCCGCAAAAATTGCCGTTAGGAAGAGCAGGATTATAATCACCAAGCCGCCTACTGCCATTTTGTTTTTTCTGAGTCGGCGCCATACATCCAACCAAATACTCTTTTTCTTATTCTTTTTTTGTTTTACGGTATTCATATGAGGCCTCCTTACTTGTATTGTGACTTAATTCTAGGGTCTACATAGGCATACAGTAAATCCACCAGTAGATTGACCAAACTAAAGGATATGGCCACAAAGAGAACGCCTCCTTGGACCACTGGAAAATCTCTCATTTTAATGGATTCTACCATCAATCTGCCAATTCCAGGAATTGAAAAAATAGATTCTGTCAAAACTGCGCCTCCAAGTAATCGACCGAATTGAAGGCCCGCAATCGTGATTATGGGAATTAAAGCATTGCCTAGAGCATGCTTGAAAACCACCTTATTTTCATCTTGTCCTTTGGATCTGGCCATGCGGATATAATCCATACGAATGACTTCGAGCATACTCGACCTCGTCATCCGTGTGATAATCGCTATGGATTGTGCACCTAGTGCTACTGCTGGTAATATCATGGCATTTAAAGTGGTATAGCCCGAAGAGGGCAACCATCCCAGCTTAACCGAAAACAGTAAGATTAGCAATAACCCCAGCCAGAATACAGGCATGGAAATCCCAATGAGGGCAAAGAGCATGGTCACATTGTCAAAAATGGAATATTGCTTAATAGCGGATATAATGCCAATAGGAATACCAATTAAAAGTGCTAATAAAATCGATGAACCCGCAAGCTTTAAGGTCGCAGGAAAAACGGTCATAATTTCATCCCAAACGGGTCTTTTAGTCACGTAGGATTTCCCCACGTCCTGATTCACCACTAAATTGTATGCATATTTCCCGAACCTCACAAAAAAAGGATCATTGAGTCCCATTTCTTCACGGAGTTGCAATACGGATTCTTCCGTCGCTTGATCTCCTAAAATGATACGCGCAGGGTCACCAGGCGTGATGTAAAGAAGAAAGAAAACTATAAATGCAACTCCAAGAATTACTGGGATTAACATTAGAATTCTTCTAGCAAAGTACTTGAGCATCAAACTTCCCCCTTTTCCTAACCCTTATGTTCATAAAAGATGTGAGCATTGGATAAACACTCACATCTTTATAACTTAAGGTGTATGGTTGTTATTTTATCGTTACATTGTATAAAACATGATAGCCGAATGGACTTGGGTCAAACCCTTCGATGTTAGAACGTACACCCACAACGGTTTCGCTATTTTCCATAACAATCCATGGCGCTTCCTCACGAATAATGGTTTGCAACTCTTCATAAATCGCTTGACGCTCTTTAGAGTCTGCAAGTTTTCTGCCTTCTTCGAGAAGTGCATCTACTTTTGGATTATCATAGTAAGAAAAATTGTTTTTCCCTTTTTGGCTTGAATGAAATGGACCGTATAATGACATATCTGGATCTGGTGTCTGAGTTGACCAACCCACCATGAACATTTCATGATCGCCATTTTTGATGCCTTCAAGGTAAGCACCCCATTCGAGCACTTGAATTTCTGTTTTTATGCCTATTTCCGCCAATTGATTTTGAATAATGGTACACATATCTATACGTGCTTTTTTATCATTTGTCCAAATTTTAGCTGTAAATCCATCTGGATAACCAGCTTCTACCAAAAGTGCTTTTGCTTTTTCTACATCATAGGTCGGTTTCCCAAGCGCATTGTTGAAATATTTGATATTGGGTGGCACTGGACCTACCGCTGGTGCACCAACACCTCTCCATACAGCTTGAACGATGGTCTCTGTATCGATTGCATATTCTATGGCTTGTCTGACTTTGATGTCATCAAAAGGCGCTTTTAAAGTATTAAAAGCAAAGTAAGTCGTTGAATTTGCCATTTTACGAATGATTTTCAAATCTTTATTTTCTTCTATTCTTGTGATGTCATTTGTAGCGATATCATAAGCGATATCGACGCCACCACTTTCGAGTTCAATGGTTCTATTGGTGGCTTCTGGAATAGCTCTTATGACCATCTTGCTAAAAGATGGTTTTTCGCCATAGTACTCATCAAAACGTGTCAATACGATTTGATCCCCTTTTGCCCAGCTTTCAAATTTAAAAGGGCCTGTTCCAACAGGATTCATCGCATAAGCGTCGCCTGCCGCTTCAACTGCCTTTTCATTGAGTATGACACCGCCCCCTTTATGGGTTAATGATGGCAAAAATGCTGAGTTCGGTGTTTTAATTCTAACGATGATGGTATAATCATCCACGATTTCAAGACCTTCTGGGTCAATATCGCCAACGATATGTGCAATGGAGCCACCAATAGGCGAAGTTGCTCTCTTGAAAGTATAAGCAACGTCAGCTGCTTTTAATTCTTCGCCATTATGAAACTTTACGCCTTTTTTCAAATAGAACTTATAAGTGAGTTCATCAATGACTTCAAACTTTTCAGCCAATGAACCCACGACTTCGTTACTTGAATTGAGAACCACTAAAGTATCATAAATTTGCTCCATGATATTCGATGAAGCGACGTCATTTGTTGCATGTGGATCCAACGATTTTGCATCATAGCCCGTTGCAACAATTAGAGTGTCTTTTGCAGGTGCTGCAGGCGTGGTTTCAGCACCACTTGCAGCTTCAGAGCCATTTGTGGATTCAGCGCCACTCGCAGCTTCTGGCTTAGCACTGCTACATCCTGTTAACGCCGTTACAAGCAGCAATACCCCCACAAGGAAAATCGATATTTTTTTTCTCATTTAAATCCCCTCCATTTAAGTTTGTTTTATCTATATGTTCAAAATCAAAATTTGATTTTGTTCATACTCATTTTAGATTTGAATTCTATGCATCAAACAAGTATAATGAATCAATACTGAGCTCGTTAGAAATGTGAATCTTTTGAATTTGGGGGTGAGGTCAATTTATAATCAAAAATTCAATCGAGAAGAATATGATATAACCCGAAAAACTTTTTTGGAAGTCTTCGGCTCTGTCAGCGAAATCCAATATTATAAGCGTGGTGCCATTGTCAACATTGCCTTTGGAGATGAAATCATGTTGATCACAGGTGGTCGTGTTAAGGTGATGACTTACAGTGAAAATGGCAATTCAAGACTTCTTTATATGCTTTCTTCTGGCGATTTATTTGGGGAAATTGATTCTTATGTGGAACATAGCCCTGATATCGATGTGATTTGTCTAACCGATACTCAAGTTGTTATGATTCCGACACAGCTTTTCAAGGCGACAATTGCCGCTCAACATGAGCTCTATAACCATTTAATCCTCAGTATCATAAGGAAATATCAAATTATAAGATCTCAACTTTCCGATACGGTTTTTCGAGATTCTCGTGGCAAAATTGCCGCTTTACTTCTACGCCTTTGTTCTCAAGAAGGTGTCAAGCGCAACAATTTTTGTGAATTTTATCACTTAAAACATCATGAAATGGCTTCACTTGCTGGCTGCTCACGCGTTACCGTGACGCGTGTCTTGCATGAATTTATGGATCAAGGGATTCTCGGAATCGAAAAAAACAAGATTGTTATCTTTAGCGAAACCCTTCTAAGACAACAATTTATTCAAGGAACACGCACTTGAATAGTCGCCTTTGTTAAAGATTATAGCTATTCTGAAATCAATAAGTTGTAGTCTAGGATACCAAATTTGATTTTTTTGAACATTCCGTAATATTTTTTTGAACTTTTTGTAATTCGGATGTCAATTGTGTGTTTTCTTAACCGACGCTTAAGCTTTTGGAGATGAAATAAAAAAGTAAGGACGCCTAAAGTTCCTGAGAACTATAGGCGTCCTTACTTTAGATGTCCTTACTTTTAGATGTCCTTACTTTTTTGAGCCCTTATACATAAGATACATGTCTCATATTTGCGGGTTTAATCATTTTGCTTTTCTTTTATAAAGCTAATAAACTTACTCAAATCCCAAATCCAATCCCTGTATGCCATAGGGTACGTAGAAATGTATTGCTTAGGGACCACCAATTGCACCTTTTGATTTTTCATTTCATTCAATTGATTAGCAGAAATGCCTTGCTGCAAAGTAAACAGATGCTTCACCTCAATTTTATCTGCTTCCGTTAAGATTTGTCTCCACCGATCTTTGCAAGTTGTCTTTGATGCGAGCATGGCTAAGTTTTCATAATCAAAAGTTGAGACTGCATCCCAATAAGTACCTTCATCTGGAAATAAAAAATCAGGCCTTTTATTTTGTTCAGTAATCCCTTGGTCCACAAATCTAAGCGCATTTCTTCTAAAAATCTCAGCCAAATGATTTTCAAGAGACTTCCCAGCTCTACTCTTTCTTCTATTTAAGACACTGTTTGCACGATTGATAAAGGCATCAATCGACTGAAATTTAACTTCAAGAATATCTTGGTTAAATTTCTTTTCAATTTCTTTAAACAATAAGTATTCATGCTTTAACCAATTTATAAGCATCATATCAGAGTCCGCTAGATTTCCTCTTTGGGGCATAGTCTCAAAGACGCTTCGTGCTTTGAGCGCAATCTCTGCAGAAGATGGAAAATCCCCTGTTATTTGATCTAAAAATTGCTGCACTTGAGTTTCCACAGAAATCGAATCGTTTACAGTGAGTAAAGCATTTGTCTCTGCTGGTGACAATCCATAATAATCTAAAAATGCATCTATTTCTGTCTCTTCCTCTATAACATAGCCCCGGTAAGTCTCAAGGTCCATTTTACAAAGAATGAACAAAGAACCAATATTAGAAGTTCTAAAATGAGGAAATCCCCTTCCAAAAGAGGTGATCCTGTACTCGTTCCGAGTCCCTGTGCCATAATATTTGAAATTGCTAATGGTTTTGCTATCATCATGCCACTTGATTTCAACTGTTTTCGTAATATTAGTGCCCTTTGAACAAGGCTTGTCAAATAGAATCGACACAGCAGACTTCGCAACGTATGGCCCAGACTGATGTCCACCCGTTAATCCGACATCATTTGCAGACAAGAATTTACAATACACTAATTCCGCTTCGGATATGCTCACATGAATATCATACGACATTTTCAACTTTCCTTTCATCCACCGCCATGGCCTTAATCATTTCTCTGGAAATTGCACTGATAAGCGGCACTACCACTGAATTTCCAAATTGCTTGTACGCTTGAGTATTAGACACCACAATTTTATAATTTTCAGGATAGCCTTGAAGTCGTGCGCACTCTCTTGGCGTCAACCGTCTCGGATTTTTCTTTTCTTGGGGGATGAGAATTTCAGAACCATCTTTGTGATAGCGAGCACTAAGTGTTCGAGTTGCACCATTTAAGTCCGCAATGCCAAAACCAAAACCATTTCCGAGTTTTTTATGCTTCGCTGCATGCGCTTGCAAATAAAGCCATAATTTATCCGATAGCGTAAACTTGTCGTCGACAGTTGATTCCAGTATATCTCTAACCCTATATTTGACGTTTGACTCTGGAAAATGAAAATTAGGCGCCGTCTTATAAATATTCGCATCAAAACCTACAATAAATATACGTTCTCTATGTTGAGGCACATACCCGCTCCCGTCAATCACTTCATCAAATACATGATAATTTAATTCTTTCAAAGTATCTATGATGACTTTATACGTCTTGCCCTTATCATGAGAACGCAAATTTTTAACGTTTTCAAGAAGAAATACCTTAGGCCGCTTAGCATCCAATATTCTTGCAATATCAAAAAAAAGAGTGCCTTGAGTCTTATCTTTAAAGCCATGTGCTCTGCCTAAACTGTTCTTTTTAGACACACCTGCCAGCGAAAAAGGCTGACATGGGAATCCTGCAACAAGCACATCGTGATCAGGAATTTCACGCTCATCGATCTGTGTGATATCGCCTGCTGGCCTTTCTCCAAAATTAGCCAAATACGTCTCTTGTGAATATTTATCCCACTCACTTGAAAAAACACATTTGCCCCCAGCACTTTCAAAGCCCAATCTCATGCCTCCAATGCCTGCAAATAGATCAATAAAAGTAAAATTACTTCGATTAAGTAACTGTTTAGATCGAGTTTGGTGCAAATAACTTATGATGGATTCTTTGACAATGGCGTTCATTGAGGTACTATTCATATTTGCAGTTTCATGTAGTGTCTCATAAATTTCGGGATCAAGACTCACATGCAAATTCTTCTTTGTCATTATTGCCTCCGGGGGTTTTCTTGTATCTATTATAACCCGCGTGATCGAACAAAACAAGAACATATATTCGTTTTAATTAAAATATGTTAAGTGTACGTCTATTTATGAAATTTTCAACTTCAACAATATTGTTCTTGCTTTTCCATGCATTCCTTGGTAAAATAAACGTGCGTTATGTGAAAAACTAATATTCATAATCTTGTATCTTTCAACGCTGATAATTATGACCACTTCTTTAGTGAGGTGAAGGCCATACGGACAGCCGGGTCAAATGCCGATTAGCAACTTTAGTTGCTTTATTGATTGAGTTAAAAGCTCAAATTTTATAAGTTGGTTACTTTATAACCAGTGCATATTGCACATCAACTTGTGAAACAGTCAATAAGAGTGGTAAAAGTAATTAATTGCTGTATAGACTCTGATGATACTAAATATATTTTGAATATTAATGATGAAACGTATGTCCACGTGCTTTGTTGCTATGGATATATCTATTTTTAATATGTAAATTATATTGTAAACAAGTGTTGTGCGCTTATATGCGAATACACTTGTTTTTTTTTAATCGTTAGTCCTTGTCCAGCAAAGCGCAGGGATGTTCAACCGCTGAAAGGTGTCGGCAAAAATCGGTTTGAGCCATCGAAGATGGCTCAAATATGATTATACCAGTGGGCATAAGCCCAATAAAAAATTTGTTTAATTAAGGAGAGTAAAAATGGGAAAAGCACTTGTTATTGGTTGTGGTGGTGTGGCTCAGGTTGCCATCCAAAAATGTGTTCAAAACAGCGCCGTATTCGAGGAAATTTGCATCGCAAGCCGTACGAAATCAAAATGTGATGCTTTAAAAGCAAAACTAGAAGGTAGCAAAACAAAAATTACAACTGCAAAAGTGGATGCAGATAATGTAGATGAATTGATCGCGTTAATCCAAGCTGAAAAACCTGATCTTGTAATGAATTTAGCGTTGCCATACCAAGATTTAACGATTATGGACGCTTGTTTGGCAACTAAAACCAACTATTTAGATACTGCCAACTACGAACCGCACGACACTGCAAAATTCGAATACAAATGGCAATGGGATTACCGTGAGCGTTTTGAAGCAGCTGGTATCACAGCACTTTTAGGCAGTGGTTTTGATCCAGGTGTTACAAGCGTTTTCTCTGCACATGCGCTTAAACATCATTTTGATGAAATCGAATATATCGATATCCTAGACTGTAACGGTGGCGATCATGGCTATCCTTTTGCGACCAATTTCAATCCTGAAATCAATATCCGCGAAGTCACTGCTAACGGCAGCTACTGGGAAAATGGTGCATGGGTTGAAACTGAACCTATGGCAATCAAACGTGTTTACGACTTTCCAGAAGTGGGTCAAAAAGATATGTATCTTTTACACCATGAGGAAATTGAGTCACTCGCAATCAATATTCCAGGTGTTAAACGCATCCGTTTCTTCATGACTTTCGGTCAAAGCTACCTTACGCACTTAAAATGCCTTGAAAATGTTGGCATGACTTCTATAGAGCCTATAGAGTTCGAAGGTAAAAAAATCATTCCGTTACAATTCTTAGCAGCAGTATTACCAGATCCTGCATCGCTTGGTCCTCGTACTAAAGGTAAAACCAATATTGGTTGTATCTTCCGTGGTAAAAAAGAGGGCAAAGACAAAACTTACTATGTTTACAATGTCTGTGATCATGAAGCTTGTTATGCAGAATTAGGCTCACAAGCGATTTCATATACAACTGGCGTCCCTGCAATGATCGGCGCTATGATGCTCATGACTGGCAAATGGGATAAAAAAGGCGTTTACACTGTTGAGGAGTTTGATCCAGATCCATTTATGGAGGAACTTGGCAAATGGGGCCTTCCATGGCAAGAGAGCTTTAATCCTGTAATGGTAGATTAATATGAAATTTTCAGAATTACCTACACCTTGCTTTATTGTAGATGAAGCTTTAATTGAAAAGAATTTAAAAATTTTGAATGGTGTGTCAGAGCGCACTGGGTGTAAAATCGTCTTAGCTCAAAAAGCTTTTTCCATGTATAAACTATATCCATTGATTGGTGAATATTTGGACGGTGCCACGGCAAGCGGTTTATATGAGGCGCGTCTTGGATTTGAAGAGATGGGGAAGGAGAATCACGTCTTCTCCCCTGCTTATCGCGAAGAAGAAATGGATGAAATTATAGAGCTCTGCGATCACATTGTCTTTAATTCTTTCTCTCAATCAGAGCAGTTTAAAGATAAAGTGCTAAAAGCAGGCAAAAGAGTGGGCTTGAGGATTAATCCAGAACACTCCACTCAAGTCGGTCATGCCATCTATGATCCTTGTGCAGTGGGTTCTCGTTTTGGCGTGACTTTAGAGCACTTTAAACCTGAGCTCCTAGAAGGCATTTCAGGCCTTCATTTCCACACCCTTTGCCAACAAGACTCTGACGATTTGGAATCGACTTTAAACGTGATCGAAGCAAAGTTTGGCACTTGGTTACCGCAACTGGAATGGATTAACTTCGGTGGTGGACATCACATCGCCAGAGAAGACTATGATATACCCTTGCTTGAAAAATGTATTAATCACATGCAAGACAAGTACGGCTTACAGGTCTATTTAGAACCCGGTGAAGCCGTAGCACTCAATGCAGGTTACATGGTTACAACCGTACTGGATATTCAACAAAACGGCATGTCTATTGCTATTTTGGACACTTCAGCCGCTTGTCACATGCCCGATGTTTTAGAAATGCCTTACAGGCCACCCCTTTTTGGATCGGGTGAACTCGGTGAAAAGCCATATATGTATCGCCTTGGTGGCAACACTTGTCTCACTGGGGATGTGATTGGAGATTACACTTTTGATCAACCTCTAAAAAGCGGTGATCGCTTGGTCTTTGGTGACATGGCGATATATTCCATGGTGAAGACCAACACCTTTAATGGTATGGCATTACCCTCAATTGCAATCCAAGATAAAAATGGCGACTGTCAAATCGTACGTCAATTTGGCTATCAAGATTTTAAGATGAGATTGGGATAGAATGCTTTCCCATATTCATTAATTATAAAAGCCCTTGAGTAAAAATAAAAACTCAAAGGCTTTTGTGCATTTATTTTAAGTGATCTGATCGTCTTATTGAAAGGTGAATATATGAAAACAAATATAATATTAGAAGACATTTCCGATGGCAAAAGATATGACATAAATGACCTGGTAAAAGCAAATACAGGCGGTTGTCATGGCTGTAGTGCTTGCTGTCACAACGTTGGTGATTTGGTTACCCTAAATCCATTTGACGCTTACAACATTTCAAGTCATCTGAAGATCACCTTTGACGTACTTTTAGAAGATAAATTTGAACTTCATCCACATGGCAAGCTTGTTTTACCTCATTTGAAAATGCATAAAGTATCTGAACGCTGTAGCTTTTTGAATCAAGAAGATCGATGTACAATTCACGCAAATCGGCCTAATATTTGTCGTTTATTTCCACTAGGGAGAGTATATGAAGATGATAATTTTAAATACTTTTTGCAGAAAGATGCCTGTATGAAATCTCATTTGACTGATGTTAAAGTGATGGATTGGATCGGTATTGATCACTATAATGAAAATAAAGCTTTTATTCTCTCATGGTATAAACTCATTAAAGCACTTACCTTTCGCGTGAAATTTATACATGATGATCAGGAACTAAAAGTACTTAACACTTATCTTCTCAATACATTCTACCGCATGGACCTCGATGAGCAGCAGACTTTTTATGCAGCTTATAACGATCGATTACCTGAAGCAAAAGATCACTTAGGCATCCTTTGATACATTTGGGTTCCACAATATTGGCTTTTATGGTCACTTCAGATATGTTACAATAATTTAAAATACTATTCTAATAATCGATACGCTCACAGAATAAGAGGTGTTTATGGAACTTAAAAAATTTGGTAAAAAAATCAAAGCAGACAATTCTAGCCGCGGATTAATCACTCTACTCGGTACCAACGATGGCGTTGAAATTGTACAGTTTGATATCAAAAAAAGCGGCTTTTTATTCATAAAGCCTTCCATTATACCCGATACGTATGAATTCTATTACATTATTACTGGGTATCTAGAAAACAACTCAGAAATTTTGGGTCCAGGTGATTATTTTGAAGTACAAAACCTTGAAGAAAGTTTCTCATTAACAGCTGTTGAAGATACTGTACTTCTTTTTTTTGCATCACGATCTGGCGAATATGAACTCTCCAAAAAAATGCATACAAAACTCCATGAGCAACTTGAAACATTACAAAATAAAGATCATTATACTTATCAGCATTCTAAAAATGTCAAACGCATATGTGCTCATCTAGCGAAACAGCTCAAGCTAAGTGCCACTGCCACAAGACATCTTTTATTGGCTGCTACTTTTCATGATATTGGCAAGACTCAAATTCCAGACTCTATCTTAAATAAAAATGCAAAGCTTACGCCTGCTGAAAATGAAATTATGAAAAAACATGTTGTCTACAGTTATGAAATCGTCCTCAAGGAAATGGATGAGGAAGTTGCAAATATCATTCTCAATCATCATGAACGCCCTGACGGTTCGGGATATCCACATGGTTTAAAAGATGATGCCATTACTTTAGAAGCAAGTATTCTAGCTTTGGCAGATAGTTTTGATGCCATGACTACAGACCGCGTTTATAAAAAATCAAAAACATACGAAGAAGCTTTATCCGAACTCAAGATAATGGCGCCTGCTCACTATAATCTTGATTTGATCCACCATCTTGAAAATTTGGTACAATCACCAGCCTTCTGTAATGAATAACCTCGCCCATAATCTCAATCTGATTTTAATTTAGTCTTATATGATCCTAACCTCATTCCATCAGACATCACCATTCTTTACATTTTATTATCCCCATACGGATCCCTCTCTCTTTCTAAATTTTCAGAGGGGGTATTTTGCTTTTTTTGTAAAATGTAACGATTACTTATCCGCACCTGCCTTTTTAACCCTATCCCAAAAGTTAGAAGCGGGGGATTACGACGCTATCCAGCGGCCAAAAGCAACGTCTCGGACTTGCACGCGCACAACTTCGTAAATCCCCTTATCTCATTTTAGATGAAGCCTTCACAGGGCTTGACATCGAGACAGAATCAAAAGTACTTAAAAACCTTTTCTCACTGGATGACCGAGGTCTCATCTGGATCACACATCGATTGGTTCAAATGAATCAAATGGATATTATTTATGTTATGGCTGGCGGCGGAGTCATTGCAAAAGGCACCCATAGCGAACTGATCAAAAGTTGTGAGCTCTATAAGCAAGCTTATAAACCGCTTATCAACTAAATTCCAATTAGGACGCATTTTGTTCCAAATAGGCCATTTTATAGATAATTTTTAATATTTGTGTTATGATAAAGCCATGGCATCCATTAATATTTAACTCTATATTAAATGGTTCCATTGATAAATTATATTGTAAAGGAGGTATAAAAGAATAACATTGTTTCCAATTAACTCAAAATTACATTTATTTAAATCGAAGGAGAAATTATGAAAAAAATAACATTTATTTTATTGCTCGTATTTATGTTAAATATGGGGAGTGTTTTTGCCACAACTGAAGACTCAGATTTCACTGATAAACCCAAAGAAGAAACCATTGGTGGGATCATGTATTTAGATGGCATTCCAGTTATTCACAACGATAGGGAATTAGAGCTCTTAAATACTACACTTAAAAACTCGTCATTCATGAGGTTGTTTTCTAATCCATATCCAGTAAACCAGTGGAGCAATAATAACAATTCATTTATTTACAGAGGTTATGATAGAGATATCTTTACAAATAAATCAAAAGATATCTCTCTTGATGCCACTTTGGCAACATCTTCATTTACAAATTACGAGATAAGTGGCTCTGTTGAATTTGGATTCAAAGGCGTAGCAGAAGCCTCCATGGGTGCTAGTGTTGGCCAAGAGTGGGGAAAAGTTTATACAATGTCCGTTACAGTACCACCACAAAGGTCTGTAGAATTAGTAAGTGCTTGTAAAGTTATGAATAAGCAATGGATTTATCCATATCAAAACGGAGGCAATATCACCAATTATTATGCAGGGAGTTATAATAAATACGGTACTGAATATTGGCTATATGATAACTAAAAATAAATTAAAAATACGCCTATTTTTTTTGATAATTATACTTACAATATCAGGATGTACCTCTAAACCATTATCAAGTCAGTTCAATAAAGGCATTGAACTGTTATTCTTTGATGATCTTAAAAATGAAAAAATTATCAGCATTCCCATACAACTTGATACGATTACAGATGAAGTATATCTTTTTAATAAGGATGAATTGGTCTATACGTTAACACCTTCAACTTATCGTTATGATGGCAAAGCTAAAAAAATTATTTTAACTATTGATTCATATATTGAGCATTTTAATCGGATTAAAATTGGACTTCAATATTATGATTTAGATGACTACTATCTTGAAAAAATGTCTGATGTGAAAATGAGACGAGATCTTGTCAATGTGGGCACTGTAACCCTTGATGCCTTTAATAGCGAGGTTAGAGAGCAATCTTCTGATGAATACTATGTAATCTCAGAAGATGATGATTATGAATATACGATCGTATTTCCTTTTTCTGAATTCAATTATTTGACCAGTGATTTAAGTGTTACCACAAATGAAACAGGTAAAAAAATACATCATCATTTTGAACTTGATGACTCTTTTCTTCAAGAGAGCGGTATCAAATCAATCACATTTGAATCTGCTTTAGTCAAGAAATCATTGGATTCCGATGAATTAGAAGTTATTATGATGCTCTATCAACCCTTTTTACTGGAGTAAGTAAACAATAATATGTAACCACTCATCCATAACAAACTGTGCAATTAAATATATAAGGTTAGGGTGTCAAATCCAAAAGTTGAGCAACCCTCTACCATATGATGTCGTTTACGAGAAGTACGCGATACAGCATATGGTAGAGGGTTAATGCGAAACTGACTTTTGACACCCTAACCATATAAAAAAAACCTCAAGAAAAGTTTTTTAAACAACTTCTCTTGAGGTACTTTTGTTTTTGCTTCTATTTTTGATTAATACGCTTATTTCTCAACAGCCCTATCAAAGCGTATACTCAGTCCGCTTCGCCACCTAGTAATCTAAAGGCGTTAGAGACTTTCTCATATTCTTCATCACTTTCGATTTCAGTGAGTTCCACAGAATCATCTTCATATTCTGAAAAGCCATAGAGCAATGCAAGATCTTCATCCGGATGCAATAAAGAAATGTACTCTTTGCCTTCTACTTCAAAGATCTCAATGATCGGACAGATTAATTTTTCGCCGTTTTCAAGTTCAAGGGTCATGGTTTGAACATGCTCATGATCATGATCGTGGTCATGAGCATGACCACAGCCACAGCCACATGAATCTTCTAAAGTGCTTTTATCATTTTTTAAATCAGACATTTCGTCACCTCTTTAATGTTATTTCCTTGATTATACACGGAAATCACATTGATGTCGATATGGTTTCTGCAAGCGAAAATTGAAAATAGCTTGACCACGAAAATGCAACGGCATAATCAAAGCGGACTGAGTATACGCTTTGATTCAATGTTTTTTCCGATTTATACTTTTTAAGAATGCTCCTATATAAGTTGAATTAAATTTTAATAATTTACAATTGGACACATAACCGATCTATAATAATATGTGGATGTTTTGCAATTTCTGTTAGAAAAGCAGAGACATTCTTTCTAATCTCATATGTCTTGTTATAAAAAACGTTGTTGATGACTTTTTCTTTAAGCCAACCCCAGAGACCTTCTATCAAGTTTAGATTTGGACTATATGGAGGTAGATACATTAACTCAAGTCGATGGGAATTTTCTAAAAGAAAAGGCTGAAGTAACTTGGCGTGGTGTATCCTTGCATTATCAAGAACCATAACAATTTTACCAGAATACCGTTCAAGTACATTGTTCAGAAAACCAAGAAATGTTTGTGCATCGTATGTTTCGTGCTCTTCACAATAGATATCTCCACTCTCATAATCTAAACAGCCCACTAGTTTTACGCCACGATGCTTTCCATACGTCTTTATGATTTTTTGTTTGCCGCGTTCAAACCATGTAGCTCCGATCGCTTGGTAATCTCGAATCATAGATTCATCCTCGAATAGTATGTGTTGGATTTCACCGTTTATCAATTTTTTTTAACATCAATAAATGCCTTGCGAAATTGCTCTTGCTTTAGGGGATCAGCTTTAGCTAACGTGTACGTAGGACGTGTGAATGATAAATTCAGTCTAGACAATATCAACGTGATACCTTTGATGCTGTATTGAACTTTGAATTCTCTCAAAATATATTCTGCTACAATTCCAGCTGTCCAATTGAAATTAGCTACAAAACCAACATCGGCGGGGGTTTTGTTTAAAATGAGGTCTTTTATTGTAGCCTCTTGCTCTTCGGTTAACCGACTTGGTCTACCTTTGCGTGGAGCATCTGGGATTGAACTAAGACCTATACTACGATACTTTGTATCACTAGTGTTGCATAAAAAAAATTAACAGAAAGTCAAGTATTTTTTTGAATTGAATAATATGGTAAACTAGGAATGAGTATAAAAATAGTTCTTGCTCAAAATTTTTCTAAACTATCTTGAATAAAGAAAGGATAAAAAAATATGAACAAGAACACCACAATTAATTTTATCATAAATTCATTACAAGAGTCACTAACAATTTTAAAATCTTTTGGAATTGATAAGTATATCAAGAAATTGACCAGTTCACGATTTATTTCGCTTATGATATTTGCTCAAATTATGGAATTTGAATCAGTCAGAGCACTATCAAAACACTTGAATAGTTCAGTTGACTTACAAAATGCGATAGGTCTTGAGTCCGCAAGTCATTCACAAATTTCTAGAAAATTGAACAGTCTCAATCCAAATCATATGAAGCAGATGTTTAATCAAGTCGTCAAAGATGCACATATCTATTTGAAGCCAAATGCAGTTAAATCCTCTTTAGGTAATTTGTATATGATTGATTCATCAACGATAAGTATGTGTATAACTCAGTATCCATGGGCAGATTTTCGAAAAACAAAAAGTGGGATCAAGCTCCATTTGCGATTGAAATTTTGCGATGATATTAGTTTGCCAGATAAAGCGATCATAACGAATGCACGTCCAGCAGATAAAAAGCAAATGGACAATTTGGTGATATCCGAAGAAGGTGCTATCAATGTAATGGACCGCGCTTATGTGGATTATAAGAAATTTGATATTTACTGTGAACAAAAGATTTACTTTGTAACACGGTTAAAATCAAATTCAATCATTGAAAAAGTACAAACATTTAAAACAGAGGAAAATAGTGTCGTTATCAGTGATGAAAAAGTGCTTTTGGGTAATCTATATAAGTTGAATTAAATTTTAATAATTTACAATTGGACACATAACCGATCTATAATAATATGTGGATGTTTTGCAATTTCTGTTAGAAAAGCAGAGACATTCTTTCTAATCTCATATGTCTTGTTATAAAAAACATTGTTGATGACTTTTTCTTTAAGCCAACCCCAGAGACCTTCTATCAAGTTTAGATTTGGACTATACGGAGGTAGATACATTAACTCAAGTCGATGGGAATTTTCTAAAAGAAAAGGCTGAAGTAACTTGGCGTGGTGTATCCTTGCATTATCAAGAACCATAACAATTTTACCAGAATACCGTTCAAGTACATTGTTCAGAAAACCAAGAAATGTTTGTGCATCGTATGTTTCGTGCTCTTCACAATAGATATCTCCACTCTCATAATC